>NZ_JAXAXL020000002.1:555357-655012 GCF_047497515.2 Stenotrophomonas maltophilia
GCATTCCGTGGGATGGCGGGGTGGGTCCGGTTGCGGGAGTGTCCGCGGCATGGATGCCGCGGCCAAGCCCCCAAGGACGGGTTCACGGCGTCTCCCGCAACCGGACCCACCCCGCCATCCCACGGAATGCCGCAGTTGCTGTTGCTGTTGAGGTTGCCGGCCAGCGGCCGGCACTACCACGGGTGCAGGGCGCCGCCCTGCCGAACTAAACTACCCGCCGTTGTCCCTGCAGGATTGCCCATGTTCGATACCTCGCCCCAGCTCGATTGCGCCGGCCGCATCCTGCGCCTGGACCGTGCCCGGGTCATGGGCATCGTCAACGTCACCCCGGACTCGTTCTCCGATGGCGGTGCGCACGACAGCACCGAGGCCGCGGTTGCGCATGGCCTGAAGCTGGTCGAGGAAGGCGCCGACCTGCTCGATATCGGCGGCGAATCCACCCGTCCGGGCGCTGCACCGGTGTCGGTCGAGGAAGAGCTGCGGCGCGTGATTCCGGTAATCGAGCAGCTGTCCGCCTGCACCACGGTGCCGATCAGCATCGACACCTTCAAGCCGGAGGTGATGCGCGCGGCGGTGTCCGCCGGTGCCGGCATGATCAACGACATCTTCGGCCTGCGCCAGGACGGCGCACTCGATGCTGCTGCCGAGGCGGGCGTGCCGGTGGTACTGATGCATATGCAGGGCGAGCCGGGCCATATGCAGGCCGATCCGCACTATGACGACGTGGTCGCCGAGGTGCACGGGTTCCTCGTGCAGCGCCTGTTCGCGGCGGAAATGGCCGGCATCGCCAAGAAGCACCTGCTGGTCGATCTCGGCTTCGGTTTTGGCAAGACCACCGCGCATAACATGACCCTGCTGGCGCGCTCGGAGCGCTTTCTGGAGCTGGGCGTGCCGATGCTGGCGGGCCTGTCGCGCAAGCGCAGTCTCGGTGAACTGACCGGCCGCGATATGCCGTCGGAACGGGTGGCCGCTTCGGTGGCTGCGCACCTGATCGCGGTCCAGCGCGGCGCGCGCATCGTGCGCGTGCACGACGTGGCGGCCACTGTCGATGCACTGAAGATCTGGCAGGCCGTGGAAGCCGTGCCGACGCCGCGTACCGACGCCGCGCCGTCGATCCGCTGGCCGGACGAAGACTGATGGGCATCGACCGGCGGCCACTGGCGATCGCCGTGATGGGGCCGACGGCCAGTGGCAAGACCGCTACCGCGATTGCGCTGGCCCGGCAGCTGGATGGCGAGATCGTCAGTGTCGATTCGGCGCTGGTCTACCGCCATCTGGATATCGGTTCGGCCAAGCCCGATGCCGCCGAACGCGCACGGGCACCGCACCACCTGCTGGACCTGCGCGAACCCTGGCAGACCTATTCAGCGGCCGAGTTTGCCGCCGATGCCGGCCGCGTCGTAGCCGACATTGTCGCGCGTGGCAAAACGCCGATCCTGGCCGGCGGCACGGGGCTGTACTTCCGGGCGCTGCTGCAGGGCCTGTCGCCGATGCCAGAGGCGGACCCGGCACTGCGCGCTGCGCTGGCTGCCGAAGCCGCCGAGCGGGGATGGGCAGCCCTGCATGCGGAACTGGCCCTGGTCGATCGGGCCGCCGCTGCGCGCATCCATGCCACCGACCCGCAGCGCATCCAGCGGGCGCTGGAGGTCTACCGCCTCACCGGCACCCCGATCAGTGAATGGCAGCGCCGGCCGGGCGTGGCGCCGCTGCCGGTACGTACCCTCAAGCTGATCCTGGCCCCGCGCGACCGCGCCGTGCTGCACCAGCGCATCGAGGCCCGCTTCGATCTCATGCTGGCACAGGGCTTCCTCGACGAGGTGCGGGCGTTGCGGGCGATGCCGGAAATGGCCGCGGTGAAGGCGCCATTGGACCTGCCCGCGGTGCGTGCGGTCGGCTACCGCCAGGCGTGGGAGTACCTGGACGGGGAGGGTGACGCCGCCCGCTTCCGTGACAAGGCGATCTTCGCCACCCGGCAGCTGGCCAAGCGCCAGCTGACCTGGTTGCGCGGCGAGCTTGATGCACGCTGGTTCGACCCCCATATCGATGGGGAGCGCCTGGCTGGCGCGGTGTCGACCTTCGTCGCACGCTGAAGCCCCGTCACCCGTGTAACATCATCGGTCGGCGGTCGGCTCGGGGTCGTGGCAACCGTCGGCAACCCAATAAGAACAATAATCAGGAGTGTGCAATGTCCAAGGGGCAATCGCTGCAGGATCCTTTCTTGAATGCACTGCGGCGCGAACGCGTGCCGGTTTCGGTGTACCTGGTGAACGGCATCAAGCTGCAGGGCACGATCGAGTCGTTTGACCAGTTCGTGGTCCTGCTGCGCAACACGGTCAGCCAGATGGTCTACAAGCACGCCATTTCCACGGTCGTCCCGGCACGCAACGTGAAGGTCGGTCCGGGCGGTGGTTACGTGCAATCGGGTGAAGGTGGTCAGGCAGGTGATGAAGCAGACGAGTAATACCGGAGCGGTGAATGTTTGACCGCTCGAAAAAGGGCGAACACGCCCTGTTGATCCAGCCGCATTTCGGCAAGCTGGAAGACGATGTGCTGGAAGAGTTCGGTGATCTGGCCCGCTCGGCTGGGGCCAGCATCGCCGCGACGATCACCGCGCGCCTTGACCGTCCCAACCCGTCGACCTTGATCGGCAGCGGCAAGCTGGACGAGATCAAGGCGGCGGCCGATGCCAGCGGCGCCGACCTGATCCTGGTCAACCATGCGTTGAGCCCCGGCCAGGAGCGCAACCTGGAACGGTTCCTGGAGCGCCGGGTGATCGACCGTACCGGCCTGATCCTGGACATCTTTGCCCAGCGTGCGCACAGCCACGAAGGCAAGCTGCAGGTCGAGCTGGCGCAGCTGCGCCACCTGGCCACGCGGCTGGTGCGCGGCTGGACCCACCTTGAGCGCCAGCGCGGCGGCTCGATCGGCCTGCGTGGCCCGGGTGAAACCCAGCTGGAAACCGACCGCCGCCTGTTGCAGAAGCGGGTCGAACAGCTGCAGAAGCGCCTGGAAAAGGTCGAAGTGCAGCGCACCCAGATGCGCCGTGCGCGCGTGCGCAGCGAACTGCCGCGCGTGGCCCTGGTGGGCTACACCAACGCCGGCAAGTCGACCCTGTTCAATGCCATGACCGGTGCCGAGGCCTACGCCGCCGACCAGCTGTTTGCCACGCTGGACCCGACCGTGCGCCGCATTGCGGTCCCCGGCGGCAACGTGGTGCTGGCCGACACCGTCGGTTTCGTCCGCGACCTGCCGCATGATCTGGTCGCCGCGTTCCGCTCGACCCTGTCCGAAGCACGCGAGGCTGATTTCCTGCTGCACGTAGTGGATGCCGCCGATCCGCATCGCGAGGAGCGCATCGCCCAGGTCGACGAAGTGCTGACGGCGGTGGGTGCCGGCGATCTGCCGCAGTTGCTGGTGTTCAACAAGATCGATCGCATCGACGGTGCCGACGTCCGCCATGACGGCCAGGACGGCATCCCGGACGAATCGCGTCGTGAACGGGTGTGGATTTCCGCACGCGACGGGCAGGGCCTGGAACTGTTGCAGGCGGTGCTGGGCAAGCGCCTGGGCCTGCAGCACGTGACCGGTGAACTGCGCCTGCCGCCCGATGCCGGCCGCCTGCGCGCGCGCCTGCACCAGCTGGAAGTGATCCGCAGCGAGCAGGCCGATGAAGAGGGCTGGTTGCTGCAGGTGGATCTGCCGATCGCCGAAGCCGAAAAGCTGGCCGCCAGTGCCGACGGCGCGCCGATCCGCGCCCTGCTGCCGGAAAAGCTGCCGGAGTGGTGAGCTAGCGACCAAGGCCAGGTGGTGCCGGCCGCTGGCCGGCAGCGCAACCGTGCCGCGGGCCCGCGACATCAACCTGTCATCTGCGGTACAACGTGCAGGTTCTTCACCCCACCGTCATGCCGATGTCCATTCCCACCGACGCCGATCTCAATGCCCAGTCCGCCGCGCTGGGGCAGCGCCTGCAGCAGGCCTCGCTGCAGCTGGTGACCGCTGAAAGCTGCAGCGGCGGCTGGATCGCCAAATGCATGACCGACATCGCCGGGTCCTCGGCGTTCTTCGACTGCGGGATGGTGGTCTACAGCTACGAAGCCAAGCAGCGCCTGCTGGGCGTGCGCGCGCAGACCCTGGAGCAGTTCGGTGCGGTCAGCCGCGAAACCGTGCTGGAGATGGTGTCCGGCGCACTGGTCAATTCCGGTGCCGGGATTGCCGTAGCCGTGACCGGGATCGCCGGCCCAGGCGGTGGCAGCCCGGACAAGCCGGTCGGCAGTGTCTGGATCGGTTGGAAGCGCCGCGGCGGCTACGCCCGTGCCGAACTCTTCCAGTTCGACGGCGACCGCGAAGCCATCCGCCGGCAAACCGTGGCGGCGGCATTGCGCGGCATCGACGCCCAGCTGTGACATGCTGCTCCGGTAATCGTCCGGAGCACGCATGATGTGGGAAACGCTGGGCACGGTCCGTGACCTGGGCCGACTGCAGGAAATCGCCGTCGTCCTGATCCGCTACGGCTTCGGTGACGTGGTGCGGCGCATCGGCCTGGCCACCACGCTGGAACGGGCAGGGCGCCTGCTGCACTGGAACGAAGATCGCCAGGAACTGTTGCGGATGACCGCACCGGTGCGTGTACGCAGCGCGATGCAGGATCTCGGGCCGACCTTCGTCAAGCTCGGCCAGGTACTGGCGACCCGCGTCGACCTGCTGCCGCCGGAATGGATCGCCGAACTGTCCGAACTGCAGAACGCAGTGCCGGCGCTGCCATACGCGGACATCCGCGAGCAGCTTGAAGCCGACCTTGGCGCGTCGCCAGCGGAGGTATTCGCCTTCCTTGATGAAACCCCGATGGCCGCCGCCTCGCTGGCGCAGGCCCATCGCGCACGCCTGCATGATGGTCGCGAGGTAGTGCTGAAGGTGCGGCGCCCCGGTATCCGCGATGTGGTCGAGGCCGACCTGCGCTTGCTGGCGCGGCTGGCCGAGATCGTCGAAGCGCGCCTGCCGGACCTGCGCCGCTATCGTCCGGCCGAGGTGGTGCAGCAGTTCACCGTGTCACTGCGCCGCGAGCTGGATTTCGCCGCCGAATGCCGCAACGCCGAGCGCATCGCACGCAATTTCAAGGGCCGCGACGACATCCTGATTCCCAGCGTGCACTGGCAGTGGACCTGCGAGAGCCTGAACGTGCAGGACTTCGTTGACGGCATCCCCGGGCGCGATCTAGCCGGCGTCGATGCAGCGGGGCTGGATCGCCGCGAACTGGCCCGGCGCGGCGCTGACATCGTGTTGAAGATGGTGCTGGAGGACGGCAGCTTCCACGCCGACCCGCACCCCGGCAACATCATCTACCTGCGCGACGGGCGCATTGGCGTGATCGATTTCGGCATGGTCGGCGCGCTGTCCGAGGTGCGTCGGTTCCAGGTTGCACAGCTGCTGCACGGGCTGGTCGAGCAGGACCCGCAGGGGGTGGCCGACGTGCTGCTGGACTGGGCCGGTGGCGTGGAAGTGGACGAGAACCGGCTGCAGCACGACATCAGCCAGTTCGTTGACCAGTACCGCGGTGTGCCGTTGAAGGACCTGCGCATCGGGCTGATGCTGGGCGACATCACCCAGCTGCTGCGCAGCTACAGCCTGACCCTGCCGGCCGACCTGGCGCTGATGATCAAGGCGTTCCTCACCCTGGAAGGCATGGGCCGGCAGCTGGACCCGGATTTCGACATGGCCAGCGCCGCGCGCCCGTTCCTGGAGCGGGTGGTGCTGCAGCGCTATGCGCCCAAGGCGCTGCTCAAGCGCGGCCGGCGCAGCTTGCTGGGGCTGGTCGATTTCGCCGGCGAACTGCCGCGCGACCTGCGCAAGCTGGTGCAGGCCGCGCGCCGTGGTCGCCTCCAGCTGAAAGTTGAAACCACGGCGCTGCAGGGCTTCGGCGAACAGGTGAACCGCGCGGCGAACCGGCTGGTGATGGGTATCGTGACCGCCGCCCTGATCATCGGTTCGTCGATCGTGATGCACAGCGTCGGCGGCGTCTCCAGCCGCTGGCTGTTGGCGCTGGGCGTGTGCGGCTTCATCGGCGCCGGCTTCTGCGGCGTCTGGATCCTGTTCTCGATATGGAGAAGCGGTAAACACACGTGAGTGTGTTTACCGCAGCGGTTCCCGCCGGGAACCGCGGAATCGCTGCGCGATTCCTGTAGCCGACCGCTGGTCGGCTGCTTTCGCTTTCGTCTTTGCCAGCCGCGCGTATCCCCGATCGCCGAACATGGCCCAGCGCTACAGATGCTGCCGTGTCGCACCCGGCACTTGCAGATCCGGATGTTAGTAGTAATACTACTAACCATGGACCTGACCGACACCCAGCAGGCGATCCTGCAGTTGATCGCCGAGCGTATCGAGAGCGAAGGCGCACCGCCGTCGCAGACTGAAATCGCACGTGCGTTCGGCTTCAAGGGCGTGCGCGCGGCCCAGTACCACCTGGAAGCCCTGGAGCAGGCCGGCGCGATCCGTCGCATTCCGGGCCAGGCCCGCGGCATCCGCCTGGTGCAGGCACCGCCGGTGGAAAAGCTGGCCGAGCCGGCGCTGCCTGACAGCGTGCTGCGGCTGCCGGTGCTGGGCCGGGTCGCGGCCGGCCTGCCGATCGGTGCCGATATCGGCTCGGATGATTTCGTGGTGCTGGACCGGGTGTTCTTCTCGCCAGCGCCGGATTACCTGCTGAAGGTGCAGGGCGATTCAATGATCGACGAGGGCATCTTCGACGGTGACCTGATCGGTGTGCACCGCACCCGGGATGCCCATTCGGGGCAGATCGTGGTGGCCCGTATCGATGAAGAAATCACCGTCAAGCTGCTGAAAATCGCCAAGGACCGCATCCGTCTGCTGCCGCGCAATCCCGATTACAAGCCGATCGAGGTGCTGCCGGATCAGGACTTCGCCATC
This sequence comes from Stenotrophomonas maltophilia, assembly GCF_047497515.2. Classification (GTDB taxonomy): domain Bacteria; phylum Pseudomonadota; class Gammaproteobacteria; order Xanthomonadales; family Xanthomonadaceae; genus Stenotrophomonas. The sequence goes on from NZ_JAXAXL020000002.1 coordinate 562,276, forward strand.
GAAGGCCTCTATTGCGGCCTGCTGCGACCCAACCGTTGACCCGTTCCACAGTGCATTTCCCCGCGGTCTTTTGTGGCGATTCTCTGGTTCCACTGAGGTTGGTACGGATGTCCGATAATTCTTTTCAGAGCGCCGGGCAGAATCTCAGCCTGTGCGATACGTCCGACTTAAAGTGAGCCCATGGCAAAGAAGACCCCCAAAGACAGCACCTCCAACGACATCACCTCTGCAAGGACCCAACCGATGGACGAGAACAAGAAGCGCGCCCTCGCTGCAGCTCTGGGCCAGATCGAGAAGCAGTTCGGCAAGGGCTCGGTGATGCGCATGGGCGACCGCGTGGTCGAGCCCGTTGAAGCCATCCCGACCGGCTCGCTGATGCTCGACATCGCACTGGGCATCGGCGGCCTGCCGAAGGGCCGTGTCGTTGAGATCTACGGGCCGGAATCCTCGGGCAAGACCACCCTGACCCTGCAGGCCATCGCTGAATGCCAGAAGCTGGGCGGCACTGCGGCCTTCATCGACGCCGAGCATGCACTGGACCCGATCTACGCCGGCAAGCTGGGCGTGAATGTGGATGACCTGCTGCTGTCGCAGCCGGATACCGGCGAGCAGGCGCTGGAAATCGCCGACATGCTGGTCCGTTCGGGCTCGGTCGACATCCTGGTGATCGACTCGGTTGCCGCGCTGACCCCGAAGGCCGAAATCGAAGGCGAGATGGGCGACCAGCTGCCGGGCCTGCAGGCCCGCCTGATGAGCCAGGCGCTGCGCAAGCTGACCGGCAACATCAAGCGCTCCAATACGCTGGTGATCTTCATCAACCAGCTGCGCATGAAGATCGGCGTGATGATGCCGGGCCAGAGCCCGGAAACCACCACCGGCGGCAACGCACTGAAGTTCTACGCCTCGGTCCGCCTGGACATCCGCCGTATCGGTGCGATCAAGAAGGGCGACGAGATCATCGGCAACCAGACCAAGATCAAGGTCGTCAAGAACAAGCTGGCACCGCCGTTCAAGCAGGTCATCACCGAGATCCTGTACGGCGAGGGCATCAGCCGCGAAGGCGAACTGATCGACATGGGCGTGGAGGCCAAGCTGGTCGAGAAGGCCGGTGCCTGGTACAGCTACGGTGAGGAGCGCATCGGCCAGGGCAAGGACAATGCCCGCGGTTACCTGCGTGACAACCCGACCGTCGCCGCCAAGCTCGAAGCCGAGCTGCGGGAGAAGTTCCAGCCGACTGAAGCCGTCCGCGAGGAAGGCGACGACGACGGCGACGACGAATAAGGCTTGCTGTGGGGCAGGGCGGCGCCGTCAGTGACGTCGCCCTGCCTCGCAGGTTCGAATCGCCCACGGATGGGCAGGGCGCCATGGAGGGCGCCACCCCTGGAGTACCGATGTCCGACGCCGAAGACACTCCCCCTGGCCGCAAGCGCCGGCCACGCGAGCAGACCCCCGTGCAACGGGCGCTGGGCCTGCTGGTTCGTCGTGAACACTCGCGCAAGGAACTGACCCGCAAGCTGACTGCCCGTGGCATCGAGGATGACGCGGCACAGGCCGCTGTTGCCAAGCTGACCGAGGCCGGCTGGCAGGACGACACCCGCTTTGCCGAGAACCTGGTGCGGATGCGCGCCAACACCGGCTATGGTCCGATCCACGTGCGTGCCGAGCTGGGTACCCATGGCCTGGACAGCGCCGCGATTGCCGCAGCGATGGACAGCTATGAAGGCGACTGGCAGGAAAACGCCCGCGACCTCGTCCGCCGCCGCTTCGGCGAGGCCGGCCCGCAGGACCTGACGCAGCGGCGCAAGGCTGCGGACCTGCTGGCCCGGCGGGGCTTCGACGGCGACAGCATCCGCCGTGCGACCCGCTACGATCCGGATGACTGAGACTGGCGGCGCCGGGCCTGATACCCTTTAGGTTTTCGGCGGTCCCTTGCGACCCTGGCCAACGTGGCCGGTGGTCCGGGTCCGCCGGCCCGCAGACTGCCAGCCCCCAATGAACGCATCCGCCAAATTCACGACTTCCCAGATCCGCAGCGACTTCCTTGAATTCTTCAAGGGCAAAGGCCACACCATCGTGCCGTCGGCGCCGCTGGTGCCGGGCAACGATCCGACCCTGCTGTTCACCAACTCCGGCATGGTGCAGTTCAAGGACGTGTTCCTTGGCGCGGAGAAGCGCAGCTACGTGCGTGCGGCCGACGTGCAGCGCTGCCTGCGCGCGGGCGGCAAGCACAACGACCTCGACCAGGTCGGTTACACCGCGCGCCACCACACGTTCTTCGAAATGCTGGGCAACTGGTCGTTCGGCGACTACTTCAAGAAGGACGCGATCGCCTGGGCCTGGGAGCTGCTGACCCAGGTCTGGAAGCTGCCGGCCGAACGCCTGCTGGTCACCGTCTACCAGACCGATGACGAAGCCTACGCGCTGTGGCGCGACATGGTCGGCATTCCGGAAGCGCGCATCGTGCGCATCGGCGACAACAAGGGGGCGCCGTTCGCCTCGGACAACTTCTGGCAGATGGCCGATACCGGCCCCTGTGGCCCGTGCACCGAGATCTTCTACGACCACGGCGACCACATCGCCGGTGGCCCCCCGGGTTCTCCGGATGAAGACGGCGACCGCTTCATCGAAATCTGGAATCTGGTGTTCATGCAGTTCGACCGCCAGCCCGACGGCACCCTGGTGCCGCTGCCGGCGCCGTGCGTGGATACCGGCATGGGCCTGGAGCGCCTGGCGGCGATCCTGCAGCACGTGCACACCAACTACGAGATCGACCTGTTCCAGGCGCTGATCCGCAAGGCCTCGGAACTGACCGGCACCGCCGACCTGGAAAACAAGTCGCTGCGCGTGATCGCCGACCACATCCGTGCCTGCTCGTTCCTGATCGTCGACGGCGTGCTGCCGTCCAACGAAGGGCGTGGCTACGTGCTGCGCCGTATCATCCGCCGCGCATTGCGTCATGGCTGGATGCTGGGTGTGCGCCAGCCGTTCTTCAGCAAGCTGGTGCCGACCCTGGTCGAGCAGATGGGCGAGGCCTACCCGGAACTGCCGGCGGCAGTGGACACGGTCACCCGCGCGCTGCAGGCCGAGGAGGAGCGTTTCGCTGAAACCCTCGATGCCGGCATGAAGATCTTCGAGGACGTCGCGGGCAAGGCCAGCAAGGGCGTGATCCCGGGCGTCGATGCCTTCCGCCTGTACGACACCTATGGCTTCCCGCTCGACCTGACCCAGGACATCGCCCGCGAGCGTGACCTGACCGTCGACATCGCCGGCTTCGACGCGGCGATGGAGCAGCAGCGCGAAACTGCGCGTGCGGCCGGCAAGTTCGGCGGCGGCGTGACCTTGCCGGCCGAGCTGGTGGCCACCCTCAGCCCGACCCGCTTCCTCGGCTACGACCGCCTGCAGGCCGATGGCCTGACCGTGCTGGCCCTGCTCAAGGACGGTCGTCCAGTGCAGTCGGCCGATGCGGGTGATTCGGTCATCGTCATCACCAACCAGACCCCGTTCTACGCCGAATCCGGCGGCCAGGTCGGCGACACGGGCGTGCTGACCGGCAACGGCGTGCGCCTGGCGGTGGAGGACACCCAGAAGTTCGCCGGCCAGTTCCATGGCCACGTCGGCACCCTGTCCGAAGGCGGCCTGAAGGTCGGCGATGTGCTGTCCGGCCAGGTCGATGGCGAGCGCCGTGGCGCCACCATCCTCAACCACTCGGCCACCCACCTGCTGCACGCCGCGCTGCGCGAAGTGCTGGGTACCCACGTGCAGCAGAAGGGCTCGCTGGTCGCCCCGGATCGCCTGCGCTTCGACTTCTCGCACTTCCAGCCGATCAGCGCGGAAGAACTGGCGGTGATCGAGCGCAAGGTCAATCAGCAGGTGCGCGCCAACAACGCCGCCGAAGTGCACACCATGGCCATGCAGGAAGCGCTGGACTTCGGTGCGATGGCCCTGTTTGGCGAGAAGTACGGTGAGCACGTCCGCGTGCTGAAGATGGGTGACTACTCCACCGAGCTGTGCGGTGGCACCCACGTCAACCGCACCGGCGACATCGGTCTGTTCAAGATCACCTCCGAAGGCGGTGTCTCCGCGGGCGTGCGCCGCATCGAGGCGGTGACCGGCCAGGGTGCCCTGGACTACGTGGATGCCGAAGAGGCCCGCCTGGCCGAGGCCGCCGAGCTGCTCGGTGGCAGCGCCGGCGACGTGGTCGAGAAGATCCGCGCCCTCGGCCTGCGCCAGAAGCAGCTGGAGCGCGAACTGGAGGCCGTGAAGGCCAAGGTTGCCGCCGGCGCCACCGCCGATCTGTCCGGCCAGGCTGTCGAGGTCGCCGGGGTGAAGGTGCTGGCTGCCCGCCTGGAGGGCTTCGACGCCAAGGCCCTGCGCGACGCCATGGATCGCCTGAAGCAGCAGCTGGGCGACGCGGTGATCGTGCTGGCCGGTGCCCAGGACGGCAAAGCCGCCCTGGTCGCAGGCGTGAACGGCAGCGCAACGGGCAAGGTCAAGGCCGGGGAACTGTTGTCCCATATCGCCGGTCAGATCGGGGGCAAGGGCGGCGGACGCCCGGACCTCGCCCAGGGTGGTGGTGAGGACGGGCCCGCCCTTGCCACTGCGCTGGCTGCAGTTGTCGAATGGGTCAGCCCCCGCCTGTGATGATCCCCGCCGTCCCCCTCCTTGTAGGAGCGGGACGGCTGACGGTACCATTGCGAAATCTTTTCCCTTTGTCGTGGTAGCGCTTCTTGACGGAGCGTCAAGCCGGTGGGGGATACCCTTCCACACGGTTCCATGGAGACTTACAAAAATGTTGATCCTGACTCGCCGCGTCGGCGAAACCCTGATGATCGGTGACTCGGTGAGCGTCACCGTGCTTGGCGTCAAGGGCAACCAGGTGCGTATCGGCATCACCGCGCCGAAGGACGTCGCTGTGCATCGCGAAGAGATCTATCAGCGCATCCAGCGCGGTGACGAAGCCGGTGGCACCGGTAGCGAAAATTCTGCCGAATAACGCTTTACCTTCGCACTCGATTAACGTTATGATTCACGCCCCGCTGAGGTGCAACGCACCAGACGCGGAGAAAACCCCGGAGTGATGCCCGAGCGGCTGAAGGGGCTCCCCTGCTAAGGGAGTATAGGGTCAAAAGCTCTATCGAGGGTTCGAATCCCTCTCACTCCGCCAGTTGATAGGAAACGCCCGCAGATCAGTGATTTGCGGGCGTTTTTCTTTTTTCGGCCTTGGACACTCGCTTGGACACTCTGTCATGCGAGTAGCGCACTACTTGGTCCGCGGCACGACTGGCCGCTTCTACGTTCGGCTGAAGGTGCCGAGCGATCTTCAATCCCTGCTGGGCTGCAAAGTCATCAAACGCGCCACCGCGACGACCTGTGCGCGTGTCGCCACCGCTTGTGCGCTGGTGATGCAGGCAGGCTATGCTCAGATCTTCGCTGCCCTCAGGAATGACGGTATGGGACCGGAGCTGGATGAGCTCTTGAAGATGCTCAAGGGAAAGCCTATCCGCGAGTTGACCCTTCAAGGGGTCAAGCTGCCGGGTGGTGTGGAGCTGGGTCGTGTCGAGATCAACGACGATCGTGATCGTGTGTTGTTTCAGGAGACCGTTCGCGATCTCTTGGCGCTCGACCCTTTGGCCGCCGCCGTCGAAGGCGTTGTGCCGCCCTCGGCGCCTCTTCCCTCTCGACCGGTGGACAATGAGCGGCCACCCGTGCCGGTGGGTATCACCCTTGCGGATGCGCGCGAGAAATATCTGTTGGGCATACAAGGTAAGAACGTTGGCAAGACCATCGTTCAGAAGCGGAAAGCGCTGGTTGACCTGGAGCTCTTCTTGGCAGGACAGCGCAAGAATGGCCGACCGGTGCTGTTGCAGGAGCTGACGCGCTTGGACTTCGCCGATTGGTTCTTGCATGAGCAGTCCTTGGGGCGGGTGATCACCTACATCGCCAACCGCTTCTCGGTTTGCGTGACCTTCCTGGACTGGGCTCAAACCTCGGGCCTCTATCCCGTCGGGGATAACCCTGCGGAGGGTCACGCTCGGGTGTCAAAGCAGGTCAAGAAGCAGCGGGCCAAAACGCACGGCTCGCAGGCATTCTCTCCAGACCAGGTGCAGCGTGTCTTTGACCCCGAGAACTTCCGGCAACTGAAGGGAGATGCGGCTAAGTGGATCCCGCTCATCCTTCTCTACACGGGTGCGCGTTCCAACGAAGTGGCCCGCTTGGAGCTTGAGGACTGCCGGGAGGAGGAGGGCGTCCCGATCTTCCACTTCACCTGGTTGGGCGAACACAAGAGCCTCAAGACCGACGCCAGTGACCGAAAGACGCCGGTGCATCCCGACCTCATCGCGTTGGGCTTGTGGGAGCGGGTGCGTAGGCTGAAGGCGGCTGGCGAGACCAAGCTCTTTCCGGAGCTGACGTTTGACGCCAAGAATGGGCCTGCCGGCAGAGCTCAGCACGCCTTCTCTCGCTACCTGGTCAAGCTGGGCATCAAGGCGCGCGGCGGCGGCAGGGTGGGGCACCACAGCTTCCGTGACACCGTGATCGGCGCGCTCAAAGCGAAGGGCGTCCACCGTGAGCTCCGGGAGGAGTACACGGGCCACGAGCTGTCCGACCGGCAAGAACATGCCCACGCTTATGAGACGGAGTTCGCGCCGCGGGCGCTGGCCGAGGCTTGCCACCCGGTGCTCCACTGGGGACTTCGGTTGGGCAGGGGGGACTTGGGTGAGGAGTGAGGTCTGTTGCGGGATGAGGGCATCAGGCGAGGTTGTGACTTGCATCTTGCCCGGCGCTACTGCTCACCGATCCAAATCACTTCTCTGGGTATGCCGTGCGCGCAGCCAGCAGTTGGCCACGAGGCTGGCCTCAGCGCGCAGGGTTGGACGGCACGTTTAGTTCTTCCAAATAGGGAAACCGATATGCACGCAGACATTGCAGCCGCCATGGGCTTCGACGACCTCTACGGGGGCAGTGAGGCCTTTCGTACGCGCTTCGATGAGATGCTGGACGCGGTGAAGGCGCTGCCAGAAGGCCTCCAAGAGCGCGGGCGGTCACTGATGTATCCCCAACTGCACAACGCTTGCGTGATGGGGGATGTGGAGCTTGTGAGGGCGCTTTTGGCTACCGGGCTGGGCCCGGACGCGTATTCCTACACAGACGACGATGAGGATCAGCCTCCCTTGGTCTGGCTGGCCCGTGACTTGGAGCTCGATTTCGAGGTTAAGTGTCAGGTCGCCGAGGCACTGCTTGTGGCGGGAGCAAGCGTGGAAGAGGGGGATCCAGAAGAGGAGGCTAAGGACGTTGGGGACGACGATTTCGCCAAATTTTTGCATGCCAAGAGTCGCTCTGACGCGGTGTGCTGATACATAGTCACCCGCATTTCCACTTGTGCCATTCAAGGTCACTGAAACCCTAGCGGAGAAGAGATAACGGTCGAGCGGCTCACGGTCAATTCATTGTTTTGCTTCAGTGTTGAGGCCGGATGTGTGTCCTATCTTGTATCTCTCAGTTACAGACGCTCAATCGCTCTGTCAGTTGGGCTGGCGAGTAGAGCGGGCTCCCCTTGCTGGCATTGGATATCGCAAATTAAAGAGTACTTGCCGGGCGCAAAATGTAAAGTCATAGCTCAATCTTTGGGATGTAAAGCGAGATATTGTCACCGGCGCGGTGAGGTGGGTGTATTTAGATGGAGCGAGCTGCGTTATGAGTACCGAGAGGAAGGCCGTGGAGGCGAGAAAGGTTTACGTTGTGTTCCAAGGCGGAGGCGCCCGCGGGGCAGTCCACGTTGGTGCCTTGAAAGCACTAGAGCTAGCAGAATTTCCGCCGAAAGATCTATCAAAGCCAGCAACGAGACCTGAAATAGTAGGAGTGGCTGGTACCTCGGCCGGATCAATTATGGCCGCATTAGTGTCTGCGGGCTATGAATCTGATCAGATCCTAGATTTGAGCGGAAAGAGTGATCATCACGTCTTGAAAGGGCTGGAAGGATTTTCTTCTGGCTCACTTACCGGGCTCTTCACGGAGCGTGGATGGGCTAGGATAAAGAAGGCTAGGTGGATTGCAGAAAATACCGCCATTCTTAAGTTTATGGCGGTGGACTTGCTGGCTGGATTGGTCTTTGCCTTATTTGCGGCCCCTACACTATTCGCGCTTTCATTGAGGGCTACTGGATTTCTGGTTGTATTCAGTGTGATTGTTGTGCTCTTAGTTGCTGGGTTGGTTTCATTTTTTAAGTTGTGCAAGTTGCTGAGAGAGGGGCTTGCTCCCCTTGATCAAGTTCGTGATGTCATTGATGAGGTGTTGGCAAATTCACCAATAAAGGACGGTATTTCCGGTGGGAAGGATATTACGTTCGAAGAGCTTAAAAATGCTGGTGGTAAGCCCCTCCGGATTGTCGCCACAAATTTGACAAAGAAGACGTTGCAGTTGTTCTCTGTGGATACTACTCCGGGGATTTCAGTTGCCAGCGCAGTGTGTGCTTCCATTTGTCTTCCTTTAATATTTAAACCGTATCCTATAAGGATGCCGGATGGGAGCATAAATGAGTTTGCGGATGGCGGGGTTGTCTCCAATCTGCCTCTGTGGGCTTTTGATGATGAGCGAATGTTCCAGCCAGATTGTTGGACGGTTGGGATTTCACTACGGTCTGCGGATTCATCCAGTGCTGCATCCGGGCATTGGTTAGGGGCGATCATCGATGCCGTTGTGTCCGGTCCTCCGGAGATTCATGCTCGGAATATCCCAGGGCTGGTGATTGTCCCCGCGAAGACAAGGCTGCATCTATTGGATTTCGACAAGAGCCAGAAGTGCTATGTTGATGAGGCGGTTAATGTTGTAAATGAATCGACTATTGAGCTTTACAAGGCAGTTGCAACCCCATTTATTGAGTTAGTAGTGCAGCGTTTTGTAGGCTCACTTGAAGACACAATACGTAGCGCTTTGATTGAGGCGGACTTGCCGCATGACTTTACGCTGAAGGCGGCAATTGCCACGAGGCGAGGTGACGAAATCCTCAAGCTTTGGCCTAGGTTTGAGGTGGGATACGGCCCAGAAGAAGCGGCGGAGCGTCGGCGTCCTATTGCTAGGACTGTGCTGCGACAGGACAAGGTGTTCGTCCGGCAGGCTGAGAGACTGGGCGAGCAGGCGGATGATGATCTGTTCACAGATACTTCAGTTTGGCCACTGGCTGACAGCCTCTGGTGCCTAGCCATGCCTCTTGTGCTGGCAGGGGATACCACACAGCCGGATCCGCCTGTACTGGTGATTGAGTCATCGTCATTGACTCTGGATGGAATTTGCGCTATATACGGGGCGGGTGATTTGAAAAGTTCGTTCACCTCAGTGATCGATTCCGTCAAGCAGATTTTGTTAGCTGTGGATAAGGATTCGAAGCTGATCGATAGCGTCAGAGGTGCGCAGCTATGGAAATAAAACTTGATTCCAACGGCACAACTATCGGCCCCGTCTCGGTCGCGAAGCCCGAGAAAAAAAAGACCGTGGTCGTAAAGGTCAGGCCACAGTCTGCTGATGAACGCTCTTTGGCCAAAACTGTACACCAGTGGAACTTCAATCCGGTTACTGTGAAAAGCAACCCTCCTGAGTCAGGCAAAGTTGGCCAGCCGAGCAGGTTTGGGAAGCTATTTTCTTCCTTCCGGGTTAAGAAATGGTGATCAGTCATTACTTGAAAGAATGGAAGCGGGCCGTTCGCGGCCCGCTTTCTTGCTTGTGCATGGTCAACTGCTTCTCGAGCTGTTCCCGAAAGCCATCGTCGGCGTGGGAGTAGGAAAAGAACACAGTGGGCACAACGTTCTCCTGAGCAGGTGGAGTTATTGCGATTGCATGGGTGGACTAGCCTGATAAGACGCCTTTGCAGTTGATAGGTGAGTTCTTATTTCAACGCCATCGTTTTTGAGAATTCGCACCATCTTTAGCTCGCTGTCGTAGATTGCGATCCAGCTGTCGCTCGCCTCAACAACGCGGCCTCCGGCGAGGCGCTCTGATTCCTTCCAGAGTTCTGAGCCTTTTGCCGAGGCTTCCGCAAGAAGCAGCTTCTTTGTTTCGTCGGCTTTGCTTTTGCCAAACTTCTCCCCTACAAGGCCCGGCACGATGGCCAGTAGCAGGACAAAGCAACCGACGCTCGCTGCGGCAGAGAGGAACACCGCTGATCCCAGGAGCGCAACGATAGGTTGTCTGATCCAATAGGATCGCCGCTCAAGCCACCCTCGCATCGCTGTGTTCTCCTTGACGGGCGCACGGGCGATGACAATGGACAGCGTGGACATTCCGATCATGGTAAACACGATGCCCCAAGGAATGTCGCTGATCAGCCGAATGCCTTGGATGATGACCACGTAGTAGCCATGGATGATTTTTGCATCGGTGGCCTGGGGGAAGAGGCCCGCAGGAACACCCATCTCCGTCAAGTAGGTCGAATGCGCGACATCACCGGACAAATGAAGGAAGAACCCGATCAGGGTAGCTACGGCCAAGATGCCGCCCGCCATCGTTGTTAGCGCAGAAGCGATGTGCGAAGGCGACTTCGCGCCCGGGTTGCTTGCCTCCTTCTTCGTCTGCTCCCCGTCCGCTCCAGTGTCCGCCATTCCCTTTCCTCGCTGATATACGTCCTAAAATCCTTGTGCCAGATTTAATGGACGGACGCAACGCAAAGGCCCCGCCGAAGCGGGGCCTCTTGATGGGAACATCAGGAAGCGCCTACCTGGACGAGGTCCGGCGCATCATGCTGTAGACAATTGCCACCAGACCGGGCACCACCACGTGCGCCGGCACCAACGCCAGGACGAGCAGGCTGAAGATTGCTCGGCTTTGCTCAGGACGCGGCAACAGGTCGGCAAAACCCATTCCTAGGAAAGCTGCCATGTGGATGGCCACCACGATGGTCCAGGTCACGAAGAACCCTTTCCAGAACCCGCCGCGCTGGGGCGAGGGTGGGGCGTACGGTTGCCCTTTGGCATCTTCCTGACGCCGGTATGCCCGGGCGTTGATCCAGTAGAGAAAGCCCAAGACGGTCCAGATGGCCAAACCGCCAGCGATAGCGAGCCAGCCCAGAGTGGCCTCCTGCTGCAGGGCCTCAAGACCGCCAGCCGTGAACACCAGGCCGGCCCCGCCGAGCAGGACAGTCGCGCAGCCGATGTGCGCATATGAGGGTGTAGTCGTCATGGCGCCGGGTCAGAGCTTGTGGGCGGTCCACTCGCCAGAAGCCTTTGAGAAGCGCACTGGCTGAACGAACGGCCGGGCCTGGGCGACGCCTCCAATGTCGAGGACGACAGAGCCGCCCACGTCGCAGATCACTCCGTCAATAGTTTCCGATTTCTTGCAGCCGCTCAGGCTGAAGTCCCGATACTCCTTTACCCAAACTTGGCTGCCGAGCGCGCGCTCAAATTCGGCGGTAATGGCCTTCTTGGCCTGCTCGTCGGAGGGCTTGCTGCCGCAGGCCGTCAAAGCCAAAGCAGTGGTCACGGCGAAAGCGATGTTCCTGATCGTGTTCATGAGGGTCTCTTCCTGGTTGAGGTGGGGGCTTACTTGTCGCGGTTGCCGGCCGGATCAAAGCCGGCGATCCACATGCGGCTGTCGCGGAACGGCGTCAAGATTCCGGAGGGACCGGGATAGAGGTCATCAGCTCGCAAGAAGCCGGACACCCAAGCGGTGCTCAGGGCAATTCTCCGGGCCTGCCATGCCACGCCCTCTCGGGTCGTGCGCACGTTGAACGGTTCCCTGGGTGGGGTAGGGCCGGTGGTTCGGTCGTCGCCGGTGTTCGGCTTCCCAGGGCGTACCCTCAAGCCCACCATCAAGTCGGTGGTGGCCTTGGCTCGGGCGTTGCTGTTGAGCTCCGCTTCTTCCCCCAAGTCGTCCCGGATGGTCAACGGGGCGTCCGCGCACGCGCGGAAGGTCTCGGTGGTGGAGGCGGTGGCGCCGGTCCAGATCCGGGCTTCCACGGTCCAACAGGGCAAGCTTGCGCCCCATTCCTTGTAGGTCAGCGCGACCCGCGGCCAGTCCAGCAGGCCCTGCTGGGCGGCCTGGTGGTTCTCGTTCTTGAACAGCCCGTTGATGTGGCCCGCACCGCTGATTGGGGTGTAGAGCGGGCCAGCGGCGGACGTGCTGCTGGTTGCTGGCTTGGCGCCCAGTGCTTGCTGGCCCGCGTCTTTCAGGCTCTTTCCCAGCTGCCGGAAGAAGCCGGGCTTCGTTTCAGAGGGTGCTTGGGCCAAGGCGGGGAAGCTGGCGATGGCCAGTGCGAGGAGCGCGACGGCTCCTTGTCGTGCGTGCTGCATGGGTAATCCCCTGTAGACCACCGACGCGGTGGCATTTACGATAATCGCAGATGTGCATTCCGGTTCCAACCGTCAGACTTGGAAGGAGTTCAGCTGTGGTGCAAGATTCCGGATGCCCCAACCCAAGACGCCCGCGACGGTCTATGGCAAGCGCCTGCGCAGTGCGCGGGTCGCGAAGGGTTGGACGCAAGCCCAGCTCGCTGAGCGCATTGGCATGGTCGACTCGGTGTCGGGAGCGACGAGGGTGAGCCGCTACGAAACAGGGCAGCACGACCCAGACCCGGCCACTTCAGAGGCTCTGGCGAAGGCGCTCGGTCTTCCGGTGGCCTACTTCCACGCCACGTCCGACACCCTCGCTGAGGTCATCCTGCTGGTCTCACGACTGCCTGCGTCCAAGCAGAAGGAAGCGTTGAAGAGGCTGCGCGAACTGTCAGAATCTGCTTAACGATAGACGGCGTATGGCGTCGCTTAGCTATTGCTTGAAGGGCGGCGCATCGATGTGCTTCTTCGCCTGAACGAGTACCAGGCACTCCACTTTTGCCCGGGTCACCGCGTTGTAGAGCAATCGCCGCTTTTGTTCACTGTCTCCTGGCGTTGCAGCAGGCCAAAGAACCACAACATGGTCGAATTCTCTGTTTTTTGCCCTGTGCACGGACATCGCCTTGTAACCGAAGTCCGAAGAGCGCTGGAACCTGACGCGGCTTGCACAAATCTGTTTAACGGCGGCTGAGAGCATCTCTCGAGAGATAGCTACGTCACGCTTGGTCCGAATCAAGCGGTCCACCCAGTTGGCAAACTCATCATAGAGACCTTGATTGCCTGTCGCTCTCACGGCCTCCAAAGCCTCGGCTGGGGTAGCAACAGCGGGAGCCACTATCCGAGCCAAGAGTGCTTCCACGACCTTTTCCTCGGCCTGTTCCCAATCGACTCGGTAGGGCCCATTGCCCTGCTTGGTGGCTTTGGTGGCAGACGTCATCACAGTCTCTTCTGCGAAGGCCTTCACTACAGGGGATATAACTGCCAAGGACTTCTCCCTTACCTTCCATGCGATCTGGTTACTCAAGAAGGTAGACGCCAGTGCAGCGTTCGCTGTCGCTCTGACAGAGAACCGGGGGCCGATGGGGAGATCCAAGCCAGACCTGAGTGCAGCGGCGGCGTTGAGCAATGAATCCACGTTTGTGCGCATCGTCCGCTCCAGCTTTACGTGGTCTTCTTGGGTTTGGAGCCAGCCCCATGCCGGATTCGGTCGAAGGTCACCGTCCAGGCACTGGAACTCATCGGCAGCAATGAGCGTTGTCAGTTCCGATGCGAGGTGACGGACGACATCTAGGCGGTTTGCAGAGAGATCCTGAGCCTCGTCAATGATCAAGATGGGATATGAGGCCTTCACCCAGAGCACGACGCGGCGGTGGTTGAGAAGGGCTGCGGCTACCCGGCACGTCTCTTCGTATTCGGATTCACGCGGCTCACCGTAGTGCTCCTGGGTAGCCAGCGACTGCCAGCGTCGAACAAGCCGGGCGGCGAAGCTGTCTAGTGTGGCGCATTCGTAACGACGTTCAATTCCCGGAACCCGGGCAAGTCGATCATCTAAGCGTCGCCTAGCGCCGTGCATGAAGGTCAGCGCTAAAACCTTACTTCCGATCTCCAAAGGCGTCTCGGCAATGACCTCTGCAAGCTTCTGCATCAGCTGGTATGTCTTTCCACTGCCCGCCCCGCCGGAAAAGACGGTAACGGTCATGGCTGGAAGACCCAGATGTTCTCGGCCCTGCTAAAGCGGGCGCTCTCCAGATCGGCGCAGGCCAACGCCATGCCTTGGAATAGCTCCGACGCTCGCCCTCTACATGCCTCGTTGCTGACGATGGCATCCGCGATAGACTCGTAGAGCACCAAGTCGCACTTCTTCGTTTTTGCATGCGCTACGACCATGGGCACATCGGCATCCGCCAACGTCGGAGTATCCCTCGTTACTACCGCAATCGCAGCTGGGTCAGCAGAGAAGATCCAAGACAGGACATCTTCCAGCATCTGACCATCGGACCACCTGATGATAGAGCCGGGACGAGCCCCCGCCTGAGCAAGTTCCGCGGAGTATCGGAAGCCTTCTCCGTCGCCGTCCACAAGGCAGCAAACGCACGGATGCAACCGCTGAAGGTCGGTCCAAGTCTCAACAACCTTGGCATCTTCGGTTGGAACTAGGCCGACCTCCAACCCGAATGAGTGAGCATGCTCGCCTGCCCAGCCTTGTCTAAGCATGAGTGGCTTGAGAAGTGTCTGTAGCAACAGGTGATCTGAACGGCCCTCGGGGACCAGCACAAACGAGTGCATGAGGGCGTTAATGACCTCAGTCCGGTTGTGCTGATAGAACTTGCGTCGCCAGTTAGCCGTTTGACCATCAAGATTTTTCTCCAAGAAAGGCTTGGCGGTCAAAATCCCACCAGTGTTTCTAAGCAGCAAGACGGAGGTGGGATCAGCCATCGCGGCAATGGTTGGAGAGTGGGTGGTGACAAATGTCTGTGAGGACAGTGCTTGGACTCTCAGCACAATCTGCTGCTGAGTTGCCGGAGGCAGATGAAGCTCTGGCTCTTCCAAGGCCATGGTGAAGCCTTCGCCGCCTTTAGCACGCAGTCTTCCAAGCTCAAGGAGGAGGAACAGCCCCTGCAATGAAATCAAACCGTTTCCTTGGCGGGCGGCGGGCACACTAGGTCCGTTCGGCACAGCGTAGTGGGCCGCCACGGCATCCAATACCGAGCGGCTGTCCGTGGAAGTGACACGAAGCCTCAGCTTAGGCGAGCCTGCAATACAGCGCGCGACCTCATCGTTCACGCTGTTAACTAGGGGCGCAATCTGCCTGTCGTCCTCAATGGCTGTTTCAGGCGATCGCAGCTGGTCCCGCTGGGCAATGATAGCGCCGGCTGGCTGCGCGGCTGCGGCATGGAGGGTCCTGCGAAAGAGCTCGCTGCCCCACGACAGCACTCGATCCCAGGTCCGACTTGCTCTAACCAGGAAGAACCCAAAATGCTGTATGAGCCGATGGGGAACCGCTACCGGCGAGTCCTCATCGAAAGGGTCGACTGCGCCATCGTGGTCGTGGAAGTAGCGCACGACCTCCACTGTGAGTGACAGCCGGTCAAAATAGGCTTGAACTGCAATCTGGCAGCAGAGTTGTTTAGCGGTCTCTGTCGGCAACGGGTGAATCTTGCCGGTCGCCTCGTCCAACCACTTCGGGACAGCGCGTCCATCTCTGAACCATTCGGAGTGCTGATTGGGGTCATTGCCTTCAAAGCCCGTGATAGTCGCAATCAGCTTGATGCGGTCATCCGGCAGTGGATCCGACCCAAAGAAGTCGTGCTCCGTGAGGTCCCGTATCAGACGATCCCTACCAAGGATCAGGGTGAGGGCCTCGATAACAGTGGTTTTGCCGGTGTTGTTGCTCCCAACTAGCACCACGTGTTTGCTGAAGCGCAAGTAGCCCTCACTCACGCCACGGAAGTTATGGATGGCAAGATCTGCAACTCGCATGATTTCCCTATGCGTTGGCGGACGAGGACCTCCTCGAGAACCACAAATGTCCTACGGCTTTCTACCGGTCTCGCTCCCTCTCTGCGACATAGCGGTGATATGAACAGATTGTTTCGCCATACTCGTCTAGGCCAAGTGGCTGTGAACAGACGGCGCATTCGATCGGCTCAAGCTCAAAGCCGCAGGCGAGGCACATCTCCTCCTCGTGAACATATGCCTCCTTGTTACATTCTGGACAGGTATCCAGGGGGTCAGGCCCGCCATCCTTTGCAGCCAGGAAGCTTGCGCCGGCAAAGAAGTTAGGAAGGATGCGACCAAGCCACTCCTGATTTGAGCTGCTATGACCGCAAGCTCGGCACGCCCACTGGGCCTCAAATGGGTTGGTGTTTTGGGCTTGAGTTTGCCTGACCAAATGGGAGCTGCACTCAGGGCACCCCTCGCGCTCAATAGCATCCGTCAGCGAGGTAGGCCCGTCGATTGGAGCGTAAGACGCCCTGCACTCTGCTCTGAGGCGGTCTTCGATCTCCTTCTCGGCTACTAGGAGGGCCCAGGAGTCGTCGTCTATCTCGTCCTGAGGGTCCACCCCTAGGTGCTTCGGCATGAACTGAGAGAGGAAAAGAAGACCGTCAGCGAAAGCGCCTCGGATCTGACCCACGTCATCAACGTGGTGGTGCTCGACCCGGTTCCTGACTCGTGTGATACGGTCTAAGAGCTTTCCATCTGCTTCAATGCCGAGCGATTTAAAGCGGGAAATGATCTCAGAGACGTCAACTGTCGTCTTTCCAGACCCCTCAAAGATGACTTTCCCATTGTCATCCAGCGACGGGCTGATTTGCTTCCAAATCAAGATCTCGTCTTCGGGCGACAGGCGGCGAAGCTTCTCTTTACACAGGAGGAGAATGCCGGCGGTCAGGTTTCGGACGGCTGAAGACAGTCGGGGTGGGGACCCTTCGTTGAAATCCTCCACGCCAACCTGTATCGCGTTGAGCGCGTTACGGTATATCGGATGCTCCGGCATGACCCATCCCCTTTTGGTTTATTGAAGGATAGAACGTCTTGGGCTCGGAAGGCGAGGCTTCCAACCGCTTCTTTGGATGAATCGGTAGGGTAATGGACTGGATCCTTGGGTGAGGTCAACACTATTGAAATTCTGTGGAACTTACGTTCGACTGCTGACAGTATGGCTGGTGGCCAAGAATGCTCTCATGAGAGAGCGCTCTGGCGGGGACGCCAGCCCCGTTAATAGAGAAATGGGTTATGAGTCTTGTCTCATTTGCATGCAGTTCTGCCTTGGCCCTGACTACACTCAATCGCTCAACGCAGAGATCAAACAGCTAGAAGAAGGAGCCGGTCGAGAAGCGCGGCAGGGAACGACGTCCCCCCTGGATGAGTGAACTTTGCTCCTGAGTAGCCCATGTTGCAAGTCGCCAGAAGTCGAAGCTCTCCTCCGACTTGAGCCTGCCTGGAGTACGTTCGGAACCCGACGCTGTCGACTATTTGATCAGGAGTTCACTGGGCTCTTTGCCCTTCTGCACCAGCGCAGCCAGCCACCTCGGTTGTCGGCCACGTTCTGGTCAGGCTGTCCTGCAGAAACGCGAGAGGAGCTGCCCAGTGAAACTCCCTTGTGGCGCGTCACTTGGTGGTCCCCCGCACTCTCGGTCACTGGCCAAAAACAAGAGTCCTAAGGTTCCTAGATGCGTTTCCAGTATGGCCGGCTGAAGTCGGGTTTCAATGGTCGTGCTGTCATTCGATCTTAAGGAGGGCCGATGTTGCTTGTTCCGTGGAATCCATCGCGTTCACCGATCACCGAGACGTGGTTCCTACGATAGGCATCTTCCGTATCGCTGAACGCGGATGTCTCGATTTTCGGCAGTGTCACTTCCGCCTCGGCGGCTGTTTCGTTGTATGGACGTGAAGCGGGCAGCGCCTGCGTGAGTCTTAGCACCTTCGCCGTTTTAGTTCGTTCGGATTCTGCGTCTCGCCTGAAGGCGTAGACCAGAGCCGCAACAACGACCACGGTGAGAGCCGCGATGAGAGCGTAGGTGGTGATGGGCGACACGGCGTTCTCCGGATTTCTTCTGGAATGTTCTCATGCATCAGTCAGGTGCAAAGTTGCGCTCAACCGAACCTCCTATTGCTGGACTAGGTCAGTTTGTTGGCCGCGTTCGGAGGATGGGGGGAGGAAAGACGGCCGTGAGGAAAAAATGGCGGCCACTAGCCGCCGTTTTGCATCTTGGCAGTCGAAGTTCGCTCAGCCCGGGCCGACACGGTTCCGGCCCCAGTAGCCATGCGGCTCACCGCTGGTCGACAGATGGTTCCCGTAGGGATCCTCGTCCTGCAGCAAGAAGCTGTTGTCGATCTTTTTAACGGTGTCGTCGACCTCATCGAGCGAAGCCCGATGGGACGGGGAGGCGGGGAGGCCGGCCTTCAGGTGCTCGATCTTGGAGGCGTTGCGACTGCGGATCAGTGCATCGCGCTTGAAGGCGAAGATGACGCCAGAGACCGCCGCTGCAGCCAGGCCATACAGGAGGTAGTCAAGTTGGATGGTCATGCCCGGCTCCTTGCTTATGTGGCCATCATCCCACAGCCTTTGAGTTCCACAAGTTGCACGCAACCTCTTCCACATGGGTTCCTTAGATGCGGTGCCAAGAGGATGTGGGGTCTAGGGCTACCAGATAGTGGCGTCCGTGCAGCTTTTCGATCGAAGTCAGAAAGTGGTGGCGCAGAACGGAGTCCCCTGCGAGCTGACCATGGATTGCGGACAGGAATGCGTCCCGATCCTCCCTCAGCCCATCAAACGACCGCTGAATCGCGGCATCAATGTCTTCGTCTGGATGCTGCTGGCTGCGCGAGAACGTCGGCAGTGGGGTTTCCACCCACGACTGCGCCTCTTCGGGCTCGTGGCGGTTTGCATCCAGTGCTTCGGACAGCGATTCGTAGGCTTCCTTGAAGCGAGGGTCTTTCAGTTTTTCTTCCAACGAGATTGCGGATCGCGCCAACTCCAATGCACTTTCTATCGTGCTTCTTTCAGCGAAGATTCGGTGCTTCAAGTCGGACGTCGCGCTTTGCACAGCGCTGGCGCGGGAAACATTGCGATTGATCTCCGCCAGCCCATTGTTGAAGGATTCGAGCAAGGAGAAGAGTGTCCGACTGGGAGGTGTAGGCTGGGGAACGGAGGCAGAGCGGACCGGCTGGCTCGGGTGCACCGCCGACGCGCGTTTCGGGAGCGACGGTGGGGTGGCGAGCGGAGAGGGGTCTACACCGCGTCGCCTCGGCTTGTAGCTGCAAACGGGGAAATTGGAACAGGAGCGAAACTCCCCATAAGGGCCGGTGCGCAGCACCAGCACGCCTTGCTTGCATGCCGGACACGCTTCTTCCTTGACGGCTTCGCCATCGGTGTCAGTGATCCCCAATATCCCGTCTTCCACCAACTCCCGAAGGAACATCGAGCGTTGACCACGGGCGGTGAACATCGCCACGGTGCGCCGGGCCCGGGTCAGGGCCACGTAGAAGAGCCGGCGCTCTTCGCCCAGCGGGAAGGTGTCTCCTTCGGGCATGGCAAGGGCCAACACCGGATCGTCGGTGCGGGTGTTAGGAAAGCTGCGCCGACGCGGGGCGCTGATCATTTCCGGGAGGATGACGTAGTCCGCTTCGCTGCCTTTCGAGCGGTGGATGGTCAGAAAGGAAACCTCCACCCAGCGGTTGAACCGGCTTTGCCTCATCGGCACATACTGCCGATCGGCGTTGTAGCGGCCCAAGACATAAACCGACACCTTGCCGTTGCGCCCCGGCGGGATCGTGCCATCGCGCACCCCCTCGGCCAAGTTCACCACGAAGCGGTCGATTGCATCGGCCAGCTGGTCCTTGGTGTCCACCTGGAACGCTTGGAGCACTGGGCCATGGGCAGGGGTGGCCGAATGCACGCGCTTGGCGATCTGCCCCAGGTTCTTGGAGACAAATGCACTGGAGACGTCGCACAGCGCCTGGGGGCATCGGAACGTTTGCTCCAGCTTGAGCACTTGGCCGTGACCAAACCACTGGCGAAAGCCGGTCATCACCGACACGTCCGCGCCGGCAAAGCGGTTGATTGACTGCCAATCGTCGCCCACAGCGAAGAGGAAGCGGCCCTTGCCTTGGACCAGTGCACGGCACAACCGGGCCCGGGCGCGCGAGGCGTCTTGGAACTCGTCGGCCATCACCAGGTCGTAAGGCGATTCCACGCGCCCGCCTTCCAAATGGCTGGCGGCGAGGTTGAGCATGTCCTCAAAGTCGATGCCATCCTCTGCTGCCAGGGCTTCGTCCCACGCCGCCATCACCGGAACGGCGATGTCCAGGAACATCTGGTAGCGCAGCTTGAAGGTGTCGGCGGGCATCGCGTCCAACCGCTGATGCAGATCCGATGCGCTCAAGCCGTTGCTCTTGGCGTGGCTCATAAACGTGCGCACCAGCCCAACGAGCTCGACCGATGCCATGGGCTGCTGGCCTTCCTTGGGAATCTCCCGGTCAGGGTTGGGATCGAGCACCAACCCCCGGTCGGTCAGTTCGCGCTCCAGCCGATCGAAGTCGTCGCCGTGGCGCAACCCGTGGCTGGTGGTTTCAAACAGCTCGGTGCCTTTCTCCGCGTGAAGCTGTCGCTTCCAGATCACCCCATCCATGTAGCCTTCGAAGTGCGCTGGTGGCACGCCATTGGCGTCGAGCGCGAAGTGCTCGTGGAACAGGTTCAAGTCGGGGTAGTAGAAATCGGGCTTGTATTGCCGGTGCGTTTCGTCGGCGGTGCGGTGGGGGTAGGGGGCCTCGTAGCGGTAGTCGACTCCGTTTAAGAAGAGCAGGTTGGCGATCATCACCTCTTCCACGCTCTTCACCCGCTCGCCGCGGTTGGTGACCAGCGCGCCCTTGCCTTGGGCGTCCCATACGTCGGACGGCTCCGGTGCACCAAACGCTGGAAGGTCCTTGCCAAAGACGAAGCGGAACAGGTCCCACTGGCGGCGGAACGTGGGCGACTGGTCTTTGAGCTGGTCCACGAGGTCGGTGAGCTTTCGCACGCCACCAGCCGCGTCGGTGGCCCAATCGGGAACGTCGGGCTTTTCCCTGGTGGCCTTGCCGATGAGGCGCAAACCAAGCGCGTGGAAGGTGGACGCCTCCACGGTTACGTCCCCCATGCCCAAGCGCTCAAACGCCAAGACCGCGCGCTTCTTGAGCTCTTCGGCGGCGTCCGTGTTGAACGCCAGCAGGACGATTCGCTTGGGATCCACGAACCCGCGGTGGATGGCGTAGGCCGCCTTGGCCACCATGGTCGAAGTCTTGCCCGAGCCGGCCGAGGCCACCACCTGCACACGGTTGTCGAAGCACACCACGGCCCTTGCCTGTTCCGGGGTGAGCGGTCTGCTCTCCACCCGGTCCAGCAAGTCTTTGCAGGCCACCAATTCGCGGTCCACGTGGGCAGCGTTGAGCGCGGCCCATGCAGGGCGGTGGTCGGCTTCCCACGCTGCCAGCGAGCGCTCGATCGCCTGGGCAGCCGGTCCCAATCGAACCGCCACGCCCGGCTTTTTTAGGCGCGATCGAAGACCGGCCGCATCCATCTTGGGGCGGGCAGCGAGGACGTCCTCCTGCTGCTCGTGGGTGAACCAGCGGCGCTGCTCCAAACAGCCCCGCTCCTGGTCTGCCTTGTGGTCCAGCCACACGTCTATCGAGCGCTGCTGGCCCTTGAGGAACGCCACGTCCTCGCGCAGGCGTTTCTCTGTCAATGCCACGTTCAACGCTTGAACCAAGGCGGCGCCCTGGACGTTGGGCAGCCCGTCGGCCCTTACTTCCCGGCCCTGCCCAGGATGGAACGTGATGTCGGTCCAGAAGGTGCCGGTGTTGACGCGGTAAGTGGCCTCGTCCTCGACGTTGACCCGGTGGGTGCGTCCGTCCAGCGCCAAGGCGAGCTCCAAGCCCTCAAGGCGCAAACGCCAATCCGATGATCCCGTTACGTGTCGGCCCGCCCACGACGGGGTCCATTCCTTCGCCATCCTTTTGCTGTCCATGCCCCGCGATCATCCAACGCCAAAGTGAGAAGCCGATCACGTCATGATAAGGCGTGAAAGCCTTTGTGGGCGGCCACCTTGGACAGGGCAGGGCGCCAAGTCCCCTTGGCCATGCGTTGCTGGACACGGACGCGATAGGCGTCGGGTGAGGGGGCCGGGGTAGGGCGCTTGTGTCGCCGCAGGTTGCACAGGTGGCACGCGGCCACGACGTTGTCTGCCACGTCCTTCCCGCCGTCCTGGCGGGCCAGCAGGTGTTCTGCCGTGCATCGAAAAAGGGCGGCCGAACGGGGGCGCAGGCCCAACTCGTCGGGCGAGCACAGCCACATTGGACTGCTGCAGTAGTAGCAACGGCCTTGCTGGGCGTGAAAAGAATGGGTGCGCAGGGTTTTGAGGGTCTTTGTGCTCAACGGCGGGCTCCGGAATCGAAAAGGATTCCCGCGCCCCCATTGGGTGGACCTCGGGCACCCGGAGCCTATTGGCTATGCGGGCACAACACCGACGCTTTAGCGACCGGCAGGTGCTTTATACGGCGTGTCAGGGGCCAGAGCAAGAGGCCGCCCCTCACAGGTGGCCGTAGTCTCGGTTGGAACAACCCCGCTGAATCCAGGTGGTGATGTTGGCCTGGCAGAGGTCCTCGTCCTGTCCGTCCACGTTGGTCATGCCCGACGGCGGCGCCGACCACATTTTCTGCAGCACGTAACGAGGTTCAATGCCCATGCGGGTCAAGTAGCCAAACACGAGCCGGTAGGGTTGGCTGTCAAGCGGGACGGCTTGGCCATCGGGTGTGTAAATCTGATGGAACCCCAGCTTGGGGTAGGGCGACCAGTTCAGCCGTTCAACCCCTGCCATGAAGACCAAGGGGCACGCGGAGTAGCAGTTGTTGTAAAGGGTGGTGTCCAGTCCCTTGCGTCGAATGTAGGCACCGGCCTTCATGGCTTCATCGATATAGCCCCCGCCACTTCCCAGCATCACGACCTCTACCGTGGGGTTAGCCTCGATGGCGTCTTCGACCTTCTGCGCAAACCCGGCCTCTATGTCACCCAACACCTTCAGGGCATGGCCCTCGTTCGTCACCACGTAGAACGAGGATTGTCCCTCCTGCTTGATGTAGGCTTTGGGCAGGCCAAGCTGGCCGGCGCAGTCCAGGTTCCAAGTGATCACACGTTCGTCGTGCGGCATGTCCAACACGCGCTGAGCAACGCTGGCGAAGTTGCCTAAGGAATTGCCCATGATGCGGAGATCTGACGCATTTTCGGTGGTTTGAGTCTCGTAGTCCGGCTCGTATTCGATAGCCAATGGGGCTACCAAGTCCGCCTTGTCCAGCAGCTGGCCGAGCACAAAACACGTGTGCTCAGGGATGTGGATTTCGTTGTATGCCGTGCCGGCCGAACTTGCCCCATCGATGGACACGCCAGCCCGGAACACCTTCGTGCCCAATGCGTCCCTTTCTTTGATCAGCTTTCTCAGGCGCGCTACCACCGCCGGATCATCGGCGTGTGCCTTTGGCTCCTCGGCCACAGCAGCGGGTACTTCCTCCGGAACGGAGACTGGTTCGGGCTCTGCAACAGGTGCCGGAAGCGCTATAGGTTCGGGCCCCGCCGTGGGCGGTGGAGTGGGTGCGTTGCATCCAGCGAGCATGGCCATACAGGCCAGGCCAATGATCCGTTGGCTCATGGTGTTGTGGTCCCCTGTTCAGCAAAGGATAGCGGAACTCAGGTCTTCCAAGACGTTTTCAAATGGAAACGCTTGCGGCACAAGGGTAGTTCGAGTTCTTGGGCGCTTGAGGATAAGTAATTGAGTCAAGCCGGCTCGGCTTCGACGCTACCCAATAGGAGAACTTCCATGAGCAAACCAACCCTAACGCTGTATCGAATGACCGCCGACTACACTGGCGAGCACCTCCACGTTCTGTTCCAGGTCGACCATCCAACGCTGCCACCAGTTCTAGGAACACTGGAGCCGGTCGAGGTGCCAGCCGACCATCCAGTCAGGATGACTGAGAGAGAGTGCTGGCTGCATCGATGCGACCTGATGGACCGAGGATGGACCGTGCTGGGGTCGCAGCACACCTTCGGATGAGGAGGGGACCTCCTCGGAACGCTTGTCCCTCACTTGAAAGCACTCGCGCAACAAGTTGATGGACTGGCGGTCTAAGGAGACTGCGGTACACATGGTTCGCAGCGGTGGCCCTGTTGCTACGTGCATCCATACCATGGCTGCGGCACTGACGTATTTAAGTGCGCCTTGTCGGTGGACCTCAGGCCCAGTTCCACAGCCGAGTGGCGCTGCGATGTAGAATGCTCCGCCGTTTCGGCAAGACGCTTAAATTACAGGGGATGTATGCGCATAAAATCGTTAACCGTCATGACGGTGTTCCTCTTCCTGGCTGCTTGCTCAGGCAACAAAGCGCCAGCAATCTCACTCGATTCTAAGCTTAAGTGCGAGCAGCTCGCCGATAGCCAGTCGATGGGCGATGACTTTGCGGTCAATCGCCAGATAGAGACGGTTTTTCAAGCCGCCGCTGCTAGCTACAAGGGGGACTCAGATGTCGAGTATTACTTTCAGAACGTCCTAAAAGGAAGGTCCAAGCCAAGAAAGGACGTGGATCAAGACATTATTTCCCAATGTTTGGCTGATACAGGGCGTTCCTTGGCTGATGTTTTCCGTCAAACGGTGAAGTCTAGCTATGATCGACACGGAAGAGACGTCGGGCTTGCGAGCTGCAAAGCTTCGACTGATGGACTCCTGCCACCCAATGCGGAAGTCAATTATCTCTCTTCCGTTATTGAAGAGCGACGAGCTGCTTCGGTTGTTGGGTTCATCTTCAAGCCTGGTAAGGAGGATTTGGAGGCATATCGGCAAGAAGTAGAAGTGGCCTGCGCTGCCTCACCGGAACGGCTAGTGTCTCGCGTTGCGGTAGCCCTGGTCGATGAAAAGATAAGAGAAGCGCAGAGGGCGCAGCACCAGAGGGAGCAACAGGAGCAGGAGAGCGAAGATGAGAGAACGTTGACATCGGTAGCGCAGATCAACGCTCTTCTCGATGCCTCTGAACCTGTCTCTTGTCAATTGTTAGCGGATGTGCAAAGTGATAGGAGCTACAGGACCGGTGACGCCGTAGCCGAAGCTGTCGAACGAGCAAAGAGCGTGGTGCGTCGTAGATCCTCGCCTGCCTATGCTGCAGTGTTTTATGGTCAAGCTTTTGATATTGGGGAATGTGCGAAAGAGGGACTAACTCTCGAGCAGGGTGTCCAAGCCAAGTATGGTCCAGATACGGTGGAGAATACTAAAAAGCTGTACTTTGGAGATGAGATGGAGATGGAGAGGGCGGCTGCCTCGGAAATGCAGTTGCGGAAGCAAATTTATGGTGACCAGCCTTAGATGGCTGTAGCATTTAGAGAGCCCCTTGAACGGGGCTCTCCATCGATGAATGAGATTGCCGATCAGCGGGGAATACAGGTGTAGTTGCCGGATTCAGTTGAACTCTCAGGCGCTCTGATCCTCTGTTAAGCCCTTTTCGGGTCTAGCATGCTTTTCCCGTAGCAAAAGGTCGTCCGGTCGCGTCGATCGGACGTCATGCCCAACGCCAGCGGGTGGCGTGGCGCCCTCAACGGCGCACGCCACGCGTTGGTATTGACGTAGGGGCTCACCTTGGTGAGGCTGTCCACGCGGGCCGGCCACCTTACGTGCAAGTCGCCGTTCGCGTGCCACGGGAGCTGAAGAACCGGCTGGAACAGGAACAGGCGGTAACGCGGGAGGATGTTCACGTCAGCGAGTTGGTGCGGCGGTTACTGCGAGAAGGTCTGGACCAGCCACGGGCGACCTCTGCTGGCAGCCGGTAGGGAAAGCGGGCACCATTCTCGGATGTTTGACAAAGGCAGGGTGGGGTATGGTCCGGCGTTATCCCTATGAACGCCTGGGAGATCAGGTCTTTTCCGACGGCATGATCGGTTGCCGGTTTCAGCGCGTGGACCTCAACGCACGTTTTGGAATCAGCGACGAGCTGATGCAGTTTTTTACCAAACACGGGCGATGCGCGCGCTACAATGGGACGTTGGAGGATTGGAGCGTTCACGAGGCGTGCAGAGCAGGTGATCGCCGTTTCTTCCAGTCCTCCGATCTGGAAGTGCTCTTGCCCTGGAATACCTTTCATGCGCATTGGAAAGTCCGCGCCCGCGAGACGCGCCGACGAACGTCGTTTCGCCGGGCCCTGAAGTCGAAGGCGGCGCCAGGCTCGCACAGCACTGAGCAGATTAGGACATTGCTGGTGCTCCAGGAGCGTCGCTGCTACTACTGCTACAGATCCCTCGAGGGACCGGGTGGTGCTGTAAATGGCCTTGGTGAGCCTGCCAGTTGCCACGAGGATCACTACGTATCTTTGCATCATGGGGGGAGCAACTTCATCTCCAACATCGTGTTGGCATGCGTGAGTTGCAACTCGCGCAAATCGAATCTGCATGGGGACGATTTCGTTCGGGAGGCGCTCGAGAAAGCAACGCTGGCGACACGCCGTCAATTGTTGCGCATCCACCAGAACCGAGCAGCGCACGCCTTTCGCTTGGTGGTTGAAACACTGGTGGATGCTGGAGACGATTGACCCTTGGTTGTGGTTCTCTTGCCGGCGCTGGTGTAATGACCCACCGCTTCCTGCTCAGGTCATGCGGTTAATGTAGCGGCATAGGCCGCATCCGGGGTCATCATCTTCAGCGCCTGATGAGGGCGCTGTTGGTTGTAGAAGGCGATCCAGTCAGCAATCACCCGCAGGGCGTGGGTTTGGCTCTCAAAGCGATGCCGGTGCACGCATTGCTCCTTCAGCGTCCGGATCACCCGTTCGACCATCCCGTTCTGCTGAGGGCAGTGCGGGGTGATGAACTCCTGGCTCAGGCCGTAGCTGCGCACCAGCCGGGTGTAATCCCGACTGGTGAACACCAGGCCGTTGTCCGAGCGCAGCAGGAATGGCTCCTTCACACGCCCCAACGTGCCGTAGCGGGTGATCAGCGCCTGCTCCAGGACGGCCGAAGCGGTGCTGGCCTTGCCGGTCCGTGACAGGTGCCAGCCGAGCAGCTGGCGCGTGCTGCAGTCGATCACCAGCGCCAGACTGAGCCAGCCGTCCTTTCCGCCCCAGACCCGGCAAAGGTCGGTGGCCCAGCGCTGGTCCGGCCTTTCGGCCCGCGACACCTTGGCTTCGATCCGCGGGCGCTGACCAAGGGCACGCTTGCGTACCTGCCAGCCCTTGAGCTGGAAGATCCGCTGCACGGTGTTCTTGTTCATGCCCAGCAACGCAGCGACCATGCGATAGCCAAAACTCGGCTCCGCCTCGATCATCTCTTTGATTGGCTCGGCCAGCTCTGGCTTCACCTTGGGCGGTGACCGGGTCGGCTTGTAGTACGTCGTGCGACGGGCCACATCGAACCACTGGCACAGCTTGGTCATCGGCACCGCGAAACCTTCGTCCTTCAGGCCCTGCTGGACCGAGCGCATCAGCTCTCGTCCTTTCCCACCAGGGACGCCAGCTTTTTTCGGGCGCGGATCTCCAGCATCGCCTCGCCATAGGCCTCCTGCAGATCCTTGAGCTGCCGCGCATACTGCTCGCGCACGTCCTCCGGCTTGGCACGCAGGGCATTCTCCATGCCGCGCTTGCCGTCCTCGACCCAGCTCTCGATCTCGGCCGGGGTCAGGTCGAACTGGCGGCTGGCCGCCGCCACCGTCGTCTTGCCCTGGATGATCTCAAGGACCAGTGCCGACTTGCGCCGGGCGGTCCAGCGCTTGATCTCTTCTTCCATCTTTTCGCTCATCGGTGTCTCCTTCGGGGAAAGTAACACCTGAGCAGGTTTTCAGTGGGTCATTACACTGGTGCATTGGATGCCAGTGCCTTTCGGATCGGCGTGTCATCTGGCGAAACGAGTTCTGGCTAACGTAGTTCCATGGAGAAAGCCTTCCTTTAGGATGGCTGGCGATGACCGCCCGTAGTCCATATTCCAGGGCCTTGATGTTGCCGCGGTGGGCTTCTAAGTCTACGTCGCATGCCTCAAGGCGCGCGGCCAACAGCTCTAGGGAAAGCTCCATAGAAGGCTCGACAGGTGCGGGGGCAAGGTTGGATAGTAGGAGACAGGCAGCCAGACTTTACCCATGAGCATCCTTAACGTTTTGCTGAGCGCTGACCAGTTGGTCGTGACGGTAGACACCTGGGCGGAGGACGCCCTAAGTGGCCAAGCTTCGGCAGGGGCGAAGGTGCTGCTCATTCCTCAGCACCAGATCTTGTTTGCAACCCGGGGTTCAGCTCAGTTCTTTCTGCGAATCTACCAACTCTCGTTGGAAGCAAGTTTTCGAGCAGACTTCACCTTGGAACAGCTGACGGCGGAATTGGGGCGAGTCATTGACCAGCTTTGGCCGAACTACGCCAAAGCCCTGGCTGAAGCGGGATTGCCGGCAGAATACTGCACCACGGAGCTGGTGCTGGGTGGATGGTCTCCCAAGAACGGACGCATGACGGCTACCGCCTACGCCAAACACGACGCGACGGTGCCCGCGGTGGTCCAGCCGATCACGGGACAGCTCTCGTCACCTGGTGAGCCCTTGCAGGACTGGCCGCCCTCAATGGCAACGCCGGCCCTGTTTGAGTCCGGCCGGCGGCCGGCGCAGTGGCTCAACGAGAGAAGTGGGCGGAAGGTGGCAGGGGGCGGTTGCTGTTGGGATTCCTGCAGCAAGGCCAAGCGGTGGTCAAAGACCTGGGCGCCATCTGAGCAGTAATGGTCCGCCTGTTTAGCCGCGGGGCCAGCTCGCTTGACCGCCAGCGCGGGCGCGTTTTGAGCGTCAGAATCGAGCGTCAATCCTGGGCTTTAGCACTTATCGTCAAAAAAGGACCCTCTGATGCAACAGCTGGACAACTACCTGCGATCACCCCAACCCGGCTATGCCATATTGATCTCAGGGGACTGGGGGGTTGGGAAGTCCTATAAATGGAGTCGCTACGCTGCGGAGCTAACGGATCGCTCGCCCATCACTATCTCTGCTGCGGGTCTGGAGTCGTTGGAGGATCTGGAGCGGGCCTTGCTCCAAGCATCCATCACCATGGCAGTTCCTGGCGTGGTTGCTGAAGTGGGGTCAGTGCTTGGAAAGGCGCTGCTTCGCGTGGCAAAGATTGAGCCAAAAGATATCACTTGGCGAGCAGAGCTCACACGTGACAAGACCGTGGTCTGCATCGATGATGTCGAGCGCTTTGCAGGTCCTTTCAGTGTCCTATTCGGGTTCGTCGTCAACCTCATCGACAGCAGTGGCGTTCATTGTCTGCTGATTGCCGACGAAGTTCGTGCGGGCGAGAACTTCAAAAATTTTGGAAGGTATAAAGAGCGTATCGTCGGTGCCACCATCCACGTGGAGCCTGATCTGCTGGCGTTCTGCCAACTGACGATCAATGGCATTGCGGAGGATGGTGTGCGTCGGATCGTTGGTGGAGGTCTCTCGGAAATCATCAGTCTCATCGAGAGCGCTCGCGTCACCAACTTGCGAACCGTCAGAACGGTGATAGTCGAATTGAAGCGGCTGGCGGAAGCGCTTCCAAAAGATGCGCTGGATCAGATTTTCAACAGTCCCCTGCCCAGCGCGGTGTTCTTCTGGACAGTTGCCCTCGCGCGCGATGCCAATGGCCGCGAGCTTGTCAGGAAGGTCTTTTCGACCGATCAGGTGGGCATCATGCTTGCCCTTCACGACGTAATGAAGGAGAAGGGACAGGCCACCGAAGACGAGACAGCCTCCCTAGCATCCACGTTGGAGCGGCTTGGACTGTCCGCAGCTGTCCACAGCTGGCCTGCGTCACAAGAGTTCATCGATCACATGCGTGGGTCGGTGGGCGTCGACTACCAAGTGCTTGCCGCCCAGTTTGGGCTCATCCCGGAGCTTCGTTCTTATGATCCGCTCATGATGATCGGAGACTATGCGTCCGCCACCGATGAGCAGATTCAGGCGGCTATAGGTCACGCACAGGCCGAACTGGAGGCGGGTGGAGAGGATGGAAAAGCAATTAAATTGTCTCGCATCTTAAGCATCTATCGAAGCTTGTACTTCCTCGGCTTCAAAGGTGTATTCGTCCAGACGCAGGAAGAGTGGACCCAGACGGTGCTTCGGAGGCTGGATTACTATCTGAGCGCACCTGACCTCATCGACTGCGATGGTTATGAAGTCTGGCCGGACGACTACAGCGCTGAAGAGAGGGAGGTCATTAGTAAGTGTGACGAGATCGTAGAGATCGCCCGAAAGCATGCCAAAGTCGTGGCGAGCACGATTGCACTTTCCTGGATTTTCAGCGGGGAAGGCGTGGCGCCCAATACAAGCGGCACGCCTGTGTTCAGTTCCGCACCGCCGCCGGAGGACTTCCTGGCAAAGCTTCGAGAAAGCGGTATCGCGGCTGTCATCCGCCTGAACAAAGTATTTCGGATGCGGCTCAGTGTCACCAACTCGCCTGATTACGTGGGTGGGGATAGAGCCTACGCCCAGCAGCTCATAACCTGCATCGAGCGGAGTGTTCCTTCTCAACGCCCAATGTCATTGCTTGATGCGGAAATCAAGCAAGCAACTACCTACCTCCGCTCCTTCGTCCAATACGTCGATAGGTATGAGTGCCCATCCGCATAGACTCGCTAGGCTTCGGAAAACCCCGCGAAACTTCCTCGTTGCCTTCTAGGGCCCTGATGCTCATTCGTGTCCGCGCAGTCACGTAGCTTTAGTCTATCGAGCGAAGGCTCATTTGATGAGAAATTCGCTGGGCTCCTTCCCCTTCTGGATCAGCGAAGCCAGCCACCTCGGTTGGCGGCCACGGCCGGACCACGTTTTGCTAGGGTTGGCCGGATTGCGGTACTTCGGGGCGACCTTGCCGTCGGTGCGCTTCTTGGATGCCTCTGAAGAGGTCGTTGAAACCGCGCCGTAAAGCTCCTCTATCGTGTAACCATGATCTTTGACGTATTTGTTGATCTTGGCTCGCATAGCCGCAGCTTTGGGCCGAGTCAGCACTTTGGTTTGCTGCTTTTCTGCCTGAGTGATCAGGGCTTTGAGTTCTTTGGCCGACAGGCCGCTGACATCGATGGTCATCTGTTTGATCCGAGCGGTGAGGGCTTTAGGGTAATTCCAAATGGAATCCGATGCGAATGCTCGCAGGGGCGCCCAAGCTCTCCTTCAATATTCGGTAGGGCCCAGGCAACAGCCGCCGATCTACGGGTAGAACTTGTCTGGATCGCTTAGTTGTTTCGCGAACTGACCTCTCTGGTAGATCGGCAATTCGACCGGTGGCGCGTAGCGACTCAGGAGATCGATCTGCTTCCTTCTGGCGAGTTCTGGTTTCTTGTGGAAGTAGGCCTCATGCAGCACCGGCACCTTCTTGCTGATGCTGTGGCCCGTCAGCAAGGCAATGTCCTCGTCGGGAATTCCTTTGTGATGGAGCTCCGTGGCGATGGTGTGCCGAAACGCGTGTAGCCCAATACCCTTCCCGAAACCTAGGCTCTTCAGGTATGTGCTGAACTGGTTGAGGGCGGCTTGGCTGTAACGCTGGTTCGACTCACCCGTCTTGCGGTTCACGCCGGCGGTCAGGTGTGGGAACAACCGGGGATGACCGCATGCCCGGATATCGGCCACGAAATCGAGGAAGCCCGCATTGAGCACTGGGGTGGGGATGGGGAGGGTGCGAATGGCTGCCTTCCCTTTCAGGCGCTGACGGCTTCGGTTGCGGGTCTTGTGCGCCAGGTCGGGATCGACGGTCTTCTGGATCCGGATGCACCAGACGCCGGCTTCTTGCACCACGTCCGCCAGTTTGAGCTGGGCGATCTCGTTGATGCGCGCTCCCGTGCAGAGGCCGAGGATGGGAAGCCACCAGCGGTGGGGGTACTTGCTAGCCCATGGGACATATGTCCCATGGTCGAAGATGCGCTTGAGTTCTGCATCGTCAAACAGGCGCTCGGGCTTGTTCGGATCCACGACCAAGTCCTTCTTGATCTCGTCGAAGGCGACCATCGGTGAGGCACCGATGGCCTTGGATTTCTCAAGCTTCTTGAAGAAGGTCGATAGGAAGCGCCGGTGTTTCTCAAGCGTGGCGGGGGCCGGTGGGGCCACGTTGAGTTGCCTTCCACGCGCGACCGCTTGGTCGTAGGTAAACCTGCGGTACTCTGGGTCGGACAGCAGACGGTCTGGGGCCCAGCGAATGAGGTCCCATAGCTTGTAGATGTGAGCGTGGTCGATGCGGGTGACCGGTATGTCCCCGCACGTCATTAGAAGCAGCCGTAGGGTGCGAGAGGTCGCCTCGACGGTCTCTCTGGCCAGGCAGCTGTAGTCGCCGCGATTGCGGATGTAGTCGTCAATCTCTACGGAGAGCGAGCGCCCGGGTGTGCCCGCCGGCAGCGGCTCGGGATACCGTGTGCCGTTCTTCGTCGAACGTGCGCGGCGGGTGCGTTCATAGGCGGCATTGAGAATCTCTTGGGCCTGGATCGCGGCCTCTCGGCTGGTGATCACCAATTTTCCGATGCTGAGCCTGCCGATCCGGATATCGGACATCTCCAGCGAGCCGCTGGGATCGTCCAGATAGGATTGGAGGGGGCTTGAGGGTTGAGCCAGGCGCATTGAGGGCTTCCATCGTTTCGATGGAAGTACAGATAAAGCAGCCTCAGCAATCGTCAATGGAAATAGGTCGGTCGCGTGCCGACCGTAGGCATCTATTGTGAGTGCCCATTAATGCTTCTTCAGGAAAAGAAAATTACGCAGGAATTGGAGGGATTCAATCCTTGAAAATCAATGGCTTGGCTGGATAAAGATTATGTCGAATCGCAGTCATTACGGTACTGTTTAATTTCTATAAGCTAACAGCGCCCTTTGGGTTGTTATGTTAGTTCTGTACGGCTGATAAACGTTGCGGAGAATTGAGGGCTGAGAACTCACTTTGGAGGCGGAGCTGTGGCGCAACGGGTCTGTCCATTGTTAGTAATTGCGATCCTCTTCGCGCCGCTGGGAGCCAGCGGTGCGACGCCCACTGAGCCCGAGCTGCGCGGTGAGCTCCTGCGGATGAAGGATGCCGGTCAGGCGGTGCGGGACCTCTCACTGACTGCCGAGGGCGAGGAGAGGGTGCACAGTGCCGTCGATGCGGTGCACACCGCTCGGCTGAAGTCCACCGTTGCGGCCCGTGGCTGGCCGACCGGGGCGCAAGTGGGCCAAGACGGGGCGGACGCGGCCTGTCTGCTGGCCCAGCATTCCGACAAGGCCCCGGCGCTCCAGCGCTCTCTTGCGGAAGCCATGGAGCCCTTGGTAGCGACCGGGCAGGTCAAAGCGTCCAGTTACGCCTACCTTTGGGACCACACCAACGACCCCCAACGCTATGGAACGCAGGGGCGTTGTGCGGATATGGGGCATTGGGAGTACTGCTTGGCGGCTCTTCGGGCATGGTGAGGTGGTAGAGGGCTAAAGCTCTTCATCTCCCAACAGGTGAATCGAGGAGAGGGCAAGCGCCTATTCATCGAACCCCGAGAAGTCTGGTCCCTGGACTTCGCGGGAGGATCCGCCCTGATGACTTGGGTCTACCATCCATCGTGGAACGTAGACACGTGCCAGGATCGGGCGCGTGCGCTGCGCCACCTCATCTCACTTGCGAAACAGAACTGAGGCTGTCGGGCC
Source organism: Stenotrophomonas maltophilia (assembly GCF_047497515.2). GTDB lineage: Bacteria > Pseudomonadota > Gammaproteobacteria > Xanthomonadales > Xanthomonadaceae > Stenotrophomonas. The sequence continues at coordinate 595,739 of NZ_JAXAXL020000002.1, forward strand.
TCCCTGGGCAGAATGGGAGAGGGCAGGCAACGGCAATCGCGAGCGAATTATTTTATCTCGTTAGGCTGTATTGACAGTCGTGGCGCGATGTTGCAGCTTTGTATGGCCGTTCCCTCTCAATGAAGGAGTCAAGTTATGTCGATTAAGCCTGGACCGAAGCCTATAGCTCCATCCACCGGCGAGCCGGATAAGCGTCGGCGGGATAACAAGGATACCCCCGGGAATACCCCTGGCTTGAAGCCTCACAAGCATAAGCCCGGCAAGTGACTTAAAGCGGATTGGTTGTCGGCGGCAGGGATCAAAAGAGCTGAAGTGCGACACTGGCCGACACCACTATGGCGCCGGCCTTCGTCGCTATTGCCTGTTGCTGAAGTAATCGGTTTGGATATGCGCGGAAGCAATTGGCACTCTTGTCGTGTGGCGGCAAGCGGAGGGGCGATGTCTTCACCTGCCCTGAGAGTGCACAGCCGACTGTTATGGTGAGGATGAAATCGCCGAAATCCTGACAAAAGACTGCTGGTTTCTGGTTGGAATGCTCGGCGTATTGGATAGCCAAGACGATCCTGGAGTTCCAGACACCAGGGCGGCGTGCCCTGGTGTGTGGGGAGTCTGTTGGAAGGTGAAGGGCGGCATACTGCGCGCTCAGCGAACGCTCAACCCCATTGGCGGAAAAGAGGTCTTGCCGACGGGGTTGAGCAGCCTGCGTAAACGACTACTTACATCCTGCGCAGACGAGATGGTGCCATAGGCTTGAGTCCTTCAACCCACCTGTCGAAAATGAGCGCAGCAAGAACTTTATGGTTAAGCCTCTCGGATTCGCCGGGGGAGCGAACCTTGACGCTGATGTCTAGGTTGGCGCTAAGTTGCTGTTCCAGCTCAGGCAGCCGTGACGCATGCTTGCTGAGCTGTTTTTGATGAGTAGCGAGCAACACTGCTATATCAAGGTATAGCTGTTGCAGATAGATCAATCGGTCTTGCGTTGCTGCTGCCTTAATGGCGGACTTCGGCGTGGTCGCCTCGCCCCAGAAGAGGCCACCGCCATTGATGACTTTGCTGATGTGGTCAATGAGCCATCCCCCTCCAGCGACTGCGCCCGTCGCCAGAAGGCCTCCGACGACGTCGATTATAGCTTTCTCCAGAACTTTCTTTGCCCAGGCTTTCCGTGTCTGAGCTGCATTGGCTGGGGACTCGCTGCCGGTTGCTTCGGCTGGCTTCTTAGTCTGCTTCTTCGCGGAGGTCTTGTTGCTCGAAGATCTATTTTGGCCTTCTTTCGCCATTTTGCTCGTCCTTTTAAAGGAGACTCTGTATTGGTGTGTGGGGTTCAATAAATAATATACAAAGCAAGGGGCGATAGCCGATGCCGGCCATCTTCAGTAATCCGGTTAATTCGAATGAGACAACGAGGCTACAGCCTCACTCGGAGATGGCATCAGCCCTGGACTGGTCACAACATGGTGGACTACCCGAACGCGCCCACGAGCCAATCGGTAGCCCCTTCCAAGTCTAGCTTCATTGACGCGTAGGAGCGTCTGAGAAGGCGCGAGGGAAGGAAGCTATCCCATTTTTGTGTGATCAAGTTGTTCGCAGATTGGAGAAGGGTCTCCGGGGAGGGCAATGGCATCTTCGCCACCCGCCCGAGTACCTTTATCACATCATCGAGACTCCTTGCTCCCTTGGAAATTTCCACGCCCAGCCTACCGGCCTGAGAAGTGAATCCCTGGGCGTTCAGGAGGCAGGCGATGGCTTCATTTGCGGAGTCTCCCAGCCATGTCAGCAGCAAGGCATCGCTGCCTTGGTCGAGGAGAACCTTGCCGTCCAGGCGCAATTGACGGTAGGCGCTTTGCGCCTCCTGCAGGAAGCGAGAAGCAGTGGGGTCCAGGAAGTCTGGCTTTATCTCCTGCTGATACAGTCCACGCATCTTTTGACGGACCTGGGTGTGGACCTGCCCGCCCGTTCCATTGAAAAGAGGCGGGGTGCCGCCTTTCGCCGCGGCCACGTAGATCGTTTTTTGGGCGTCATCGATCTGCTCGACGAGCCAAGTGCGACCGCCAAACAAGATACGCTGGCCGACGGTCACCAGTTGGGACACGGGGAGCGTGCCTAGTGCCTTGCCGGCGGCCACGATCCGGAACTCTTCGTCGACGTTGAAAGCGGCGTAGAAGGTGTAATGGTTGACCAACTTGTCGCCGACCGGGCCGTGGAGCAGCAAGCCGGAGCCGTCTTGAATCAGAACCTGTTCTTGGCCAAGGTGGCGAAGCAGCTCTGCGAACGCGTCTTGGGACAGCCCGTGGAACGGTCCCTGGTTTGCGCAGAGCAGCTGATAGGCTTGGGCTGCCTTGAGTCCGCCGTACTGGGCAATGGAGGAGAGCAACTGCTGAATCAGCGTCGAGAGGTGTAGCCCGTTGACCGAAGGCGGTTCAAACCACCTCTCCAGCAGCAGCATGACGCTCGCAGTGGACTGAACTGTGTCCAGTCGAAGCCTTGTCTTCAACGTCGACTCAGCGTCGATTGCATCCTCGATAACGTAGCCGCGCAACACTGCTGGCTCTCCAGGACGGCGCCCGGAGCGACCAAGGCGTTGGCGAAGGCTGGCCACGGAAGGTGGTGGGCCAATTTGCGCGATGCTTTTCACCGCTCCGATATCGATGCCCAGTTCCAGGGTGTTCGTGCAAATTGCGCTTGCTGAACGACCCTTTTGCTTCAGAGCCGCTTCTGTGTCCGTGCGTATTTCCTTGGACAGGCTCCCATGGTGTGGCCAGAACTCTCTCGGCCGGCCGTCCTGTTCGCTCAGCAGATTGAGGAGGTGGGTGTAGCGTTCAACTTCCCTTCGGCTGTTGGGGAAGATCAGATTGTTCGTCCCTGAAAGCACTCGGTAGAGGTGCTCGGCCACCGCCGTGGGAGCCACCGGATTCTCGTCGGATCCGCCGTCAGGTGTGGGTTGTTCGTAGCCCTTGATGATCAGTTGGAGATCATTTCCGGCTGATGAGGCGTTGACCAGCGCGGGGGCAGCCCCAACACCCGGGCGTAGGAAGGTCCCGGCGCTCGAAAAGTCGCCCAAGGTCGCTGACAGGCCCAGGCGGGGAGTTCGCCGCCGTAATAGCACGTCGATCCGGTGCATCAACGATTGAAGCTGCTTTCCGCGCTCGCTTCCAATGAACGCATGGAGTTCGTCCACGACAACGTAGAGGAGCTTGGAGAACGCGGCGGCTACGGAGGTTCCGCGGTTGCAGAGCATCGCCTCCAAGGACTCCGGCGTGATCAGGAGCACGCCACGGGGGTGCTTAAAGAATCGCTGCTTGGTGGAGCCCGATATGTCTCCGTGCCAAGGCCACACGGGGACTTCAAGGTCCTCGCAAAGCCGCTGCAGCCGTTCAAACTGGTCGTTGATGAGCGCCTTTAGGGGGCTGATGTAGACAATCAGGCCCTCCTCGTCGGTGTTCAGAAGGCGCGTGAGCGCAGGAAGAAAGGCGGCCTCGGTTTTTCCCGAGGCGGTGCTGGCGGCGATGATCACGTCCCGGTCGGCGCTCAGGACGAGGGGGATCGCCAATTCCTGGACCTCACGCAGCGCCTCCCATTGTTCGATCCATAGGTAGCGCTGGATTCGAGGATGCAGCGATTGGAAGGCGCTGGAGGCAGTCATCGTTAGAGCCTGAACGACGCCAGCTCGTCGTCCTCTTGCACGACCAGTTCGCCGTCGCCCCCGTGGTCAGCTGCCACCTCGACCGATCCAATCAGGTCCTGCCAGTCCACGCCCGGGTTCTGCTCCAAGACGGCCAAGAGGTTGATGAAGGCGGTGATCGTCGTGCGCGGGGTGCGGAAGAAGCTATCGCCGATTCGATTGGCGCAGTGGGTCATGAATTGGTGAATGGCATCGTCGGGCAAGAGATACTTGCCCGCGTCGCCGGCAGCGTAGACATGGCGAATCTTGGTGAGTAGGACGTAGAAATCTTCGGCTGTCAGGCTCGACAGTCGAACCACAGGGCCGCTGAAATCCACCAGTCCGTTGGTGGCAAAGGTATTCTGAGCCAAGCGGCTCTGAAGAGCTTCATAGCTGTAGACGCCGCGGCGGGTATCCATCAGGAAATCCGGGGTGCCGCCCAGAACAAAACCAAGGCCAACCGCAGTGCCCTGCAGGGAGTCGTTGAGCATGCGCAGGAGCTGCTCGTAGTTTGCATTCCGGGCCTGGGCGTTGGCCAACTTGTAGAGGTTGACCAGTTCGTCCAGGCACACCAGCAGGCCGCTATAGCCCGCCAGCCGAACAAAGCGGCCCATGAGCTTGAGCTGGTCGTAGACCGATGCGTCGTCCACGATGGTTCGGACGCCCAGCGCTGCACGCGCGTCCATCCGGGTGGCAAATTCGCCACGCAACCAGCGAATGGCATCGGACTTGAGCTGATCGTTGCCTTGCTCGAACCCTCTCCAATAAGCGGCGATCACGTCGGCGAAGTCATAGCCGTTCACCAGTTCGCTCAGCTGCTCGAGCTTCGCGCGAATGACCTGCTCGGTGGATACGCCTTGCGACTTGGACTCGGCAACTGCGGTCGAAATGAACTTCTCGACCACCCCGGGCAGGGCGCCTCCGTCGGGCTTGGTCCGAGTGGCCAAGTTCCGCATGAGCTCCGCGTAGAGCGACCGGGCCTGGCCCCCTGAAGCATGCAACCGCCTGTCAGGATTCAGGTCCGCGCTGGCCACGACGAGCTTTCGCTCCATTGCAATGGCGCGAACGAGGTTTAAGAAAAAGGTCTTGCCTGCGCCGTACTCACCCACCACCAAGCGGAAGGACGAGCCGCCATCGGCGAGCCGATCGATGTCACTGACCAAAGTTTGCACTTCACGGGCGCGCCCGACCTGGATCAAATGCTGGCCTGCGCGTGGCACGACACCGGTGCGCAGCGACTGGATCACCGCGTCGCGGTCCTTGGAGCGGATTGGGCTGCTCATTGTTCGATCTTCTCAATGAATTCAGGGTTGATTTCCAACGGATCGTCACCGTCGGCAAAAGGAATGTCGTAGGCGTCAAATGAGGCGTCGTTGATCTGCTCCAGAGCGCCATCCAGCATCAGTTCCAGGTCAGCGGCGCCATCTTCCAGTTCGGCACGGGTCCAAACCGGGCGCGACAGCATGAGGCGCAGCAGCGCGCTGTGCGCCTCGTCCAAACCCAGCAAAGTGGCAGGCCCACTCGTCTCTTCCTGACTGCCTTCCTGCGGAACATCGGGAATGGCTTCCACCACCTCATCAGTGAAGATGTTGGCGAGAAGCGCAGAAACTTGAGCCGTGTCGCGCTGCAGAGCAGCGATTTTATCGGGGTCGAGCTGGAAAGCACCCGTCGTGGATCGGGCCAATGTCGAACGGGCTTTCGGTGGTGTTGGGGCATGGACGTCGCTGAACACACGAGCGGGATCCACGCCCAGCGCTTTGTAGACACGCTCCAAAAACCGGACTTCCTCCGGGGAGACCATCCCATCGACCTGGGCAAGGGTGGCCATGGACCCTGCGATGGCGTCCTTGATGCCTTCACTGAGCGGATCCAGCTTCTTGCGCAGCGCAGGCAGGGAAAGCGGCGCCAACGCAAGGAGCTCGAGGTGCGCGTGCAGTCGACGCCGATCCCCCTCGCTCAGATGCGTCCAGCTTTCGATTTCGCGTGAAAGGTGCTCAAGTTCGTGGGCGCTGAACGCGCCATCAGACTGGGCGACCGTCGAGCCGAGCTGAAGGGTCAACTGGGCCGTTTGATATGCCTGAGCGTCGGTCCGATGGGTTTGATCGGGAAGCAGGGCGAAGAGAACGATTGGGTCGTTCTCACCCGGCACCCGCGCGCCTTCGAGGACATTGGGTTCCATGCCGACCTTGGACTGTTCCAGTGCTCGTGCGAGTTCCCGAATTTTGTCCTTGCCCAAGGTGGTTCCGACTGCCCCAAGCCTTCCCAATAGGTCAGTCAGCTTGATCGACAAATTGGCGGTTTGAACATCCGAAGCGACTTCGGCCAAGGCTGTTCGCGTGGCCAGCGGCCAGATCTCTGGCGGAAGCAGCAAGGTACCCTCAATGGATTGGCGGGCCTCGGGGTTCTTGCCCACGAGCCGGCTGAAGGCTCCGAGGTCCTCGGTGCACTGAGAAACAAGTTCCTGCAGTGCCTTTAGGGGCACTCGCAACGCGGTGACATCGGGAATGTCACCGAAAGTCTTGGTGCCAGCGTCGGTTCGGTCCAGGGCCGGGTTAAAGGGGCGGCGTGTGAACTTCAGCTTGGTGCGGTTTTTTGGCAGCACCATTCCAGGGCCGAACGTCTCTTGATACCGCAGAGCGAAAAGGCGATCGAACTCTTCCGCGCAACGCGTTGCGGCGGTTCGCAGCGGAATCTCTGGATTGAGGCGCACCCAAGCCGTGGCCAGCGCGGCGGGCACGGGGACTCGATCCAAGGAGCATTGCCCCAGGGCCAAGCGGATGTAGAAGGGCAGTTCGTAACTTCGTTCGAATGCGGGAAGCGGCGCGTTGTAAAGCTGGTCGCCTGCTTCGGTCGAAGCCATCCAGTCGAGCAGGCTGTTGACATGACCGTGGACGTTCGGAAGCACGGCGGCATAAGCAGACGACAAACGGCGGAGCATCGCCTCGATAGCGGGCCAGTCTTGCTTGGATTCCGGATCGTTCACCGAATCCAGCAAGATGCGACGCTCCAATCCAAACAGGAACAATCGAACATACTGGATTGCGCAGCTGGGATCGGTGCGGTCCGAAGCGAGCCACTTCAGGTAGGCGTGGCGTTCAGCGGGTTCAAAATCTGCGTAGCCTCCCCAGTAGCGCGTCGTGGACCGGTAATCCCCGTACCGCCCAACGGCAAGAACGCCATTGACCAAGCTGGGCTCGTTCTCACGCGTGCCAGGGGTGGTCAGCCGCGGGCCTGTGTAGAACAGGCCGCCCCGGATAACGATGCCCGCGATCTCGATCTCGTCCTGAGCGCCGAGCCAGCGGGTCTTGTCCCAGCCCTCGGGCGGTCGGGGCACTGTGTATTGCTTTGCCGGCTTTTCGGAGTCCATGGCCACCTGCCGGAGCTCATCGGGCAGGAAGGGAGGCGAAGCCCGCGATGGAAGCGGGGGCGGCGGTGTCATTGCACTTGCGTCGCTGGTTCCGTTGATCGTGTGGGGAGGGGGAGAGTGCTCTGCCGCTCTTGAGTCCGAATGCGCGTGCGCTCGCCCATCTCTGGCGCCCGTCAAGGGCTCGCCCGAGGTTGTGTCCGCGTTTGTGGCGGACTGGATCAGAGGCTCGACCAGCTCACCTTGCGAAGTCGCGGCCAAGCGCTGGGTCACGGCAAGTTTCGCCGCAGCGAGGTTGCCCGGGCGCGCGCGCTCAATGCGTTCCACGTCAGGTTGGTAGGGGGAGGGGGTAGAAGGGTTTCCGGAGCCCACGGCCGTCAGCACCCGTGCGGCGGACTCGATGGCCAGGCGCATGCTCACCGCAGCTTTGGCCTCTTCCAAATTGCCAGGCCGGGACGGCGAAAGAGTCTCTGGGAACGCTCTGCTCGAGGCCTGCGCCGGGGGCAGCGCCGAGGGACCTTCAGAGTCGACCGGGCGCGCATCTTCTAACAGGGCACCGTCGACCGATCCCGAGGAGGTGCCCGACTCAATACTCGCGGGTCTCGCCGGTTGGGCAGCTTCTGGGCGGGACTGCCTCTGTGGCGCCTGCCCAGATGGAAGAGCGGATGCCTTGATCAACTCGGCCAAGGTCGGCTCTGGAGTGGGGACAGGCTTGGCGGGAGAGGGTGTCCTTTTCGGGCGCATCGCCTGCCACTTGGCCCAGAGCCAAACGGCGGTGGCCACCGCAAGGACGATCCCCAATCCGATCCAGACTTCCTTTGGCACCAATGCTATGACGACCAGGATTGCGACAATCCAGCCGCCTGCAGTTTGCTTCCTTCTCGCCATGTGGCCCCCTGCCTTTGGCGCTTCCTTTGGGCCATTGTAGCTCGCCCGCCTTACGTGAGACGCGCATCGTGAGAGCGGGGCGGGGCACCGGAATGGCCAAGGTTTCGCCCATTCAGCGTTGGCGTCCGGGGCGCTGGAGTGCCTGGTCCAGACCTTGACGTTGGTGGCCGTACGAGTGAGCTGGGGTGATCAGTGGGGCGGTGAGAGGCGTGTTTCGTTCATCGCAAGCAGATGCCGCTGCAAGGCCGCGACGATCTCGTTGTCTGGCAGGTTCTGGGCCCCGGCGAGGAAAACGAGTTCGGCCACTTGTCGTCTGCGCTTGGCGTCGTCGCGGCGCTTGATGGCCTTCTCCCTGGCATCCTGCCGCTGATGCGCCAGAAGCTCCCTGGCTTGAAGCTGGGCCAGCCGATGGGTCGCCCTTTGGATCTGATCGCGGTAGTGATTGGTGGATGACATGATCTTCTCCTAGTGAAGTCTCCCTCAGTGAAGCAATGATTTCTCATCCGTCAACTATTGATGGCGACATCGCTTTCGCACTTGAAGCAATTCAGAAAATCAGAAAAGGAAGATGCAAAAGCAAAGAGCGAAAAGCGCACTTAGGCATCACAAGTGATGCGTGCGCAAAGGGCTTCGCCCCTTGAACCCCAAGCCGCTTTGCGACTTGCCAACGGCAAATTCAAAGGCATAAAGAGCTCAAAGAACTGGAGCTCTCTGCATGGCGATCTACCACACCCGTGTCAAAACCTTCTCCCGTGCCAAAGGCCATTCGGCCGTTGCGGCAGCTGCCTACCGCGCGGGCTTGTCGCTCGTCGATGAGCGCACCGGAGCGCGGCACGACTATTCTCGCAGGGGCGGCGTGGTCGAGAGCCGCTGGGTGGTGCCCTTGAAAGCGCCCGACTGGTCGCTCGACGCTGCCAAACTCTGGCAGGCCGCCGAGGCAGCCGAGAGGCGAAAGGACGCGACCGTGGCCCGCGAGTTCGAGATTGCGCTTCCGCATGAGCTCGATGCGCCTCAGCGCTCGGCCCTGACGGCGGACATTGCTCGCGCACTGGTTGATCGCTATGGCTTCGCAGTTCAAGCGAGCATCCACTCGCCGGGGAGCAAAGACGGACTCAATTGGCACGTACATATCCTCGCCACGACGCGACGCTTGGATGCCGAAGGGCTTGCGGACAAGACACGCGAACTCGACGGTGGGCCTTCAGGGCGCAGCGAAGTGGAGTGGCTCCGAGCGATGGTGGCTCAATTGACCAACCGGCACCTTGAAGCTGCCGAGATCGCAGTGTCGGTCGACCATCGAAGCTTGGAAGCGCAAGCAGAAGAAGCGCTTGAGCGCGGTGATGTGGTCGCGGCAGCGATACTGGGCCGGCGCCCAACGATCCACTTGGGCCAGCAGGCCTCGGCGTTGGAACGGCGGGGCATGGAAACCGATGTGGGGAAGGTCCTGGCCAACATCGTTGCGGACAATCAAAGAACAATGCATCAAACAAGCATACGGTTTGAGAAAGCGGTCACGGACGGGGACCCCGCTCGTGGGCGTCCATCGTTGCCGCCAAACCGTATCCGACTCGGGCCAGAATCAGGCGAAAGCTACATCGAGGACGCTAAGGGATTCACTCGGCGAGGAATCATGGCCATTCGCGCTCTGCCGGATGCATCCGAACCACCGCTCCAAACCCTGATGGAGAAAGCACTGGAGTTGTGGCGCGACGTGGTAGCGGCTGGCTTTGAGGGGGTGCTTCGAACCACCCGCATGCTTCTGCGCCGCCTGGATTCGGCCATTCGCAATGGGAATGTGGGTGCAAGGCTACGCAAGGACATCCAGCGAACGCTAAGGGGTTTGGCTGCGGTAAGGCGGCGAGCTTCAGAGTGGAAGCGTCGTGTGGAGGCTGAGCGGCGGGCAGCATCCCTGCTGACTCGTGCGGAGCGATCGTTGGAGGACTTTGTCGAACACCAGCCCCGTCCGGCAGGAGCTGCAGTAGTGGCTTGGACTCGGCGTCGGGGACGGCGCTTGGCCGCGGTTGAGCAGCGCTTGGATACCTTGAGGGCTGCCCGCATGAAGATCGCGGGTGGTCAGGAGGAGGCTTGTGAGAATCAACTGACAGCCGCCGTGGCAGAGTTGGAAGCCGGCAGCAAAGTAGCCCTGGATCGGTTTGAGGATCCGCTCCACGAAACGAGAGACCCCGAGGTGCTGACTGCGTCCATGCAGCAGGCCACGCCTCGGCCTAGGCTTCATTGATCCAGAAGCCAAGAGCCGAATGCAGGCCATGAGCAGGGTAGTGCTAGGTCAAGATGCTGAACTGGCTGCCGCCACCCGAAAGCTCAGAGGCGTGGCAGCCTGTGTGGATGCTTCGTCTACCGTCAAATAAAGTAATTGGTTTTCCTTGCAGTGATCAATAGATTGTAAGTCCATCGTTCTCCAGAACATGACGCCTCGCGTCGGATCTTGCGAGCAGGGTGTCCATAAGAAGCTCAAAGTTATCGCTGTGGGGGGGCGGATCGAGACGGCCTTGACGCGTGTCGAGCTCGCCAATGTAGGCGATTAGATCATCCACACTTTCCCGGTTAATGCAGCAATCGTTGCGTGTGAGGAGTACGTCGAGTCGCCGCATGCGATAGGCGCGAATCCTGAGATCTTTCGCCACATCTTGGTCGAAGTCGTGTGCTCTGTGGAGGATGGCATTGATTCTGTTTGAGATGTCTGAATAAATTTCGGAAAATTCGATCGACTCCTCCAAGAATTTTGGTTCAAATGCAATATTCTCGATCTTATTCAGGTCGGCTGAGAGTAGGTTTGCTGGAGGGATGCGGATCACAATGGTGTCGCCGTCTTGATCGCGCCACATGGGGGTTTCGCGATCCATGACTTCTTTAATGTAACCTTGAATCCATGTGAAAAATATTGTCTGGGGCTCTTTAGTGCTTACGCGAAACAGGAAAAATGGTGTGCTGAATTTTTCCATGTAAGCGAGCGATTTCTTTTGGAGTGAGTAGTTGATCGTGCCCGCGCCGACAGGCTTGAGTGGCTCTTCAGTGCCCTTAATCTGGATGTGGAAAACGGCACCGGTGGCGACGAAGGCATCTTTGCCCATCGCATCTTTCAAGCCAGGCGCAAAAATCTCCACCAAAAGATCGATGCCATAGTCGCGTTCGGATAGTTCCCGAACGACCCAGTGATCTGGTAGCTGCGCCATGACGGCCTTGACCGCTTTGGTGTCAATGATGTGTGACTGAGTTCTCATGTGGAAAGACGTGCCCGAATCTACCGCGCAGCGATAGGCGCGGTAGCTTGAGTGAGGGTTGGAAAAATCTGACTTGGATACATGCCGAAGGCCAGTGGTGCAGGAATTGGCAGCCTTGTACTTGCCAATGATGCCACAGGCATCAGGCTTGATCGCGGCATCTAGCATGTAGATCGGCCAGCTCAATGCACGCGTACTCTGACGTGCAGAAAACTCATCCCCTGGGCAGAGACGGTCCAGCCTCGAACGTGGTGAACAGTGAAGACCGTAGGGACTTGGCTGAAAGTTTGCCCAAATGAGGACGCTCAGGGGTCTTGGGTAGCTGCGCCTTGTTTGGTCGCGACTTGCTACCCATTCAATAGTAGAGCCCCGCCGGGGCTCTACGTGGTCAATGAAGCGTTCGTTGCCTGGTCGTCGTCGGCTTGGGCGGGGGGCTGAGTCCCCGTCGATCAGCGAGCAGTTGGTCCAAGGGAGCCAGATCCTCTTTTACCTCCACGCGTTCCTTGGTTGTAGGGGCGGGCCGTGGCTGAGGGCGAGGCCCGTCGTGAATGAGGTCGCCTGGGTTTCCGCCTGCGCGCTGGCGCAGAACCTCGGCGGCGACCTCCAAGGCCACTCGAACATCTTCTGAGCGCTCTCGCTGAGAACGCTGAGCCGCTCGTTCGATGGTGCCGCTTAAAACGAGCGCGGCGATTCGGGTTTGTGGGTCAGTCATGGGGCCTCCATCGTTGGTGTGTGCCCGTAGCCAACCAGCTAAGTGAAAATTAGCAAGGGCACTCAGCAGGGAATTGCGCACAAAATTGCTGGTTAGTCGGAAAGGACTTGCTGGTTTGTGACCGGCCTTTGGAAAGCCGTCTGCAGCCGCACCGCCGGTCCTTCAACGCCTACAGGCTCGACCGACGCCCAATGACGATGGCCCTGACTTAGATACCTAAAGATTTCCGCAGCGGAGTCGATAGGGGCATAAGAGGGCCTTGCCCACCATTCGCGACGAGGACAGGATGTCAATGAAGAAATTGGTTCTAAGCAGTGCGTTCTTGCTTCCAGTGCTCGCAGGATGCGGTAAGGCCGGAGCGCCGGAGTGCGGCGACGAGATGACCCTGGACCTGGTTCGCAGCATCATCCAGCGAGAATTAGGCGCGGGCAGTGCTGCCGCCAACTTGAGCGAAGAGCAGCTTCGCAGCGTCCTTCCCATCTCCTTGGCCCACCCGACGAGCTTTGACGAGAAGATCAGCCGCTACAGTTGCCAAGCCGATCTGACCGTGCCCTTCAACAACCCTGGGCAGGACGTTTACAAGCTGCGGCTTGAATACACCTCTCAGGCGGTCAATGGACAACACTTGGCCGAAGTCCAGGTACTTCCTGGAGACCTCATTGGCATCGGGGCGGCTATCAGCTCCAATGTCCGGAGCCAAGCACGCGTCGCGGCTCCCGCAGCTGCGGCTCCAATCGAAGAGTCACAGGTAGTGCAGGTTGATCCTGCTTATGATTCAGCGATGTCGACGAAGGCGGACGATTACCAAGAGCCCAACTCGGACGAGCCGCTGGTCGATGCCGCGTCGACTGGGCCCAGCTTTGACTGTGGGAATGCGTCGTCGGCCGTAGAGCAAATGATCTGCGCCGATCCGGATCTGGCCCGGTTGGACAAGCAAACCGCAGAGGCGTTTGGTGTCGTCCGGGCCCGTTCGATGGACCCGGGCCAAGTTACGGCGAGTCAAGGACGGTGGCGCAGGACGGTGCGGGACATCTGTGCTGACGCAGCCTGTATTGAGCAGGCTTACCAAGCGCGATTGGCCGAGTTGAACTAACCTCCGAGGAAGCTATGTCAGACCGTGACTGCTCAGGGTACCGGCCTGAGCAGCCCATGGACGACCAGATCAAGAACGCCTCTGGCGAATCGGTTGCGGCCGATAGGGCCCGCTGGAGGGAGTGCTCTCGTCAGAAGGCCTTCGTGAACTGGCTGCAGTATGCAGGCTAGGGTAGAGTTGGACACTCCCTTGGACACATTCTGCGAGTGTCCGGGTCTAAAAAACCTAACAACTTCAGGCGGTTGGATTGGACTGCATAGTGTCCCTCTCACTCCGCCAGATACAAGAAGGCGCCCGCAGATCCTGAGATCTGCGGGCGTTTTTCGTTGCGTGCGTGCTTGAGTGTCTGCGCAGATTCACGCAGAAGACAATCGCCGCGGAAGTGCAACCGCGATCGATGCTCGATGCGTCTTCGCAGCTTTGATCGACGTGCACGGCACAGATCGATCGCCGTCATGCGGCCATCTCCGGATCACCCAGTTGCCATCTTCCATGTTGCGCTATAAACGCGACTACGTCTCATTTAGAATTGTGCGGCGTCGACAACGATGACGAACAGGTTGGGAGCGACTCCGCTTTGGCAGCGCATTACTACAGGGAACTGCTGAACTTCTGCGCGCGCAGTCTGCGGGACAGGACCGCAGCGGCCGATCTGGTGCAGGAGGCATACGTCCGCCTTCTGGGCGCGCAGCAGTCCGGCACCACCATCGGCAACACGCGCGCGATGCTGTACCGGACTACGCGCAACCTGCTCACCGACCAGCATCGGCGCGCTGAAGTGCGTAGCCACGCAAGTCTGGACGCGTTGCCGGAGCAGGAACATCCTCCCGCGCCGGAGTGCCTGCAGCCTGACGAAGTGCTCGACTCCAGCCAGTACATGCAGGCCCTGCAGGCCACCATTGAAAGCCTGCCACCGCGCTGCCGCCAAGCGTTCATCCTCAACCGCTTCGACGGCCTGTCGCACCAGCAGGTGGCCGAGCGCATGGGCATCTCGCGCAACATGGTGGCCCAGCATGTCATCCGCGGCGTACTGGCCTGCAAGGCTTGCGAAGATCGCTTCCAGCGAGCGATGAAGAAGGCCAGATAGCACCGATCCAACTGCACCCTTCGAACTACACTGATCGTGCCTGCGTGCGTCGGTCCCGATACGAAATGCCATCCAGCCCATGAGCCAGCCCGATCCCCGCCATTCCAACGACCGGCCTGACCCGTTGTCCTCCCCGCAGGACGACGTGGATATGCGTGGCTCCGCCAGCGCCGTACAGGGCGAGGACCCGCTGGATGCAGTAGCTGCGGCGTGGATGGTCCGGTGCCAGGATGGCCTGACGTCGGACCAGCAGGTCGAATTCGAGCAGTGGTTGGCCAGCAACCCGGCGCATGCCCGCGCGTTGGCACGCCTGGAAGGCACCTGGGACAGGCTGGGCCATCTGCCGGTTGGGGCCGTGGATGCGCTGAGGGCCGGCCTGCCTTCGCCAGCGGCTTCCGCCGCGGAGCCATCGCGTGCCCAGCGGCCCGCGCCACAGGTGCCGCCGCGCAGGCGGTCATGGCGTCCTGCTGTGAGCCGCGTGATTCCCCGCGCAGCCGCTGCCGCCATCGCACTCGCTGCGATGGGCACGGCGTGGATCGCCTGGAATGCGTGGCAGCGCGCGCCGATCTTCGAACAGTCATTTGCCACGGCACGTGGCGAGCAGACTCGGGTGGCGCTGCCCGATGGCAGCACGCTGTGGCTGGATACCGCGACACGCGCAGATGTCAGCCTGTACCGCACGCACCGTGAAGTGCGCCTGTCGACGGGGCAGGTGTTCTTTGCCGTGCACCCTGACCGTGAGCATCCTTTCAATGTGCTGGCCGCCAATACCCGGGTCACCGTGGTCGGAACACGCTTCTCGGTGCGACGTACCGGCAGTGCCCTCGATGGCAGCAGCCAGGTGAGCGTGGCCGTGGAGCAGGGGCATGTGCGCGTCGCCAAGGCGCAGGACACGGCAGAGCACGCTGCTGCTGTGGATCTGTTGGCGGGCCAATCGGTCATTGTCGGCGCGGGTGGCAAGCCCGGCCCCGTGGGCAGCGAGGTGGATATGTCCTGGCGCGAGGGCCGCATCAGCTTCAGTGGTACCCGCCTGGACCAGGCCCTGGCCGAGTTCGAACGCTATGGCGATACTGGCCTGGTCATCCACGATCCGGCGGTGGCGGCACTGAAGGTGCAGGGCAGTTTCAACCTGCGACGTGCCGGCGCCTTTGCCAGGGCGCTGCCACAGGTGCTGCCGGTGCGCCTGGATGCTCGCGACGGGCATACGGAAATCGTGGCGGTCAGCGCGGAGTGAGGGGCTGCAGAAAGTTCGCGGATTGACCTCAACACTTTCGCAGGTCGTGCGTCTGCACAGGTAGGAAATATTTCTACCGTGGAGCTCCCTACATGCCGCACCCGTTCCTTCGCCTTGCGCCGCTCGCGCTGGCCACCGCCATTGCCCTGCCATTGCTGGCAACCACTTCTTTGCCAGCACATGCGCTGGAAACCGATGCCGGCTCCGTGACCGTCTCGCTGCGAGCACAGTCATTGGGCAGCGCGCTGAATGAACTGGCACGGCAGGCTGAGCTGCAGCTGATGGTGCATCCCGACCTGGTGGCGGGCAAGCAGGCGCCTGCGGTTTCCGGACGGCTGACAGCGCGGCAGGCGCTGGAGAGGCTGCTGTCAGGCAGTGGCCTGGTGGCTGATATCCAGGGCACTGACGTGATCGTGCGACGTGCATCGGCGGGCCACGAAGACGACAGGACGGTGGGTACGCTACGCGAAGTGCGGGTTGAGGCCCGTCGCCTGGGAGAGACTGAAGGCACCAGCTCGTACACCAGCGATGGCTTGACGATTGGCAAGACGGCACAGGCCATGCGGGAACTGCCGCAGTCGGTCTCGGTGCTGACCAAGCAGCGCCTCGAGGATCAGAACATCACCGACCTGGGCAAGGCGGCCGAGCAGATCGTCGGCCTGACCGTGCAGGACAGTGGCCACCGCCTGACCGACATCTACTCGCGCGGCTTTGCCATCGACAGCGTGCAGATCGATGGCGGTGCGCCGATGTCGACCTCCAGCGGCAACTACACCTTCATCTCCTATGACATGACCGAGTTTGATCGCGTCGAAGTGCTGCGCGGTGCGGCAGGCCTGCTCAACGGCACCGGCAACCCGGGCGGCGCGGTAAACCTCGTGCGGAAGATGCCGACCGCCGTGCCGCAGTTCAAGTTGACCGCCAGCGCCGGCAGCTGGGACAACTACCGCACCGAGATGGATGCCTCCGGTCCACTGGCCTTCGGTGGCAAGCTGCGCGGCCGCGCGGTGGTGGCCTACGATGACCGCAGGTACTTCACCGATCTGCGATCCACCCGCAAGCCGACCTTCTATGGCGTTGTGGAAGCCGATGTCGGTTCCAATGCCGTGGTGGCACTGGGGGCGCGCTACCAGCACGTCAAGGAACAAGGAACACCGCAGGGTTTTCCGCGCTACAGCAACGGTGCCGACCTGGGATTGCCGCGGCACACCGCACTGACCGCGCCATGGGCTTACGAGGACACCACCTCGACCGAGTTCTTCGCCAAGCTCAGCTGGAGGTTGGCGCCGCGCTGGACGATGCGCCTCAACGCCACGTTCACCGAGGAAGATCGTGACGTCAACGGGGGCTACGTGTCTGGTGCGGTCAATCCGGTGACCCTGGCCGGTTCGCGCTGGGTCGGCTCCGACCAGCACAGCTGGAACCGCCAGCACATGATCGATCTCAACCTGAGTGGTGCATTCGACATGTTCGGGCGCACGCACGAACTGCTGGTGGGTGCGGACATGCAGGATATCCGGAGCCGCTGGCAGAGTTTCGTGGTCGAGCGCGCTACCGGGCAGGCCGCCAATCTGTTTGATATCGGTTCGACGCCTTACGTGCCTGGCAACCTGGCACGTGGCCAGCTGTTCCGCAGCTACGATCCGAACGACACGCGCCAGTACGGTGTCTACAGCACGCTGCGGCTGGAAGTGGCGGACAACACCAAGGTGGTCGTCGGCGCGCGCGCGAACAGATATACGTTCAACCAGGTCTACAGCACCTACCTGGACGCCAGTTGGCAGATGACCGATACCTGGCGCGTGGCCAGCGCCACCCAGTACAGCGAACCCACCCAGGTCGTGCCGTTCGGCGGCATCATCTACGACCTTTCGCCGCAATGGTCGGCCTATGCCAGCTACGCGGAAATCTTCAACCCGCAGGCCTATTACAAATCGGGGCCGGCACCGGGCAGTGGTCTCAAGCCGATGCACGGCAGCAACACCGAAGTGGGCGTGAAGGGTGAGCTGCTGGACGGTCGCCTCAACACGTCCTTTGCGCTGTACCGGGTGATCCAAAAGGACCGTGCGATCCAGGATGCCCGCTACCCGATCACGGAAACGCTGTTCGCCGGCACCTGCTGTTACGTCAACGCGGGCAGGGTGGTCAGCCAGGGCGTGGATGCGGAAGTAAACGGTGAGATCGCGCGCGGGGTGAACCTGTATGCCGGCTACACCTTCAACAGCAACCGCAACAAGACCGACAGCGCGGTGTTCAGCACGATCACGCCCAAGCACTCGCTGAAGTTCTTCGGCACCTGGCAGCTGCCTGGCGTGGCGTCGGCGTGGAAGATCGGCGGAGGGGCGACCATCAGCAGCAACCAGTACGTCAAGGGCACGGCTGCGACCTGGAGCGAGAGCGCTCGCAACTGGACAGGCCCCAGCACGGCATTCGCCTACACTCAGGCCGGTTATGCGGTATGGAATGCGATGGTGGAGTACCGGATGACTCCGCATTGGCAGGTTGCGCTCAATGCCAACAACCTGTTCGACAGAACGTACTACCGCACGGTGGGCTCATCCACCCTGGGCAACTACTACGGCGAACCGCGCAACTGGATGCTGACCCTGCGCGGCAGCTACTAAGAGGGCAGGCGCCTGCGGCTCCGTGGCCGCAGGCGCTGTGTTGCACGGCCAGGCTCAGAGCCTGACCGTCACGCCCACCTGGAAGCCACGCCCGGGCAGCGGGGCGATGTACTTCAACGGCGAGTTGTGCGGGCGCGCTTCTTCGTTGAGCAGGTTGCTGCCGTTGACGAACACTTCCATGCCGGCGATGTAACTGTTGCGCACCGGCAGTTCGCGGCTGACCTGCAGGTCGACCAGAGTGAAGGCGTCCAGCGGGATTTCCTCGCTGACGTTGCGGCCGAGGTACTTCTGCGTGCCGTAGTAGGTACTCGACAGCTGTGCCTTCCAGCCCTGGCGCTGCCACTGCAGGTTGGCGCCATAGCGGTTGGTCGGCATGTTCGGCAGGTACTCGCCATCATTGTGGGCGCGCAGCGCGTCCGGGTGGTCGGCCTTGTTCTTGACCAGGTCGGCGAAGGCCGAGACATTCAACGTGCCATAGCGGCCGAGATCCAGTGCCTGTGAGGCGTCGATCTCGAAGCCCTTCACTGTGGTGTCGGTCTGCTTCCAGTATTTCAGCGGCAGGCGATTGGCGGTCTGCAGGCCGGAGTAGCCAAGGTAGAGGTAGTTCTCGTACTTCATCCGGTACGCGGTGGCCGACAGCTCGAAACCGCCGAGGTGGAACAGGCCAGTCAGCTCCAGGTTCTTTGCACGCTCCGGCGCCAGGTTCTGGTTGCCTTCTTCCTGGGTCATCACCGAATAGTGCGCGTTGCTGGCATACAGCTCGTTGATCTCCGGTGCGCGCTGCGAGGACGAGTAGCGCGCCTTGGCGGCAAACAAGGGGCCCAGCTCCACATACGAGCCGAGGCTGTAGCTGTTGAGCCGGTAGTCGCGGTCCTGCAGTTTCGTGTTGGCAGCGTTGCGCGCGGTCTTGAAGCGGCTGGGCTGCAGCGTGTGCTCGACACGCTCATGGCGGACGCCGGCGTCGAAGGTGGCCCAGCCGAAGTCCAGCGTCTCTTTCAGGAACACCGCATTGCTGCGGGTATCGACATCAGGCAGGTAGCGCAGCGAGCCGCTGCCGGTGACATCACGCGACTGGCGGCTGAAGCCGAGCATGCCGCTGAGCGGTCCGACGCGCTGGTGGCTGAGCAGCAGCTCGGCCTGGGTGCTTTCGAAGTCGTAGTCGTTGGCCTTGGACGCGCCGAGTCGTTCGCCCGAGGTGTTGTCCAGTTTGGAGACACGCAGTTCGGCACGCTCAAGGTAGGGCAGCGGATCGCGCAGCAGCGCTTCCAGCGCATAGCGCTGCTGTTTGATCACCACGCCCACCGGCAGGCCATCGGCGTAGTTCGAACCGAATGACAGGTTCTGCATCGAGAAGCCGGGCACGCCGTATTCGCTGTCCTTGGCGTCGATGCTGACACCGACGTAGCCGCGGTCGAAGAACAGGGTCGAGCCGGCCGCCACCTGCGAATTGCGCGAGTAGCTGTTGCCCAGCCGGTGGTGATAGTCGGGGGTCACATCGTTGTTGATCTGCTTCTGCACGTACGACGGGGTGCCGGGGACATAGGCCGGGTTGACCGGATTGATGTAGGTGCGGCGCTGCCAGACCGAAGTCGGGTTGTTGGTGAAGAAGGAGAAATCACCGTCAGCCCAGTCCGGGTTCTCGGTCATGAACTGGTCGATATAGGGCTGCGAGGCCTTGTTGTAGATCTGCTGGACGCGCGCCTCCTTCTGGCAGCTGTCGGCCAGCGCCGAGTTGACGCCGCCGGTGGCGGGGAATAGTGCGGTGTTGCAGACGCTGGCCTTGCTGTTGCCGGGGATGTCGTAGTGGGAGATGCGCTGGCGCGAGACCTGCAGGTTGGTGGAAATGTTGCGCTGGTTGTTGAAGTTCATGCGGAAGCCCTGCGCGTCGGCGGCATTGAAGCCCTTGCGCAGGACCAGTTCCATCGACTGGTCCTTGTCTTCCATCGTGCGCGAGATCAGGCCCGAATCGATCTCCACGCTGCCGCCGATCGCGTTGCCGCCGTAGCGCACGGTGTCGGAGGACTTGTTGACGGTAACGCTGCGCACGAACAGCGGATCGAACGGAATGCTGATGTCGCCGCTGATCGCGTTCATGCCGAGGATGGACTGCCCATCCTGCAGGATCTGCACCCGGTTGCCGCTGAGGCTGCGGATGACCGGAGCGCCCGCATTCGGCCCGAAGGCGCTGCTCTGCACGCCGGAGACGTGCTCAATCAGGTTGCCGAGGGTACGGTTCTGCGCCCGTGGAATGTCGACGGTGACCCGGCTGTCGATGCGCGAAGGCTTGGAGGCCTCGACCTGCAGCGTGGGAAGGGTGGGTTCGTCCGCCGCATGGGCATTGTGGACGGCGAACAGGATGGCGGCAGCAAGCAGATGGCGACGCATGGCACGTTCCGTAAAGATAATGTGAAATGTTATAACGTAACTATTTGTATCGGCAAGGGACGAATGGGCCTTGCCAGTCGGACTGGAGATGAGAGTGGTTCTCATATGAGAATGGCCGGCATTCCCCTGCAGGCGACGCCATGCACGCCCTCACCCTTGCCGACCTGGACTATCTCGGCCGCCGCAGCGGCTTCTGCTATCGACTGCCGGAGCCGCTTGCCGTTGCTGGCGAACCCTGCGTGGTCGAGGGTAGGGTGGAGCAGCGCTGCCTGCGCCCGGGCATGACGCTGGCCCTGTCGGACGTGGTTGCACACCAGACCTTCGAGGCGATCTCGGAAGTGCCCCCCGCGTTCTCGGCCATCGTGATGCTGGAAGGCTGCGCCGGTGCGTGCCTGTCAGGGCAGGCGCAGATCGGAATGCGCCCGGGCGCGGGGGCTAGGATACTGGCCGATGCCGCGCCAATGACCGCGATCCACCCCGCCGGGCAGCGCATGCGCAGCCTGAATGTCTCGCTGGACGCATCGGCGCCGCTGGATGACCCGGTGATCAACGAACTGCTGTCCGCGCACCGCTCCGATGGCCGGCCGTTGCATAGCTGGCAGGTACCCGCACATCTCGGGCACGCCGCCGACCAGCTGCTGTCGGGTGTCTGGGACGGCGCGATGCATGCGCTGCTGTGCGAGGGCGTCGGCTTGCAGATACTGGCACTGTCCCTGGGGGCGCCCGCATGCGATGCCGTGTTGGAGCTGCGTGTGTCGGCGCGCGATCGCCGCATGCTGCAGCGGGTGATCGATTGCCTGCAGGCAGCGCCGGCCGCCGATCACAGCCTGGACGATCTGGCGCGCGTGGCCTGCATGAGCCCCAGCAGCCTGCGCCTGAAGTTCCTGCAGGTGTATCGATGCTCGGTGTTTGCCTGGCTGCGCGAGCATCGATTGCAGCGGGCCTGCGAGCAGCTCCGGCAGGGCTGCAGCGTGCAGCAGGCCGCGCATTTCGTCGGCTACCGGCATGCCACCAATTTTGCCACCGCGTTCCGTGCGCGCTATGGCATCGCACCGAGCCGGTTCCGCTGACTTCGGATCATTGCCGGCAGCGCGCAAACACCTGCTGCGTCCGCGCATACCTGCACTCACGTTCAAATGACAATAATTCTCATCCAGCCTTTCCTTCCCGCTGGACCTTCCATGCCTGCCTGTTTCCGCCCGTGTGCCCTGGCAACCGCCATCGGCACCACCCTGGCGCTGTTCAATGCTGTCCATGCTGCCGAACGCGCACCTGCCGCCAAGGCCTCGCACCTGCCCACCGTGCAGGTCACCGCCGATCTCGACGGCAGCACCGAATCGTCGCGCTCCTACACCACCGATTCCATGGGCACGGCGACCGGTCTGTCACTGACCTCGCGGCAGACACCGCAGTCGGTCAGCGTCGTCACCCACCAGCAGATCGAGGACCGCGCGCTGCTGAGTACGGCCGATGCGCTGGCCACCGCGCCAGGCATCTCGGTCACGCGCAGCGATGCCAACCGCTACTCGTTCTCGGCGCGGGGTTTCGAGATCGACAACTACCAGTTCGATGGCGTGGTGATGCCGGTGCTGTCGCCGTGGAATTTCGGCGAGAACAACCTGGACATGGTGGTGTATGACCGCATCGAGATCGTGCGCGGTGCCAACGGCCTGATGACCGGTGCCGGCAATCCCTCGGCGGCGGTGAATTACGTGCGCAAGCGCCCGCTGCGCGAGTTCGCCGCCAGTGCTGGGCTTAGCCTCGGCCGCTGGAACGCACGGCGCGCGTGGGCGGATGTGTCCGGCCCGTTGAGCAGGGAAGGACGCGTACGCGGTCGCCTGGTGGCGGCGAAAGCAGAGGGCGACAGCTACACCGCCGGCCTGGACAGCACCGCAAAGACACTTTACGGCGTGGTCAGCGTGGATCTGGGCGAGGACACCGGGCTGATCGCCGGCATCTCCTACCAGGGCAATGATAACCGCGGCTTTGGCAGTGGCTTCGCGCTGTTCAACGCCGATGGCACGCGCACCGCCTTCGATCGCTCGGTATCGGCCACGGCCCCGTGGGCACGGATGAGCACCGACACCCGCAACGGCTTCTTCGATTTCAACCACCGCTTCGGTAGCGAGTGGCAGGCGCGGGTGTCCTACAGCCGTTCGCATACCGACATGGAGATGAAGCATCTCTATCGCGGCGGCTATCCCGATCCGGTCACCGGTGCCATGCCCAATGGCAACAGCTTCACCCGCTACGATGGACCGGTGCGGCGAGAGGCACTCAGTGCCAGCCTGTCGGGTCCGTTCCAGCTGTTCGGTCGCCAGCACACGGCGTCGATCGGCTGGTCGCGGTCGCGCGACGAGATCGTGCTGGGCCAGTACCGCGCACTGGCGCCGCTGCCGCCGTTGGCTGGCTATTTCGATTGGCATGGGTCGGGCACGCCGGAGCCGGTGTGGGCCAGCAGCAAGACCCAGGCCGATGATCTGGACAACCATCAGAGCGGCGCCTACGCGGTGGCGCGGCTGTCGCTGGCCGACCCGCTGCATGCGATCGTCGGTGCTCGCCTGAGCAATTGGGAGACGGACCAGGTCTACTTCGGCAGCAAGCGCAAGTACCGCTATCGCAACGAGTTCGTGCCGTATGCCGGCTTGGTCTGGGACCTCAACGGGTACAGCAGCGTCTACGCCAGCTACACCGGCATCTTCAAGCCGCAGAACAATCGCGATGCATCCGGGCAGATCCTCGACCCGGTCAGCGGCCGCAGCTATGAGCTGGGCCTCAAGGGCAGCTGGCTGCAGGAGCGCTTGAATGCTTCAGCCGCTCTGTTCCGTACCCGGCAGGACAATCTGGCCGAAGCGACCGGCGGGCTGATCGAGGGCAGTACGCAGGCCGCGTACCGCGCAGTGAAGGGGGCAACGGTGGATGGACTGGAACTTGAACTGGCCGGTGAGCCATTGCCGGGCTGGAGCCTGGGCACCAGCTTCACCACGTTCATCGCGCAGGACGCACAGGGCAGGGCCATCAATACCGCCAAGCCACGCAGCCTGTTCAAGCTGTTCACTACCTGGCGCCTGCCCGGTACCTGGGACCGGCTGACCCTTGGCGGTGGCGTGGACTGGCAGAACCGCATGTACCAGACCGCCACGGCACCCGGAAACCGCCGGGTGCCGGTAGAGCAGCCCGGCTATGCGCTGGTCAACCTGATGGCGCGCTACCAGTTCAGTTCCAACCTGTCTGCGGCGATCAACATCAACAACCTGTTCGACCGCCACTACTATTCGCAGATCGGCTTCTACAACCAGGGCTGGTACGGCGCGCCGCGAAACGTGATGTTCACCGTGAAGGTCGGCTATTAAGGCGCGACGTTGCCTTGTGTTCAGCGCTTCGGCTTGTACCCGGCACGGGTGAGGGGCACGATCCGGGGCACTGCGCCCCACAACGTCCCACGCAGAGCCTTCTTCACTCGAACGGAGCATCGTATGAAGCTGTTGTCCGCTGTGTTGTTGTCCGCGCTGTCACTGCCGGCCGCGTCGGCGCTGGCGATGGAGGCCTCACCGTCACCGCTGCTGGGACGCTGGTCGCTGGACATCGCGACCTCGGCGCTGCCCGAAGCGCAGCGCCCGAAGCAGGTGGTACTGGAGTTCAAGGACGCCGGCAGCGGTCGCTGGAGTTCGCACGTGGATATCGTCCTGCATGACGGCAAGACCATGAAGTCCGATGGCACGCTGGCCCTGGATGGCACGCCGGGTGCCTTGTCCGGCACCTATGGAGCGGACAAGGCCAACCTGAAGCTGCCGGCGCCGAACACGCTGGTGATGCAGCTGGTGGACCACGGCACGCCCGCCTCGACCCGCATCTATACCGTAGCCGATGACCGCGCGACGATGACCGAGACCAAGGCGTTCTACGGCCATGACGGTACGCCGATCCTGCAGACCAACCTGTTCAAGCGGCTGCCCTAGCGGCACCGCGTGCGCCGCGCCCGCGGGGAAGATCCGCTGGCGTGGCGCCTGCCGCCTTACACCGCAGCCGGATCGGGCTTGCCGGTGTCGATGCCGTATCGGTCGATGGCCTCCTGCACCCGTGAGCGCTCGATGCGGCCCTCATCGGCCAGTGACTTCAAGGCTGCCAGCACGATGAAGTAGCGATCCACTTCGAAGAAGGTGCGCAGCGATTCACGCGTATCGGAACGACCGAAGCCATCGGTGCCCAGCGCGGTGAAGCGACGGTCATTGATGAAGGGACGGATCTGGTCGCCGACGATCTTCATGTAGTCGGTGGCCACCACCAGCGGCCCTTCGTGGCCTTGCAGGCACTGCTGCACGTACGGCACACGGGGTTCCGCGGCCGGATGCAGCAGGTTCCAGCGTTCGGCAGCCAGGCCATCGCGGCGCAGTTCGGTCAGGCTGGTCGCGCTCCAGACGTCGCTGGCGATGCCGAAGTCCTGTTGCAGCAACTCGGCCGCGGCTTCCACTTCGCGCAGGATCGAACCACTGCCCATCAGCTGCACGCATGGCTGCGAGGTACGTCCTTCGGCGGGCGCGGGGTGCAGCAGGTACAGCCCCTTCAGGATGCCGGCCTCGGTGCCCTCTGGCAGCGCCGGCTGCGGGTAGTTCTCGTTGAGTACGGTGATGTAGTAGTAGATGTCTTCCTGGTTGACGTACATGCGGCGCAGGCCGTCGTGGATGATCACCGCCAGTTCGTAGTTGAAGGTCGGGTCGTACGACACGCAGCTCGGGATCACCGACGACAACACATGGCTGTGGCCGTCATCGTGCTGCAGGCCTTCGCCCATCAGCGTGGTGCGGCCGGAGGTGGCGCCCAGCAGAAAGCCACGGGTGCGCGCATCGGCCGCGGCCCATGCCAGGTCGCCGACGCGCTGCAGGCCGAACATCGAATAGAAGATATAGAACGGAATCGTGGCCAGCCCGTGGTTGCTGTAGGCGGTGCCGGCGGCGATCCACGAACAGATTGCACCGGATTCGTTGATGCCTTCCTGCAGGATCTGCCCGTCCTTGGCTTCCTTGTAGTAGCTCAACTGGCCGGCGTCCTGCGGGGTATACAGCTGGCCCAGGTACGAATGGATGCCGATCTGGCGGAACAGGCCCTCCATGCCGAAGGTGCGCGATTCATCGGGCACGATCGGAATCACCAGCCTGCCCAGTTCCGGGTCCTTCAACAGGCAGGTGAGGATGCGCACGAAGCCCATGGTGGTGGACTGGCCACGATCGCCGCTGCCCTGCAGCTGGCTGTTGAATATCGACAATGGCGGCAGCGGCAGCGGATCGACCCTGGCCAGGCGCGCCGGCAGCTGCCCGCCCTGGATGCGGCGGCGCTCGGCGAAGTAGATCGCTTCGGCGCTGCCCGGTTCCGGTCGCAGGTAGGGCATCTCCTCCAGTTGTTCGTCGCTGACCGTCAGGTTGAAGCGGTCGCGGAACGCACGCACCGCATCGGCGCTCATCTTCTTCAGCTGGTGGTTGATGTTCTGGCCTTCGCCGGCGTCGCCCATGCCGAAGCCCTTGACCGTCTTGGCCAGGATCACCGTCGGCCGGCCATGGGTATTCACCGCCTGCTGGTAGGCGGCGAAGACCTTCTGCGGATCATGTCCGCCGCGTGCGAGCGCCCAGATGTCGTCGTCGCTCATGTGCGAGACCAGCTCCAGCAGCTCGGGGTAGCGGCCGAAGAAGTGCTCGCGCACATACGCGCCGCTCTGCGACTTGAAGGTCTGGTAGTCGCCGTCCACGCATTCCATCATGCGCTGGCGCAGCAGGCCGCTGTGGTCGCGGGCCAGCAGATCGTCCCAGCCACTGCCCCAGATCAGCTTGATCACGTTCCAGCCGGCCGCCCGGAACGTACCTTCCAGTTCCTGGATGACCTTTGCGTTGCCGCGCACCGGACCGTCCAGGCGCTGCAGGTTGCAGTTGACCACGAACACGAGGTTGTCCAGCCGCTCGCGGCCGGCCAGCGAGATCGCCGCCAGCGATTCGGGCTGGTCCATCTCGCCGTCACCGAGGAAGGCCCACACCTTGCGACCCTGGTGTTCCTTCAGGCCGCGGTACTCGAGGTAGCGCATGTAGCGCGCTTGGTAGGCGGCGGTGAGCGGGCCGAGCCCCATCGACACGGTGGGGAACTGCCAGAACTCCGGCATCAGGCGCGGGTGCGGGTAGGAAGACAGTCCTTCGCGCCCGGCTTCGCGGCGGAAGTTGTCCATCCGCTGCGGATCGATTCGGCCTTCCACATAGGCACGGCCATAGATGCCCGGCGCGGAATGGCCCTGGATGTAGATCATGTCGCCGTCGAAGGTGTCGGTACGGCCACGGAAGAAGTGATCGAAGCCCACGTCGTACAGCACGGCGGCCGACTGGTAGGTGGCGATGTGGCCACCGACGTTGGAATGCCTGCCAGCACGCAGCACCATCACCATCGCGTTCCAGCGGATCATCGCGTTCAAGCGGCGCTCGATGGCCAGGTCGCCCGGATAGGTAGGTTCGCGCTCGGGTGGAATGGTGTTGACGTAGGCAGTCCAGGCGCGGGTGTGCAGGTCGCCGTGGCGCTGGGCGTCCAGCTCGCTCAGCTGGTCGATCAGGTAATGCGCGCGTGGCCGGCCACCGGCCTGCATCACCGCCTCCAGCGATTCACGCCACTCCCGCGTTTCCAGCGGGTCGGTATCGAAGGGGATGAGGGCTTGGTTCATGGCGGTCTCCAGAGGGCGCCGGCCGGCCGCCTGCCGGGGCGACAACACCGGCAGGACGCACAGCACTGGAGCGGGGTTGCCACGGCGGGGCCGGGACGCGGGAGGTGGCCTGGCTGGCCACCGAGGAGACAAGCGTAGGTGCGTGCCTGGATCGCGAGTAGATGGGCGCGGCTTGGGACTGCGCCAATCCAGTGTTGCCTCGCTTTTGTAGAGTCGAGCGTTGCTCGACTGCTTGTTCCGGCCAATGATCGAAGAGCAGTCGAGCAAGGCTCGACTCTACAAGGGCGTGATTGCTCAATCGTGTTCGAAGCGTAGTGGTTCGCTGGCCATCGCCGGGTCGCTGGTGCCGGGGCGTCCATCCTCGGCGCGCCCGGCCAGGCGCAGGCTGCTCTCGCCCGCGCTGACCAGCAGGTCATACCAGCCAGCGGTGGGCGTCGCGTCCCATGCCAGCGAAGTTTCCGCACGCGCCGGCAGCGCCAGCGTCTGCTCGGGCATGTGCCCGGTATAGGCACCGGCGTGCACCCGAACCTGCTGCGCGCCATCGCCGAGATTGCGCAGCTGCAACCTTAGCTGGCCATCCGCGCGCTCGACCGTCGCCTGCAAGGCCGGCGCCTTTGCCGCGCCCTGGAAATGCCGGTGGAAACCATTCGGGCCGAGCAGCCACAGGTCGTAGCGCCCCTGGGCATCCAATGGCCAGCGCGCCTGCAGCGGCAGCCCCGGCACCAGCGTGTAGCGGCGCGGAATGGCACCCAGCCGCAGGCGGTCGTAGACATGCAGTACCGCCGCCGCACCTTCGCAGGACAGCACCAGATCCACGCCCGATGCATCCAGGCGGGCGATCGACGCCTGCGGCCGATAGGGCAGGGCCCGCGCCGGGCGCACGCCGCTTTCCTGTTTCGCCGGCTTCAGTCCCTCCGGCAACGCCGGCACGGTGCGTCCTGGCAACGCCGCCGCGCGTGCTGCCACCGCGCTGACATCGGGCAGGCCGCGCACGAACGGGCGGGTATCGCGCTGGGCGAAGTCGAAGGCGCCCGTCAGGTCGCCGCAGACCGCACGGCGCCACGGCGAGATGTCCGGCGCGGCCACGCCGAAGCGGCGCTCGATCAGGCGGATGACCGAAGTGTGGTCGTACACCTGTGAGTCGACCCAGCCGCCGCGGCTCCACGGCGAAATCACGTACAGCGGCACGCGCGGGCCGAGCCCATACGGGCGGCCGCGCAGCTCGGCGGCATCGTACTTTTCATCGCCCGGTGCCGGATGACGGTGATACTCGCCGTCGGTACTGACCGACGAGGCGCCGGCCCAGCCGCCGTCCACGGGCGAAGGCGGTGCCGGTGGCGGCATGTGGTCGAAGAAGCCGTCGTTCTCGTCGAACATCAGCAGCAGTGCCGTACGACTCCAGACCTCCGGATCGGCAGTCAGCGCGTCCAGCACGCGCGCGGTATAGGCCGCGCCCTGGGCGGGACTGGACGGGCCGGGATGCTCGCTGCCGGCGGCGTCGGCGATGATGAAACTGACCTGCGGCAAGCGCCCGTCCAGTACATCCTGGCGCAGCTGCGCCAGCCCACGCGTGCTTACGCCGCGCGCGCGCAGCTGTGGGTCATGCCCGGGTGCAGCGCTGTAGGCACGGCGGAACGCCTCGAAGCCGGCCAGCGGGTTGTCGGTGAAGTTGTCGGCCATGTCCTGGTAGATCTGCCAGGACACGCCTGCCTGCTGCAGGCGTTCGACATAGCTGGTCCAGCGGTACGACGCCGGGTGCCCGCCGTACTCGGGGAAATTGTCGTGCGAGTTGGCGATCACCGGGCCACCGGCGCGCGCGGCAGCATCGTTGTGGCCGGTCCACAGGAACACCCGGTTCGGGTTGGTGCCGGCCTGCATCGCGCAGTGGTAGGCGTCGCAGATCGTGAAGGCATCGGCCAGCGCGAACTGGAACGGCAGGTCGCTGCGCTGGAAGTAGCCCATCGAATGATTCTGCTTGGCCTTCGGCCATTGCCCCATGCGGCCGTGGTCCCATGCGCGCTGGGCATCGGGCCAGGTGTGTGGCGTGCCTTCCACGCGCATGTAGCCGAAGTGCGCGGCGGTATCCAGCGGGAACGGCGCAATCGCGCGCGTGCCGCCGGCGTCGGGTTGCAGCCACAGGCTGCGGGTGCGGCCACCGACGTCCAGAGCAGCGGCCGGCGCAACGAAGCGATCGCCGAAGCCACGCACGCCCGGCAGGGTGCCGAAATAATGGTCGAACGAGCGGTTTTCCTGCATCAACACCACGATGTGCTGCAGGTCTTCGAGGCTGCGCGTCTGCGCGGCAGGGGCAATCGCTGCGGCCCGGGCGATGCTGGGCAGCAGCGGGGAAAGGCCGGCGGCAACGCCGGCCTGCAACAACCGGCGTCGGCCGATATCGGTCACGGGCTCACTCACAGGTCCACACGGAAGGAGATGCCGACGGTGCGCGGGGCGCCGATGAAGGCGTTGTCGCGGCCATCCACCCCCGCAAGATACCGCTTGTCGGTCAGATTGCTCACCACCAGGTTGGCGCCCATGCCCTTCAGGCGCGGGGACAGGCCCTGCAGGTCGAAGCCGATGTTGGCATTGAACACGGTGGCCGAGGGCAGCTTGTTGACGTTGGCGGCGTCCAGGTAGCGGGTGCCCAGGTAGCGGCCGGACAGGCCGAAGTTCCAGTTCGCACCCTGCCAGTCAGCCGACAGCACCAAGGTGTTCTCCGGCTGGCCGATCACCTTGGCGCCGTCGACGATGCCCAGCTGGGTGTCGCGTGCGGCGTTGCCGCTGCCGAGGTACTTGGAGCGGTTGTAGGTGTAGGCCGCATTGATCCGCCAGCCGTTGTCCCAGCCATAGCCGAAGGCGGCTTCCAGGCCGTTGCTTTCCACGCCACCGAAGTTCTCGTAGACGCCGTCGGTCTCGCCCAGGTAATCGATGCCGCTGACGAAGCCCGCCGGCAGATAGACGATGCGGTTGTCGAACTTGATGTTGTACAGGGTGACCGAGGCGGTCAGCGGCCAGCGGCTGATGCGCATGCCCACTTCGATGTTGTCGGCGGTTTCCGGCTCGACGTTGCGGAAGCGCTGCGGGTCGGTTTCACCAAGCACGCCGGACGGAATCGCGGCGAAGTTCTGCGAGAAGCCGGCGAACAGCTCCATGCCCTCCACGCCCGGCGCCCAGGTAAAGCCGGTCGACAGCAGCGGATCGGACTTGGAATCGGAGGTGACGTGCTCGCTGGCACCGATCACCCGGCGGCGTGACTGGTCGACGAAGAACTGCTTCACGCCCAGGCGCGCGCTGAACGGGCCGAAGCGCGCGACGTCCTCGACGTAGTACATCTGCTCGTCAACCTTGTACTTGTCCTCGAACTGCACCCAGTACGGCTGGTGATCGAAGGCGATGCTCTGACCGACATTGAGCAGGCGATGCCAGTCGCGGCGCGCCGAGCGGTCCAGCTTCTCCACCCACAGGCCGCCACGGATCGTGTTGTCGACCGCGCCGAAGCTCTGCCGCCATTCAACGTCGGCGGTCACGCCCATGCGATCGTTGTCGTAGTGGGTGTGGCGGTAGGACTGCGCGCCCAGTACGTTGCCGGCGTAGCAGGTCGGGTCGTACTCGGCGCTGAAGCCCAGCCGCGGGGTGCAGCTGGCCAGGCGCTGCGCGGCGCTGCCATCGGGATTGACGAAGAAGATCTGGCCGCGGTTGCTGCCGCCGTAGACCGTCTTGCCGCCGATGTACTCCGACGCCGGGCGACCGGCGCCGTCATCGCTGACCTGCGCCAGGTACGGCGGCAGCCAGTCGCCGCGGCCCTGCATGCGATGCCCGTAGGCCGCCACCGAAGCCTTGAAGCCGTTGCCGCCGTCGAAGGCGGCGCGCAGGTAGCCAAAGGTGTTTTCGCGCAGCGCACGCGAGCCGGAACGGTAGTTCTGGTCCAGGTACGGAATGCCGGTGAGCGTGCCCACCAGATTGTCACGGTCGGGGTTGGTGGCGAAGCCGGCGGGCGAGACACTGGTGTACTCGGGTTCGTCGGCATCGTTGTAGGACAGGTAGCCGGTCAGCGTCCAGCGGTCCAGCTCGGTGATGAACTTGCCGGCGATATGGTCGTTGCTGGCGTGGCCGGTGCCATCGATCCAATCGTGCACCTTGGACGAGGACGCGCTGACCCAGGCGCGCGTATGGCCGCCGAGCAGGCCGGTGTCATAGCGCACGTAGTACTTGCGTGCGTCGTTGTCACCGGCGCCGATCACGAAGCGCAGGCGGCTGTCCTGCAGCGGGTCGCTGGTGAGGAAGTTCAGCGTACCGCCCAGCGCTTCATTCGAGCGCGACGAAATGTCGGCGGTGCCCTGGCTGACTTCCACCGTTTCCAGGTCGAGGGTGTCGATGTAGCGGTTGGCCAGCGAACCGCCGCCGTAGCCAGAGCCGCCATTGGGCAGGCCGTCGATGGTGGTGCCGATCTGCTGGGTATCACGGTTGGTGACGAAGCCACGCATGCTGATCTGCGTACCCCACACCGACGAGCCGGTGGCGTCGGCTTCGCTGACCACCACGCCCGGCACTTCATTGAGCGCGTCGTTGACACTGCTCATCACCGTCTGCCGGTTCAGCGTTTCCGCGCGTACCGCGGTCTTGGCGTAGCTGGTGGCCTGGCCGATCACCTGCACCTGGTCCAGGGTACGGGCGTCGCTGTTGCGCGCTTCGGCCGTCTCGCCCTGCGGTGCTTCAGCCAGGGCGTCCAGTGCGGGGGCGATCAGCAGGGCAAGCAGCGAAATACGGGGAAAGCGTGCAATCGTTCGCATCGAAACCGGACCTGCAAGGGGGGGGAAGCCCCGGAGTGTCGGCAGCGCCAATGACATCGGCATGACGTGGCTGCGCAACGACGATGGCACTGTGTGGCCGGTCACGGCCTTCGGGTATGCTCGCCGCTTCAATGGAGCTGAGGTGCTGGCGATGCGGAAGCGGTCGAAGATCTGGCTGGGGAGCGCAGCACTGGTGCTGCTGGCAGGGTGCAACCGGGCGCCTTCAGGCGAGCAGGCGGGCGCACAGCCGCCGCCCGCGGCCGGTGACAACGTCGCACGCGAGGCAGCGCCGCCGGCGTCCTCCACTGCCGCCGATGGCGCCGCACTCAGCGACCGCGATGGCAAGCCGGTGCCGCTGGTGCCGTTCGACACCGGCAGCGTGCCGCTGAGCACTGCCGCGCTGGGCGAACTGCCGTTCTTCAGCCTGCCGCAGGGCTATGCGCCGCAGAACGCGCCGCACCCGCGCGCGTGGGCACGTTTTCCGTTCCGCATGGGCGAGGGCGTGCATTGGGTGGAAGGCCCGAGTTGGTCGGCACGCATCGTGGCCGACAGTGAAGCGGCACCCGACAAGGCGTTCTCCGCACTGGAAGTGCAGCGCAACGTCGACGGTGTGATCACGGCCGCCGGTGGGCGCAAGGTGTTTGAAGGCACACTGCTGCGCGATATCTACTATGGCCCGCAGCTGGAAGGCGAGATCGGTGGCGGCTTCATCGATGCGGTGAACGGCGAACAGGACGCGCCCACCACGGTCTACGTGCTGCGCCAGGCCAACCGCACCGTGTGGGTGCAGCTGGCAGTGGACAGCAACGGCGCTGGCCTGGTGGTCGTGGATGAAGTGCCGTTCAAGGCCACCGCGCAGTGGTCGGACAACTTCCCGCACCTGTCCCTGCCGGCCGGTTATGGCGACCGCAACAAGGCCAAGCAACGTGATTTCGATGCGTTCCCGTTCTGGACCGGCGATCGCTTCGAGCAGGTCGAGGGTCGTACCTTCGCCGTCGATTTCGACAAGGGTGAGCGCGAGTACTCAATGCAGGAAGTGCGCCGCAACCTTGAAGCGATGATGGCCCAGGTCAACGGCACCCAGGTGTTCGAGGGGCGCATCCCGCGTGAGGCAGCCGAAGGGGTTCCGAAGTCGGTGCAGTCGGCCTACAGCGAAGCCGCCAGCTACAACTGGAACAACTACGACAGCGTGGTTTACCGCGTCGATCTGGCCGATGGCCGCCAGGTGTGGGTACACGCGCGGCTGGAATACCTCAGTGCCGGCTGGGTGGTGGCCGAGCGCAAGGGCTTCACCCATACGGCGGCGCTGCTGCCGGCCGATGCGCTGAAGAAGAAGCTGGACAGCGACGGTCGGGTGGCGATCCAGGTCAACTTTGCCACCGACAAAGCGCAGATCCTTCCGGCCTCCGAACCGCAGCTGGCGCAGGTGCTGCAGCTCCTGCAGGGTGATCCTGCGTTGAAGCTGTCGATTGAAGGCCACACCGACAACAGCGGCGCCGTGGCGCATAACCGCAGCCTGTCGGAGGATCGCGCACGGTCGGTGGTGGCCGCGCTGACCGCCAAGGGCATCGCCGCCGATCGCCTGCAGGCGGCCGGCTTCGGTGCCGACAAGCCGGTGGCCGACAACGGCAGCGAGGAAGGCAAGGCACGCAATCGCCGCGTGGAGCTGGTCAAACGCTGACCGGCAGCCTGCTCAATACCGCGCGTCCTTGGGCTTGGGATCGCGCGGCCAGTCCTTGCTCTTGTTGGCGAAGTCCGGCCGCGGCTGGTTGATGAAGTAGCTGGCGATGTCCACTGCATCCTGGTCGGGCATCACCTGCTGCCCCAGCGGCGGCTCCCGGGTTACCGCCGGTGGCATGTTGTGCTTGACGAAGCCGGCGGCCTTGTACAGCCGGGCCATGCCAGCGCCGATGTTGAAACTGTGCTCACCCCACAGCGGCGGGAAGGCGATGTCACCGCTGGCATCACGGCGGCCCTCGCCGTTGTCGCCATGGCAGGCCGCACACTGAGCGGCGTACAGCGCCTGGCCGCGGATCGGGTCCGGGGTCAGCGTGCTGTCGATCGGCCCTTCACTGGGCGCAGCCACGCGGGCGCCCTCGGGCACCGGACTGCTCAGCCATGCCATGTAGTCGAGCATCGCGCGCATCTGCGGCGCGTCCTTCGGTAGCGGCTTGCCGTTCATCGAACGCTGCAGGCAGCCGTTGATGCGCTCGGTCAGCCCGATCACCTTGCCCGGGCGCGGCATGTAGCGCGGATAGGCACCGCCACCGGTATTGAAGTAGTGGTTGCCGAAGGGCCGCTTGCCCTCGGCCATGTGGCACGAGTTGCAGTTCAGATCGTTGCCGACATTGTCCGGCAACAGCCGTGCGGTCTCGTTGAGAAGGCGGCGGCCGAGCATCACCGACTCGGCGTTGCCGAGCGCGGCGATCTCTTCGGCGCTGGGCGGCTGGTAATGCCCGACCACCTTGCCCTGCGCATCGAGCATGTCGAACGTTCTGGCCGTGGCGGCATCCAGATCCGGGTACAGATGGCGGTAGGCGAGGGTGCCGGCACCGGCCAGTACCAGGGCGGTGATCGCACTGCCGAACAGCAGGCGGGAATGCTTGCGCGAGCGCTTCATCGTGCGGGCTCCTGCGGAACGTAGTGCACCTGCTTGTCGCGCACCACCCGGCGCATGCGTGCCACGTCGACCTCGCGTACCGCGCTGGCCTGGTTGCCCCAGCTGCTGCGGATGAAGGTCAGAATCTGTGCCAGCTGCGCGTTCGGCAGCTGCTCGAAGCCCGGCATGGTGAACGCCATGCGGTCATGCGGGGTGTGCGGCGTGCGACCGCCGATCAGGGTCACCTGCACCAGCGAGCTCGGATCATCGGCGAACACGATCGAGTTGCCGGCCAGCGCGGGGTACACGCGCGGCATGCCGCGGCCATCGGCGCGGTGGCAGGCCTGGCAGTGCTCGGCATAGGCCAGCGAACCGGCCACGTGGTAGTCGCCATTGCGCAGCGCTGCGGTGGTGGTGTCGGCACCGGCCGACCCCTGTGCGCTGCGGCCCTCGCGCGCCGGCAGCTGCTTCAGATAGCGCGCCATCGCCAGCAGGTCGGCGTCGGACAGGTACTGCGTGCTGTGTTCGACCACGTCGGCCATGCCGCCGAAGGCCGCCGAGCGATCGGTGCGGCCGGTGCGCAGGAAGTCGACGATCTCACCCTCGCTCCAGCTCGCAAGGCCGGTCGACTCGTTGCGCAGATTCTTCGCATACCAGCCTTCCAGCACCGAGCCGGACAGGAACTGGCGGCC
Organism: Stenotrophomonas maltophilia; assembly: GCF_047497515.2. Taxonomy (GTDB): domain Bacteria; phylum Pseudomonadota; class Gammaproteobacteria; order Xanthomonadales; family Xanthomonadaceae; genus Stenotrophomonas. The sequence goes on from NZ_JAXAXL020000002.1 coordinate 630,798, forward strand.
GCCATCGTCGGCCATCGCCTTTTCCTGGAACGCGAGGCCGCGTGGCGTGTGACAGGCGCCGCAGTGGGCCAGGCCTTCCACCAGTTCGGCACCGCGCTGCTGGCCGGCATCCAGCGATGGGTCCGGGCTGAAACTGCGCGGGCGTGCGAACAGCAGCTGCCACCACGCCAGCGGCCAGCGCATGTTGGCCGGCCATGGAATCGTGCTGTCGGCGTTGTCCTGCTTTACCGGCTGCACCGAACCCATGAAGTAGGCGTACAGCGCCTTGATCTCGGCGTCGCTGGCGATCACGTAGGAGGCATATGGCATCGCCGGATACAGCGGCTGGCCATCGTGGCGGATGCCGCGGCGTACAGCGCGCTCGAAGTCGGCGTAGTCGTAGCTGCCGATACCGGTTTCGGGGTCGGGCGTGATGTTGGTCGAGTAGATCGTGCCCATCGGCGTCTGCATGCCGAGGCCACCGGCGAACGGCTTGCCGCCTGGCGCGGTATGGCAGGCCGCGCAGTCGGCGGCGCGCGACAGGTATTGCCCCTGCGTGATCAGGGTTGGATCGTGGATGTCGACCTGCGCCGTCTGTCGCGGTGCGGCCCAGTAGGGCGTGGTGCGGGCGATGCCGTAGGCGGCGGCCACTGTGGCGGCCAGGGCAATGGCGAGCTTGAGCGAGGTGCGCATGGCGGCACTGTGTTCAATCCGGCGGGCGCGTTCATTGATCCGGATCAATGACTGAACGGATACAGCTTGTGCACCAAGCTGAATCGTTCCTGCGTTGTCATCAAGCCGTCATCCGCGCGCGATAGATGCCCGGGCGATTGAGGCGTTAACGTCCCAGCCTGTCTGATTTGCCCCTATCACGTGATATGAAGCGCCTGCTGCTGCTGTTGCTGGCGTGCGCCGGCCTGTGGCTGGCTGCATGCTCTTCTTCGATGAATGCCGCGTCCACCTCGCTCGCCGACAGGCTGATTGCGCCAGGTGGCGTGTCGACCCTGCTTGATCGCCCGCGCATCGCCGCGGCCATCGCCGAACTGCCCAACCGCCATGGCTTCGCACCGGGCCGCGATGGCGTGCCGATCTTCTGGCGCGTGTTCGATGCCGGTGACTATGGCGCGCGCTACCACTACCTGCCGCAGCGCCACGAAAACGGCCTGCCGCTGGATACCGGATTGAGCCTGGCCGTGCCGCAGCCGTTCCGCGCGCAGGCGCCGCGCGGCACCGTGGTGCTGCTGCACGGCTGGATGATGAACGGCGATTCGATGCTGCCGTGGTCGCTGCAGCTGGCCGAATCCGGCTATCGCGTGGTCACCCTCGATCTGCGCAACCACGGCCAGTCCGGCACCGGCCCGTCCGGCTATGGCACCTATGAATCCGATGACGTCGTCGATGTGATCAGCGAACTGCGCGCGCGCGGTGAAGTGACCGGCCCGCTGTACCTGTTCGGAGTCTCCTATGGCGCCGCCACCGCGGTGTTTACCGCCGACAAGCTGGGTGACCAGGTGGCTGGCGTGGTGGCGATGGAGTCGTTCGCCAATGCCGGCGTGGCGATCCGCACGATGATCCCGCACCTGATGGGGTTGCAGCCGGAAGGCCTGAAGGCGCAGGCAGTGGCGTCGTACGCGCGCTGGCGCTACGGCGGCCAGGACATCAACCAGGTGATTGCCGCCGCCAGCCGCCGCATCGATGTCGATCTGGACCGCGTGGACGTGGCACGCGCACTGGCCGATACCCGCGCCTGCGTGCTGCTGCTGCATGGGCAGGGCGACCAGCACATTCCGGTCAGCCAAGGCCGCGAGCTGGCCCTGGCCAATCCGCGCGCGCACTACATCGAGATGCGCGGCGAGGACCACATCACCCTGCCACTGCGGCTGGACCTGCTGGCCGGCGTGGTCGACGACTGGATGGCGCGCGACGAGCACCACCCGAAGAGCGCGTGCCCGGCCCCGCAGCTGCCGGCGCAGGCCGAGTGGCTGGTGCACGACGCTGCTGATATGCCGGTGAAGGCCCCGACGCGCGGTTGAACAAAAGGGGACGGAAGGGATTAAGTCGTTTGCAGCACACCCGAGGCAGATACGACTTAAACCCCTCCGTCCCCTTTTTCTGTCAGGGTAGGCGGCGTGCCAGTGAGCGTGCGGACGCGGCCACGCCGAGCAGCAACGCGGCCACGCACAGGAAGGCAAAGCCGAGGCTGGTGACATGTGCGAGCGCGCCGATCGCGGCCGGCCCGGCCAGGATGCCGGCGTAGCCCAGCGTGGTCACCGCGGTGATGGCGATGCTCTCCGGCATCACCCGTTGCTGGCCGGCCATCGAGAACAGCGCCGGCACGATGTTGGCGCAGCCCAGCCCGACCAGTACGTAGCCGGCCAGCGCCACCGGGAACGACGGTACCAGCGTGGCCAGGCCGAAACCGGCCGCGGCAGTGATGCCACCGATGACGATCGTGCGGGTGCGCCCGAGGCGCTCGACGATGCCATCACCGAACAGCCGCATCGCCGTCATCGCCAGCGTGAACACCGCGAAGCCTGCACCGGCCTGGTCACGCGGCACCAGCCGCACGTCGGCCAGGAACACCGCGCTCCAGTCGAGCATCGAGCCCTCGCCAAGGAACACCACGAACGCCAGTACGCCGATGAACAGCACCACGCCATGCGGCAGCGCCAGCAGAGGGCCTTCGTGCAGGATGCGCTGCGGGCGCCAGTGCGGGGCCGACAGGACTGCGACCAGCAGCAGTGCGGCAACCGAAACCAGCGCCGCCAGCCACAGTGGTGTGCCCAGGATCAGCAGGCCGGTCATGCAGCCGGCACCGACGAAGCCGCCGATGCTGTAGAAGGCGTGGAAGCCGGACATCATCGCGCGCCCGGCGTCGCGCTCGACCGCCACCGCCTGCATGTTCATCGCACAGTCCAGGGCCCCTACGCCGGCGCCGAACACGAACAGCGCCGCGCCCAGCGCCACCGGTGAGGAGGCGAGTACCAGCAGGGGCAGCGCGCACAACATCATCGCGCAGGTGATCACCATCACCCGGCGGCAGCCCAGTCGCCCGGTCAGTGCACCTGCCAGCGGCATCGCCAGCAGCGAGCCGAGGCCGAGGCACAGCAGCACCGCGCCAAGGCTGGCGTCGGACAGCCCGGCCTTGGCCTTGGCGTAGGGCACCATCGGCGCCCACGCGGCGGTGGCGAACCCGGGGATGAAGAAGGCGGCACGGGTAGCGTGCTGCTGGGCAAGCGGGGATGAAGGCGTCATGCGCGGGCGGGATCTCCAGAGAATGCGTTTATGAAAACGTTTGCAGCCGGGGTCGGCAAGTGCCATGCATGACATTGGACGACGCATACGATTGCAGTGAGCTGATTGCGTCACCCGTGGTTAACGCCGCCCACGGACAGTGGCGGCACGGTCGGCATTCCGCCGGCCGCCGCCGGAGATCCGTACATGAGCACGACACCGACCATCCTCCTCGTCCATGGATTCTGGGGCGGGGCCGCACACTGGGCCAAGGTGATCCTGGAGCTGCATCGCAACGGCCATGACCGCGTGCAGGCGGTGGAACTGCCTCTCACCTCGCTGGCCGACGATGCAGGACGCACCCAGAAGATGATCCGGCAGATCGACGGGCCGGTGCTGCTGGTCGGCCATTCCTACGGCGGCGCAGTGATCAGCCAGGCCGGCAACGAGGCCAACGTAAAGGGGCTGGTCTATATCGCGGCCTTTGCCCCCGATGCCGGTGAGAGCCCGGGTGGCATCACCCAGCAGCATCTGCCCGAAGCCGCGCCGAACCTGGCACCGGACAGCGATGGCTATCTGTGGCTGCGCGCGGACAAATTCCATGAGAGTTTCTGCCAGGACCTGAGCGCCGACGAAGGCCGGGTGATGGCAGTGACCCAGAAGGCGCCGCTGGCCAGCACCTTCGGCGATGTGGTCAGCGACCCGGCGTGGAAGCACCGGCCCAGCTGGTACCAGTTGTCCCGCCATGACCGCATGATCGCGCCGGAGAACCAGAAAGCCATGGCCACCCGCATGCAGCCCAAGCGACTGCTGGAGCTGGATGCCAGCCATGCGTCGTTGGCCTCGAAACCCGTCGAGGTGACTGCGCTGATCCTGGAGGCCTGCGCCGCCATCGGCGGTTGATCCCAGGTCATCGCGACGCACGACAGCGCATCGCACGACAGCCGGGGCGCGGGGGAGTACACTCCTGCGCCTGCGGCCATCCGGCCGAAGCCCCATCCCCTCCAGCCGTCGCCAGAGGATCCCACCCGATCGTGGAGGTCCCGCCGTGCTGTCCGTGCCCGTTGCCCGTATCCCATCTTCGCTGTTGCGCCGCTGCCCGCTGCCGCAGGCGCTCGCACAGAGCCTGCTGATCGCTGCACTGGCCGGCAGCGGCAGCGCCGCCGCACAGTCCACCGATGACGGCGACAAGGCCACGCGGTCGCCCGCCTCGCAGACCCTGCAGACCGTGCAGGTCACCGCCAACCAGCTGGGTACCATCACTGAAGGCAGCGGCGCCTACACACCGGGCACCATCGCCACCGCCACCCGCCTGGTGCTGACCCCGCGGCAGACACCGCAGACCATCAGCGTGATCACCCGCGCCGAGATGGATGACTTTGGCCTGCACGGCATCGATGACGTGATGCGGGTGACGCCGGGCATCAGCATCGTCACCTACGACAGCGAGCGCACCGAGTACTACGCGCGCGGCTTTGCCGTGCAGAACTTCCAGTACGACGGTATTCCGATGTCGCGCGATTCGGCCTACTCCGCCGGCAACACGCTCAGCGACACCGCCATCTACGACCGCATCGAAGTGCTCAAGGGCGCTACGGGGCTGTTGACCGGCATGGGCGATCCCGGCGCGACCATCAACCTGGTGCGCAAGAAGCCGGGCAGGGAGTTCGCTGGCAACGCCTCGCTGGGTGTCGGCCGCTGGGACGACTACCGTGCCGAGCTCGATGTGGGTGGCCCATTGAGCGCCGATGGGCGTGTGCGCGGCCGCGCGGTCGGTGCGTGGCAGGACAAGCATTCCAACCTCGACCATTACCAGCGCACCAGCAAGGTCGGCTACGCAGTGCTGGAAGCCGATCTGGGCGAGCGCACGCTGCTGACCGTCGGCGGCGATGCGATGGACAGCGATCCGAAGGGTTCGACCTGGGGCGGTATTCCGCTGCTGGACAGTGCCGGCAACTTCAATGACATGCCGCGCTCGTTCAACAACGGCACCCGCTGGAGTGGCTGGCGCCAGTATGTGCGCACCGGGTTTGCCACGCTGGAGCACAGCTTCGCCAACGACTGGGTGGCCAAGCTGCAGCTCAACCACCAGGTCAACGGTTATGACGCTGCTCTGGCCGGTGCCGCGGGCGGCAATCCCGATCCGGTCACCGGCGAAGGCGTGTCGTTGTGGCTGGGCAAGTACATTGGCAGGACGGTCAGCAATGCCGCCGACTTCTACCTGAGTGGTCATTTCGGCCTGTTCGGCCGCGATCACGAACTGGTGGTGGGCGGCAGTGCCTCACGCAAGCGCTGGACCAATACCGGTTACTCGCCGCAGCCCGGCTACCCGACCGAGGTGCCGGACTACCGCGCATGGCAGGGCGACATCGCCGAGCCGGAATGGCAGCGCAGCTACGACAACAATGAAGTGACCCGCGAAAACGGCCTGTACGTGGTCGGCCGTTTCGATGTGGCCGATCCGCTGAAGCTGATCGTCGGCAGCCGCCTGGCCAGCTACCGCTCGCCACAGACCCGCGAGACCGGCGTGTTCGTGCCGTATGCCGGCGTGGTCTACGACCTCGGCGAGCACTATTCGGTGTACGCCAGCTACAGCACCATCTTCAAGCCGCACAGCGAACGCGACGAGCAGGGCAAGGCGCTGGATCCGCTGGAAGGCCGCAGCTACGAGATGGGCCTGAAGGCCGAGTTCCTCGACGGCCGCTTCAACGCCAGTGCGGCGCTGTTCCAGCTCGATCAGGACAACTTCGCCCAGCCCACCGGCGGCAAGACACCGGATGGGCAGGATGCCTATCGCGCCTTGATGGGCGTGCGGACCAAGGGCTACGAGCTTGAGATGTCGGGCCAGCTGGCGGAAGGCTGGCAGGTGCAGGGTGGGTTCTCTCACAAGATCGCACGCCAGGCCGGTGCCAAGGTGACCACGCTGGAACCGGAAAACCAGTTCAGCCTGCACACCAGCTACCGCCTGCGCGGCGACTGGAAGGGGCTGACGCTGGGCGGTGGCGCGCGCTGGCAGGATTCCACGTTCGGCGAGATCAGCAATCCGGCGACCGGTGCGCAGGTGGTGCATCGCACCCAACCGTACTGGTTGCTCGATGCGATGGCGCGTTATGAATTCAATGATCGCCTGTCGGCCACGCTCAACGTCAACAACCTGCTCGACAAGCGCTACTACACCATCTTCAGCTGGTACAGCACCTACACCTGGGGTGAGCCGCGCAATGTGCGGCTCACCTTGAACTACAGGTTCTGACAGCCGGGCGCTACACGAAAACGCCCGCGATGCGTCATGGCATCGCGGGCATTGCGGTTACAGCGGCAGGTCGAACACCAGCACTTCGGCATCGTTGCCGTTCTCCAACGTCAGCTGCGCTTCGTCGCTGACCTGCAGCGCATCACCGGCTTCAAGGGTGATGCCGTTCACCTGCAACTGGCCACGGGCCACCTGCACATAAGCGCCACGACCGTTGCCGAGCGCATGGTGCAGCTTCTGGCCACCATCAAGGAGGGTGGCGAAGATGCGGGCATCCTGGTGGATGCGCAGCGAACCGTCGGCACCGTCCGGCGAAGCGATCAGGCGCAGCTGGCCGCGCTTGCTGTCCGGCGTGAAATGGGTCTCCTCGTAGGACGGGGTGATGTTCTCCGCATCCGGGAAGATCCAGATCTGCAGGAAATGTACGGTTTCGTCGGCCGAGTGGTTGAACTCGCTGTGGCTGACACCACTGCCGGCGCTCATGCGCTGCACGTCGCCGTAGCGCAGCACCGAGCCGGTGCCCATCGAGTCCTTGTGCTCCAGCGCGCCGCCCAGCACGTAGGAGATGATCTCCATGTTGCTGTGGCTGTGGGTGCCGAAGCCCTGGCCGCCGATCACCTTGTCTTCGTTGATCACCCGCAGCGGGCCGAAGCTGACGTAGCGGGGGTCGTAGTAGTTGGCGAAGGAGAAGGTATGGCGCGAGGACAGCCAGCCATGCTCGGCCAGGCCACGGGTAGCGCTCTTGCGGATCTGCAGCATGATGGAATCTCCTTGTTCGATGGTTTCGATGGGGCGGGGTGGGGCGGTAGCCGCCGTATTTCCCCGTTGGAGAGAAGTATCCGCTTGCACCATGGGTTTGAAAAACGGATAGTTTTGACAGCCATCATCGAAAAATTCGAATGCTCAAGCTCAGCCTCGATGCCCTGCAGATCCTGGATGCCATCGACCGCCGCGGCTCGTTTGCCGGTGCCGGCAAGGCCCTGCACAAGGTGCCCTCGACCATTTCCTACACCGTGGCCAAGCTGGAAGAGGACCTGGGTGTGCAGCTGTTCGACCGGGTCGGGCCGCGCGCCGAGCCGACCGAGGCCGGCCGCGCCCTGCTGGACGAGGGCCGGCACCTGCTGCGCGCGGCCCGCGAACTGGAGCTGCGGGTGCGCCGGGTGGCATCGGGCTGGGAGACCGAGCTGACCCTGGCGGTGGATTCGGTGTTCCCGACCTGGCTGCTGGGCCCTGACATCGCTGCATTCCGTGAGGCCGAAGCGCCGACCCGGCTGCGGCTGATCGGCGAGGCACTTTCCGGCACCTGGGAGGCGCTGCTCGACAGGCGTGCCGACCTGCTGGTGGGTGCACCGGGCGAGGGGCCCAGTGGTGGCGGCTACGTGGTCGAGCCGCTGGGCACGGTGGAGTTCGTATTCGCGGTCGCACCCAATCATCCCTTGGCTGCAGTACCGGGCGTGCTCGGGCGCGAGCAGCTGGTCGAGCATTGCGCGATCGCCGTTTCTGATTCGGCGCGGCGGCTGCTACCGCGTACGGTCGGCCTGTTGATGGGGCAGGAGATGCTGACGGTGCCGGACATGGCCAGCAAGCTGAAGCTGCAGTGCGAGGGTGTCGGCTTCGGTTTTCTGCCCGAGCCGTGCGCGCGCGCGGCGGTGGCACGCGGCCAACTGGTGATCCGCGAGGTGGAGGAGCACAAGCCGGAAGAAACCTTCTGGCTGGCCTGGCGCACGGGTGAGGATGGTGCGGCACTGCGCTGGTGGCGAGAGCGCCTGCGCAGGCCGGAGCTGCTGTCGCAGTGGTGGCAGGCCATGGCCAGGGGGTAGGTGTCGGCCCTGGTCGACACGGTAGATCCACGCCATGCGTGGATGAATCCCCACCGGAATCGAATATTTCAAAAATTGATTGAAGAGCATCCACGCATGGCGTGGATCTACCCGATCGCGGTGCCGAAAAACACGCATAAAAAAACAGCAGGCCGAGGCCTGCTGTTTCGGTGTAATGGTGCGCCCGGAGAGATTCGAACTCCCGACCGCCTGGTTCGTAGCCAGGTACTCTATCCAACTGAGCTACGGGCGCCAATTACATAAACTTGTTGTGCTGACTGTGTATGGTGCGCCCGGAGAGATTCGAACTCCCGACCGCCTGGTTCGTAGCCAGGTACTCTATCCAACTGAGCTACGGGCGCGCGGTACACAATCAAATTTTAAAGCATTTCCAGCGGCGGATGCTGAAAACCTGTCGAGTGGTGCGCCCGGAGAGATTCGAACTCCCGACCGCCTGGTTCGTAGCCAGGTACTCTATCCAACTGAGCTACGGGCGCCCTGCGACAGGAGCGGAATTATGCGGAAGTCGGCGCGCACCGTCAACAGTTTTGTGAAAATTTTCATCGAACTGAATGAAAAACCGCTCCGCTACCGCCTCCGGCGCCTTCAGCCATGCGAAATGGTCGGCGCGCGTGCCCAGCTGCTGCGCAGAAAGCACGGCTAGCTGCGCGTCCACGTTCGGCAGCTTCGCCAGCAGCGTCTGCATCGAGCCGGTCGGAGCCAGCCAGTCGTGTTCCATCACCACCGCCTGTGCGCTGCCGTGCACGCGCGCCATCTGCGCATCCAGGTCTTCATCCATGCCGGCAGCGGCATAGTGGTTGTTCAGGCCGACACGCGCCCAATCGGCGATCAGTCCACGTGCTTCGGTGCCACCAAAGCCGAGGCGTCGGCCATGCAACACGCCCTGGCGTTGCGCGATCCACGGCAGGAAGCGGTACACCAGCGGCAGCAGCCAGCCACGTGGCGGCGGAAAGCCGCGCCAGAACGGTGAACCGCTGGCCGCCAGCCATAGCCGGTTGAAATGCTGCGGGTTGCGGCCGGCATGCACGCAGGCCAGCTGCCCGCCGAGGCTGTGGCCACCGATGATCCACGGCAGGGGGCCAGCTTCGTCATCCGCTGTAGCCAATACGGCCTGGCTGCCCGGCAGATCCTGTTCCAGTATTTCGCGATAGCCCCAATCCTGCGTGCTGGACGGGCGCAGTGAACTGCTGCCGTTGCCGCGCCACTCATGCAGGTACACCGCCACGCCTTTCGCGGCCAGCGCCTGTGCCAACGGCAGGTAATGGCGCGCGGCCACGCCCAGGGCCGGCAGCCACAGGAGGCGTGCGATCGGCTGTGCGGGCACGCAGGCGATCACTTCATAGCGGTGGCCATCGTCGCACTGCACGGCAACGGTGCCTGGTGTCAGCGTCATGCGTGCGGCGCCGCGCCGAAATGGTCGAGCACCAGCACCTCGCTGCGGCCAGGCGCATAGCCTTGCTGCAGCCCGCGTGCAACGTAGTCGATGCCGGCTTCGCAGGCGTTGGCCAGGCTCAGGCCGTTGCATAGCTGCGCGGCAATGGCCGAGGCCAGCGTGCAGCCGGTGCCGTGCGCATCCAGCGGCAGGCGGGCGTGGATGAATTCTTCGCTGCTGACACCATCGAAGTAGCGGTCGATCACGCGAGTGCCTTCAAGCAGATGTCCGCCCTTCAGCAGCACGGCGCCGGCGCCGAGGTCGAGCAGGGCGCTGGCGGCCAGTTCGGCGTCATCGCCGTTGCGGATCTTCCGCCCCACCAGCAGTTCCGCCTCTGGTGTGTTCGGGGTGATCAGCGTGGCCAGCGGGATCAGGCGCTCGCGCATGGCCTGTAGAGCGCTGTCTTCCAGCAGGCGTGCGCCGCTGGTGGCGACCATCACCGGGTCCAGCACCACATGCGGCGGGCGATGGCGCTGCAGTGCGTCGGCAACGACGTTGATCACCTCCGCGTTGGCCAGCATGCCGAGCTTCACCGCGTGGATATCGAAGTCGTCGAAGCAGGCCTCCAGCTGCGCACGCAGGAAGTCGATCGGCGGCACGTGCACGGCGGTCACGCCGCGGGTGTTCTGTGCGGTCAGCGCGGCGATCGCTGAGAGGCCATGCACGCGATGTGCAGCGAAGGCTTTCAGGTCGGCCTGGATACCGGCGCCACCGCCGGAGTCGGAGCCGGCGATGGTGAGGGCGGATACGGGAGTGGTCGGGCTCATCCAGCGATTGTGCCGTGGTCCCGCTGGGGAAGGTAGATCCACGCCATGCGTGGATGTCCTTGACTCAACGCCGCCACCGCGCCCACTGCTGGTACAGCACATAACCCAGCCCGGTCAGGCCGGTCAGCAGGGCGGGGGCGAGCAGGGCGTCGTACTGCCAGCGCACGAACAGCCACGCGCCGATGACGCCGCCAGCGAGGAAGCCGCTGATGATCAGCCCGCTGAGGGTCAGGCGCCGCACCTGTAGCGGCAGCCCACGCAGCAGGTGGCCCAGGCCGATGCCGAGGTCGGTGAACATGCCGCTGAGGTGGGTGGTGCGCACCACCGCGCCGCTGAAGGTGGTGGCCATCGCATTCTGCAGGCCGCAGGCCATGGCGGCGGCCAGTGCGCCCCAGATCTGGTGCTGTTCAAACAGCGGAATGGCCACCAGCAACAGCGCCGATTCCAGCGCCAGTGCAACGCCGTAACGGCGCCCCAGCTGCAGGGCGCTGTCCTGGATCAGCAGGCCGCTGAGCATCGCGCCCAGCGAGAAGGCGATCAGCAGCCCCCACAGGTGCCCGACCGCACGCCAGTCACCCTGCGCCAGTGCCATGCCCAGCTGGCTGGTGCTGCCGGTCATGTGGCTGACCGCCTGGTGTTCGAACCCCAGGAAGCCGACCACGTTGACCATGCCGGCCACGCACGAGAGCGCGACCGCACCGATCCAGACCCAGGTGGGCAGGCGTATTCCCATCGGCGGTGCCGCTCAGGGCCCGCCGAGGCCGCCGTTGAACTGCAGCTCGCTGAAGGTATTGCTGGACGGATCGAACACCGCACCCCAGAACTGCGCGCCGCCGTCGCAGACGCGGATCGCTTCGCGGGCCGGGTTGATGCCGCTGTCATCCGGCAGGTGGAAGGCGTTGATGTAGATCAGCCGCTTGCCGGCACTTTCGATGCCGACATACTGGCGATCGAAGTCCAGCACCTTCGGCACCTGCGCCTCCAGCGAGGACAGCTTCGCTTCCAGCTGGTCGACCTGCTGCCGGCTGGGCGCCCAGTAGCCGCTGACCCGCCCGGCCTCGCGGCCGGGGCTGGGTCGGGAGCAGGTGTCGAGCACCTGCGCAGCGATGATCGGGCGGGTGACCACCCAGGACTGTCCGGTACGCTCGGTGGTCGGCACGCTGGCCGGGCCGCGCGTGGTGGTGCAGGCACCCAGCGCGGCTGCGAGGGCGATCGCAGCCGTGGGCAGCAGCAGGCGGGTGCAGCGGCTCACAACACCTCCGAAGCGTAATCGGCCAGGCGCGAACGCTCGCCACGGCGCAGGGTGATATGCGCACTATGCGGCCAGTTCTTGAAGCGGTCCACCGCGTAGGTCAGGCCCGAGGTGGTCTCGGTCAGGTACGGGGTATCGATCTGCTCGACGTTGCCCAGGCAGACGATCTTGGTGCCGGGGCCGGCACGGGTGATCAGCGTCTTCATCTGCTTCGGGGTGAGGTTCTGCGCCTCGTCCAGGATCAGGTAGCGCGACAGGAAGGTGCGGCCGCGCATGAAGTTCATCGAGCGGATCTTGATGCGGCTGGCGAGCAGGTCGTTGGTGGCCTGGCGGCCCCAGGTGCCGCCTTCCTGGTTGTGCGTCAGCACTTCCAGGTTGTCGGTCAGCGCGCCCATCCACGGCGTCATCTTCTCTTCCTCGGTGCCGGGCAGGAAGCCGATGTCCTCGCCGACGCTGACCGTGGCGCGGGTCATGATGATCTCGCGGTAGCGTTGCTGGTCCATGGTCTGCGCCAGGCCGGCGGCCAGTGCCAGCAGGGTCTTGCCGGTGCCGGCGGTGCCGAGCAGGGTGACGAAGTCGATCTCCGGGTCCATCAGCGCGTTGAGGGCGAAGTTCTGCTCGCGGTTGCGTGCGCTGATGCCCCACACGGCATGGCTGCCGTGGCGGAAATCGTCGACCAGCGACAGCACCACCTTGCCGTCGCCGACCACGCGGCTGACGCGCAGCTCGACCTCATCTTCGCCGGGCAGGTAGACGTACTGGTTCGGATACCACTCCTCGTCGTCCTGGGCCTGGATTTCGTAATGGGTACGGCCCTTGTCGCTCCAGCTGCGCAGGTCTTCGCCGTGGCGCTTCCAGAAATCTTCCGGCAGTTCGGTGGCGCCGGTGTAGAGCAGGCTGAAATCGTCCAGCGCGCGATCGTTCTCGTAGTCCTCGGACACGATGCCGGCGATCGCCGCCTTGATCCGCAGGTTGATGTCCTTGGAAACGAACACCACCGGCAGGTCGGGGGTCTCTTCCTTCAGGGCCAGGATCGCGCCGAGGATGGCGTTGTCCGGGATCACCTTGCCGAAGCTCTTGCCCGCGTCGAAATGGCTGGTCTGGAAGCGCAGCTTGCCGGCGCTCTGCTTGCCGCGCAGCTGCAGCCCGTTGGGGCGCTGCAGCGGAATGCCGTCGGCCAGGTTGTCCAGGCCGGAAGCCTGCACCAGCTCGTTGAGGAAGCGGCTCACCTGGCGGGCGTTGCGGCTCGCTTCGGAGGTGCCCTTCTTGCCGTTGTCCAGCTCCTCGATCACCTGCATGGGCAGGTAAACGTCGTGCTCCTCGAATTTGAACAGCGCGGTGGGATCGTGCATCAGCACGTTGGTATCCAGCACGTAGATGCGCTTGCCTCGGGTCATCGTCGATTCCTGGTTACGGACAGGGAAAAACCATCACCGCCTGCGGCAGGGCAGGGTGATGGCAGACACAGTAGGCAGTGGGACTCACTTGGACTGGGAGGCCTTCAGTTCGGCGAGAACGGCATCGGCATGGCCGGCAACCTTGACCTTGCGCCAGGACTGCACGATGCGGCTGTCGGGGGAAATCAGGAAGGTGCTGCGCTCGATGCCACGTACCTGCTTGCCGTACATGTTCTTCATCTTGATCACGTCGAAGGCGCTGCACAGCGCTTCGTCGCCATCACTGACCAGCGGGAAGTTGAAGCCCTGCTTGGCGCAGAAGTTGTCGTGCGACTTCACCGAATCGCGGGAGACACCGAGCACGATCGCGCCGGCCTTCTTGAACTCCGGCAGCAGGGCGTTGAAGTCGATGCCCTCGGTGGTGCAGCCGGGGGTGCTGTCCTTGGGGTAGAAGTACAGCACCAGCCACTGGCCGGCGTAATCGCCGAGGCTGGCCTGGTCGCCACCGGACAGGGCCAGCGGCAGGGAGAGGATGGTGCTGTCCAGGGTGTCGCCGTTGTTCATGAGGTCCTTCTGTCGAGCCTGGGTTCTTTCTACGACAATTGCATGAAACGCCACGCGCCCGTGAGGGACGCGCGAAAAATCAGGAATTCATTCAGAACTTCATCGGGTCCATGATCGCGTCCAGGTTCAGGTGGTCGCAGAATTCAAGGAAATCGTCGCGCAGCGCGGCAATGTGCATGTTGGCCGGCACGCCGATGGTGACCTGCGCGCTGAACATCTCCGCGCCGGTCTGCATCGCGCGGTAGCGCGTGCTCTGCAGGGTCTCGATGGTGATGCCCTGGCGGTCGAAGAAATCGGCCAGCTGGAACAGGATGCCCGGCTTGTCGGCGGCGATCACTTCGACGATGTACGGCAGCAGGTTGGACTGCGCCTGCTTGGCGGCAGTGCGGTACCAGACCAGCTTCAGGCCTTCCTCGCGCTCCAGCCGGGTCAGCATCGCTTCCAGCTTGGCCACCGAGTCCCACGAGCCGGTGGCCAGGGCAGTGACCGAGACATCGCGGCCGACCGTGGCCAGGCGTGCGTCCACCAGATTGCAGCCACTGTCGGCGATGCGGCGGGTGACGGACAGCAGGGGGGACTCCGGATGCGTCGTATAGGCGTTGATCAGGAGGTGGTTTTCGCTCGGCGCGGGGCGCGGGGTGGTGTCGGTCAAGGCGATTCCGGGTAATGCATGCGTTAGTCTGAATGCCCGCCAGAGGCGGGGATCCACCGGTGTCCAGCATACTTGCCCGTGCTTTCGCGCCGCAAGTAACATTCAGGTCGCCCCCGGCCTTTCGTGGCGGGCGTTTTCCCTTTCCAGCCAAGAGCAGCACGTCCTTGTCCCTTTCCGGCCTCATCACCGCGCTGGCGACCCCGTTCCGGGCCGACGGTGCCCTCGACCCCGACGGTTGGCAGCGCCTGCTGCACCTGCAACTGGAAGGTGGCGTCCATGGCGTTGTCGTCGCCGGCTCGACCGGCGAAGCGGCCACCCTGACCGATGCGGAGTACGACCAGCTGCTGGCCAGCGCGGTCGAGCGCATCGGCGGCCGCATTCCGGTCATGGCCGGCACCGGCCTGTCCGGGACCGCCAAAACCATTGAACAGACCCGCCGTGCCGCCGCGCTGGGTGCCAGCCATGCGCTGGTGGTTACCCCGCCTTACGTGCGGCCGACCCAGGCCGGGCTGATCGCGCATTACCGCGCCATCGCCGACCAGGGCGGGCTGCCAGTGGTGCTGTACAACGTGCCCGGCCGTACCGGTTGCGACATGCAGCCGGAGACCGTGGCCGAACTGGCCAGCCATCCCAACATCGTCGGCATCAAGGAGGCGGTGGGCGACACCGGCCGGGTGCAGGCGCTGCTGGCGTTGCGCAGTCCGGCCTTCGCCGTGCTCAGCGGCGATGATGGTACGGCCGCGCGTTCGATCCGGGCCGGCATCGATGGCCTCGTCTCGGTCGGTTCCAACGTGCTGCCCGGTGCTTACCGCCGGATGTGCGAACTGGCTGCCGCGCACGATCACGAGGCCACCGAGTCGTGGGATGCGCGCCTGCAGCCGTTCCACGACTTCTGCGGTGTCGAACCCAACCCGATTCCGGTCAAGGCGCTGCTGCGCCGCATCGGTATTGGTCATGATCTGCGCCTGCCGCTGCTGCCGCTCTCGGCGTCGCATCATGCTGCCGCCGACCATCTTGCCGGCGATATCGCCGCCCTCGAAGCCCTTTCCAGCCACTGACCTTTCGTCTTGGTCTGACCCAGGAGATTCACATGCGTCAATCCGTTTCCACTGTCCGCGTACTGTCCTACGCCCTGCTTGCGGTGGCCGTCGCCGCCGGCACCACCGGTTGCTTCAAGCGTGGCGTCAAGGGCGATTACGCCCTGGCCCCGGAAATGCGCCCGCTGGAAGTGCCGCCGGACCTGAACCTGCCGGCCACCACCGGTGACACCAAGGTGCCGAGCCTGGCTTCGGCGACCAAGCCGGCAGCACCGGCCGCTGCGGCTCCGGCCGCGGGCAACACCGGTTTCACCATTGCCGGTGGCAAGGATGAAGCCTTCGCCAAGGTCGGCACCGCGCTGGAAGGCGTGGAAGGCGTGACCATCGCCAGCCGCGCGCAGCTGCTGGGCTCGTACGACGTGGCCTACGAAGGCAGCAACTTCCTGGTCCGCGTGGTTGCCGTCGAAGCTGGCGCGTACATCTCCGCGGTTGATCCGCGTGGCCTGCCGGCCACTGCCGAAGCGCCGGTCAAGCTGATTGCCGCGCTGAAGGCGAAGCTGGCCCAGTAAGGGTCGCCCTGGTAGGGGCCGACCTTGGTCGGCGCTTCTGTGCCAACCAAGGTTGGCACCTACCGCGTCTTGCGGTTGGCATCTGCCGAGCAACAAAAAAAGGGCGCCTATGGCGCCCTTTTCCGTTGCCGCAGCGAGCGCTTCTCAGCGCTCCAGCAGCTTCAGTTTGTCCGGCTTGCCGTCCCATTCGCCGGCATCGGCAGGCGGATCCTTGCGCACGGTCAGTACCGGCCATTCCTTCGCAAGTTCGGCGTTGAGGGCGACAAAGCCTTCCTGGCCGGCGGGGACATCGTCCTCCGGGAAGATCGCGTTGACCGGGCACTCCGGCTCGCAGAGGGTGCAGTCGATGCACTCATCCGGGTCGATCACCAGGAAGTTCGGGCCTTCGTGGAAGCAATCCACGGGGCACACTTCCACGCAATCGGTGTGTTTGCACTTGATGCAGTTTTCGGTGACGACAAAGGGCATGGGCTGGGGGTGGATCGATTCCTGAACCCGACAATTCTAGAACAGGTTGGCCCCCGGTGTCGGCGCGCAACGGAAAACGGGCGTCTGGCAGGCTCGGCTGCGCCCCCGTTGGCGGCAGGGTGGGGCCTGTGCGACGCTGCGGGACCGTCGGCCGCCGTGGGTGGCCCTTGTCCCTTCCCAGCAGGATCGTCCATGTCCCAAGCCCAGCCCGGCGCCGCCTCCCATGGCGGTGAGAACACCGCGTTCATCGTCCTGATCAGCTGCGTGGCCACCCTCGGTGGATTCCTGTTCGGTTTCGACAGTGGTGTCATCAATGGCACGGTCGACGGCCTGCGCCAGGCCTTCAACTCCAGCGAAGCGGCGCTCGGTTTCGAAGTGGCCTCGATGCTGCTCGGCTGTGCGATTGGTGCGTTCCTGGCGGGATGGCTGGGTGACCGGCTCGGCCGTCGCGGTGTGCTGATCGCGTCCGCGCTGATGTTCCTGGTCTCGGCACTGGGCGCCGGCGCGGCCCATGCGTCCTGGCTGTTCGTCGCCGCGCGCGTGCTGGGCGGCTTCGCGGTGGGCGCGGCCAGCGTGATGTCGCCGGCCTACATCGCCGAAGTCGCCTCGGCGCGCTATCGCGGCCGCCTGGCCACGGTGCAGCAGATGGCGATCATCTGTGGCCTGTTCGCCGCCTTCCTCAGCAACTACCTGCTGGCCCGTGCCGCGGGTGCCTCGACCGAGCCGCTGTGGCTGGGCCATGAAGCCTGGCGCTGGATGTTCTGGATGCAGGCCTTGCCATCGGCGCTGTTCCTGCTGCTGTTGCTGGTGATTCCGGAAAGCCCGCGCTTCCTGGTGCTGAAGGGTCGCCAGGCGCAGGCGAGGGCGGTGTTGTCGCGGCTGTACGGCGACGGCGCAGCGGCGGCCAAGCAGGCCGAGATCGAAGCCAGCCTGGCGCAGGATCAGCACAAGCCGCGTTTCAGTGATCTGCTCGACAAGGCCACTGGCCGGTTGCGCCCGATCCTCTGGGTCGGCATCGGTCTGGCCATGTTCCAGCAGCTGGTCGGCATCAACGTGGTGTTCTACTACGGGGCCGTGCTGTGGCAGGCGGTCGGCTTCTCCGAAAGCGATGCACTGCTGATCAATGTGTTGTCAGGTGCACTGAGCATCGGGGCCTGCCTGCTGACCGTGCTGCTGATCGACCGCATCGGTCGCAAGCCGCTGCTGTGGGTCGGTTCGGTCGGCATGTCGGTGGCGCTGGCGCTGATGGTGGTGGCGTTCGCCAGCGGCAGCCTGGCCGAGGGCCGCCTGCAGTTGTCCGACGGCATGGGCCGCTTGGCGCTGGTGGCGGCCAACGTCTACGTGGTGTTCTTCAACATGTCCTGGGGCCCGGTGATGTGGGTGATGCTGGGTGAGATGTTCCCCAACCAGATCCGCGGCCCGGCGCTGGCGGTGGCTGGCGCGGCGCAGTGGACCTCGAACTTCGCGATCACCGTGACCTTCCCGATGCTGCTGGCGGGCATCGGCCTGGCCGGGGCCTACGGCATCTATACGGTCGCAGCGATCCTCTCGATCGTCTTCGTCGTCCGCTACGTGCGCGAGACCAAGGGCAAGGAGCTGGAGCAGATGGAAGGCTGACGGCCGGCCTGTGTTTCAGCGCCTCCTTTCTCCGTGGGGAGGCTGCAGGCCAGCCGATCCAGGACACGCCGTAAACCCTTCCATGGCGCCATCGAGCACCATGGAGGGGGTTTTGCGTGTCCAGGCAAGGGTGACCCGCCCCCTCCCGCGCAGGGACAGGGAGGCGCTACTGCGACCCAGCTGATCGATGCCATTGCAGGCCCCGGAAAACAGAAAAGCCCGCACGAGGCGGGCTTTTTCGGTTCCTGCTGCGGCGACTGGCGCTCCCTAGGGGACTCGAACCCCTGTTTTAGCCTTGAGAGGGCCACGTCCTAACCACTAGACGAAGGGAGCGTAACTGTGTCGCTGCCGAGGCAGGAGCGCTAGTATATGCACCTCGATGCCATTGGGCAATCCCGAAACTTCAACCGGAAGCGCCAACATCATTTCCTCTGCTACATCACCGTTCAGCCTGCGCGTCATCCCGCGCGACCAGCACACGATCTCCCGCAAGGACATCAGCCCGAACGCCCTGCGCGTGCTTTATCGCCTGCGCGATGCCGGCTTCGGCGCCTACCTTGTCGGCGGCGCGGTGCGCGACCTGCTGGTCAATGGCCAACCCAAGGATTTCGACGTGGCCACCGATGCCACGCCCGAACAGGTCAAGCAGCTGTTCCGCAACTGCCGCCTGATCGGCCGCCGCTTCCGCCTGGCCCACGTTGTGTTCGGCCGCGAGATCATCGAAGTCGCCACCTTCCGTGCCAACAGCGATGACGGCAGCGGCGACCGCGAGATGGAAAACGGCATGCTCGTGCGCGACAACGTGTACGGCTCCATCGAAGACGATGCCGTCCGCCGCGACTTCACCTGCAACGCCCTGTACTACGCCATCGAGGACTTCTCGGTGCGTGACTACACCGGCGGCTTTGAAGACGTGCAGGCGCGCCTGATGAAGCTCATCGGCGACCCGGTGCAGCGTTACCAGGAGGACCCGGTGCGCATGCTGCGCGCCGTGCGCCTGGCCGCCAAGCTCGGCTTCCAGATCGAAGAGGGCACCGCCGCTCCGATCCCGCAGCTGGCCGGCCTGCTCAACGAAGCGGCTCCGGCGCGCCTGTTCGAGGAAGTGCTCAAGCTGTTCCTGTCCGGGCATGGCGTGGCCAGCTTCGAAGGCCTGGAGCGCTACGGCCTGCTGGATGTGTTGTTCCCGGAAAGCGCCAAGGCGCTCAAGTCCAACCGCACCGGCGCGCTGCGCCGCATGCTGGTCGAGGGCCTGGCCAACACCGATGCGCGCGTGGCCAACGACGAGCCGGTCTCGCCGGCATTCCTGTTCGCGCTGCTGCTGTGGCCGGCGTTCTGCCGTGCGCAGGCGACCCTGCTCAAGCAGGGCGTGGCACCGGAAGAGGCGCAGCGCCGGGCTGCGGACCGCGTCACCGTGCAGCAGCTGAGCACGATCGCGCTGCCGCGCCGCTTCTCGCTGCCGATGCAGGAGATCTGGCTGCTGCAGTCGCGTTTCGGCTCGCGCCAGCGCAAGCGCGTGTTCCGCACCCTGACCCATCCGCGTTTCCGTGCTGCGTTCGACTTCCTCAGCCTGCGCCAGGTGGCTTCTGCCGAGCACGCCGCCGATGTCGAGTTCTGGCGCGAGGCGCAGGCGCAGTCCGGCCGCGAACTGGAATCGTCGTTGGATGCGATGCACAGCGACGAGGGGGATGACGAAAGAGGAGCACCGCGCAAGCGTCGCCGTCGTCGTCGTCGTCCTGGCGCCCCGGCCGGTGCGGCGGGCGAGTAAGCGATGACCCTTGCCTGGATCGGCCTCGGCGCCAACCTCGGCGACGCGGCTGGGACCGTCGGCGCGGCGATTGCCGCGCTGGACGGGCTGCCCGGGACCCGCCTGCGGCAGGCTTCGCGCCTGTACGCCACGCCCGCCTGGGGCAATGAAGACCAGCCGCCGTTCGTCAACGCGGTGGCGGCGGTCGATACCGTGCTGCCGGCTGGCGAACTGTTGCAGGCGATGCTGGCACTGGAGCAGCGCTTCGGCCGCGTGCGCGACCCGGCGGTGCACTGGGGCCCGCGCGCGCTGGACCTGGACCTGCTGCTGTACGGCACGCAGGAACTCGACCAGCCCGGGCTGCAGGTGCCACACCCGTACCTGCATGAGCGCGCCTTCGTGTTGGTGCCACTGGCCGAAATCGCACCGGATCTGGCCATTCCCGGCCATGGACGCGTGCGGGATGCAGTGATGCGGGTGGATGCCTGCGGGATCGCGCCGATAGAGTGATAATGCCCGGGTTATCTCCCCCGGTTATCAGCACATGAGCACCCACGCAGACAGCAAGCCCTGGACCGTTCCCGCCCTGGCCGAAGCCAAGCGCAATGGCCAGAAGCTGGTCATGTTGACCGCCTACGACGCCGGCTTTGCCCGCACTTTCGACGCAAACGGCGTTGACCTGATCCTGATTGGCGACTCGCTGGGCATGGTCGTGCAGGGCCATGATTCGACCCTGCCGGTGACCGTGGCCGACATGGTCTACCACACCCGCGCCGTGGCCCGCGTGCTGCAGCGTGCGCTGCTGGTGGCCGATCTGCCGTTTGGCGCCGATGCCACCCCGGAACGCGCGCTGGATGCCTCGCTGCAGCTGCTGCAGGCCGGTGCCGAGATGGTCAAGATCGAAGGTGCCGGCTTCAAGGTCGACATCATCCGCTACCTGGTCGAACGCGAAATCCCGGTCTGCGCGCATCTGGGCCTGACCCCGCAGTCGGTGCTGCGCCTGGGCGGCTTCAAGATCCAGGGCCGTGGCGATGCCGCACGCCAGTTGGTGGAAGACGCCAAGACCGTGGCCGCCGCGGGTGCCAGCATCATGGTGCTCGAGTGCGTGCCGACGCCGGTCGCTGCCGAGGTCACGGCGGCGGTGGACGTGCCGACCATCGGCATCGGTGCGGGCCCGCAGTGCGATGGCCAGGTGCTGGTGCTGCATGATTTCCTCGGCCTGGACAGCGGTCATCGCCGCCCGAAGTTCGTCAAGGATTTCCTTGCCGAAGGCGGTTCGGTGGCCGGTGCCACCCGCGCCTATGCCGACGCCGTGCGCGACGGCAGCTTCCCTGACGAACAGCACGCGTACGCACAATGATCCAGACCTTCAACGAGCTCGGCGCGCTGCGCGCGCAGATCGCCCAGTGGAAGCGCGAAGGCCTGCGCGTGGCACTGGTGCCGACCATGGGCAACCTGCATGGCGGCCATCATTCGCTGGTGACCCTGGCGCGCCAGTACGCCGACAAGGTGGTGGCGAGCATCTTCGTCAACCCGACCCAGTTCGGGCCCAATGAAGACTTCAGTCGCTACCCGCGCACGCCCGAGGCCGATGTGGCCGGGCTGGAGCAGGTCGGCTGCGATGCCGTGTGGCTGCCCAGCGTCGAGGCGATGTACCCGTTGGGCGTGGACAAGACCACGCAGATGCACGCCCCGGGCGTGAGCGAAGTGCTGGAGGGTGCCAGCCGCCCGGGCCACTTCGATGGTGTGTGCACGGTGGTGGCACGCCTGTTCCTGCAGGTGCAGCCGGATGTGGCGGTGTTCGGCCGCAAGGACTACCAGCAGCTGGCCGTCATCAAGCAGATGGTGGCCGAGCTGTCGTTCCCGATCCAGATCGTCGGTGCAGAGATCGTGCGCGACGAGGATGGCCTGGCCAAGAGCTCGCGCAACCAGTACCTGAGCGCCGAGCAGCGCCCGCATGCGACCACCCTTCACCGCACCCTGCTGGGCATGCGCGAAGGCTATGTGGCCGGCCAGCCGCGCGAGCGCATCGAGGCCGACGCGACGGCCGCACTGCAGGCCGCCGGTTTCCAGGTGGACTACGCGGTGCTGCGCACGCCGGAGCTGGCCGAGCCGACCTTCGACGGCGGTGGCCGCGTGGCCCTGGTTGCTGCACGGCTGGGCACGACCCGTCTGATCGACAACCTGGAATTCTGATGTCCGGGTGGGGGCAGATCCCTTTTCCTGCGGAGAAGGGATCTGACCCCAGCTCTCCCTTCCGGCCCGTTACCTGAACAGGTTGCCGGCCGTGATGCCGACGACCGGACGGGTGCTAGAATCCGCTCTTTCCTCTGCCGTTGCAGCGCCCCCATGCACCTGTCCCTGCTCAAGACCAAGATCCACCGCGCCACCGTCACCCATTCCGAGCTGAACTACGAAGGCTCGATCGCCATCGATGACAATCTGCTGGCTGCCACCGGCATCCGCGAGTTCGAGCAGGTGCACATCTGGGACGTGACCAACGGTGCGCGCTTCTCGACCTATGCCATCCGCGCCGAAGCGGGCAGCGGTGTGGTTTCGCTCAACGGCGGCGCCGCGCGCCACGTGCAGGTCGGTGACATCATCATCATCGCCGCGTTCGCCAGCATGACCGAGCAGGAAGCCGACAGCTTCAAGCCGAAGCTGGTGTACGTTGATGGCAGCAACCAGATCACCCACACCAACGACACGATCCCGACACAGGCCGCATGACAACGAACAACGGATTCGACTCGCTGCATTCCCACGCCCAGCGCCTGAAGGGCGCAAGCATTCCCAGCCTGCTCGCCGCCGAACCCGGTCGCGTCCAGGACCTGGCACTGCGGGTCGGTCCGTTGTACGTCAACTTCGCGCGGCAGAAATACGATGCCGCGGCGCTGCAGGCGTTGCTGGCGCTGGCGGCCGACCATGATGTCGGCGGCGCCATCAACCGCCTGTTCCGTGGCGAGCAGGTCAACCTGACCGAAGGCCGCGCTGCGCTGCATACCGCACTGCGTGGCGACGTGGTCGATGCACCGGTGGCGGCCGAGGCCTATGCCACCGCGCGCGAAATCCGCCAGCGCATGGGTGTGCTGGTGCGTGCGCTGGAAGACAGCGGCGTGACCGACGTGGTCAGCGTCGGCATCGGTGGTTCCGATCTTGGCCCGCGCCTGGTCGCCGATGCGCTGCGCCCTGTCACCGGAGCGCGCCTGCGCGTGCATTTCGTGTCGAACGTGGACGGCGCCGCGATGCAGCGCACGCTGGCCACGCTGGATCCGGCCAAGACCGCCGGCATCCTGATCTCCAAGACGTTCGGCACGCAGGAAACCCTGCTCAACGGACAGATCCTGCACGACTGGCTGGGCGGCAGCGAGCGCCTGTACGCGGTCAGCGCCAATCCGGAGCGCGCCGCCAAGGCCTTCGCGATTGCCGCCGAACGCGTGCTGCCGATGTGGGACTGGGTCGGCGGCCGCTATTCGCTGTGGTCGGCAGTTGGTTTCCCGATTGCACTGGCGATCGGCTTCGAGCACTTTGAACAGCTGCTGGACGGCGCCGCGCAGATGGATGCGCATGCGCTGGATGCGCCGCTGGAGCGCAACCTGCCGGTGCTGCATGCGCTGACCGATATCTGGAACCGCAACCTGCTGGGCTTTGCCACGCATGCGGTGATGACCTACGACCAGCGCTTGGCGCTGCTGCCGGCCTACCTGCAGCAGCTGGTGATGGAGAGCCTGGGCAAGCGCGTGCAGCGCGATGGCCAGCCGGTCACCACCGACACCGTGCCGGTGTGGTGGGGCGGGGCGGGCACCGATGTGCAGCACAGCTTCTTCCAGGCGCTGCACCAGGGCACCAGCATCGTGCCGGCCGATTTCATCGGCTGCGTGCACAACGATGATCCCTACACCATCAACCATCAGGCGCTGCTGGCCAACCTGCTGGCGCAGACCGAGGCGCTGGCCAATGGCCAGAGCAGCGACGATCCGCACCGGGATTATCCGGGCGGCCGCCCCAGCACGCTGATCCTGCTTGATGCACTGACCCCGCAGGCGCTGGGTGCACTGATCGCCATGTACGAGCACGCCGTGTACGTGCAGTCGGTGATCTGGAACATCAACGCCTTTGACCAGTTCGGTGTTGAACTGGGCAAGCAGCTGGCCAGCGGCCTGCTGCCGGCGCTGCAGGGTGAGGATGTGGCGATCGCCGATCCGATGACCCGCGAGATCCTGGCGCAGCTGAAGCGCTGACACTCTGGTAGTGCCTGCCGCTGGCCGGCATCCAGGAGATCATGCCGCCGTTGATGGGATTGCCGGCCAGCGGCCGGCACTACCCGTCACCGGCCGGGTTCGGTGTTGAACTGGGCAAGCAGATCCGATGACCCGCGAGATCCTGGCGCAGCTGAAGCGCTGACGCTC
>NZ_JAXAXL020000003.1:0-63001 GCF_047497515.2 Stenotrophomonas maltophilia
CCGCGGTGGGCGAGAAGCCGCCCGAGACTTTGAATGGCATGCAGGTGAATGCCGAGGCGTTTGTGGGTGTTGAGGCGGGCTTGACGCCCGCGGGTGAATTGCAATGGCTGCCGCCCCAGCAGGGAACACCGGTAACGCTTGCGAAGCTGAGTTTGGATGTGGCGGGTTCTGCGGGCGTGGGCGCCAAGGCGCAGCTGTATGTGTATTACGCGGACGGGCGTTTCCGGATCAAGGTCAGTGCGCGATTGTGCCTGGGCATTGGCTGCAAGGGGGCGCTGGATTTCGTGGTGGGGGTGGAAGGCATGCTGGAGTTCGCCAAGTGGGTGTATTACCAGTTGGCACATGCTGGGTTTAAGGAGTTGATGTTCTTTGCGCGAGATGCGCTGAAGTACTTCTCCCAGATCGCCTTCCTCGAGGTGTCCGCTGGAGGATCTGTAGAAAGGTTCCTCGCCCAGAACATGGACCGCGCGCTCAAGGCTGTAGAAGATCAGATTGGCAAAGCGCAGATTGCGCAGAATCGAATTGAACTGGTTCGAAGAATCAACTCCACTACGGGAAGTTCAGATCTCAATAGTGCATGGCTCTTGTACGCAACACCTGTGACTCGTGGAATGCTCCTCTACACCATCACTCGTCACAACTGGATAACGCATATGAAGAATCCAGCCGAACTCGAGGGGGTTTTTGACCCTCAGCTGCACTACCTTCCTGATCACAAGAAGGCTGTAATCCGCGTGATAAGGGGCGTCAGCCTTGTCAGTGAATGGCTGGCGATGTTTCAGTACATGACTGCCGACGGCGAGCCTAGCGGTGAGCCACTGGGCAAGCTTGAAGGCGATATAATTAAATTTCTTGACTATGGTAATTCGTTATCAGGTGACCTTAAAGGAAAAGTAATTGATCCAATCAATGCGGAAGGTGATGTGCCATCAGATCGGCTGGGGAGCAGCTACGTCGAGCAGTTCATTGCCCATCGCAGAAGACTGCTGGGTAGCTTTCCAAAGGGGTATGAGGTAGTGCAGTTGCAGCGGATGGACCTCGATGCACTCCTGGCGCTTGACGGCAGGGACGCACCTACATTTGCAAGCATTGATGGCGACTACCTGCGCTCGCGTGGGCAGCAACAACGGGCTGTTGCGATACTTGGTCACAGTGGTTCGCCTGCAAACGCATCCTAGTTTGCAGGCGTTACGACCCCAGAGATGAATAGCGGTGCAGGCCTGTTGCTGGGCTGCGTCAGCTGTCCTTTGAACTGGGAGGGCCGGCGGCTGCGCAACGGAACCTGTTTGAGCTGTTCGGATTGAACAGGCGCCTTCCTTCTTCCGAGAGAAGGGGGTCTGGAGAAGGGTCTGGAATGTCCTTGAACCGGGTAAACGTCATCGACACGATGAAGAGCGAGTTCCCTCCTCGATTGCTGTGGCTTCGTTGAACCTTCTCCTTGCCATGTGCGGGTCCGCGTGGATCTTGCGTGTCTGAAATGTCGTAAGTATTGCTATACCAATCAAACATCCACTCAAATCCATGATCAATCATGTCGTACAGGCCCAACGGGGTGGGCGGATACTGTCCAAGCGGAGTAGGACCAGACATGTAGCCACGCTGGGAAGCATACTGCGTGATGGTTCTGTAATCCCCGACATTCCTTCCATCGTCGACGCTCCCATCATCGGTGGGCCAGATCACGAACTGCCCTCGGTTGCGCGCCGCGTATTCCCATTGCGCCTCCGTCGGCAGCTCCATCTTGCGCCCGATAAGCCCGCCAATCCATCCACAGTACTGATGCGCCGACTCCCAGCTCACGCCGACCGGGAGGTCGTCTGGCAGGTTCCTATACTTCAGATCCTTCGGGTACTGCGCTGTCCGGGGCTGGCCCGTTGCATCGGTATAGACGTCGAAGTCGGCGTAGGTG
This sequence comes from Stenotrophomonas maltophilia, assembly GCF_047497515.2. Lineage (GTDB taxonomy): Bacteria > Pseudomonadota > Gammaproteobacteria > Xanthomonadales > Xanthomonadaceae > Stenotrophomonas. The sequence goes on from NZ_JAXAXL020000003.1 coordinate 1,910, forward strand.
ATCTTCTTCGCACCGATCGCGTAGCTGCTCAGCGTTACCTCACGCAGTACGTCGTCGTCGCGCTCACCGCTGTAAGGCATCTTCGCCCGTGGATCGATGGGGCCGAAATCACCCATGATGAAGGTGCCGCCTTCCACCTCCACAAGGTCTTTCTTGGTCTTTTGCGACAGTACTTCGATGCGCGCTGTGAGCTCAGGTGAGTGCTTCTGGGGCGTTCTGGCGGTCGAACCTTGGCACGCCGTCAGCAGAAGTGCTGTTGGCACAAGGGATTTCAGAAGGACGGGTCGAAGAGGCGGCATGAGAAGCACCGATCAGTTCTGGATGGACTGAATCAGCGTAGCAATGCCAGATATGGCGGGGCGCTCATGACCGGGGTGAGGAGTGCGAAGCGGTGCTTCCCACGGGACGTAGAGATGCGGCGGCTGCGCAGCGGAATCGGTTAAAGCCGTTGGGATTGAACAGTCGCCTCCCTTCCTCCGAGAGAAGTGGGTCGGGACCAGGGGTCGGGTCGTTCTTGAAGCGAGTGAACGTCATCGATACGATGAAAAGGGCGCTTCCGCCCTGATTGCTGTGACTTCGCTGGACCTTTTCATCGCCATGTGCGGGTCCGCGGGGGTCTCGTATGTCGGAAATGTCATAAGGATCCCGATACCAGTCAAAGACCCACTCAAACCCATGGTCAATCATGTCGTAAAGACCCAGTGGGGTGGGCGGATACTGACCCAGAGGGGTTGGGCCGATCGTATAGCCATGCTTGGAGGCGTACGCGCGGACCGTCTTGTAATCCCCAACATTCCTCCCATCGTCGACGCTGCCATCATCGGTGGGCCAGATCACGAACTGGCCCCGGTTACGTGCTGCGTACTCCCACTGGGCCTCCGTCGGAAGCTCCATCTTTCGCCCAATCAGCTCTCCGACCCATCCACAGTACTGCTGCGCGTCCTCCCAGCTCACGCCGACCGGTAGATCGTCCGGCAGGTTCCGGTACTCCAGATCCATCGGGTACTGCGCGGTCCGGGGCTGGCCCGTTGCATCGGTATAGACGTCGAAGTCGGCGTAGGTGATCTTCTTCGCACCGATTGCGTAGCTGCTCAATGTCACCTCGCGCAGCACGTCGTCGTTGCGCCTGCCGCTGTAGGGCATCTTCGCGCGTGGGTCGATGGGGCCGAAATCGCCCATGATGAAGGTGCCGCCTTCCACCTCCACAAGGTCTTTTTGGGTCTTTTGCGACAGCGCTTCGATCCGTGCAGTGAGCTCAGGAGAGTGCTTCTGGGGCGCTTTGACGGTCGAGCCTTGGCACGCCGTCAGCAGAAGTGCTGTTGGCACAAGGGATTTCAGAAGTGAAGGTCGAGGAAGCGGCATGAGAAGCACCGATCAGTTCTGGATGGACTGAATCAGCGTAGCAATGCTGTCGCAAGGCGCGTGGCGGCTTCACGGCTCAGGCATCGTGCCAGCTGCGGCCGGGCACGGCTGGTCGCTGCGTAGATCAAGGGCTGCCGATGGGCAGCGCCAACCAAGGTTGGCGTCCACCGATATTTCCCGCTACGGGCGCAGCAGTTGCCAACCGAGGCGGGCATCTACCGGGAGCGGAAGTGCAATCCGACCCGCGCGCCACCGATCGGCGCGGTATCGATCACCAATGCCGCATCATGCCGCTGTGCGATCTCTGCCACGATCGCCAGCCCCAGGCCGCAGCCGTCGCCTTCGCTGCTGGCCCGGTAGAAGCGCTCCGTGACACGGCCGCGCTCGGCCTCTGCAATGCCGGCGCCATCGTCGTCCACCCACACCTGCACGCCTTCGGCGTCCTTCTGCAGGCCAAGCGTGATCACCCCGCGCACGCTGCCATAGCGCAGCGCGTTGTCCAGCAGATTGCCAAGCGCTTCGCGCAACAGCTGAGGATCACCCGCGATCGACACGCCCTCGTCCGGCCCGTCGTAACCCAGGTCTACGCCGGCAGCCAACGCCCTGTCCGCATAGCGCTCCACCACGCCGCGCGCCAGCACCGCCAGATCCACCGGCTGCAGCGGCAACGCGCTGCCCTGCGGATCTTCGGAACGGCTCAGCATCAGCAGCTGGTTGACCAGATGCTGCAACCGCGCCAGTCCGGCCAGCGTGCCGGACAACGCCAGCTGCTGCGCCTGTGGATCATGCTGGCGGAATGAACTCTCCAGTTCCACCTGCATCGCCGCCAACGGGGTGCGCAGCTGATGCGCGGCATTGCTGACGAAGCGCCGTTGCGCGGCCTGCATCGCATCCAGCCGCTGCAGCAGCGCGTTGTAGGCCTCTACCGCCGGCCACAGTTCGCGCGGCGCCTCCTGTGCAGGCTCCAACGGCGCCAGCGGGTCGGGGCGTGGGCTGGCCAAGCGGCGCGCCACCTGGTTGGCATGGCGCGCGGCGGCGCCGGTTCCCGACCACGCCAGCCACGCCGCCAGCGCCAGGATCGCGGCCTGGAACGGGATGCTGGTCATCAGCAGCTTGCGCTCCAGCCGGTGGCGCTTGCGCAGCGTTTCAGCCACCCGCAAGCGGATCTCGTGGCCGGGTCCGGCGCTGACCACCACTTCGACCATGCGCACCGGCTGCCCACGCAATCGCGCGTCGTAGTAGACGGCCTCGCCATCGCGTGCGGCGGCAACGGCGGGGCGCGGCAATGCTTCGGGCAGGTCACCGTACAGGCGTCCGCCCCCAGCATCGACCACTTCGCCATGCACTTCATCGGTGGTGTCCCAGGTGAACATGCGCGACACCGCTGGGGTGATCTCGATCGAGGCGCGTCCATCCTGCACCTCGACCAGTTCGGACAGCGACATCGCCGAGTCCAGCAGCCAGCGGTCGTAGACCTGGCCGGCGTAGAAGCGCGCCAGTGCGAATGAACCCACCGCGCTGCACAACATCAGCACCAGCAGCGGCAACCACAGGCGCCGTAGCAGCAGGCCACGCAAGCTGTGCACGCGCTCAGTCACCGCCGGCCTCCAGCCGGTAGCCGAGCCCGCGCAGCATGCGGACGCCAACGCCGGCACGCGCCTGTTCCAGCTTGCGGCGCAGGCGGCTGACATGCACCTCGATCACCGAGAGGTTGGCCTCGTGGTCCCAGCTGTACAGCGCATCGAACAGGCGCTGCTTGGTGACGGTGCGGCCGGGATGCTGCATCAGCGCTTCGACCAGCGCCAGCTCACGTGCGGTCAGTTCGACACGCTGGCCATCCACCTGCGCCTCGTTGCGGATGCTGTCGAAGCACAACCGGCCCAGCCGCTTCTGTGCTGGTGCATCGCTGCGGCGGCGCGACAGCGCACGCAGCCGCGCTTCCAGCTCACCCAGTGCGAAAGGCTTGGCCAGGTAATCATCACCACCGCGGTCCAGCCCCAGAATGCGATCGTCGACGCCATCGCGCGCGGTCAGGATCAGTACCGGCAGGGTGACACCGTCGTTGCGCAACCGCGACAGCAGGTCGAGGCCATCGACATCGGGCAGCGACAGGTCGAGCACCATCACGTCATACGGCGCGCTGGCCAGCGCGGCCGGGGCATGCAGCCCGCGCGAAAGGTGGTCGCACAGATGCCCGGCGCCCTGCAGGGCGCGGATCAGTCCATCGGCCAGGGCGGCGTCGTCTTCGATCAGCAGGATTCGCATTGCAAGCTTCGTGCAAGGTTGGGGCAAGTTTGGCGCAAGTGCGTCACCTTACCGTGACGCGCATGAATTTCTCCCTTCGACTTGCGGCTGTGCTGGCCGCCCTCGTGTGCGCGCCCGCGGCGTCGGCGCTGTCCCTGGCGGACGCGCAGCGCGCCATGGAAGCGCACAACCCGGACCTGCGTGCGGCGGCGCTGGAGCTGCGCGGCGTGCAGGGCGATGCGCAGACCGCCGCACTGCGTCCGGCGGCCGAGCTCTCCATCGGCAGCAGCAAGATCAGCCCCAAGCATGGCATCGGCTCCGGCCGCTGGCAGGACAAGCGGGTGGACAGCACGCTGGGCCTGGGCTGGACCTGGGAGCGTGGTGGCAAGCGAGCGCTGCGCATCCGCCAGGCGGACGCGTTGCTGCAGGTGGCCGGGCTGGAGATGCTCGATACCCGACGCCGCCAGCAGGTGGCGCTGCACGAGGCGTATTTCGGCCTGAAGAGCGCGCAGGAGCGGGTGCAGATTGCCGAGGCCAACCGCCAGAGTTCGACCGAACAGATGGCGGCAGCGGACAGGCAGGTCGCAACCGGGGCGATGGCGCCGGTCGATCGTGCGCGGTTGGCGGTGGACGACCTTGCCGTGGCCGATGCCGCGCGCGAGGCGGCGCTGGATCTGCGCGACGCCCGGCACGCGCTGGGGCTGCTGCTCGGCAGCAATGACAGCAGCAGCCTCAGTGCCGACGACCCGTGGCCCGACACCCGCAGTGTGGCCGCCACGCGTGGGTTCGACCCGCAGCAGCGTGCCGATCTGCGTGCCGCGCATTCGCGCCTGGCTGCCGCTGATGCCGGTGTGGCGCTGGCCCGCAGCGAGCGCCATCGCGACATCCAGCTGGGGGTGGAGGCCGAACGTGAGCCGACCGACATCGGCGGCGTCACCTGGGGCGTGTCGTTGACCATTCCGCTGGGTGAACCGTCGCGCACACGCGGTGCCATCCAGCGCGCCGAAGCGGATCGGGACAGTGCCGCACTGGAACTGCAGGTGCTGCAGCGCGAAGCGCGCGCCGAACTGGACCAGCTGCAGGCCAGCGCACAGTCCGCCGCGCAGCGCCGCACCGATTACGAAGGGCTGCAGTCAAATGCCGCGCGCAAGGCAGTGCAGGGCATCGAGCTGGCCTACCGCCGTGGTGCCGCCAGCCTGACCGACCTGCTGGATGCGCGCCGCAGCTGGCGCGACTTCGAGGCCGCGCTGATCGAGGCGCGTGCCGACCATGCCATTGCCCTGGCGCGCTGGGAAGCCGCCACATCCGTTGCCGAAGGAGAGTCCCGATGAAGTCCACCGTCGCCCATCGCCCGCGCGCGCGCCATGCGCTGCTGCCGGTGTTGCTGGCACTGGCCCTGCTCAGCGGCTGTGGCCGCGAGCCGGCGTCGTATACCGAAGATGCACCGCAGGTCAGTGCTGGCCAGATCCAGTTTCCGGCCGACAGCCGCCAGCTGGACGTGCTGCGCAGCGAGGCGGTGACCGCCGGTGCCAGTGCCAGCCTGCAGCTGCCGGGCCGTGTGGTCTGGGATGAGACCCGCTCCAGCGCATTGCGCACGCCGCTGCCGGGGCAGGTCGCGCGCATCGAGGCGCAGCCTGGCCAGCAGGTGAAGGCCGGCCAGGTCATCGCCTGGATCACCTCGCCCGAGTTCGGCCAGGCTCAGGCCGAGGGCGCGCGTGGCCGCGCCGAACTGCAGCAGGCCCGCAAGGAGCTGGAGCGCACCCGCGAGCTGCACGCCGCTGGCGTGGCGTCCGGGCGCGAACTGGACGAAGCCGAGGCCAACTTTGCCGGCAGCCAGGCCGATCATGCGCGCGCAACCGCCTTCGCCAAGGCCTATGGCAACGGCCAGCACGTCGATCAACGCCTGCCGCTGCGTGCGCCCATCGAGGGCGTGCTGGTGGAACGGCGGATGAGCCCGGGCATGTCGGTCAGCCCCGACAGCGAACAGCCGCTGGCGGTGATCGGCGATCCGGATCGCCTGTGGCTGCTGCTGGACATCCCCGAAAGCCTGGCCGGGCGATTGAAGGCCGGCATGCCGGTGAGCGTGCCGGGTGCCGATGGCAAACCCCTGCAGGCCACGCTGCAGCATGTGGATGACTTCGTCGACAGCGAGCGCCGCGTGGTCCAGGCCCGCGCCGAGCTGGACAACCGCACGCGCGGATTCAAGGCCGGGCAGTATGTGCGCGCACAGGTGGCGCTGCCGGCCGAGGGCGGCGTTTCGCTGCCGGATGCGGCGGTGCTGTTGATCAACGGCACGCAGGTGGTGTTCGTGGAGGAAGGCAAGGGCCGCTTCGTGCGCCACGCGGTGCATGCTGAAGAGCTGGGCGATGGCCGCCTGTGGGTGCGTGAGGGCCTGGCGGCAGGCAGCAGGGTGGTGGTCGAAGGGGGCCTGCTGCTGCAGCAGCTGGTCGACGGTGCGCCGACGGCGGCCAGCAGCGGCGCGGGGCACGCTGCCCCATGATCGATCGCCTGATTGCCTATTGCCTGCGCCAGCCGCTGATGGTGATGCTGGCGCTGCTGTTGTTCATCGGCGCGGGCATCGCCGCGTTCCGCGTGCTGCCGGTGGAAGCCTTCCCGGATGTGTCCGACACCCAGGTGACGGTGGTCTCGCTGCACCCGGGCCGCGCCGCCGAAGAGGTGGAGCGCGAGGTGACGATGCCACTGGAAGTGGCGCTGTCCGGTATTCCGCATTCGGTGCGGGTGTTCTCGCATACCCAGTTCGGCCTGTCGATGATCATCCTGACCTTCGATGACAAGGCCGATGACTATTTCGCGCGCCAGCAGGTGCTGGAACGCCTGCAGGGCGTGGAGCTGCCGGAAGGGGTGACGCCGGAACTGGAGGCGATGAGTTCGGCGGTGGGCGAGATCTACCGCTACGTACTGAAAGGCCCGCACCTGACCTCGACCCAGCTGCGCACCGTGCAGGAATGGACGATGGAGCGCAGCCTGCGCACCGTGCCGGGCGTGGCCGATGTGATCAGCTTCGGTGGCTTCGCGCGGACCTTCCAGGTCAAGCCGGACCTGGACAAGCTGCGCGATCGCGGCATCAGCCTCGGTGAGTTCGCCGAGGCCCTGGAGAAGGGCAGTTCGAATGCCGGCGGCGGCTACGTGGAGCGCGGCCAGCAGCAGTTCCTGATCCGCGGCGTGGGCCTGATGCGCTCGCCGGCCGACATCGGCAACGTGGTGGTCGGGCAACGCGGCGGCACGCCGATCCTGGTGCGCGACCTGGCCAGCATCGCCGACACCGGGCTGCCACGGCAGGGCCTGGTCGGGCAGGATGACAACGACGATGCGGTGTTCGGCATGGTGCTGATGCGCAAGGGCGAGAATCCGTCCGATGTGCTCGACGCCCTGCATGCTCGCATCGCCGAGATCGAGGCGAACCAGTTGCCGGCCGGGGTCAGCATCGAGCCGTTCTACGACCGCTCCTGGCTGGTCTCGACCACGCTGAAAACGGTGTTCCGCAACCTGCTGGAAGGCGCCGTGCTGGTGTTCCTGGTGCTGTGGCTGTTCCTGTACAACGCCCGCGCGGCACTGATCGTGGCGGCCATGATGCCGCTGGCCCTGCTGTCGACCTTCCTTGGCCTGCACCTGTGGGGCGTGCCGGCCAACCTGCTGTCGTTGGGGGCGATGGACTTCGGCATCATCATCGATGGTGCGGTGATCGTCACCGAGCATATCGTCTCGCGACTATCGAAGCTGCCACCCAACGCCGACCGGAAGACGCGTTTCTCGACCATCCTCTCGGCGGCATCGGAAGTGGGGCGGCCGACGTTCTTCTCGATGATGATCATCATCGCCGCGCATATCCCGATCTTCACCCTGCAGCGCCAGGAAGGCCGCATGTTCGCGCCGATGGCCTATTCGGTGACGTCGGCGTTGATCGGTGCGTTGGTCCTGGCGCTGACCGTGGTCCCGCTGTTCTGTTACTGGTGGCTGCGCCGCGACCGCATGCGCGACGGCAATCCGTTGATGGACCGCCTGACCGGGTGGTACAGGCCGGTGCTGGAGCGTGCCCTGGCACGCCCGCGCGCGGTGGTGCTGACCGCGGTGGCGCTGCTGGTCGGCACGCTGGCGCTTGGCACCTGGCTGGGCTCGGAGTTCCTGCCCGAGCTGGACGAGGGGTCGATCTGGTTGACCGCCACGCTCGACCCCAGCACCAGCCTGGCCGAGGCGCAGCAGCAGTCGCGGCGTATCCGAGAACTGGTCGGCACGTTCCCGCAGGTATCGACGGTGGTGGCCAAGCTGGGGCGCCCGGAAGATGGTTCCGATGCCAAGGGCGCCAACCAGATCGAGGCGTTGGTGGCGCTGAAGCCGGAGAAGGAATGGCCGAAGGGCGTGGACAAGCGGCAGCTGGTGAGTGACCTGCAGCGCACGTTGGAGCAGCGCATACCGGGGCCGGAGTTCTCGATCTCGCAGCCGGTGCGCGACAACATCCTGGAGAGCATCTCGCAGATCAAGGGCCAGGTGGTGATCAAGGTCAGCGGTTCGGACCTGGACGTGTTGAACCGGCAAGCCCAGGCGATCCTCGGCCAGGTGCGCAGCGTGGACGGCGTGGAAAGTGCCTTCATCGACCGCGACGGCGCGTTGCCGCAACTGCAGATCGAGATCGATCGTGACCGGGCCGCGCGCTACGGCCTGAATGTGCGCGACATCGACGAAGTGATCGAGACCGCACTGGGCGGGCGCCAGGTCGGCGAGCTGTGGGAGGGGGATCGAAAGTTCCCGATCACGCTGCGGCTGGACGATGCCGACCGCGACCTGCAGCGGCTGCGCACGGTGCCGGTAGGCATCGGTGACGGCCACGCGGTGACGCTGTCCGATGTCGCCGACTTCCGCATGGCCAGCGGTGCGATCAACATCTCGCGCGAGAACGCACAGCGGGTGAAGGCGGTCAGCATCTTCATTGCCGGGCGCGACATGGGCAGCGTGGTGGCCGACATGCGCAAGCGCGTGGACGCCAGCGTGCAGCTGCCGGAGGGTTATCGGCTGGAGTGGTCCGGTGAGTTCGAGAACCAGCAGCGCGCGATGAAGCGGCTGGGCTGGGTGATTCCGCTGTCGGTGCTGCTGATCTTCGTGCTGCTGTTCGATGCCTTCAAGGACATCAGCAGTGCGGCGTTGATCCTGGCCAACGTGCCGTTGGCGATGATCGGCGGCATCCTGGCGCTGTGGCTGACCGGCATTCCGTTGTCGGTATCGGCGGCGATCGGCTTCATTGCATTGTTCGGGCAAGCCGTGTTGAACGGGGTGGTGATGCTCAGTCGCTTCGCCCAGCTGCGCGAACAGGGCATGGACCTGCTGCAGTCGGTGGTGCAGGGTTCGCTGCAGCGCCTGCGCACGGTGCTGATGACCGCGCTGCTGGCGATGTTCGGGCTGCTGCCGATGGCGACTTCGCACGCGATCGGTGCCGAGACCCAGAAGCCGCTGGCGGTGGTGGTGATCGGCGGCCTGCTGTCGGCGATGCTGCTGACCTTGCTGGTGCTGCCCACGCTGTACTACTGGGTGCACCGCCGCCGCGAGATCCGGTAAATGCTAATACCCTGTGTGAAGTGATCTGGTGGATGCCAACCTTGGTTGGCATCCAGCACCAGGTCGCGGCGGGCAATCGTGCATAATCGGCCAACACCATCCGGACAGCCGAACAATGGACCGCTTCACGGCCATGCGCGCCTTCGTCCGTATCGTCGAGCGCCGCAGTTTCACCCGCGCCTCCGAGGACCTTGGCCTGCCACGGGCCACGGTGACCGATGCGATCAAGGCGCTGGAGCAGCGCTTGGGGGTGCGCCTGTTGAACCGGACCACGCGGCTGGTGGCACCGACCCTGGAGGGTGAAGCCTTCTACGGTCGTTGCCTGCGGTTGATCGCCGACATGGACGACGCCGAGGCCGCGTTCCGTGACGTGCCACCGCGCGGCCTGCTGCGCATCGAGGTGCATGGCACGCTGGGCCGGCATCTGCTGTTTCCGCACCTGCCGGACTTCCTGCGGCGCTACCCGGACATCGAGCTGGACGTCAGCGAGGGTGACCGCTATGTCGACCTGCTGCGCGAAGGCGTGGATGCGGCGATCCGGGTCGGCACGCTGGCCGAAAGCGACCTGGCGGCGCGACGGCTGGCGCTGCTGCGCGAGGTCACCGTGGCCTCGCCGGACTACGTGCGGGCCAAGGGTATGCCCGAGGGCATTGAGTGCCTGAAGGACGGCCACGAGATGGTCGGCTATCTCTCCAGCGCCACCGGCCAGCTGATTCCCTTGGAGTTCCAGCAGGGCGGGCAGGTCCGCTACGTACCGCTGCCCGCACGCGTGCTGGTGTCCGGTGCCGATGCGTTCCTCGGCGCCGCGCTGGCGGGGCTGGGCATCATCCAGGCACCGCGTTACCGCATGGATCCGTACATTGCGCGGGGCGAGCTGGTTGAACTGTTGCCGCAGATGCCACCCACGCCGAGCCCGCTGAGCCTGGTCTACCCGCGCAACCGCACGCCTTCACCGCGCTTGCGGGTGTTCATCGACTGGGTGGCGGCGCTGTTTGACTAAGCAGCGTAGTGCCGGCCGCTGGCCGGCTTCTGCATTACCCGGCCAACGGCCGTCATTACCGCGCCTGCTCGATCCAGGCGGAGGGCGAACAACCGAGCACACGGCGGAACGCCGCGCTGAACTTGCTGGGGTTGGCGTAGCCGCTGGCCAGCGCAACGTCGGTGACCGTGCGGCCCTGCGCCAGGGCGGCGCCGGCCTGCTGCATGCGGTGCCGGGTCAGGAATGCATACGGTGGCAGGCCGGTGGCAGCGCGCAGGGCGCGGCCGAAGCTGGATGGCTGCATCTGCACTGCGGCAGCCAGCTCGGTGACGCTGAGCGGCTGGCCCTGCTGTGCATCGATATACGCCTCCAGCTGCCGCAGTCGCTGCGCCGAAAGGGGCGTGGCCGTGCCTCTCGTATCGCGCCGTTGGCCGGCAAGCTGGCCGAGGCGATGCAGCAGCACCTGCGCGCCGTGCTCAAGGAAGCCGGGCAGGCACGCACCGGCCTGCGCGCTGCTCCACAGCGCCTGCAGCACCGACGTGATCACCGGGTCGTGGTGAAGCCGCGCTGCCAAAGGCTGCAGCTGCTGCAGCGCCAGCGCGTGGTGCGGGTACGCGCGGGTGTCGATGGCAATGCCGAGCACGTCCACAGCGGGGCTGGCGTAGGTGCCGCTGTCGCCAGGCAGGACCAGGTTGAACTGGCCCGGTCGCCACGGGGCCTGCAGCACGCCGTTGAGCGTGCGTTGCTGCAGCCACCCCCCGCCGGCCATGGCCATGCCCAGGCGCAGTTGCTGCGGATGGCCCATCTCGCCTTCGCTGGCCTCGAAGCGGTGGCGCAGCAGGACCACCGCGCCGTCCGGGCTGAGGTGGGCGGCCGCAGCCTGGGGGCCGGTTTCGCGCAGCAACTGGTCGGCGAGGGCGGGCATCACGGATCCGGAAATGGAGCGGCGCTGCCGCGAATGGAGTGGCGGGATGGCGCGAATGTTACAGGATAACACTCTTGACTCGCGCTGCCGCCGCCCGCGCGTCCGCCTTTCCATCCCTTGAGGTCCGTCCGTTGAAGTCGTCCACGCCTGCTGCCGCCCTTGTTGCGGTATCCCTGCTCATTCCTGCCATGCCCTCGCTTGCCCAGCAGGCCGACCCGGCCACGCTTGACGGTGTCCGTGTCACTGGCTCCAAGCGCGATACCCCGTACCTGAAGAGCGACCTGTCGGTCACCGTGCTTGATCGGCAAGCGCTGAAGGAGGCCGGTGTCACCGAGTTCCGTGACCTGGACAAGCTCGCGCCGAACGTGAAGTTCAATGCGATGGGCCAGCTGAGCAACATGTTCATCTCGATCCGCGGCATCGAGTCCAATCCGTTCCTGGTCAACCGTGCGTCGGTCTATATCGATGGCATTCCATTCCGTGAACTGAGCAATGCCGTGCTCAACCAGGTCGAGTCGGTGGAGGTGCTGCGCGGGCCGCAGGGCACGCTTTACGGGGCCAACAGCGAGTCCGGCCTGGTGCTGGTGCGCACGCGCGGTCCGGCCGATGCGCGCGAAGGCGAACTCAATGTGCGCAGTACCTGGTTCGGCAATGGCAACGGCACGGCACTGGACGGCTTCCTGGCCGGCCCGTTGAGCCGCGATGGCAGTTTGTCCGGGTCGGTTGCGTTCATGGGCTCGGACGAGGATGCCTACCTGAAGAACCTCACGCCCTCCGGTGCGCGCGGCAAGGTGGGCGAGGGCTACCTGCAGGGCAAGCTGCGCTGGCGGCCGAGCGACTACGTTTCGGTGAATGCACTGGCCTACCATCTGCGCACCCGCGCGCCGGGCATGTTCGAGTACGAGTACCTGCCGCTGGATACCGAGCTGTACAACCGCACCTATGGCACCTCGCTCAACGGCGGCCGTCTCGCCGCTGATTTCACCTACATCAATGACGCACCCAAGCGCACCGAGAAGGATGAGTCGGTGGCGGGCCTGAGCGCGCAATGGCAGCTGCAGGCCGGCACGCTGGACGTGGCCGCGTCCTGGCGGAACGAGGAAGTGACCTCGGCCGGCTACGACTTCGACATGACCCAGAGCGCAGCACTGGCAGGCCGCATCTACGACCGGAAGAACGAATGGACGGCCGAGGCGCGCTTCAGTTCGCCCAGTGACCAGGCATTGACCTGGATGGCCGGTGTGTCAACCTACCGCAACAGCAAGGATTCGATCCTGGGTACGTTCGTTGGTCCTGCGCTGCGTGGGCTCGACAGCTACAACCTGGCGCCGCGGCAGACATCGAAGGGGGAGGACTACAGCGTGTTCGCCACCGCCAGCTACACCTTCCCGTCGCTTCCGCAACTGACCGCGAGTGCGGGCCTGCGCCATGAGCAGGCGCGGCGTTCCACCGAGCAGCGTGCCGGTGCGCTGGACCTCGGCGCCGGCGGCCGCGTGCTGTATCGCGATGCCGCGCTGGCGCATACCTTCTCGGCCACGCTGCCGCGGGTGTCGCTGCGCTACGACGCCACCGACGACCTGTCGTTCTATACGGCCTCGGCCAAGGGCTACATCCCGGGCGGCTTCAATCTGGCCGCAGCGCAGAGCGATGTGGTCAACGACAAGGTGCTGCGCTATGAGTCCGAGCGCATGTGGAGCCATGAGCTGGGCTTCAAGATGAACCTGGCCGGTGGCCGTGGCCACATCGGCGGCGCGCTGTTCCACATCACCTCGGACAACTGGCAGGAGATCCAGGTGGCCACCGATGCCAACGGCCGCCCGATCTCGTCGGACTACGTGGGCTCGGATGCGTCGATCCGTTCGCGCGGCGCCGAGCTGGAGGGCGTGTTCGAGGTGATGCCCGGCTTCACCTTGATGGCCAACGTGGGCTATGTCGATGCGAAGTACACCAAACTATGGGTGAGCGTCGACCAGAACCTGGACGGCAAGCGGGTCAAGCTGACGCCGCATTACACGGGCTATCTGGCGGCGCGCTACCAGCTCCAGTCCGGCCTCTATGCACGGCTGGAATCGCAGTTCACCGGCTCCAGTGCGCTGGACGAACGCAACCGCGCGTTCCAGCCGGCCGTCGCGGTGCTGGGTGCGCAGCTGGGTTATGAGCGCGGGCCGTGGAGTGGACGGGTGTTCGTACAGAACCTCACCAACAAGCGCCGCATCAACGGCCTGATCTTCGACAACCTGGCATTCGGCCGCGATGGCAACTACTACGGCCCGGTCGACAGCCCACGCATCTTCGGCGCGGAAGTGGGCTATCGCTTCTGAGGTGGCGGGGCACGCGCCGGCCAGCGGCCGGCGCTACCAATGACGGGTAGTGCCGGCCGCTGGCCGGCATCTTCGCAGCGTTACCGAGGGCTGTGCAGCGCGCGCCGGTTGCCGATATGCGCACATGCCAGCAGCACGCCGCCGCAGGCCGTTGCCACCCCGTGCCACAGCAGCGACTCCTTCAGCGGCAGATACAAGGACGCCGACAGCAGCAGGCCGGCGCCCACGCAGGCCAGCCGCAGCGGCCATCGGCGGCCATGCCGGCGCAGCCCCGCCGCGGTGCTGGCCAGCGCCAGCGCCGAGGCCACCAGTGCGAACAGCCACTCCCAGCGCGACATCATCAGCAGCAGCGTCATCGCGCCATGGCCGGGGTGCTGGAACGAGCGCAGCGCCATCATCGCGGCCGGCACGAAGGCCAGCAGCAGCGGCAGGGCGATGCAATGGGCGGCACAGGCCAGCGACAGCCAGGCACCTGCGAGATCGAGGTGGGGATGCCAGCGTGCCGAAGTTGGCGGCTGGGCCAGGGCCCTTGCGGGCATCGAGGGGATATGGTCCATAATGTTACATAGTAACAATTGGAGTCTCCCCCATGAAGCTTCCCGCTGCTTTTTTCCTGCTGCTGGCTGCCAGCGCCGCGCAGGCCCATGACGTCCGCCAGCTTGGCGCGCACGTGCACGGCCAGGCCACTGTTGATCTCGCGCTCGACCAGGGCGTGCTGGAACTGGCCCTGCAGGCGCCGGGTATCGGCATCCTCGATTTCGAACGACCGCCAGCCAACGCCACTGAACGGGCATCGCTGGCACGCGCTACCGCTGTGCTGAAGAGCGGCAGCTGGGTAACGCTGCCGACGGCGGCGCATTGCCGGCTGGCCAGCGGCGATGCCAGCGCCAAGGGCTTCGATGCAACCGACGCGGCACCCGCAGCCGGGCAACACCGGCACGCCGGCTTCAGCGCCAACCTGCAGTACCGCTGTGCCAATCCGGCGGCGTTGCGCGCCCTGGTCATGCGGCTGCCGGCGGTATTCCCCGGCCTGCACGAGGTCATCGTCAACACCGCAACCGATCGTGGCCAGGGCCGCAGCGTGCTGACCGCCACCCAGCTGCGCGTGGTACTGGCGCCGTGAGCAGCGCTGCGGTGATCAGGCTGGATGAGGTGCAGTTCGGCTATGGCCTGCGCCTGGTGCTGGACATTCCGCAGCTGTGGATCGAGCAGGGCAGCAGCGTGCTGCTGCGCGGGATCAGTGGCGGCGGCAAGAGCACGTTGCTGGGACTGTTGGCCGGGGTGCTGCTGCCTGGAAAGGGCCGCGTCGAGGTGGCCGGACAGGCGTTGCAGGCCATGCGTGGCGCCCGGCGCGACCGCTTCCGCGCCGACCACCTGGGCGTGATCTTCCAGCAGTTCAACCTGCTGCCGTTCCTCAGTGTGCGCGACAACGTTGCGTTGGGCCTGCGCTTCTCGCGCCTGCGCAGCGAGCGCATCAGCGGGCCGCTGGACGCCGAGATCGCGCGCCTGCTGCGCGCCCTGCAGCTGGACCCGGCGCTGATGCAGCGGCGCGCGGGCACCCTGAGTGTCGGCCAGCAGCAGCGCGTGGCTGCCGCTCGTGCGTTGATTGGCCGGCCGGCAGTGCTGCTGGCCGATGAACCGACCTCGGCGCTGGACCGGGAGGCCGCCACGGCCTTCCTGCAGTTGATGTCCGCACAATGCCAGGCGGCCGGCACCACGGTAGTGGTGGTCAGCCACGACGATGGCCTGCAGCCGCTGTTCGACCGCACCATTGCCCTGGCGGAGATCAACCGTGCAGGTGGCGCCCATGCTTGAACTTGCCTGGGCCAGCCTGCGCAGCCGCGCGTTGAGTGTTGGCCTCACCGTACTGGTGATCACCCTCAGCGTGGTGCTGCTGCTGGGCGTTGAACGCGTGCGCACGCAGGCGCACGAGGGTTTCGCGAGCACGGTGTCGGGTACCGACCTGATCGTTGGTGCGCGTTCGGGGCCGGTGAACCTGCTGCTGTATTCGGTGTTCCACATTGGCGACCCGACCAACAACGTGTCCTGGCAGTCCTACCAGGAGCTGTCGGCGCTGCCGCAGGTGAAGTGGGCGGTGCCGCTTTCACTGGGTGACTCCTGGCGTGGCTATCGGGTGATCGGCACCAGTGGCGGCTACTTCGATCACTATCGCTACGGCGCCGGTCACGCGCTGGCGTTCGCGCAGGGGCGGCGGTTCGACGATCTGTACGACGCGGTGATCGGGGCTGAAGTGGCCGCTGCGCAACGGGTCGGTGTTGGCGACGAGATCGTGCTGGCGCATGGCACCGGCGCGGTCACCCTGGCCACCCATGCCGACAAGCCGTTCCGCGTGGCCGGCATCCTGCAGCGTACCGGCACGCCGGTGGATTCATCGGTACTGGTCTCGCTGCCGGCCATCGAGGCGATCCACGTGGACTGGCGCTCGGGTGTGCAGCTGCGCAGCCAGCGCGTCAGCGCCGAGCAGGCACGTCACCTGGATCTGACTCCCACCAGCATCACGGCGTTCATGCTCGGCCTGAACTCGCGAATCGCCACCTTCTCGGTTCAGCGAAGGATCAACGAGTACCCGGACGAGGCCATGCTGGCGATCCTGCCGGGCGTGACCCTGCAGCAGTTGTGGCAGTCGCTGGGCACGGCCGAACGTGCCCTGCAGCTGATCAGCGCGATGGTGGTGCTGCTGGGCATGGTGTCGCTGGTGGCGCTGCTGGTTTCGACCTTGCAGGAACGGCGGCGTGAGATGGCCGTGCTGCGTGCGATCGGTGCGCGGCCGGGTTACATCGCCGCCCTGCTGGTGGTTGAAGCGGTGGCGACCAGCGCGTTCGCCTGCGTGCTCGCGCTGGCAGTGCTGGCCGTGGCCAGCCTGGCGGGCCGCGCGTGGGCGCTGGCCAGCTTCGGGCTGTCGATCACCCATGTATGGCCGGACGGTCGCGAGCTGGCGTGGGCCGCAGGCGTGCTGGTGATCAGTGCGGTGGCCGGGCTGGTGCCGGCGCTGCTGGCCTATCGGCGCACGCTGGCCGATGGCCTGTCGCCGGGAGGCTGAGCATGCGCTGCTTGTGGATGTTGCCGATGCTGCTGTTCCTGACTGCCTGCGAGCGGCCGGTGGATACCGGCGTACAGGCGCTGCCGCCGTCGCCGGTGATGGATAGCGATGGCGCCGTGACGGCGGGCACGGCTGTAGAACAGGAGCTGGACTGGCTGCAGATGATGCCCGGTGATGAGCTGGCCGCGCTGGAGCGGGGCGAGGGCCCCGAGGTCGAGCACAACGGCAACCGGCGCATGCCGCAGTTCGGCACCTTCCGCACCGTGGACGCGGTGCTGGAACGGCCGGTGCGCCTGCCGGGCTACGTGGTGCCGCTGGCCAACGCACAGGACGGGCGCCTGACCGAGTTCCTGTTCGTGCCGTACTACGGCGCCTGCATCCATGTGCCGCCGCCACCGCCCAACCAGATCGTGCACGTGGTGCTGCCACGCCCGATCGAAATGCCGGACATGTATTCGCCGTTCTTCCTGGCCGGCACCCTGCGCGCGGAGCGGCTGGATGACGACCTGGCCGGCTCTGCCTACACCATGCGCGATGCGCACCTGAGGCCCTATGAACCGTGAGCACGTTGCCATGCTGGTGGGCTGCCTGTGCCTGGCTGGCTGTACGCAGCCGGTGCCGACCGCCGCACCTGCCAGCACCGCGCAGACCGCGCAGACCGCGCAGCCAACCGTGGCCGATACCGCCATCAACCGCTGGGATGCGCTGCGGCCCGATGAAGTGACCTATCAACGGCCGCCGCCGCAGATCGGCCTGTCACGCAACGGCATGGACGGCGTGGGCGGTTTGATCGACGACACCGGTTCCGGCACGCCGCCGGGGCAGGAGATCGACCATTCCAGCCCCGACCGCGCCAGGCAGTTCGGCTCGTCGCAGGTGGTCGATGCCGCCGATGGCCGTGCCGTGGATCTGGACGGCTACGTGGTGCCGCTGGGCACCAACGATGCCGGGCTGGTCGACGAACTGCTGTTCGTGCCGTTCTACGGCGCCTGCATCCATGTGCCGCCACCACCGCCGAACCAGATCATCCATGTGACCCTGGCCACGCCGATCGCGCTGGGTGACCTGTGGGACCCGTACCGGCTGGCCGGCCGCCTGCAGGTGAAGCGCTTCGATGCGGATATCGCCAGCGCGTCCTACGACGCCGCTGCGGCAACGCTGACCGTGATCCATAACTGATGCGTGCGCGTTGGGTCATCGTTGCGTGCGTGCTGGTGAGCGGCGTGGCGTTGGCCGTGTGGTGGCAGCGGCGTGCAGCGGTCTCCGAACCACCGGCGATCGCGTTCCCGGCGCCCGCGGCGGATGCGCGCCAGCGCATCGAACAGCGCATGATCGAAGAGCCGGCCTTTCGCAATGACGTGCTGTTCCTGTTGGCGGCCACGCTGCGTGACCGCTGCCAGCCAGCACAGGCAGGGCTGCTGGCGCGCATGGCCAATCGCGCATCGTTGCCGGTGCTGGCGGCGGTCAGCGCGGTGACCCAGCAGGATCCCACGCTTGACCGGCCGATCTACCAGTACATCCAGCATCGCGCCGATGCCCTGCGCTGTGGCCAGCCGCTGCAGATGCCATTGGCCGCGGGCCGCAGCATGGACGTGGACATCGAGCAGTACGCACGCACCTTCCCCGACAGTTACTTCGATCCGCAGCGCAGCAGTGAACCGCGCGATTTCGGCGGGCAGTCGCTGCAGCAACGCGCCGGTAATGCGTGCAACAGCGTGGTGTATTCGGTGCTGCCGCTGGGCGGCACCGATTGGCGCTGCAGCAGCCTGCGCGCCAATGCACGCGGGCGGGTGCGCAGCCTGTGCGAGGACGAACTGCGCCGCCAGCACGGCGGCATTGGCGGCGAGCTGGACATGGCCGTGGGGCAGGGCATGCAGGCGGCCGTGGTGTCCGTGATTGCCGCATTGCCGGAAGACTGCCGGTGAGTGCTTCCCTGTAGAGCCAGGCCATGCCTGGCTGGGGCGTCCGATCGAGCAGTTTCGCCTCTACAGAAGCTGAACCGGTGGATTCCGAAGATCGTAACTATACAGGACATCCGGTATAGTTATGGCCGTACTCCACCCCATCAGGTTCTCCCATGGCTTTGTCCCAGCGCTTGGCCGGTGCTCCGGCCCTGTCGCGCGCCCGTCGCTGGGCGCTGTTGTTCACCGTGGCCGCCGGCCTGTTGCTGGTCACGCTGGACAACTCCGTGCTCTACACCGCGCTGCCCACCCTGACCGAAGAGCTGTCGGCCAGTAACGGCCAGGCGCTGTGGATCATCAATGCCTATCCGCTGGTGATGGCCGGCCTGCTGCTCGGCGCCGGCACACTCGGCGACCGCATCGGCCACCGCCGCATGTTCCTGATCGGCCTGGTGGTGTTCGGTGTTGCCTCGTTGGCCGCGGCATTCGCGGAGAGTGCCGCGCAGCTGATCGCCGCGCGCGCGTTCCTGGCGGTGGGTGCGGCGGCGATGATGCCGGCCACGCTGGCGCTGATAGGGCTGAGCTTCCACGAAGAGCGCGAGCGCAACATCGCCATCGCGATCTGGGGCTCGGTGGCGATCGTTGGCGCCGCGCTCGGCCCGATCATCGGTGGCTGGCTGCTGCAGCATTTCTGGTGGGGCTCGGTGTTCCTGATCAATGTGCCGGTGGTGGTGGTCGCCTTCGTGGCCACGCTGCTGCTGGCGCCGGAAGGCCAGCGCGATACCTCGCGCCCTTGGGATCTTGTGTCCTCGGTGCTGGCGCTTGCCGCGCTGTCCGGGTTGGTGCTGGCGATCAAGTCGCTGATCGCCACGCCGCCGTCGTACGCGCTGGGCGCCGGCGCGCTGCTGCTGGCGGTCATCAGCGGTGCGGCGTTCGCGCGGCGCCAACAGCAGCTGCCGTACCCGCTGCTGGACTTCGCGATCTTCCGCAATCCCGCGTTCCTGGCCGGCACGCTGTCGGCGGTGTTCACCCTGTTCGCGATGGCCGGCCTGCAGCTGGTCACCACCCAGCGCTTCCAGCTGGTGGCAGGCTTCACCCCGTTGCAGGCGGGCCTGCTGGTGTCGGTGGCGGCGGTGGGCAGCCTGCCCAGTGCGTTGCTGGGCGGCAGCATCCTGCACCGGGTCGGCCTGCGTCCGCTTATCTGCGGTGGCCTGGCCGCAGGCGCGGTGGGTGTCGGCGTGGTCGCGTTCGGCTTCCCGCACGGCCTGGGCTGGGTGGTGGCCGGCATGACCATCACCGGCTTCGGCATGGGCGCGGCCATCTCGGTGGCGTCCACCGCCATCCTCAACAACGTGCCGGCGCACCGCGCAGGCATGGCCTCGTCGGTGGAGGAAGTCTCCTACGAATTCGGTGGCCTGCTGGCGGTAGCCATGCTGGGCAGCCTGAGCGCGGCGATGTACAGCGCCTTCCTGCCGTCTTCGGCCGACATGCCGGCACTGGCACGCGAGGGCTTCACCCAGGCCCTGCATGTGGCACGCGAGAGCGGGCAGGGCGAGTGGTTCACGCTGGCCACGGCCGCGTACGACCGCGGTTACCAGATCGTGCTGCTGGTGATCACGGTGATGCTGGCGACAGGCGCGGCGGTCATCGCGCGCCTGCTGCGCGGCCGCGTCGGTGGCCGCGAGGGTGCGGCCGATCGCGTAAAATGACGCGATGAGAACCAGCAAGCGCGACCGCATCCTCGACGCCGCCGTCAACGTGATCAATCGTGACGGCGTGCGTGCGGTGACCTTCGAGTCGGTGGCGGCCGAGGCCCAGCTGACCCGCGGCGGCCTGCTGTACCACTTCCCCTCGCGCGAGGCGCTGCTGCGCGGCATCGACGAGCACCTGGTGCAGGCCTGGGAAGCGTCGATGGAAGCGCTGCTGGGCAAGCGCGCCGGCGAAGCGACCGCGCTGGAGCGCTACCAGACCTTCGTGCGGGTGTCGGCGCAGAGCGCCACCCGTGCCGAGCTGATGTTCATGCTCGAATCGGCCGACCCGGATGCCGATGAGCGCCCATGGGGCCCGGCGGTACGACGCTGGGCGCCATTGCCGCCTTCATCCGGGCAGGACGACCCGGCCGCGCTGGACAATTTCGTGGCGCGGCTGGCGGCCGATGGCCTGTGGATCTACGAAGCGATGTACGAAGGGCAGCTGGATGAGGGCGTGCGTGCCCAGGTCGCCGAGCGGATCGCCGGGCTGCTGGCCAGGAGCGATGGATCGGCCAGCTAGGCCATCGGCCAACACGCGGGCATCGCTCCTGGTAGAGCCGACCGCTGGGCGGCTGCCCTTCGGCCAGGCCACAAACGCGCCGACCTCACCCGTGGTAGAGCCGACCGCTGGTCGGCTGTTCTTCGGCCAGGCCACGAAACCCCCGCGCTTCGCGCGATAGGCGACCAGCGGTCGACGCTACCCCTTACCCATTTACCCAGCCTGCGCTGCGCTCGCGGCCAGCCACGCCCGTGGCGAGGCTCCCAACCGCTTGCGGAACGCCTTCGACAACGACGCGGTATCGGCAAACCCCACCTCGATGGCCACCTGCTTGACCGCCACGCCTGCCCGCAACTGCGCGCAGGCCAGGCTCAGCCGCCAGTCCAGCAGGTAGCTCGCGGGCGTTGCCTGCATCACCTCCTTGAACACCGCCGCGAAGGCGCTGCGCGACATGCCGGCGGTGGCCGCCATGCGTGGCAGCGTCCATTCGAGCTGTGGCGCCTGATGCATCGCGACCAGCGTGCGCGCCAGCCGTGCATCGGACAGGCCGCGCATCAGCCCATGGCTGACACCCGCTGCATCCGGGTGGTCGACCACCCAGCGCAGGATCTGGATCAACGCCACTTCGAACAGGCGGTTGGTCAGCAGCCGTGAACCGCAGCGCTGGCGATCGGCCTCCGCGAACAGCAGGTGCAGGGTGTCGTCCAGTTCGCCGATCGCCGCCAGCGGCACCACCATCACCGGCGGCAATGACTGCACGATCGGATTGCGCGCACCACCATCGAAATCCAGCGTGGCGCAGGTGAAATCCGGGCCCTCCAGCGGCGCGTTGTGGAACACGTGGTGGAGCGGTTGCGGGTACAGCAGCAGGCTGGGGCTGTCGATCTTCAGGCGTGGCAGCGCGGTATCGCCATCGGGGTGACGGACCTCCATCTCGCCCTGGCGAAGGATGTGCAGGAACGCGCGCCCGGGCTGCGGCTCGAAGACATGCCGCCCACACAGCGGGCCGCTGTGGAACAGCGCGGCCTGCACGCGGAAACGTTCCAGCAGCGAGGACAGGCGGTCGGGCGCGGAGGTGCCTGCGGGGTTTGGAGAGGCGCTCATGGACGAATGGACAATACAAGCGGCTGATATGGCCTGATGTGTCCATGGAGTCTACCTAGGATGGCCGGGTCGTCCAATCCCGGGCGCTTTCCAAGGAGATCCTCCATGTCCCGTGTCCCCCTGATCGATGCATCCGCCACCACCGCCGACCGCCAGGCCCTGCTGCGCCAGGTGCATGCCGCCTTCGGTGCCACCCCGGCGATGTTCCGTGCCGTGGCCAATTCTCCGGCCGCGCTGCAGAGCATGTGGGGCGCGTTCGGTGCGCTGGGCGCTGGCCGCCTGTCACCGTTGCTGGGCGAGCAGATCGCCGTGGCCATCGCCAACCGCAATGCCTGTGAGTACTGCCTGGCCGCACACACCGCGCTGGGTCGCAAGGGCGGCGCCAGTGGCGAACAGATGGCCGCCGCGCAGATCGGCCAGTCCAGCGATCCGGCCACGGCCGCCGCACTGGGCTTCGCACTGAAAGTGGTTGAGCAGCGCGCGCAGATCGCCGATGGCGATGTGCAGGCGCTGCGCGCGGCGGGTTTCGACGATGAGCTGATTGTCGAAATCCTCGCCCATGTGGCACTCAACCTGTTCACCAACTACGTCAATGTAGCGTTCGAGGTGCCGGTGGATTTCCCGAAGGTGGCGCTGCGCTGACGTGACGTCCGGCCCTTCGGTAGGGTCGACTGCTGGTCGACTGCGTTTCGTTCAGGTGGCGAAAAGCCCGCGCTGCGCGCGTTAGTCGACCAGCGGTCGACGCTACCGAGGTGGTTCGTCCGCCCGCAGGCGCTCGGGATGGGTGTACACATTGAACCCGTTCTCGCGCGCGAACCCGACCAGGCACAGCCCGGCGCTGCGTGCCAGGTCGATCGCCAGCGCGGTCGGCGCCGACACCGCAGCCAGGACGCTGGCGCCGGCACGCACGGCCTTGCTGACCATCTCGTAGCTGGCGCGGCTGGAAATGACCAGCAGGCCGCCGTCAAGGGCGTGTTCGTTGTGGTGCAGCGCGCCGATCAGCTTGTCCAAGGCGTTGTGGCGGCCGACATCCTCGCGCACCCAGCCGATCCGCCCATGGGCGTCGGCCCACGCGGCGGCGTGAGTGGAGCCACTCACCGCATTCATCGGCTGGTAGTGGACCAGCGAGGCCAGCGCCCGCTGCAACGCGGCCGGTGGGTAGCTGCGCTGTTTACGAATCTGCGGCAGCGGCCGCAGCACATCCTCCAGTTGCCGCGTGCCACACAGGCCGCAGCCACCCCGGCCGGGCAGCAGGCGTCCGTTGGCCGGGTCCAGGTCGGCGCCGGGTGCGTCCTCGGCCACGGTCATCTGCAGCTCGATGCCTTCCAGCTGTGGCTTCACCTCGATCGACAGCAACTGCGAGGGCGCGGTGATCAACCCTTCGCTGAGCGAAAAGCCCAGCGCGAAGTCTTCCAGGTCGCAGGGGGTGGCCATCATCACCGCGAAGGCCGCACCGTTGTAGCGCAGGGCGACCGGTACTTCCTCGGCCACTACGTCAACGTGTTGCTGTTGCCCCTCGCTGCGCCAGCGCTGCAACGGGCGCTGCGCCGTGCCGGCAGGCGGGGTATGCGGCGGGGTCGAATCAGGCATTCAGCGTGTCCGGACAGGAAAAATGTGCAGATGGCCGACCACCTGCGCGATCGAGGATAGCGCAGTGGCCGTGCACAGACGTGGCTGTAACCGCTGCCATGGCAGGCTGTGCCTGAAACCGCGCTGTGCGCTGGCGCCGTACGCGGAGCCGTGCTTGACTGTGCAGCTGGCCGCGCCGCCAACCGGCGCTGTGGCCTCTGCAGTGCCCTACGTCATTGCGTTCCTACCGCCAGGTTGCCGACCATGTCCGAGCAGAAACCGCCGCGCTACAAGCCCTACAACCAGCCCGCCGGAGGCTGGGGCGCTGCCGGCGCGACCGCCAAGGTTCTTTTGCAGCAGAGCGTGATCGGCAAGGGCTCGAAGGCGCTGCTGGCGATGAACCAGCCCGGTGGCTTCAAATGCCCGAGCTGCGCGTTCCGATGCGGACGAGCGCAGGAAGCTGGAATTCTGCGAGAACGGCGCCAAGGCACTGGCCTGGGAGGCGACCCAGTTCCGCGCGGGGCGTGAGCTGTTCGCGCAGCACACCGTCACCGAACTGATGGCGCAGACCGACTACTGGCTGGAGATGCAGGGCCGGTTGACCGAGCCGATGCGCTACGACGCGGCCATCGATCATTACGTACCGTGCAGCTGGGACGATGCCTTCGCGCTGATCGGCCGCCACCTGCAGGCGCTGGACAGCCCGCACCAGGCCGAGTTCTACACCTCCGGCCGCACGCCCAATGAAGCGGCGTTCCTGTACTCGATCTTCGTGCGCGAGTTCGGTACCAACAATTTCCCGGACTGCTCGAACATGTGCCACGAGCCGACCAGCCGTGGCCTGCCACCGGCCATCGGCGTAGGCAAGGGCACCATCGTGCTGCAGGACTTCGAGCATGCCGAGGCGATCTTCGTGATCGGCCAGAACACCGGCACCAATTCGCCGCGGATGATGAGCAACCTGGTTGAAGCGCGCAAACGTGGCATTCCGATCGTGGCGGTCAACCCGATGCCCGAGCGCGCGCTGATCCGCTTCGCCGAGCCGCAGGACGTGGTGCAGATGGCCACGCTGGGTTCGACCGAGATCAGCAGCGAGTTCGTGCACATCCGCATCGGCGGCGACCTGGCGCTGATCAAGGGCATGATGAAGGTGATGTTCGAACGCGAGGTGCAGGGCGAGCGTGTGCTCGACCACGACTTCCTGGCCGAACACACCGTGGGGCTGGACGCGCTGCGCGACGATGTGATGGCCCAGGACTGGGGCGATCTCGTTCGCGTCTCCGGCATCTCCGAAGCGCAGATCCGCCGTTGTGCGGAGATCTACATCCGCTCCAACGCCACCGTGATCTGCTACGGCATGGGCCTGACCCAGCACCAGTACGGCTCGCGCCTGCTGCAGCAGGTGGCCAACCTGCTGATGCTGCGCGGCAACTTCGGCAAACCGGGCGCTGGCATCGGGCCGATCCGCGGCCACTCCAACGTGCAGGGTGACCGCACCGTCGGCATCGACGAGAAACCCAAGCCGGCCTACCTGGACCGCGTGCAGCATGTGTTCGGCTTCGATCCGCCGCGTGAGCACGGCCACCATGTGGTCGAATCGATCGAGGCAATGCTGGACGGCAGCGCCAAGGTATTCATCGGTTTGGGCGGCAACTTCATCCACGCCGTGCCCGATACGCCGCGTGCCTATGCGGCGATGCGCGGCCTGGAGCTGACCGTCGGCATCGCCACCAAGCTCAATCGTGGGCACCTGGTACACGGCCGTGATGCGTTGATCCTGCCGGTGGTGGCGCGCTCGGAACGTATCGTGACACCGGCCGGCGAGCAGTTCGTCACCATTGAGGACGCGATGTCGAACGTGACCGCGTCGCGCGGCGTGCTGGAGCCGGTCAGCACCGAGGTGCTGCCGGAGGTCGAGATCGTCTGCCGCATGGCGATGGCAACGCTGCCGGGCAGCAAGGTCGATTGGGCCGCGTGCATGCACGACTACGCCCCGATCCGTGAGCTGATTGCGGCGGTGTACCCGGAGATCTACACCGGCTTCAACCAGCGCATCCAGCAGCCGCACGGCTTCCATCTGGATATTCCACCGCGTCGCCGCGTGTGGCCTACGCCGAACGGCAAGGCCAACATCCTGGTGATGCCCGGCCTGGACGTGGACGAGCCAGTGGATGACCCGGAGATGCTGCGGCTGGCCACGGTGCGCTCGCATGACCAGTACAACACCACCATCTACAGCTACAACGACCGCTACCGTGGCGTGTACAACGACCGCATGGTGCTGTTCATGAACATCGAGGACCGGCTGGCGCGAGGGCTGGAGAAGGAGGCGCAGGTCAGCCTTGAGACGATCAGCCGCGACGGCGTGAGCCGGCGTATCGACGGCCTGACCGTGCTGGACTACCCGATGCCGCGCGGCGCGCTGGCCGGCTACTACCCCGAGTTGAATCCGCTGTTGCCGCTGGACTACTACGACCGGATCAGCGGCACCCCGGCGGCCAAGTCGATTCCGGTACGGGTGCGTGCGATGGCGGCGGCAACGGTGTAATGCGCGCATCGGCTATCATTCACGCGTGAACCTGCCTGGCCTGCTGCTGCGATGGATGCTGCTTGTTGCCCTGGTGCTGAACGCACCGGCATTGGCGCTTGCGTCGTTGCCGGATACTGCGGCATCCACCGCCGAGCCTTGCACCGCCCCGCATTCCGCTGCGATGGCCGGATGCTGCGGTGAAGCGGCATCAGCGTTCTGCGCGGGCGGTGAGTGCGAATGCCCACCGGCCTGCCTGGGCATGCTGGCCACGATGAGCGGAACGCCGGCGTTGCCGTGGCGCGAGGCGCCGGCGCACGCCCCTTCACGGCAACGCGCACCGCCGCCAATGCCGGACCCGTTGCGGCCACCCATCGGTTGATTCCCTGCGGGCGTGCGGCGTCCGCGATTGCTCGATTCATTCTCCAATCTGCCTGCGCCTTCAAGGCGAGGCCGGCGGGCTGCCTTGCCCGCATCTGCAAAGGAATCAACCCATGAACCGTTCTCTGTCCCTCGGCCTGCTGCTGGGCACCGTGCTGGCCACCGCTGCCTGCGCACGCGCTGCTGAAGACGCCACCGCTGCGTTGCCTGCAGCGCAGGCCCCGGCGGCGCCCACCACGCCCAGCCCGGCCACGATCGATTCCGCACTGCCCATCGCCGTGGTGCACAAGACCGCCAGCTGCGGCTGCTGCGGCATCTGGGTCGACCATCTGAAGGCCGAAGGCTTCCAGGTGGAGGTGCGCGATACCGATGACATGAACCCGATCAAGGTCCGGCTGGGTGTGCCAGTCGGCAAGGGCTCCTGCCATACCGCCGAGATCGGCGGCTACGTGGTCGAGGGCCACGTGCCCGCCGAGGACATCAAGCGCCTGCTGGCTGAGCGCCCGGCGGCGCGCGGCCTGGTGCTGCCGGGCATGCCCGCCGGTTCGCCGGGCATGGAAATGCCGGATGGTTACGTGCAGCCGTACACCGTCGAGCTGGTGCGCACCGATGGCAGCATCGAGGCATTCGCCGAGCATGGGCAGGGCGGCTGACCTTGTAGAGCCGAGCCCACGCTCGGCTTGCTCTTTGTAGAGTCGAGCTGTGCTCGACTGCTCTTCGCTTCAGTCGAGCAAGCTCGACTCTACGGAATCAACGGGCCCGGACCGTTTCCTTGGCCAGCTGTGCGTCGAATTTCTTTTCGGCCTCATCGGCGTAGGCCTTGCAGGTCAGTGCCTTGGCACCTGCCTTGCTGCCGGCGGCATAGTCCCAGTGGCTGGCGCCCGGGTGTGGCGTCAGCAACAGGTCGCAGGGCAGCCCGCGCACGGTGGCGAAGCTGCGCCGGTAATCCTCGACAAGATGCGGGTAGCGGGCGTTGCCCTGCAGCTGGTAACCGGGCGCGCTCAGGCTGTCGGCGTAGGCGATGCGCACCGGCTTGCCTTCGCGCGTATCGGTCCAGGTCCAGGCCGTGCTGCCTGGCGTATGCCCCGGCATGAAGTGCGCGGTGAAGGCGATGCCGCCCACCGTGACCACCTCGCCATCCATGATGATGCGGTCGGTGCTGGCGGGTGCAAACGTAATGTCATCACCGAAGTGCAGGTCATCGCTGCCACCGCGCGCCAGCAGCACCGCCGACTCCGCGTTGGCCACCACCTTCGCAGCGGTACGGCGCTTCAGTTCCGCCACGGGGCCGGCGTGGTCGGCATGTGCGTGGCTGAGCAGGATCAACCGCAGGTCCTGCGCTGCCACGCCGCGCGCCTTCAGGTTGTCCAGCAGGTGACCGGCCATCTGTGGCATGCCGCCGTCCAGCAGCACCGCACCGTCGGCGGTCTGTACCAGCAGCGCGGTCAGGTCCTGCGTACCGATCTGCCAGGTGTGGTCGGCAATCTGCAGCGGTGCCATCGGCTGCAGCCAGGACGCATCCACCGTGTAGGCCCGCAGCTGTGGCAGCGGTGTTTCGGCGGCGGTGGCGTGTGCCACCGGGAGTACCGCTGCAAGCGTGAGGACGAGCATGTGCTGGCGCATGTGAAAGGGGATTCGGGAAGGTGGATCGAGGCTAGCACGGCGCCTTCCGAGGCCGTTTCGATGATTGCTCATGCCTGCCATAAGCCGGTATTGCGGGTGCCGGAATATTGGCGCGACAGCGGCCGTGAAAGGGCGATGCAGTTCGCAACGTGTTCGCATCGCACGGGGTAGCCTGCACCGACCACAAGGAAGGAGCAGGCGCATGTGCATTGTGTGCAATCCAGGGGCCGCAGCATTCCTGCAGGCACGTCGCGAGTTTCTCGGCGGGATGGTCGGGCTGGGTGCGGCGACGCTGGTCGGGGCGGCCGTACCGCTGACAGCGTTCTCGGCTCCGCCAGCACCGAATCTGGCAGGGCCGGCGGATCGGATCTTTCATGGCGGTCCAATCCATACGTTGGGGCCAAAGGGCAAGGTGCAGGCCGTCGCAGTTCGGCAGGGGCGGATCCTGGCCACGGGCAGCCGCGAGGAGGTCATGCTGCATGGCGGGCGCCAGACCGAGGTGATCGACCTGCGCGGCAGGGCGCTGTTGCCAGGCTTCATCGACCCGCACATGCACTCGGCGATGGCGATGCTGGCCGACTGGGTGGACGTGACACCGTTCAGTACCGGCACGCTTGCCGAGGCGCTGTCGAAGATCGGTGCCGCCGCCAGTGCGGCCAAACCGGGCGACTGGGTGGTCGCGCAGGGCATTGACCCCTCGCTGATGCCGGGGGACCCGATCACCATGAAGGCGCTGGACGCGGTCGCTGCGGATAATCCGGTGTTCGTCCTTGAATCCAACGGGCACGTTGCCTACAGCAACAGCAAGGGCTTCGCCGCTGCAGGCGTAACCGATGCGACGCCGAACCCGGACCAAGGGCGTTACGATCGGGAGAACGGGACGCTGACGGGAAGGATGCAGGAGTCTCCCGCGATGAAGCCGTTCATTGAGCAGATGCCAAAACCCAATGAGGATCACTACGTCGCACTGATCGAGCGGTTGTTCTCGGATGCGGCCAAGGCTGGCTGCACCGGCCTGCATGATGCCGGCATCGGGACTGGCGGCGTGAACGATCTCAAGGTGCTCAATCGCGTGATGGCGAACAATCCGCCGATCCGCTATTCAGGCTTTCTTACCTCGGACCTGATGGACGATTGGGTGGAGTTGGGGCTGAAGCCAGGCCACGGTGATGACCGCTTCCGCCTGACCGGGATCAAGTTCTGGTCCGATGGTTCCAACCAGGCGCAGACCGGCTATCAGCGCGAGAATTACCTCGGCTCGGACAAGCGCGGTTCGCTGAACTACACCGAGGCGCAGTTGGAAGTGGGTATTCAGCGCGCCCACGATCTCGGCTGGCAGGTGGGCATCCACGCCAATGGCGATGCCGCCATCGATACCACCCTGAACGCCCTCAAGAACGTACTGGCCAGAACGCCACGGGCCGATCATCGCCACCGCATCGAGCATTGCAGCGTGCTCCACTGGGAGCAGATCACCCAGCTCGCCGATCTGAACGTTTCACCCTCGTTCCTGATCGGTCACGTGTACTACTGGGGGAAAGCGTTCCGGGACAACATCCTCGGCCCGAAGCGCGCTGCACTCTATGATCCCTGCGCTTCGGCATTGAAGGGCAAGCTGCGCATCTCGCTGCATTCGGATTTCAATGTCACCACCATCGAGCCGTTGCGCTACATCGACAACGCGGTGAACCGGCGCATGCGTGACGGTGGCGAGGTGCTGAACCCGGACGAATGCATCAGCGTCGAGCAGGCGCTGCGCGCGGTGACCATCGACGCGGCATGGCAGTGCCGGGTGGACGACATCGCCGGCAGCCTGGAACCCGGCAAGTATGCGGACATGGTGGTCCTCGACCGCGATCCGCTGACGATCGATCCGGCAAAGGTCATCGAACTGAAGGTGATGGAGACCTGGCTGCAGGGTGAGCGGCGCTACGCCGCGTGATCGGAGGCCCGCAGCAGGGGCCCGGGGCAGTGTTGCCCCGGGCCTTGCGCCGCCTCAGTACCGGTACTGCCACCCCAGCGTCAGCACCCGGCCGCGCCCGGAGAAGTAGCTCGGGTTCGACGGCGTGGTCTGCGAGTAGTAGCTGATGTACTGCGTGTTGGCCAGGTTCTGCACGCCCAGGGTGAAGCTGTGCCTGTCCAGCGCATAGCGGGCGACCAGGTCCATCGTGGTGTAGCCCTTGAACGCCGCCACGCGTGCGCCGAGCTGGTCAAAGTCGCGGTCGAAGGCATGGCTGGCCTGCAGGCGCGTGCTCAGCTGCGGGGTCCAGCTCTGCTCCCAGAACGCGGTCAGCCGGTTCGGTGCGATGTTGACGCCGGCCAGGTCACTGTCCAGGCGGCCGTCGACGTTGGCGTCGTAGCGGCCATTGGCGCGCGCATAGCCCAGGCCGAAGCGGCTGTCGCCCAGGCGCAGGCGCAGGTTGCTTTCGAACCCCTCCACGCGGGTGGCCTGGCGCTGTACGGCGTAGGCATCGATGCCCGGGTCGTAGACCAGCACCGAGCCCAGCTTGGATTCGGAGGTGTAGTAGGCGATGTCACCGCTGAAGCGGCCGTCGTCGTACTCCAGGCCGATTTCGCGGTTGTCCGACACGACCGGGGACAGATCGATCAGGCTGTCCACGCGCTGGCCATCGCGGTTGATCGCGCGCAGCACGCGGCCGACGTCTGCCACGGTGTAGCCCTCCGAGTACGAAGCGTAGGCAGTGAGGCGATCGTTGAGGTACCAGACCGCGCCGAAGTTGGGCAGGGTTTCGCTCATGGTCGGCTTGCCGCCGGCTACCTTGCGCGAGCCGTAACGCGGCAGGGTGGTGTAGTCGCCTACCTCCAGTTCACCCTTTTCGTAGCGCAGGCCGCCGGACAGCATCAGGTGGTCGGTCGGCCACCAGTGCAGCTGCAGCAGCGGCGACAGGCTCTGGTAGGTGGTCTGCGGTACCCAGTTCATGCCACTGGCCAGCAGCACCTGGTGGGTGCGGTCGCGCAGGCCGTCCAGGCCCAGGGTCACATCCAGCGTGGTATCGGCGATGCGGGTCCAGCTCTGGGTCAACTTGAAGCCGCGCTTGTCCGATTCGTTCTGGGTCTGGTCCCATGCAGCATTGGCGCCGGTGTTGCCCCACGGGTCCCACTGGCTGGCACCATAGCGGCCTTCGAAGTCGACCGCGAAGGCCTGTGCCTGGAAGCGGCCACCGAACAGGTCGGCGGCGCTGTAGTCCACGGTCAACGAACGCGAGCGGTTCATCGGCGGCTCCAGCGGGGTGTCGCCGCGCACCGAAATCGTCGGCCGGCCGGTGCGGTAGTCACCGTTGACTGCCAGGTAGTTGTCCAGCCCGCGCAGTTCGTAGCGGTTGGCCATCACCTGCAGCCGATGGCCCTCGGCCAGGTTCCAACCCACTTTGGCGAACACGTTCGACGAGGTCGAATCCATCAGCTCGCCCTGCGCATTGGTGCCGATCGAACGGCCTTCACCGTCAAGGAACAGGCCCTGCCTTTCATAGGCCAGGCCGGCGACCAGGTCGAACTGCTCACCGCGCACACCGACCAGCGCAGAACCGCGCTGGCCACTGTCATCGCGACGGCTGGGCAGGGCGCTGCTGTAGCTGATGTTGGTGTCGAGCAGGAACCCACCGGGTTCGCTGGGCGCGCTGCGGGTGATGATGTTGACGATGCCACCGGTACCGCCGATGCCCTGCAGCGCGTTGGCGCCGTGGATGACTTCGATGCGCTCGATCATCGCCGGGTCGATGGTGTGCGAATCACGCGAGCCGTCACGCAGTGGCGTGGACTGCGGAACGCCGTCGACCATGTACAGGATGCCGCGGCCGCGCATGCTCTCGCCGTAGTTGGACATCTTCTCGCGGGCGGGTGCGAAGGCCGGGATCTGCGCCGACAGCACGCGCGAAACATCCGAGCCCAGCGCCAGCTGCTGGGCGATGTCCTCGCGGGTCAGCACGGTGATGGTGTTGGGCATGGCGGTCTCGCCCTGCGGCATGCGCGCGGTGGAGGCCGATACGGTGACGCGTGCCAGGGAGGTCGGGGCGGCCGCTGGGGTAGCTCGCGCCGGCGCACCGGCCTTGGCCGGGACGGTACCGGCGCTGACCACGAACACGCCCGGGGAGCGCTCCTGCAGGGTCAGGCCGTGACCCTGCAGCAGGCGCTGCAACGCATCGCGCGGCGTGTAGGTGCCCTCCAGCGCGGGCGCGTTGCGACCGCTGACGCTGTCGGTGGCAAACAACAACTGGATGCCACTCTGCCGGGCCAGCGCATTGAGCGAGGCCTGCAGCGGACCGGCAGGCAGGTGCAGTTGCACGGCGGCGGGCGCGCGGGTCTGCGCAGCGACGGGCAGCGCGGCACACAGGCAGGCGGCGAGCAGGGTGGGGGCCAGCCGGCGCAGGGCGACAGGCGGAACAAGGCGGGTCATGCGGGGTCCTTCGGAGGGGTTCAAGCACCTGCCGGATGGGAGGGCGCACAACCCACCCTCGCGCACGCGATCAGTGTCGTGCGCTCAGATGCAGGCTGCCGTCGGCGGCGGTGCGCACCTGCACCGGCAGGATCTCCGGCAGCAGCGCAACAGCGGTCTCGGCACGGTCGGCATCGAACACGCCCGAGACCAGCAGCGGCCCCAGCGCCGGGTCATCCAGTACGATCGGCCGGTCGTGATAGCGCTGCAAGACGCGCAGCACCTCCGACAGCGGCAGGCGGTCGAACTGGAGGCGGCCGGTGGTCCAGTCGGCCCGGTCCGGGCTGACCGGCTCGGGAGGCGACAGCGATCCCCGCTGGGCGAGCAGGCGCTGTCCCGGCTGCAGGCGCTGCTCGGGACCGCCTCCGTCCACGCGGACACCGACCTCGCCGCGCCACAGTGTCACCTCGCTCAGGTCCCCCTGGCGATCAACATCGAACACTGTGCCGTAGTTGCGCACATGCACCGGGCCGGCATCGACCTCGAAGCGACGCCAGGCTGAGTGCTGGACCTCGAACCGGGCGTGGCCCTGGGCCAGGCGTACCTGCCGCGAGCGCAGATGGCGGCGCACCTGCAGATGGGTGCCGGCGTCGAGCAGCAGGTGGCTGCCGTCCGGAAGCGTGAGGGTGCGGCGTTCGCCGACGGCGGTCTGGTAGTCGCGCACCTGCCACGCTGGGTCGGCAATGAACACGCCTGTGGCAGCCAGCAGCACCGCCAGCGCTGCTTTCGAAGCCCGCCCGCCGCGACGACGCTGCAGCGCCTCCGCAGCCGGCATCGGGAAGCGCTTTTTCAGGGCATCGCGATGCGCCTCCAGCACCTGCTCGGTGCTGGCGGGTTCGACCGGCGGCAATACGGGCGGCGGGTTGGGCTTCATTGCGGTTCCGCAGGGGGGCGGCAATCGGCCAGGGCCAGCCGCAGGTGGCGCTCCACGGCCTTCAGGCCGATGCCCATGCGGCGGGCGACCTCGGCCTGCGGCAGCTCATGGATCTTGTGCAGGATGAAGACCTGCTGGCGCCGGCAAGGCATGCGTTCGATGGCCGCGCTCAGCCGCTGCAGGGCCTGGCGGCCGTGTGCGTGCTGATCCGGTCCGGGCGACGGACACGCGCCCTCGGGCAGTTCGGCACGCGGCTCCACCCAGTGCCGGCGCAGGTCTTCGGCCCGGCAGCGATCCACTGCCGCATCGTGGGCGATCCGCCGCAACAACGCGATCGGCTGCCGTGCATCGTGCGGGCCCGGACGCTCCAGCAGGCGCACGCAGACATCGTGCACCACCTCGCGCGCCAGCGCAGGCGAGCGGAAGCGGTGCCGCAGGTAGTCCACCAGTTCCTCGTAATGGCGCACCAGCGAAGACACCAGCGGCAGCGCAGACAGTGGGGGCGTGGGCGACTGGGACATCCGGACCGGCAAAAGTGGAAGGCGGGCCGCGCGGCGATGATCCCTGCACGGTGATTGGATATTAATGGGAACCGTTCGCATTTGCTATCGGTTGCCTGGCGTTGCTGATTGTTCGCTGGGCCTGGAAGGTGAAACCATGATCATCGTCTGGAGCGCAGAATCAGCGCGCGATAGCCTGCCTCCAGGCCAACGGGGACCAAGACATGCACGTACTGCTGGTGATCGTGGGTGGGACGCTGCTGCTCGGGGTGTTCCTGTTGTTCGGCCATCTGTGGAGCGTGGGCAGCTCGCAGTTGCCCGCGGCCCTGCTGGCCTTCATCGGCACCTGGTTGCTGGTGGCGGTCGCCAATATGTGGGTGGGCGTCAGCAGGGCGGGGTATGCCGTCCGCGAAGAACTGCCGATCCTGCTGCTGGTGTTCGCGGTGCCGGCCCTGCTGGCCGGGTTCCTCTACTGGCGCCTGGCGCGCTGAAGGCTGCCAATGATGACCCGAGTGCGCCTGCCGGCATTGCGCCATCGCGACGGCCACCATGCCCGCGTGACCTACGAAGAACTGTTCTTCGACCTGGTCTACGTGTTCGCGGTGACCCAGCTCAGCCATCATCTGCTGCACCACCTTGATCTGGCCGGGGTGCTGCAGACCCTGGTGCTCTGGTTCGCGGTCTGGCTGGGCTGGCAGTACGCCTGCTGGGTCAGCAACTGGTTCGACCCGCAGGCGCCGCGTATCCGCGGCCTGCTGTTTGCCACCATGCTGCTGGCGCTGCTGATGTCCTCGTCCATCCCCGAGGCGTTTGCCGAGCGGGCCTGGATGTTCGCCGGGGCCTACGCCACGATGCAGGTGGGGCGCACGGCATTCGTCCTGTTCGAGGTCGGCCGCAACCATCCGCTGGCCCCCAACTTCCGCCGCATGCTGGCCTGGGTCAGCGTTTCGGCGTGCTTCTGGCTGGCCGGTGCTGCGGCCGATGGCTCTCTGCGCCTGGGTTTGTGGGCGGTGGCGGTGGCCTGCGAGTACATCTCGCCGATGTTCGGTTTCGCGTTCCCGGGCATGGGCCGTTCGCACACCCGCGACTGGACCATCGAGGGCGGGCATCTGGCCGAGCGCTGCCAGCTCTTCGTGATCGTGGCACTGGGCGAAACCCTGCTGGCCACCGGCGGCGTGCTCAGTGAAGTCGAGCACTGGAGCGGCGAAGTGGTCTCGGCGGTGCTAGCCACGTTTGCTGGCACGATCGCCATGTGGTGGCTGTACTTCGGCATCTCCAGCCGCGATGCCACCGAGGCGATCACCCATGCCGAAGATCCGGGGCGGATGGGCGCCAACTTTCATTACGTGCACGCGCTGCTGATCGCCGGCATCATCGCCACCGCAGTGGGCAACGATCTGGTCATGGACCATCCGGCGGCGGCCGTCAGCACGGTGTACGCCACCGTGATGGTGGCGGGCCCGCTGATCTATCTGCTGGGCAGTGCCCTGTACAAGCGCGTGGTCTATGGGCACGCGCCGCGCTCGCATCTGCTGGGCGCCGCCGCGCTGCTGGTGCTGGGCCTGGCGTTGCCATGGATGCACCTGCTGGCCGCCGGATGGCTGACCAGCCTGGTGCTGCTGGGCGTGGGACTGCTGGACACGCGGCTGAAGCGGCGCCTGCAGCGCAGCTGATCCATACCCGGTACGGCGTGGCCTGCGCAGGCACGCGATTGGAGTAGCGTTGTCGACGAGGTCTCTTCGAAGCGGGAGTGGCGCGACATGCAGAATGTTCCGCAGTGGCTGGTCTGGGCCGGATTGTCGGCGTGTTTCGCAGCGCTGACCGCGCTGTTCGCCAAGGTCGGCGTCAGGGGCGTGGATTCGGATCTGGCCATGGCCATCCGCACCCTGATCGTGGCGGCGGTGATCCTGCCGCTGGTGGTGGTCACCGGCAAGTGGTCCAACCCGCTGCTGCTGCCGGGGCGCACCCAGCTGTTCCTGGTGCTGTCGGCGCTCGCCACCGGCGCCTCGTGGCTGTTCTACTTCCGCGCGCTGCAGAGCGGTGAACTCGCCAAGGTGGCCGTAGTCGACAAGTTCAGCGTGGTACTGGTGATCGTGCTGGCCTATCTGCTGTTGGGTGAACGGCCCAGCCTGCGCGAGTGGAGCGGCATCGGCCTGGTCGTGGCCGGGGTGATCGTGCTGGCCACCCGGAAATAGCGCAAGCACAATGCTGTTCGACGCTGCCGACGGCTCTGCCTTGCTGCAGGGTCAGCCCGCGCCTGCCTGCAGCCGGTCGTACATGCGCACCAGGTCGACCAGGGTGCGCGCGCCCATCTTGCGCATCACCTGCGCGCGGCGCACCTTCACCGTGATTTCGCTGACCCCGAGGTCACCGGCGATCTGCTTGTTGAGGCGACCGCGCACCACGCCATCGACCACCTCGCGCTCACCGGCATTGAGCGTGTTCCAGCGCTGCTGCAGGGCATCGAGCGCCTCGCCGTCACGGCGCCGCTGGCGGTCGATCTCGATGCCCTTGTGGATCGCATCCAGCAGTTCCTGGTCACGGAACGGCTTGGTCAGGAATTCGATGGCACCGTCCTTGATCGCGTTCACGCCCATCGCGATGTCACCGTGGCCGGTGATGAACACCACCGGCAGCTGCAGGCCATGCGTGCCCATGCTGCGATGGA
The DNA here is from genome assembly GCF_047497515.2 of Stenotrophomonas maltophilia. Classification (GTDB taxonomy): domain Bacteria; phylum Pseudomonadota; class Gammaproteobacteria; order Xanthomonadales; family Xanthomonadaceae; genus Stenotrophomonas. Next base: position 38,220 of record NZ_JAXAXL020000003.1, read on the forward strand.
ACTCCAGCCCGCTCTGGCCGGGCATGCGTACATCCAGCACCAGGCAGGCCGGTGCATCTTCCAGTTCGTGGCCCAGGAACGCCTGGGTGGAGGCGAAGGCCCTTACCTGCAGCCCCATCGACGCCAACAGATCCTCAAGCGCCGCACGCACCGAGGGATCGTCATCGATCACGTAGACGATCGGTGCCGGATCGGCGACAGGGGCGGTGGGCTTACGCATGAGCGACATCCGTGGCGATGGGCAGGTCGAAGACGAAGCAGGCCCCGCCGCCGCTCGGGCGCTCGGCGCGGATCTGGCCGTCGTTGGCTTCGATCATCGAACGGCTGAGGCTGAGGCCGAGGCCAAGACCATGTGACTTGGTGGTCCAGAACGCATCGAACACACGCTCGGGATGGTCGGCGGGCAGGCCGACACCGCGATCGCGCACACTGAGGCTGATCCGCTGGCCGTCGCGCTGGGTCAGCAGGGACAGGCGCCTGTCGGCGGCAGGCACCGCTTCCATCGCGTCGACCGCATTGAGGATCAGGTTGCCGATCACCTGCTGCACCTGCACCCGGTCGGCCTGCACCGGTGGCAGGTCGGCATCCAGCAGCAACGCCACCGCCACGCCATGTCGATCCAGCTCGCTGCGTGACAGTGCCAGCATTTCTTCCACTGCCTGGTTCAGGTCGAAGGCGCGTCGCTCCGGCGCGGCACCCTGGGTCAGGCCGCGGATGCGCGCGATCACGTCGCCGGCGCGGTGCGCATCGGACAGGATGCGGGCCACGGTCTGCCGGGCCTTGTCCACGTTCGGCGGGTCCTGTGCCAGCCAGCGCTGGCACGCCTCGGCACTGCTGGCGATGGCCGCCAGCGGCTGGTTCACCTCGTGTGCGATGGAAGTGGTCAGCTCGCCCACAGTGGACGCGCGCGCGACCCGCAGCAACCGTCCTTGCGCCTCCTGTACCGCCGCCTTGGCCGCTTCCATGTTCAGGGCCAGATAGGTGGTGATGCCGATCACCAGCATGCCGATCACCGAATTGACCAGGCCGATGCGGTAGGTGCCGAAGCGGGTCAGGAAGAAGCTGAGAGCGGTCAGCGCGATGCAGGCAAGGGCCAGTGCGATAAGCCCGCGTGCGCTCAGCACGCGCGAGGCGGCCAGGATGACCGCCGCGTAGAAACACGCCGCCGCAACGGCGTAGTCGGTGACGGTGTCGATCAGGAAGATCGCCGCCATCACGACGATCAGGGCCAGCAGCACCAGCGGGCGACGGGGCGACAGTGATGGCATCGGGACAGCTCCCTGGCGTGGGCGGAAAGGATAGCAAAGCGATGCTTGGTAGTGCCGGCCGCTGGCCGGCAGCTGCATGGTGTAGCCGGAGTTCATGAGGTTGCCGGCCAGCGGCCGGCACTACCCCAGCGGTGGGCATGGCATCTGATGGTTTGTGCCGGCCAGCGGCCGGCACCTACCGAAGCGATGCACAGTGCGTCGGGGGATCATGAGGCTGCCGGCCAGCGGCCGGCACTACTCCTCCAGGCTGGCGTTCCAGAAGCCCTGCAGTACGCCAGGCGTGGTCGCCAGCGTTGCCAGTACGGCATCCAGTTCGCCGGCATCGACCGTGGTGGCGTACAGCACCGCCTCGATTTCCACGTCGCGTTCGCCAAACGGCCGCTGGTCCACCGCGCGAACCGGGTACTGCGCCTGCTCCAGCAGCAGCAACAGCTGGTCGAGCACGTCGGCCTGCTGTTCGCGCTGGCAGACCACGTTGATCGCATAGGTCGCCTCGCTGAAGGCTTCCGGCAGCGGCTGCCGCTGGATGCGATTGACCACCGGCCGCAACAGCGTGTTGGCGGCCAGCACGAAGATCGCGGCCATCAGCGCTTCCGGCAGCAGCTTGATGCCCGCGCACGCACCCACCGCCGCCGAGCCCCACAGGGTGGCGGCGGTGTTCAGGCCGGACACCTGCGCACCGTCCTTCATGATCGCGCCGGCACCGAGAAAGCCGACGCCGGAAATCACATAGGCCACCACATGCAGCGGCGACGGCGGGCCGCCGTACAGGTCATGGAAGCGCACGGCGAGATCGACGAACACCGCCGCGCCCACTGCCACCAGTGTGTTGGTACGCAGCCCGGCGGTGCGCTGGCGCAGTTGCCGTTCCAGGCCGATGGCCGTACCCAGTACGAAGGCCACCGTCAAGCTGATCAGCGAGCTCAGGGTTGCGCCGGCGTTGAACGCCGGCAGGTTCGGATTGATGTCCATTGTGCTTCTCCTTGGACAAGGCGGCCGGCGCTTACTGCCAGCCGTAGCGACGGATGTAGAAGCGCTTCAGTGCGGTGGTCAGCACGGCATAGCCGAACAGGATCGCCACCAGGAACGGCCAGTAGCCGGCCGGCAGGGCCTGCAGCTTGAAGTAGCCGGCCAGCGGGCTCATCGGCAGGGCCACGCCGATGGCCATGATCAGGCCGGTCATCAGCAGCAGCGGCGGCGCGGCGATGCTCTGCAGGAACGGCACCTTCGGCGTGCGGATCATGTGCACGATCAGGGTCTGGGTCAGCAGGCCGACCACGAACCAGCCGGACTGGAACAGGCCTTGGTCGGCCGCGGTGCGCGCGTCGAACACGTACCACATCAGGGCGAAGCAGGTCAGGTCGAAGATCGAGCTGATCGGCCCGAAGAACACCATGAAGCGGCCGATGCCCGCCGGGTTCCACTTCAGCGGCTTGCGCACCAGTTCTTCGTCCACGTTGTCGAACGGGATGGCGATCTGCGAGATGTCGTACAGCAGGTTCTGCACCAGCAGCTGCAGCGGCAGCATCGGCAGGAACGGCAGGAAGGCCGACGCCACCAGCACCGAGAACACGTTGCCGAAATTGGAACTGGCCGTCATGCGGATGTACTTGAGCATGTTGTTGAAGGTGCGCCGGCCCTCGATGACGCCTTCCTCCAGCACCATCAGGTTCTTTTCCAGCAGGATGATGTCGGCAGCCTCCTTGGCGATGTCCACGGCGCTGTCCACGCTGATGCCGATGTCGGCCGCACGCAGCGCAGGCGCATCGTTGATGCCGTCGCCGAGGAAGCCGACCACCTTGCCCTGAGCACGCAGCTCACGCACCAGGCGCTCCTTGTGCAGCGGGGTCAGCCGGGCGAACACGCGATGGTGATGCAGCGCACGCGAAAGCGCGCCATCATCCATGCGCTCGATCTGCGGGCCGGTCAGGATCGTGTCCGCGTCCAGCCCGACCTGGGCGCAGACGCGGGCGGTGACCAGTTCGTTGTCGCCGGTGAATACCTTCACCTCCACGCCATGCGCGGCCAACGCCTGCAGTGCCTGCGCGGCGGACTCCTTCGGGGGGTCGAGGAAGGCCACGTAGCCGACCAGGGTCAGGTCGCACTCGTCGGCCTGCGAGTACGCGGTCTGGCTGGCGGCGGTTTCCTTCATCGCCACCGCCACCACGCGCAGGCCCTGTTCGTTCAGTTCCTCGGTGGTCTGCCGCACGCGCGCCAAGCGCCGCTCGTCCAACGGCATGTCCTGGCCGTTCTCGCGCACGGTGCTGCACACGGCCAACATTTCTTCCACCGCGCCCTTGCAGATCAGCTCGTGATGATCCTCGCGCTCGGACACCACCACCGACATGCGGCGGCGCTCGAAGTCGAACGGGATTTCGTCCACCTTGTGGTAGTCCTGCGACAGCCGCAGCGAGCTCTGCAGCTCCACGTGCTCCAGTACCGCGCGGTCGAGCAGGTTGATCAGCCCGGTCTGGAAGTGGCTGTTGAGGTAGGCAAACGCCAGCACGTCCTCCGAATCGTTGCCGAACACGTCGGTGTGGCGTTCCAGCGCGATCTTGTCCTGGGTGAGGGTGCCGGTCTTGTCGGTGCACAGCACTTCCATCGCGCCGAAGTTCTGGATCGCATCCAGGCGCTTGACGATCACCTTGCGCCGCGACAGCAGCACCGCGCCCTTGGCCAGCGTTGAGGTGACGATCATCGGCAGCATTTCCGGGGTCAGCCCCACCGCCACCGACAGCGCGAACAGGAACGCCTCGGTCCAGTCGCCCTTGGTCCAGCCGTTGATCAGCAGCACGAACGGCACCATCACCAGCGCGAAGCGGATCAACAACCAGCTGACACTGTTGACGCCAGCCTGGAACGCGGTGGGCGCGCGGTCGGTGGCGGTGCTGCGCTGGGCCAGGGTGCCGAAGTAGGTGCGGTTGCCGGTGGCCAGTACGATGGCGGTGGCGGTGCCGGACACCACGTTGGTGCCCATGAACAGCAGGTTGTGCTGCTCCAGCAGGCCAGCCAGGCCATCGCCCGGGTGTGCGAACTTCTCCACCGGCAGTGATTCACCGGTCATCGCCGCCTGCGCCACGAACAGATCCTTGGCGGTCAGCACGCGGCAGTCCGCCGGAATCATGTCGCCGGCCGACAGTACGATGTGGTCGCCGGGTACCAGCTCGCGGATCGGCAGGTCCAGCAGGCGCGCCGGGCGACGGCTGTGCAGGTGCGCACCGAAGTACTGGTCGGCCACGTCGGCGGCCTCGGTACCTGGATTGCGGCGCAGCACTCGCGCCGTGTTGCCGACCAGGGCCTTCAGGCGCTCGGCTGCACGGTTGGAACGGCCCTCCTGCACGAAGCGGATCAGCGTGGACAGCAGCACCATCGCGCCGATCACGATGGTCGCCTTGAGGTCCTCGGTCACCCAGGACACGGCCGCCAGCACGGTCAGCAGCAGGTTGAACGGGTTGCGGTAGCACTGCCACAGGTGGCGCCACCACGGCAGCGGCTTTTCGTGATCGACCTCGTTGGGGCCGAGCGTGGCCAACCGCTCCCCGGCCTCGTGCGGGCTGAGGCCATCGGCATGCGAATCCAGCGTGGCCAACAGCTCCGCCTCCGGCTGCTGGGCCAGGGTGACCAGGCCGGTGGTCAGCGCGAACGGCGCCGCTTCAGCGCTGCCCGCGCCGAAGCCGGCCTCGGGCATCGCACGGCGGCGGAACAGGTTGCCTGCGCGACGGCTGCGCAGGAAGGCGTTGAACCAGGCGTTGAGCAGGCTCATGGGACTCTCCTCGAATGTCAGAGCCGGCCGGGGCCGGAACACGAACGGAACGGATGGAACAGGTCAGGCGTGGCGCATCGCCAGCACCGCCGGCGACCACGGCTGCATGTGCAGGCGCTGGCTGCCGCCGATGCACAGCGGCTTCATCGCATCGCGCAGGGGGTAGGGCAGATGGCGCAGCACGTTGATGCGCTCGCTGATCGGCAGCAGTGACAGCGCGTCGGCCACCACGCGTGGCGAGCCGAGCGACAGCGAACGGGCGAACATGACCGGGCCGTGCTGCAGCAGCTGGCTGCGCAGGGCGGCAACATCGCGCTCACCGATCAGGCGGCGCAGGGTGATGTAGAGGATCTTGTAGGACATGGGGGCGATCTCCAGGCAGGCGGCACCTGGCGATCCCCCGTCACTCAGGCAGGCAGGGACCGGCTGGCAGGCGCCAGGAACAGGCAACAGGCAGGCATCCGGGGCGCGTCGCGCCCGGCAGGGTCGGGGTCCATCTGCGTCTCCATGAGGGGAGGGTGCCGGCCAGGGTTGCCCTGGCCATTGGCGCTATTGTCCGCCCCTGAATGGGGCAGTCCTAGAGGCTCGTGGGTTAGCCCGGCTATACCTTGGTATAGCCACGGGCGGGAGAGCGTGCACGGCCAGCGCGGTCAACAGAGCCGGCGCGCGCGTCGGCGCGCCGGTCCTTTGAATCAATGGGACGCGGCCGAGGTTTGCTTGCACACGTCATACTCGCCGCGGCTCAGCTTCTGGTCGCGGTCGGTATCGCAGGCCTTCAGGCGCTTGGCCCACTCGGGTGCCACCGCATCGACCTCTGCCAGGGTGACGATGCCGTCCTTGTCCTTGTCCAGTGATTCGTACGCTGGAATCAGCTTCACTTCGGTCACGTCCTCGGCGGCCTTCGGCGTGCCGGTTTCCTGCGGCTTGGAGCAGGCGCCCAGCAGCAGGCCGGTGGCAACGACGAGTACAGCAGGAAGGAAACGAAAACCAGTCATGGCGTGCTCCTGTAGACGAAGGGGCGGCCACCATGGCGCCCACGGCCGGATCATCGGCGGCGGTGTGTAAGCGGTGTGCGAAGAATCGGGCGATGCTGGCGGTGGCGTAGGACGCCGTTCACGCGCTGCTTGATGCGCCCCTGGGCACGCCAGCTGACGACATTGTCAGGCAGGCGACAGCAGGAGCAGGTCGGCAAACGCATCGGTGGCCCGCACCAGCGCATCGACCGTGGCCGGTTCGTTCGCACTGTGGCCCGAGGTCACCATCTCCAGTCGCGCTTCCGGCCACGCCTTGGCCAGGTCCCAGGCGCTGCGCGGCGGGCAGATGATGTCGTAGCGTCCCTGCACGATCACAGCAGGCAGGTGGCGGATGCGATCGATGTCGCGCAACAGCTGGTTGGGTTCAAGGAAGATGCCGTTGCGGAAGTAGTGCGCTTCGATGCGCGCCTTGGCCAGCGTGTCCAGCGGGTCATCGGTGGATACGGCATCCACATCGTGCTGCAGGGTGGCGGCGTTGTCCTCCCAGCCCAGCCAGGCCTGCGCGGCTTCGATGCGGGTGGCCTCGTCGGCGCTGTCCAGGCGCGTCCAGTACGCCGCGATCATGTCGGCGCGCTCGCCCTCCGGGATGTAGGCCTCGTAGCGGTCCCAGCGTTCCGGGAAGATCCAGCGCGCACCGCCGTTGGCCTCTGCGAACCAGCGATTCTCGATCTCGCGGCCAAGGAACACGCCGCGGACGATCAAGCCAGTGGCACGTTCCGGATGCGCCTGTGCGTAGGCCAGCGACAGTGTCGAGCCCCAGGAGCCGCCATAGACCAGCCAGCGCTCGATGCCCAGATGCTGTCGCACCTTTTCGATGTCGGCCACCAGATCCTGCGTGGTGTTGTCGCGCAGCTCGCCGAACGGCGTGGAGCGCCCGCTGCCGCGCTGGTCGATCAGTACGACGCGGTAGCGCGCCGGGTCGAAGAAACGGCGATGGGTGGGCGAGATACCCGCACCTGGCCCGCCATGCAGGTACACCACCGGGATACCGTCGGGCGTGCCGCATTCCTCGACATGCAGCGTATGCAGATCGCTGACCGGCAAGGTGAACTCGCGGTACGGTTCGATGGCCGGGTACAGGGTGCGCAGGGTCATGGGGGGTGTCTCACAAGCAGGGATGGCCAGCATACGCGCTTCTGATGGCGCGCTCGTCCGCCGGGACCACTGCAGGATGCTCAGTGGAGCTCCAGGATTCGAATGCCCCGGGGATCTGCCGCGGCGCTGCAGGACGGGGAGCACGTCCATGTTGCAGCGCTGGCCGAGCCGGATGCGAATGGCGAACGGTGGGAAACCGTGAAGGTCGTACTGATGCACGTCAGTGAGCGCGGTGTACCGTTGGACTCGAGACTCGAGGGCCGTGTGGAGGACCGTACGCCTTCGATCCCGCTTGAAGTGTTCGCGCGCGATACAAGCGGATCCGCCGCAGCCGTTTCCGCCGACGTCCTGAGCAAGCGGGTGGACTCGTGATTGCTGATGTGGAGAGCCGAGCGGGCTCGGCTCTCCAATAGGTCCACGCCATGCGTGGTTGCTGCTCAGAAGTCCATCGTCGCCGACAGCAACACGGTCCGTGGTGCTCCCAGCGCCAGGCTCGACAACAACGGCATGCCCCAATACGCCTTGTTGGCCACGTTGTTCACGCTGGCGCGCAACGCCAGCGGCCGGCCGGTCATCGTGGTGCTGTAGCGCGCGCCCACGTCGAACAAGGTACGCCCTGGCACCGACAGGCGGTTGTCGGCGCTGATGTACTGCTTGGACATCGCCGTGGCGTTGCCGGTCAGGGTCAAACCCTCCAGCGCCGGCACATCCCATTCCACGCCCAGCTTGGCCTGGCGCTGTGCCACCGCCGTAGCGATGCGGCCCTCATTCACGCCGCCTGCGGTGCGGGTCAGCTTGGGTTGCACGTAGGCCACGCCACCCATCAGGCGCACGCCATCCAGCGGTGCGCCGAAGAAGCCCCATTCCACGCCGCGGTTCCGTTGCTCGCCACCGAACGAGAAGATATTGGTGACCGGATCGGTGTAGCTGCTCGGTCGCTTGATCTCATACACGGCAAACGTGTGCGCGAAGCGGCCCAGGTCCAGCTTCAGGCCCAGCTCTTTCTGCTTGGTACGGAATGGGGCGAACACATCACCGGCATTGGCGGCGGTCATCGGCGCGGTAGCCCCCTGGCTCAGGCCCTCGATGTAGTTGCTGTAGACCGAGACCTTGTCGGTGGCCTTCACCAGCAGGGCGAAGGCCGGGGTGGTGGCACTCTCGTCGTAGCGCGAGGTGCGCGCACCGGTGGCCACGCTGAAGGTTTCGCTCAGCACTTGCTGGCGGCGGACACCCACGGTCAGCTGCACGCGATCGTCGGCGAACGACAGCGTGTCAGCGAAGCCGATGCTGTCCAGCTTCAACTCGGTATGCGAGATGTGCGGTGCCACGAACGGCGCGGCCGGGCCCCACACCGGGTGGTACAGGTTGGTGGTCCAATCCCAGCCAGGCACGCTGCGGCGTCCGTAGTCGTTCTGGGTGTGCTGGTAATGGGTTACGTTCGCGGCCCACTGGTGGCCGACGCTGCCGGTGTGGAACGAACCGCGTAGGCCGGCATCACCGGACTGCTTCTTGATGTCGAACGCGAGCTGGCCGATCACCGTGGTGAAGTCGCCGGCCGGGTTCAGTACCTGTGCGCTGATCGAACCGTTGTAGCGGTAGTCGGTCTTGCTGGTGCCATAGGCCAGGTAGGCCATCAGGTTGTCATTGATGTCCAGTTCGCCGCGCAGCATCGCGCCCTTGTCGCGGCTGTCGACGTAGGCCCAGTCCGGGTTGATCAGGGTATCGCCGCGCGGCGGCCGCGGAATGGCCACACCCGGCGCCAGGCCAACGCCACGGGCGGGGCCATCGACGCGGTCGTCGGCGCTGTACAGATCGGCGGAGAGGCGCGCGCGCGCGCCGCGCCAGTCCAGCGCCAGCGCGCCCAGCTGCACCTTCTTGCTCTGCTTGCCCACGGCACCGTCGCCATCACGGAAGGCGCCGTTGAAGCGGATGCCGAACTGCTTGTCGGTACCCAGCCGGCGGCCCAGATCCACGTGCGTGCCGAGCTGCGCATCGGAGGCGAAGTTGGCGCTGACCCGCAGCAGCGGCTGCTCGCCCGCGCGCTTGGGCACCAGATTGACGCTGCCACCGACCGAGCCGCCCGGCGGCATGCCGTTGAGCAATGCGGACGGACCCTTCAGCACCTCGATGCGCTCGAACATCTCCGGCGAGGTGCGGTAGTACGGCGCCATGCCGCTGAGGCCGTTGAACGTCGTGTCGCTGGTGCTGGAGGCAAAACCGCGGATCGAATAGTTCTCGCTCCACGAACCGGTGACGCCGTTGCTGAACACCGTGGGGTCGGACGCGGCGATGACATCGGTCAGGTCCCTGGCCTGGCGGTCGCGGATGAAGGCCTCGGTATAGCTGACGGTGCTGAATGGCGTGTCCATGAAGTCCTTGTCGCCGAGCAGGCCGACGCGGTTGCCGGACGCCACCTGGCCACCGGCATAGTCGCCGGTCACCCGGCGCTGTTCCTGCACCTGCACCGAGGGCAGGGTGGACGGCGCCGAGTCGGCCAGCGCAGCGAACGAGGCCAGCAGGCCCAGCGCCAGCGCCGATGCCCGATAGCGCCGGGCCGCGCCCGGCGGATGCATCAGCACACGGCCGGTACCCAGGGCCGGACGAAGGATCGAAGAGCGAACGAACTGCACGGTCATGCCAGATTCCTGTGAATCGCAGGTGCGAACGCGCCTGGCGCGCTGCCATCGGCTAGCACGGGGAGAGGGCGCAGCGCAGGGTTGTCGGCTGGGTGGAAACCTGGCGGGAAGTGAGCCACGGGCTCGATTCCGGCGTGCGCCGTGGTTGCGAACCAGACGCATTCCGAATTAGTTGAGTAAAGTAAACTAAATTGCACGGGGCGGACAAGAGGGTTCATTTGCTGGCACCCTCGCAACGGTATGAACATGCATTCCGAGATCCCGGCGCCGGCCCGTGGCCGCCCGCCCACCATCACCCCCGATCGGCTGGCCGACATCGGCATCAAGCTGGGCCTGCCGAACCTGACCATGGCCAACGTGGCCGCCGAACTGGCCGTGACCCAGGCCGCGCTCTACAAGCGCGTGGCCAACCTGGAGGCGCTGAAGCGGCTGGTGGCCGATACCGTGTTCCAGCGCTGGCAGATCCCGCGCGCCTCGGCCGACGCGCCGGGCGGGCTGGAGGCCTATCTGATGGGTTTCGTGGCGTCGCTGTGCGAGGTGGTGAAGGCGCACCCCGGGCTGCCGCCGTACCTGCTGCGGCGCTCGGTGGCGACCGCGCCGATGCTGGACAAGATCGCCTCGCACCAGGCGCATGTGGCCGAAGTGTTCGGCCTGCCGCTGGACAAGGCGCGTTGGCTGCTGGCCACCATCGCGTTCTACTGCATCGCCGGTGCCGACACGATCTACGCGATTGCCGATGACGAAGAGGGGCAGGTGATCACCGAGTTCAAGCAGGGCATGCGTGCGCTGGTGATCGGCTCGCTGGAGGTGCTGCAGCTTCGGTAGATCCACGCCATGCGTGGATGCCGTTACACGGTTCGCCACGGCCCCATCCACGCATGGCGTGGATCTACAATGCGACCCGCGCCGCTACGCGGTAGCGCGCACGCTGTTCAAGCCCATCGTGCGCTGGTGATCGGTTCGCTGGAAGTGCTGAAGCTTCGGTAGATCCACGCCATGCGTGGATGCCGTTGCACGGTTGGCCTCGGCCCCATCCACGCATGGCGTAGATCTACAATGCGACCATGCCTGCCACGCCCACCCTCGATGATCTACGCCGCTACGCGGTAGCGCGCACGCTGTTCAAACCCACCACGCTGCTGAGCGCGATCCGCCGCCTGGGCTTCGTGCAGGCCGACCCGATCCGTGCGCCGGCACGCGCGCAGGATCTGACCCTGCGCCATCGGGTGAAGGACTATCGCGCAGGGGATCTGGAGCGGCGCTATGCGCGCCTGCCGGTGGAAGAGGATTGCCTGGTGAACTACGGCTTCCTGCCACGCGAGCACCTGGCGCTGATGCATCCTCGGATGTCCAGGCGCGCGTGGGACGCCGAAACCCAGCGTCGCGCGGCGGACGTGCTGGCCTTCGTGCGCGAGCGCGGCAGCGTGCACCCGCGCGAGGTCGACCAGGCCTTCGCGCACGGCCGGGTGACCAACTACTGGGGCGGTACCAGCAATGCCAGCACCCATCTGCTCGATGGCATGCACTACCGCGGCCTGCTGCGCGTGCAGCGGCGTGACAGTGGCACGCGCATCTATGCGGTGGCCGACCACGCCGAAGCCGATGCCAGCGAACAGGCGCAGATCGAGCGCGCCGCTGCCCTGATCGACCTGGTGGTGCGCAAGTACGCGCCGTTGCCTTCGGCCAGCCTGACCTACCTGGTGCGACTGCTGGGCTATGGCGCACCGCATCTGGCCGAGCAGACCCGCAAGGCATTGGCGCTGGCCAGGCAGCAGTTGGCCAGCTGCACGCTGGAGGGTACCACCTGGTACTGGCCGGCAGATGAGAATCCACGCTCGCGCCGCCATGCGCCGGACGAGCAGGTGCGCCTGCTGGCGCCGTTCGACCCGGTAGTGTGGGACCGCCGCCGCTTCGAGCTGCTGTGGGAGTGGGTCTACAAGTTCGAAGCCTACACGCCCGCGCCGAAGCGCCAGTACGGCTATTACGCACTGCCGGTGCTGTGGCACGACCAGGTGGTGGGCTGGGCCAATCTCAGCGTACGCGACGGTGAACTGGCATCGAGCGTGGGCTATGCCGGCAGGTCGTTGGCCCGCGACAAGGTGTTTCGGGGCGCGCTGGACGATGAGCTGCAGCGCATGGCTGCGTTCCTGTAGCGTCCGGGCATTCGTGCCCACCAAGGTGGGCACCTACCGAAGCAATTCCAAACTAGTCTGGTGGGCATCTACCGATACCGTCGTGCATGCGCCACCATCGCCAACACCACTACGCCGGCGGCCACGCTGGTGTGGCCGGATAGTGCGGCCAGGCCAGATCCCACCCCCAGCCCGCGCACCGCGAATACCGTGCTGAACACCAGCAGCGCCCACCCCATGGCCCGCAGCTGCTGGGTCGCTTGCGCGCTCAGCACGCGACGCACCACGTCCCGCTGATGGCGTTCCATTGACAGTGCAAGGCAGGCGAACGCCGCTACTGACAGCATGAACAGAACGAGGTGGATCATGCGCCGGCCTCCGGTACCGCATTGCGTGACGCGGCAGACGGCCGAGCGCGCTTCACCTTCGGCGCATGCCGCCAGGTGCGCCAGGCCAGCAATGAGTGCAGGGCGGCCAATGCCAGCAGGGTCAGGTCAGTGCCGGCAAACGCCCAATCGGCCATCGCCAGCGCGTGCCACAGCGGGTGCGAGGTGGTCATCGCAGTGAGCACCGGCAGCAGCGCCAGCAGCACTGCCGTCAGCAGGAATTGTTCGATCCATGCGCGCTTCGGTGTACGCAGCGTGGCGTGCACGAACATGGCCGCCCAGGCCAGGAAGAACAGATGCACCTCCCAGGCCGCGCGGCTGTCCATGGCGACGGGCAGCAGGCGGTTGGCCCACAGGTAGGCGGCCATCGCCACCGACAGCCCGGCGACGGTGGCGATGTTGAGCCGCTCGACCAGGCGGAAACCGAAGTAGGGCCGTTGCGGATCGGGCAGCTGCGCGCGTCGCTTGACCGTCCACAGCACCAGCCCGGTGCCGACCATGGCGGTGCCGGCCAGGCTGACGATGAAGTACAACCAGCGCAGGGTGGTATCGGCGAAGCGGCCCAGGTGCAGGCCATACAGCACGCCTTGGGTATCGGCGGCGACGCCTGAGTGCTCCTTGATCTGTAGCAGCTGCCCATCGCTGCCGTCGAACAGCAGGTAGTTCGGGGTGGTGGAAACACGGCTGGACTGCGCGCGCACCACGGCCACGCGTGCGTTCTCGTCGCCGGGATTCTGCACCTGCACGCTGCCTGCAGCGCCAGTGCCCCAGCGCTGCTCGGCCTGTTGCACCAGCGCACCGACGTGGGTGAGCGGAGCAGGGTGGCCTGCTGCCTTCTGCGGCGGCAGGAACAGGCGCATCTCGCTGATCACTTCGGCCTGCTGGCGCTTGTCCGGCAGTTTGGCCAGGCCCCACGGCATGTACAGCACCGCCAGCATCACCAGCCCGCTCCAGGTGATCATGAAATGGAAGGGCAGGCCGAGCACCGAGACCGCGGCATGACCGTCCAGCCACGAGCGCTGGCCCTTGCCCCAGCGGAAGGTGAAGAAGTCGGCGAAGATCTTCTTGTGGGTGATCACGCCGCTGACGATAGCCACCAGCATGAACATCGCACACAGGCCGACGATCCAGCGGCCCCACATGGCCGGCATGTAGTGCAGGATGAAGTGGAAGGCGTAGAAGAAGTCGCCGCCACCCGTATCGCGGGCCTGCAGCGGTGCACCGGTGCTGGCATCGAACAGGCCCGAGTCGAAACCGTGGCGGCCACGTCCGCCCGGGCTGGCCCACATCGCCGACACCCATGGCATGCGCTGGCTGGGCAGGCTGAGGTTGATCTGGCTGGCCCCAGGCGTGTCGGCCATGATCGCCGTGACGGTACGCTGCGCGACCGCAGCAGGGTCCGGCAACGTAGACGGTGTGGCGATTTCCGGCCGGGTGTAGCGCGAGAGCTCGTCGCGGAAGTAGCTGGCGGTGCCGGTGAGGAACATCGCGTACAGGATCCAGCCGGCCAGCAGCCCCACCCAGATATGCAGGTCGGACATGGTCTGGCGGATGCCGCGTGGCTTCGGGGAGCGATCCACCTGGCTCATGCCCCGCCTCCGTCGCCAACCGTTTGTGCGATCAACCACAGCGGCAGCGCGGCGATGACCAGGCCCAGCCACGCACGCCATGCCGAGCGCACTGCGAATACCCAGACCACGGCGCCGGCATACAGCAGGAAGCTGGCAAGCATGCCGGTGAACACGGCTTGGCGGCCATCGATGGGCAGCGCCAGTGCGGCGATGCTGCACAGGGCCGCCAAGGCGTAGCCACCGAACAGCGCGGCGAGGATGCGTGAGGCCAGCGGCAGCCAGGCCAGCACGGAAGCGGTACGGGAAACGCTCACATCAGTTCTCCGGGGCGCCCTGCGCGATGGCGGGGCGCCCGTGTATCAGGCATCAGAAATCGACGGTGGCCGACAGCAGCGCGGTGCGCGGCGTGCCCAGCCCGGAGCCGAGGCTGCCGGCCCAGTACGCCTTGTTGGTGAGGTTCTGCACGGTGGCACGCAGCACCAGCGGGTGACCGGCGGCCTGCAGTGCATAGCGGGCGCCGAGATCGAACACGGTGCGGCCCGCCACCCACTGGCTGTTGTCTGCGTTGATGTAGCCCTTGGACAGGCTGACTGCATTGCCGGTGAGGGTGAGGCCGGCCACGGCGGGCACATCCCATTCCACGCCCAGCTTGCCCTGCCACTGCGGGGTGGCGGTGGCCAGGCGACCCTGGTTGATGCCGCCCTGGGTGCGGGTCAGCTTCGGCTGCAGCCAGCCGATGCCGCCGAGCACGCGCAGCTGTTCGGTGGCCTGGCCGAACACGGTCCATTCCACGCCACGGTTACGTTGCTGGCCGCCGGAAGAGAACACGTTGGTGGCCGGGTCGGTGTAGGCGCCGGGCTTCTCGATCTCGTACACGCTCAGCACACTGGCCAGGCGACCGAAGTCAACCTTGGCACCGACCTCGCGCTGGCGCGTCTTGTACGGCGGGAACACGTCGCCAGCGTTGGCGGCGGTGGCCGGGGCGGTGCTGCCCTGGCTCAGTCCTTCGATGTAATTGGCATACAGCGACAAGCGATCATTGGCCTTGAACAGCAGTGCACCGGCCGGAGTATTGGCGCTGGCGTCGTAGCGCGCGGTGCGCTTGCCGGTGCCGCCATCGAAGGTATCGCTGAGCACGGTCTGGTGACGGATGCCAACGGTCAGCTGCACGCGATCATCGATGAAGGACAGCGTATCGGCGATGCCGAAGCTGGTGGTGCGCACTTCCGCGGTCTTCGGCAGCGACGCGTCACTGAAGCTTCGATCAATGGCCGGGCCCCACTGCGGGTTGTAGATGTTGGTCACCCAATCCCTGGCCAGCAGGTTGCGCTTGAAGCCGAATTTCTGGTCGTGCTGGTACCACGCCGCACTGATCGCCAGTGCATGATCGACCGTACCGGTGCGGAACCGTGCCGAGAGGCCGGCTTCGGCGGTGTCCTTGCTGTAGATGAAGCGCTGGTGGGCGAAGTTGTTGCGGAAGTCGCCGGCTGCGTTGGTGATCAGCGTGGTGGCGCTGGCGATGGAGTCGAAATCGGTGTGGCCGTGCCCGTAACTGGCATGCGCCTGCAGGTGGTCGTTGATGTCGAACGACCAGCGCAGCGCAGCGGCCTGGTCCTTGACGGTGCTGAAGGTCCAGTCCGGTGCGAACAGGGTGCTGGCTTTCGGCGGGCGGGGCACGGCCAGGCCGGGCGCCAGCGATACACCGCGATTGAGGCCATCCACATGTTCGCGGCTGCTGAACAGGTCCAGCGACACCTGCGAGCGCTCACCACGCCAGTCCAGGCCGAGCGATGCAAGCTGCGTCTTGTGCTGCTGGTGGTCGGTGGCAGTGTCGCCGTCGCGGTGCACGGCATTGAGGCGCACGCCGAACTGCTTGTCCGCGCCGAAGCGGCGGCCGACATCCAGATGGCCACCGAATTGCGCGTCGCTGCCGTAGCTGGCGGTGAAGCGGGTCAGCGGCGTGTCGCCGGCACGCTTCGGTACCAGGTTCACCGCACCGCCCACCGAGCCACCCGGCGGCATGCCGTTGAGCAGCGCGGACGGGCCCTTCAGCACCTCGATGCTCTCGGCCAGTTCCGGGGTGACGCGGTAGTAGGGAATCAGCCCGTAGAGGCCACCGAATCCGATATCCGACGAGGCGACACCGAAACCGCGGATGTTGAAGTAGTCGGTGATGCCACCACTGGAGCCACTGCTGTAGACGCTGGGGTCGGTCAGCGCGATCACCCGTACCAGGTCCGGCGCCTGGATGTTGTCGATGAAGTCGGCGGTGTAGCGGGTGGTGCTGAACGGCGTGTCCATGAAGTCGAGCTCGCCGAGCAGGCCGACGCGGCTGCCGCGCGTGACCTGGCCACCGGCATAGGCATCGGTGGGGGCGGTCTTGTCGGCGCGCACGTTCACGGTGGGCAGCTGGCGGGCGCCATCGGGTGCATCGTTGGCGTGCGCGGCGATGGCGATCAGCAGAGTGGGCAGCAACGCTGCACGGGCGGCCAGGGACAGCGCCGAGCGGCGTGGGAGGGGCAGGGTTCGCAGGGGGAGGGACATGGCGGTTCTCGTGTGGTGGGTCGTGCGATCGGCCAGCACGGCGCCGTCGATGACCTGCAGGGGCAGGACGACGCGAGCTGTGGAATGGCTGGCAGAGGGCACGGCGCTGCCGCTGTGGCAGTGCTGCACGCGAGGTGCGTGGGCGATCTGTGGCTGGGTGGAACGAAGCGCGTGGCGCGGATGCTGCCGTGTGGATCAGATATCGTCGGCGAGGTCGTCGAGGTCCTGCAGGCCACCGCCGCGTGCCAGCACGCGCTCGTAGTTGCGGCGGCGACGCTGGTCGGTTTCGGTGGTGGTCTCGCCACGCTTCCAGTAGCCGGCAACGGCAACATCGGTGCGTGGCAGGCCGACCGTTTCGATGAAGTGGCGGCGCAGGGCGCGCATTTCCTCGCGCTCCCCGGCCGCCCAGACCGTGCTGCCAGGCGGCGGCTGCTGTTGGCGCGCCTGCTGCAGCAAGGGCGCGTCACCGGTGGCAAGGCGATGCACGCAGACACCGTCGAGGTGCGGCAGCTCGTCTACCGGGAAAGCATCCTCCGAGCTGACCCAGGCCTGCGCACGCTGACCGACAGGCCACTGCTGCAGCAGGGCAAACAGGGCTGGGATGGCGCTCTGGTCTGCGAACAGCAGGGCGCAGGTGCCTTCGCGCTGCGGCACCTGCAGATGGGGGCGCGGCCCGGTCAGACCGAAGGCATCACCGGGGCGCAGCGCACGTACCCACGCCAGCATCGGCCCCGGCGCCTCGTGCAGCACTACGTCCAGGGTGAACTGGCGGGTGGCGGCATCGACGCTGCGCACGGTGTAGATCCGTGACACATCGCCGAACCCGGCGCCCAGCTGGATGCGCACCGCGGTGTTGGCACGCTGCCAGGGCGCAAGTTCTGCGTGTTCCGGCAGCTGGACCAGAAGGCGCAGCAGGCTGGCGCACGGCTGCACGACCGCGACCACCTGGACCTGCAGCGCCTGCAGGCCGCGATCATGGTCGGCGCTGCGCAGCGGCCCGGCCGGGGTGATTGACGTGGGGGACGCTGACATCGACAACGATCCTGGACACTGCAGATGCGAATTAGTTACATCATAGTAAACTAAATTGATCGCGCCGCAACCCGGGCCTGTCCGAGGGACACGCGACGCGTTGACCACTGCGTGGCGGCGGACCACCATGACAGCCCTTGCCCGCGCATCACGCAGGAACCGTTACCGCATGGCTGCACAAAAAAAGACCGCCTCCCGTGGGCGACCGCCCAGCATCACCCGCGAGCGCATCGCCGACGCCGGCATTGCCATGACGCTGCCGGGGCTGAGCTTCGTCGGCGTGGCGGCGGCACTGGGTGTCAGCCATATCGCGCTGTACAAGCATGTGGCGAATCTGGCGGCACTGCGCGAGCTGGTGGCCGAGGCGATCTTCGAGCGTTGGCAGGTACCGGCGCTGGATGCCGCTGGGCAGCGCAGCATCGTGGAGGATCTGCGTGCGTTCCAGGGCTCATTGCGGGCGCTGGTGGATGACAATCCGGGCCTGGCCCCGTTCCTGGTCAGCCACGGCGCGAAGACGCCGGAGATGCTGGCGCGCATCCAGCGCCACCATGCCGAATTCAGTCGCGTGCATGGCCTGCCGCTGGAACAGGCGGCATGGCTGCTGTCGACCGTGGCCTATCACGCCGTGGCGCTGGCCGACACCGTGTATTCCCGGCATGCGCTGGTGGATACCACGCGCCGGCCCTTGGATCGGAAGGCACAGCAGGCCGAGTTCGACCGCAGCATGGAAGCATTGATCATTGGAGCATTGGCAATGTGCGGGCGCACGGCAGCCTCTGGGTAACGCTCATTCCCGGTGGGCAGCTACCGGTCAGGCTCCGCATCCTCCATGCCCGGGCTGACCCGGCGGCCGATGTCCTTCAAGCGCGCCAGCTGGTCCACCATCGACGGCGCATCATCCAGGCTGCCGACGAACGTCCACAGGTAGGTCATCACCGCCTACACATGGCCCGGGGTCACCCCGTCGGTGGTGGCGAGGCGGCCGATGGTCAGCGCGAACAGCACCGCCGCGGCTGCGCCGACCACCACGAAGGCGCCGGCTTCGCGGTCGGACAACAGGATGCGCAGCCGCGACAGCGTGGTGTAGTGGCGGCGCAGCACCGAGGGGCTGACCCGGTCGACCAGGCGGATCTCATGTTCCAGCCGGTTGTTCAGGCGCCCATGCAGCTGCTCGTTGCGGCGCGCGAACGACGGCAGCAGCAACAGCGCGCCCAGCAGGGCGACCAGGCTTGCAGCACCCACTACGGGTTCGATTGCCAGCAGCATCGCGGCCGCGCCGAACATCGACACCAGCGCGGTGGCGATGATCGGCACGTGCTTCTCGAAGAAGTCGACGAACTCGCGCGCCAGCACCACGCGTGCGGCCGAGGTGGAGGTGGCCTGGCCGAGACGCCGCTGCGCCTGCACCACGTTCACTGCCAGGTCGGCGTAGATGCGGGTGAAGGTGCGCGTATCCACCGCACGGCGGGCGGCACCGACCAGCCAGAACAACAGCACTACGCCGGCATAGGAGAGGGCGTGGCCGATGTCGCCGCGGATGATTGCGTCCACCGCGAAGCCGGCAAACAGCGGGTAGGCCAGCAGCAGCGCGTTCTCCAGCGCGACCAGCGAGAAGGTGCCGGTGAGCTGCCACGGATAGGTGCGCAGGATCACCTTCAGGGTGGCGGCCGCATTCTGCTGGCCGATGCTGCCGGCGGCAGCCGCCGGATCGTGGGGGTGTTTCATCGGGATGCCTGGAGGGGACGGAGACGGGGCAAGGGATGGATGCCTGCCATCTCCCCGGTCATGCCCAGTATCGGCAGCCGTTTGGAGCGGGCATGGAGGGACGATGGAGGTTGCGTGGAGAACATCGCGGTGTTCAGCGGAGGGGGGGGGCCCACCAGGGTGGGTCGCTACCCGAGCTTCAACGCCGAGCGTGCACCGGCCAGCGCAGTTCGAACGAACTGCCGCCACGCTCGGTGGCGCGGCAACGCGCCGTTCCGTGATGGGCCACGGCAATCGCGCGCACCACGGCCAGGCCCAGCCCGGAGCCACCGCTCTGCCGTGAACGTGAGACGTCGGTACGCTGGAACGCTTCGAAGATGCTGTCGCGCAGTTCGTCGGGCACACCCGGTCCGCCGTCTTCCACGGCCACGCTGCAATGGCCTTCGGCCAGGGTGACGCGCACCCGCAGCGGGCAGGGAATGGCATGGCGGCGTGCGTTCTCCAGCAGCGCCAGCACCGCCTGGCGGATACGCGCCGGGTCACAGTCGGCCAGTGCCGGGCGCGCCTCCAACGTCACCGAGAAGCCGCTTTCGGTGAGTGCCTCGGACATGGCTTCGACCACCGCCGCCACCTGCACGCTGACATCGCTGCGTTGCAGCCGCAGGTCCAGATGGCCGCTCTCGGCCAGGCTGACCACGCGCAGGTCCTCGATGATGCGGGTCAGGCCTTCCAGCTGGGTGAGCATGCTGTTGAACTGTTCCGGCCCGGGCGCGAACACGCCTTCGGCAATGCCCTGCAGGCGGCCGCGCAAGATGGTCATCGGCGTACGCAGTTCGTGCGCGATCGCCGCGTTCCAGAACACCCGGTTCTCGGACATGCGGCTGAGGCGCTCGGCCATCGAGTTGAAATCGCTGACCAGCGTGGCCGCTTCGGCCATCGTGGTGCCACCGCCGCGTGCACGCGCGTCCAGATCGCCGCTGGCCACCCGGCGCAGGCTCTCCGCCACCGAGTTCAACGGGGTGATGATGCGCCGGGTCAGGCGCGAGGCGACCAGCGTGGCGAAGATCACGACCACGCTGGCAGTCAGGCCAATCCACAGCCATTCCAGGCCGGACGGCATGATGGTCTCAGGCTGGTCATACCAGCGCGGATAGAACACCTCCATCAGGTAGTAGAACAGGTAGAAGCCACTGATCGACAGCACCGTCGAGCACAGCGAGGCGACCGTGATGGACAGCGTGATCTGGCGTCCGATGCTCTTGCCTTTGGGGGTCATCATTCAGTCCAGGAAGCGGTAGCCGACGCCACGGATGGTGGCGGGAATGCCGATCACGCCCACATCCTCCAGCTTGCGCCGCAGTTTGCTGACATGGCTGTCGACGGTGCGTTCCTGGGTATCGCCCTCGGGCAGGCAGGCATGCAGCAGGTCCACCCGCGTATGTACCTGGCGGGGTGCGCGGGCCATGTGCACCAGCAGGCGGAACTCGGTGAGGGTGAAGGTCAGTGCATGCAGCTGGTCGCCGCTGCGCACGGTCACCTCGTGGCTACGCAGGTCGATCTCGAATGGCCCCTGCCGGATCAGCCCATTGGGTTCTTCGGCCACCGATCTGACGCTACGGCGCAGCACCGCCTGGATGCGCGCCACGATCTCGGCCGGATTGAACGGCTTGGCCACATAGTCGTCGGCGCCCACGCGCAGGCCGGTCAGTTTGTCCACATCCTGGTCGAGCGCGGTGAGCATGATCACCGGGGTGTTGCCACGCCGGCGCAGTTCGCTCAGTACCTGCCAGCCATCCAGCAGGGGCATCTGGACGTCCAGCAGCACCAGGTCCGGGCGCAGCTGGCGGTGGGCGGCGAGGGCGGCCTCGCCGTCGGCGGCACGGGCGCTGCGCAGGCCGGAACGGTGCAGGTAGGCGCCCAGGATGTCGGCGATCTCGCCTTCATCCTCGGCAATCAGCATCAGCGGCGGCTGGCGGGTACGGAGAGCGTGTTTCATTGCGTGATGCGCAGCGTTGCGATGGCGGCCAGTCGGCGAGGCCGACGAGGCTAGCGGCCGTTGATGGAGACTCGGTCGAGATTGTGTCGAGATTTCATGGACACGCGCCGCCACGTTCAGCTGCGGGCCGCCTGCCTGAACGGCGGTGCCCTCTCCACGCAATCTCCATGCTGGCTGCAGAAGACGTCCACACGCGGGCAGCAGACTGGGGGCTCAGCGGTCGCACCGGGCGACTGCGTGCAGCCGGGCGTTTCGATGAGCAACCGCAGGACCTGGATGAGTGTTGCCGCCGTGGCCGCGTTGGCTGCCGGCGCCGCCGCGTGGGCGCTCGCCGAGGGCGACGAGGCCGCGCTGATCACCGCACCGGCCCGGGTGGCTGATCTGGAAAAGACCGTGCAGGCGGTGGGCCGGGTCAATCCCAAGGAGCTGGTGGCGGTGGGCGCGCAAGTATCCGGGCAGGTCAAGCGCCTGCATGTGGTGCTGGGCCAGCGCGTGCAGGCCGGCGACCTGATTGCCGAGGTCGATTCGCAGCCACAGCGCATCGCGCTGCGCAGCGCCGAGGCCGCCACCAGTACGCTGCGCGCCCAGCACACCGCCAGCCAGGCCCGCTACGTGCAGGCCAGCCGTGTGTTCGAGCGGCAGTCGCAGCTGGTGGCGTCGCGGCTGGTCTCACAGGAAGGCTTTGAAACCGCACGGGTGGCCCGCGATGCCGCCCGTGCCGACGTGGCCGCGCTGCAGGCACAGATCGACCAGGCGCTGACCCAGGTGGAAACCGCGCGGATCAACCTGGGCTACACCCGCATCGTTTCGCCCACTGACGGCTACATCTTGGCGATTGTCACCAAGGCCGGGCAGACGCTGAACTCGATGCAGACCACGCCGACCATCGTGATGCTGGCGCAGATGGACACGATGACCGTACGCGCCGAGATCGCCGAGGCCGATGTGGAACTGGTAGCGCCGGGGCAGCCGTTGTGGTTCTCGACACTGGGGCCGAGCGGACGCCGCTATCAATCCCACCTGCAGCAGCTTGAACCGGCGCCGTCCTCGATTGCCGAGGCGGCCACCGGCACCGCGGGCGGCGCTGCGCAGACGCCAAAGGCGGTGTACTACGCCGGCCTGTTCGATGTGGCCAACCCGGGCCTGGCGTTGAAGCCGTCGATGACGGTGAAGGTGACCCTGCAGCTGGCGCGGGCGGCCAACGCGTTGCAGGTGCCGCTGACGGCGCTGACCGAGTCTGACGACACACAGGGCCAGCGCGCCACCGTGCAGGTGGTCGATGCCAAGGGGCGCGTGCACGAACGTGCAGTGACCACCGGCCTACGCACTGCCACTGCCGTGCAGATCCTGTCCGGCCTGCGCGAGGGTGAGAACGTGGTGGTGGGCCAGGCGCCCAGCGGCGCCAACGCCGACGCCGAGCCGGCCAGCCTGCTGGGAATGTGAGCATGGCCGACGCGCTGCTGGAACTGCACGGAGTCTCGCGCGCCTATCGCTCCGCCGCCGGTGAAGTGGTGGTGCTGAAGGACGTCTCGCTGCGCATTGATGCTGGCGAGTTCATTGCCATCATCGGTCCGTCGGGGTCCGGCAAATCCACGTTGATGAACATTCTCGGCTGCCTCGACCGGCCGACCGAGGGCAGCTACCGGGTGAACGGCGAGGCCACCGAGCAGATGGCGCCGGATGCGCTGGCACGGCTGCGCCGCGAGCATTTCGGTTTCATCTTCCAGCGTTACAACCTGATGGAGAACCTGAGCGCCACCGAGAACGTGGCGCTGCCGGCGGTCTATGCCGGCGTTGATGCCGACGCGCGCACTGCCCGTGCACGCACGCTGCTGGAAACCCTGGGCCTGGGCGAGCGCACCGCGAACCGGCCGAGCCAGCTGTCCGGCGGCCAGCAACAGCGCGTGTCCATCGCCCGATCGCTGATGAACGGCGGCGCCATCGTGCTGGCCGATGAGCCAACCGGTGCGCTGGATCATGCCAGCGGCCAGCAGGTGATGGCCGAGCTGAAGCGCCTGCACGCACAGGGCCATACGGTGATCCTGGTGACACACGACGCCGCGATTGCGGCCAACGCGGCGCGCGTGATCGAGATCGCCGACGGCCGTGTGGTGGCGGACCGGGGCGAACGCAGGACGCAGGCCGCGCACTCCGCACGCGTACCCGAAGGCAGGCCTGCGCCGCGTGCCGAACGCCGCGCACGGGTGGACGCAGCGCGCGAAGCGGCGCGAATGGCCGTGCGTTCGATGCTGGCCCATCGCCTGCGCACGCTGCTGACCATGCTTGGCATCATCATCGGCGTTGCTGCGGTGGTGACCGTGGTGGCGTTGGGCAAGGGCGCGCAGGCGCAGGTCGAGTCGCAGATCAACGAGCTGGGCGCCAGCACGCTGGAGATCTACCCCGGCGCCGATTTCGGCGACCCGCGCTCGGCGGAGATCGAGACACTGGTGGTGGGCGACGCCGACCACCTGGCCGCATTGAGTTACGTGGACAGTGTCAGCCCCAATCTGAGCGGATCGGTGGCGGCGTTGCAGGGCAGCCGTCGCGCCAACACCCAGGTGCTGGGCGTGGGCGCGGACCTGCGGCGCGTGCGCGGGCTGCGGCTGAAGGCCGGGCGCTTCTTCAGCGCCGACGAAGTGGACGCGCATCGCGCCGTGGGCGTGGTCGACCAGAAGGCTGCGAAGGCACTGTTCGCTGGCAACCCGATCGGCAGCACGGTGCTGCTGGGTGGCATGCCGGTGGAGGTGATTGGCGTGG
Source organism: Stenotrophomonas maltophilia (assembly GCF_047497515.2). Taxonomy (GTDB): domain Bacteria; phylum Pseudomonadota; class Gammaproteobacteria; order Xanthomonadales; family Xanthomonadaceae; genus Stenotrophomonas. The sequence continues at coordinate 62,138 of NZ_JAXAXL020000003.1, forward strand.
TGGGTGCGAATGCCTTTGCCGGCGGCGCAACGCCCACGGTCTACGTGCCGTACACCTCGGCCGCTTCGCGGCTGCTGGGCAGCCAACGCCTGGAGAGCATCACCGTGCGGGTGCGCGACAACGTGCCGACCAACGCCGCCGAGGCCTCGCTGGCGGCCGAGCTGCAACGCCTGCATGGGCGCCGCGACTTCTTCATCTACAACGCCGACCAGATCCGCAAGGCGGTGATGAAGTCCAGCCAGACCATGGCCGCACTGGTCTCCGCCATCGCGGCGGTGGCGCTGGTGGTGGGCGGGGTGGGGGTGATGAACATCATGCTGGTGTCGGTGAAGGAGCGCGTGCGCGAAATCGGCGTTCGGCTGGCGGTGGGCGCGCGCCAGGGCGACATCCTGCGCCAGTTCCTGACCGAGGCGGTGCTGATCTGCCTGTTCGGCGGCGTGCTGGGCGTGTTGTTCGCGTTCGCGGTGGGGGCGTTGTCCAGCCTGCTGTCGCTGGGCGTGCCGTTCCTGTTCACTGCGGGGCCGGTGCTGGCCGCTCTGGCCTGCTCGTCAGCCATCGGGCTCGGCTTCGGGTACTTCCCGGCGCGCAGCGCGGCGCAGCTGGACCCGATCCAGGCGCTGGCGGCGGAATGACGCATTGCGCGCCTGTGGGTAGCGCCGGGGAGCGCCCGGCGCCATCGGTCAGGCCACGTAGACCTGCGTGTCCACATATTCCGACAGGCCCCTGCATGCCAGCAGCAGGCCCTCGCGCACGTCGTTGCCCACCTGTTGTGCCTCTTCGCCATCCACGCGCACGCGCTCGCTGGCATGCAGCAGCTCCAGCAGCACGGTGAGCCCGGCGTTGGCGCGGTTGATGCGCGCCAAC
>NZ_JAXAXL020000003.1:63011-369620 GCF_047497515.2 Stenotrophomonas maltophilia
GGGGGGGGGGGGGGGGGGGGGGGGGGGGGGGGGGGCCCCCCCCCCCCCCCCCACGCACTGCCCCGGTGCGCGCCCCTTGCGCTGCAATGGCTGGCCGTCGGCCGCTTCCACGTCGCGGATACGTTGCAGGCAGTCCAGCAGGGTGATGCCGTTGGCGGCGGGATGGGCGGCGAGGGTTCTTTCCAGTGGCTCGGCGAGGCTGTCGGGCAATTGGCTGGCGACGTCACCGAGGGTGGCGAACAGGTGCGGGTAGCGGTTGGCGCTCATGGCGGTTTCCTTATGCGTTGCGCGAAGGAGCCACCCTGCTTAACAGCAAGGGTGGCGGACGGTGCGTGGTTGCAATACCGGCGACTAACGTTGCCAAAGCTCCGGCGGGCACGAGGCCCCCACGTACCGCCCGCCGTAGATGCGCGGACAGATTGCCTGCCGGCGCCACCCACAGGGGATGGACGACGCCGACAGGCAAGCGTAAACAACATTAGTCGAACGGGATTGCAAGCCCGTGCCACCCGTTGTCGGTGGCTCGATATGATTTGCATGCAGCGCCTTGGCTGCCAATGAGAATAGTTGGAAAGTTCGAAAGGATTGGAACATCGGCGCACTCGCGCAGCGGAAGATCGAGATGTGCCGATCGCGACATTGCCTGCGATGCCGCGTAGCGGGTGTGGCCCGTCAGGACGCCGGTCGCGGATGCCGGCGCACGCGTGCGCGTTCGCGATACAACCGGCTGTCGGCACGCTGCAGGGTATCGCCCACCGATTCGCCGGGCATGTGGTGCGTTGCACCGAGAGAGAACGGTGTGGGGGACTGCGCGGCATGCTGTGCATACCACTGCTCCAATACCGCCAGTCGCCCCGCGTCCGGCTTGGTCAACACCACCATGAACTCGTCACCGCCCATCCGTACCACGTTTTCCGCTGCGCCCAGCGGCAAACGCAGGAAGGCGGCGAACGCCACCAGCACGGTATCGCCGCGCGCATGGCCCTGGGTGTCGTTGATCTGCTTGAAGTGATCGAGGTCGAACATCAGGCAGGCCCACGGCTGGTCCACCAGGTCGTCGAGCCGTGGCAGGAAGCGGCGGTTGTAGCTCTGGGTCAGCGGGTCCTTGAAGGACAACTCGCGCAGCTGCTGTTCCTGCATGCGCAGCGCGGTAATGTCCTGCGCGTGGCCCAGTACATAAGGTGGCGATGCCTCGCTGTCGAGCACGTTGTGGTACGCCCAGAAGTGGCGCGTGCCGTCGGCGGCGATCAGCTCGATCACGCCGGCATCGGTATGGTTGACTTCAATGCGCGCGAGATACGCCTTGAACGCGGCGTGCTTCTCTGGCGGCATCAGGTCGCACAGGCTGCGCCCGATCATGTGGCTCTCGTCGAAGCCCAGCGATTGCACCGCGGCCGGATTCACCGAGGTCAGCACGCCTTCCAGCGTGTGCGTGCAGATCAGCCCGAGGCTGTAATGGAACAAGCGCCGGTAGCGCGTTTCGCTGGCCTCCAGCGCATCCAGTGCGGCGCGTTCTTCGGTGATGTCCTGGATGGCGCCGACCAGGCGCGGGCGCCCATCCACCTGCTGCCGGCTGCCGACCACGCGCGTCCAGATGGGGCGGCCATCGGCAGTGGTCATCGGCAGTTGCAGTTCCCAGGAGGTGCCTTCGTCGATGCAGCGCTGCACCGCCGTGCCGATGATGTTGCGGCTGTCTTCGCGGTAGAACGACAACGCGGTTTCCAGCGTGGGTTGGAAGGTGCTGCGCACGCCGTGGATCAACTTGGTCTCGCGGGTCCAGCGCACCTCGTTGCTGGCCAGGTCCAGCTCCCAGCCGCCCACCCGCGCGGCACGGTTGGTGCGCTCCAGGAAATCCTCGCTGCGCTTCAGTTCGCGGTGCAGTGCCTTGGCCTGGCCGACCTGCGCCATCAGCGTGCTGCGCTGTTCCAGCACCTGGGTGGTGACCCGGGCCAGATGCACCATCAGCTCGCGCTGCGACGGTGACAGCACGCCGGGCATCGGGTCGAGCAGGCACAACGTGCCGATGCGCGCGCCCTGCGCGGAACCCAGCGGGATGCCGGCATAGTGGCGGATGCGCGGCCCGCCGATCACCAGCGGATTGGTGGAGAAACGCGGGTCCTGGCGTGCGTCGGGTACCTCGAAGAGTTCGTCCTGCTGGATGGCATGAGTGCAGAAGGAGATGCTGCGCGCAGTCTCGCTGACACCCTCCAGGCCGATGTTGGCCTTGAACCACTGGCGCTCGCCAGCCACCACCGAGATCAGGCCCATGGTCATGCCGGTCGCGGCGCGCGCGGCGGCGACGATGGCATCGAACACCGGCTCGGGCGGCGTATCGAGCAGATGCAATCGATCAAGCTCTAGCAGTCGTTCGGCTTCGTCCATGGCGCGTGACCGGGCGTGGGCGGGAGGCTGCAGCGGCGGCAACAACGCTAGCGCCGCGGGTGTTATCTAGTGCCAAGCACAGGTGATGCCAGCGTGAGGCGAGCTCGCCGCCGGCCGCGCCCATCGCCGCGATCAGAAGCCAATCACCACATCGCTGAGCGGCAGCTGCTGCCGGCGTGGCTGGGCTGGTGGGCTGTTCCAGGGCGGTCCCTGCCCGAACAGCTGCGCCTCGGTTTCCGCTCCGAAATACTGGAACTGTTCGAAGACGTAGGGGATGCCCTCCGAACCTTCGAAGCGAGCGCCATTGGAAAGCTGGAAATGCAGGTGGGGCGCGGCGGAGTTGCCCGACTGGCCCAGCGCCCCAAGCGTCTGCCCGCGTTGCACCCGCTGGCCCGGCTTCACCCTGACGCTGCCCCTGCGCAGGTGGGCATAGCTGGCGAACACCCCGGGCGCAATCTCCAGCACCACGTAATTGCCGAACAAACCATGGCTGGTCAGTGATGCCGGTTCGGGCTGCGCGGTAAGGGGAGGGTGCTCGGGCTCGCCATCGCGTGCATCGCGCACCACGCCGTCGGCCACCGCAATGACCGGTGCCGCATAGCCCACCCAATCCTGGTGTCGCGTCTTCTGCAGGCGTTCGGGGGCGGCATGTACCGCATGCCCCTGCGCATCCACGCCGACCAGATCGAGCGCGAAGCGCTGCGGAATGGTCAGCGCGCCATTCACCGCCACCAGGCTGCCCCAATGGTGCGACTGCGCCGCACCCGGGCCCTCATGGGCGAGCCAGCGGCCACCCCGCAGCGGTGGCCCGAGCACCGGCAGCGTCTGAGTTTCTACGTTGACCGGGGTCCCATCAAGCGTGTTGATGCCGCTCTTTTCCGTGGCGAAATCGATGTGATGGCGCAGCACGTGGGGAACCGCTGCACCTGCAGGCAGTGTCAGCCAGACGAACAGGACCACGCGCTTGCCGGCAGCGATGGCCAACGGCGCGCCCTCGGTGGTGGTGGGCCGTGCCCATGCGGCCAACGCCGCGGCATCCAGCATCAGCAGTGGCGTGGTGGAGGTGTCGGCGAACACCTGCAGCCCCTGCGGGACCAGCGTACCGGTGTCTCCGTAGAAATTGCTGATGTGCAGCTCGTAAGCAAGATGGCGTGCACCGTCACTGCCGGTGAATGGCGCTGGCGCAAACGGAACGCGCGCCTCGACAGGTGCCAACGGGGGCGGTGCAGCGGTGGCTGCGTCAACTACCGCACCGGGCAGCAGCATTGCAGCCCACAGCAGCCAGCGGCCGGCCTCGGGCGCGCGGGGGCAGGGCATCTCAGCGGCCGTTGGGATTGAGGTACAAGCGCGCTCCATCTGACTCACGGTACCCCGACCAACGCCCGCCTCCCGATGCGCGGAAGCGTCCAAAAACGGTGTTGCTGGTGTCGGTGAGCAGCAGTTCGTTGTCAGACAGCACCCAGCGGTTGGCCGAGAAGAAGCCGTCTGGACAGCCGGCGGGCACGTACGCGCTGTAGCCACCGAACCATTGCATGTTCTTCAGCTCGATGGTGCAGTTGCTTCCGTTTTCCTGGCCCAGTGTCCAGCGACCGAACAGATCGCTGTCACGCACATCGCGGTCGCGGCGACGGCGATCGTGCCCCCAGTCATCGTCGCGGCCCTGTACGCCGAAGCCCACGTCCATGCCCGTGGTTTCGCTGCGTGATTCGGACTGCGAGGTGCCGAGGGTGGTGGTCTGCGTGGTCAATGCGCCGCTGTTGCCTGAGGCGGATATCTCGCTGCTCAGGGTCTGGGTGCTGCTGGATTGCGTGGTCTGATCGGTGCGGGTGGTCTGTTCGCTGGCGCCGAACGAGGCGTCCTGGGCGACGGCAGGCAGGGCCACGCAGCACAGTGCCGACAGAAAGGTACGAGCAAGCACGGCAGCCATCGCTGGAACCTCGGAGGGGAGACCGGGCGAGTATCAGGCCGGCGGGGCGGGGCGCGCGTGATGGCCTGCCGCGCGCGGCCGGGTTCCCCCTTGCCAAGCTCAATCCGCCATCACCCGCCCGATCGCATCAGCCAGCAGGGCGCGCACGCGTGCCGGTGGCAGGTCCGGGTCGCGCACCGCGCGCATGGCCAGGCCTTCCACCAGCAGTCGCAGCAGCAGGGTGCGCCCGGCGATGGCCTCCTCGTCCACCGTCCGGCCCAGGCCCACGTCACGCTGGCGCAGCCAGGCATGGATCGCGGCGCTGGTCTGCTGGTCGTGAGTGCGCAGCACTTCGGCCAGCACCGGGTCGCGGTGTGCCTCGGCGTTGATTTCCGCATAGAGCGCCACGCTGGCGATGGCATTGCCGTGGATCGGCAGCACCTCGCCACGGGACCATTGCAGATAGCACTCCAACAGCCCGTCGACCAGGTCGGACGCCGCCGGCATCTCGCTGATCGAGGCCTGGTCGTGGCGAAGCTGGCGTTCAATCAGGGCCAGTATCAAGGCCCGCTTGTTGGCGAAATAGCGGTACATCAGCCCTTGGCTGATCTCGGCCTCGGCGGCGATATCGCCGATGGAACCGGCGTGGAAGCCGCGGGTGATGAAGCACTTCTGGGCGGCATCGAGGATGCGCCGGCGCTGGGCCTCGGCGTGTGCGGCGGCGGCGTCATCAACGGGAGGGGCTACGGCGGGCTTTGGCGTCATTGCGGAAGGTCAGGGCGTCCAGAGGCGGGATAGTACGTCACAAAAGATGTGAATGAACGGTCATTCATTTGTAATTCCCGCCTCCCAGACTGCGCCGGCCTTCTCCTTCCGCGAATGAGTCCGATGCGCCACGCCCTGCTGCACCGCCCGCTGCTCACCCTCGCCATTGCCGCCGCTCTGCCGGCGCTGGCCCATGCCGAAGACGGCCCGACTACCGATACCAGTGCTACGGCGTCCGCCGACGCGGCGCGAACCGTGGTGGCGCTCGACCAGGTGGTGGTGACCGCGCAGAAACGCGCCACCAACCTGCAGGAGACCCCGATTTCAGTGTCGGTGGTGGATGCCGAAGCGCTGAGGGATCGCAGCGCGATCTCGCTGGGCAGCCTGTCCGATGGCTCGATTCCCTCGCTGCGGGTGACCCCGTTCGCGACCCGCAGTTCGGCACTGAACATCGGCATCCGTGGCATCGGCGCCTCCGGCGATGCCAACCAGCCGGCGCGCGATGCCGGCGTCGGCATCTACGTCGACGGCGTGTTCATCGGCCGAGCGCAGGGCCTGGGCAGCATGCTCTACGACGTGGAGCGCATCGAAGTGCTGAAGGGCCCGCAGGGCACGCTGTTCGGGCGCAACACCGAAGGCGGTGCAGTCAGCATCGTGACCAAGGCGCCGACCGGCGAGTTCGGCGGCAGCGTCAGTGCCGGTGTGTCCAACTACAGCGGCTACAACAGCGCGCTGCACCTGGACCTGCCCAAGGTGGGCGATGTCAGCTTCAAGATCGACGCGGTGCAGGCCAAGCGTGGCGGCACCACCGACAACCCGATGCGCGGCGAGCGCGACTTCAACAGCTACGACAAGCGTGGCGCACGCCTCAGTGCGCTGTGGCAGCCACGCGATGATGTCTCGGTGCTGTATGCGTTCGACCGTTCCTATGATGCGACCACGCCTTACCACACCCAGGTGCTGGTGCCCGGCGCCTACCTCAGCCCGCTGCAGAAGGCCGGAGCCAGCCTCGACCGCCGCGACAGCGCCATCCTGGGCGGCCCGCAGGAAGACAACATCGGCCGCACCAGTGGTCATCTGTTGAACCTGTCGTGGACCTTGAACGAGAACCTGGAACTGAAGTCGATCAGTTCCTATCGCGAACTGACCCAGGGCCAGTTCGACATGGGCCTGGTCGATGCGATCTCGGCCTACGGTGGCGCGGGTACGCCGTTCGGCCGCTACAGCCTGGCCCAGGTCTACCAGCACCAGTACAGCCAGGAGTTCCAGCTGATCGGCAACACCGCGCAGGTGCAGTTCCTCGGCGGTGCGTTCTACTACCACGAGACCGCGGGCGACAATGCACAGACGCCCAACATGCTGGTGTGGGGGCCGGGCGGCAACAGCTACACGCTGAACCCGGCCACCAACCCGCTGGACCTGTCACGGGTGCGCATCGACCGCGCCAGCAAGGCGTGGACCGACAGCCTGGGCGTGTTCGGCCAGGCCACGTGGACCCCGGAGGCCATGCCGGGCCTGCACCTGACCGCCGGTGGCCGTTACACCCGCGATGACAAGAAGGGCAGCCTGTACACCGTCAACGGTGCGGCGACGAATCTCGCCTTCAAGGACCGCTGGAGCCGCTTCGACCCGATGGTCAACATCGCCTATGACCTGGGCGAGCACGCGATGGTCTACGCCAGGTACAGCACCGGCTTCAAGGCCGGTGGTGCCAACTCGCGCTCGACCAACTACACCGCGTTCGGGCCGGAAGAGGTGACCGCCTATGAGCTGGGCTTCAAATCGCAGTTCTGGGACAACCGTGCGCGCCTGAACCTGGCGGTGTTCGATTCGACCATCGCGCACAAGCAGATGGACTTCTCGCTGCCGTTCGACCCGAACAGCGGCGAAACCCGCACCACCATGGTCACCACCAATGCACTGAGTGATGGGAAGTCGCGGGGCGCGGAGCTGGAATTCAACGTGATGCCGGTGGACAACCTCACCCTCGGCCTCAACTACGCGTATACGAAGATCGATGCGCAGACCGCCACGGACCCGTTCGGTGCCGGTGTGCAGGTGACCGTGCAGCCGCTGCTGGCGCCGAAGAATGCGGGCAGCCTGTCGGCCGACTACCTGGTGCCGTTCGCCAACTTCTCGGCGCTGAAGTTCCATGTGGACGGCAACTGGTCCGATGGCTACTACACCAGCGAGTACGACCAGATGCTGACCGACAGTTCGTTCGTGGTGAACGCCCGCGTGGCACTGGTGGATGTGCCGGTGAACAGCACCGGCACCACGATGTCGTTCTCGCTGTGGGCGCGCAACCTGCTGGACGAACAGCACCTGTTCTACAAGCTCAACAGCCCGGCGCTGGGCCAGACCGGCATCTTCAACGACCCCCGCACCTTCGGCCTGGACGTGGCCGTCAACTTCTGATTGCAATGGAGACCCACATGATGACCCGCCCCACCGAACTCGCCCTTGCCCTGCTGCTGAGCCTGCCGATGGCCGCCACCGCGCTTGCCGCCGATGCACCGCGAGCCGTGGCGCCGCAGGCCGCGGCCGCCAACGTGAAGCCCGTCGCCGCCGATGCTCAGCGCGTGATTCCCCTGCAGGGCGCATGGAACGTGCGCACCTTCGCTGGCCTGCAGGGCCGCCACGGCCCGATTCCGGCCGCTGCGTTCGTGCGTACCGCCGATCTCGGCCGGCTGACCGACGCCGATCGCGATGCATTGGCCGCCGCCGGTGTGAAGCTGGACATCGACCTGCGCACCGCGGACGAGCAGGCGCAGTCGCCGGACCTGCTGGCCAGGGATGACCGCTTCGACTACCGGCGCATCTCGCTGATGGGCACGGAGAAGATGGACCTGCAGAAGATGATGACCAGTTTCCCGGATTCACTGGGCGAGGCCTATGTGCAGTGGCTCGGCCATAGCCAGCCGCAGTTCAAGCAGGTGTTCCAGCGCATTGCCGCGCAGCAGGACGGCGCGGTGCTGTTCCATTGCACCGCGGGCAAGGACCGCACCGGGATCATCGCCGGCCTGCTGCTGGACCTGGCTGGCGTGCCGAAGGCCGAGATCGTGCACAACTACGCGATTTCCGCGCACTACCTGGAAGGGCAGCCGAAGGACAGTGCGATGAACGCGCAGATCATGGCGCTGATCAAGCAGAACCCGGAGATCGGCCGCAAGATGGCCGGCATGTCCGGTACCGCACCGGACAACATGGAGCAGTTCCTGGCCGCGCTGCACCGCCAGTACGGCGGTGCCGAGGGCTACCTGAAGTCGATCGGGGTGAGCGAGCAGGAGATCCAGCAGTTGAAGGTGCGGCTGGGGCAGGCGGGCTGAGGCGGGCAGTGGCCAGGAGGGGCTCCCCCGCAGCGATCTGCGGGTGGGCCCACGGGTTCCGCATCGATCTCGACGGGTCGTGGGCCGATGTTCGCACCGGCTACAGCATTTCGAACGCCGCCAGTTTGCAGGTGGCCGAATAGCGGAACACGATCGAGGAGTTTCCCGGTGAGTTGGCTCCCTGGCCATCCTGGAAAGTCGCCTGCACCTGGCTCCCATTCAATTTCGCTGCGAGAACCGCTGCGTACATGGCTTTGCCGCCATCCGTGGCGGTATCGATCCAGATCATGGAGTGGTCACAGGAACAGCCGGTCAGCGGCACTGTCATGCCGAAACCGGCAACCCCCTGCGACGGAATGAGGCCCGCAACTTTTCCGATGACGTTGCATACCTTCTGGGCATGGGCGGGGGGCGCCGTGGCGCCTGCTGCCATGGCGACCAGCAGTCCTGCGACAACTCTCGATACTCGCTGCATGAACCTGCTTCCTTGTTGGGTTGTGCAATAGCGTAGCGCAGGATGGGACCGCGGCCGCATTCCTCAATCGCCTTCCGGCTTCACCCTCACGACCCGTATCCGGTACTGGTACACGTTGTCGCCGTCGATCCGCGTGGCCTCGGTGCCCCGCACCTGGCCCACCTTCTGGTTGGAGCCGGTGACCGGTTGAGCCTTGACCTCGGTCTCGTGCTCGAAGGCGTGCGATTTGTCGGTGTTGCGGTAGTAGCGGTACAGCGCCCAGTACAGCGCGGTTGCGCCGGCCGGGCCTGCCGCCAACAGCCAAAGGCCGCTATCGTCGCTCATGAGGTCGCCATCAGGATGAGGATTGCCAGTGCTTCAATGACCGTGCCGGCGGTCAGCGCCGCCAGCAGCATCTTCCACTGCTGCACCGGCACGCTGCCCATGGTTTCGCCGGTACGGCCGTTCACTGCGATGTAGTGCAGCATCCCGCCGTTCTTGCCGGGCTGGTGGTACGAGTACAGCCAGACCGGCAGGTACATCGATACCCAACGGGTGCCATGCACGTCCAGCTGTTCCTGCTCCCAGCGCACGCCACGGTTGTAACCGCGTACCGAGGCCTCCACCTGCGAGCGCGCGATGGACAGCAACTGGTCCTCAAGCCGTGGGCGCAGCTTTTCCACATCCAGGTTGCGCTTCTCGGAGGTGTAGCCCGCCAGGTACGAGGCGTTCCACTTCACCGCGTTCTTGGTGTCGAACGGCAGGATGGTGTTGATGATGTTGTTGGTGTTGGCGCGGATGTCCAGGTTGCCGCGATCGGCAGAGGATTCCAGCGGCAGATCGTCAACGGTGAAGTCGACCTGGCGCTCGATCTGGTAGATATCGGCGTCGTACACGGTGCGCTTGTTCTTCTCGCTGCCCACCGTGTACTGCCGGGTCTGGATCTCGCCCTTGCCGGCCACGGCTGCGCTGACGTTGCTGTCCACGATCATGTACGGCAGGAACACGCCCACCACGTTTTCCGGGGTGAACTGGTCCTTGAACGCCTTCAGCGCGAACATGCGCCGCTTGTCCACGAACTGACGGATGCGCGCGACCGCATCGTCCTTCTTGATGTGGAACGGCAGCACCGCGTCGGGCACGGCGCCATTGGTGATCTGTTCGTTGACGCCGAACACGTGGCGGCACCAGTGGCAGCGCGCCGTCATCGTGCTTTCGGTATTGACCGTGACTTCGGCGCCACAGCCGGTGCACTTGAAGGTCATCAGCGCCGAGGTGTCGGCATCGATGTCACGCGCACCGGAGGCGATGACCGTGCCGCGCAGCTGGTCGATGGCCTCGCCCAGCCCGAACTCCTCCTCCACGCGTGCGCCATGCCATTCGTGACGGCAGTACAGGCAGACCAGGATGTCGGTGCCGGCCTTGGGCCGGATGTCGGTGGCGCCGCACTTCGGGCAGCGGTTGAGGCCGTCCTTCAGTTCGCTGGCCGAAGTGTCGATGGCCAGCGGGTCGGGCGCTTCCACCTCTTCGCGGATGGCCTGCGGCAGTTTCGAAGTGTCCAGCGGGAAGCTGCCGGGCAGGGGAGGGACGTCCTGCGGCGAACCGGGCCCATCCAACGCCGCCGCCGGCAAGGGCGGCGGCGTTGCAGGCATGGATCCGGGCAGCGGCGGGGGGCCGTTTCGGGGATCGGACATGTTCGTTGCGCGTCCTGCCGTTACAGGCCCAGTGCCTTGGCCTTCAGGGCGTCATAGTCGCCCTGGGTGATCAGGCCCAGGTCCAGCATCTCCTTGGCCTTCTTCAGCTTGGCCACCGGATCATCCGCGGCCGGCGTCACCGGCTGCTGCATGCCGCCGACGCCGAACATGCCCGAGGCCATGCCGACACCCACCAGGCCTGCCGCACCGCCGTTTTCGCCGGCCGACTGGATGCCCTGGGCGACGCTGGCCTGCAGGTTGGAGTTGCCGCGCGAACCGGACAGCGCATCGGCGCGCTGCACGGTCTTCAGCAGTTCACGGGTGTTGGCGTCGTACTCGATGGAGACGATGGCGGTCTTGACGATGGCCAGGCCGCGATCGGATTTCCACTGGTAGCCCTGTTCGACCGCGGCCGACAGGCTCTGCGCGAAGCCCAGCGAATCCTGCTGCAGCTTGGTGATGCGGTTGCCCTTGCCAGGATCGTTGGTATACAGACTGAAGGCCGGTGCCAGCGAACCGACCACTTCATTGAACAGCTGGCTGGCGGCGGCGTTGTCCAGGTCGGTGAAATCGAACACCTGGCCCGGCCGCAGGTAGCTGGCCGGCACGAAGTTCTTCACGAACAGGATCGGGTCGACGATCTTCAGCGTATACGAGCCCCGGGTGACCGCACCGACCTGGGTGTTGAGGAAGCCGTCGTCCCAGTAGATTTCCGACTGGGTACCGAAGCGGTTGTCCGGCAGTTCCTTCAGCGACACGAAGTACGCGGCCTGCTGCGAGCCGGGCTGGCCGCCGAACTTGAAGCGTTCCCAGCTCTGCTTGATGAAGGTGCTGACCAGGCCATCACCGGCGAAGATCGACTGCGAGTTCAGATCATCCGAACGCCACTCGTAGCCACCCGGCTCGGCGACGAAGGCGGTGATCGCGCCGTCCTGGAACAGCAGCAGGCCGTAGCCTTCCGGCACGACGATCTTCGAGCCATTGCTGATGATGTTGGACGAGCCGCTGGTGTTGGAGCCGCGACCGGCATTGGTGCCCTGGGGTACCGCCGCGAACAGGGCAGCGGTGGACGGCAGGCCTGCCGGCACGGTGTAGAAGTCCTTCCACTGGTCGGCGAGAACACCGCCTACCGCACCCTTGACTGCCTGTACCAGACCCATGTCCAACTCCCTGTGATTCGAGGGCAGGCACCATGCCTGCCGACCTGGGCTGAATATAGCAGCGGCCGGGGACGGCAGGAGTGCCGGAAGATGAATCCCGATCAGGCCCGGCCGGGACCGCCCGGGCCGGCACGTACCGCCTGCAGCACGGCGGCCATGTCCAGCGCGCCCAGCCCGGCGTTCTGCGCCTGCGCGAACAGGGCATCGCTGGCGTGGATCAGCGGTGCGTGCATGCCGACCTCGCGTGCGGCGGCGGCCACCAGCACGCTGTTCTTGTGCACGTCGGTGATCGATGCCTGCACGGCAAAGTCGCCACGGGCCATCTTGTCCAGCTTGATCCGTGACACGTCACTGGCCATCGGTCCGGCATTGAGCACCTGGGCGAAGCGTTCCAGCTCAATGCCGTGGGCTTCGGCAAAGTGCACGGCTTCGGCCAGGCCGGTGACCAGCGTAATGAGGTACAGGTTCACCGCCAGCTTCATGCGCAACGCAGACGGCACGCTGCCGCAGCCCACCGTCTGCCGGCCCATCGGCGCCAGCAACGGTGTGGCCACGGCGAGATCGGCCTCGCTGCCAGCCAGCAGGATCACCAGCTGCGCCGCTTCGGCCTGCACGCGTGAACCGGACACCGGCGCTTCCACGTAGCGGCCACCCGCGGCGCGGATCTGTTCGGCCAGCGCCTGTGAGTACGCTGCCGAGCTGGTGCCCATGTTGATCAGCAGGCGGCCCTCGACCCGCCCGGCGAACGCCGCGCCATGCCGATCGAGCACGCTGTCGATGGCACCGTCATTGGCCAGCATCAGGATGAGCGTGTCGCAGGCGGCGAATACTTCGTCCACTGCCTTGCAGACGTCGATGTCGGCGGCGCGCGCGGCCGCATGGTTGCGGTCGGAGCGCGACCAGCCACGCACGCTGTGGCCGGCACGCGCCAGATGCGCCGCCATCGGCGTTCCCATCACGCCCAGGCCGATGAATCCAACGGGCATGGCCGACTCCAGATCTGGACAGGGCGCCCATCATGCCGCAGATGGGCGCCGTGTGGCTCAGGTGCCCGCGGGCAGGATCAGTGCGTAGCCCACCAGCAGCAGGACGCACAGCGGCAGTGTGACGAAGGAGGCGATCATCCAGCCCAGCGCCTTGCGCGATGCCACCGTGGCCGGGCCGATCTGGCCGGCGGCGAGGGGAGCGGATTATGTGGTCCGTTCCCGCTGCAGGACAGGGGCGGAATACTGCGCGCTGCGCAGACATCACTGGACCGCGCCAGAGCCCGTGAAAATGCGTGCTTTCTGCCGGTGCCGCACCCTGTGGGACGTGAAGGCGGCCGGATGCCATGGATATTCACGTGATTATCATCAGGTTTCTCTTGAAACTCCGGTTGGTTAATCGGAACACCCGGCGCCGTGAAGACGCTGGGGGAATCCGGATCCGTCCGACGTCCGCATCGTCGACCCACCGACGGCAATCCCCTGGGGGCATGGGGGCGGACAGCGTGCGCGTTGATCTGCGTGTGCAACGGCTGGCGCGGAGTGCGGCGTTGGCATCGCAGCATCACGCAATGAAGCCAGACGCTACGCATTGCGCGATCGCCTGGTGCAGGAGCACCGGGGCGCCATTCGCAAGGGGAGTTTCAATGCACAGGCAAGTCAGTGAGATGTTGCAGCGCGCCTATCGACCGTACCGGTCCCTGCCGGACCTGTTGGGCGCGTTCGTCAAGGAGTTCTCGCAGCACCATGCATTGCGCGGAGGTCGCGTCCATCTGCGCGGGCCCGGCACCAGCACGTCGGACGCAACCACCGCCGCGGCCGGCACGCGGGCGCGCGGCAGCGGCCAGCGCCTGCCGATCCGCTATGGCGGCGAAGTGCTCGGTGAGCTGCAGCTGGAAGGGCAAGCCGGGGATCTGGACAGCAGCGCGCTGGCGCTGGGCGAAGTGTTCGCGCACCGTTGCGCACACCTGATCAAGCGCTACGAGGCGCAGGCCTGGGCGGAGCAGGCGCTGAGCCGTTCGTTGCTGCTGGTGGGCGCCTGCGATGCACTGAAACGGATGGAGGAATTCGTCGAGCGCGCCGCGGCAAGCCGGCTGCCGGTGCTGCTGCGCGGCGAGTTCGGCACCGAGAAGATGGAGCTGGCCGCGGCCCTGCACAGTTGCGGCCCGCGACGGCGAGGGCCGTTTGTCGAAGTCAACTGCGCCCACCCGCAGGAAGGACCTGCCGACTGGTTCGACCGCGCCCGCGGCGGAACCGTCTACTTCCACGAAGTGGACGAACTTCCCGTACCCCTGCAGGCGCAGCTCTCGCATTGCATCCGCGGCCTGCACTCGGCGACGGCTGACGCCGGCGCGTCCCGTGCCATCCGGGTCATTGCCTCGACCAGCGCCGACCTGGAGCAGCGCGTGCGCGAACGCCAGTTCTCGCGTGCACTGCTGGCCGGCCTGGAATTCCTTACCGTGGATATTCCCCCACTGCGGGAGCGCAGCGAAGACATCGATGCACTGGTGGCACGTTCGCTGCAGCTGCACGGGTTCAATCCGCATGTCATCAGCGAAGACGTGCTGGACGCGCTGCGCGGCCACGACTGGCCGGGCAATCTTCTGGAGATGGAGCGTGTGGTGGTTCGCCTTGCGGTGATGACCGGTGGCCGCAACATCCACCGCGAAGATGTACTTCGTCATGCGCCGGGGTTGAAGCTGGCCGGCGCCGCTGCCTGTGCCGACCCTGCCGGCATTGGCCTGCCCCTGCAGCCTGCGGGGGATCTGCTGGCGAACGCCCAGGAAGAGCATCGGGTTGCTGCTGCCGCATCCGCGGCATCGCATGAAGGCCTGCACGACGGGCTCAAGCGCGCACTGGCCTATCTGAAGGATCACGCCGCCGAACCGGTGACGCTGGGCGACCTGGCGCGGCAGGCGCATGTCAGCCAGTCGCACCTCGGGTTCCTGTTCCGCAGCGAGCTGGGCACCACCTTCAAGCTGCTGTTGCAGCAGCTGCGCATCGAGCATGCCAAACAGTTGCTGCGCGGGGGCCAGCGCCTGCGCATCACCGATGTCGCCCTGCAGGTCGGCTTCGGCGACCTGAGCCACTTCGAGAAGAGCTTCCGCCGCGTGGTCGGGGTCAGTCCGCGCAGCTATCGCCGCGTACCGGACCAATAAGAAAACCCGGCACAGGCGCGAGCCTGGCCGGGGCATGTCATCGCCGCAGCGGACGCTACCTGGCGTTCGCTTCGGCCGCCCTGCGCACGGCTTCTTCAGCGGCCTGGTCGGCCCGTCGGGCGGCTTCATTGGCGGCCTCGATCGCCTGCTGGGAGACCGCCATCGCTGCGCGGATGCCTTCCTCGCTTGCAGCAAGCGCAGCTTCGGCCAGCTCCTGCGCGATCTCCATGGGTGTCTTGCCGCTGGGGTGGACGGGCTTGGGGTGCGGGGGCAGCGGGGTCGGGAAGGTCATTGCCGGAACTCCTTCTGGGGCTGGGGAGGGGGAGCCGTCAGCGCGCTCCCCCAGGATGTGGCGCAATGCCGCCTGGGCATCCGCCAGGATCTTCTGCGCCTGTTGCCGGGCCTCGACGCGTCCGGCGGCAACGGCTGCGCCGGCCATCGAGCCGAGGGCCTCCGTGGCCGCCTGTACGCCGTCACCACCTGGCGCCGGAGGCGGGTTCACACTGCATCCGCCTGATAACCCACCTGCGCTTCATCGCCCAGGTAGCGGCGGGTCCTGCGGTAATCCTGCAGGGTGATCACGTTGTCCTCTACCTGTATCAGCGCCTGCGCTTTGGAGCCATCGATCGCGAACTGCACGCTGGCACCATCCTGGCCGAGCTGGCCACGGGAGACCGGGTGTTCGTTGAGGAATTCCTGCGCATCGCGCAGCTGCCAACGCACTGCTTCGCGCAGCCGGTTGTCATCCAGCAGAAGGTCGGGATCGTTGTCGAAGCACGCAGCCATCTGCTGGGCCGCCAGCGAGATGCGGGCATAGCCGATCTGCCGGTTCGCAGCCAGGCTGGCGGCGATCGCCTCGCGCACCTGCTCCGGCGATGGCAGCTGTTGCAGCTGCGGCCCGTCCAGGAAACCGAACAGGATTGGCAGCACCTGCTGCAACGCGCGGGTGGCACGCGTCAGCCGATGCTCGCGGCTATCGCCGCCGGCATTTACCCGTCGGTAGAAGCGGAAGTAGTCGGCAAACTCGATGGGCCTGCGTGCGTGCAGCAACGCGAAGCTGGCGGCGTCGGCCAGATCATCGTGCCCGGCCGTGGACATTCCCACCTCACCGGCCAGCTGATGGAGCGCCAGCGATTCACGAAAATCCAGTTGCTGCAGCAGGGGGGCATCCGCGGCACCGATCGAGGCCAGGAAGGCACGGGAAGCGCCGAGTTCGGTGTTGGTCAGCATCCGGTGCCGTGCCAGCACTCCCTGCGCCTCGCTGTGCGACAAGCGTGTTTCCTCGCCCAGCTCGATGTGAAGCAGAGCATCGAGTTCGCTGCTGCCGAGGCTGAGCAGCTTGATCGGGCCGATCTGCAACCCGATGCGCGGCAACCATGTCATGCGTGAACCGTGCAGACCCTGTTGCACGCCCTCAAGCATCGCGCCTTCGTCGGCGAAGGAATAACGGTGCTCATGCGATTCAATGGCCCACCTCAGCCATTGCTCGCCGCCGTCGATGAACCGAAGAACGCGCCTGCTGGATGGACTGAGCAGGGTAGCCTGGGGGATGGAACGACCGGCAATGAAAACGCTCATGCGTGGCTCTCCTTGGCGGCCTCACTGGGCCGGAAAATCCTTGAGGACGTTCGCAGCAGCACTGCCGACGCGGGTGAAGTCGTCGGTCGCCCCCTGCATCATGGACTGTGCCTGGGTGAGTACCCTCGCATATTTTTCGTCCCCCGTCGCCAGGTACTGGGCCATGGCCACGCCGGCCGCGGTAGTCGCGATGGTGGAGACATTGCGCAGGGCGTCGGCGGCGTCCTGCACGGCGATGGCCGCCGACTGGGCCACCGACTGGTAGGCCTTGCCGGCGCCGCTGGTCTTCACCACGGTTGCGGACATGGTGGCCGTCTGCACCTGGTTGATCACATCGATGACCTGGGCGTTGACGTTGCTCGGGTCCATACGGGCTCCTTGATGGGCGGGTGCGGCCGCAGGCGGCCTGCGCGGTGTCAGGTTCCGGCGCCAGCGTGGTCTGTGGCCGGGGAGGGCGGGGAGTCTGGCGCGGGATCCTGGGCGGGACCTGCGGCCGGATCCGGACCGGACGAGGGGTCGGGCGCAGGACCGGGCGCGGGCGCTGCCGCCGTTCCTGCAAGCTGTTCAAGCGTATGCAGGCTGGTGGTAGCGGCCGCAGCGTCGGCAGTGGCACCGTGGGTCTGTGCCTGCAGGACGCTGATGGCGGTCTTTCCTTCTGCGGTGGCCGCGGCGATCACTGCCGCAGGCGAAGGGGGCGTCGGCACCGGTCCAGGCAGGGGGATGACCTGCGGCGGTGGCGGCGGAGGGGGTTCCGGAGCGGGGGGTGGTGCCGGCCAGGGGGCGTTGATCATCTTGGCGCAGGTGGCGGTGACCGCGGCGTTGCTGACCATGCCCGCGCCCTGCTGGCGCGCGACCGCGTTGTGCATGGCCGTGCCCAGCGTTTCCAGCATCACCATGTCCAGCATGCTGAAGGATTGCGCCGGACCCTGGGCCACCAGCAGGGTCGAGGCCGCACTGACGCTGTCGACGATCTGGCTGTTGACGGTGTTCTCACTGCTCATGACGGAACGGCTCCCTTCTGGAGGATCAGGGCCAGGACCTGGGCCAGGCTCGCGCTGGCGGTCACCTGGCCGCGTTGCTGGTTGGCCGCCGCGTTCTGCATTGCCAGGCCGAGGCTGTCGGCCATCGCCAGGTGAGTGGCGGACATCGCGAACGAGGGGGCGAGGGCGATCGCCAGCCCGGCCCCGGCGCTGGTGGCATCCAGCAGGTAGCCGGTGGCAGGCGATGCGGCCATCGATCAGGGGCCCGACGTGACGCCACCCGGGGCGGGGGCGCGGTGGTTGGCGTCACGCCGGGCCGACACGTCAGCGCAGACCCAGGATTTCGCGGGTGGCTACGCCGTTGGAGGCGGTGTCGATCGAATACAGCGTGGACACCCCTTGGGTGGTCGACGCCTGCATGGTCACGTAGGACTGCTGCTGGTTGTTGGTGGCGTTGTGCGCCGCATTGGACAGTGCCTGGCTGGTGGCGACGAACAGGTTGCCCATTGCGATGGCCGGCGCATCACCAAGCACCTTGGTGTTGACCTGCGAGACCGAATCGGTGATCTGGCTGTTGACGGCGGTGGGAAATGCCATGGTGGAAGCTCCTAGGATGGACAGCACTACGGGAACGGAGATTGCCGGCACTCAACGGGTTCAGCCGAGAATCTTCCGGGTGGCGGCGCCGGTGGCGCCGGTATCGACGGCGTAGAGCAGCGCGACGCCCATGGTGGTCGCGGCCTGTGCCGTGACATACATCTGCTGCTGGGCGAGCGTCGCGTTATGGGCGGCATTGGCCAATGCCTGTGCGGTGGCCTGGTACAGCGTGCCCATCGCCGTGGCAGGCGCCACGCCCAGCACCTGCAGGTTGGCCTGGCTGACCGAGTCGGTGATCTGGTCGTTGACGGCCGTGGGAAATGCCATGGCTCAGCTCCTTGCCTGCCGGCGCATCACGCGCCGAGGATCTGCTTGGTGGCCACGCCGGTGGTGGCGGTATCGATCGCGTACAGGGTGGCCACCCCCATGGTGGTGGCGGCCTGCGCAGTCACATAGGACTGCTGCTGGGCATTGGTGGCATTGTGGGCAGCGTTGGCCAGCGCCTGCGCGGTGGCCTGGTAGAGGTTGCCCATGGCCACGGCGGGGCCGTCGCCCAGCACTTTGGTGTTGACCTGGGTGACTGAATCGGTGATCTGGTCGTTTACAGCGGTCGGGAATGCCATATCGATCTCCTTGAGGTTGGCGGGTCAGCTACGGAACGACAGATCAGGAACCCAGCCCGCGAACGCGGGTGCTGAGGATTTCCTTGCTTGCCACGGCGGTGGTGGCGGTATCGATCGAGTACAGCGTGGCCACGCCCATGGTGGTGGCCGACTGCGCGGTCACATAGGACTGCTGCTGCGCGTTGGTGGCGTTGTGGGCGGCGTTGGCCAGTGCCTGTGCGGTGGCCTGGTACAGATTGCCCACCGCCACGGCGGGCGCATCGCCCAGCACCTTGGTGTTGGCCTGGGTGACCGAATCGGTGATCTGGTCGTTTACCGCGGTTGGAAATGCCATGTCCTGCTCCTGCGAAAAGGTGGAAGTGCGTGGTATCCAGCGTCACGGTGCGTGGTGCGTAACTGCGTGTGCTTCACCGTGGATGCAGAGTAGAAAGAAGCGCTGCTGGCGGATTGGTGGAATCGACGGAGAATGCGGGGAAAACGGTGTGAAGATCGGGGCCGTGATACGGGCGGATTGCTGGTCGGTGCGGTATTTCGACGATTGCGCATCAGCCCCCGCGCGGTCCCATCACCTGCAGCCTCAGTCTCAGTCTCACTCTGCGGGCAGGCCCTCGATGTAGCGCGCGATTGCGGCATACCAGTCGATGCTCTGCCGATGCGCGGGACCGCCTGGAGGTGGAATCACTGGCTGGCGTACACCCAGCTGCGAGGAGATCTCGGCTTGTTCCACCCGTTGCACGCGCGACAGTTCCCAATCCACGATTGAATCCGACGTAGGGCGGCCCATCCAGGCCGGTCGTGGCGCCAGATTCTGGTTGAGGGTGGTCGCCACGGTCGCCAGATCGATATCGGCGGGCGCGGCGAAGCAGACCAGGAAGAACAGCACCTGGTCCGGCGGGTCACGGAACGCCACGGTCTGGTCCATCACATAGCTGGCATCGAGGGTCAATCCGGTTTCCTCGGCGAACTCACGACGGGCCGCCGCTTCGGCGGCTTCGGTAGCGCCCATCGCGCCTCCGGGAAGTGCCCATTGCCCGGCCTGGTTGATGGTTACCAGCGGCCGCTGGGCGACCCAGGTTTCCAGCGCCTGCTGCGCCGTGACAATGCGCGCGCCAAGCGCGGCATCCGGCCACACGGTGATGGGAGGTGCGCCGAGCGCGACGCGACCCGCAAAACCGGCGGCCAGCGAGGCGCGATCGACTGCGGTCAGCACCGACGGAATCGCTGCCTGCAGCGCCTCGACGGTGTTGATGCCGCGGGCTGTCTGGACCTGGCTCGCCGCGGTGGCGATCGCTGAAATGGCGGTGGCATTGGCCGTCACCGTACCCCAAGCGGTACGGGCGGCGGTCTCGGCATTGGTCAGCAGTGTGATGGCGCTGTCGGTCTGGGCAGCGCGGCTCGCCGAAGTCAGCGCCGTGTTCAACAGCGCCCCAGCCTCCATCACCAGAACCGGAGTGGCATAGGCGCTCCACCAGTTGTTGGTAGTGCGCTTCTGGGCAATCAACCATTGGGTGCCGGATCGTACGGCGGCATAGACCTGGGGCATCAGTGTTCTCCTTCGGGTGGGTGGTTGCGGTCAGTTGTTGCGGTGTTCGATCAGATAGCGGGCAGGCTGCACGGCATTGCCCTCGGCGTCGGTGACGATCGGCCGGTACAACGTGTCGTAGCGCGCTTCCCATGGCGGAACGCCTTCGCGTTCCAGGAAGCGGCGTTGATCTGGCGGTGGCAGGTCAACCGGCCCCGGCACCGGTGGCAGCGGTTGGCCGAGATCGGTCAACCGATCAGCCAGTTCCCGCGCGACGGCCTGTATGCGTGCGGTCAGCGCCGCACGGGTTTCACGGCGGCGGAAGTAGTCCAGGTCATTCCAGTCCACATCCGCGCGATCGCGCAGCCGTTCGATGGTGTTGAGCACATCCCAGTCTTCGAACGCGTTGCGCCAGATGGTGGGTTCTCTCAGCACCGTAGGCAGGTTCAGCACCGCCCATTGGTAGGTCGCCAGATCCTGGGTGCGCAGCACGTCCAGCAGCGAGGCTTTCAACCAGATGCCGGTCAGGTCCTTCAGGCTGCTGTGATAGGGCGCCCAGTCACGCTGCGCCGCTGTCAACGTGCTGCCCTGGTCCGCGTCGATGGCCTGGGTGGAGCTGGCGTCCCACGCAGCGCGCTGCATTTCCAGCTGCATGGGCTCGCTGATGGCGGCCATCGCGCCGGTGAGCAGCTTGCTTGAGACCAGGTAGAGCACGGCGCATCGCGGCAGCTGCACCGGGTCGAATGCATGCTGCCTGTCCAGGCCCTGTACATTGAAGATGTAGCCACAGCAGGCGCGCAGCAGGACATGCCGCCAGTACCAGTGATTGAGCTTGCGGTTGTCGCGCTCGGTGATGCACGGAGGATGCCCGAGGCCGGTGAGCAGTTCGGTGTACCGGGGCATGGCTGTCTTGCGCAGCATGTACAGGTAGTAGCCGCACAGGGTCATGGGCAGGTTCATCTGCGAGGAGAATCCGCTGGACCAGAACTTGCTGTACTTGGCAAGAATGATCTGCCGTGTGTAGCCCGGCCACGTGTCCTGCTGCAACTGGAGGCGATAGCGGGCGGCAGGAATGTTGATGCCATCGTCAACGTTGTAGCGATTGACCTCCGCGTCCACCCGGGTCCAGTCGGCGTACTCGCAGCGGGCAGGCGCAAGCTGTTGTGCAGCGTTGTCCCGCTCGTGCAGGCCAATCAGGCCAGCATTGGCGGCATCAGTGAGAAGGGCGCGCAGGCGCCCTTGGAAGCGCTCCTCCCAATGGTGGAAGAGGCAGGCTACGATCGGTGTGCCGTCGTCCATCGGCGGATCGTCGATCTCCATGCGGTCCTCCGGCGGGGGCACGGTGACCGCGACCGAATCGCGGAGCGCCTGAACCAGCTTGGCTTTGAACGCGTACGCTGCTTCGATGGTGCTGAAGTGCAGGGGCGGACTGACAAGTTCAAAGGTGTGGTCGGAATCGGATTCGATCATCCATGGGCCGTTCTCGCCGAGGTCCAGCTTCGTGGTGTTCTTCCACGCGATCTCTCCGGGCCTGAGGCGGGCGGCGGTCACATGGGTGAATGCGAAGATCGAACTGTCGTGCGTACAGAACTCGATCTCCATGCCGTAGGTGTTCCACGGAATGGCTTCGCCGCCCTTTCCGACGGTGATGTTGTTGAGGACCAAGGCTTCCGTCGGACTCGAGTCCTGCACGGTCAAGCCGATGATGTCGTTGCGGATGATGTTCAGCATGGAGCACCCTGCGCGGCGCGAGGCCTGGAATGGCCGGCTCAGGGGCATGCTAGAAACGGGGAGACTGCGGGAATCGGCGAAATCGACGCGCAATGCGGTGCCATTGCGTGGATCGGCATGGATGCGGCGGAATCGACGACGGCGGGTCGGGGCCGCGCCGTCGCCGGGGCATCAGGGCTAGAGCATGTATGGGATCTTGAAGGCCAGGGTGAAGTCCGGGGCATCCGGGGTCAGGCCGATACCGAGCAGGGTGACCAGGGTGGTGTGCGGGTTCAGCGCGTAGGTCACGCCGAGATTCAGTGACGCCGCGTTGGCGTCGCTACCGATCACCTTCATCCACTGTCCGCCCTGGAAACGGGTCGAGGCGCGGGCGCTGATGCGGTCGCTGAAGGACAGGCTGAGGCTGGTGCGTTCGTTGAACGCAAATGCCACGCCGGCGCCGAAATACACCGAGCCACCGAGCTTCACGTCGCCGGGATTGACGGTGTCCGGGTTGCTGTCGATGTCATTGAAGCCACGCGGGAACGAATGCACGTAGCCCAGATTGGCGAACAGAATGGCGGGGTCGGCGGTCTTGACCATCGACAGGCCGACATTGGCCTGCCACACGCCGTTGCCGGTGGGCTGCTCTTTCGGCACGGCGAAGCGGATGTAGTCGTCGTTGTCGCGCTCGATCACCTTCCAGTCCAGGCCGTAGGGCGCGCGTCCGGTCGGCGCAGTCACCCCAGCCGTGAGCACCGTTTCCGGCCGCCAGCCACGTTCACCGAACAGGCGGTAGTTTGCGCTCAGGCCGATATCGCCCAAACCATTGCCGTTGGTCTCCTCCTGGGCGATGGCGGCGGCGGCGCCACCGGCTCCGCCCTTCTGGTACACCGTGCGGCGTGCGAGATACGGCACATCCAGGTTGAGCGTCAGGTTCGGGCTTACGCCCCAGCGGGCGGCCAGGTTGTAGGTGAGCGAATCGGACTCCACGTTCTCGATGGCGATGTTGCCGAGGAAGATCGCATCCAGTGCCAGGAAGCCATTGAGGGTAAGCTGCTTGCGATCGTAGCGGGCGTAGGTGAGGCTGTTCTCGATGGTGAAACGACGCGAGAACAAGGCAGACTGTTGTTGCTTCACATCATCCACGCTGCGCCGTGATTCCTGCTTGGCCTGTTGTGCTTCAGCAGCGGTGCTGGCATAGCCCTCACCACCCGGCGGCGTTTGTAGAGTCGAGCCAGGCTCGACTGGCGTGCCCGTTGCCGCCGTCGTCGCCGGCCCGGCAGGCCCCGTGCGCCCACTCAATCGCGCCTGCATGGCCTGGACCTGCATGTCCAGCTCGCGCAATCGTCGAACCTCCTGGGCGTAGTTGCTCTTCAGCTGCTCCAGCTGGTTGGCCAGGGCCTGTACATCGGCGCTGTCGTCGGCCGTTGGTGGCGCGGCGAGGGCGGTGCCCGCCAGCGCCGCCAGCGCCAACGGGGTGATCCTCAGAAGGGTATGCATGTTCGTATCCTGCGTTGTGCAACGCGTCCCCCAATGCCGCGCCGTACTACTGGCCCGGCCCCATGCCGCGGTTCAACGCAATTGCCTGGGCCACGTTCTGGCTCAACGGCAGGTTGCCGCCCGCGGTGTTGCGTACCAGCTCCAGCCGCAGCTGGTTGCTGGCTGCCTGGCCATCACCGGCCAGGGCAATGCCCTGGCCGACGCTGCCATTGCGTATCCATTGCTGGACCAGGCCCTGGCCATCCACCTGCAACTGCAGGCGCGCCTGATTGCCGTCGAGCACGGCGCTGGCGCTCACCCCGGCCTGCTGTGCGCTGGCCGAATGCGCACCGTCGGCGGGTGATGCGGGCACCTCACCGTCACGCACCAGCAGCGTGGTGGCGTTGCGCGCGGCGTTGCCATCGCCGGCCACCTGCACGCTCTGCACCAACCCACTGACGTTGGCCAGGCCGCTGCTGTCGATGCTGCGCCCGGGCGTGGCCGGCAGCGGCGCATCGGCGGCGGTCACGTGCACGCTGGGCTGGAAGCTCAGCTTCGGCGCGCCGCCGCCACGGAAGTCCATGCCCAGCGTCAGCGCGCCCTGCAGCGCGGTGCCATTGTTGGCCTGCCATTGCGAGACCATGGTCACCCCGAACCAGGCCACGCTGTTGCCACCGACGGTGTAGCGTCCGCGCATCAGGTTCAGTTCGGGGTCCGGGATTTCCTTCAGCCCACGCCCGGGTGCACCCTCTGCTGCCAGCACGGGCAGGGCAGGGATCGCCAGCAGCAGGACCATCAACACGGGACGGCGCAACATGTGAAGCCTCCTTCAGAACAGGTCGGCATGGCTGAAGCCGAAGTCGACCAGTTCGGCATCGGTGATCGGCCCCTGTCGCGCGTAGAGCGCGCGGGCACTGGGCCGTTCGCTGGGTTGCAGCAATACCGTGTTGCGATCGAAATCACTGCCGATCACCACGAACACGGCGCGTGACGGCCAGGCCGCCAGGAACTCGGGCAAGGCCAGGCTGCGGTTGCCGAGGATCGGGTCGGCCACTTCGACGAAGCCCTGGTGCACCTGCTTGAGCACCACGAAATGGCGGAAGCCGCGTACATCCATCAGCACCAGGCCGGGAACACGCAGGGTGCGCAGCCGCGTTTCGTCAATGCGATAGCCGCGCCCGCGCATGCCCAGTGATTCCACGTAGCGCTTGATGTCGAGCAGCGAGAAGCCGCGCTCGGCCACCAGCGCCGGGTCGGATACCCCCATCATCCCTTCGATCACGGTCGCCTCGTCGGTGTCCAGGTGGTAGGCGTGGCGCAGGATGGTCGCCAGCGCCGCAGCCCCACAGCTGTAGTCGGTGTGCTGGCGCACCACGTTGCGGTAGCGCCGCTCCTGCATGCTCTCCACCTTCTGCTGCAGCAGCGCGCCGTTGGGCAGCACGCCACTGAAGCGCACCTCGCCGGCCCACGCCGACCCAGTGGCCAGCAACATCAGGCAGCACAGCAGGCGCATCGAAAGACGGCAACGGCTCATCACGGTCTCCGGCAGCAGGGGGGAGCCCCTGTTCCAAGGGGGAGGAGGAACAGGGGCTCCCGGGAACCCGGCCATTGGCGGACGGCCGGGGTTTGCGCTTACTCGCCGCTGCCACCGCCGCCGGTGCTGGGCTGGGCGACGGCCAGGGCGAGGCTGTTGGCCTGCAGGTTGCCGGTGCCCGAGGCCACGTTCACGCCGATGTTGCCGGAGGCGCCGGAGAAGGCACTGCCCGACAACGCCGAGGTGTTGGTGGCATCCACGTTCACCCAGCGCGTGGTGCTGACCGTGCCGCTGAGGCTGGCATACAGGTCGGCCACGCCCAGTTCGACGAACTGGCTGGTGCCGCTTTCACGCGTATCGAAGCCCAGGCCGCCCACCCCCGGCCGGTTGGGGTTCATCGTGGCGTTCTGGATCTCGTTGTCCAGGTCGATGTGGCCGGTGCTGTTGCCACCCGGGTGCGGCAGTGCGCCGTTCCATGTATCCAGGTAGTAGTTGGCCATCTGGTAGGCGTTGCCGGTGCCGCGGTAGGTGCCCGCGCCGTAGCCCAGGGTCAGGCCACTGACGCTGCCGCGCATGCCGACCTGCACGGTATCGGTGTAGGACCGCACGAAGCCGGCGTTGCTGACCGAGTTGCCGGTGGAGACCTGGTTGGAACTGATGCTGGACTGCGCCACGGCGGTGGTTGCCACCGAGGCGGCGAGCGCATTCTTCTGCTCGTTGTTGTTGCCCGAGGCGATGTTCACGCCGATGTTGCCGGACGCGCCGCCGAAGGCGTTGCCACCGAGGCTGGCAGCATTGGTCACCCCGGAATTCTGGGTGACGTTGCCGAACCCGGCCTGGTTGACGAACACCTCGGCATCGGCCATGCCGAAGCTGAAGGAGGCGTCGGCCGCCGACAGCGATGCGGCGTTGTCCTGCGCGTTGTTGTCGCCGGAGACCACGTTGAAGCCGAGGTTGCCGGACGCGCCCGCGCCTACGTTGTCGCCGATCGAGGCGCGGTTGGTGACCAGGCTGTTGCTGGTGGCGTTGTTGCTGATCGACTGGCGGTTGTCGATCACCGCGATGGCCGCCGAGTCGAGGTCGATGTCACCGGTGATGGTCGGGTCACCGGAGAAGTTGACGTCGGTGCTCAGGCGCAGGTCCTTTTCCAGGTTCACGTCAACGCCGTGGTTGTTCTTTTCCTTGCGTTCGTCGGCCTGGATGGTGCTGTGCTTCTGCACGTTGACGTTGACGGTGCGGTTGCGCACGTCGTTGTCGGTGTGATTGTGGGTGTCGTTGCGGGTTTCGCTGACGGTGTGGTTGTGGTTGATGTTCGCGTTGGCGTTCTGGTTGTCCCAGCCATTGGCCGCAGCGGCGGTCGAGGCAGTGGCAATCGCCATGGCGAGCATGGTCCGTTTGACGGTCGCTTTCATGGTGCCCTCTCTCTCATCAGGTGGTGCATCGGTTGGGTGGTTGTCACGGGCGGTCCTGCACGACCAGGCCCAGCACATTGGCCGTGTCGTTGCCGCTGCCCGCGATCTGATTGAGTTGCAGGACACCGTCGAATCCCCGCAGTGCGGTGCTGGCTACACCGGCGCTGCGGGTACCGGCAGCGACGCCGTGGCCGGCGTCGTCCCGCCCCCCTGCCAACGCGGAACCTTCGCCGGCCAAGGCCGAGTCGTCGGTTTCGCGTATGCCCTGTCGGGCCAGCGTCGCGCTGACGACGTTGAGCGTCGTGTTGGCGATGCCGCTGGCCTGGTTGATGGATGCGATGCCGCTGGCGCCTGCCAGCGCGTCACCGTGGATCCCGGCGCGTGCCTGCAACGGCGCCGACAGCACCCGGTTGCCGCGCTGCAGCTGCTGGGCACTGGTGGCCACGTCGGCACGCTCGCCTTTGGCGAAGCCGCGCAGGTTGGCCTGCTGGTTGAGATCACCGGCGGCCTGGTTCACCGCGATCGCGCCGCTGGCACCGGCCAGTGCGCGGCCCTCGATGCGCGCCACGTCGAGGTAGGCCAGCATGCCGCTGTAGTCATCGGCCAGCGCCGCCCACGGCGTGAGCGCGATGAGCAGCAATGGCCAGCGCAGGCGCTTCACTTGCCACCCGCCTGGGCCGGGCCCTGCAACGGGAACTGGGCCAGTGCACCGCGTACCGTATCGCCGATGCCGCGCGTGCTGCTGCCCACCGCGCCCAGTGGTCCACTCAGCGCGCCACCAAGGCTGCTGCCGATCGTGTTGTCACTGCCGCGGCCGAGCGTGCCGCCGAGCGCCTGCTGGGTCACGCGTTCGACCGTGGTGCCGTGCGCCGGGGCGTGTGCGGCGCTGTGGCCCGCCCCCATGCCGGCGTAGTCTTCGTCGCTCAGTTCATCCATTCCGCTGGACGGGTTGCCGGCGCCCAGCGCAGCGGCAATTTCGCGCTGCGGCTTGGGGTCGGCGATCAGCGCGACGCCCGGGGGCGCCATGCGATAGGCCGGCCGTGTGGAGACATCGCGCAACAGGACGATTTCGCCCGGTTGTGCCTTCACGCCCTGGCGGGCGCCGGAGGCGACCGTCGCTGGGGATACCGCGAGCAGGGCAAGCGCCAGCGATACCGCCAGTCCGCAATTCAGGGTGCTGCCGTCCATGCCGATCTCCCGCGATGGGTGCGGCGGAACCACGCATCAACCGTGCCAACTGCCAAAGGCTGGTGCAGCAGCCGATGCCTGCAGTGCCGCGGGGTGGGGTGCTGCCGATGCGTTACAACGGCGTCGCGAAAGTGTTGGGATTGCGCAGCCCGCAGGCGCCACGGGGCAAGGCGGTTGGCCGACTGTCGCATTGTTGTTACAGGCGCCGCCGCGGACTGCAACGGTACCGCTTCAGTCGATGATTTCTTTACGCGCTGCTCATTGCGCAGCCGTTTAGCGCAGCGCTAGGATCCGCCCAACAAAGGCCGCCCTGGTGGCCGTGGGAGTCCCGGCGGAGGGCGGCACGCCGGTGATCGACTGACAGTCCGCCGACGGAGTCCGGATGCTGGGGGAAGCATGGCGGCGGTCCCGGAAGCTTCAAGCTCACGCTGTGTGCTGTGGTTTGGCCAGCCGCTGCCGAACGAGCGCAGTGCGCTCGCCGCCGCGGGCTGGTACGTGCGCAGCATTCAACCTGACCCTGCCATGGCGATCGGGTTGCGTGGCCGCGATCGATTGCTCGCGGTGCTGGATCTTCGCCACCTGGATGCGACGGCATTGCAGTTGCTCGTGCCATGGATCGAGCAGCACAAACATCTACCCTGGTTGGCGGTGCTGCCGCCGGGGGCAGGCGCCACACCGTCGGCATGGTTGCCCGTGCTGCAGCACTGTCCTGCGCGGTTCACCCTGCCATTCGGCCTGCAGGACCTGGTCTGCGCGATGCGCAGCCAATTCGAGGCGGATGATCCACCCACCGACGAGGCCTGCGCTGGGCAGGAGCCGCGCGCATTGATCGGCGAAAGTCCGGCGCTGCATGCGGTGCGCACGGTGCTGCACAAGTTCGCGCCGGTGGAGCTGCCGGTGCTGGTCACCGGCGAAACCGGCACCGGCAAGGAGCTGGCCGCGCACGCGTTGCATGCGCTGTCCGGGCGTGCCGGCAAGCCTTTCATCGCAGTGAACTGCGGTGCCATTCCGGCCAACCTGGTGCAGTCGGAGCTGTTCGGGCACGAGCGCGGTTCCTTTACCGGCGCCGACAAGCGCCAGATCGGCGTGTTCGAATCTGCCCACGGCGGCTCTGTGTTCCTGGATGAAGTGGGCGATCTGCCCGGCGAGGCGCAGACCAGCCTGCTGCGGGTGTTGCAGGAGGGGACGTTCGAGCGTGTCGGCAGCAGCCAGTCGCTGCGTGCCGATGTCCGCGTGCTGGCCGCGACCCACGTGGAACTGGAACAGGCCGTGGCGCAGGGACGGTTCCGTAGCGATCTCTATTACCGGCTCAACGTGCTGCGCCTGCTGATGCCGCCGCTACGCGAGCGCGGCGCCGATGTGCTGTTGCTGGCCGAGCACTTCCTGCGTTGCTTCCGGCGGCGCCACGCGGTGCGCGCACGCGGCTTCTCGCCCACCGCAAGCCAGGCGATGCGGCGTTTTGGCTGGCCCGGCAATGTGCGTGAACTGCTCAATCGCGTGCAGCGGGCTGCGATCATGGCCGAAGGCGAGCTGATCAGCGAGCGTGACCTTGAACTGGGCGAGGCGGCACAGGCGCTGCCCAGCGCGATGCTGCACGACGCGCGCGGCCAGGCCGAACGCGATGTACTGCTGCAGACGCTGCGCCACACGGGCTACAACGTGTCCGAGTGCGCACGGCAGATGCAGATCTCGCGGGTGACGGTGTACCGGCTGTGCCGCAAGCACCGGCTGGAGCTGCCTGCGCAGCGCTGAGCCGGGTTGACGCCACCGCCCGTACCACCCAGTCTGCGGCCAACGACCGCTGCCCTTGCCCTGCGCGAATGAACCAGAGCCCCGAACTGCTGCGCCGCCTGCTGCGTGCCAAGGACCGGATGGACCGGGCCAGCCATGAAGACTGGCCGGTTGCCCGCCTGGCCGAGGTCAGCGCGGTCTCTCCCGCCCACTTCGCGCGCTCGTTCAAGCAGGCCTTCGGCCTGCCGCCACACCGTTATCTGCTCAGCCGCCGCATCGAGCGGGCGGTGGCGTTGTTGCGTGACACCGATCTGGCGATCACCGAAATCGCGGCGCAGACGGGCTGGACCAGCCTGGGAACCTTCGGCCGGATCTTCCGCGACATCACCGGTGACAGCCCCGGCAACGTGCGTGACCGCGAGCGTGCAGGGCAGGCCGTGGCGGAGAGCGTGCCCGAATGCCATGCGCGAGCGGCGCAGCGGCCTGACCTCAACATCGCAGTTTCGGAGAAGCGCCGCCGCCAGGCCGTTGCTAACGTGGACCGCATCTGAGGGAGGTCCCATGACGAATACCGTGAACACGGTCGGCCTGTATGTGCGCGACCAGGATGAAGCACTCGCCTTCTACGTCGGCACGCTCGGTTTCGAGGTGCACACCGACGTGCGCAATGGCAGCTACCGCTGGTTGACCGTGCGCAGCCCCGGCCAGGACGGTTTCCAGCTTGGCCTGTTCGTTCCCGGTCCGCCGACCCATGACACGGCTACGGCGCAGGCGCTGCAGCAGCTGGTGGCCAAGGGGGCGATGCCGCCGCTGGTGCTGGCGGTGGACGACTGCCAGGCGTGCTACGTGCAATGGCAGGCAAAGGGAGTCGAGTTCACCCAGGCGCCGGTCGAACGCTTCGGCGCCATCGACGCCGGATTCCGTGATCCTTCCGGGAACGGCTGGAAGATGATTGAAGCCCGCTCCGAAGCGAGGCGTCGCCAATGAGTCGCGGTGGTTGGGTGCGGCCGGTGCACCGCTGGACCTCGATCGTGTTCACCCTGGCGGTGATCGCCAACTTCGTGGCGCGCGCGATGGGGCAGGGTGAACCTGCGGCGTGGATCACCTACTCGCCACTGCCCCCGTTGTTCCTGCAGCTGTTCACCGGCCTGTACCTGTTTGCGCTGCATTACGCAGCAAAGCGCCGCAGCGCCTCGCTGGGCGCTGCGGGCTGAACGAAGATCAGGCGACCGCGTCGACCGCGTAGCCGGCAAGCAGGGCCGGCAGGTCTTCCATGCGCTGGAAGATCACCTGCGCGCCGGCCGCGCGCAGCGCCTCCGGCGTGCTGTGGTGCGGGCCACCTTCGCTGAAGCCGAACACGGTGGCGCCTGCCGCCACCCCCGCGGTGGCGCCGGTCACGGTGTCTTCAATCACCGCGCAGCGCTTCGGGTCCACGCCCAGCGCGGCGGCCGCCGCCAGGTAGACATCCGGGTGCGGCTTGGTGTTCGGCATGTCCTGGCCACTGTAGACGTGCCCACCGAAGGCATCGAGGATGCCGACCTTGCCCAGCTGCAGCTGCACCTTGTGCAGGTCGGCACCGGAAGCACAGGCGATCCGGCCGCCGGTGGCCGCCGCGATCGCACGCACCGCCCCCGGCGCACCCTGGATCGCCTGCAGGTCACGCTCCAGCGCGATGTTGCGCTGCAGGCGGAACTGCTCCAGCCATTCCTCGGTGAACGGCTTGCCGGTGCGTTCTTCAATCAGCCCCGCCAGGTGGGCCACCGACTGGCCCAGGAACACTTCGCCGGCCTGTGCCGGGGTCAACGGCCAGCCACGCGCGGTCAGCATCTCAGAGAGTACGCGGGCCACCAGGGGCTCGGAATCGACCAGAACGCCGTCACAGTCGAACAGCACGGCATCGAAGGGGTAGGGGGACATCAGCACTTCCTGGGGAACGACAAGCACCCATTATCGCCCGCTCCCCCTTGCCGGTCACGGCTGCAGGACGCCGCTCCACAGCTGGCCCGCCCGCAGCTGCAGCATCCGGGCTGCGGTGGCGGCCTGGGTACGTGCCTGTTGTTCCGCCAGTTCGCGGTCGAGCAGGGCGCGTTCAGCCAGCAGGTACTGGCCCATGCCCAGTTCGCCCAACTCCCAGGCGCGGCGGCTGCGCTCGGCAGCGGAACGATGCGCGGCGAGCGCGTCGCGCTCGGCCTGCCAACGGTCCTGCAACGCCCGCCCCTGGTGCAGTGCATCCCAGACCTGCAGCTGGGCGTCGCGCTGCACGTCCTGTGCCTGCGCATGCAGCGCCGCCTCGCGGGCGGATTCCTGCTGTGCCTGCGCACGCCGGTAGCCGCCACTGAACGGCACGCTGATCACCACGCCAACGGCATTCTCGGGATCGCGCCCCTCGCGCAGCCAGCGCACACCGACCGTCGGATCGGGGCGGCGATTGGCGCGTGCGCGCTCGGCCAGCAGTGACTGTTCGGCGGCCCTGCCACGCGCCACCGCCAGTGCCGTACTGCGCTCCAGCAGCTGTGCCGACAGCGCTGTGGTGTCCAGCGGAAGCGGTTGCGGTTCGGCCACCGGCGGTGCGCGCTCGGGCACCGGCAGATGGGGGAACCGCAGGTGCAGCCGTTGCCGGGCCTGCGCTGCGGCTGCCTGGGCGCCGATCAGGCGCGCTTTGGCCGAGGCCAGATCGGCATCGATCAGGTCAAGGTCCAAGGTGGACAGGGCGCCCTTGTCGTGCATCTGGCGTGCGGCGTTGCGCTCACGGGCGAGGAGCTGTTGCTGTGCCGAGGTCAGCTGCAGGACCTGCTCCGCGTCCAGCCATTGCATCCAGCTCTCCAGCAGCAGTTCGCCCACCGCCAGCTGCGCGCCGTGCTGCGTGCGGTCGGCCACCTCGCGCATCTGGGTGGCGATCTGGCGGTCCAGCCGGGCTTTGCCGGGAAGGCGGACGCTGCGGCCGAGCTGGGCTTCCCACTCGTTGAAGCGCCCGTCGGCATCGCTGCGTCGCTGCTGTGGGGTGACGCTGGCTTCGAATTCGTACGGCCCGCGTTGCACGGCCTCGGCGCCGTAGCCGCTCGCCTCATGCTCGGCGCGCGCGGCCAGCAGTTGTGGATGACCCTGCAGGGCCACCCGCACGATCTCGGGCGATGGAAGGTCGTCGCCGGCGGCGTGGGCGCAGAACCCGGGCAGGGCCAGCGCGGCGGCCAACAGCGCTGGGTGGAGCGGCTTCATGCCAGCCTCCCCATGCCCAGCACCGGCTCGGTCCACCAGCGTGCGTCGCCGGAGGCGACGTCCTTGCGCAGTGCCACCAGCAGCTCGCCCACGCGCGTGGAGGGCAGCACCATCCACAGCACCCGCCGCTCCACCCGCCCACGCACCTGCTCGGGCACCTGCGCGCTGCTGAAGTCGCTGGTGTGGCCTTCGGCGTGCAGCAGGGTGAAGCCGGGCATGCCGGGTGCAGCGATCAGGCATTCGGTGATGGCGTCTTCCAGCACGGGCGGGAACACCAGGTTGAATCGAACCAGTTCAGTCATGGGGATACCTCACGCGCCACGGCCGGCTGGCCGTAGCGCTGGTAGAGCAGGGGAAGCAGCAACAGGGTCAGCGCGGTGGACGTAACCAGTCCACCGATCACCACGATCGCCAACGGACGCTGGATCTCCGAGCCGGGGCCGGTGGCCAGCAGCAGTGGCACCAGGCCGAACGCCGCAATGGTCGCGGTCATCATCACCGGGCGCAGGCGGCGCAAGGCACCTTCGCGCACCACGTAGTCCATCGAATGGCCCAGCGCATGCAGCTGGTTGAAGCAGGACACCAGCACCAGGCCGTTGAGCACCGCGATGCCGAGCAGGGCGATGAAACCAACCGACGCCGGCACCGACAGGTACTGCCCGGAAAACCACAGCGCCAGCACGCCGCCGACCATCGCGAACGGCACGTTGCCCAGGATCAGCGCCGCCTGCCGCACCGAGCCGAAGGTCATGAACAGCACCACGAAGATCAGCGCGATGGCGGCCGGCACCACCACGCCGAGGCGCGCCGCCGCACGCTGCTGGTTCTCGAACTGGCCACCCCATTGCATGCTGTAGCCCGGTGGCAGCGGCACATCGCGCGCAACCGCGGCGCGTGCCTCTTCGACGAAACCGACCAGATCGCGGCCGTTGACGTTGGCCTGCAGCAGCACATAGCGCGACCCGGCCTCCCGGCGCACCATCACCGGGCCGCTGGTCTGCGCCACGCTGGCCAGTGCGGTCAACGGAATGCTGCCCTGGTCCGGCGTGGCCAGCGACTGCAGGCCGAAGCGCTGCACCGAGCCTCGCACCTCGCCATCACCGCGGACCAACAGCGGAATGCGCCGGTCCGGCTCGATGATCTGTCCGGCCGACACGCCTTCCACCTGGGCGCGCAGTTCGTCCTGCACATCGGTGACGGCGAGCCCGGCACGGCCGGCCGCCAGGGGATCGACCTTCACCTGCAGGTAGGCCACGTCGTCGGCGGCCTGGGTCAGCACGTCCTCGGCACCGGATACCGCCTCCAGCGTGGCCTGGGTGCGCTGCGCCAACGATGCGAGTACCTCCAGGTCCGGCCCGTAGATCTTGATCGCAAGGTCACCGCGGCTGCCGGTCAGCATCTCCGCCACGCGCATTTCGATGGGCTGGGTGAAGCCGTACTCGACCCCGGGGAAGGCCTGCATCACCGTGCGCACTTCGCCGATCAACCATTCCTTGTCGGCCACGCGCCAACTGTCGCGTGGCGCCAGCTCGATGAACAGGTCGCTCTCGTTCAGGCCCATCGGATCAAGCCCCAGTTCGTCCGAGCCGACGCGCGTGACCACGTGGCGGATTTCCGGAATGCCGGCGATCAGGGCGCGTTCGATCGCACCGTCGATGGCCTGCGAGCGCTCCAGGTTGATCGAGGCGGGCTTCTGCACCTGCAGCAGCAGGTCACCTTCGTCCATCGACGGCATGAAGGTCTTGCCGGTGACCAGATAGGCGGCCGCGCCCAGCAGCAGCGCCAGGGCGGCGGCAGCGTAGGCCAGCGCCGGCCGCCGCAGCACGGCCCCCAGCAGCGGCGTGTAGCCGCGCAGGATCTGCCGCATCAACCATGGCTCGTGATGCGCCTGTTCCTTCAGCAGCAGCGAGGACAGCACCGGTACCAGGGTCAGCGACAGCAGCAGCGACGATGCCAGTGCGAACACGATGGTCAGCGCCACGGGTGCGAACATCTTGCCCTCCAGGCCTTCCAGGGTCAGCAACGGCATGAAGGTCAGGCAGATGATGAAGATGCCCGCGGCCACTGGTGTGGCCACCTCGCGGGTCGCCACGAACACGCGGTGCAGGCGCGGCAGGCGTGCGCCAGGGCCTGCCGGGTCCAGCCGGCTGACCACGTTCTCCACCACCACCACCGCCGCATCCACCAGGATGCCGATGGCGATGGCCAGCCCCCCCAGGCTCATCAAGTTGGCGCTCATGCCGGTCAGGCGCATCAGCAGGAACGTGCCCAGTGCAGCGAACGGCAGCATCAACGCCACCACCAGCGCCGGGCGCAGGCCGCCGAGGAAGGCCAGCAGCAGCACCACGACCAGCACCGTGGCCTCCAGCAGCGCATTCTGTACCGTGCTCACCGCGCGGGTAATCAGCGAACTGCGGTCGTAGAACGGCACGATGCGCACACCCGGCGGCAGGCTCGAGCCCAGCGAATCGAGCTTGGCGCGGATATCGCGTACCAGCGCCGAGGCATCGGCGCCCCGCAGGGCCACCACGATGCCTTGGACCGCTTCGCCCTTGCCGTCGCGCGACACCGCGCCATAGCGGGTGCGCGCCTCGGCGCGTACCGAGGCGACGTCGCTGATCCGCACCGGTGGCAGGCCCGGCTTGACCACCACGGCAGCGACGTCATCGAGTGTGCGCAACGCGCCTTCGATACGCACGATCAACGCTTCTTCGCCCGCGTCGAGGCGCCCAGCACCATCATTGCGGTTGTTGCGTTCCAAAGCCTCCACCAGGTCACGGAAGTCCAGCCCGGCCGAGGCCAGCCGCGCCCGGTCCGGCACCACCACCACGCTGTGCGCATAGCCGCCCAGCACGTTGACGTCGGCGACGCCCGCCAGCGTGCGCAGCGCCGGGCGCAGCGTCCAGTCCATCAGCGAACGCTTCTCGGCCAGGTTCAGGCCACCGCCTTCAAGGGTGAACATGTACACGTCGGACAGCGGCGTGGAGATCGGTGCGAGGCCACCGTTGACGTCGGGCGGCAGATCCGCGGCGACGTTGCCGAAGCGCTCGGCCACCTGCTGGCGTGCCCAGTAGATGTCGGTGCCTTCGGCGAAATCGATGGTGATGTCGGCAATCGCGTACTTGGCGGTGGAGCGCAGCAGGGTGCCGCGCGGTACGCCCAGCAGCTCCATTTCCAGTGGCGTGATCACACGCGCCTCGACTTCCTCCGGGGTCATGCCGGGTGCCTTCAGGATCAGCTTGACCTGGGTCGGCGAGATGTCCGGATAGGCATCGATCGGCAGCTTCAGGAAAGCCATCGCGCCGGCCACCGCGATCGCGGCGGACAGCAACAGCACCAGCACCCGCTGCCGCAGCGAGAATTCAATCAATCGCGAGAGCATGGCTTACTCCCCCTGCGACGCGGCGGCCGGCACCATCGCCTTCAGCAGGGCGGTACCGCGGCTGACCACCGATTGCCCGGGCTGAAGCCCGGCGGCCTGGATCACGGCATGCTCGCCGTCACTGCCCAGCACGCGCTGCACCTCGACTGCGTCGATGCGCCCAGCGTCGATGCGATAGACCCTGTGGCCGGCGCCAGCCGGCAGCACGGCCGAGCCGGGCACGCGCAGGCTGCCCTGTGGCGCCGGTACCTGCAGCGTCACTGCGAACTGCTGTCCGGCCACTACGCCGCCGGGCGACGCCAGCCGCGCACGCACGCGCAGGCTCTGCGTGGCCGCATCGGTATCGGCACCGATGGCCTGCACCACGGCGTCTTCGCCGCTGGCCAACTGCAGCGTCTGGCCAAGGGCGATCTCCGTGCGGTACTGCACCGGCAGGTTGAAACGCACATCCAGCGGTCCGGGGCGGGCGATCAGGAAGGCCGACGCCAGTGCGTCCACGGTCTGGCCGGTGTCGACGTCGCGGCGCAGGACCTGGCCGGCCATCGGCGCGGTCACGATGTATTCGCCTGGCATGCCGTCCCGGGCCATGCGCAGGTGCGCCATTGCGCCCTCGGCCTGTTGCAGTACGCCCTGTGCCGCTGCGGCGCGGGCGCGCGACTGTTCGTCGCGTGCGGCCGGCACGACACCCGCCGCCAGCAGCTCACGGTCGCGGCGGGCCTGGCTGGCCGCCGCCAATGCATCGCTGCGTGCGCTGATCAGCGCGGCCTGCGCGGCCAGCGCCTCGCGGCTCTGGATGCTGGCCAGGGCCTGCCCGCGTTCGACCATCGCACCTTCATCAACCAGCAGCCGGGTGACCACACCGGCGTACGGCACGACCACGCGTGCACTGGCGTCCAGCGGCGCGCTGGCTTCGGCCGCCAGCCCTGGCAGTGGATAGGTGCCGGCCGCGACCACTGCCTGACTGGCAATGCCCTGCGCGGCTATCTGTTCAGCGGTGAGCACCAGTGGGCCGTTCGCCGCGCTGGCGGCCGCTGGCGGCGGCGTGGCAGGCGTCGGCCACAGCCAGACGACCAGCACTGCAATCAACAGCAGGGGAACGGCAACCAGCAGCATGCGCCGCGCCAGCAATGGCCGGCCGGTCGCGGGGGAAGGGGAGGAGGGCATCGAAGCGGGTCCTGTGGAGCAACCCGGGCACGGTGCCAGCCGAACCTTTGGAAACGCTTTGGCAGGCCGCTACAACGGCGCGAACGGTCCCAACCGCACGTGAAGCCGAGCGTGGCGCACGTCGAACAACAACTGCACGCCGTGGGCCTGGGCCAGGCCCAGCGACAAGGCCAGGCCGAGCCCGGCGTGGCGCGCAGTGCCGCCCTGCGGGTCACGGCGCCAGAAGCGCTGGCCGAAGTGCTGCAGATCGTCCTCGCGAAGCGTCTCGGCCGGGTTGCTGATGCGCACCCAGAGCCCATCGGCGGCGGTCTCGACAGCGCAATCGATGTCGCCTGCGCCGGTCGCATATTCCAGCGCGTTGGCCAGAAGATTGGCGAAGATGCGCTCCAGGATCGCGACATCGGCGGTGACCCAGCGTGCGCCCCCGGTGCCGAGCACGATGGCGCGCGCATCGCTGGACGGCGTGCGTTGGGCGGCACGCACCGCTTGCGCCAGCAGATCCTGCAGGTCAAGCGGATCACTCAATGGCACGTCCTGCCCGGATTCCAGCCGGGCCAGCTGCAGCAACGCATCCACGCTGCGCTGCATCCGCAGGGTCGCTTCCACGGTGTCCTGCAGCGCCTGCCGCGACTGATCCGGCGCCTGGGCTGCCAGCGCCGACTCGGCACTGCTGCGGATTTCCGCCAGCGGGGTGCGCAGCTCATGTGCCACGTTGGAGGCAAAGCGACGTTCGCGGTCGACCGCCTGGTACAGGCGCTGCACGCCGGTATTGAAGGCCTTCGCGAAGGGTGCCAGCTCGGCCGGGAACTGCGCGCCGATGGGCTGCAGCGGCTCGTTCACGTCCAGCCGCGAGACCTGTGCGGAGGCGCGGTGCAGGAACGCGAATGCACGCCGGACGCGGCCGATCGCCATCAGCGAAACCAGCGCGGAAATAAGCAGCGTGGCGAACAGCAGCGCGCTGTGGATACGGGTTTCGGCCTTGTCCCAACCTTCGCGGTCATTGGCCACCACCAGCGTGGCTTCGCGCGCGCGGCCAGCGGCGAACACCTGAACCGGTATTGCCACCGCGCGCCCGTGGCGGCCGTCGGGCAGCGCCGCGTCGTAGAAACGCGGCTGGCGCGCTGCGGGACCCGGGTAGGGTAGCGAGCGTCCCGCATTGCGCGTGGATTGGCGCAGCAGGCGGCCGTCGGTGGCGTACAGGCTGAAGAACTCCACGTCCAGGTCGATGCTGCCGGCGTCGCTGCCGTGGCTGCCGTCACGCTGGCGTGCCATCGTCAGCGGCAGCAGGCCCTGCAGGGTCCGTGCGCGCTCCAGCAGCACCCGGTCCAGGTGCGCATGCACTTCGCGGTCGACCCAGTAATCCATGGTGAAGAACAGCGCACCGACCGCGGCGCCAATCGCCAACAGGGTGCTCAGCACCACGCTGCGGTAGATCGAGCCGGTGCCGCGCGTACCCGTGCTCATGCAATGCAGTAGCCGAAGCCGCGGCGGGTCTCGATCAGGCCCGTCGCGCCGGCGCGCTCAAGCTTGGTACGCAGGGTGCTGACGATCACCTCCACCACCTTGTCCGAGGCCTCGCTCTGGGTGTCGTACAGGCGCTCGAATATCATCTGCCGCGACATCACGCGGCCACGGTTGCGCAGCAGCAGTTCCAGCAGGCCGTACTCC
Source organism: Stenotrophomonas maltophilia (assembly GCF_047497515.2). Taxonomy (GTDB): domain Bacteria; phylum Pseudomonadota; class Gammaproteobacteria; order Xanthomonadales; family Xanthomonadaceae; genus Stenotrophomonas. The sequence continues at coordinate 101,631 of NZ_JAXAXL020000003.1, forward strand.
TTCGGCGTCGGTGACAGCGGCAACCCGGCGACCAGCACCGAGCGGGTCCGCGGGTCCAGCAGCAGCGGACCGGCCTGGAGCTGCGCGGGGAGGGTCTGCGACGGGCGCCGGAACAGCGCCCGCACCCGCGCCATCAGTTCATCGCGGAAAAAGGGCTTGACCAGATAGTCATCGGCGCCGGCGTCGAGCGCCTGGATGCGGTCGGACACGTGGTCGCGCGCCGACAGCACCAGCACCGGGGCGCCACCGCCCTGCGCGCGGTAGCGTTGCAGCACCGTCACCCCGTCCAGGCGCGGTAGCATCAGGTCCAGCACCACCGCATCGTAGTCGTAGGCCAACAGGTAGCCCAGGGCGGCTTCGCCGTCCCGGGCCAGGTCGCAGACATGTCCCTCGGCCTGGAAATCGCGGCTGAGCGTCTGCGAAAGCACGTCGGAGTCTTCAACCAGGAGCAGGCGCATGCTGGGGCGAGGCGGTGGGGGGCTACGATTCTAGCGACACTTGCGCCACACGGCCGGCCCTACCCGCGCATGCGTGAACCGCATCAGCTCAGGTCGCAGCCTGCCGGCTGCGGCCAGGTGGTGGCCGGCAGCATGTTCTTCAGCGAGGCCGGCGCATTGATGGCCACGTAGCTGGCGCCCAGCAGCTCCTCCAGGTCGGCGATGGTGACCAGGTAGCTGTCCAGGCTGCCGAGGTTGGCTTCATTGGGGATGATCCAGCTGATCGCCTTGGCCGTGCCGGTGTTGGGGTCGCGGGTGATGATCGTCTTCCAGAAGAATTCCGGCGTCGGGATGCCGTGGCTGGACAGGAAGTAGTCGTTGGACGCATCGCCGTAGACCACGCCGCCGTAGACGTCCACCGGCGCGATGTCGCGGTAGCACTCGGCCACGTTCTCGGCCTTCACCCAGATGCCCTGGTTGAAGCTGGATACCTGCGGCACGATGTTGGTCATGTAGTTGGCGCGGCGGATATAGGTCGCGTTGTAGTCCATGTGGTTGGAGGTCACCAGGTGGCCACGGTCATAGCCGGACCTGATGCTGGCATACGAGGCGGTGCTGGTCTGGCCGAGGCAGCCGGCCGGCAGGTCCGGGTCCTTGTAGAAGCTGGACGGGCGCGCGGCCGATCCGGTGTCAGCGGTGAGGGTGTATTCGTAACGCGTCGCGCTGTGGATGCCGCAATCGTAGGTCAGCACGAAGCCGCCCTTGTTGAGGGTGACGACCTGTGCCTGGGCGGCGCCGGCGACGGCGCTGAGGACGAGCGCGAAGAAGAAGCTTGCAAAGCGCATTGCGGTGCTCCAATAGAAGGTTCAGGGCGCACGCGCCTGCCATGGCCTTGCTAGAGCGAGGTCATGTGGAGACGGTGCGGATGCGGAATGCAGGTGCTGCGGAGTGCGGTGAGGCGTGACCGCAACGAGCGGGCCAGCGGGGCCCTGCGGTGTCGCAAGCGTCACAAGCTGTCGCCTTTCGGTCAACGACGAAAAGGCGAAGCTGTGACAGTGCGCAAGCACTGGCAACGTGTCAGATCAGGCGATGGGTGGCTGAAATGCGCGCGTGCTAGGGCGGTGCGACGCCTGTGGCAAGGCTCAGGGCTGCGGCTTCAACACATAGTCGCCAGAGCGTGCGCCCGCCACCACCGACCAGCCCGGCGCAAGGCGCAGCGACCAACCTTCGCCCTGCAACAACGACCCTTCCGGTGCCGGTGCCTGCACGAACACGGCTTTCCAGTCGCTCTGCATCAACGCACCGCCGGTCACCTGCAGGGTGCCCCAGGCATCGCTCAGCTGCATCGTCGGATAGACCGTGCCACTGCCCGGCAGCGGCTGCAGGGTGTTGGGATCGAACTGGATGCGCATGCTGCGCAGATCCAGCCGCAGCACCGGCCCGGTCACGAAACGCGCCCGGTTCTGCTGCAGCTGCGCAATGCGATGCTGCTCGCGCAGGGTTTCGGCGTGATGCAGTTCAGGCCCGTCATAACGTGCGGCGGCAGCGCGCAACACCGGTTCGTCGAGGGACGGCGTGATCTGCGCTGCCTCTGCCAGTTGCGTGCCGAGATCGCGGGGTCGCTGGCCCAGCTCGTCGCGCCAGCGGGGAGCGGCCTGGTCCAGCAGCAGGCCATACGCCGGGCCGGTGGCATACGCAAACGATCGGACGAAGCTACGGTCGTCGACGTGGGCGCGCAGATCGTGCAACGCGGCGTCGATGCGCGCCGACGCTGCCGGATTGCCGACCATCACGCCGGTGTACTCGGCCAGGCCCTCGTTCAATTCCAGTGCGGCTTCTTCGCTCGCGGCCGCTGGGAAGAGGCGGTGGCGCGCGGCGCGGAACGCGAGCGCGTCGGCGGCCGCGGAACGCCGTGCATCGGCATCGGCTGTGCAGAGGGCGGCCGCCAGCGCCCGCCATTCCAGTTGCATGAAGTAGCGTCCATCGAACGTGTCCAGGTGTTCATTGCTGCCTTCGGCAGGATGTGCGATGGACAGTTCCGGTTGCAGGCGATGGAACATCTCATGTGCCAGCAGCGTGCGGCGGCGCGCCAGATCCTGTGGCAGTGGCCAGCGCAGCTGTGTCCAACGGGTGCCCGACCAGTCGACCGCGGTGTTGGCAACCATCGCATCGGCCGGGAGTTGGCCGACGAAAACCCCGTCACGTGCGACCAGCCGTCCCTGTGCGTCCGGATGCGAAGCGGCCAGTTCGCGGCTGGAGGGGTCGACCAGCATCACCGGCCCGCACAGCGATGCGCCCCACAACGCTCCCGCATCCGACCGGCACAGTGCGTCGGCCTCCGCGAAGACCGCCCGCGCTGCGGCATCGGGAATCGATGATTCGGCGGCCGCCGCAGGGCCGATCAGGCACAGCACCAGGCAGAGCGGTTTGACGCGTCGCAACTCCATGGCATCCCTGCAGTAATGTATGTGGCGTGCACTCATAGCATTGGTTGCGATGCGATCGCCACTGGACACGCACTCGGGCGGTCCGTACCGGTCCGTACAGCCCGGCGCTGTCAATGCGAATTTGGAAAAGTGTGCGGCACGTCAAATTTTAGGGTAGTGTCGGGGTCGCTGCCGGGGAGGCAGCAGGGTGTACGGCGTTGGGGACCACGCGCGGCACCAGCCATTGAAGCACCAGACATCACAGCGCCGGCGCTGCGCCGGCGTGCATCTCGGGCTTTCATTGAAGGGGTATTCGATGCGCAATGCATGGATCAAACGAAGCAAATGGGTCGCGTTGACACTGGTGGCCGGTGCCGCACTGGCGGCCGCCGCCGTCGGCGTGCGCAGTACCGCCACCCAGTCCAAGAGCGGCAATCCGTCGGTGGATGCGCGAGTCAGCAATCCTGCCGGTCCGGCCGCGCCCAGCCTGGGCAGCGGCCTGGGCGAGCTTTCCAACCGCTACATCGTGGTCTACCGCGAAGAACCGCTGGCCACCTACAAGGGTGATATCCGCGGCCTGGCGGCACCGGAGCGGCTGCGTCCGTCGGCCAGTGCCGCACGTGCGGCGGCGGCCACCGGGAACACGCCCACGCCGCGGATTGCGGTGCAGGGTGCACGCTCGCGTGACTACGTGCGCTTCCTGGCCGATCGGCAGGTGCAGCACGAGGCACGCATCAATGCCACGTTGGGCCGCAGTGTGCGTGTCGAGCGCCGCATGCAGCACGCCATCAATGCCTCGGTGCTGCAGATGAACCCGCAGGAAGCCGAGCGCGTACGCCAGTTGCCCGACGTGGAGCTGGTGGAGGAATACCGCGAGTACGAGCAGGACACCGACGTCGGCCCCGGCCTGATCGGCGCGCCGGCCGTATGGAATGGCACGCCCACGCCGTATCGGGGCGAGGGCATCGTGGTCGGTGTCATCGACTCGGGCATCAACTTCGGCAGCCCGGCGTTCACCGCCCGTGCCGAAGATGGCTACGAGCACGTCAATCCGCTGGGCGCGGGCAACTATCTGGGCACGTGCGCGCCCGGTGGCGTCGATGATGGGCGCTGCAACAGCAAGCTGATCGGTGGCTATGACTTCGTCTGTGCGGCGCCCGGCAACCAGTGCGGCGTTGCCGATGTACGCGAGGAGCCCGGTTTCGGTGATACCAACGGGCACGGCAGCCACACGGCATCCACCGCGGCAGGCAATCCCCATACGGCCAGCTACCGTGGCAACCAGATCCATATTTCCGGCGTTGCGCCGCGCGCCAACATCATCGCTTACGACGCCTGCTACACCGAAGTGTCCACCGGACGCGGCTTCTGCCCCAACACCTCGACGCTGGCCGCGGTGAACCAGGCGCTGGCCGACGGCGTGGTGGATGTCATCAACTACTCCATTGCCGGTGGCACCGCGCCGTGGGGTGAAGCGGTGTCGCTGGCCTTCCTCAATGCGTCCGACGCCGGCATCTACGTGGCCACCTCGGCCGGCAATTCCGGCCCGGGGCCGAACACGCTGGGCCATCTGGAACCGTGGACCGGCAGCACCGCTGCCGCGACCCATGGCCGCGGCGACATCGAGCTGTATGCCGCCGTCAGTGGCCCCGGCACGGTGCCGCCGGCACTGAGCGTGATCCTGCTGACCGAAGGTTCGGGCGGGGTGCCGTTCACTACGCCGATTCCCGCCACCACGCCGATGCGGGTCAGTGCCGGTATCGATACCGCCAACGATGGCTGCGCCGCGTTCCCGGCCAACAGCTTCCAGGGTGCGATCGCGGTGGTGCGCCGCGGCTCGTGCAACTTCAGCGACAAGGTCAACAATGCGGCGGCGGCAGGCGCGATCGCCGTGCTGATCGCCAACAACCAGCCGACGCCGATCCTGCCCAACGTGGCCGGTGCCACCGTGCCGGCCTTTGCCATCGACCAGGCCGATGCGGACGCGCTGCGCACCTTCGCCAACAGCGTCGGCAACGCCGCCACCGGCGGCATCGCCTATCCGGCCACCAAGGTCAGCAACACCCCGGACGTACTGGGTGATTTCAGCTCGCGCGGCCCGGCCGGCATCTTCGATCTGGTCAAGCCTGACGTGACCGCACCCGGTGTGCGCGTGCTGGCGGTGGTAGCCGGCACCAGCGTCACCGGTTCGGAGAATGCCGTGGGCCTGATGGACGGCACCTCGATGGCGTCGCCGCATCACGCGGGTGCCGCGGCCCTGCTGCGCCAGGCACGACCGGACTGGACCGTGCAGGAAGCGCGTTCGGCGCTGATGATGACCGCCCGCCAGGAAGTGCTGAAGGAAGACGGGGTGACCCCGGCCGATGCTTTCGCCATGGGCGCCGGTCGCATCCAGGTCGATCAGGCGTTGCGTGCAGGCCTGGTGTTGAACGAGACCAAGGCCAACTTCCTGGCGGCCAATCCGGCCAACGGTGGTGATGTCGCCTCGCTCAACATCGCCAGCATGGGCAAGCGCAAATGCCCGGACAGCTGCAGCTTCACCCGCGTATTCCGCAATGTGCTGCCGACCCGGCAGACCTGGACCGCCAAGGTCACCGGGCTGACCGCCGTGGTGTCCCCTTCGGTGTTCACCCTGGCCCCGGGCGAGAGCAAGGCGGTGCGGGTGATCGTCACCACCGGCTCGGTGCCGAATGACGGTAGCTGGCGTTTCGCCCGCCTGACGGTGGCGCCGCAGGGCGGTGATACCAGCCAGCCGCTGCTGCGCCTGCCGATTGCCGTCTCGGTACCGCCGCCGCAGATTGCCGCCACGCCGCCGACCAGCTCGCTCACGCTGCCCAGCGGTGGCAGTGGTTCGGTCAACCTGCAGATCAGCAACACCGGCGGCTCGCCGCTGGAATGGCAGATCGACAACTCTGGCGTGGGCACGCGTACGCTGGTGGCGCAGGCACCGAACAACGCCAACGGTCGCCGCTCGACCCGCTTCACCGATGCCGCCTCGGTGGGAGCACGCGCACAGTTGTCCGCCGATGACTTCACCCTCACCGAAGCCACGGGCATCACCCGCATCGTTGCCGACGGTTTCGTCAACGGCGGCACGCTGGCAACCTCGACCAACATCAACTGGTCGATCTTCCGCGATGACGGCGGTAACCCCGAAGGCAATCCGGAATCGTCGCCGCAGCTGGCAGTGTGGTCGTACACCACGACCGTCGGCGGCGCCGGTGTCAGCACCTCGTCCACGCTGGCCAGCATCAACCTGGACATGGCTGGCGCAGGCCAGAACGTGAACCTGGCCGCCGGCCGCTACTGGCTGGTTGTCTCGGTGCGTGCGCCGCTGGCCACCAGCTGGTTCTGGTTCAACGCCACCAGCGGTGACAGCGTGTATCGCGGCGCCATCATCAATCCCGATGGCAGCGGTGCCTGGTCGGCCACCACCGGCGCGCCCGGCCTGGCCTACGGCCTGGGCGGCAGCAACAGCTGCGGTGCCGGCTGGATCGGCACGCCCTCGCGGGCGCTGGGCCGCATCGTGGCCGGCGGCAACCAGACCACGCAGGTGCAGATCAATGCCGGCGGGCTGGCCCCGGGCAGCTATTCCGGCTTTGTCTGCGTGGGCAGCAATGATCCGGGCACGCCGAAGACCGCCGTGCGCGTCGCGTTGACTGTCACGCCGTAACGCGTGCGCAGGCTCCGGGCCGGTCCTGCTCAGGGACCGGCCCGTTTTCCAGCGTTTCCGGCAGGCGCCGGAAACCTTCCTTGATGGACCTTGGGGGTACCGTGAAGACGATGCACAAGCACATCCTTGCCGTGGCGCTGGCCATGGCAACCGCACCGGCGTGGGCCGGTGATACCTGCCAGCTGGACGATGGGTTCGGTGGCGTTTCCAATGGGGGCGCCACCGCTGGCGGCGCCGCTGCGATGGCCTGCGGCAATGGCGCCGATGCCAGTGGCGACCTGTCAGCGGCCGTTGGTACCGGCGCCAGCGCGAGTGGCACCGGCAGCACGGCCATCGGCGCGGCCAGTAGTGCCTCGGGCGACCAGAGCGCGGCCGTTGGCGTCGGCGCATCGGCGTCCGGCGCCAACAGCGCGGCAATCGGCGACAGCAGTACCGCCAGTGGCGATTTCAGCAGCGCCAGTGGCTCCGGCAGCTCGGCTACCGGTTCGTTCTCCACCGCGTCCGGTGCCGGCAGCAACGCCACCGGCGAGAACAGCACTGCCATCGGCAGCCTGTCCGAGGCCAGCGGCACCAACAGCAGCGCCGTCGGCAATGGCGCCGTGGCCACCGCCAATGACAGCGTCGCGCTGGGCAACGGCTCGGTGGCCGACCGTGCCAACACGGTGTCGGTCGGTAGTGCCGGCAACGAGCGGCAACTGACCAACGTGGCTGCGGCAACCCAGGGCACCGACGCGGTCAATCTCAACCAGATGAACAGCGCCAACGCGACCACGCTGTCGTCGGCCAACGGTTATGCGGACACGCGTGCCACGGCCGCGATCAGTTCGGCCAACGCCTACACCGATGCCAGCAGTGCCACCACACTGTCTTCGGCCAACGGCTATACCGACAGCAGGACGGCCGCGGCGGTCAGCACCTCCAAGTCGTACACCGATGCCAGCAGTGCGGCCACGTTGTCTTCGGCCAACGGTTACACCGATACCAAGTCGGCGCAGGCGGTGACCTCGGCCAATGCCTACACCGATCAGCGCCTGGCCCAGTTCGCCCTCGACAACAACGGCCTGCGCCAGGAACTGGACCGTCGCCTGCGCCACCAGGACCAGCGTATCGATCGGATGGGGGCCATGGGCTCAGCCATGTTGAACATGGCCATCAATGCCGCCGGTTCGCAGAGCCCGCGTGGCCGCATTGCCGTCGGTGCAGGTTTCCAGGGCGGCGAGCAGGCGCTGTCGATCGGCTATGGCAAGCGCATTGGCGAGCGCGCCTCGTTCTCGCTGGGCGGTGCCTTCAGCAACGGCGAAAAGTCTGCGGGCATGGGCTTCGGCGTGGACCTGTAAACAGCGGAACCGGGCAGGGGGCGTTGATCGCCCCCTGTTCAGCCGACAATCGCGGCCAACATGTCGATAACGCCATGCTGCGTCGCAAGGTGTCACCCACCATTCGCACTGGTACGGTCCGACCCGTGGCATCACCACCTACGGGGAGAGGCGACAATGCGCAAGGTTCTGCTGCTGTTGATCCTGCTGGCCGGGCTGGCGCCCGCGGCTTTCGCGGCTACGGTCAAGACCACCCACCGCACCATTCCGAGCTGGGACGGAACACCCCTCGGGGCCTTTGTCATCGAACCCCAGGACGGGGGCAGCGGTCGCTATCCGCTGCTGGTGATGCCCAGCAGCTGGGCCGTGCCCAGCGTCGAATACGTGGGGGTCGCACAGGCGCTGGCCCAGCGCGGCTACGTGGTCATCAGCTACAGTTCGCGCGGCTTCTGGGAGTCCGGCGGCGCGATCGACATCGCCGGGCCGGCGACCGTCGAAGATGTCAGCGCGCTGATCGACTGGGCGCTGGACAACACCCGCGCCGACCCGGCACGGATCGGCGTCTCGGGCATTTCCTATGGCGCGGGCACCAGCCTGCTGGCAGCGGCACGCGACCCCCGCATCAAGGCGGTGGCGGCACTGAGTGGCTGGGCCGATCTGCAGGCCTCGCTGTACAGCAACGCTACGCCCAGCGCACAGGGCATCGCGCTGCTGGTCGCTGCGGGCCTGGCCACTGGCCGGCCTGGCGCGGAGTTGGCCACCATCAACCGCAACGTGTTGGTGGGCAACTACCAGGGCGCTGTGGACTCACTGCTGCCGGTGGCCGCACAACGCAGCCCTTCGGCGAGCATCGCCGAGATCAACGCGCATCAACCCGCGGTGTTCCTCGCCAACGCCTTCAACGACAGCCTGTTCCCGCCGGGCCAGCTGGTGGATTTCTTCAACCAGTTGAAAGGCCCCAAGCAGCTGCAGTTGCGCCACGGTGACCATGCACTCAACGAAGCCTTCGGCGCGCTGGGCATTCCCAACGAGGTCTATGACCAGGTGGGTGACTGGTTCGATCACTACCTGAAGGCCGTGGCCAATGGCATCGACCGCCAGCCCGCCGTGCAGCTGAAGTCACAAAAGGGCAGCTGGAGCACCTATCCGACCTGGCAGGCCACCAACAGTGGCGCGGTGAGCTACGGCCTGACCGCGCCGAGTGGCCTGCTGCTGCCCACCGGCGGCCTCGCCGAAAATGGCGGCGCCACCGGCTGGAACTACCGCATCGGCAGTGGCCTGCTGACTGCGGCCAATTCCGGGGTGGCGCTCGCCTCGGGGGCGCTGCAGATGATCAACCTGCCACCCGGCGCCTATATGCCGTTCGTCGGGCGCAGCGCCGCCGGCGTCTGGCAGGGCCCGGTGTACTGGAGCGCGCGCCGCCTGGACGGTGCCCCCGAAGTGCGGTTGACGGTGACCCCGAGCCGCGCCAACACCACGCTGTATGCGTACCTGTATGCCGAGGATGTGCTGGGCAACGGCCAGTTGATCAGCCACAAGCCGTACACGCTGCGCGGTGCCACGCCGGGGCAGGCCAAGACCATCGATCTGCGCCTGGAAGCGAGCAGCTGGAACCTTCCGGCAGGCAGTCGGTTGACCCTGGTGGTCGATACGGTGGATCTGCGCTATGCCGGTATCAGCCAGCTGGGTGGCACGGTGAGCTTCAGTTCCCCGGCCGGGTCGGCTTCGGTGCTGAAGGTGCCGTTGCACTGACACCATGCCGCGCCCGTTGCGGCGGGCGCAGTACCGAAGCCCGGAAAACTGCGAGACTTCTGATTGATCCAGGGGAGGGATGAATCCATGGCCATCGCATGGCTGCTGCTCGCTGCAGTGTTCGTCGCGCCAGCCACGGCGACAGACTGGTCGAACACGCTGTTGAGAGATCTGGACGCGGCTGACGCGGCCATGCGTGGCAGTCACCCCGGCGCGGTGGACCGGCAGAACCCCGGATTCGCCACCCAGCTGGATGATGCGCTTGCCCTTGCGCGATCACGCGCAGGCAAGGTGGACAGCTTCGCCGGCTACTGGTGGAGCATGAAAGGCTACGCGGCCGCCTTCAATGATGGCCATGTCAGCGTCAATGCGCTTGCCGGCGCGCCAGGGTTGCCGATGCGATGGCCCGGCTTCCTGACCGGCTTCGATGGCGGCATGCAGGTGGTCATGAGCGTGGACGGTGGGCCAGGGCATCCGCCGCTGGGGGCACACCTGGTGTCCTGCGACGGCGTGGATGCGGCGGCGCTGGCCGCACGCCGCGTGGGCGACTTCAGTGGGCGATGGAACCTTCAGGCCAGCCGCATCCAGGGCGGTGGCGAGGTGTTGCTTGAGCAGGGCAATCCTTTCCTGCCCACGCTGCGCAGCTGCGTGTTCCGCGTAGATGGGCGCGAACAGGCGTATGCGCTGCACTGGACGCCGCTCGATCCGGCGCAGCGCACACAGCGCGTGGCCGATACCCGTCGCAGTTTCCGGCCGGCCAACGGTTGGCACGCCCTGCATGATGGCGGCTATTGGATCACCACCAGCAGCTTCAATGCCGATCCGGCCGGACAGAATTTCAAGGAGCTGACAGCGCTGCTTGAGGCGCTTTCGCTTGCACCCAGATCGCTGCAACAGGCGCCGCAGGTGGTGCTGGACGTGCGTGGCAACACCGGCGGGGCGTCTCATTGGAGCATCGAGCTGGCGCGATTGATCTGGGGGCGCGCCGCCGTGGATGCGCTGCCTGACCGCAGCTGGGTGGAGTGGCGGACCTCCGAGGCCAACATCGCACAGCTTCGCGGCTTCCTGCAGAAGCTGGAACAGGCGCCCGATGCATCGCCGGAGTTGATTCGCATGCTGGAAATCGTGACGGAAGGAATGGCACGCGCGCGCCGCGGGGGCGACGTGTTGTGGCGTGAGCCGTCGGAGGCCACGGCAGATCCAGTACCCACGGCACCCCAGGTCATATCCACGCACAAGGGCCGGGTGGTGATCGTGGCCGACGCTGCCTGTGGTTCGGCCTGCCTGGATGCGCTGGATCTCTGGAAACGATTGGGCGCGCTGCAGGTGGGCGTCGAGACCTCCGCCGACAGCCTCTACATGGACGTGAGGCCGGAAGTGCTGCCAAGCGGCGTTGCCAGGATCTCGGTGCCGATGAAGGTCTTCCGCGGTCGGGTACGCGGTTCGAATGAGCCTCACCTGCCGGATCGCCGCTATGGCGGCGACATGCGGGATACCGCGGCACTGGAGGCATGGGTCCAGCGCGATACGGGGGCAGGGGACGATTTCATCCATTGACGGTTGTTGGGCAGGAACACCATGCTGCGCGACTGGTGCATGCATAACGCGGATTGCGAGGAGGGTCGTCATGCCAAGGAAAATGGCAGCGCTACGGGAGACGGGCAGGCGCGTTCCGTGGTCTGCCGGATTCGCGCTGGCGTTTTTCGTCGGGCTCTGCAGCTGTAGCGAGCCGCCTGTCGAGCGACCGTTGAACCCGCTCGTTGCGCCGTACCTGTCGCGCTCCGGTGTCGATCGGGCCGGTGACAATGCGGTCGTCGTCCATCTTTCACTCCGGGACGGTCGTGTCATCGAAGGGCCGGGCAGAGGGGCCGGCACGCCTTGGACGCAGATCCGGCTGCTGGTGAGCGTCGGCTCGCGGCTGCCCTCGGTCGCCGGGCTTCCCGCCGACAGCGACATCCGCGACGAGGGCGACGGCTTCGAACGCATCATTCAACCGAAGCGTCGAGCCGATCCGGGCATCCTGCACTTCAACGGACCCTGTGCGATGGATGTGTTTGCCACGCAGAGTTACACCGATGGCAAAGGGCGCGCGCACTTCCTTGCCGAGATGCAGGTGGAGCGGGACCTCTACCTGCAGTATCTGTACGGTGCGCAAAGCCGGCAGTACCATCGGCGCTATGCCGATTGGGTGTGTCGCTGGTATCGGGCCGAGCGGAATGCCGGTGCCTCCCAACCTGTAGCGTTGTGCCAACCGGAGATGGATGTCCTTGAAGATCATGGATCTGAGCGATTCCGAGTTTGAGAGCGATGTCCAGCCGGCGCGTCATCGCCGAGATGGATTTCCCGCCGCCCTGATGGGAGGCATCCTCAAGCAGAAGGTACAACCCCTATGACTACTTTGGCGTCCCCTGCAGATCTGGTGCCGCTGTTGTCCACATTTTCGCGGGCGACGCTGGCGTCGGGCATGCAGCTCTTCCATGGCGGTGCATTCGGCCCCGGCAAGCCGTTGTCCGGGATCACGCACGGCATGTGGTTCTCCACGGATTCAGCCCTTGCCCGGCAGTACGCATGTTTTGGCAGCGCAGGCATACCGACCTACCTGTTGCAGGTAATGGTCCTCCGGGACCTCAACGTCATCCTGCTGCCCAATGCGCCATTGAGGATGCTCAAGAGGCACTACGGCGACTTTCTTCCACAGCACGCCATGATCAACCGTGACCTGGCGACGAGCTTCAAGACGATGGGCGTGGATGGAATGGCCTTCCAGGAAGAGGTGTCGCACGCTGGCGATTTCACCGAGGTGTTCCTTGGCGATGTCCAACACAACGTATCGGTGGTTTCGCATCAGCCATCCTGATCCCGGTGGCTGACCGCTATGCTCGCTGATGCAGGCCGATCGGCATGCGCGCCACCTCCACTACGGAGCACCTGCCTGGATGGACGATCCCGAATCCATGGCGTGGCCATTGAAACCACGCTCCACGCTGTCCCATTGGGCGCAGTGCATTGGCGCCCCCTTGCTGCGCGCGGCCGAACGGGCCAAGGCCCGTAGCGAGCGACGGGCACGGGCGCGCCCCGAAGCACGTTTCCAGCGACTGATGGAGACCGCTCATGAGATTGCCGCCATCAATCCCGCTGGCCTCCCTGATTTCATCAGCGCGATCCTGCGTCCGCTGCAGGCCGAGCACCTGCTGAGCATTGCCGAGTTCGGCGGCACGCCGGATATCGAGGCGGATTCGTGGACATTCTTTGGTCCGGCGGTCAGAAGGCGCCTCTTTGCGGATGACGGCAGCACTTGGCGTCCCACCACGCATGACCCAGACCAGCATCCGATGGCGCTTGCACGGGACCTGGTGCTGCCGTGGCCCTGGAACCACGGGCGTTATGTGTCCGCACTGGCCACCATCGGCAGCACCAAAGGCCACGCGCAGAGTCCGGCGTGGCTGCAGCGCTGGCAAGGGCCTTGGCGGCAGGATCCGCTCAACCACAGCGTCGAGCTCTGGTTGCCCTGGCGCATCGGCTTCGTGCATGGCGGCAATCACTCCATCGCCGCAGGGATCCTGGCCGGCGAAGGGGTCATCACCCCCAGCTCGGTCTATGATTTTTCCTATCTGTTCGCGGAGCTGCGCGCCGAGGCCAAAGGCTTCCGCCGTGTCGACAATGGTCGTTGGGAGGCGGCGGTGGATGATCCACGCATCGCGGCCGTGTTCGAGATCGGGCGACTCATTTACTTGGCCGGACAAGCCGCCACGCCTGCGGGACGTTGCGATTCTGCTTGAGTGCGTCGCGGACGCGACGCTCAGCGAGTGCCGGCCTCTGCACCCGGATCATGCAGCCCACGCAGCTTCTTCTTGTTGATCTTGCCCACGCTGGTGCGCTCTATGGAATCCACGAAGCTGACGCGTTCTGGAATCGCATAGCGTGAGATATCCCCGGCACGGCTGCGGGCCGAGATCAGTTCGATGATCTCGGCTTCCGTCACCTTGCTGCCTGGCTGCCGGACCACCAGCGGCAACGGCCGCTCGCCCCATTTTGTATCTGCGATTCCGATTACCGCTACTTCGCTGACCGCCGGATGCAGGGCGATGATGTCTTCCAGTGCCAGCGACGAGATCCATTCGCCGCCGGTCTTGATCACGTCCTTGATGCGGTCGGTCACCCGCAGGTAGCCGGCGGCGTCGATGTTGCCGATGTCCCCGGTATGCAGGTAGCCGCCTGCCCACAAAGCCGCCGAGGCGTCGGGATCGTGCAGGTAACCCTCGGTAAGCCAGGGGGCGCGTACCACCACCTCGCCGGTCGCGATGCCATCGTGGGCGACCTCGCTCAGGTCCGGGTCGACGATGCGCAACTCCACCAGCGGCACGGGTATGCCGGCCTTGGTGCGCAGCGAAAGAACCTCATCCACGTCGGTCACGGAGTCCACGTCGATCTGGGCGAGCGTCAGCAGCGGGCAGGTCTCGGACATGCCGTAGCCACCGAAGATGTCGATGCCGCGTGCCAGCGCCCGTTGCGCCAGCGCACGCGGCAGGGCCGCGCCGCCGATGATCACCTTCCAGCTGCCCAGATCGGTATCCGCCGCCAGCGGATGCTCCAGCAGCATATGCAGGATGGTCGGCACGCAGTGCGAGAAGGTGACCTTTTCGCGGGCGATCAATGCCAGCAGCTGTGCAGGCTGGTAGCGCCCCGGGTAGACCTGCTTGATGCCCAGCAGCGTGGCCACGTAGGGCAGGCCCCAGGCGTGCACATGGAACATCGGGGTGATCGGCATGTAGACGTCGCCGCGGTGCAGGCGTCCTTGGGTGGCCGCGCTGCCCAGCGCGGCCATCCCCGTCAGCGAATGCAGGACCAGTTGCCGATGGCTGAAATGGACGCCCTTGGGCAGGTCGGTGGTACCGGTGGTGTAGAACACCGTGGCACGGGTGTTCTCATCGAAGTCCGGGAAGTCGGTGACGGCCGCGGTTGCGCGCAGGCCCGCCTCGTACTCGGTCACGAAACCCTCTGGCAATGGACCGCCGGCATCGTCCAGCAGGATGCGTGTATGCAGATCCGGCAGCTGTTCGTCGATGCCGTCCAGTATCGGCAGGAACTCGCGATTGGCGAGGATCACCCGCGCACCGCTGTGATTGAGCGTGTAGGCAATCTGTTCGGGGGCCAGGCGCACGTTCACCATCATCAGCACCGCGCCGATCATCGGTACGGCGAAGTAGGCCTCCAGATAGCGGTTGCTGTCCCAGTCCATCACCGCCACGGTGTCGCCGTGCTTGACCCCAAGTGAGGTCAACAACCCGGCCAGCTGGCCGATGCGCGCCTGCAGCGTGCGGTAGTCGAAACGGACCGAATCGCCGTAGACAATCTCCTGGTCCGGGTGGACTGCCAGTGGCGTGCGCAGCAGCTGCTTGATCAGCAGCGGGCAGGCGGAGGTGGCAGGGGCAGGAGGGAATGACATGGGGTGTCCTCGTGGACGGCGTATCGAGAGCCGTGCTTCACCCCCCACACTATCCGCATGCCCGCGCGGCGCCAGCGTACCTAGGTACGCCTCCCCACGGCGGGACGATTTGCTACTCTCGTCTGCACATGCCAACCCTGCTCATCGCCGACGATCACCCCCTGTTCCGTGCGGCACTGCATCGCGCGGCCGTAGAGGCGGTGGCCGATCTTCAGATCAGCGAGGCCGGTTCGCTCGACGGCGTGCTGGAGGTGCTGGAGCAGCAGTCGATCGACCTGATGCTGCTGGACCTGCACATGCCGGGCAATCACGGGCTGGCCGGCCTGGCCACCCTGCGCGCGTTGCAACCGGGGCTGGCGATCATCATCGTCTCGGCCAACGAAGAGCCGCAGGTGATCCGCCGTGCCATCGACCTCGGTGCGGCGGGCTACCTGCCAAAGAGTTCGGGGTTGAGCGAACTGCAATCCGCGCTGCAATCGGTGCTGGAGGGCGAGCGTTGGATACCGGCGCTGCTGCGCGAGCCGGTGGCGCGGATCGCCCCCTTCGACCGGGATACCGACCTGGCCGCACGGCTGGCCAGCCTGTCCGCGCATCAGTACAGGGTACTGGGCCTGGTAGCCGAAGGCCTGCTCAACAAGCAGATTGCCGATCGGCTGGGCGTGCAGCTGCGCACGGTCAAGGCGCACATGACGCGCATCATGGAGCGGCTGGGGGTGCGCAACCGTGCGCAGGCCATCCGCGTGCTGCACGAAATGGGATTGGCCGATCCATCGCGGCAGATTGAAGGCGGCCATGACGGTTGACCGTCATGCCGTGGCCGCGCGCGGTGTCACCAGCAGGTGGTTGATTGCCCAGCGCAGTGCCAGCGGCTTGAACGGCTTGCTCAACAATGAAAGGCCGGCGGCGCGCACCGCCTCGCGGGTGGCGCTGCCCGTGTCCGCACTGAGGATCACCGTGGGCCGCGGCCCGTGCAGGGTGGCCAGGCGCATCCACAGCGCAACACCGGTATCGCCGTCATCCAGGTGATAGTCGAACAGCCACAGCGCGGCCGCCTGCGCCGAGGCCCCGATGGCATCGGCAGCGCGTACGGCGATGACCTCGCATCCCCACGACAACAGCAGCTGCCGCAATGCGTCCAGCGCCTCCGCATCGTTGTCGACCACCAGCACACGGATGCCCTTGAGGGTGCTGTTGGCACTGGCTGCGGGCGCCGCCAATGGCAGCGACGGCGGTATCGCGCTGGCCACGCTGATCGAGAACGTGGAGCCGCGGCTGGGCACGCTGCGCAGCTGCAATGGCGCGTGCAGCAGGTCGGCGATGCGGTGTGCGATGGTCAGGCCGAGCCCGAGGCCTTGGCCATTGCTGCGGTCCAGCCGGTGGAATTCTTCGAACACCACCGCATGCTGCTCCACGGTGATGCCGGGGCCCGTGTCATGCACGCCGATCGACAGCCGCTGCCCTTGTCGGCGCACGCCCAACAGCACGCCACCGCGGCGGGTGTAGCGGATGGCATTGGCGAGGAAGTTCTGCAGCACCCGGCGCAGCAGCAGGGGATCGCTGTGGACCCAGGCACGGGTACGCACATGGCCGAATTGCAGGCCACGTGCTGCAGCCAGCACGGCGAATTCCTGCGCCAGCGGATCCAGTACCGTCGACAGCGCGAACGGGCGCGGATCGGCGACCAATCCACCGGCTTCCAGCCGCGAGATGTCCAGCAGGCCTGACAGCAGGTCGTCGGTGGAATCCAGTGCGCCGCGGATCTGGCGCAGGAAACTGTCGAGGAACTCGGATTCGATGTGCTGCGACATGGCATCGGTCAGCAGCTGCGCGGCGTGCAGGGGCTGGATCAGGTCATGGCCCACCGCAGTGAGGAAGCGGGTTTTGGCCACGTTGGCACGTTCGGCCTCCTGCACCGCGTTCTGCAGCTGGGCGGTGCGCTCCTGCACGCGTCGCTCCAGCGTCTCGTTGCTGCGCTTGAGCGCATCTTCCGCGCGCCGGAAGGCGGTGACATCGGTGAAGGTGGCCACGTAGCCGCCGCCCGGCATCGGATTGCCACGGATCTCCACGATGGTGTCATCCGGGAAGATGCGCTCGGACAGATGCGGTGTACCTCGCCGCATGTGCGCCACGCGGCGCTGCAGGGCCTTGTCGGGCGAGTCGCCGGGGACGGTGCCGATTTCCAGGCGTGCCAGTGCCCATGCGGTGAGGTTCACCACCGGCTGGCCGACCTGCAGCAGCGACGGCGGGAATCCGAACAGCGCGGCATAGCGGCTGTTCCAGGCCACCAGCTGCAGATCGGCATCGACCACGCTGATGCCCTGGCTCATGTTCTCCAGTGCCGCTTCCAGCAGAAGCTGGTTGAAGCGCAGCACCTGGGTGGCTTCACCCACGGCACGGGTGACCGCCTCCAGCGGCGCGGCTCCCCCATCGCGGGCGGCTTCCACCAGCAGCCGCGCCATGCCGGCGCCGACCACGGCGGTCAGTTCGCGTTCGATGGCGGTGACCCGATCGTCGTCCAGCACCCGCCCGGCGTGCCCATCCATCAGCTGGCGCGCCCGTTCCTGGCCGAGAAAACGGCCTGCGGTGCTGCGCAGCGACGCGGCCGCCACTGCTTCGCGGCGACGCGGCAGTGACGGCCGCACGGCACGGGATACCAGTGCCACGGTCAGCAGATTGACCACCAGGCTGGCACCCATGCTGAGGGCGATGTGGCCCGGCTGCAGGTGCAGCGAGACCACCGCCAGCCACCGCAGTGCGGCGGGGCTGGCCGAAGCTGACGCGGCAGGAAGCACCATCGGCAGCAGCACCAGCCACAACCAGACCAGCGAGCCCAGCACGATGCCGGCGATGATGGCCGGCGTCGGCGTACGTGGGCGATACACCGCCAGCAGCACCGCCGGGGCCAGCTGCGAGAGCGCGGTGAACGACATCAGGCCGAAGTCGCTGAGCGCCTCGATGCCGCTCATCGCCCGGCTGTACAACCATGACATCAGGAACACGGCCACGATGCCGGCGCGGCGGAACGCCAGCACGCGCGGCCGCAGGTCGGCGCTGGTCGCGCCGGTCTCGATGCCGCCCAGCAGGCGCGAGCCAAAGCCGTGGTTGCCGAGCATGATCGACAACGTCAGCCCGGACAGGATCATCATGCCGGTGGCGGCACTCAGGCTGCCGAGATAGGCGAGCAGGGCCAACAGGTGGTGGCCGCCGGCCTGCGGCAGCGCCAGCACATACAGGTCCGGCGATACCGATGCTGGCAGCTGTGCGGCGCCGGCCAGCGCCATCGGCACCGAAGGCAGGCCGATCAGCAGCAGGTAGGCCGCGAACATCCAGCGCGCTGTCTTCAGGTCCGAAGGCTTGCGCAGCTCGACCACGCCCACATGGAACTGATGGGGCAGGGTGAACGCGGAGATCGCGCCCAGCGCGACCATGGTGAGGTAGTCCGGCACCACGGCGGGCGGCGGCAGCTGCGCCATCTTCGGCAGCAGCGGCGCGCCGGAGTGCTGCACCGCCAGCGCCGCATACAGGCCGATCGCCAGCAACGCTACCAGCTTCAACAGCGATTCCAGGCCCAGCGCCACCACGATGCCCCGGTTGTGCTCGGTGGCCGAGGCCTTGCGGGCGCCAAACAGCAGGGTGAACGCTGCCATGGTCAGCGCGAACCAGAACGACATGTCCAGCTGCCAGCCGGCCGGCGCGAAGCGATCCCCCAACAGCGCCGCCAGGCCCTGGCTGACCGCTCGCAGCTGCAGCGCGATGTAGGGAATGATGCCGAACAGCGCAACCAGGGTGATGGTGATGCCCAGGCCCTGGTCAGCGCGCAGCCGTGCCACCACCAGGTCGGCGATGGTGGCGCTGTTGTGTTGCTTGGCCAGGCGCCCCAGGCGGAGCAGGAAAGGCAGGCCGAAGGCAAAGATCAACGCCATGCCGACCAGCGTCGGCGGAATCGGGAAGTGCCATTGCATGCCCTGAGAGGCGGCCCCGTAATACGTCCAGGCCGTGCAATGCACGCCCAGCGACAGCGCGTAGATGACCGGCCACGCCCTGGCCAGCCGGTGCCCTCGACGCTCCCCCCACAGGGCCACGCCAAACAGCAGTACGGTCCACGCGATACAGGCGAACAGGACGACGGAGGGCGTCAACATCGCTCCAGTGTAGAGAGAACCGGCGCCGGTCGGCGCTAGGCGGCAAGCACGACCAGTGACAACTGCTCAGCCATCGCTGCTACCTCGCCATCGGCGACGCGCTCGACCGCCTTGTGCTGGGTCAGCAGCCATTGCCCGGGCCGGCGCGGCTCCAGCGACAGCAGCCGCGAGCGCACCTGCACCTCGGAACCACTCGGCACCGGTGCCAGGAAGCGCACCTTGTTCAGGCCGTAGTTGAGTACGTGCGCGATGCCGGGAAAGCCGGCGAGGGCGGCCACATCGTCTTCCACAGTGAGAGAGAGCAGCAGGAACCCGTGTGCGATGGTCTGCCCACCCGGCAGCTGCGCGCGTGCCCGGGCCGGATCGACATGGATCCAGTTGTGGTCGCCGGTCGCCTCGGCGAAGGCATCGATGCGTGATTGCGTGATGTGCACGCTGGCGCCCACGCGTTCCCCTGCCGCCCACCGATGCAGCGCTTGCAGGGAGGCAGGCAGCGCGTCTTCCGCGGCCCCGCTGCTCATCGCACACGTTCCAGCAGGGCCAGGATCGCATCACGCGCTTCCGGCTCGGACAACATCGGCGCATGGCCGACGTCGGGCACTTCGACCAGGCGGGCACTCTCCGCTGTCGCCGCCATCTGCCGCGCAACCTCGGCCGGCAGGATGTCGGACAGCGCACCACGCACCACCAGCACCGGCACCCGCGCGGTCAGCGCACGCACTGCACGCCACAGCACCGGCCGCAGCAGCCACAGCAGCCACGGGCGGGTGGTGCGGATCACCGCTGGATCGTAGTCCAGCTCCAGCAGGCCATCGCCGCGCGGCCGGAACGTGCGTACCACCATCGCACGCCAGTCATCGTGTGTGAAGCGCGGGAACGCGGCTTTGCCGATCGACGCCACATAGGCGGTGGCCTGGTCCAGATCCATCGGCGGCACCGGCTTGCCGGCATACCTGCCGATCCGCGCCAGCGCCTCGCGCGGGACCTTGGGGCCAGCATCGTTGAGCACCGCCGCGGAAATCAGCTGCGGCGCGCGCGAGGCGAGGGTGATGGTGACCAGCACGCCGAGCGAGGTGCCGATGAACACCGCCGAGTCGATGTTCTGCGAGCGCAGCAGTGCCACCATGTCGTCGGCGTAGGTGCGCGGGTTGTAGCGGGACGGGTCCTTGGCGCGCTCCGAGCCGGCGCGCCCGCGCAGGTCGACGGCGATCACGCGCCAGCCGGCGAGGGTGAGCGAATCGGCCAGCGCATCGAAGTCGGCGCCATTGCGGGTCAGGCCCGGAATGCACACCACCGTGCCGCGACATGCCCGGCCCGCTGCCGGCGCGTGATCGCGCGCATGCAGTCGCAGGCCATCGTCGCTGTTCCAGTACAGATCTACGCAAGACTGCGTCATGCAGGGGCTTCCTAGAAATCGTAACGGATGCTGAGGCTATATTGTCGTGGCGGCCCGTAGAAGCCAATAAGCGTGCCCACCGCTGGAATGTTGTAACCGGTGGTGCGGTATTCCTTGTCGGTCAGGTTGGCGCCCTGCAACGAGAACGTCCACGCATCATCCAGCCGCCAGATCACGCCGGCATTGACCAGCCCGTAGCCCTCCTGGCGGATCACCGGGCTCAGGTCGGTCGTTGGCCACACCTCGCTCTGGTAGCTGTAGCTCACCCGCGCCGACAGGTTGCTGCCGTTGGCCAGGTCGGTGCGGTATTCCACGTTCACTGCCCCCGAAAATTCCGGCGCATTGGTGAACTTCATCTGCCTGGCCACGTTGATGCCGCGGTCGATGTACTCGTCGTAGCGGGTATCCAGCCAGGCCAGGTTCCCGGAAATCAGCCAGTGCTGGCTCGGCAGGTACTGGTACTCCACTTCCAGGCCCTTGACGGTACCGGCGCCGGCATTGGTGAAGTCGCCGAAGAAGGAATCATCGATGCCATCGCCGTTGGTATCCAGGCCGGTGAACACCGACAACTGGATGTCCTTGTACTTGTTGTAGAAGGCCGACAGGTTCAGGAACAGGCGCTGGTCGAGGAAGGCCATCTTGCTGCCCACTTCATAGCTGTCGACGGTCTCGTCGTCGAACGGCTCGGCCGAGCGCGGTACCGCCACCGCGTTGGCGCGGATGTTGTAGCCGCCCGACTTGAAGCCACGCGTTGCCAGGCCATACACCATGATGTCCGGGGTGATCTGGTAGTCCAGCGAGACCTTGGGCGAGACGTTCCTGAAGGTGGTCTTCTTGTCGAAATCCGCGGTCACCGCCACCGGCCGGCTGAAGCCCGGGTCGGCATAGAGGCGGTTCAGCACGATCGCACGCTTGTCCTCATCGGTGTAGCGGGCGCCCACATCCAGCTTGAGCCTGCGGGTCAGGTCGAAGGTCCAATCCGCATACAGCGCGATGCTGTCGGTCAGCACCTTGCCCTGGTTGTCGGCGAACTGCGCGCTGAAGTAGTTGTTCTGGATCTGCCCGCCGGCTTCGCCACTGAACTGGTAGACGCCGACCACGCCACGCACGCGGCCACCGGCATCGTAGTTCAGCTGCACCTCGTTGCTGACCTGGTTGTCGTTGTAGGTGCCGCTGACGTCGGCCAGCTTGACCGGCGTGGTGTCGAAGTCGATGTTGGCCTCGCTGTCCGATTCGCGCTTGGCCACCACGTACTTCACTGCGATGTCTTCGCTGGGGCGCCAGTTCACCGTGGCCGACGCGCCCTTCGTTTCCACGTTGTTGAGATTGCGCATGCCCGAGCGGATGTCGTAGCGGCTGTCCATCGGTGGGTAGGCGCGCAGGAACGGGTTCGGCGCCAGCATCTTCGAGCCACGCATGCCGGACTGGTCGTCGATCCAGTCCAGTGCGAACTGCACGTCGAAGTCGTCGCCCGCATAGGCGCCGAGATTCAGGCGTGCCGCGTTGATCTGCTTGTCGCTGACCGGCTGACCGTTGAAGGTATTCTCGCCAAAGCCATCGTGGTTCATGCTGGCCACCGCCACGCGCGCGCGCAGGCCGCTGTCGGCGCCGCCGATCGGGCCGCCGATGGCCGCCTTGGCATCGAGCTGGCTGTAGTTGCCCACGGTGATCTGGGCGAAGCCCTCGGTCTGGGTGGGCAGGCCGCGCGAGATGTACTTGATCGCGCCGCCGATGGTGTTCTTTCCATACAGCGTGCCCTGCGGACCGCGCAGTACCTCGATGCGCGATACGTCGAACACATCCAGCAACGCTCCCTGCGGCCGCGCGATGTAGACATCATCCAGATAGATGCCGACGCCCGGATCGGCGCCCCAGGTAGGGTCGGACTGGCCCACGCCGCGGATGTAGGCGGTCACCGTGCTGCTGGCGCCGCGCGCCGCATAGATGGTCAGGTTGGGCACCTGCGCGTCCAGGTCGCTGATGTCCTGGACATTCATCCTGTCCAGCGCCTCGGAGGTGAAGGCAGTGACCGCCACCGGCACTTCCTGCAGGGTCTCCTCGCGCTTGCGGGCGGTGACCTTGATGCTGTCCAGGTTGGTGGGCGAGGCGGTGCGGCCTTCTGCCTGCGGCGCCTCCTGTGCCAGTACCGGGCCGGACACCAGCAATGCGCCGATCACCAGGCTCAAGCAATTCCGTTTCATTCGACCTTCCCCCGAGGCATGTCCATTGCAGATGGCCCGATGCCACCCTGTCAGCCAAGGCTAGCGGTGTCATCCGGAGCCGGCGAGTGGACCTAGGTCCAGTCGGCAGCGGCTGCCGGATGCGGATACTGGGCGCGCCCCCAGCCGGAGGCGCTCTCCGGTACTCCTTCATCCACGACCTACGCATGAGGATCTGGCCATGAAATCCGGAATTGATTCGATCAAGGCAGTAGCGCTGGTGCTGTGCAGCGGGTGGGCGATGGCGGGCCACGCCTTCGCCGCACAGCCGCCGGGGCACTGGGACATCGGCCTGTATGGCAATTCGTTCGGTGCCCGCGAGTACCAGGTATGGGTGCCGGCCGGCTACGACGCGACCCAGCCGCTGCCCCTGCTGCTGGTGCTGCATGGCTGCGTCAACGGGCCGAACCTGATGGGTGAAGCCTCTGGCTTCAATGACGTGGCCGATAGCGAAGGGTTCATCGTGGTGTACCCACGGCAGAACGTCACCTCCAACCCGGCACGCTGCTGGAACTGGCAGCTGCCGATCAACCAGGCCCGCGACAGCGGCGAGCCCTCGATCCTGGCCGGCATCGTGGACAAGGTGAAAACCGGCTACAGCGTCGATCCGCACCGGGTCTACGTCACCGGCATTTCCGCCGGAGGGGCGATGACCTCGATCATGCTGGCCTGCTACTCGGATGTATTCGCCGCTGGCGCCATTCATTCCGGTGGCATGTTCAAGGGCGCGACCACCATTTCCGGCAGCGCCTACGCCCTGCTGGCAGGCAGCATCTACTCGCCGGACAGCAACGGACGGCTGGCCTGGCAGTGTTCCGGTTCGCCGTCACCGCGGCCGTTGCCGGTGCTGGTGTTCCATGGCAGTGCCGACCTCACCGTCAACCCAGTGAACGGGCAGCAGGCCGTGCGCCAGTTCCTGCAGACCAATGACCTGGCCGATGACGGCTTGGACAACGATTCGGTGAAGTACGTGCCCACCAGCACCGTCCACGCCCAGGTGCCCGGTGGACGCGCGTACACGGTCGATACGTACACCTACGGCGGGCGCACGCTGGCGCAGCACTATGTGGTGCAGGGCATGGGGCATGCCTGGAGCGGCAGCCAGTCCGGGTTGCCGTTCACCGACCCGAAGGGTCCGGACGCCACGTTGATCACCTGGCTGTTCCTGAAGGACTACCAGCGCTGAGGAAGCGGGAGGGCATGGCCGGCAGCAGCGCCGCCCTGGATGAACCTCGCTGGAGGTGTCCAATGGCACCTCCAGCGACCTGTGCCGCTCGGCTATCGTAAGGCTCCGCTCCCACGCCACTTCCCGCGACGACGCATGGACGCCCCTTCGATGATTGTTCGCAGCAGGTGCTGGCTGCATGCCTGCGCCCTGTCCGCCGCGCTGCTGGCCGCGGGTTGCTCCGGCGCCAAGGCGCCGGCCAAGGATCTTGGCGCGGACATCGATGCGGTGGCGCAGACCCTGATCGAACAGCCGTTGCTGCACTCGGCATCCATCGCCGTGGTGTACCGGGGCCAGTCCTTCATCCGCCATCGCGGTGACATGCAGGCCGGCCAGGCGCCGCCGACCGATGCCACGCTCTATGAGATCGGCTCGCTCAGCAAGACCCTGGCCGGCACCCTGGTCGCCAATGCGGTGCTGGAAGGCCGGCTGGGATTGGACGACGACGTTCGCACCTATCTGCCGGGCGATTATCCGAACCTGCAGTACCAGGGCGAACCCATCCGCATCCGCCATCTGCTGACGCACAGCAGTGGCCTGCCGAACATGCTGCCCGAGCGTGCCAATACGGTGTTGGAGGCGTTCACCGATCACCGCACCCCGGCGGCACTCAATGCCATCTACGCAGGCTACGGCAAGGCAGAATTCCTCAGGGACCTGCATGCCGTGCAGATCCCGCAGAGGCCCGGCAAGGAGTACGCGTACTCCAGCGCTGGATCGCAGTTGGCTGCGCACATTCTGGAGCAGGTCTACCCGGGTGATTACGAGGCGCTGCTGCGCGACTTCTTCAGCGGCACGGCGGCGATGGACGGGGTCAGGATCACGTTGGGCGATGCTGAAGCGCCAAGGCTGGCGGTCGGCTACCACAGCGACAATCCGTTGCCGACCACGCCCATGCCGCTGCTGCCGTGGGGCGCCTCCGGGAATGTGAAAGCGACGGTTCCTGACATGGTGAAGTACCTTCAATTCCAGCTGGTCAACGGCCCCGTGGTGAAGGAGTCGCATCGCCCCCTGGCCAGGTTCGACGACGAATTCAGCGTCGGCTACTTCTGGAACATCGTTGCCGGCGATCGCCTGAAGGGCACCTACTACGCCCACCACGGCGGCGTGCCGCGCTCGCAGTGCTACATCTACATCATGCCGAAGCATGATCTGGGCATCTTCGTCATCACCAACCAGAGTGGCGAGCAGACGGCACGCGCCATGGAAGCGGCTATCGATACCCTGGTCGAAAGAATCGCCGCTCGCGCGGCCCGATAGAAGCGCCGCCTGCCGGCTACAGCAGCAACAGCGCGCCGATCAACGCCGGCGGCATCACCAGCACGCCCACGCGCAGGAAGTCGAGCGCGCTGACATGCTCACCTTCGCGGCGCAGCGCCACCAGCCACAGCATCGTGGCCAGGGAGCCGGTCACCGACAGGTTCGGACCCAGGTCCACGCCCACCAACAGGGCCGCGCGCGTCTGTGCGGGCAACTCGGCAATCTGGCCCAGCGAGCCCGCCGCCAATCCGACCGGCAGGTTGTTGGCCAGATTGCTGAGCACAGCGGCGACACCACCGGCCAGCCAGCCAGCCTGGCGTGGCGATGACTGCGCCACCGCCTGCAGCGCGTCGGCCGCCGCCTGGATGACCCCGGTCTGCGCCACCGCTTCCACCAGTACGAACAGTCCGGCCACCAGCGGCAGCACGCCCCAGGACACGTGCCGCAGCAGCGGCAGCGGGCTGCTGCGTTGGCGAATGGCCACCACCGCCACGCTCAGCGCGCCCGCGCAGAACGTGGCAAGGCCGAGTGGTCCATTCAGGGCAGAGGTCAGCAGCAGTACGCTGCCGGTGAACAGAACGCCCCACGCGCTCAAGCGACCGCCCTCGGTCAGCGGCCGGCGCTCGGGCGCCACCACCAGCGGCTGTGCGATCTCGCGTCGATGCACCCAGCGCAGCACCAGGTAGGTGGCACCGATCGCGGCCAGCGAAGGCAGTGCGAACTGCCCCAGCCACTGCAGCAAGGGCGGCATATGCGCGCCATACACCACCAGGTTGGCCGGATTGGAGATCGGCAGCACGAAGCTGGCCGCATTGGCGATGAACGCGCAGACGAACAGGTAGGGCAGGGGATTGGCACGCGCCGCCTTGCAGGCCGCGTAGACGGCCGGCGTCAGCACCACCGCCGTCGCATCGTTGGACAGGAACACGGTCACCAGCGTGCCGACCAGGAACACCAGGTCAAACAGGCGCCGTCCCGAACCGCCGGCATGCCCGACCGCATACAGTGCCAGCCAGTCGAACAGGCCTTCGCGCCTGGCCAGTTCGGCCAGCGCCATCATGCCCACCAGGAACAAGTAGACGTCACGTCCCTCGGCCACCGCGCCCCATGCCATGGCTGCTGACACCGCGCCGCTGAGCGTCAGCAACGCGGCAGCCGCCAGCGCCCACACGTATTCCGGAATGCGCAACGGCCGGAACAGCAGGCCGACAGTGGCAATGGCGACGGCGGCCCAGATGATGAGGGAAGAAGGGATGAGCATGCAGGAGGAGGTCTCAGTTGCGCTGGCGCGCGGATGCGCGGCCCGTCTCCGGTACGCGCATCGCCAGCAGGAACGCGCCCGCTGCAATCACGGCAAGTGCCAGGAAGGCGGCATCATACCCTGCGAACTGCACCACCAGGCCTGCCAGGCCCGGACTGAATGCTGCCCCCACGCCGAATACGGTGGAGACGGCGCCGAGCGTGATATTGAAGCGGCCGGTGCCCTCGGTCAGGTCGCTGACGATCACCGGCAGCAGCGCGCCGAACAGGCCCGCGCCCACACCATCCAACAATTGCACGCCCAGCAGCCATGCGGGCGCATCGGACAGTGGGTACAGCGCCGCGCGGATCGGCAGGATCAGGAAGCCTGCCAGCAGCAGTGGGCGCCGCCCCCATGTGTCGGCACGCGCCCCGACCAGCCATGCCATCGGGATCATCACCAGTTGCGCGGCCACGATGCAGCCCGCCGTCATCGTAGTGGCCAGGGCGGGAGTGCTCAGCGCCAGTTTCTGGCCCACCAGCGGCAGCATTGCGGCATTGGCCAGATGGAACAGTGCGCAGCATGCGGCCAGCACCAGCAGGTTGCGATCATGCAGCAGCAGCCGTGCCGACGCGGGCGTGCGATCGGTGTCGGTGGCAGCGTCCATGCCACGTGCGCGCTGGCTGTCGATCGCCTGCGCCGGAATCGAACGCAGTGCCGCCAGACTGGCCACGGTCAGCACTGCCATCAGCGGGAACACCACCACCGGGCCCCACAGATATGCCAAGGCGCCGGCCAGCAGTGCGGCCACTGCATTGCCGGCGTGGTTGAAGGTTTCATTGCGGCCCATCCGGCGGGCGAAGGCGCGGGGACCGCCGACGCCCAGCGAGATGGCCGCAATGGCCGGCGCGATGACCGTAGCGGCCATGGCACTGAGCGCCTGGGTCAACGCGATCAGCGTGAACGAATCCATCCACGGCAGCAGCAGGCAGGTGCCGGTGACCAGTATCGCGGCCAGTGCAAGCGCCGCACGCTTTGCGTCGATGCGGTCCATCAATGCACCGGCCGGGGTCTGCGTCAGCAGGCCGACCACCGCCGACACGGTCATTACTGCCCCGATGCTGGCCGGTTGCCAGTGGTGCACGGCCAGCAGGTAGATCGCGAGATAGGGCCCCAGGCCGTCGCGGACGTCGGCGAGGAGGAAGTTCAGTCCATCCAGACCGCGCTCTGCGCGAGCAGCAATATCAGGGGCAGCGGGCTGTGCGGTCACGGCGGCGATTCGTCAATCCAGGGGCACCACGGCGGGTGTCGGGTTGGCGAGTTATGCGTGTCCCACCGTGATGATTGCATCGCGCAGCCACCGGCATGACTTCAGGCACTGCAGCATGACTACAGCTGTAGGCATACTGGAATCGCATTCACCGAATGAGGCCCTCATGACAACCGCATACCGGTTCTCCCGCATCCTCGGGCTGGCGCTGCTGATCCCGTTGACTGCCCTTGCGACCCCCACTGACGATGCGCTTCGCGCGATCGAGCACAACGCGCGTGCCGCGCACTCCGATGCGGTGCTGGTCAGGCACGATGGGAAAACCCTTCTTGAGTTGGCGCCGGCCGATGGAGCGGATGCCGTCCATCTGATGTCAGCCACCAAGTCGGTGATGGCGCTGGCCATCGGCCTGCTGCTCGACGACGGCAGGCTGGCCTCGATCGACGAACCAGTCAGCCACCTCTACCCCGAGTGGAAGCAGGGCCATAAGCAGGCCATCACCGTGCGCATGCTGCTGGACCATACCTCGGGCCTGCAGAACGTGGCCAATGCCGGCGAGGAGCTGGAAGGTGCGCCGGACCTGGTGAAGCTGGCCCTGGCTGCGGAGCTGAGCCATGCGCCGGGCAGCACCTTCTCGTACAACAACAAGGCCACCAACCTGCTGCCGGGGATCGTGCAGCAGCTGGCCGGCCAGCCGCTGGATGCGTATCTGGACGCGCGCCTGTTCAAACCGCTGGGCATCACCCACTACACGTGGATGAAGGACGAGGCCGGCACTCCGCTGGGCATGGCCGGCCTGTCATTGCGTGCGGACGATCTGGCGGCCATCGGGCAACTGCTGCTGGACGACGGTGTGGCGCCGGATGGAACGCGCCTGCTGAGCGCCCGGTCAGTGGCGCTGCTGACCGCTGAGAGTGCACGCTCGCCCGATGTGGGACTTCTGTGGTGGCGGATTCCAGCATGGGAGCGCTATCAGCTGAAGCCACAACTGGCCGATCTGCTGTCCGCGCGCGGCGTCGAAGCCGGCGTACAGGAGGCCATACAGACCACGGCCGGACGCAGCTTCGACAGCAAGGCCGCACTGATCGCGGCGCTGGCCGAGCGGCTGGGGCCGGAGTGGCCACAGCGCTACGGCACCGAGATCACCGGACGCGGCCTGAAGCTCGCCGACCTCTACGACATCGCGCGCGGCCCGGTCGTGGGGTACGCCGCCAACGGCTATCTGGGCCAGTACCTGTTGATCATCCCCGGACAACGGGTGGTGGCGGTGCGCCTGATCCACCGGCGCGACACCCACGAGGCCCCGCGCGACGACTACAGCGGCTTCTTCGCGGACGTCCTGCAACTGGCGCAGACGCTGCGCTGAGCGGTGGCGCCCACGCGCCGCGAACGCTTTCTTCGGCGGTTCTTCACCGCCCCCGCGCATAGAGTGGCAATCACGTGACGTGTTTATCTGTGGAAGCGCGATGTTCGACTATCAGGACTGGACCTTCATTGCCAACGGCCGAACGCTGGTGGCACGCGTGGAACTGGACGGCGAGGGTGGCGGCACCATCAACCGCTATCAGCTGAAGCCGGGGCCGGCGCAGTCCGGGCTGTGCATCAAGGTGGCCTCGCAGACCGAAGCGGCGCAGCGGCTTGAAATCGAGGTATCGAAGCTGCTCGGCCCGGATTGGTGAGTGCCGCGTAACGTCGAACCGGTCCAGCGGCCGGGACCCGGTTCCAATCTCAGTCCGTGCGACGGGCGATCGTATGCTTTCGCCCATGCACGCCTCCCTCGACCCCGCCGATGACCGGACCGCCGCGCGCCCTGTCGGTTGGATCCAGCGCGGCGGGCGCTGGGACCTGTGGTGGAACGGGCGTCCGCTGGCAAGCATCGTGGCAGATGCCGCGCCGGGCGTCCGGCTGTACCTGCATGCACGACCGCGGTCGCAGGGCAGGCAGGTGCCCGCCGCCAGCCTCCGCCAGGCCAGGCGCTGTGCCGAACGCTGGTGGGCAGTGCGGCTCTACCCGCAGGTGCCCCTACGCGAGGCGGTGGCGCGCTTGCTCGGCGCCCCCGCACCGCTGACGCCCGCCGCGCCGCCGGGGATGCTCACCCGCGAGCAGCGGCAGCAGGCGCGGCGCCTGGCTGCGGCCGGGTCAGGGGAAATCGATCGGATCAAGCAGGTTCTCGCACTGCGGTCGGCCCCGCCACGCAGGCCGGATGTGCAGGCACGCAGTGGAGCCTGGCCGGTCTCGGGCCAGGCTCCGGCAGCCCAGGCACCCCGCAGCGGTGTCAGGCCGACAGCTCCTCACGCACGATCTTCGCCCCGGCGCTGAGCGCACGCAGCTTGCCGCGTGCCACCTCGCGCGGCAGCGGCGCCATGCCGCAATTGGTGCTCGGGTACAGCTTGTCGGCATCGACGAACTGCAGCGCCTTGCGCAGGGTGCTGGCCACCTCGTCCGCGGTCTCGACCGTGTTGGAGGCCACGTCGATGGCGCCCACCATGACTTTCTTGCCACGCACCAGTTCGATCAGGTCGATCGGCACGTGCGAGTTGTGGCATTCCAGCGAGATGATGTCGATGCTGGAGGTCTGCAGCTTGGGGAACGACTCCTCGTACTGGCGCCATTCCGATCCCAGCGTCTGCTTCCAGTCCGTGTTGGCCTTGATGCCGTAGCCGTAGCAGATGTGCACAGCAGTCTCGCACTTCAGCCCTTCCACGGCCCGTTCCAGCGCGGCCACGCCCCAGTCGTTCACTTCATCGAAGAACACATTGAAGGCCGGCTCGTCGAACTGGATGATGTCCACGCCGGCCGCCTCCAGCTCCCTCGCTTCTTCGTTGAGGATCTTCGCGAACTCCCACGCCAGTTTCTCGCGGCTCTTGTAGTGTGCGTCGTACAGCGTGTCGATCATGGTCATCGGGCCGGGCAGTGCCCACTTGATCGGCTGCGAGGTCTGCCGGCGCAGGAACTTCGCATCCTCCACGAATACCGGCTTCGGGCGGCTGACTGCGCCGACCACGGTGGGCACGCTGGCGTCGTAACGGTTGCGGATGCGCACGGTTTCGCGCTTCTCGAAATCGACACCGTTGAGGTGTTCGATGAACGTGGTGACGAAGTGCTGGCGGGTCTGCTCACCGTCGCTCACGATGTCGATGCCGGCATGCTGTTGCTCGTGCAGCGACAGTCGCAGGGCGTCCTGCTTGCCTTCAACCAGGCCGTCATCCTGCAGCTTCCAGGGCGACCACAGCTTCTCGGGCTCGGCCAGCCAGGAGGGCTTGGGCAGGCTGCCGGCGGTAGAGGTGGGGAGCAGTTTCTTCATCGACATTGCGTGTTGTGTCCTGGGGCGAATGGGTAATCGTTGGTTCAGCGGGCAGCCCACTGTTCAAGCACGGCGCGGTACGGCTTGATGAAGTGCTCTTCGGTGAATTTGCCCTGCTTGACCGCCAGCTGGCTGCGCTCTTCGCGGTCGTAGACGATGCGGGTGGAGGAATAGTCCTGATGCTTCAGGCTGGGCTGGTAGACCTTGCCGGCCACGGAATTGGCGTTGTAGATCTCCGGACGGTAGATCTTCTGGAACGCTTCCATGGTGCTGATGGTGCCGATCAGCTCCAGGTTCGAGTAGTCGCCCAGCAGGTCGCCGCGGAAATAGAACGCCAGCGGCGCCACGCTGCCCGGCGGCATGAAGTAGCGCACCTGCAGGCCCATCTTGTCGAAGTACTGGTCGGTGGGGGAGAACTCGCCTTGGCGGTACTCCACGCCCAGGATCGGATGGTGGTTCTCGGTACGGTGATAGGTCTTGCTGCTGGAAACACTGATGCAGATCACCGGCGCCTTGCTGAAATTGGCGCGGTAGACATCCGATTCCAGGAAGTGCTTGAACAGCTTGCCGTGCAGGTCACCGAAGCCTTCCGGAATGCTGAAGGTGGGCTTGCCCTCGTTGCTGGCGGGCAGCACGACGCTGAAGTCGTAGTCACGCACGTAGGACGAGAAGTTGTTGCCGACGATGCCTGCGGTACGCGCGCCGGTGTGGGTGTCGACGATGGTCGGCCGCAGCACTTCGATCAGCGGGAACGGATCGCTGCCGTCACCGCCATCGATGTGCATCTCCACCGAGATGATGTCCAGCTCGACCGCATAGCGGTCCGCGCCCGGGTTGTCCCAGTGCGCCAGATCGTTGAAGCGGTTGTTGATCATGCTGATCGTGTTGCGCAGGTTTTCCTGGCGCGACGTACCGCGGGCGAGGTTGGCGAAATTGGTGGTGATGCGCGTGCCGTCAGCGGGCTGGTAATCCTCGTTGAAGGGGATGCGCGTGATGCTGAAGCTGAACGTGTCGGTGGTCATGGGTGGCGTTCCGTGTTGCGGGGTGACATCCAGATGCAGGCGAGGGCATCCGGCATTCAAAGGACTGCAGTGGCTTCAGTGATGGGCATCGCCCGGCGGGGCAGGGCCAGCAGCGGCATCGCCCGCTGCACCGCCAACCGCGCCCGTTCGATCAGGGCCGCGTTGTGCAGCCGGCCGTCGGCGAAGTCGCGGTCGGTGGCGTAGACCCCCAACGGCAGGGTGCGGGCCTGGAAGAAGCTGAAGAGCGGCCGCAGCTGGTGGTCGATCATCAGTGCGTGGCGCTCGCTGCCACCGGTGGCAGCCAGCAGGATCGGCGTATCGACCAGTGCGTCCTGGTCGATGAAGTCGAAGAAATGCTTGAACAGGCCGGTGTACGAGCCGCGATAGACCGGGGTCGCTACCACCAGCACGTCGGCCTGTTCGACCGTGGCAAGTTCGCGCTCCACGGCGTCGGGCAGCTGCGAGCGCCAGAGGGCACCGGCCAGCTGCGGGGCCAGCCCGCCCAGTTCGATCAGGTGCCGATCGCTGTGGGCCACCTCGCCGATCAGGTCCAGCAGGTGTTCGCACAGGGTGGCGGCGCGGGAGGGGCGCTGCAGTCCGCCGGAAACGGCGACGACGCGGAGGGGGCGGTTGGCTGAAAGCATGACCCGATGCTAGTGATCGCCTTCCATGACGTAAAATGGTTTTACTTCACACATCCATGAGCAGGATTCATCGTCATGCTGGAACGAATCCACCTGAGCATCGTGCAGCAGGTCGAGCAGCAGGGGTCACTCACCGCCGCTGCCGGCGTGCTCAACCTCACCCAATCGGCCCTCAGCCACAGCATGAAGAAGCTGGAGCAGCAGCTGGGCACCGATGTCTGGCTGCGCGAAGGCCGCAGCCTGCGCCTGACCCAGGCCGGGCAGTACCTGCTGGCCGTGGCCAACCGCGTGCTGCCGCAGCTGGACCTGGCTGAAGAGCGCCTGGGCCAGTTCGCGCAGGGTGAGCGCGGCGCGTTGCGCATCGGCATGGAATGCCACCCCTGCTACCAGTGGCTGCTGAAGATCGTCTCACCCTACCTGGCCGCGTGGCCGGATGTGGATGTGGACGTCAAGCAGAAGTTCCAGTTCGGCGGCATCGGCGCGCTGTTCGGCTACGAGATCGACCTGCTGGTCACCCCCGACCCGCTGTTGAAGCCGGGCCTGAAGTTCGTCCCCGTGTTCGACTACGAGCAGGTGCTGGTGGTGGCCGGGAACCACGCCCTGGCCAAGGTCGACCATGTAAAGCCGCGCCAGCTTGCCCAGGAAGTGCTGATCAGCTATCCGGTGCCGTTCGAGCGCCTGGACATCTACAACCAGTTCCTGCTGCCGGCCGGTATCACGCCCCGGCGCCACAAGGCCATCGAGACCACCGACATCATGATGCAGATGGTGGCCAGCGGCCGCGGCGTGGCCGCCATGCCGCGCTGGCTGGTGGAGGAGTACGCCGCGCGCATGGACGTGGTGCCGGTGCGGCTTGGCGCCAAGGGCATTCCCAAGCAGATCTACCTGGGCGCGCGCGAGGCCGATACCGGCATCGACTACCTGCAGGCCTTCGTCGAACTGGCCCGCAACAGCACGCCGATCGCCAGCAACCTGCGTGGGGCCGGTTGATGTCGGCGGGCACGTCATTGCGGGCAGACGCCTTCATCAACGCCTTTTCACTGGAAGTCAGCGCCAAGGCCATGCCGGCGCTACGCGCCGAAGCCGCCCGTATCGCCCCCGGAACGACGATCTCCATTCCTTACCTTGCCAACGAAGACGACGACGTGCGCCTGGCGGCCGCGCGCACGGTGCGCGAGCTCGGGTTTGCGCCGATGCCGCATCTGTCTGCCCGCCGCATCGGCTCGCGCGCGGGCCTTGAACGCTTCCTGCAACGTGCCGCCACTGAAGCGGGTATCGAACGTTGCCTGCTGATCGCCGGCGACCTGTCTGCGCCCGCTGGACCCTTCGCCGACAGCAGCGCGCTCATCGAGACCGGGCTGCTTGAGCGTGCCGGCATCAAGGTGGTCGGCGTCGGCGGTCACCCGGAAGGTCACCCGGTGATGAGCAGCGATGATCGCTGGCAGGTGCTTCAGCGGAAATGCGAGAGCATCCATGCGCGCGGCATGGCGCCGGTGATCGTCACCCAGTTCGCGTTCGACGCCGAAGTCGTGCTGGCGTGGCTGGATACACTGCGCGCCCGTGGCATCCGCGTTCCGGTGCTGGTCGGTGTGCCGGGGCCGGC
This sequence comes from Stenotrophomonas maltophilia, assembly GCF_047497515.2. Lineage (GTDB taxonomy): Bacteria > Pseudomonadota > Gammaproteobacteria > Xanthomonadales > Xanthomonadaceae > Stenotrophomonas. The sequence goes on from NZ_JAXAXL020000003.1 coordinate 136,006, forward strand.
CAGCATCGCACGGCTGGTCCGCTACGCCGCCATGTGCGGTGTAGGTGCCAGCGCGTCGATGCTGGCGCGGTACGGCATCTCGATCGGCCGGTTGCTGGGCACGGCCGGGCCGGAGGTCTTTGTCGACCGTCTGGTGCAGGGGCTGACGGACGCCCATGGCCCGGTCAGTCCGCATTTCTTCCCGTTCGGCGGCATTGCGCCATCGCTGGAATGGATTGCGCGATACAGATAGTGCGCACCGGATTGCAGCCAGCTTCCGATTGGGCTCCTTTTCAGCGGCGCAAGACGCTTGCAATCCTTCGCAGGCGCGCTTGCTAGTGGCTCTTTGGGCGCCAAATGACATCGTAGTGGTGCGATACTCGAGCTGCCCGTTTCATGGCGCACGCGTTTATCACAAGAGAACTTATCAACCAGGGGGGGAGTGATGGATCATGATCCACTGAAGCAGCTATCAGCAAAGCGGCGAACCTACGCTGATCTGAGTCGATTTATTTCGTCGCGCACATCTGAGGTGCCCAATTATTCATTTCTTTTGGGGGCGGGATGCTCGGTATCCTCGGGCGTACGAAGTGCAAGTGCCTTGGTGGAGCAGTGGCGCCAAGAGGTCTTCGAGCGCCTATTCCCGGGTGAACCTTACGACGCTCAGGTAGCCCGCGAACGCCTGAGTAAGACCGAGGGTGTCTGGTACAACTCCACCAGAGAGTATTCTGCGCTTTTTGAGAAGAATTTTGATTTGCCTCGACAAAGAAGAATGTTCGTCGAGAAGGAGGTGGCTGGCAAGTCTCCCAATCTTGGATACGCCTACCTAATTAGACTTGTGGATACTGGTTTCATTAATACCATGTTCACCACAAACTTTGATGACCTCCTAACTGAGTCTTTTTTTCAATTCTCCCAGAGCAGGCCCATGATGTGCGCGCACGACTCTGCAATATCGAGCGTATCCGTCACATCGGCCAGGCCTAAGATCATCAAACTGCATGGTGACTATCTTTTTGATGATATCAAGTCGACAGTCAGGGAGACTGAGTCGCTTGAGGAAAATACTAGAAAGAAATTCGTCGAATTTGGAAGGAATTTCGGTCTGGTTGTAGTCGGGTACAGTGGCTGCGATCGCTCCATAATGGATGTTCTTCAGTATCTCCTCAGAAGTGAGGATCATTTTAAGCATGGAATCTATTGGTGCATTAGAAAGGGTGAGACACCCAGTGATGAGCTAATTAAGCTACTCTGGCGCGATCGAGTGTATTTTGTTGAAATTGACGGATTCGACGAGCTGATGGGTCAGCTGCATAATGACTTAATAGGAAGCAATCTGCCCATCGATACCGGGATCGTAAACGACAAGCCCCGTACAATAATAAAAGGATTTTGTGAAAACACATACCTGCGAAGCTCAACGTCGGAAGTGATAAAGAGGGATCTCGAAATACTTGAGCGCCAGAATTCTCGCGAGGAGCTATTTAGTACCTTTAGGGATTACAAGAGATTCCCGCAGGAATCAGATGATGATGAGCTGAGTGATCGGGAGACGGTCGCGATGCTTGAGATTCGCCGACTGATTGACTCCAACTCTCTTATTGAAGCGCGCGAGCGAATTAAGGCAGAACTGGAAAAGCAACCTGGAAACAGGGCGAGAGATCGATTCTACGATTTGCTTGTGCGAACTGAAGAGCTGGCTGGAGATATTCGCGCTGCAATTCGCGTACTGGATGATTTGATTTCTCTTGATCCACTTGACCCGGACAATTACATCCGAAAGAGCCACCTTCTCCTCGATCACAAAGAGCGCATGGATGTTATAAATTCCTGCCTCGAATTTGCGCCGCATAAGTTCAAAGTCCATAATGCCGCCCTTTCCGCCATGCTCGACGCGCGCGGAGCAGTGCTAGGCTTCGATAGCACTGAGCTAAACGCCAGGATTGACTATCATTTTCAACAAAGTGTGAGATGTAACCCGGGATTGACAAATTGGGCCTGGTCGCTACTTTCGAAGCACCTTTTTCAGGAGGCTATCCCTAAGGATGAATACAAGCGCCGAATTGAAGACATCATAACAAAATGTTCAGCCATGGATCCGACCTCTCTCACCGCCTTCAGAGCTCGGGTTAATCGTCTCGCCAGATACAAGGAGGATCGGACATCAGCTGACGCTTCGGCGCTCCTATCCGAAATATCGCATGCATCGAAATCGAAGCCCCAGTACTTAAGAGCTGATTACATTTGGCTCGAAATGGATGCCATGTCGAGTCTTGAGAGACATTCGGAGTTATCAAAAAAAGTTAGCGAAGTTAATCTTGATGCAGACCTATCGAATAGTCGTGAATTTCTGGTTCGCAAAGCAAAGCATTTGATGGAGGCTAGCGGAGATCTGGATGGGGCTATTGCCTCAATGAAATCAGCAATCAAGTCAGAAAAAACGTCGGAAGACATTCTAACTCTCGCTAGATATCTGAGCTACAAGCAGGACTCCCATGCAATCGCGACTCTTACCGAAGAGCATGGAAAATCACTGTATCCAATCCAAAGGCACCTACTAAGTAGACTTGAATTTATTTCAAAAGGAAATATCGAAGGCGCCCTGGCGCAACTTCGCGCAATGAACTCCCTAAGAATGACCGGCGTCAACGAGAAGAATGACGAGATTCACGATCTAATTATACTAAAGAAGTATAGGGAGGCGGAAGATATCGCAAAGGCGGCGCTTGACCAGATTGGCTGGAGCATCAACCACCCGGCGTTAATTGTTAATTATGAGCTCGCGCGCGCCCGGCAGGGTGAGTCCCCAAAGAAGTCTCGACTTCTTGACGTGATCGAAAAGTCGGGGAGTGAGGCGGCAAGTGCATGCGCTCATATCATGGTTGGCACTGCAGACAAGTGTCGTGAAATACTGAAGTCGGAGATAAGGAGAAATAGGGAGAATTTCTATCTCTTCAGTTCATGGGCAATTTTTGCGGACGAAAAGAATAGGAAGACCCTTGACGCAGCAATTAACCAGGCATCCTGAGTGAACCCGCCGCCCTCACCCTTCCTTCGAGTAACGCAAATGAAGGGAGGGTGGGGTGGTGGTCGCTTTAGGCGAGCCGATGCTCAGCTGACGCGTAATTTCATCTCGCCGGCAGGGAGATGCAGCGCCACTAAGACGCAAGGCGTAAGTGCAGCCCAGCCATTGATAGGCCATCAGTCATGGCTGCCAGGCCTGCTTTGCGGCCGCCCGGCACGGCTACACTGCGGCATCAACCAGTGAGGTAGGTAGATGCCCGGCGCCGTCCTGCAGTTCTCCATGGAGTGGAAGCGTTCCCTGCTGCAGGTGGTTTTCGCTGCGGCAGGTTCGCTGGTGTTGCTGATCGGTATCACAGGGCAGGCGAGGGCGGCCGCGGGTCCGGCCGAGATCGCGCAACTGGTCGACAGCTACGCAGAAAACCGGGATTTCAATGGCGTCGTGCTTGTCGCCCAGCACGGGCACATCCTGTATCGCGGCGCGCACGGGCTGGCCAATCGGGAATGGCAGGTACCGAACGTCGAGGACGGCGTTTTCCGCATCGGCTCGTTGAGCAAGCCGATCACCGCGATCCTGGTGATGCAGCTGGTGCAGGACAAGATCGTGCGGCTGGACGGCACGCTGGGCGAATACCTGCCCGCACTCTATGCCGATACCCCTGCTGGCGCGGTGACGGTGGCGCAACTGCTGAACCACACGTCCGGCATTGTCGACCTGCCACGCAATTACGAGGACCCGTGGTGGCAGACGCAGGCCCGGATCGCGTTGCAGCCCGTCGACTTCGCCAAGGCCTGGATTCCGGGCACGCTGCAGAGCCCTCCGGGGGCTGAGTGGCGCTACAACAACAATGGCTACTTCCTGCTCGGCCTGATCATCGAGAAAGTGACGGGCGCCAGCTACGAGGCCAACCTGCAGCGCCGGATTCTGGACAAGGCCGGCATGAATGACAGCGGCCTGTATCGCGCCAGCGAACTGATTCCGCGCCTGGCAACCGGGTACCAGACCCGGCCGGACTTCAGCCTGGCGCGTCCCATGCCGATTGATCCCAGCGTTTCCTATTCGGCGGCCGGCCTGTACTCCACGGTCGACGATCTGTTCCGACTCGACCAGGCCCTGCAGGGCGACACACTGCTGGCCGAACCCGCGCGACGCGCGATGTGGACCAACCACCGGTCGGGCTATGGCTACGGTTGGGAAGTGGAGAACTGGCCCCTCGCAGCGGGCGGCACTTACCCGGTGCAATCGCATACGGGCAGCGTTCCGGGCTACCAGACCTATTGGCTCCGCTCCGGGCAGGACCAGTCGGTGGTGATCGTGCTGGACAATTATTGGCAGGGCGAAACCGCCGCGAGCCTGGGCAAGGCGTTGATGGGAGTGCTGCACGGCAAGCCGGTGGCGCTGGCGAAGAAGAATCTGGCCACGCTGCTGGTGCCGGCGGCGCTTTCGGAAGGCGTAACCGGCATGACTCGCGCCTATGAGGCATTGGGGCCTGCCGCCAGCCAGTACGACACCTCCGAACAGGCGTTGAATTCGTTGGGCTATCGCCTGCTGAGGATGAAACGCCTGCCGGAATCGGTGGCGGTCTTCCAGTGGAATGCCAGTGCACATCCGGACGCCGCCAACGTGCATGACAGCCTGGGCGAAGCCTATCGTGCAAGCGGGCAGGCCGGGCCTGCGAAAGCCAGCTACCGCAGGGCCGCGGCGCTCGCACCCAATGATTCGCGGCTGCGCGGCATCCTCACCGAGCTGGAGGCCGAGTGAATCCGGCATTTTCTGCCTGGACCGGGTCGGCTCGGCGGCGCGACGTGATGGCACGGACAACGCGATCCATGGCCCGACGGTTGCTCCTCGCGCTGGCCGCACTGCCGTTCGCCGCGGGAGCAGTGGTGATCCGCCACGACGTTGACGACGCCCGATACCGCATCGACGCCGCTGTGCTGCCCGCATTGGCCGACATGCCGGGCGAGGGTCATGGTGTGCTGATTGCACCGCGCTGGGTGCTGACTGCCGCGCATGCGGCACCCATGGAAGGCATGGGTGCTGCCCTTGCCATCGATGGAAAGCGCTATGGCGTCGATCGGGTCTTCCTGCATCCCGGCTTCAAGCGCATGCCGGACGCACTGGGAACGGAGGCCCTGGCAACAGGCAGCCCCTCGAAGATCCACGCCTTCCTGGCCTCGTCGGATGACATTGCGCTGGTTCGGCTTGCTGCACCCGTAAGCGGTGTGCGCCCGGTCGCGCTGTATCGCGGCGCCGGCGAGGCCGGGCAAGTGGCCACCCTGATAGGGAAGGGTGCCACCGGCAACGGCGCCATCGGGCTGCTGCCGGGAGGATCGCATCGCACGTTGCTGCGCGAGGCCAACAACACGATCACCGGCGGCAATGACCGGTACCTCTGGTATCGCTTCGACGCGCCGCCGCAGGGCCTGCCACTGGAGGGCGTGCTGGGCAGCGGTGACAGTGGCGGCCCGCTGCTGATCACGGTTGGCGGCAGTCAACAGCTGGTCGGCCTCGGCTCCTGGATCAGCGCGGTTCCGGAGCACGCTCTGGACGCTGGCTTCTATGGACAGATGATCTACAACGCCCGCGTCTCGCGGTACATCGACTGGATCGAGCGTGTGATGTGCCAGAACGGCGACGCCTGTCAGGCACAAGCAATTCCATAAAGGTGTGCCGGGTGCAGAAGGAGCGCCATCGATGATCCTACTTGGGCTCCTTGCCGGCGCACTGCTGGGTTGGGTGCGCGGAAACCGCGCATCCCGCCAGGACGCGAGCGGCGGCCGGCCGCTATAGGCTGCGGCCAGCTCAGCGGCGCGGATGGCGCATGTCGGATGGGCAGCTGATCAGGCGGGCATTGCTGATCGCCTGCCGCGTTCCGCAGGCGCGGCAGGCCAGCACCGTGCCGCCGGCCACATGCTCCATGTCCTGCTCGGTCCAGACGCTGGTCGATCCACAGGCCGTGCACGTGGCCTCGATCTGCAGGGCCCGGGCCAGCCCGCCTTCCGCGCCAGGTCGGTAAGTGAGGTCGGTGATCTTGAAGATGCCGGTATGACTCATTGCTACGCCGAATGGGGTCTATGTCAGGAAGGTAGAACCAAGGGGATATCGGGAGCGTGGGCGCAATGTTGAGGCGACGTGGAATGCCCGCTCACCCACCGCCACCGACGTTGAACTCCTCAAGCCTGGCGCGACTGACCGACTGGTGGTTGCCGCACTCCGGACAATCCAGGGCGGCAGCACCGTTGAGGTCGACCAGTCCATGGCCGGGGGTGGCCCTGAAAGACCTGGAACATTTCAGGCACGAGCAATCAATCCGGGTTACCTGGAGCAAGGTGCCATCTGCACGTGCCACTCCTTCGACGCTTGTTACATAGAACTGTCCGATGTCACGCATGAAGATGAATGAATCCCTGAACCTTGGGGGCGCTCATCATGCGCCCTGGCGGCGCGCGGCACGCATCTGGATTCTGAAGAATTAAGATTTCCGCCTCTGCGGGATCTTGAATGAAATGCCGCAGTGTGATTCGGCCATGCTTGCCACTGCCGTGGCGCTGCGCGTGCAGGCCGCATGGCGCATGGCGCACGCCTCAGATCCGATCACGACGATGCCCTCTCGGGGCGTCAGCAGCGATGGGTATGAACACCATCATCCGTTCGGTTGCACTGAGTGGGGAAGGCTCGTGCGTTCAACGGTTGTCTTGCATGTTGCTGCGCCACGCTTCGGCGCAGCTGCATGGTGGCGCAGGGGGCATTCACGGATCGGTGAATGGCGCATGGGCGATTCGTGATTCGTGACGAGGCAGGGCTACGCGGCCCCTCGACGCGGTTGCTGGCGTGGAAGGTCCATGCCTGGATGGGCTGGCACATGGATCACATGCGGCTCATCAACCAGAAACGGCTCAAGTGTTTCCATGAGAACCGCATGTGCTTCGCTGGCCTCGAACACCTCGACGTGCGCCGCCAGATCCCTCCAATGCACCTCCAGCAGGTAGAGGTCGGCGTGATCTAGTGCCCGTACAAGACGGTGCCCGAGATGGCCCTCTGCACGTTTGACCAAGCCGGCGGCCCCCGCGAAAGCGGCTTCAAACGCGGGTCCATGGCTGTCCCTTACCCTCAGGAACGCCAACTCCGTTATCCCGGCACCCTCTCTCATCGCGGACCTGCCAGACGATCCTGGAAGGCCGACGGCACCTGCACCGTTTCTCCCACCACGTCGATGGCGACCTTGCCGCGAAGCGCGTACAGGCCTCCATTCTCGAGCAGCTCATGCGCTTCCCCCATTCTGGAGAGCGGCAGGGTGGCTCCCAGAACCGGCTTCACCAATCCTCGCTCCACGAGTCTGGTCAGCGCATCCAGCTTGCCGCGGTTCTGGCGAGTGAACACGAAATGGTAGCTCGCGTTTCGACCCCACGCCTCGATGAGATTCTGCGGCTGTGCAATATCGACCAGGCTGACAACACGTCCTGCATCTGCGAGCACCCGGGGGCTTCGTGCCAGCGTGTCGCCGCCGATGGTGTCGAAGACGACCTCAACGCCTCGGCCACGTGTCATCGTGGAAACGGCCTCGACGTAATCGTCAGTCATGAAGTCGATCGCTTCGTCCGCACCCAGCGATTTCACGAAGCCATGATCGCCGCCCCGCGCCGTGGTGATCACGCGTGCGCCCATCGCCTTGGCGACCTGGATGGCGATGGTTCCAACGCCGCCTGCACCGCCATGGATCAGCACCGTTTCACCCACCGCCAGCTGGGCACGGGTCACGAATGCTTCCCATACGGTGCCACCGACCAGCGTCAGGCTTGCCGCCTCAAGATGACTGATGTTCGCCGGCTTGGGGCTTACCAGATCCACGTCCGCAACGTGCCGTTCTGCATAGGAGCCCGCACCGCCGAATATCCTGGGCGTGTAGTAGACCTCGTCACCGACGCGGAATTCGTTGACCAGGGCGCCGACCTCTTCAATCACGCCCGAAATGTCGTGGCCGATGATCGCCGGCAGTGGCACGTGATCTGCGTAGTCGCCGCGACGAATCTGGTAATCAAGCGGATTCACCGCCGTCGCGTGGACGCGTACACGCACCTGGCGCGCGCCCGTTGCCGGCACCGGGACGTCACGCATCTCGAAACTATCGGGACCGCCAAAGCGGCGAAGGACCATCGCCTTCATGGTGTCATTCATCTTCTCGTATCCTGTGGTCTGTGCGGGCGCGGATCGGCCTGCAACGGGAGCAATCGTGGGCTCCGCCGCAGACCGCCGGTAGCCGGGCGATACAGGAATCTCCTTCAAGGGATTCTTGAAAGTGCCGCTGCCGCTTCATTGCGCGCCGGGTGACGCGTCCCCGTCGCTTGGGTGATGATGCCCACTGCCGGCAACGAGACGCGCGTAATGGACCTCAACGACCTGACCCTGTTCACGCGGATCGCCCGGCTGGACAGCATCAGCGCGGCCGCACGGGATCTCGGCATCACGCCGGCCACAGCCAGCGCACGCCTGGCCGCATTCGAGAAGCAGTTGGGTTCCCGCCTGGTGCATCGGACGACCCGGTCGACGACCCTGACCGAGGATGGCCGTGCCTTCCTGCCACATGCGGAGCACCTGCTGGAGGCCGCCGCGGTTGCGCGCAGTGCGTTGGGGCACCAGCATGCGACGCCCCGGGGGGTGTTGCGCATCGCTGCGCCGTCGTCGTTCACGCGCTTGCATATTGTTCCAGGGCTGCCTGATTTCACCGCCCGCTACCCTGAGATCAGACTGGACATGCGGATTTCCGACAGCGTTGTCGATCTGCTGGAAGGAGGGTTCGACGTGGCGGTCCGTTATGCGGACCTGGCAGATTCGTCGTTCGTTGCCAGGCGGATCTCTCCGGACAAGCGCGTCCTGGTAGCCTCACCCGCCTACCTTGAACGCTGCGGCGAACCACGGTCCCCCGACGTGCTGGATGCGCATGCCTGCCTGGTCGTCGGCACGCTTGATCTATGGACCTTCAAGGACCCGGACGGCCAGGTGATCGCCAGGCGCGTTGCGCCCTCCATCCGGATCAATGATGGTGCTGCGGTGCGCGATGCCGCCCTGGACGGCCTCGGAATCGCCCTGATGGCCACCTGGTGCGTTGCTGAAGAGCTTCGGTCGGGAAAACTGATTGCGATCCTTCGGGAATTTCCGCTGGTTTCCACCCAGACGCTGTGGGCGATCTATCCCAGCGCACGCGAGCTTGCGCCGAAAGTCCGCGTGTTTGTCGACTGGCTTGTCGAGCGCTTCGGTCCTGACCCCTATTGGGACCAGGACTTGCCGCTGTAGTACCGGCAGTCGGGCATGGCCCGGGCGGGGTCGCCCGGGACGGCTGCGGGCACGTCGCCGGGGCACGGCGCACGCAGTGACTTCTGGCAGGCGCCCACGCCGGGCCGTGGTTCGACACTCCGAAGCCACTCTCCCATCCCGTTGCTTGTTGACCCCAAGCGAGACACTGCACACATGTCCAGCACCAGGAAGATGTTGTCGATGGGCCTCCCATCCAGCTGCCGCACGCTCGCCTCTGCAAGAGGCTTTCTGGCCGCGATCGCGATGCTGGCGCTTTCGCCATGCGCGCTTTCCCAACCGCACGCCGACCGAGTGCCGGAGCGTGATCCCACGCCGGACGTGCAGGCACGCATTGCGCGGGTAGAGCAGGGGCTGTCCACGCCGGTCGTTGTGAAAGGTGCGCCTGATCGCCGGATGCGCTTGATGGACCGCATGGCCTTCCACAGGGTTCCTGCCGTCAGTATTGCCGTCATCAACAACGGTCATGTCGAATGGGCCCGTGCCTACGGCGAGCTCGAGGCAGGCGGCAAGCGCCCGGTTACGCCGGAGACCCTGTTCCAGGCCGGCTCTGTAAGCAAGACACTCACCGCGATGGCGGCATTGCGCCTGGTTGAGAATGGCACGCTGTCGCTGGATGCCGATGCCAACACGCAGCTCAGCAGCTGGAAAATCCCGCAGAACCCATTCACCCGGCAAAGCCCGGTCACGCTTCGACGGTTGCTCAACCACAGCGCGGGCATGAACGTGCATGGGTTCCTGGGCTACGCGGAAGGTGCAGCGGTTCCGTCACTGGTGCAGGTGCTGGACGGCACGCCCCCCGCCAACTCTGAGGCGGTTCGAGTGGTGTCCACGCCCGGCAGTCAATGGTCGTACTCGGGAGGCGGTTACAGTGTCGCCCAGCTCATGATGACCGACGCGACCCGCCAGCCTTTCCCCGAGCTGATGCAGGCGCTTGTCCTCGCCCCACTGCAGATGCAGGACAGCAGCTTTGCGCTCACGCCACCCGCGGCCTGGCAGGCACGTACCGCGACCGCGCATCACAGCGATGGCGAGCCGGTGGTGGGCCGCTGGCACGTCTATCCGGAATCGGCCGCCGCTGCGCTGTGGACGACCCCAGGCGATCTGGCCAAGGTGGTCGTCGATATCCAGCAGGCACAGGGGAGCGTTCCCGGCAAGATCCTGTCGCCCGCGATGGCGGCCACCCTGCTGCACCGCGAACTGGGGGACTACGGGCTGGGCGTGTTTGTTGAAAAGGTGGGGGCCGGCACCAGCTTTGGGCACTCTGGCGGCACCGATGGCTTCCGTACCCAGCTCTATGGCTACTCGCACACGGGGCAGGGCGCAGTGGTGATGACCAACAGCGACAATGGTGCCGCGCTGATCGACGAGCTCCTGGTCAGCATTGCCGCCGAGTATGGCTGGCCGGAGTTCAAGGTCATCGAGAAGACTGCCATCGCGCCAGATGCCCGGTCCAATGCGGCCGTCGCAGGCAACTATCAACTGCATGACACGCCTGCGCACGTCATCGCCGAAGGCGACCGGCTGTATTTCCAGAGTGACCTGTTCGGCGCCGAGCGCATGGAGCTGTTCGCCCAATCCAGCACCCGCTTCTTCTTCACCGCCAAGGATATGGCACTCGATTTCCAGCTCGATGAACGTGGCCGGGCATCCGCGTTCTCGCTGCTGCGCAATGGCGCCCGCCATACCGGGGTCAGGCAGGAGTGAGCTGCGATACCCGGCAGCGGGTCAGCGGCGATAGCCAGCGCCGTTGCAGACCGTCGGGTGCCGATCCAGAGCCGCGGCAGGGAAGGGGAGAGCCCGGCGCCGCTGCGCGGCCGTCATGAAGGCGTCACACCGCGCCCGTACCTTGCGGCGCACTTCAGGGGGTAGGGGCGACGCAGGTGGCCGAACAGGCAAGACGGCGCCTGGCGCGCATGTTCGAAGAGCACGCGCCACTATTGCGTGGCTTCTTCGTGCGACGCGGTGCGCGGCAGGACGCCGAAGACCTGGTGCAGGAAACCTATCTGCGCCTGCTGCGTGCGCATGAAGGCAAAGGCGAGCCGATCGCCAACCCGGAAGCGTACCTGTTCACCGTCGCGCAGAATCTGGCACGCGAGCAGGCCGCGCGCCGGCGCTGGTCGACCCTGTCCATCGAAGAAATCGAAGGCCCGGGCCAAAGCCTGGCCAGCGGGGAATGCGTGCAAGATGCCGCCGAACGGGAGCAGCGCCGCCAGCGCCTGCAGACGCTGCTGGAGACCCTGCCCGAACACACCCGGGCGGTGCTGGTCATGCAGTACCGCGACGGGCTGAGCTACAAGCAGATCGCCGAACGCATGGGCGTGTCAGCGCATATGGTGAAGAAGCACGTGGTACGCGGGCTTTCGGTGTGCCGCCGGGCGCTGGCCGAACCGGCAGGGAGGTCGTGAGCGTGGCCACTGAACATCCCTCGGCGCTGACCCTGGCCGCCGCGCAGTGGCACGCGCTGCAACGCGAAGGCGACCTCAGCCCTTCGCAGCAGCATGCCTTCATGCAGTGGCTGCTGGTCTCCCCCGAACACCTGCGCGAGTACATGGCCATCAGCGAGGTGGCCGGTGCGCTGGGCGATGCACTGCGCGGCATGCCGGATGACGTCGACGCACTGTTGAAGGCTCCCGCGCCGACGCGCAATGATCACAACGTCGTGCGGTTGTCGCCACGCCCGTCCGCCGCATCGAGCCAACGCCGGGCACGGCCCACACCCGGCTTGCCGCGTATCGCGGCCGCGGCGGCGCTGATGCTGGCTGTCGGCGCAGGCGCCACCGTTGCGTGGCCGCGCACCGGGCACTACGCAGCCGCACATGGCATGCCGCGACAGGTCACGCTGCCCGACAGCACCGTAGTACGCCTGGACGCTGAAAGCGAGATTTCGGTACGCATGACCCTGCTGGGGCGGCGCGTCGAGCTTGAACGTGGCCAGGCCAGCTTTGTTGTGGCCAAGGACCGGCGCCCGTTCGCGGTACATGCTGCTGGCCTGCAGGTGACGGACATCGGCACCACGTTCGATGTTTCGCTGCTGCGCGAGCAGGCTCGTATCGGCGTCAGCGAGGGGCGCGTGCACGTGCGCGGCGATGGTGGCCGCGGCCGCATGCTGGCCGACCTTGGTGCCGGGCAAGCCGCACAAGTCGACTACCGTGACCAGCGCGTGCGCATCCGCGAGGAAGACGCCGCCAGCATGACGGCATGGTGGACCGGGCGGGTGCTGTTCCGCGACGAGGCGCTGCGCGACGTAGCCGACCGCTTCAACCGGCGCAACGCGCTGCACCTGCACGTGAGCGACGACGCCGGCGCGCTGCGCCTGACCGGCAACCTGCGCGCGGATGACGTTGCGTCGCTGCGCGCATTCCTCGACCAGCAGCCGACGCTGGTCACGCGGGTGGCACCGGACGGAATCCATGTGCGGTTGCGCGCTGGAACGCCGCAGGCGCTGTAAGAAAAAATTCATCGAATAAGTGGTGCCCGATCGGCGCGCTGCGCCCTCGTAGATGGGGAATGCAGGAACACACCTGTTCCGCGACCACCGCCATTCCCTACTGGACCCTACGATGCGCCGCACCCTGTTCCTTTCCATTGCCCTTGCACTGCAGATCACCGCCACGGCCGGCGCCAACGCCGCAGAACCGGCCCGCGTCGCCAGCGAAGCGATCGCCTCGCAGCCGCTGGACGGGGCACTCAACGCGCTGTCGCGCCAGACTGGCCTGCAGTTCGTCTACAACGCACAGAATGCCGGCAATCCGCGCACGCCGGGCGTACCGGCCGGCCTGAGCGCGGACGCAGCGCTGACCCGCCTGCTGGCCGGCACCGGCCTGCGCTACCGCTACCTCAATGCCACCACGGTCACCATCGAGGCACAGGACGCCAGCGCTCCTGCAGCCACCTCCGCGCTGGCAGCACCCGAAGGGGTGGTGGGCGCAGTTGCGGCATCGGCGCCGGCCGGCGCTGCGAACTCCGGTGCGCAGGCGGCCAACCTGGAAACCATCCAGGTCACCGGCAGCTACAGCCGCAGCCTGGAGAAGGCCGTGGACATCAAGCGCGCCACGGTGGGCTTTTCGGATTCGATCGTTGCGACCGACGTGGCCGATTTTCCCGAACAGAATCTTGCAGAAGCCCTGCAGCGGATGCCCGGCGTGACCATCGAGCGCAACAAGGGCCTGGGCACCAAGGTCAATGTGCGCGGCCTGCCTTCGGAGTACACCCACGTTTCGATCAACGATCTGGCGACCGCCTCGGGCAGTGGCGGTCGCGACGTGGAGTTCGACATGTTCGCCTCGGAGATCATCCAGCAGGTGACCGTGCAGAAGTCGCCCACCGCCGCCGACGAAGAGGGCGGCATTGCCGGCTCGGTGAAGATCTCCACCGCACGTCCGTTCGACTACAACGAACGCAAGCTGGTGTTCTCCGCCGAGGGCGCGCACAACAGCATCTCGGAGGAGGTGGACCCGCGCTTTGCCTTCCTCGCCGCCGATACCTGGGGTGACTGGGGCGCGCTGGTCTCGTATTCGCAGTCCAAGCGCACCAACCGCACCGACTCGACCTCGGGCATCAACTTCCGGCCGTCCTCGCGCTTCCTCACTGCCTCGGGCACCCGCGGCACCCAGGCGCAGGCCGTGCTGCTGCGCGATGCGGGTGTCAACATCACCAATCGCAATGATGCCGAGCAGACCAACCGGGTCGTGTTCCAGGACAAGGTAGGCGACCGCGTCTACCTCAACGAGCAGGACAAGTGGGGCGCCACCGGGTCATTGCAGTACAAGCCCAGCAACAACTTCAGCCTGACCTTCGACGCGATGGTCGGCGGCTATGACAGCACCGAAGACGAGTACGATGCGGCCGCCTATTCGGCCTCCAGCCGCAGTACGTTCGACACCATCCATGCCTACGATGCCACCACGCTGTCCGAGTACGGCATGGTCGTGCTGCGCGATGTCTCCTACACCGCCACCCAGCACGAGATGCTGAGCAAGGAGCGGATCAACAAGACCGACTACAGCCAGTACAGCATGGCGATGGACTGGAAGGGTGACCGTTGGTACGTGGATGCGCTGGTGGGTTACTCCGGCGCGGAAAAGACCTCGGATTTCTCCAACCTCAAGCACGTGGCCTATGCGCCGTCGCGCACCCGCTGGACCGGCAGCAGCGGTGAAACCATTCCGACCGCCGCCGCCGGCAGCTTCGACATGTACAACGACCCGGCCCGGTACCTGTTCGAGGCTTACGAGACCACGCTGGAGAAAGTGAAGGACGACAAGTACGCCGCCCAGGTCAATGTCACCCGCCTGCTGGACATGGCCTTCCTGCCCGCGCTGCACACGGTCCGGTTCGGCGCGCGCTACACCGATCGCTCCAAGGAGCGCCAGTACGGCGAGCTGAAGATCACCGGGCCGACCGCAGGCAGTAGCGCCTGGGTCAACACCCGCACGATGGCCGACAGCCCACTGCAGTACATCAACGACATCGTTCCTGGCGGCAGCTACTCGAACAAGGGGCTGGCGTGGCAGCAGATCTCCAACGACTACGCACGCAGCGCGTTCCGCTACGCAGGCTTCCAGACCCCGTTCGATCCTGGCCAGTTCTACCAGGTGGACGAGAAGGTGATGAGCTTCTACGCGATGGCCGACTTCGCCTTCGATATCGGCAGCGTGCCGTTCACCGTCAACGCCGGAGCGCGCTACGTGGACACGAAGGTCGATTCGTTCGGCTATCACCCGATCCAGCTGCCCAACGGCAGCACCGGCTACACCGACACCCCGGTGTCGAAGGACGGCAGCTATGACGACCTGCTGCCCAGCTTCAACATGACCGCCGAGTTGTCGCACGGCCTGCTGCTGCGCGCGGCGGCATCCAAGGTGATGATGCGCCCGGCGCTGACCGACATCGCCTACAAGCGCACCGCCAGCTGGGGCTCCTACCGTTTCACCGACGGCAATCCTGAGCTGAAGCCCACTTATGCCAAGCAGTGGGAGGTCGGCCTGGAGAAATACCTGGACAACGGCGCGCTGTTCGCCGCCAGCTACTTCCGCAAGAACATCGATGGCGTGGTGATCAACTCGCTGACTGGCGTGGTACCAGATGTGGCGGTGTACAACGCCAACGGCAGCCTCAATGGCATCTACGATTTCGATGTCTACCAGCCGGTGAATGCCAAGGGCTCCTACCAGGTCGATGGCGTTGAACTGGTAGCACAGCTGCCGCTGAACATGTTCACGCCGTGGCTGGACGGGTTTGGCATCAATGCCAACTACACCATGCTGGACAGCTCGCTGGCCGGCGAATCCAGCCTGGGCATCCGGACCCCGATGCCGGGGCTTTCGGAGAAGACCTGGAACCTCACCGCCTACTACGAAAACTCGCGCTTCGACGCGCGCGTGTCCTACAACCACAAGGGCGCCTACGTCGAATCGATCGGCTACAACCTGTACCCGATCTGGCGCGATGCGTACGGCCAGATGGATGTGTCGATCGGCTACCGCATCACCGACAACATCAAGATCAGCCTGAAGGGCATCAACCTCACCAACGAGCGGACCAGCGGCTACACCATGGACCCGTCCTTCCCGACCATGGATGAGACCTCGGGCCGTCGCATCAGCCTGGGCCTGCGCGCGGACTTCTAAGCAGGCATCCACGCACCGGCAGCGTGCGGACCCGCAAGGGTCCGTGCGTCGTCCGTGAGCTTTTCAGAGGTGAATCCATGAAGAATTTTGTAATGCTGGCGCTGCTCGCAGCGGCGGCCCCGGCATTCTCGGCCCCGGCGGCGGCAACGACGGCAGACGACGCTGGCCGCCAATGGCTGGCCGGCGACCACCATGTGCACAGCGAATGGAGCGTGGACTGGGACCGCCGCACCACGCCGCCCACGCCAGTGCGCGGTGGCGACTCGCCTTACAGCCGCAGCCACAACGCGGCACAGGCCAGGGCCTTCGGCCTGCGCTGGATGGTCCACACCGACCACGGTGGCCACGGCCACTCCGCGGTTACCCGCGACCATGCCTATCCCGCGCTGCTGCAGGCGCGCACCGATGTACCCGAGGTGATCCAGTTCAACGGCATGGAATTCGATGTACCCGCAGGTGAGCACGCCTCGCTGATCATCGCGCCGGGCCCGCAGGAGCAGGAGCAGCTGGTCGTCGCCGAGCGGGACTTCAGCCGCAGCGAGCCACTGCACGGCAGCCGCGATAGTGAACAGCAGATGCAGGCGGCATTGACCTACCTGCGCGGCCTGGCCCCTGCGCCACTGCTGTTCATCAACCATCCTTCGCGCACCGCGACCGGCATCGGCGAGTGGGGCGAGGTGACCCCGGACGAGCTGCGCGGCTGGCACGCGGCTGCGCCCCACGTGCTGGTGGGCATGGAGGGCGCCCCCGGGCACCAGGCCATCCGCAGCGAACGCGGGCTGTACCGCAACGCGGCCGCGCCGACACTGGGCGGCTACGATCAGATGACCGCGCAAGTCGGCGGCATCTGGGACCAGATGCTGGCCGATGGCATCCGCTTCTGGATCACCGCCAATTCCGACTCGCATGTGAACCTGCGCGATGGTGGGCGCGATTACGACCCGGGCGAGTACAGCAAGACCTATGCGTGGGCGCGGCCGGAGGCCGAAGACATCCTGGATGCCCTGCGCAACGGCCGCATGTTCACCGTCACCGGCGACCTGATCGATGCGCTGGAGCTGCGGGTAGCCGCGGGCGACTCCAGCGCCGGGATGGGCGGCACACTGGTGCTGCCGCCAGCGCAGACGATGCAGGTGGAGGTACGGGTACGGCAGCCGGCGCGCGCCAACGCGAACGGCCAGCATCCGGCGCTGAAGCGCATCGAGCTGATCATGGGCGGCAGGGAGGAGGGCGGTGCGCTGCAGATGCAGCGGCGCGGATTCGACGCCGCAACCTGGCAGCGTGACGGCGACTGGATCGTGGCGCGCTGGTCAGTGCCGGTGCCGCCGCGCCGTGGCTTCGTGCGAGTGCGGGGCAACAGCACCGGTGCGGTGGATGCACTGGCGGACGCGCCCGGCGAGGATCCGTGGGCGGATCTTTGGTTCTATTCCAACCCGGTGTTCGTCAGGGTTGCCGAGGGTGCTGAGCCGCCGCGCGAGTGATGTAGCACCGGCGCGCCTTTCGCGAGGAGGGACGGGCAGGGCGGGGGAGTTCCAATTGCAAATGACTCTCACTACACTTGCAGGCCTCCACCCGTCTGTCGCCTAGTGCGGCCAATCCGCCGGCTATCCAAGTGAATGTCCCGCCCCACCTGTGTAGACCGCAGGCATATGTCCTGAGGGCGCCGTGTCCGCGCTAGGCCGGGGCACGAGCGGGGCCGCGAACCACAGCGCATCAGCAGAGGCAGGCCTGGCCGAGAGCGGCTCATCCACGGGCGGGAACCTGCTGGCCAAAGCCTATGCCCGTTGGCGGGCGCCCATCCTCCGCGGCCTTGCGCGTGTCAGAGGCGGAGACGCTGAGGACGCCCTGCACGACGGCGCAGTCAAATGGATTGCGGCAAATCCTTCGCTGGCGTCCAGCGACCAGCAGGGCGCCTACCTTCGCCGGACGGTAATGAACACCGTGGCCGATGAATACCGCGAGCGCAGCGCAGGCCGCCACGTGCAGACCGTGCCTCTGGCAGATACGGAGGATGCCGGCCATCCCATGGCCAGCGATGAATCACAGTGCCCGCTGCAGCTCACCGCACAGCGCCAGCGCCTGCAACGCCTGGCAGATGCGATGGCCGAACTGCCCGAGCGCCAACGCGAAGCATTCGTGCTCTGCCGCTTCGATGGCCTGACCCAGGAAGAGGTGGCCGCCCGCATGCAGATCTCCCGGCGCATGGTGGTCAAGCACCTGTCCCGCGCGGTTGCCTACTGCCAAGTGCGGGTACGCTATGCGTCCCTGGAACAGATGCAGGAACTGCATCGGTCCACCGGGGCAGGCGAGGAGTTGGCGCCTGCCATTGATGCCGATCTTCCCTGCCGATGACCGATCTTCCTTCTGCCGCAGGTTCTGACCCGTTTGCCCTGCACGAGGCGGCGGCCACGTGGCTGCTGCGACGGCAGGATGTGGACTGGCGGCCAGATGACGAGGCGGCCCTGCAGCACTGGCTCGCTGAGAGCGAAGCGCACCAACAGGCGTTCACCGAAGTGGCCCAGACCTGGCACGACCTCGGCCAGCTGCCGCGCCCCGCATTGGCTTCGGACACTCAGGCCGCGCGTGCGCCAGCGGCACCTGCCGCCCTGCGACGGGACGGCGTGACGCGCCGGGCGCGGTCGCGACGCCTTCCTCGCATGGCGACCGCTGCGGCAGTGGCGCTCCTGGTACTGGGTTGGGTCGGCTACGGGTGGTACAGCACGCCCAGCTACGTACAGGACGTGAGCACCGGCGCTGGCGAGATCCGCGATCTGCAACTGCCGGACGGCTCACGGATTTCGCTCAACGCCCGCAGCACGCTGGCCGTGCATTTCTACCGCTCCCGCCGTGAAGTGGTGCTCAGCCAGGGCGAGGCGTTCTTCGAGGTCGCCCCGGCGGCCGAGCGGCCGTTCACCGTGGATGCCCAGCGCAGCCGGGTGACCGTGGTGGGCACCGCCTTCAATGTGCGCAACGGGCCGGGCGAAGTGCTGGTCAAGGTGCTGCATGGGCACGTGCGGGTACAGCCGGATCGCACCGAAGGCACCGCGCCGGCCAGCCTGTACGCCGAACAGGGCCTGGCCGTCACCACTGCCACAGCCACGTATCGTCCCATTTCTGCCAGTGCAGACAGCATCGGCGGTTGGCGCAACGGGCGCCTGGTGTTCCGGCGCACCCCGCTGGACGAAGTGGCGCAGGAAGTCGCGCAGTATCTGGGCCACCCGGTCACGCTGGGCCAGCCAGGGCTGAAATTCCTGCCGGTTTCCGGCTACGCCGCCACCGACGCCCCGGCCAGCTTCGTCGAGGCGCTGCCGGACCTGTTGCCTGTACGGGTGACCCGCACGGCGCAGGGCGGCTATCGCATCGACGAGCGGCCTGTCACGCGCTGACGCCGCAGGAAGAAATTTTTCCAGCACGGGTTCCCACCCCATCGCTGTTTTCCGTTTACCCCAGTGAGGCCAGTGGTGGCCAAGCATGATGGAGTGGTAATGGGGTACATGAAGATCAAGCGCGCACTTGTCGCCCGCGCGTTCTCTACCGGGGTACAGGCCACGCGGCTGCCGCTGCTGGCCGTGTGCATTTCCAGCGCACTGGCTGCGCCGGCTATCGCACAGGCGCAACCGGCGGCGCGCATGCCGTTCAATATTCCAGCCCAACCGCTGGATGCAGCACTGCGCCGATTCTCCGAGCAGTCGCGGCAGCAGGTGTTGTTCAGTGAATCGGCAGTGGCCGGCCGTCGCGCGCCGGCGGTTACGGGCAGCTACACGCCGCAGGAAGCACTGGCGCGCCTGCTGGAGGGCAGTGGGGTACGTGTCAACGCCACCCGCCCCGGCGTGTTTACGCTGGCGCAGGACCCAGCATCACCTGCGAGCAGCAAGGATGCCCAGACCACCCTGCAGACGGTGAACGTGACCGCCAACGGCCCAGGCGATGGCTCCTACACGGCACGCGAGCTGAGCCTGGGCAAGCTGGGGCAAAGCATCCGCCAGACCCCGCAATCGGTCAGCGTGATCACCCGCCAGCAGCTGGACGACCGCAACCTCACCACGCTGGACGAGGCGCTGGCGCAGACCACGGGCGTGACCAAGACCGCCCGCAACTTCGGCAACCACAAGTTCTCGATCCGCAGCTTCACCGTGGACGACAGCAACTATCTGGTCGATGGCGTGGCCGGCATCGTCTATGCCCCGGTGGGCTGGCTGCCGATCGACACCGCCGTGCTGGAGCGGGTTGAAGTGCTGCGCGGTGCCGGCGGCATGATGCTGGGCGCGGCCGACCCCAGCGGGGCGATCAACATGGTGCGCAAGCGCCCGCGCGACCAGGCCCATCTGGATCTGGCGGCCACGCTGGGCTCGTGGGACAACTATCGCCTCGAGGTCGACGGTGGCGGCCCGCTCAATGCCGCTGGCACGGTACGTGGCCGAGTCGTCGCCGCCTACCAGGACCGCGACTACTTCCAGCGCGGCACCTCATCGAAGACGCCGGTGGCCTACGGCGTGATCGATGTCGACCTGGGCCAGGACACCACGCTCACCTTCGGCCTGCGACATCAGGCCAGTGACACCGACGGCTACTGGCTGTTCGGCCTGCCGCGCTATACCGATGGCGGAGCGCTGGACATCAAGCGCTCCACCTCGCTCATCCAGGACTGGAACCGCCAGGAAGGCTCCGTTGACGAAGCCTTTGCCGAAGCGGAGCACCGCTTCAACGAGCGCTGGAAGGCGCGCCTGTCGGTGAACCGCACCGAATCAGACCTGGACCAGCGCGTCGCGGTTCCGGTGGGCGGGGTGGACCGGGCCACCGGCATCGGTTCGCGCTTCTATGACATCTACTTCAACCAATCGCGCGTGCGCAGCGACGGTATCGACCTGCACACCACCGGCAGTTTCGACGCCTTCGGCCGCAGCCACCAGCTGCTGCTGGGCGCGATGTGGTCGCGCCAACGCACCCGCCAAAGCTCGGCGGACCTGGCCATCGACGTGCCGATCAATGTCTACGCACCGGACCACAGCGCCATTGCACAACCACTGCAACCCGCCTGGGACTGGTCGGAAAACGCGCGTGCGCAGCAGAGCGGCCTGTACAGCAACCTGCGCCTGCAGCTGGCCGCACCGCTGCACCTCACGCTGGGTGGCCGGCTGAGCTGGGTGAAGTTCCAGTCCAACGATGGCTTCACCGGCGCCAGGAGCCGCGACTACGAACAGAAGCACGAGTTCACCCCCTACGCCGGCCTCGTCTACGACCTGGGCCCGCAGTGGTCGGTCTACGCCAGCTACGCCGATACCTTCCAGCCGCAGAGCTCCTACGTCACCTCATCCGGTGCGGTGCTCGATCCCGCCATCGGCGCCAACTACGAGCTGGGCGTGAAGGGCGAACTGAACGATGGGCGCCTGAACGTCTCCGCTGCGGTGTTTTCCATCCGCAAGACCGGCAACGCCGTGGTGGACGCGTCCGACCCCGGCAGCTGCCCCGGCTCGCTGGCCTCGTCCGATTGCTACCGCAATGGTGGGAAGCTGCGCAGCAAGGGCTTTGAACTGGAAGCCAGCGGCGAACTGGCGCCCGGCTGGCAGATGATGGCGGGCTATACCCACGTCACCAGCCGCGACGATGAGGGCGCCACCATCAGCGCCGAAACGCCGCGCCATCTGCTGCGCCTGTCGACGTCCTACCAGCTGCCCGGCCGGTGGAATGCGTTCTCCGTGGGCGGTGGCGTATCTGCGCAGAGCAGCTATTCCTATCCGGCCTACGACGACCCGGACTGGCGCATGGGTGCGGCCGGACGCGCGGTGTGGGACCTGCGTGCCGGCTACCGGATCAATCCGCGCTGGAGCGTGGGCGTCAACGTGGCCAACCTGTTTGACACGCGCTATTACGCGATGATCAGCCAGATCCGCCGCGGCAACTTCTTTGGCGAACCCCGCAACGTGATGCTGACGCTGCGCGGCGCGCTGTGATCCTCCGCAACCGGCGGGGCAGGGGCATGCCCGCCACGGGGATGGCATGAAGGCGGGCTTCCGGCAGAGCATGTCGTGGCTGCACACCTGGTGCGGACTGACCTGCGGCTGGCTGTTGTGCGCGATCTTCCTCACCGGCACGCTCAGTGTGTTCCGTGAGCCGATCACGCGATGGATGGAGGCCGGCCCGGTGCCGGCCTCCCCGCAGGAAATGGATGCAGGTGCGCAGGCAGCGCGAGCGCAGCAGTGGCTTGCCAGGAATGCCACGGATGCACAGGTCTGGGAGATTCACTGGCCCGCCCAGCGCGGATGGCCGCTGCAGCTTGCGTGGCAGGATCGAAACGGCATCGAGCACGCGCAATGGGTGGACGCCGACACGGGGCCCCTGCGCGCCGCGCCACGGGTAAGGCAGACCGAAGGCGGCCGCCACTTCATGTCATTCCATTACACCCTGCACGGCGGCATGGCCGGCTACTGGCTGGTCGGCTGGATCACCGCCTGCATGCTGCTGGCGCTGGTGTCCGGCGTGGTGGTGCACAAGCGCATCTTCAAGGACTTCTTCACCTTCCGCCCGGGCAAGGGGCAGCGCAGCTGGCTGGACGCGCACAACCTGAGTGCCGTGCTGACCCTGCCGTTCCTGTTCATGACCGGCTACACCGGGCTGACCTTCTTCTACAGCAGCTACCTGCCGTGGCCCGTGCAGGCAGCCTATGGCGATGCCGATGATGCCTATCCGCGCTATGCAGCCGAACTGGCACCTCCCCAACCGGCTGCACCGGGCATCCTGGTATCTGGCGCGCAGCTTCCAGATCTGCAGCAACTGCTGGAACGGGCGCAGGCCATCAGCGGTCAGCGGCCGGCACGGGTGACCATCCAGGTGCCGGGCACGGTACACAGCGTGGTGGAAGTGGAAGGCCGCAAGACAGCGGGGAACACCGGCAAGCACCTGTTGAGCGAGGCCAGCCGGGTGACCTTCGATGCGGCCAGCGGCAGGCTCCTGCAGCAGCATGCAGCGCATCCGCAGCAACTGGGTGCCGTGCAGGTACACGAAACCATCGAAGCCCTGCACAAGGCCGATTTCGGTGGCTGGCCGATGAAGTGGCTGTACTTCATCAGCGGCCTGCTGGGCACGGCGATGATCGCCATCGGTACGCTGCTGTTCTCCATCAAGCGGCGCAAGCGCAGCGAGCAGGAGTTCGGCGCCGCCACGGCAGGCATCTACCGTTGCGTGGAGGCGTTCAACGTGGCATCGCTGGCCGGGGTGGCACTGGCAAGCATCGTCTACCTGCACGGCAATCGGTTGCTGCCACTGGAAATGAGTAATCGCAGCGCGTGGGAGATACGCATTTTCCTTTTAACCTGCGCGGCCTCGGTGCTGCACGCACTGTGGCGCCCACCGCGCCTGGCCTGGATCGAGCAGTTGTGGCTGACCTCCGCGCTGTGCCTGGCACTGCCGCTGGTGAATCTGGCAACCACCGGACAGGGGCTGCTGATGTACCTGCAGCGCGGCGCATGGCAGCAGGCCGGCGTGGAGCTGGTCGCCTTGGCCTTCGGGCTGGTGCTGGCAAGAATGGTCCTGATGCTGCAGCGCCGCTGGCCACAGGCGCAGGAGGCCGCGCGCAGCGCCAAGCCGGCGCCCGGGCAGGGCGCGGTCCATCGCTGGCAGGTGGCGAGCCGGGTGCTGGCTGCCTCGGTGGGGGCCTACGTGTTCACCGCGCTCACCGCCACGGCACTGGCGCTGTTGCTGCCCTCGCTGGTGAATATACGCACATCCGTTTCGGTCCTGACCAGTTCGCTGCTGGGGTTCGTGCTGTTGATCGCCGTCGCCGTGGGCATCTTCAGCGCCCGTAGCGTGGGGAAGGTGTGGTTGGTCGTGGTGGCAGGGAGCGCCCTGATGGGAGTGTTGGTAGCGATCCTGCGGTCGGGGTGAGGGCAGGGGGGGGTGTCGGCCTATCACATGCTTCCATCCAGGCTCTTCCGGAAGAACGCCCCCAGCTCTGCAAAGGGAATCAGATCGGTCCGGTCATACAGATCCACATGGCCTGCACCCTTCACCCACAGCAGCCTCTTCGGTTGTCCCGCCAGCCGGTAGGCTTCCTCGCTGAATTCCCTTGAATGCGCCTGATCACCCGCGATGAACAGCATCGGACGCGGCGAAATGGTCTCGATGTCGTTGAACGGATAGAAGTTCATGAACTTCACATTGCTGGTCAGCGTCGGGTGCGTGGTGAGCTCCGGTGATGAGCCGGCCGGCGTGAACTCGCCGCGCGAAGTGCGGTAGAAGTCGTAGAACTCGCGCTGGATCGGATGAGTGTCTGCCTCAAGCCTATGCACCGTACCGGAGGTGTACTGTGTGGCGCCGCCCTCGGCTTCAACCCAGCGCTGGCGCGCGGCGGCAGCAATCACGGCCTTGCGCTGCTCTACGCTCTGCGAGCGATTGAGGGCACTGCGGTTCGCAGCGCCCATGTCGTACATGCTGACGGTGGCAATGGCTTTCATGCGCGGGTCGATCTTGGCCGCACTGATCACGAAACTGCCACTGCCACAGATGCCCAGCACGCCGATCCGCTCGCGATCCACCTGCGGCTGCGTGCCCAGGTAGTCGACGGCGGCGCTGAAGGCTTCGGCATAGATGTCCGGCGCAACCGCATTCCGCGGCTCACCCGCACTTTCGCCCCAGAACGACTGATCGATGGCCAACGTCACGAAGCCCTGTTCGGCAAGCTTCTGCGCGTAGAGATCCGCGCTCTGCTCCTTCACCGCGCCCATCGGGTGACCCACGATGATGGCAGGCAGGGCGTGCCCGGGCTTTCCATTCTTCGGTACGTACAGATTGCCGACGATCTGCATGTGGTACTGGTTGCTGAAGTGCACCTTTTCAGTGATGAGCTGGGTGCTTCGATAGAAATTGTCCGCGCCGTGGGTCATGTCCTGTCCAACTGCAATGAAGGGGATGGTGGCGAGAGCCAGAGACAGCAGCAGCGTCTTCATTCGCTCATCTCCGAATACTGCTCGTCGCTTACCTTCTCCAGCCACGTCACCGGGCTGCCATCCACCGCCTCGGCAATCGCAATGTGGGTCATCGCTACCGCGGCACTCGCGCCATGCCAGTGCTTCACGCCCGGGGCGATCCACACGGTGTCACCCGGTCGGATCTGCTGGCGCGGCTGACCCCACTGCTGCACCCAGCCCACGCCTGCCGTCACGATGAGGGTCTGGCCCAGCGGGTGGGTGTGCCAGGCCGTGCGTGCGCCGGGCTCAAAGGTAACCGTTGCACCGCCTACGCGTGCCGGCGCAGGGCGTTGGAAGCCGCCATCGATGCGCACGTTGCCGGTGAAGTAGTCAGCGGAACCTGCAACGGACGAGGCGCTGCCCGCAGGCGTTACGTTCAGGCCGGTGCTGGTCGAGCCGTCGCCAGCCGCAGGCGCGGCCATGGACATCAAGGTGCCGAGAAGCATGGACATGGGGAGTGCTCCAGGAGTTGGGGGATTACCAGGCGTAGGCATTGGGTGCCTCGCCGCCAGGGCCGGGCCAGATCGCATCCAGCCGAGCCAATGACTCGCCTGAGAGCTTCAGGCGAGGGGCCTTCAGGTTCTGCAAAAGCTGGTCCACCGTGCGCGGCCCGCTCAGCACGGTGGTCACCACCGGGTTGTGCAGCAGCCAGCCCAGGGCCACATCGGCAGGTGCTTCGCCCAGTTGATCGCAGAACGCCTCGTACGCTTTGAGCTGGGGTCGCAGGCGTTCAATGCGGTGCAGGAGCTGCGGGGTGGCGCGACGGCCGCTGGCCACCTTCTTCAGCACGCCGCCCAGCAACCCCATGCCGATCGGGCTCCAGGGAATCAGGCCCAGCCCGTGGTAGCGCAGTGCCGGGATCACTTCCAGTTCCACCATGCGCTGGGTCAGGTTGTACAGGCTCTGCTCGGCCACCAGGCCAAAGCTGTGCCGTGCGATGGCCACGCCCTGTGCGGTGGCGATGTCCCAGCCGGCGAAATTGCTGCTGCCCACGTAGGTGATCTTGCCTTCGCGGATCAGCTGTTCCATCGCCTGCCAGATTTCTTCCCAGGGCGTGGCTCGGTCCACGTGGTGCATCTGGTACAGATCGATGTGATCGGTCTGCAACCGGCGCAGGCTGGCCTCGCAGGCGCGGCGGATGTGGTACGCCGACAGACGACGATCATTCGCGCCCAGCCCCATCGGCTGATACACCTTGGTCGCCAGTACCAGGCCGTCACGCTTGCCACTGCGCTTCAGCCAGCGCCCGATGATCTCTTCCGAGAGGCCGAAGCCCTGCGCCATGTCCGGTGACTGTGCCCCGCCGTAGACATCGGCGCTGTCGAACAGGTTGATGCCGGCGTCCACGGCAGCATCCATGATGGCAAAGCTGGTCGCCTCATCGGCAAGCTCGCCGAAGTTCATGGTGCCAAGGCCCAGCCGGCTGATCTTCAGGCCCGAGCGGCCCAGAGAGGAATAGTGCACGGGGAACTCCTTCAGGAATGAACAGGCACGCGTTGCCGCTGCGCCGAGCGCGCCGCGATGTACGAGGTGACCATCGAGCCCAGCAGCAGGAGGGCGCTGAACCAGAACGTGGCGCGGTAGCCCTGGTGGTCCAGAAGCAGGCCGCCCACGGTGGCACCAATGGCGACGGCCATCTGCACCACGGCCACCATCAGGCCGCCGCCGGCCTCTCCGTCATCGGGCAGGGTGCGGGCCAGCCACGACCACCAGGCCACGGGCGCCGACGTGCCAAGCAGGCCCCACAGCGCGAACAACACCGCCACCCTCGGCAGCGTGTTGCCGATGAGGATCATGCACGCAGCCACCAGGGCCATCAGCGCTGGCAGCAGCACCAGCGTGCGGAACATTGCCTTGTGCACGAAGGGCTCGATCAACACCGTGCCGGCCAGGCCCGCAGCGCCCATCAACAGCAGCAACAGCGACAACGTTGAAGGCGATACGTGCAGCGTGGCTTCCACGAACGGCCGCAGGTAGGTGAACAGCGAGAACTGGCCCATGAAGAACAGGCTCACGCCCACCATGCCCCACGCCACCGGCGGGCGCTTCAACAGCGCGAACACATTCCACGAAGCGCGCCCGGCGGTCGCCTTCATCGGTGGCAACGCGGCGATCTTCCACAACAGGGCCACTACGGCCACCGGCACCAGCGAGAAGAATGCGCCGCGCCAGCCGATGATGGCGCCGAAGTAACTGCCCATCGGTGCAGCAATGACCGTGGCAAGCGCGTTGCCGCCGTTGACGATCGCCAGTGCGCGGGGCACCTGGTGGGAGGGAACCAGGCGCATGGCGGTGGCCGCCGACATGGCCCAGAAGCCACCGATGGCCACGCCGATCAGTGCACGGCCCAGCATGAACACCGGGAAGCTGGGCGCCAGGGCCGCCAGCGTGCCCGAGAGGATCATCGCGGTGGTGAGGCCCAGCAGCAGCCATTTGCGGTCCAGCTGCCCGGCCAGTGGCGAGACCAGCAGGCTGGTAACAAGGGCGAACGCGCCGGACACCGCAATGGCCTGTCCGGCTTGGCCTTCACTGACCCGCAGGTCGGTGGCGATGGGTGTCAGCAGGCTGACCGGCATGAACTCGGAAGCAACCAGGGCGAACGCGCCGAGTGACAGGGCCAGCACGGCTCCCCATTCCCTGGGGGTTGCCGAGCGGGCAGGCGCGGCCACGCCCGCACCGGCCGGGGGAGGATTGAGTGAACTCATGAAGGTTTCCAGGCCCGGAAGGGCGATGACGGCGGAAGGCTCCGGCTGCCGGAGCTCCCGTGGTTGGGGGAGGGGGCCAGTCTGGACCACGCACGGACACTTGATTAGATAATCAATTTCGAATAGGTCAATTAGTTGCGCTAATTAATCCCTGTGACACACTGCGCCCATGGCACGACGCAACTTCAATGACCTCCTGGCTTTCGTGACCGTAGCGCGGGAGGGCAGCTTCACCCGCGCGGCGGGCGTGCTCGGAGTTACCCAGTCTGCACTGAGCCAGGCAATCAAGACCCTGGAAGAGAGCCTGGGAATCCGGCTGCTGACCCGCACGACGCGCAGCGTTTCGCCGACCACCGCCGGCGAGCGCCTGCTGCAGTCGATCGGCAACCACTTCGACGACATCGAAATGGAGCTCGAAGCCCTTACTGCGCTGAGAGACACGCCAGCCGGGCAGGTCAGGATCACCAGCGGCGACCACGTGCTGCGCACCGTTCTGCTCCCCAAGCTGATGCCGCTGCTGCATCGCTATCCGGACATCCGCATCGAGTTCGACGTCAGCTATGCATTGCGTGACATCGTTGCCGACCGCTTCGACGCCGGTGTCCGACTTGGCGAATCCATCGACAAGGACATGGTTGCCCTGCCCATCGGCCCACGCCTGCGCATGGCCACCGCAGGGACGCCGGGCTACTTCGCTGCACACGGAATTCCGAAGATGCCAGGTGATCTGACCGGCCACCGATGCATCAACATCCGCCTGCCCACCAGCGGTGGACTGTACGTGTGGGAGTACGAGAAGAAGGGTCGCGAGATCAATGTGCGCGTGGATGGCCCGCTGGTGTTCAGTACGTCACCGCACATGGTCGATGCCGCGCTTGACGGCCTGGGACTGGTGCATCTGCCTGTCGATGAGCTTGCGGCTCACCTTGAAAGCGGTCGGTTGGTGCGGGTGCTGGAAGACTGGTGCCCACTGTTCCCCGGCTATCACCTGTACTACCCCAGCCGACGGCAGCCTTCCCCGGCGTTCAGCCTGGTGCTGGAGGCATTGCGGGTTTAGATCGATACCGCGCTCACCCTCACCACATTCACCCCGCAGCAGCGAAAATGCATCCTTGGGCGCGCCCTGAAGCGCGCCACTCACTGCCTGCAGGATCGTAACGATGTCCAACACCCCCTTTGGCGAGTCGTCATGCGCTGCCGCCGCCAGCGGTTGCGTCGAGGTGCGTGGTGCACGCGAGCACAACCTCAATAACGTCGACGTCTCCATTCCGCGCAATGCACTGGTGGTGTTCTCCGGGGTCTCGGGGTCGGGCAAGTCATCGCTGGCCTTCGGCACCGTGTTCGCTGAAGCGCAGCGGCGCTACTTCGAGTCGGTAGCGCCATATGCACGGCGCCTGATCGACCAGGCAGGCGTGCCCGATGTGGATGCCATCGACGGGCTGCCCCCGGCAGTGGCCCTGCAGCAGCAGCGCGGGGCCAGCAATGCGCGCTCATCGGTAGGCAGCGTGACCACGCTGTCCAGCCTGGTGCGCATGATGTACTCGCGCGCCGGGGCCTACCCGGCCCATCAGCCCATGCTGTATGCCGAAGACTTCTCGCCGAACATGCCGCAGGGCGCCTGCAGCACCTGCCACGGCCTGGGGCATGTCTACGAAGTGACCGAAGCGCTGATGGTGCCGGACCCGTCGCTGACGATCCGTGAGCGCGCCATCGCCTCCTGGCCGCCGGCTTGGCATGGCCAGAACCTGCGCGACATCCTGGTCACGCTCGGCTACGACATCGACGTGCCGTGGAAGAAGCTGCCGAAAAAGGACCGCGACTGGATCCTGTTCACCGAGGAAACGCCCAGCGTGCCGGTCTACGCCGGGTTCACCCCTGCCGAGACCCGCGCCGCGCTCAAGCGCAAGCTCGAACCCAGCTACATGGGCACCTATACCGGCGCGCGCCGCTACGTGCTGCATACCTTCGCCAACACCCAGAGCGCGCTGATGCGCAAGCGCGTGTCGCGCTACATGGAAGGCAAGCTGTGCCCGGCCTGCCACGGAAAGCGGCTGAAGCCGGAGGCACTGTCGGTCACCTTTGCCGGTGTGGATATCGGTGAGTTCATGCGGCTGCCACTGGACCAGCTGGCGGAGCTGCTGGAGCCGGTGGCACAAGGTGATTTCAGCGCGCACAGCAAGGGCGCTCGCACCCGCAGGAGTGTGACACCCCGCGATCGCGCGCGTCGGGCCGCGAGTGGCCAAGCGACCCACGAGGGCGCCCCCGACGTGCGGTTGACCTCGGCCCTGTCCGAAGAGAAGCGCCTTGCAGCCCAGCGGCTGGCAGGCGGGGTGATGGCGCGGGTACGCCAGCTGCGTGAACTGGGCCTGGGCTATCTCTCGCTGGATCGCGCCACGCCCACACTGTCGGCCGGCGAACTGCAGCGGCTGCGGCTGGCCACGCAGCTCAGTTCGTTGCTGTTCGGCGTGCTGTACGTGCTTGATGAGCCCTCGGCCGGCCTGCATCCTGCCGACAGCCAGGCGCTGTACGACGCGCTGGACCGGCTACGTGACGGCGGCAACTCGGTATTCGTAGTTGAACACGATCTGGAACTGATGCGCCGCGCGCAGTGGCTGGTGGATGTGGGCCCAGAGGCGGGCGAGCACGGTGGGCGCGTGCTCTACAGTGGCGAGCCCGATGGCCTGCGCCACGTCCAGGAATCGCGCACGGCGCGGTATCTCTTCGACCAGGTACCTGCGCCCGCCAGCCGCCTGCGCAGCGCCGGCAACTGGCTGAAACTGGAAGGCATCCATCGGCACAACCTGCAGGGTGTGGACGCACAGGTGCCACTCGGGTTGCTGACCGCCGTCACCGGCATCTCTGGCTCCGGCAAGTCCAGCCTGATGGCACAGGCGCTGCCGGAGCTGATGTTGCTGCACCTGGGGCATGAGCCGGTGGACGAGGGCGCGGACAGCGAGCCCGCCGACGGGCCGACTGTGATCGAAGCAACGCGAGGCCGCTTGGCTGGCGATGTGGATGCCATTCAACGCGTCGTGCAGGTCGACCAGAAGCCGATCGGGCGCACGCCGCGCTCCAATCTGGCTACCTATACCGGCCTGTTCGATCACGTGCGCAAGCTGTTCGCCGCAACACCGGCCGCGCGCCGCCGCCGTTTCGACGCGGGCCGTTTCTCGTTCAACGTGGCCAAGGGCCGGTGCGAAACCTGCGAAGGCGAAGGGTTTGTCAGTGTCGAACTGCTGTTCATGCCCAGCGTCTATGCGCCGTGCCCCACCTGCCACGGTGCGCGCTACAACGAAGCCACGCTGAAGGTGCAGTGGAATGAGCGCAACATCGCCGAAGTCCTGCAGATGACAGTGGACCAGGCGCGTGCGTTCTTCAGCGAAGAGGATGTCATCGCCCGCCCGCTGCAGTTGCTGCAGGAAATCGGCCTGGGCTACCTGAGGCTGGGCCAGCCGGCCACCGAGCTTTCAGGTGGCGAGGCCCAGCGCATCAAGCTGGCCACCGAGCTGCAGCGCAGCCAGCGCGGGCGCACACTGTACGTACTGGATGAACCCACCACCGGCCTGCATGCCTCCGACGCGGACCGGCTGCTGGTGCAGCTGCAGCGGCTGGTGGACGCCGGCAATACCGTGGTGATGATCGAGCATGACATGCTCGCGGTCGCGCAGGCGGACTGGGTGATTGATGTAGGCCCTGGCGCTGGTGGGGCAGGGGGCACCATCGTGGCGAAGGGAACGCCGCAGCAGGTGGCGCGGGCCAAAGGCAGCAGGACGGCGCCATTCCTTGCGCGCGAGCTGGGGCAGGGCGGTTGAGGCGCAGGCCCAACTGAAAAAAGGCTCCGGCGAGATGCCGGAGCCTCGGGGGACTCACTTCTCCTGCAGGAACGTCAGCAGGTCCTGGTTGACGCGATCCTTGTGCGTGTCGGTCAGGCCATGCGGTGCGCCCGGGTACACGATCAGCCGGGCGTTCTTGATCAGCTTTGCCGACTGGCGACCGGAGATGTCGATCGGCACGATCTGGTCGTCATCACCATGGATGACCAGCGTCGGCACATCGAATTTCTTCAGGTCGGCGCGGAAATCGGTGGCCGAGAACGCAGCGATCGAATCGTAGGTGTTCTTGTGGCCGCCCTGCATGCCCTGTGCCCACCACGCATCGATCAGGCCCTGCGATACCTTCGCGCCCGGGCGATTGAAGCCGTAGAACGGGCCCGACGGGATGTCCTTGTACAGCTGCGCGCGGTTGTCCATCTGCGCCTTGCGGATGCCGTCGAACACTTCAATCGGCAGGCCGTTGGGGTTGTCGGCGGTCTTCAGCATGAACGGCGGCACCGAGCTGATCAGCACCGCCTTCTTCACCCGGCCGGTGCCATGGCGGCCGATGTAGCGCACCACTTCGCCGCCGCCAGTGGAGAAGCCCACCAAGGTCACGTCGTGCAGGTCGAGCGTGTTGATCACCGCGGCCAGGTCATCGGCGTAGTGATCCATGTCATTGCCTTCCCACGGCTGGCTGGAGCGGCCGTGGCCACGGCGGTCGTGCGCGATGACACGGTAGCCGTGGTTGGCCAGGAAGATCATCTGCGATTCCCAGCTGTCCGAGTTCAGCGGCCAGCCGTGGCTGAAGGTCACCACCGGGCCGTCCTTCGGACCCCAGTCCTTGTAGTAGAGCTGCACGCCATCGGCGGTGGTGATGTAGCTGGCGGTGCGGGCGACGCTGGTGATCGGCGCGGGCTTGGCCGGTTCGGCGGCCTGCGCGGACAGGCCGGCCTGGACCGAGAGGGCGAGGGTGGCAACGGCCAGGGTGCGGGCGAAGGTGTTCATGCGGGAACTCTCATGGGTGGGTGGTGAGGCGTACTTTGCGCCTGCAATCAGGCGCCCGGGTGATGCAATGTCCGGATTTCTTGATAGATCGTCTTGCATGGATGTGCGCACTCGAAACGCCGCCCGCCGTGCGTTGACACGGTAGAACGCGCGTTCTACCATGCAGCCATGCACAAGACCGGCACTGACACCGCGCAGAAGATCCTGGCCACCGCCGAGGCGCTGATCTACCAGAACGGGATCCACGCCACCGGCATGGACCTGCTGGTGAAGACCTCCGGCGTGGCGCGGAAAAGCATCTACCGGCACTTTGAAAACAAGGACCAGGTGGCCGCTGCGGCATTGAACGCGCGTGACGTGCGCTGGCTGGACTGGTTCCAGCAGGCGTGCGACAAGGCCGACAGCCCGGAAGCGCGCATCCTCGGCATGTTCACCGTGCTCAAGGGCTGGTTCGAGTCCGAGGGCTATCGCGGTTGCGCCTTCATCAACACCGCGGGCGAGGTGGGCGACCCCGACGATCCGATTCGCCACATCGCAAAACACCACAAGCAGAAGCTGCTGGACTACACGCTGGAACTCACCACGCAGCTGGATATCGAGCAGCCGGACGCGCTGGCGCGGCAGCTGCTGGTTCTCATGGAAGGCGCCATCACCGTCTCGCGCGTGATGGGCGACTACAACGCCGCAGACACTGCCAGGGATGTTGCAAAGGTGTTGCTGGAGCAGGCCAGGCGCTGACGCCTGAGCCATCAAAACCCGTCGAAGCAGCCCGTTCATCCACTTGATTGGAGGCCCCACCGTGTCTACTGAAGCACCCCGTCCGCCGCTGCCGCCGTTCACCCTTGAATCGGCCATCGAGAAGGTTCGCCTTGCCGAGGATGGCTGGAACTCCCGCGATGCCGACAAGGTTGCATTGGCCTATTCGCTCGACACCCGCTGGCGCAACCGTGCCGAGTTCACCCACGGCCGCGAGGAAGCGCGGCAGTTCCTGGCCCGCAAATGGAAGAAGGAACTCGACTATCGCTTGATCAAGGAACTGTGGGCCTTCAGCGGCAACCGTATTGCCGTGCGCTACGCCTATGAATGGCACGACGACTCCGGCAACTGGTTCCGTTCCTATGGAAACGAGAACTGGGAATTCGGAGCGGATGGGTTGATGGAGCATCGGTTCTCGAGCATCAACGACATGCCGATCAAGGAGAGCGAGCGCAAGTTTCATTGGCCGCTGGGGCGTCGACCGGATGATCACCCGGGGCTGTCTGATCTGGGCATGTGAGCACGGCTGGCCGACGTTCGCTTCACCCTCCATTGCGTAACCTGCACGCCACAGCACGTCATGCCTCACGGTGAGGCATGACGCGCATCAAGGCTGGAATCGAGTGCTTTCACTCGCAGAACAGGAGGCAGGACGCGACCGTGAGGGCAGTTCCCATCATCATCGCCGCAGCACTGGCCACGCCATCGCTTGATGCGCGCGCGGCCAGCGAAGACCGCAACACAGCGCCTCATTTCGATCTCGGTGGCGCAGTCCGATTCAACTATGGCTGGCTCGATTACGGGCCCACCAGCCGCCTGCAGCTGGAGCTGCTTCGCGCCGACATCGATGCCGGCAGCGGGCCTTTCTCCTTCTCCGCGCAGTACCGCTGGTACGACGGCTTCGATGCCGTGCATCACGCCTATGCGGGCTGGCAGTTCACCGACGCCACGCAGCTGAAGGCCGGCATCCAGCAGGTACCTTTCGGGCTGCTGCCCACGGTCTCGCAGAGTTTCTGGTTCGGGTCCGGCTACTACCTGGGCATCGAGGACGACTACGACCCGGGCGTGGTAGTGATCCACCAGGCCGGCAATACCACCTGGCACCTCGGCTGGTTCTCGGGTGACGAGTACGGAACCGGGGGCCGCTACGACCGCTATTCCTTCGATGTGGCACAGACCGATGCGTTGCCGTATCGCGAACGGCAGCGGTTCAATGTGCGCGTCGAGCAATCGCGAGACTGGGCAGGCGGCGAACTGCTGGTTGGCGCATCGGCCTTCGCAGGCAAGGTGCAGAACACACGCAGCCGCCGCCATCACGACCACCAGGCCGCCGCCGTGCATGCGCAGTGGAAGCGCGATGGCTGGACCACCCAACTGCAATGGGCGCGCTACCGCTACAGCGTGCCCGGCGAACGCATCGCACTGTCGGCGTTCCAGGCCCCGTTTGAAATCGCGGCCGAGGCCGATGTACCCAGTGCCAACGTTGCCTATTCCTTTGGCCCGCGCGGCTGGCTGGACGATGTGACCTGCTACAACAACCTCAGCATGACGCGCCCGGTGGGGCACAGCAGCGGGGTGCGCGACTCCTGGCAGAACGTCACCGGCTGCAGCCTGCAGAAGGGCGTGGTGCTCACCTATGTCGACTGGATTGCCGGCCGCAACATGTGGTTTGCCGGCGGCGATGGCATCGGCATCAACAACGGCGGCCCGTCGCGCTGGCATTCGCGGCTGAACCTGAATATCGGGTTCTACTTCTGAAATAGCCGGCCTCGTCCCTTCAACATGGAAAATCGTGCTGGGACGGGCGTGCTATCAGCCACTCGACGAACAGGTGGCGGTCTCCATGAGGGCGTGGGGCAGGATGGCCATTGGGCGCCCGAGCGAGCGTGACGCGTCACGGTAATTGGCCGAGTGCGGCGCGGCGTCCTGCGGCGTGCCACTATCCGATACCGAGATCGGATTCAGCTACCTATGACCCCCCATGGACTCGCGCGTGTGGTGTTTGCATCTGCGTCACTGTTGTTCGCAAGCTGCGCAGTTCCTGACGGCGTTGTGTCAGATCAGTACGAAACACGTCTGGAAGCGGAAGAGAAAGGCGCATTTGCCAGGGGGTGGCTGCCAGAGGAGATGCCAGCTTCTGCCGCGGACATACGTGAAGTCCACAATGTAGATTCAAACGAGATGTGGATTGGTTTCTCGTACAGCGGCAGTGATGAGAGGGCGTTTCTCAAGGGCTGCACGCCCACCAGCACCTTTGGTTTTCCGGATTCCAGGCGGACGAGAAGGAACGCACCGTGGTGGCCTGATGATCTGTTGAGTGATGCGCCGCACCCCGATGGCGCTGGCGGACATGAGGTCTACGCATGCGAAGCGATGCGGCACGCAGGAAATGCACTTCCTGCAGGCGCCGTAGTGCTGCTCGCGCGGCGAAAGATCTATTACTGGGTGAGCAAAAGATAACGACACTCGACTACTGCACACCACATCGCACACCATCAGGCACCTCGCCCGCGAGCATCTGCAGCACCCGATCCATCAGAACAG
Source organism: Stenotrophomonas maltophilia (assembly GCF_047497515.2). Taxonomy (GTDB): domain Bacteria; phylum Pseudomonadota; class Gammaproteobacteria; order Xanthomonadales; family Xanthomonadaceae; genus Stenotrophomonas. Next base: position 171,739 of record NZ_JAXAXL020000003.1, read on the forward strand.
GTTCTGGCACCCCAGCCAGCACCTGCTCCAGATAGTCCACGGGCTCCAGCTGCCATTGAATCAGCGCACGCAACGGCACAACGGCGGGCGCCCGCTGATTCGCATCAAGTGAGACCTGCAACAGCACATGCTGCGGCCGCCTCTCCAGCCACAACACGGGCACGCCCCTGCAATGAATCTGGAAAGAGGTGTCTTCATGCCGTTCCACGAACTGGAAGCCGTGACCTGACCGAACCTCCACGAACTGCATCGCTTGCCGGCGCAGCTGTGAAAATCGTTCGTTGGAGATGCGCTGGAACGCGATAGGCGAGGGGACGGGTGGCTCCAGCCACTGCGCCTGTGCGGCAAGCACGACCCCAACGCACAGGGCCGTGGCCGCCCGCCTGCACCAGGCCACTCAACCCTCGGGGCGCACTCGCGTGCTGGCGTGCGCGGTGAGTCCCAGTCCGGCCATGATCAGCCCCTCCATGATGCGCGGGCCGACGTCCTGCTCCAGTTCGCCGTCCTCGCGGGCGCGCTGCGCGGCCAGCAGGATCTCCATCACCACGCGAAGGCCCGCCAGCGAGCAGTCAGTGTCGGCAAGCGCGGTGCGTCGGCCCGGCATGAGGTGGCGCTCTGGCCAGGGCTGGCCATCGGACGTGGCGCCCGAACCGATGCTATGCAGAAGGGCAACGAGGGTGTTGCGGTCCAGTACGGGGCCGTTCGCGGGCTCTTCCCGGATCGGTTGCGGGGCAGGGGAGTAGCGCTTGGTCATGGCAGGGCTCCTTGCGGGCAGGCAGAAGCCGCCACCGATAAAGGTGGCGGACGGTGCGAGGTTCGAAACCCGGTGTGCAATCAGACCGGCGGGCGCAAGGCCCCCACGCACCGCCCGCCATAGCCGGCCGACGGATTGCCAGCCGGCACCGCACGGAGTGGTGCCGACTGGCAAGCGCTTTTTACGATTGCACAACCGGGGTTTCGAAGCCCGGCCACCTGTTCAAGGGGGCACAGCAATGAATACGCCCGGTTGTGCGCGATGCCAATGCAGTAAGGCCGATGCCGTCACCACATTCAACATTTTCAGAATCGTTGTATATGGCGCAATGTGGCTGAAACCTTGGGCTATAAGCCTATCGGCCGCGTGTGTGACACAGGCCCGCCTCCTAGTGTCAGCGGTCAGTAGCGCCAACGTTGGGGCGTATGCGACAGCCCGGGGTTCCCGTGACTGCCGTCGATATCCCCCGTTTGCCACGCCGGGCTGCCGCAGCCGGCTCGCGTTGCGACCAAGCGCGCGGCGTGACTGGGCAAAACGCATTGCCTTGCCCTCGCCGCGGGGGCAGCCGATTTCAGGCACGTGGGTTGCGAGGCGGGAGGGAGGGCGTTAATGCCACAGCTCCATCCGAGCGTGACGCGTCACATTATTTGGCGCGAGTTCCACGCCGCATGGTGCCGAAAATGGCCCTCAGGTGTGCTGGCTGCCACCGAAACAACAGCTCTGCCTACCACACTTCACGGCGCTTCCACTTTGCTGAATCTGCTGTTAGCCTTCGCTTTCTGAACCGCTCATTCAGGCGAGGCTCGCTAAGCGCGTATCGCCCCTGACAGGACCCGGAGAGAGCATGAAGCTCGGCACGACAGGCACGTCACGATCCAGATTTCTACTTTACCCACCGCTTCTGCTGATTAGTGGCGGCCTGGCTGCAAGCGCTCAAGTCCCCGATCCAACAAACATCGGCGGCGTCGAAATTCGCCTGAACCGCTGGGTTGACCCAGTCATCCCTCCCTCCTACTGGAGTGAGCCGGGGTTCGGCCCCGGAGACTCCATTGGAGACTTTGGCGGTGGCGGTGGCGGCTCTGAGCCCACACAGACCGCCAAAGAGCAGGAGACCGACGATCGTAGCGGCGACTGCGGAGAAACCAAGGGCAATCCGGTCGTTCTCTACACTGGCAACAAGGTGGAGCATGAGCTCGATTTCGCCAGTGGCGGCGAAATGGGCCTGTACCTGCAGCGCAGCTACAACCATCACTGGAGCGCCACCGGCCTGTTCGGCAATCACTGGCTGAGCAGCTTCGATTATTCGATCGCATTCTCTGCAGACCAGTCCACCGCCTGGAATCAGCGGCCGGACGGCCGCCGGATCAAGTTCCTGCTGGACCCGGCCACCGGGCGATGGAACGAAGACAAGGCACAGCCGATTGCCTACATCATCAAGAACACGGACGGCAGCTACACGCTGCATAACGATGAGAACGGCACCGAGCGTTACAACACGGATGGCTACATCCTCCAGCTGCGGAACGAGCAAGGTGTCGCCTGGGATTTTGCATACAACAGCAAGTATCTGCAGACGGTCACCCATGCGTCCGGTCGCCAAGTGAAGTTCACCTGGACGGGCGGGCAGGTAACGCAAGTGACCGACCCGGCGGGCAATGTCTATCAGTACAGCTATTCGCCGAATGTATTCGGGGCAGGGCGGGGCCGGCTGGCGTCAACCACGTTGCCAGGCGCGCCAACGACCACCATCACCTATCACTACGAAGACAACCGTTATCCGGGCGGCCTTACCGGCAAGTCGTTCAACGGCGTGCGCTACTCCACCTTCGCCTACGACGCAGAAAGGCGCGCGATCCTTTCCGAGCATGCCGGCGGCGTTGACCGCCATCTCTTCAGCTATGTTGTCGAAAGCACAGAGCCGGTTCTGCCTCCCCCGTCCCCCACTCGGCCGGGTGGTCCGTATTCGGAAGAAGAGCGGGGCTGGTGCGAAGGCGGGGTGTGCTACCAGCCGCTCTCGCTGCCAGGCGGCAGCGTGCCGCTGGCCATGTCCGCCGGTTCCGCAGGGCCGGCCAATGCCGCACTCTCTGCAACGCCCGACAGCAAGCAGCGCCCGGTCAAGATCAAGACCATCGAGACCAACCCGCTGGGACGCACAACCACCTATGCCTATGAGGATGGCCGGCAGACGTCGGTAACCGGCACTGCGTCCCCACGCTGTGCGGCCAGCTACAAGGAGCGCAGCTACGACGCGAACGGATACCCCGATCTGGTTCATGACTTCGCAGACAACCTCACCGACTTCGACTACAGCCCCCAGGGCTATCTACTGAAGCAGATCGAGGCAACGGGAACTCCCGCTCAGCGCACCACGACGTTCGAGTGGGATATCGCAAAGAATCGTCGCACCAAAGTGACTGTGGCAGGCGATCGGGAAACGTCGTACACCTACGATCCGCGCGGCAATGTGGCATCGATAACCGTGCGCAACCTCAGCTCGAAGGGCGTTCCCAATCAAAGCAGAACCACGAACTACAGTTACACCTACCACACCAATGGGCTGAAAGCATCGATGAAGGTCGATGGCCCCCTGGCCCAGGACGATGTCACCTCTACGTTCAGCGCCCAAGGCGATCTGCTCAGCATCACCAATGCACTGGGTCATAGCACCGGATACAGCGGTTACAACGGCCTGGGCCAGCCAGCGCGAGTAACACAGGTCAATGGCCAGGCCAGGGAATACAGCTACGATGCGCGTGGCCGGGTGACGAGCCAGCGCGACAGCGTCGGCAGCAGCTGGGCAACCACCACATACGGATTTGACGGCACAGGCAATCTTGCCAGCCTGACCCGACCGGACGGCGTCATCGAACGCTATCAGTACGACGCTGCGCGCCGCTTGCAGTCGGAAGTAAAGCCACTTGGCGATGGCACCTATGCCTGGACCCGCTATAGCTACGATGCCGCCTCGAACGTCACCCGCAAGGAAATCGCCCATACCGACTATCCGCTGGGAAGCAGCGTCACGGGTGTGATTGATGAGCTGACCCACGACGGAAGCTGGAACTGGTACCTGCGGGGCTGGGCTTGCAGCACCGGCTCCAATAGCTCCATTGACGTGCACGGTTATGCCGATGGCGGCACATTCCTGGGAGGGACCCAGGCAAGCCTTGCCAGTGACGCCGGCGTCGCCGCAGCCTGCCAGGCCAATGGAAGCGCCTATCGATTCCAGTTGCCGATTTCCCTGGCCCAGCGCCAGCAGCTCGGCGGAAAGACCGTCACCATCTACGGGCTTTCCCCCCAAGGTGCTGCGTTCAACAAGCCACTCGGCAACTCGGGCGCCTTCGCCATTCCCACTGCAACGGTCATCGGCGATGTCGCCGGCATCGGCAATGATGCGGGCTGGAACTACCATGTCGAGGGCTGGGCCTGCTCGGTGGGGGTGAACAGCTCCATCGATGTGCATGCCTATGTTGGAGGCCCTGCAGGGGCGGGCACCTTCGTTGTCTCCGGCAGGGCAGATCTGGCCAGTGACGCCGGCGTTGCCAACGCCTGCCAGGCTCAGGGCACGGCCTATCGATTCCGGCTGCCATTGAGTACGGCAGTGCGCGAGGCCCACGCCGGGAAGCCAATTTTCATCCACGCGATCTCCCCGGCAGGCCAACAGCATCTGTTGATCAATCGTTCGGGTAGCTTCGCGGTTCCCGCAATCGTCCGCAGTGCCGAGTTCATCACCTTCAATGCCAATCCGGAGTACATCCAGGGCGGCGGCGGCAGCACACTGACGGCGCAGGTCCGGAATACCGGCAATGTCATCTGGGACGGCAACACCTACCTGGCCTGGGGCCTGGAGCGCCTGGACCAGAGGCGCGGGCTGCCCGGCAATATTCCGCCCGGAGGCGTGGCAACGTTCACCATTGAAGTGGAGCCGCCGAACCCCGGGGGTACCGGCAGCTGGGTGTACACCTATGTCGCACAGATGGCGACGGGCGGGGCAGGGTGGGGGCCGCGACCCACAGTGAGTATCGGCGTCGAGAACGTCATGGGTGGATGCTCCGGCCCGTCGGGCCTTGACTGCGAGGTGCCGCGCTGATGTCACTGATCACATTGACTCTCATGGCGATGAATACTGTCATGGTTGCGACCAATTACGAGTATGACGAGCTCGGCAGGGTGATTGCCGAGACGTCCGCCAGCGGCTTGAATGTGCGCTACAGCTACGACGCGGAAGGGCGCGTCACGCAGATCACCGATTCGCAGAACCGGATGACGAAGATGAGCTATGACCCGCTGGGACGCATGGTTCAGTCCATCGACGCGGCGAATGGGACCACCCATTTCTCCTACGATCTGGGCGATCGTCTGACGCGGGTCAGTGACCCGCGAGGCTTGACCACTACCTACGAGTACGACGGGTTTGGCCAACTGTGGAAGCAGAACAGCCCGGATACGGGTGTCACTGATCATCAGTACGATGCGAGCGGCTTGCGTATCGCCACTGTCCGGAATGACGGAAGCGTAGTTGGCTACGGATACGATGGCCTGGGACGCGCAACGAGCATCACTGCAGAAGGGCAGCAGCAGACCTTCAGCTACGACAGTTGCATTGGCGGGAAAGGAAGACTGTGCGCCTCCAGTGCGCCAGGGGCGAGCAACAGCTTCACCTACAACGCCGAAGGGCAGATAGCCAGCCGCAAGGATCGCAGCACGCTGGGCGGCGCCACGACGGAACAGACCACGTCGTACGCGTTCGATGCCTTGGGGCGGCTTTCGACTCTGACCTATCCCGATGGTGCGATAGCCCGCTACTCCTATACTTCACTTGGGCAGGCCAAATCGCTGCAGCTCACGGTTGGGGCGACAGCGCACACCGTCATCGCTGATACCACCTACACGGCAATTGGCAGCCGAAAGAGCCTCGCACATGGCAATGGGCTTACCCGTACCTACGCGCTGGATTCCAGCGGGCGCCTGGAGGCCATGGCAGTAAGGCGACCGGACACCAGTCCGGTGACTCGCACGAACTACAGCTACAACGCAGACAACGAGATCACCCGCATCGGCGACGATGTCGATGCCAATCGCACCCAGATATTCGGCTACGACACGCTTAGCCGGCTAACGCAGCTTCAGCGCGCTGGTGCGAGCCACACGCTGGGGTACGATGCGGGCGGGAATTACAATAGCTACCTGACGGGCAATCAGCTCACCACCTACAACATCGATCCGCTGAGCAATCGAATCCAGGGGTACGCCGCCCCCGGCGTAAGCCGCAGCTACCAGTACGATGGCCTCGGAAACCGCATCAGCGAGACTGACGGCGCCAGCACGTCGAGTTGGACCTATGGGCCGTTCAATCGCATGGAGCAGAGCAACATTGGGGGGCTGTCGACCCAATACCTGCTCAATGCATTTGGACAGCGGGTAGGCAAGCGCAACAGCCAGAGTGCCAGCCTGTATTTCTACCAGGGGCAGAACCAGCTGCTCGCCGAGCAGACCCAGGCCACGTGGACGAACTACCTGTGGTTTGACGGTGAGCTGGTGGGCATTGCGCGCAGCGGGCAGATAAGCCATGTGCATACCGACCATCTGGGGCGGCCAGAGCACGCGACAAACAACAGCCAGCAGATGGTATGGAAGGCATACAACTACGCGTACGGCAGAAGCGTACTGCAGGACAACATCGGAGGACTGAACATCGGCTTCCCGGGGCAGTACTACGATGCCGAGAGTGGGCTGTGGTACAACGGATTCCGGGACTACGACGCGACCATTGGGCGCTATGTGCAGAGTGATCCGATTGGGTTGCTCGGCGGTCACAATACATATGCCTATGTTCGTGGAAACCCGATTAGCTTGACCGATCCGCTCGGCTTGGCACCTGCGTCGGGCGCAATGGCAGATTGTTTGGAGCAGATTTTGGCCAGTCAGTTGCTGGCGTGAATGTCAGGAATAAGGCAATCGTCAACAACGATTTCGTAACGACACGAAGGAACTCAATCCGTCTTCCGCCCACTTTGCCTGTCGATGAATTCTTTGCCGATCGCGGTTTGGTTTTGCATGAGTACTACCATGTGCTGCGGCAATGGAATACGGGTCAGTTGTCTCGCGGGGCTTATGCGGCAGAGTTCATGCGGAACGGATCAGCAGATGGAAATCGCTTCGAGGATGCTGCAAATGCGTTTTCCAAGAGCCACGCCCAGGCACTTAACGACTGCCTGCAGAAGAAGAAGGAGGAGTGCAGCAAATGAAGATGGGGGTGCCAATTCTCATGGTCGCATTGATGGTCACGGGCTGCACGGCATTCGGCGGCGATATGATCATTCGGGTGTCTGGATCAGTGCCGCGATCGGGGCTGGAAGATAAGCCGGGTGAGCCGTGCCAACTTGGCATGGTTTCCGCCGAGACCGGTGAGCAGTCGCCAACACGGGACATCCCTGCTGACTTCTCCACAACAATGATGGTTGTTGCCGGGCAGAAGCCGAAATCCTACTACTTTGTGGCCGAATGTGACGATGGCCGCAAGTTTCGCTCGGATGAAGTCTCCATCAGTAGCCGTAGCTCGTACAGCAGGAAATTTGATTTGGGAGCGTTTGTCGAGAGTGAACCCTAGTTCAAAGATAATGCAGGTACGATGGCCTCGGAAACCGCATCAGCGAGAATGACGGCGCCAGCACGTCGAGTTGGACCTATGGGCCATTCAATCGCATGGAGCAGAGCAACATTGGCGGGCTGTCGACCCAGTACCTGCTCAATGCATTTGGACAGCGGGTAGGCAAGCGCAACAGCCAGAGTGCTAGCCTGTACTTCTACCAGGGGCAGAACCAGCTGCTCGCCGAGCAGACCCAGGCCGCGTGGACGAACTACCTGTGGTTTGACGGTGAGCTGGTGGGCATTGCGCGCAGTGGGCAGATTAGCCATGTGCATACCGACCATCTGGGGCGGCCAGAGCACGCGACCAACAACAGCCAGCAGATGGTATGGAAGGCGTACAACTACGCGTACGGCAGAGGCGTGCTGCAGGACAACATCGGAGGGTTGAACATCGGCTTCCCGGGGCAGTACTACGATGCCGAGAGTGGGCTGTGGTACAACGGATTCCGGGACTACGATGCGACCATTGGGCGCCACGTGCAGAGTGATCCGATTGGGTTGCTTGCTGGCGCCAATACGTACGCGTACGTGAATGGAAATCCAATTTCGTATATCGATCCAGAGGGCCTTCAGCGGACCTTTGCAGACTGTGTGTCTGAAAGGCGCTGGGATTGGGGAAAACTTGGAGCCAGTGGTCCCGAGGGAACATCGTCAATCGGCAACGCCGCATCTGGCGGACAGGTCGCGAACACGGCTGCGAATGTCGCGGTTGGCAGCACGGGGTCGGGAATTGGCACCGCTTCGCACGCAACAACATGGCAACATTCGGCGGGTTCAGAGGCTGGCCAAGCGCTTCAGCGCGTCTCCAACGGCCGGAGCTTCGACCCAGTGCAAGCATCCTGGAGTTCTGCGGGCAGATTGGCGGGCCGGGTTGCTGTTGTTACAACCATATGGGAAGGCTTCTGGAATATAGGATCCATGGTCTAATTGTGGCTGCAGCTCAGGTGGTGGATAGCAATGTCAAGCCCCATTGATTGTCGAGATGCAATTTCTCCGGAGATATTTTATGAGCAGCACTACGCCGAAAGCGGCCTGGATGAAAGGTTAGTTATTGAGCTTTTGAATCATGTCGCCCAGGAGCTTCGCTTGCCAGTTACGAAGCTGCGACCAGATGATCGATTCGCGGTTGAGCTAGCTCCCAAAAAAGGTGGGACATGGGATTCAGGGTATGGAATTTTGCTATATGAAGTTCAACGCCACGCGAGCAAGAAGGGAATTACAATTGATAGGCGAATTAGCACGCTAGATGACTACCTGAGGGTGATGTCGGAAGTCTATTGAATGAGTTCACTCAAACTCAAATTTTTACCCGCGAAGCGTGGCAGCAGTGTCGAACCGCTGCTTTTGGCACACGCCCCACGAAGGGGCGGGGCCGTGATGCAGCCAGCATCCGGCTCGATTGCGACACGGGCCTGCCATCTCCACGAGGGCACATGCTACCGAAAACCGAGCGTGGTCGCTCGTGAACTCAAAGCGGGCAAGGCGGGAAGGATTGTGCGCATTACCTGTAGCCAGCTCACTCCTGATTGGCGCAGACTGAGGAAAGAGAGGCGGGGAGTCGTCCAAGACCTCGCAGCAAGTCTGACAGAGCCTGTTAATGGCGGTCGTCCTTATAGCCTGCAACGTGCAGGCCGCGAAGAAGGAAGAGAAATGAGGCATCTGACACGACACAGCTTCAAAGTGTCTCTATTGATTGCAATATCAGCAACCAACCTCTCGTCTGAAGCGTCTGACAAAGTGGCATGCCGGAGTTCCGATATTGATAATTACAAGTCAACAGTATACCGGGAAGGCTCCAGCATATTAGTCAGCTTCATCCCACTCCCTTATCAAGGCAGCACCTTGCGCGGAGGAGGCGGGAGGTTCATTGTCGAGGCTGGTTCCGATGGAAAAATGGTGTTTGAGCCATATCGCTGAAAAGCACCAATATCACTTCTCGGTTTCGTTTGAGCCACGATCAGCCGCAGTTTGATGATGAATCAAAGGGGCCCGGCTTGAGTCTTTTTTGAGAATGCGCTGCGCACAACCATGCTTACGAAAGAAGTGTACTCCAGGACAGCGTCAGCTGGGTTGAACATGCGCCGCCTGGCCACCACCACGATTCCGATGGTCGCCGCACTGACAGGGATGAGCTGGAAGCTGCCACGATGCCGTCGGATCTACTGCGGCTACTACGTGGGCCATCTGGCGATTCTTGTGGCTTTCGCCATCTGAGCGGTAAGCTTCGCCTAGCATCAGGGGGAAGCTATGTTCACAAGGATTGCAGCCGGATTGCTGCTGTGCGCGCTTGCCGTGCCATCGGTGGCTCAACAGGCCTACAAGTGCGTCACTAAAGCCGGCACTGAGTACCAGTCAGCGCCTTGCTCCAGCGGCGAAGCGGCTAGAACATGGGCCGTGGACGTAGCACCTCGATCTGCCACTGTGATCGAGAACGAACAGCGCCTGGACAACCTGCGCCAGCAGAACGCGGCTGCAATTGCACGGCACCCAGCGCGCTCCAACCCGACTTACCGCAGCAATGGCGGTGGTGGAGGGCGCCTCCACCATGTTTCGCAGTACAAGGACCCTAGCGCCTGCGAAACCGCCAAGGCAGAGCGTGCGCGGGTGTACGAAGCGGTTGGTATGCGTCGATCCTTTGAACTGAGTCGCCGCATGGATGACAAAGTCTGGTCCGCGTGCAAGTAGTCTCCCCACTAATGGAGCAATGAAATGGAGAGCGTGTACGAGCTTCTACGCCAGACACAAGAGACAGTTGGCCAGGTGATATCAAGCGTGCTGGAGAAGGACTACCTTTCAGCAATTGCCACGATCGCGGCCTCTTTCTTTGGCGCCATGTTTGCATTCCAGCTGCAGCAGAAGGAGAAGGATAGGGAAAGGCGGCAGCAGGAGATTGCGCAAGCGGGCGCCGCCCTTCAGTGCCCGTTCCGGATGGCGGATACGGTTGGGGGTTACAAGTCGAACTACGTGGATCCGGTTCGCGAGATGGGACCGGCCGCCGGAATAAAGCTGGCGCCCAGCCTTCCGGAGGATGTGGATCGAGAGCGCTTCAACTTCGATGGCCTCAGCTTCCTTTCTGACAACGAGGGCCAGCAGGCTGTCGCTGACTTGTGGTTAGAGGAGCGACGCTTCCATACCCTTATGAAGGCGATCGATCGCCGGTCCAAGGTTCACTTGGATCAGTACCAGCCGATAGCTGAAGCCAAGGCTCTTCATGAGCGGGGAGGGATTACTCTGCAGGAATTGCGTGTCGAAGTCGGACCGCGTGTGATTGATGAGCTTGTAAGAACTACAGAGTTCATCATTAAAGATGTGGACGACACGCTTGCATCATTGCAAGCTGTGCTGCGCAAGCGATTCCCCAAGCAGAAATTTCTTGATTTTCAGCTAATCAGTATTCTAGGAGACCAAAATTCAAGCCCCGCTCCTCAAGCGCCTGGCGTCGAAGCTGGTAGCAGGAAGAGTGGCAAATGATGGGGCGTAGGGACAACGCCCCTACGGAAGCGTCTTACATGCGCTGGCGCGGCCTCGGCCCACGGCTCATGTAGACCACATTGGACGTCTCGGCGTCGGAACCGGGCTCACGTACGCCGAACCGTCGCTCTCGGCGAATTCTGATCGCTTCGGCTAGGTAGATGACACTGGATTTCGCCGTGGTCGACGCCTTCTGTGTAGCTGAGGTCCGAGGAGCCGCCTCAGCCATCATCAGCCGCCATTCCCGCGCGATGTTGCAGGCCAGGGACCACCAGGTCATGTCGCAAGGCTCCAGTTGGTGACCCTCAGGGGTGAACATGTGTCCACCCTAGAATCCAAAACCGGCCCAGGGGCCGGTCAGGTCGATGCGATCTGCATGGGGATCGATCTTGCTCATACTTCAATCTCATCCTTGTCGGGGGACCCAACAGGGAGGCAAGAGCCAAGCCAGAGCTGGAGCCATTGCCAAGCGGAGCCCACGAACCGGATCAGGCCAGATACGGCATTTCGCATAATGTATATTATGTTCTCTACTGCGTGGCTGGCTGGCGCACTTCTTGCGTCGGCCTCGGCTCCTACTCTGGCATGGAGCCTGATCGTGCGTGATCGGAAATTGACCGGCCCATGGGCCGGTTTTTCGTTTAAGGCTGGCCGACTGGTCACCCCCGAAGGCCGCGAGCTGGAACCGCAGGATCTGGCATGGCTGTCGCTCACTGCTGCGCAGGCGCAGGAATGGCGTCGGATGATGGAGAGCGGCCGCGCGATCGGCAAGCCCCGGAAACCCTTGTCCTTCAACGCCGCCAGCGTGGTGAATCTCTCCGATGCACTGGCACAGCGCCGGGAAAAGCGGTCATCGGTGGCGATGGCTGGCCCCGACGCCGAGCCTCCCGCAGCGATCCTGCCGGTACCGGGGCCGAAACGCCGCCAGCGCGTGTGAGGCGCTTCCGTAGGGGCTCTGCCCCTACACCCCGGCTAGAATGCGCCCAGGACAACTTGGGGGGCCATAGATGGCAAGTTCGAACGGTTTGATCTGGAAAGTTGCACTGGGCGTTTTCCTCGGCGGCACAGCATGCCTACTGGCAACCTGCGGGCTGCTGGCAGTTGGCGGCAGCGCCGCAATGCAGCAGCAGGAACAGGCCAAGGCTGCCGCCATCCAAAGCTGGATGGACGAAACGGCAAAGATGACCGACGAAAGCAATCGGCGGTATGAAGCGAACAACAAGCGTATCGAGGAACAGCGCAGAATCGAGGCGCTCAACCAAGCGCGGATGACAGCACCGGTCACCTTGAAGAACGATGAGCGATGCGTCGGTGGCACGCGACTTCGCCGAGTTGAAAACGGCTGGGAGCAGTCCGGCTCATGCCCATAGAGCCGCGATAGTGGCCAGCAGCGCCAAATGGCCCACGTAATAGCCGTAGAAGGCCCACCGGCCTCGCGGCAGCTGCCAGCGCACCCCGGACAGAGCCACGACCACCGGAAGCGCCGCCAAGGCCCACAAGTTGCCGTTGAACAGGCACAGCGGCACGAACCCGGCCAGCATCAGCAGCGGTCGGCCCGTGCGGAACCCGAACCATGCCAGCAGCACGAAGGCCACGCCCGACCACTGGTAGTCCACGAATGCCGGCAGCACCACCGCGGCGAATGCCAGGACAACCCATCTGCGCTGGCTGGCCGCATACACCGCCGCAGAACAGAGCGCGAACGTCAGCAGGATGTTGAGCGGCAACCAGTAGCCGAAGGCTAGCGCATGCACCGGCTGGGCGATTGCGCCCCACATGGCAAGCCTACGAACGGACTTGACCACATCGGAACCGGGCTGGGCGAGGTTGTAGGCCATAACCAGTGCGAACAATGGGAAGGCCACCCGCCCCGCTTCGCTGAGACCTGGCACATAGCCGCCATAGATCACCTTGGCGAAGTGATCCCCGGTCATCAGGATCACGGCCAGCCACTTCAACAGTTCGCGTGCGCTGCTGGTCATAGGAGATTCGGCGCGGTGGCCGTGGTCAAGAAGGTGTCTGTAGCGTGCGCCTTCGACTCAGGGAAGGTGCCCGATGCACGCTCGACGTGCTGCATGACCGCCCCGCCCGCTTCGCTGCGGACCCTTCGGGACTCTTCCTGATAGTGCGCAGACTGCTGGTAATCGTTCATACGCCTCGCCTCAGCCTGATTGGTGTCTAGGAATGGCTCGTACTGCCCGTTGAGCGCGATCACGCGGCATTGCTCATGATCCATCGCGTACGTGGTGCCCTGCTCCGTTTTGCAGCTGCATCGCCCGATCTGATGCTCGCCATTTGCGTCCAGGCCATCCCCGGATGACATGCAGTACACGCGCGGCGGCTGATTAGTCGGAATAGACAAGGCATCGTAAGCCGGTGCCGTCCAAGGCTGGCCCTGCACGCGCGGCGTGACCCACGCCAAATAGTCGCTATTGCGCGTGATCGCAGCGGGGGGCGCTTGCTGCGCGGCTGCGACCGTCGCTACCGCTCCGTTCTCCGCCGCTTGCTGCGCTTTGTGGTCTAGCTTTTGATGCTCAAGCTCTCCATTGAGCTGCTTGTTCACGCGGGAAACCGTGTACCAACCGCCAAGCATGACCCCGACAAGCAGAAGGATCGCAGTGGGGTAATACCAAGGGATCGATTTCTCGCTGGTGTCCATGACGGTGGACTCATAGAGCCCCATCGGACGCTTGGGCAGCTTGACCCGCTTCAGAACCAGCGGTGTGACCTTCTCCGGGTTCTTTTCGTAGCGATCGAACGTTCGCAGATGGGCATAGGGCAGTCCGAATCGGCGGCGCACGTGGACATGGCGTTCGATCAAATCCTGCACGAAGTCGTCGCACTGCCGGTCGGGCGACTGGCTTACGAAAATGAAGTCCAAGCCGCGATGGCGATGCTTAGCCAGTTGCTCGACATGGTGCGGAACCGTGGAGCCCGGACGCCGCTTAGGCAGCATGCCGTGCTCATACGCCTCATCAACCACGCAGACAGCACCATCAGGGAGGAAGTTCGGCCAGTCGCAGAACTGCTCAGGCGTCATCTCAAGCATGCGCGCTTCATCATGCTTGAAACCGCGCACGTTGCAGACGTAGACCAAACGACCGGCATTGCGATAGTCGATGGCGTGATCGATGGCGTGGAGTGTTTTTCCGTGTCCAGGCTGGCCCGTATACCAGTAGATCATTCCTTGGTCACTCCCAAACGCTGCGCCGCCGAGGTAGGCATGGGAATGATCTTGAACATGAAGCGCACGGAAATGGCGGACAGGATCATGCTCATGAAGACGTCAAAACCGAGCGCACCCACGAAGTTGTGGGCCCAATCAGGCAAGCTGCCGATGTAGTTGGAAATTACGCTTCGCAGCTGCGGCAAGAGCTGATTGATTGACACAAGCGTGATGCCTGCTGTTGAAAGAACCTTGGAGACGATGCGACCGATTCCGCCGAACAGCACTGTCCAGACCAAATTGATAGCTCGCGTGATCCAACCCCAGATATCTGCACCAAGCATGATCAGTCTCCGAAAACGACGCGAAACGAAATGAACATCCCAAGCAGCAACATCACCGTCCGCATGGCCGCGATCAGCGGGCACCACCACGTTTGACCATCAAGCGAGACGGTCCCGAATCGGCCAAAGTCGAGGGTGCCCAGCTGCGGACAGGAACCACCGCCAAAGCCCGACTTATCGATCACGCTTTCATCAAATTTCCATGACCACTTGCCGGGGCCGTCAGCGTCCTCAGCACCCTCATGCGGGTTGCCGGTACTGCCCTGCCCCTCGCCCGGACGGCCTGCGCAAAGCTGTGCGCGCTGGGCGCGTAGCTGGTTGGCCTGCACGGTGTCGCCCTCAACGCTGAAAGGCGCTTCGCAGTTGCCAACGTCCCCGGTTACCTTGCCGCCGTTGGCCTTTTCTGCTGCGCAGCGAGTTGCCCAGGTCTGCATTGCGATCATGCCGAGGATGGGATCACCACCAGTCGCGGGCGGTGAAGCGCAGTTCCCGCCACCGGTAGCAGTGTTGCCGTTGCCCTCGCCTTGCTCGCCGTTGCCATTGCTATCACCGGCACCGGGGCCAGAGCCATCACCCGGCGTCGGCGTATTGCCGTTGGGCGTGCCCTCGTTCTTGTAGCCGTTGAAATTGTTGGTGGTGTTGCCGTTGTTGTTGGTGATGCTGCCGCCCGGGCCGGACGGCTTCCAGTCCTCGCCGGGGCGGTTGCTGGGAGGATTCACGCCGCTGTTGGGTGCGCTGATGCTGGCGGCCTCTGTACGCGAGTTGTTGGTCGCGGTGTGACCTTTTTGATTCGCGGTATCACTGGCACATGTGCGGAAGCCGGATACAGTGCTGATGCACGTTTTGTCCTTCGACTTGCACACTTGGTATGCCCCCGACTGATGACAGTATTCATCCTTGCTCTCAGGCTTCGGTGGCGTGTCGTCAGGAATGCAGACATCCCCGGTTGCGCGCCATGTGCCCGAGCGAATGGGGATGGCATTAGGATTGCCATTCTCACGCAGTGAGAAGTTGGTGCCGGGATCAAGATTGGGCTGAACCTTACATCCGTTGTCGCAGACGCCACCCGAGTACATCGTGCCGTTGATCATCCCGGCCTGACCATCTGCGCGTGTGTTGCATTTCTGGTTGCAGTCGTAGGGGATGCGGGAAATGAAATTGCCGTTCGTCGCAAGCAACCAAACCTCGCAACTCTTGCTATCGGCCTGATAGCCCTTGTCTACACATTGCCTTGCGGAGTTGCCCGCCTTGAACTGAGGGCTGTTGCGACAACTCATCGCCGCTTGGCCTGCATCAAAGGCGGATGCCTGGGGGGGCGCCAGCATCGACACCACAAGGCACACCAGCAGCGCTAGGAATCGAATGCGAGCCATAGCGCCCCCAGTACAGCCACGATCACGAAATAGCCCATAAGACTCCCAAAAAAGTAGGGGCGACGTGCGCCCCTACTTGGCCTGTTTGATCTTCGCCCACAGCACGAACAACCCATGAATCGCTGCAAGCACCGAGAGAATCCCCGCGATGACTGTGCTAGCCGTCGCGAGGACCTCCATAAGCGCCACAAGGACGGGCATGACACCCGAGCCCTATTAACCCTTGGCGGAGCGCTTGATCATCGCCCACAGCAGCAGCAGGCCCAGGATGCCTGCCAGCACCACGAGGATGCTGCTGACCGAGGCCTTGCCTGCGGTGATTTCCGAAATGATGGCCTCGGCCGGGCCGCCACTGGCGAACGCGGCGCCGCTGGCGACCATGGCGGTGGCACCGGCAGCGACCTTAGTGCCGGTGGAACGGGCGAAGGAAACGACGTTGCTGGCGATCTTGTTCATCTTCATGTCGGTACTCTCTTGGTTGGGTTAGAACCGCTCACGGGACACACGGGCGAACTGTCTGAAAACGCCGCCCAATGCCCAGCAGGCCGCGATGGCAAATGCGACTTGCGTACCCTCAGCCAGCGTGAGCGGCGGTAAGACTGGCTGAGGGCTTTCGATCCAGACCGGCACAGCGCAGACGCCATCGGTGCCAATGTTCTGGACCGCACACGACTGGATGTAGACCGGGTCCGGCATGGGTCAGGGCTTCGCTGCGGCCGGCGCGGCCTTGGCCTGCAACGGAACGAGGTCGACGTAACGCTTAAGCGTCAGATCGCCGTAGGCAGACAGCGCGAAAGACATGGGGTCCAAGTCGTATTCACCGGCCGGGTACGCCGGACGCTGACCGAGGCCCACACGGAACGGAAGTTCAAACCCGTTGCCGAGGTCGAGACCGACCATCTGTGAACGGATGATGGTGTTGGTCTTCTGGTTGCGCTGTTCATCGACAGCGGCGGACTTCACGCGGCAGATAGGCATAGTTCTTCTCTCACATAGCGATGGAGTGGTTCACCCTTGGCAATACCGCGAAACCGTCCGGGGTGACCGTCACGGAGGATGCGGCTCTCTGCGAAGTCGGCCCATGAATCGCCGAGCGCTCCGCGAAGGACGTTGAGGAAAGGCCCTACCTGTCGTTGCGCCCACTCGATACCGGCTTCGACAGAGGTTTCCACTTGCTTTTGCAGCGTGCGCAGTCGCGTGCACACGCCCGTAATGAGGTCCTGCAAGGCGCCGTAGGAACCGCGCAGGTAAGCGCCGGGGTTCAACAGCACATCAAGCGGGATTTCCATGTGCTTGCCGTACAGGCGAACTTCCGCGCGCACCCAGCGTGAGGACGGAAGACCTTCGGCCTTGCCCTTTTCGTAGACGCACAGTTCCTTGTGGCCTTTTCCGCCGACGTATAGCGTGCAGCCAGTGTTGTGGCCTTCATCGGAAATGAAACGGTGACGCGGCGGGCACCCGCCTTCGGTAAAGCCACCCCGAGCAGCGACCTCGCGGAGCGCATGCACGTCCAGGCGTTCGCCTTCGTAGTCGTCGTGCGCGCAGTCAACGCGGGTGATCTTGGCGTCGAGCATGGAGCACTGCTTGTAGACACGCCGCCAGTCACGAATCCACTTGCAGCCCATACCGGTAAGGCTCAGACACACGGTGTTCTTCTTGCCCCCGATGCCCACGCGGCCAACGACCTCGTTTTCGCGGTCGATGAGCACTGCCGATTGCTCGTAGAAATTCCAGTTCTTCTCACGAATCGCACCGGCGACAACCTCGCCACGAAAACCGAAGATGCGGAACAGCAAGAGGTCGAGCTTCTTGCAGTTCACTTCTTCAAGGGCGGAGAGCGGGACCACAATGGTCAGGTAGTCGATGATTGCGTCTTGCTGACCCTTTTGGCCCGTGTTACTCCCCGGGCCAATCTCCGCCGCCGCCCGCTGCCCCTTTTGACCGGGCGAAAGCGGGGAAAAGCCCCCTGCCCCGCTCTCCATAGCCATCCTGAAACGAGCGCGATCAACGGCCATTGGTGCGATCCTTCCGGAGATTCCACAGGCGACGAAGCCCCAGCCATGCCTGCTCGATCACGATGGAGACGATGGCTCCACCAACAACGAGCGCGAGAAACACAGCGACTGCCGCGAGGCCCATATCGAACTCCGCCAGTTCGGCGAATGAGGGATACCTGCTCATGCGGCGTGCTCCTGCTCTTCTGCGTAGCGAGCGGCAGCCAGAAGATCACCGCGCTTGGTGGCGGCAATTTCGAGCTGATAGAGGGTTTCTTCATCCGGGGTCCAGCCGGTTGCGGCCAGTTCGGCGCGTGCCTGGGCGATAGCGCAGGCCGCATAGACCTGCTGCAACATGACTCGGGTTTGCTCCTGCTCGCGGTGGTCGATCACCCACGAGCCGATGCGGACGAGGCCGACGCTGACGCACGCGACGGCCAGAACGATGATGAGGAACGCGTTATCCATGCCCTACCCCGCCCCCAAGCCCCTACCCCAAGGGAACCCGCCAACGGCCTTGGGGTGCCGGTAGCGGGTGTCAGGATTGATCCTGACGGGAGCAGATGTAAGCTGATCTCCTAACGAGGTGTCAAATGGAATCCTTACATGAACGCCATTGCCGACCTGCTTGACCAAGCACGCGCGGGAGGAAACTTCAACTCAGACATGGGCTTAGCTACGCGTCTTGGAGTTTCCCGACAGACTCTCCACGCGTGGCGAAAGGGCACCGCGCCCATTCCGGATGAGCGAATTGCGCAAATCAGTGAGTTGGGCAAGCTCGACGGCGCCGTGTGGATGGCGAAGATTCACGCCGAGCGCGCGACCTCTCCAGTGGAGCGCAGGGTGTGGAGGTCGGTCTTGGACAGGCTAAGCGCGGCGGCGGCAGTGCTGATGCTGGTAGTGGTCGCAGCACCCGGCGTCGCGCGAGCAAAATCCTTTGAAATCAAAGGCATGGAAGCGGGTAGTGCCGCAGTCTGTATATTATGTTACACGCCAGATCCGTTCGCGGGAGGCCGGAGCCCCCGGACACCACAGCCTCCCTATGGCCAGGTCTTCCAGCCACCTCTCCCAGTCAGCGCCCCGACTCACTCCCCACACCGCCGGTAGTCAAACGGAATCCGCAGGATCTTCCCATCATCACCAGGCCCCGAGATGCTTGCCTTCAATGAAGCACCATCACGCCGGTACTCGATGCGATTCGGAAAATCATGCTGCGGATTCTCAAACACCACCCAGTTCTCGCCATGCTCGGCAATGACGAACGTGGTCGGCGCCACGCCATTGGGCTGCACATGAAAGCCAGCCGCTTTGCCTGCCGGCACGAGCCGCATGTACTCAAATGACTCCATGCTGCCGCGGCTCAGCGTGCGGGACATCCCAAGCAACGCGCCGCCAGCTTCCGGCAGCCAGACCTCGTCCAGCCGGCGTTCCTCGGTGCCACCGCACCAATGCCCGGCCAACCAGTCGAACTCGGCCGGCGCCGCCGTGGCCGCGCCGCTCGCCAACGCCAGTCCTGCGCCCAGCATCACCATCTTCGACCTCAACATGCCCTGAGCTCCTGGTTGGGTTCGCCGCAGGTTAGCGGCATGGCGCCCGGTCCGCTTGTAAAAACGCGCAGGATGGCGTCCGATGCCGCATGGACTACTTCGAGCACCCTGCCCCCGACGAGCTGCGCCGGCATGTCCAATGCCTGTGGTGGCTGCGGGACGAGGCGCCCGGGAATGACGTGCAGGTCATCTACCCGGATGGCCGTTGCGAGCTGATTGCCGAGCTTGGCGTGCCGCTGCATCTGCATGGGGCCGATGGCCGGATCCGTTCCGATCTGCCGTTCTGTTTTGCGGCTCAGCAATGTGGTCCGATCCGCCTGCAGGCCATCGGCGCGGTGTTCTGCATCGGGGTGCGGCTGCAGCCCGCAGCGAGCGCTCTGGTTGCTGGCCCTCGGCTGCCCGGGCTTCGCGACCAGGCGCCGGACCTTTACACACTGGATGCTGCCTTTGCCGAAGTGTTCAGCACGGCCGCCCGCGCCAGTGCGGCAAGCGGCTCGCCCGAGCCGCTCTGGCAGATCCTGCGCGAGCGTTGCACCAGCTTCGCCCTGGATGAGCGCGTCGAGCAGGCGGTTGCGGCGCTGGATGCCATCGAGGGCGACCTGCGTATCGCCGAACTGGCACGCCGGGTTGGCATTTCGTTGCGCGCCCTGCAGACGCGCTTTCTGGCCGCTGTAGGCATGACGCCCAAAGAGTACGCCCGTGTCCGCCGACTGCAGGCGCTGTTGCGCACATTGGATGGCGAAGCGGCCAGCATCGCCTCGGCCGCCGCGCGCCATGGTTACAGCGACCAGGCCCATGCCACGCATGAGCTGCTGCACTGGACCGGCGTCACGCCCGGCCGACTGGCCCATGCACTGCGCAGCGATCGCGGCAGCAGCGATGCGTTGCAGTTGGCGGCGGCGTTTGTACGCGGAACCAGTGCCGATCGCACGCCGTGAGCCCCCTGCTCTACCAAGCCCTTCAGCCAGGGCGGCGGACGAACCGTTACGATCCGTTCGGGCCCCGATTGAAATCTGGCCGCGCTGTCACCTTCTGCAACGCGATGCAGCGCAGAGCGAGTGCTCTGCCGCCATCTTCACCTGCCTTGATGGAACCATCGCGGGACAGCAGCAAGGCTTCACGCCTCACCCGATACGCGGAATCCGAAGATGCCCGCGTTGGTTCATCCACGCCCCCTTGAAGTGGCGCTCCTGGCAACGCGGATTCGGGAATCGCCCCAAGAACGGCGAGCTGAGCGCACAAGCCCGCGTAGTAGGCATAGTACTCATCCTGCCCACGGGCATCCCCGTCAATGCGACCGAGTATATGAAAGGTCTCATGCGCCACCAGATCAACAAGATTGCCCTCTCGTCTCTCCCGGTTACTGAATGCCGGCGCAGCCAACGCAAGATGCGCTGATCGATAGCCAAAGCTCCACCTGCTCACGGAAATGGATTGCCCTTCAGGCACGATGATGACCGAATAGCGGATGCTGCGCTTGGGGAACCATCGCTCCGCTTCGGTGGCGGAGGCGTCTATGTTCCGGCAGGTTCTTTCAACATCTGGCTCGACGCCCGGGTAGATCTCAAGTTGGATCCTGCGTGTGACAGACTCGCATACCTTGATCTCAGGGGTGCCGGACGCAAGATTCGATCCAGGTAGATAGCTCTCACTGCGCAGGTAGATCCAGCCTGCCAGAAGGGTCGAGCTGACCGATGTGTAACCTGCGGATGAGACCTGCGGCGGGATGCTCTTTGGCTGCAAGGCGCAGGCGCTCATGAAAGAGCAGAATGCAAAGACGCAGGATGTTCGCCAGATCACGCTCGCCCTACTCCAGGCCGCTACAGAAACCGGTGCATCACAAACACGTCCACCAGCACCAGCGTTCGATGCCGGAATGCCTCCGGTAGCGTTCCAGCCACCGCAAACCCCAGCTTCCGGTACAGCGCGACGGCCGGCGTGTTGGTACTGACCACGTAGTTGAACTGCATGGCCAGGAAGCCTTCCGTCCGCGCCCGATCCAGGCTGTGCTCCACCAGCGCCCGCCCAATGCCGCGCCCCTGCACTGTCGGGTCGACCACGTAGGTGGCGCTGGCCACGTGTGCGCCCAGATCGGGGAAGTTGGCGCCCATCTTGTACATTCCGACTACGCGGCCTTCCAGAACTGCCACATTAGCCGGCTGCAGCCCGAACCAGTGGCTCCGGAAGGTGCCGGCCTCGAAGGTGCCGGCGAACGGCAGCGCATCCTCGGTCGCAATGGCGGCCCTGAAGATGGCCCACATGGCGTCGAAGTCGCTCTGCTTGGCAACTCGGATCTCCATGCCGCTCCCACTGAAATCTGGCGCGATTGCCGGCAAGGACACTACCAGAATGCAGTCCAGAAGAAGGGTTTCATACCCTCAATCTAAAAATTGATGCGGGAACAGCCATCTCGCCGCGGCTACGGACGACAGCAACCCGAGGCCGATCAGCAGAGGAAGGGCGCCCACCCACTCGATCCGTACGCCGCGCCCACCTAGTAGCATGCAGAGGACTCCAAGCCAGCACAATGAAAGCCCGCTAATGAACTGGCTTTGCGCTTGCTTTCCCGCGCCAAACAAGGAAACAGATAAAGATGGCCTGGCCCAGGCCTCCCCCTTCGCATGAGTGTCCCACAGAAATATAAGTAATCCTCCAACAGATACAAATGCGAATATTAAGGCAACAAAGCCTATGGACGGAGGAGAAGCCTCTGAGCCCAGAGCGTGCAGGGCTATAGGGGACATCACCGTACCGCCCCCAAGAATGATTGCAAGATTGGCGAACTTGGTATTCATCGCAGGAAAAACGCAGCTGCGGTCCAAACGTCCTTTGTCATTCCCACTGCACGTCCCTATTCTCCGTGATGATTCAAGATGATAACCATAACTTGGGAGGAGACTGCAGCATGCCGCTCCCGGTCTTGGTCAGGTCGCAATTGCTCCCGATGGCTGCGCCAGTTCAGACAACTTCATCAGATGCGATGCCCCGGGCGGCGCAGATGGACACACATACGCAGTAGGATGTCGACACGCACGCTGGCGGAATTGAGCCGCGTTTCACGCTACACCCCACCAATGTCCGCAATAGTGCAAGTGCCTCCTGTCGTTCGAGCGGTACATGCCCCTCCCTCCCGCGCCCGTATTTCCCCTGCCACGCCGATGGCGCATCGCTGGCTACATCCTGCTGGGCATCTACGCGCTCTACCTGCTGGCGGGCAACATCTTCCTCAACACGCCGCTGTTCGACCAGGTCACCAACCGCAAGCCGCACAAGTTCGTGATGACCACCGGCCCTGCCATCACGCTGCTGCCGGGCCACGTCATTGCCTGGAACGTGCACATGCGCGGACACGTGAACCACACCGTCTACGTGCTGCACGCCGAGCGCGCCAGCGCTCGATTGGCGGTGTTTCCCCTGTTCAAGCGGGAGGTGCGGGTGCCCCGGCTGCAGGCCACCGGGGTCTCCGCCGAAATCAGCCGCGTCGAGGATGCCATCCCGCCCCCTCCCCGTAGCGATCAGGGCTGGACCCTGCGTTTCGATGCGATCCACAGCGACAGCATTCGCAGCGTACGTCTCGGCAAGCTGTTGATCATCGGCAAGGGCCGGGGCACGGTCGGCTTTCTCAAGCAGCTGCGCGGCGGCCCGTCCGAGCTGTTCGATTCCGAGGTCTCGTTCCGCGATGCGGACACCAGCTTCGACGGCGTGCAGCTGCTGGGCGACATGAACCTGACCGCGCGCTTCAGCTATCCGCGCCACTACCGGGACCAGGCGCCGGGGCTGGCCAAGCTGAAGATCCTGCATGCACAGCTGGACGTGGATGCACGCAGCCAGGGCCTGCGCATGGATACCGATGCGCAGCAGCCGCGCATTTCCAGCGCGCCGGTGCCCGGCCGCCTGCAGCTGGCCGCCCACCTGATCGACGGGCAGCTGCAACCCGGCGACCGTGCGCTCTGGCAGGTTCCGCTCTATCTGGGCGATGGCGCGCCCGATCGTGGCCTGCTCGCGCTGCAGCTCAACGTGGCCAAGGACCTGCGCCTGCAGGCGCGCCTGCCGCCTAAGCCGGGCTCGGGCAGCGAAGTCGATGCGGACATCCACATCACCGGGCGCGACATCCCGTTCCAGGCGCCGGCCCAGCTGCTGGAGCGCAGTTCCGGCACCGTGCGCGGCGAATGGACCTTTACGTCGCTCAACTGGATCCCTGCCCTGTTCGTGCGCAAGCCGTGGCTGCAGCTGGATGGCGGCGGCACGCTGAAGGTCGACCTGCG
Organism: Stenotrophomonas maltophilia; assembly: GCF_047497515.2. Lineage (GTDB taxonomy): Bacteria > Pseudomonadota > Gammaproteobacteria > Xanthomonadales > Xanthomonadaceae > Stenotrophomonas. The sequence goes on from NZ_JAXAXL020000003.1 coordinate 195,304, forward strand.
CCTGCGCCATGGCGAGCTGATCGAAGGCAGCACCGTGGACATTCCTTCGGCGGCCGCCGTGGCCGAAGTCGCCGGCGTGCGCCTGGCCGGCACCGCCAGTGCGCATGGCGAATTGAAGGCCGGCACGCCCAATCAGGCGCAGCTGGCGATCCGGCTGCCAAGCTTCAGTGCACGCCCCAGCGATGCCAAGGACGTGCGCCTGTTCGACGGTCGCGACCTGGCCGTGGACCTGACCGGCGACGGCCGCCTGCAGGAACTGCGCAAGGGTGTACGCGCCCGGTTGCGTTTCAGCGAAGCCACCATTCCGGACCTGGCCGCCTACAACCGCTACCTGGGCTCGTCGCAGCTGCGGCTGTTGCGTGGCACCGGCAGCCTCAGTGGCGATGCCACGCTCGACACCGATGGCCGCGTTGGCCATGGCACGGCCCGCCTGCTGGGTCGCAACGCCAGCGCCAAGGTGGCAGGCCTGGACATGGGCGGCGATGTGGACGTGAACGCAACCCTGCGCCGCGGCGATTTCAACCAGCGCCACTTCGACCTGTCCGGCACCGCCGTCGAACTGCGCAATGTGCAGGTGGCTGGCACCGCGTCCAGCACGGCATGGAAAGGCCGTGCTGCGTTCAAGCGGGGTCGCATCGACGCGCAATCCCCATTCCAGGTGGACGCCACCACCGACCTGACCCTGAGCGATGCCCGCCCCCTGCTGGCGGTGTTCGCCACGCGCACCGACTACCCGCGCTGGACCCTGTCGCTGCTGGATTCCGGGCAGGTCGATGCGCAGGCCAGGCTGCGCTGGCGGCCGGGCCACCTGATCATCGACGGCCTGCAGGCCGAGAATGATCGCCTCTCGGTGCGAGCACGCCTGGATCTGCTGGAGCAGCGCAAGCGTGGCGATCTGTATCTGCGCTGGGGGCTGCTGGGTGCTGGCATCGAGCTCGATGGCGACCAGCGCCAGTGGCATCTGGCCAAGGCGCGCGAGTGGTTCGACCAGCGCCCTTCCCTGCTGCCTTCAGGCCAAGACGGGAACGCCACGAGCACTTCAGACTGATCGCAGCCGGCCTGCATCCATTTGCCGCCTTCGTTCGTATGAGGGGGCATAAGCATCATGGAGTTGTACGCAATGAAGCGGAGTTCACAGGCACTGGGTCTTCTGGGATGGTTCGCAGTCACCTTTGCGGCGGCCGCATTGGGCGCGTGGGCCTCCGCTTCCGCTGCCAGCTTCTACGCCAGCCTTACCCTGCCGGCCTGGGCACCGCCTGCCAGTGTATTTGGGCCGGTCTGGACCCTGCTCTACGCGATGATGGCGGTTGCGGCCTGGCTGGTCTGGCGGGAGCGCGGTTGGCGCGGTGCGCGACCAGCGCTGACACTCTATCTAGTGCAGCTCGCGGTCAACGCCTTGTGGAGTTGGCTGTTCTTCGGCTGGAAACTGGGCGCACTCGCCTTTGCTGACATTCTTGTGCTGATCGTGCTGGTGTGCGCGACGATCCTCGCCTTCCTGCGCATCCAGCGTGGCGCCGCAATGCTATTGCTGCCCTACCTTGCCTGGATCTCGTTCGCCTCGGCGCTCAATTTCGCCGTGTGGCGTGCCAACCCTGGGATACTGTGAGCACCCATCAGCCCCCTCACGCCTGTGCGGCCACCTGCGGCTGCCAGGCACGCAACAGTGACGGCTTGAATGCCTGTTGGCCGCAGCCGGCAGGGCAACGCACCACCCGCGATGCGGAGTGGCTGACCAGTCCCTGCCCTTCCTCGGCCTTGAACACCGTTTCGCACGACAGGCAGCGGGCGACCAGCGAGTATAGGTGCAGCAGGCGGCCACTGGCCGGGTCCTGCAGCGCATCCACATCCAGCAGTTCAAACTGGCAGCTGTCGGGCAGCATGCGGTACGGCATGGGAGGCAGGGTCTGCAGGTTCACGGTCGTGGTGGCTCAAGGAGGTTGGCCTACCGTAGGCAACCCGGTGTGCAGCGAGCGTGCAGCGCACATGTACCTTCTGCGAAACACGCAAGCGGTCGCCAACCGGCGAAAGTGAAGAGTTCAGTTTTCAATGAAACGCCCTTCACACTCACGAAGTGGTATGCGAATGCACGCTTTTGCTTCACCATCACGGAATAGCGGATGCAGTGCTGGGATGTCCCCGTCCGGGATGTTCCCGTCATCCATGAATCATGAGTGCCGCCTTTGATGCCTTCCGTTGAGTCCAAGCACGACGCTGCGCTGTCCCGTTGTGCACGCGAACCGATTCATACGCCGGGCGCAATCCAGCCGTACGGTGTGCTTCTGGTACTGGAACCGCAGTCACTGCGGGTGCGTGAGCGCGCGATCAGCCAACCCAGGCTGCTCCAACAGTTCGGCGAGCCGCTGATGCAGCACGTCAGCGAAGTACTGGGCGGCGTGCTGGCGCCGTTCGAGGCGTTGTTCCAGCAGGCCGCGGTTGGCAGCAGCGCCCACGTCGGCGCCGTGCACCTGGATGGCCACGGCCGGCATCAATTGTTGGTGCACCGCTCCGCCACCGACCTGCTGGTCGAACTGGAGTCGCCAGTTCCCGGCCAGCCGGGCTCGCTGGAGGAGCTCTACCCGGCCATCCGCGAGCTGATGACCGCCATCGAGTCGGCCTCGACGGTGGAGGACCTGTGCCAGCTGGCCGCCGAGCACATGCGCCGGCTCACCGGCTTCGATCGCACCCTGGTCTACCAGTTCGATGCGGGCTGGAACGGCATCGTGGTGGCCGAGGATGGCAACGGCCTGTTGCCGTCCTACCTGGACCTGCGCTTTCCCGAGTCGGACATTCCGGCCCAGGCCCGCGAACTGTATCGGCGCAACCGGGTACGGCTGATCGCAGACAACAACTACACCGCGGCGCCCCTGATGCGCGCCGAGGACCATCGCGACGCGCCGCCCACCGACCTCAGCCTGGCGGTACTGCGCAGCGTTTCGCCGGTCCACATGCAGTACATGCGCAACATGGGCACCGGGGCATCGATGTCGGTGTCGCTGGTGCATGAGGGCCAGCTGTGGGGCCTGGTGTCGTGCCACACGGTGGACCCGCGCCGCCTGCCCTACCACGTGCGCACTGCGTGCGAGTTCATGGGCCAGATCCTGTCACTGCAGATTGCCCTGAAGGAACGTGCGCGTGCCATTGAAGAGCGCGTGGCGCGGCGCTCGGTGCTGGTCAAGCTGCTGGCCCGCATGGCCGGCGACGAGGACTTCATGGCCGCCCTGCGCCACGACGAGACCAGCCTGCTGTCGCTGACCGGCGCGGCCGGCGCGGCCATCGTGCACAAGGGCGACTGCATGCGCGTGGGCCTGTGCCCGCCCGCGACCGACGTGCTGGCCCTGGCCGACTGGCTGGCCGCACAACAGGCCGGGCAGGAAACGTACTGCACCGACCACCTGGCCGGTGACTGGTCGGCCGGGGTACGCCTGGCCGACGTGGCCAGCGGCGTGCTGGCGGTGTCCATCTCGCAGCTGCACGACAGCTACCTGATGTGGTTCCGCCCCGAGGTGGTGCGCACCGTGCGCTGGGGCGGCGACCCACGCAAGACCGCCGCACCGGACGTGGTGCTGTCGCCGCGCAGCTCCTTCGAGGCGTGGAAGGAAACCGTGCAGCAGCGCAGCCTGCCGTGGAATGACGCCGACCGCGATGCCGCGCACGAGATGCGCACCGCCATCGTCGACATCGTGCTGCGCAAGGCCGAGGAAATGGCCGAGCTGAACGAACAACTGATGCGCAGCAACAAGGAGCTGGAAGCCTTCTCGTACTCGGTCAGCCATGACCTGCGCGCGCCCTTCCGCCACATCGTCGGCTATTCGGAGCTGTTGGGCAGCTCGGCCGGTGAACGCCTCAACGACACCGAACGCCGCTTCCTCGACACCATCGTGGAATCGGCCAAATCGGCTGGTACGCTGGTGGACGATCTGCTGAGCTTCTCGCAGATGGGGCGCTCCACGCTTGGCCGGGCGCGGTTGGACATGGCGGTGCTTGCCGAGGACGTGCGCAGGAGCCTGGCGCTGGACTACGCCGGCCGCGACGTACAGTGGACGCTGGCGCCGCTGCCGGAGGTGGACGCCGATCCGACGATGATGCGCCTGGTCTGGCAGAACCTGCTCTCCAACGCGGTCAAGTTCACCCGCGAGCGCGAGCACGCGGTGATCGAGGTCGGCCATGAGCGCAGCGAGGAGGAGGACCACTTCTTCGTGCGCGACAACGGCTGCGGCTTCGACATGCGTTATGTCGACAAGCTGTTCGGCGTGTTCCAGCGCCTGCATCACGTCGAGGAATTCGAAGGCACAGGCATCGGCCTGGCCAATGTACGCCGTATCGTCAGCCGCCACGGCGGCAGGACCTGGGCCGAGGGTGAGCCTGGCAAGGGCGCCACGATCCACTTCACCTTACCCCGTTCCACAGGAGATCACCCATGAGGGACCTGCGGCCGATCCTCCTCGTCGAGGACAGCCCCAAGGATGCCGAGCTGACACTGGCTGCGCTGTCGCGCTGCCAGCTGCTGAACGATGTCATCCATGTACGCGACGGCGCCGAAGCGCTGGACTACCTGCGCTGCGAAGGCAAGTTCGCCGGCGCCAACCACGGTGGCCCGGTGGTGGTGCTGCTGGACCTGAAGCTGCCCAAGGTGAACGGCCTGGAGGTGCTGGAGCAGGTGCGCGGAGACCCGCAGCTGAGCAGTACGCCGGTGGTGATGCTGACCTCCTCGCGCGAAGAGCAGGATCTGGTGCGCAGCTACGAACTGGGCGTGAATGCTTTCGTGGTCAAGCCGGTCGATTTCAAGGAATTCTTCGATGCCATCCAGGGGCTGGGCATGTTCTGGGGCATCACCAATCAGCCGCCGCCCCATCGTCCCAATGGATCGGGGCAGCACAATGCATGATGGATCGCGCCGCAGCGAGCGCCTGCGCATCCTCATGCTGGAGGACAGTGCGCTTGACGCGGAGCTGATCACCGCACAACTGCAACGGGCCGGCTTGGATTTCGAGGTCGAGCGGGTGTGGTCCCGCAACGCATTCATCGAGGCGATCGACCACCGCGGGTTCGACGTGATCCTGGCCGACCACGTGCTGCCAGGCTTCGATGGCGACGCGGCGCTCGCGCTCGCACGCGAGCGGATTCCGCACACCCCCTTCATCTTCGTCTCCGGCACGCTTACCGAAGAACTGGCAGTGCAGGCGCTGACCCGCGGCGCACGTGACTACGTGGTCAAGCAGCGGCTGCAGCGCTTGCCGGATGCCATCCGGCGGGCACAGCAGGAAGCCCGCGAACGCACCCAGCTGGCCGATGCACAGGCCGCGCTGAATGACAGCCAGGCCCAGTTGCAGCAGGTGACCGATGCCGTGCCGGCGCTGATCGCCCAGCTCGACAAGGAACACCGCTACCGCTTTGCCAACAAGGCATTCCTGGACTGGCACGGCATCAGCTTGGCCGAACTGCTGGGCCGTAGCGCGCGTGATGTCAGCGGCATTTCCGCGTTTGAGCATGCCCTGCCCAGCCTGCAGCGGGTGCTGCAGGGCGAGCGCAGCAGCTTCCAGGTGGAGCTGGCGCACCGCAGTGGCGAGTCGCGCTTCGTGCAGATGGACTGCGTGCCCGAACGCGGCGCCGACGGGGAGGTGGTGGGCTACATCTGCCTGGGCAGCGACGTCTCCGGGTTGAAGCAGGCCGAACTGGCGCTGCGCGAGGACAACCAGTTGCTTGAACGGCAGGTGCAGGCCCGCACCACCGAACTGCGGGCCAGCAAGCGACGGCTGCAGGCGATCTTCGAATCCAGTTTCCAGCACCAGGTGCTGCTGGACCTCGCGGGCCAGGTGGTGGATGCCAACATCGCCTCGTTGGCCGCGGTGCTGGCCGACAAGCCCGAAGTGATGGGCCTGCGTTTCGGGCAGTCGCCCTGGTTCGCCGGCACCGATGACGTCGGCGCGACCGTTGACCGGGCCGTTGCCGATGCCGCCAAGGGGCACAGTTCGCTGCATGCGCTCGACCTGGAGTTGCCGACCGGCCGGCGCAGCTTCGATTTCTCGTTCCGCCCGCTGCTGGATGCCGAGGGCGCGGTCACCGCCGTGGTTTCGGAGGCGGTGGAAACCACCGCCCGTCTGCAGGCCGAGCACGCGCTGCGGCAGTCACAGAAGATCGAGGCGGTGGGCCAGCTCACCGGCGGCATCGCCCACGATTTCAACAACATCCTCACCGTGATCTCCGGCAACGTCGAGCACGCCATGCTGCTCAGCGAGCGTGCTGGCGAACCCGGGGCGATGGTGGGCCGTGCGCTGGACAATGCCCTCAAGGGCGTCGGCCGCGCCGCCAGCCTGACCCAGCGCCTGCTGGCGTTCGCCCGCCGCCAGCCCTTGCACAGCCAGGCCGCCAACCTCAACGACCGCCTGCTGGACATGCATGACATGCATGACATGCTGCAGCGTGCACTGGGCGAACTGGTGCAGCTGGACATCCGCGTCGCCGAGGACATCTGGTGCATCGAGATCGACGTCAGCCAGCTGGAGGCCTCCGTGCTCAATCTGGCCGTCAATGCCCGCGACGCCATGCCGCACGGCGGTCGGCTGGTCATCGAAGTGGACAACAGCCATCTCGACCACGACTACGCGACCCTGTTCCCTGATGCAGCGCCGGGCGAGTACGTGATGCTGCGGGTCCGCGACAACGGCCACGGCATGGACGCGGCCACGCTGGCGCGGGTATTCGAGCCCTTCTTCACCACCAAGCAGGTGGGCCGGGGCACCGGCCTGGGCCTGTCGATGGTGCACGGCTTCGTCAAGCAGTCCGGAGGGCATGTGCTGATCGATTCGGTGGAGGGCGGTGGCACCAGCATCACCATGATGTTCCCGCGCTCGACGCTGGCCCTGCCCTGTGAGGGAACGGCACCGCAGACCGGGCTGGCCGGCTATTCGCCGCGCGAAGAGACCATCCTGGTGGCCGAGGACAACGACGATGTCCGTGCCCATACCGTGGACGCGCTGCGCATGCTGGGCTACCGCGTACTGGAAGCGCACGACGGCCCTTCGGCCCTGCGCCTGCTGGAGCGCCCTGACACCACGGTGGACCTGCTGTTCTCCGACGTGGTGATGCCCGGCATGTCGGGCTGGGAGCTGGTGCGCGAAGTGCGCGAACGCTGGCCGGACGTCGCGGTGTTGTTCACCTCGGGCTACCCGCGTGACCACGATGCGGTCGGCAGCCAGGGCCGCGTGGCCGCGTTGCTGCCCAAGCCGTTCACCCGCAGTGATCTGGCGCAGGCGGTGCGCACCGCGCTTGAAGCCGCGCTGCACTGAGATCAAGGGGCCGGATCGCGCACTCCCGCCGCGATCCGGTTGATGTCCGCGCACTCGACCGTGGCCGGCGGATGCTCCCGGCCGGCCAGCGCGATCATTGCGTGGCCCAGCGCCAGATTGCTGGTCACCAGCGAGGGCGCGATCGCGCCGGCCAGTTTCATCAGCGGCGCCCCGCCCCAGTACAACGGCTTCAGCAGGCCGTGGCGGGTGCCGGTGCCCTCCACCGGGCGCACGCCACCCGGGCGCAACATCACCGTACGAACCGGCAATGCCTGCAGTGCCAGCTCGGTTTCGCCCTTGATGCGCAGCGGCATCAGCCGGCTACCCGCATCTGCGCCTGCACCGGACACATACAGGAAGCACCCCTGCGGATTGGCCGCTGCCCACGCCCGGGCAACGGCAAGCGTGGTGTCCAGCGTAACGCGACGGTACTCGGCCTCGGCGGTACCTAGCGGTGGCGCACCGGCACAATAGAAGCAGGCATCGAATCCCGCCAGTTCATCCTGCCGCACTTGGATCTGCAGGAACTCCGGCACGATCAGTTCGCCGCCGGCACCGCGGAGGCTGCCCGGATGCCGGACCAGTGCGGTCAGCCCAGCCACTTGGCGCGAGCGCTGGCAGGCCAGTGCCACGCCCTGCCCTACCAACCCGGTAGCGCCGGTCAACAGAACCCGCAATGCACCGGCAGCCGCCATTGTGTTCCCCCTAAAGCTTCACGAAGCGCTGGATCTTCCGCGCCAGCCAGCCACTGAACACCAGCGGCGCATCCAGCGCGGACACGCAGATGCACGGCACGCCCGGTGCGGTGACCGGCTGGTGCTCCACCTCCTCATCCAGGTCCGCCACATCGCCTGGCGCGAACAGGCCCAGCGCGTCGTTGTACGAACCGCGCAGGATCTGGGTCAGCTCACTGCGTCCGTGGCTGTGCATCGGCAGGCACTTGCCCGGCGCGATCTTCAGCATGATCAGCGACGGCATCTGTTCGGCGCGGATGCAGTGCACGCCCGGCGCCATCCAGCGCCAGCGCAGGCCACTCAAGGTGCTGCCGAAATACGGATGCAACGACGCCGGGAGGTGGTCCGGATTCGCCCCCGGTCGCTCCTGCAACAGCGGCCGCGCAGCGGAGGGGAGAGCGGTTTCCGTCTCCGTCGCCAGCTGCATCAGCATCGCTTCGCGCAGCTGCTCGCGGCGCGCATCGTTTGCCGCAGGCTGGGTCTGCTCCAGCAACATCGCGCCGATGGCTTCGGCCTCACGCAGGCGCTGCCGACAATGTGGGCAGTGTTCAAGATGGGTGCCGGCCACGATGCTCAACGGCGCCGGCAGTGCACCGGCGGCATAGCTCATCAGCGTGGACTCGTGCAGATGGTGGTGCGGATTCACAGCGCACCACCCACTTTCGACTGCAGTTGCAGGAAGGCGCGCCGCAGATGCGATTTGACCGTGCCCAGCGGCATGCCCAGCGCCTCGGCAATCTCACTGTGGCTCTTGGCTTCGAAATAGGACATCCGCACCAGTCGCGCCTGCACGGCAGGCAGCTCGTTGATACGTTGCCGCAACCTCGCCTGGTCGGCAAACTGCTCGGCGCTGCTGCGCTCGACCACATCCATGGTTGCCGCATCCTCTACCGCCGCCTGCACCTGCAGCCAGCTGCGCTCGCGCCGCACCCGATCAATATGCAGGTTGCGGGCGATCCGGTACAGCCAGGTACTCAGCGCACTCTGCGCAGCATCGTAGTCGGCTGCCCGCAGCCACAGTCGCAGCAGGCATTCCTGCGCCAGTTCCTCGGCCACCGCCTCGGGCGCGCCCAGGCCGCGCAGGTAGACACACAGCCGCGGCATGAAGTGGTCGTAGATGCGCATGAAACAATCACGGTCGCGCAGGCGCGCGACACCGTCCATGTCACCGGCCCAGTTCTTCGGCTCACTGCTGGGCTGTTGGGGGCTGGACACGGTGCGTGCGCTATCCAAGCGGAGGGGAGTGCTGGCGGCGTAAGGGTACATCTGCGTTCGCGGCGGGCAGGTGAAGGTCTGTCCTCTGTACGCGCGGCGGCAGCAATTGGATGCAGGCAACCGGCTGCATCCAAGCGACCGCCTGCGCCGTATGCCCTGTGACCCTCATCCGGATGAATGCCATGCGTACTGCCTGGCTGCTGCTCTGCCTGCCCCATGCCGCGTTGGCGGCCCCTTGGCTACGCACCGAGGGCATTGCCACCTCCGCGCAGGGGCAGACGCTCTATCGTGAGGTGCATTGGCAGCGCGACGCAGCCGAGGGCGCCGAACGCTGGGTGCTGTACCAGTGCCCGGACGGACGCCCCTTCGCCCGCAAGCACCTGCCGGCCAGCCCCGCTCGTCCACAGGCACCGGGCTATTCGCTGGAGGACCGGCGCAGCGGGCAGGCGGCGCGGGTAGAGCCCGCCAGCGGCAAGGTGCTGATCGAGTGGAAGGAGGCGGCCGCCACCTCGACACTGCAGCGCAGCCTTGTTCTGCCGCCGGAGGCGGTGATCGATACCGGCTTCGACGCCGCGGTACGCCTGCACTGGCCCGCACTGATGCGCGGCGAGCGCATCGCGCTGCCCTTCTTGGTGCCGGGCCGGCAGCGCTTCTATCCCGTGGAAGTCCAGCGCACCGGTCCGCTTCGCTGGCAAGGCATCGATGCGCAGTCGATCGAGGTCAGCCTCGACACCTGGTATGGCGGCCTGGCACCCCGCCTGCGCCTGGTCTATGCCTCGGCCGACCGGCGCCTGCTGGAGTTCGCCGGCACCAGCAACCTGCGTGATGCCCGCGGCGCTTATCCGCAGGTGACAGTGCGCTTCCGCTCGCCCCCTGCAGCGCGTCCAACCAGCGAATGGCAACAGGCGCAGGCGCAACCGCTGGTCGAACGTTGCACCGTGACTTCCGGGTGAAGGAGAAATCGTCTGCCCTGTATGCATCCATTGCACACCCTTCTGCGTAAATAGATACACATCTCCTGCTGGGAACCGTCATGGCCTCTGCCGCGCCCCTCCCCCGCCGTCGCTGGCGCCTGCTGCGCTCGCTGCAACGCTGGGTCGACACCGGTGGCGCATCCGAAGCGGCCGGCACGCAGCGCGGCCGTATCGACTGGGTGCGGGCCGTGCCGTTTGCGCTGATGCACCTGGCTTGCGTCGCGGTGATCTGGGTCGGGATCTCGTGGACTGCGGTGATCGTGGCGGCTGCGCTCTACGCCGTGCGCATGTTCGCGATCACCGCGTTCTACCACCGCTACTTCTCGCATCGCACCTTCCAGGCGTCGCGGCCGGTGCAGTTCGCATTCGCGGTCATCGGCGCTGCCAGCGTACAGCGCGGCCCGCTGTGGTGGGCCGCGCACCATCGCCATCACCATCGGCATGCCGACCAGCCACTGGATCCGCACTCACCGCGCGAAGGCGGATTCTGGCGCAGCCACATGGGCTGGTTCCTCACCCGGGAGGCCTTTGCCACTGATCTCTCACGGGTCCCGGACCTGGCCCGCTTCCCGGAACTGCGCTGGCTGGATCGCTTCGATACCGCGGTGCCCGTGCTGCTGGCCGCATCCCTGTACGCACTGGGCGCCGCGCTGGAGCGCTGGGCGCCGGGCCTGCACACCACCGGCGCGCAGATGCTGGTATGGGGCTTCTTTGTTTCCACCGTGGTCCTGTTCCATGCCACGGTGACCATCAACTCGCTGGCCCACCGCTTCGGCCGCCGCCGGTTCGACACGCGCGACGACAGCCGCAACAACCTCTGGCTGGCGCTGCTGACCTTCGGCGAAGGCTGGCACAACAATCACCATTTCTTCCCCGGCACGGTTCGCCAAGGGTTCCGCTGGTGGGAGATCGATCTCACCTGGTATGGGCTGCGCGTGATGGCCGCGCTCGGCCTGGTGAAGGCACTCAAGCCCATCCCCGAGTGGGTGCTGGCCAAGGCGAAATACTGACATGCGCATCGCGATCATCGGTTCGGGCATCGCAGGACTGGCCAGCGCCTGGTGGCTGGACGGCCAGCACGACGTCACCCTGTTCGAGGCCAACGACTATCTGGGTGGTCACACCCATACCCACGATGTCCAGGTGGATGGCCTGGACATGGCCGTGGACACCGGCTTCATCGTCTTCAACGCCATGCACTACCCCCTGTTGACGGCGCTGTTCGACGAGCTGGGCGTGGCCTCCCAGCCCACCACGATGAGCTTCTCGATGCACAGCGAGCGCAGCGGTGTGGAGTACAACGCCACCTCGCTGGACGGCCTGTTCTGCCAGCGGCGCAACCTGGTGTCGCCGCGCTTCTGGGGCATGCTGGCCGACCTGCGCCGGTTCTATCGGGACGCGCCCTTGCTGTTGGCCGAGGAGCAGGGTCCGACCTTGGGCCAGTACCTGCGCAGCCAGCGCTATGGCCAGGCCTTCATCGAAGAGCACCTGCTGCCGATGGCCTCGGCGCTCTGGTCTTCGCCCACGGCCACCGTGCAGGCGTTTCCTGCGCGCTACCTGGCCCAGTTCATGGCCAACCATCAGATGCTGCAGATGACTGGACGCTCGCCCTGGCGCGTGGTGACCGGCGGATCTGCGCGCTATGTCGATGCGCTGCGGCGCCGCTGGCGGGTGCAGGAGCGCCTGCAATGCCCGGTCCATGCGGTCGAACGCACGCCATGGGGCACGCGCGTGAGCAGTGCGGCCGGCGTGGAAGCGTTCGACGAAGTGATCCTGGCCTGCCACAGCGACCAGGCCTTGGCCCTGCTGGCCGATGCCACCCCGGCTGAACGCGAGGTGCTGGGCGCAATCCGCTATCAGTCCAACGAAGCGGTACTGCACACCGACGCATCCTTGCTACCGCGCAACCGCAAGGCGTGGGCTGCCTGGAACGCGCATGTTCCGCTCGACCCGGCAGCGCCGTGCACGGTCAGCTACTGCATGAATCTGCTGCAGGGCTTGCCGGGAAACACTCCGCTGGTGGTCACCCTCAATCGCAGTGCCGCCATCGACCCGCGCACGGTGCTGCGCACGCTGCATTATGCGCACCCCGTGCACGACCACGCCGCGGTGCGCGCACAGCATCGTTGGGCCGAGCTGCAGGGGCAGCACCACACCTGGTTCGCAGGCGCCTATTGGGGATGGGGCTTCCACGAGGACGGCATCCGCAGCGCCCGCCGCGTGGTCGATGCCCTGCAGACCAGCACCTTCAGCCGCCAGGCCCCACCGTTGGGCGGGGTGGCCGCATGAGCGCCAGTGCCCTCTACTTCGGCCAGGTGATCCATCGCCGCCATCATCCGCATCCGCACGCGTTCCGCTACCCCGTCGCGCAGCTGCTGCTGGATCTGGACGAACTGGACAGCGCGTTCGCCGGCCGCTGGCTGTGGTCTGTCAACCGCTGCAACCTGGCCGAATTCCGCCGAAGCGACTACTTCGGCGACCCTGCACAGCCGCTGGCCGATGCAGTGCGTGACCATGCGGCCAGCACACTCGGTTACCGGCCGGATGGACCGGTGCGGCTGCTGACCCACCTGCGTTATGCCGGTCATGTCTTCAACCCGGTCAGTTTCTACTACTGCTACCAGGCCGACGGCAGCACCCTGGCGTGCATCGTGGCCGACATCACCAACACGCCCTGGAAAGAACACCACGCCTATGTGCTGCCGGTCGCCACGGCCATGCGCGAAGGCGGCGGACTGCGCTGGCAGTTCGACAAGCGCTTTCACGTATCGCCATTCATGGCGATGGATTGCCGCTATGACTGGCGCTTCAACCGCCCGGATCAGCACCTGCGCGTGCACATGCAGGTCTGGCGGGATGGCCAGCGCCAGTTCGATGCCACCCAGGCCCTGCACCGCCGCCCGCTGGACGCCCGTGGACTGGCCCGGGTACTGGCCTGCTACCCGCTGATGACGACCCAGGTCGTGGCCGCCATCCACTGGCATGCGCTGCGACTGTGGCTGAAGCGCAACCCCGTGTATGACCACCCCTCCCTTGCCGAGAAGCCGCGATGAACCCGATGACTCCCTCGGTGGCCCTGCCGCAACCGGGCGCCCTGGATGCATTCCTGCGCCGCCGCCTGCTGGCCCAGTTGGCGCCACTACGTGAAGGCCGGCTGTGCGTGCGCGATGCGCTCGGTGAAGTCTGGCTGGGCCCGGACAGCGGCACACTGCACGTCACGGTCACCATCGACGACCCCGCGTTCTATCGCAAAGTCGCTGCACAAGGCAGCGTCGGTGCAGGCGAAAGCTACATCCACGGCGACTGGCGGTGTGACGACCTGGTGGCGCTGGTACGGCTGCTGGTGCGCAACCGGCACCTGCTTGACGGCATGGAGACCGGCCCGGCACGCGTTGGCGGCTGGCTGCTGCGCGGCTGGAACCGCTTGCGCCGCAACAGCCGCGAGGGCAGCCGGCGCAACATCGCCGCACACTATGACCTGGGCAACGACTTCTTCGCCCTCTTTCTCTCCGCGGACCTGATGTATTCGTCGGCGCTGTTCGCCGATGAGGGCGAATCGCTGGAGTCCGCATCGCGGCGCAAGCTCGACCGCATCTGCCATCAGTTGCAGCTGAAGCCTGGCGACAAGGTGGTGGAGATCGGCACGGGCTGGGGCGGCTTTGCGGTTCATGCGGCGCGCCACTATGGCTGCCATGTGACCACCACCACCATCTCCGCAGAACAGCATGCGCTGGCCGCCGAGCGCGTGCAGGCGGCCGGCCTGCAGGACCGCGTCACCCTGCTGATGCAGGACTACCGCGACCTGCAGGGCCAGTTCGACAAGCTGGTGTCGATCGAGATGATCGAGGCCATCGGCGCCGAGTTCCTGGATACGTACATGGCGACGCTGCAGCGCCTGCTGAAGCCCGACGGCGTGGCCCTGCTGCAGGCTATCACCATCGAGGACCACCGCTACGAACAGGCCAGGCGCAGCGTCGACTACATCAAGCGCTATGTGTTCCCGGGCAGCTTCATTCCCTCCATCAGCGCGATCATGGCAGCGAAGACGCGGGCCAGCGACCTGCAGCTGATTGCGCAGCGCGACTTCGGCCATTCCTATGCCCTCACCCTGCGCGCCTGGCGCCAGCGCTTCCTGGCGCATCTGCCGGAGGTGCAGGCACAGGGCTTCGACGCGCGCTTCTGCCGCCTGTGGGAGTTCTACCTGGCCTATTGCGAGGGCGGCTTCCTGGAGCGCTCGATCGGCGTGTCGCACCTGCTGCTGGCACGCCCCGATCATCGCCCCGCAGGCGCCGACTCAGATGCGCACTGACCGGCCACGCTTCTGGGTCAACCTGCTCGGCAACCAGTTGGTCTGGCTCTGTGCAGTGGCCGGGGCCAGCCGTGGCCGGCAATGGCCCGCGCTGCTGGCGGCGTCGCTGTACATCGGGAGCCAGCTGCTGACCTCGCCGCATCCCCGGTTGGACCTTCGGCTGCTGACGCTGGCGCTGGGTTGTGCCTGGCTGGTCGATGCCAGTGCCGCCGCCAGTGGCACCGTGCACTACGACGCAGCATTGCTCGGCTGGGCACCGCCGCCGTGGATCATGGCGCTGTGGGCCGCGTTCGCGATGACCTTGACCACCTCGATGCGCTTCCTGCAGCGCCACGCCGCACTGCCGCTCCTCTTCGGCCTGTTGCTGGCGCCGCTTGCCTATCTTTCCGCAGCGCGCGGCTTTGGCGCGGTGCAGTTCGCCGCACCCGCGTGGAAGGGGCTGCTCCTGCTCGGCATCGGCTGGAGCATTGCGCTTTCGCTGCTGTGCTGGGCAGCCCGACGCGGTGTGCGCAGCACCACCCCGCCGCCTCTCGCCGGAGCATCGCCATGAACAACCTGCTGTGGGTCCTGTTGTATGCCGTACTGGTGATGAGCTGGGGCTGGGCCTGGCAGCGCCGCCACGCCAACATCGGCGTCGTGGACGTGCTCTGGGCCAAAGGGGTCGGCGCTTCGGCACTGCTGCTGGCGCTGCTGGGCGATGGCGCGGTGATGTCCCGCATTGCGCTGGGTGTGCTCGGCGGCCTGTGGGGCAGCCGGCTGGCGTTGCATCTGTGGCATCGCGTTCGCCATGAAAATGAGGACGGGCGCTACCGCTATCTGCGCGACCACTGGCAGGGGCACCAGGGCAAGATCTTTGGATTCTTCATGGCACAGGCGCTGCTGGTGGTGCTGTTCGCCCTGCCCTTCGTCGCTGTCGCCACCAATCCGCGCTCCGACGCGGCGATCTGGATCGCTGCCGCCACCGTCGTGTGGCTTCTCAGCATGGGCGGCGAGGCGCTGGCCGACCGCCAGTTGGCCCGCTTCCGCGCCAACCCGGCCAACAAGGGCCGGACCTGCCGCGAGGGGCTGTGGCGCTACTCGCGGCATCCCAACTATTTCTTCGAATGGCTGCACTGGTTCAGCTACGTGCTGCTGGCGGTCGGCTCGCCGCTGTGGTGGCTGGCCTGGTCCGGCCCGCTGCTGATGTACGTGTTCCTGCGCTATCTCAGCGGCATTCCGTTCACCGAAAAGCAGGCTGTGCGCAGTCGCGGCGATGACTACCGCGAGTATCAGCGCACGACCCCGATGTTCTTCCCCTGGTTCCCCCGGTCTTCCAAGGAGCACACTGCATGAACGCGATCCCGTCACAGAACCCCACTGAAGCGGGTGAGAGCGGCCTGATCGCCTGGGCTGAGCGCGGCTGGGTTCCGGATGCCGCCTTGCGCGCCGGCATCCGGCGCCTGTGCGCGCAGCGCCTGCATGACGAGACCGAAGGCGGTATCGAGGCCCAGTCTGCCCGCTTCACCCGCCGCATCGCCGAACTGGCCGACAGCCCGCTGGCGCTGCATACCGATGCCGCCAACCGCCAGCACTACGAGGTGCCCGCTGCCTTCTTCCAGGCTTGCCTGGGCAGGCAGCTGAAATACAGCAGCTGCTACTACCCGACCGGCCGCGAAACCCTGGATCAAGCCGAGGACGCGATGCTGGCCCTGTACGGCGAGCGTGCCGGGCTGGCCGATGGCCAGCACATTCTTGAGCTGGGCTGCGGTTGGGGCTCGCTCACCCTGTGGATGGCCGAGCACTATCCGCATGCGCGGATCACCGCCGTGTCCAACTCGAACAGCCAGCGCCAGCACATCATGGCGCAGTGTGCGTCGCGTGGGCTGCACAACGTCGAAGTGCTCACCCGCGACGTCAACCAGCTGGAATTGCCGCACGCGCAGTTCGACCGCTGTGTCTCGGTGGAAATGTTCGAACACGTGCGCAACTACCAGCGCCTGCTCGCGCGCATCGCGCAGTGGCTGAAGCCGGACGGCGCGCTGTTCGTGCATATTTTCGCGCACCGCACGCTGATGTATCCGTTCGAGACCGACGGCGGCGACAACTGGATGGGCCGCCATTTCTTCACCGGGGGCCTGATGCCCGCTGCCGACACCCTGCTGCACTTCCAGCACGACCTGCAGCTGGAGCAACGCTGGCTGATCGACGGCACCCACTACCAGCGCACCGCTGATCATTGGCTGGCCAACCAGGATGCCGCCCGCGACCGCGTGATGCCGGTGCTGGTTGCCACCTACGGCGAAGCGGCCGCACGGATCTGGTGGCAGCGCTGGCGGATGTTCTGGATGGCCTGCGCCGAACTGTTCGGCTACGACGGCGGCCAGCAATGGCTGGTGGCCCATTACCTGTTCCGTCCCCGCTGAGGTGTGACATGCGCATGTTCTCGTTGCTCCCCCTGCTGGCGGTCGGCCTGTTCGGCAGCGGCTGCAGCTCCAATGACACACGCTCCCTGCCACGCCCGCCATCGGTGGACGTGCCGCGTTTCATGGGCGACTGGTATGTGATCGCCCACATTCCCTCGCGTCCCGAGCGCGAGGCGTTCGACGCAGTCGAAAGCTACGCGCTGAGGCCGGATGGGCGCATCCAGACCACTTTCACCTATCGCAAGGGCAGCTTCGACGCGCCACAGAAGTCGATGCATCCCATCGGCCGGGTCGAAAAGGAAGGCAACGGCGCGGTGTGGGGCATGCAGTTCATCTGGCCGATCCAGGCCGAGTACATCATCGCCTGGCTGGCCGATGACTACGGCCAGACCATCGTGGCGCGCAGCAAGCGCGACTATGTGTGGTACATGGCACGCACGCCACAGGTCTCCGAAGCGGACTATCAGCAGGCAGAGCAGCGCATTGCGGCGATGGGCTACGACGTAAGCAAACTGCGGCGTGTCCCGCAGTCCGTTCGAAGCACACCGTGAGTACCCTGCACTGCATCCAACCCGGCCCTCAGCACGTATGCATAAGTGCCTGCAACCTGCAGGCCTCCCGTCGAGGAATGCATCATGAACACCCTTCAGCGCATTGCCGTCGCAGTCAGTTTCGCCGTACTCGGCTCAGCCAGTGTCACCAGTTTTGCCGCCAACACCGTGATGGTCGGTGGCGCAGAGATGTACCCCACCCGGACCATCGTTGAAAACGCGATGAACTCGAAGGATCACACCACCCTGGTGGCGGCGGTCAAGGCCGCAGGCCTGGTGGACACCCTCAACGGTGCCGGCCCCTTCACCGTGTTTGCGCCGACCAACGCAGCGTTCAACAAGCTGCCGGCAGGAACCGTCGAGACGCTGGTCAAGCCCGAGAACAAGGCGCAGCTGACCAAGATCCTGACCTACCACGTGGTGCCCGGCAATTACAGCGCCGCCTGGCTGATGTCCGATGCCAAGAAGCATGGCGGCAAGGCCACGCTCAAGACCGTCCAGGGCGAGCCCCTCAGCGTGGTGCTGCGCGACGGCAAACTGTGGGTTGTTGACGCCAAGGGCGGCAAGGCCTCCATCAGCATCGCCGATGTCGGCCAGTCCAACGGCGTGATCCACGTCATCGATACCGTGTTGATGCCCAAGTAACGGGCAGGTCGCGTAACGGGCATTCCGAGGAGTGCCCGTTGCGATGGGGCCGACGACACCCCCGGTGAACACCCGCCAGGTCTTCGCCCGCAGCAAAGCAGCCGCTAGATCGAACGGATCGCCTGCATCGGTGCAATTGCAGAAGCCTTCAGTGCCGGCACCAGCACCGCGCCCTGCCCCAGCAACCACAGGGTAAGTGCGCTGAGCGGCAGGTACACCAACGGCAGGCGCGGCAGCTCGTAGAACCGCATCAACGCCAGGTTGAGCCCGTAGGCCAATACCAACCCGATCACGATGCCCAGGCTCACGATGAGGAAATTCTCCATCTGGAAGTAGCGCAGGATATTGGTACGGGTGGCACCCAGCGCACGACGGATGCCGATCTGCTTGCGGCGCTGTTCCACCCAATAGCTGGCCAGTCCAACAATACCCAGTGCGGTAGCCCCGAGAAGGGCGGCGATCACACCGACCAGCAACATCATCATCACCCTTGCGCTCTGGAAATAGTCCGCCCGCAGCTCGGGCAAGGTCCGGCTGGCAGCCTGGTCGAACACCACATCCGGCGCGACGGCGGCGATCGCCTGCTGCGCGCTGCTGAACACCCGCGGCAGATCCTGCGGGGACGCCCGCACCAGATAGCGGCCGGCCAGATGCGGGCCGGGCTTGGCCGGCATCAGTACCGACCAGTCGTTGCCCAGGGCCTCCCCGCCACCCGGCTGCGACACCGCAAGATGCTCGACCACGCCGATGACCGTGAAGCGGCTGTCCATCGACCACAGGCTGCGACCGACCGCTGATTCCCCGGGCCAGTAGTGCTCTGCAAGCTGGCGCGTCACCAGGATCGGCGCGTTGGCAGGCACGAACTGCTCGACCGGCGCGTACTCACCGGCTTCGGGCAGGCGCCCGGCCAGCAGCGTCAGATCCAGCGCCTGGATGGCGGCCTCATCGCCCAGGTAGAAATCCAGCACGCCCCCGAACACCTTCCGTGCCTCGTCGATGTTGACGCCCGCCCGCACGCCTGGCTCGCCGAAGGGAACGGCACTGATGATGCCGACCGACGTCACCCCCGGAATCGACCGCAGCGCGCCGCTCACCCGCGCATTGAGGTCGTTCGCCGTCTCCGGGTCGAAGCCGGAGAGCTGCACGATGCCCAGTGACGATTCGTCGACACCACTGTCCAGGCCCATGCTCCGGCCCTTCTCCATCAGCATGAAGACGGCGTTGCAGAGCACGGCGCAGGCCAGTGCGATCTCCATCGCGATCAACAGGGTCGCCAGCCGGTGCTTGCGCAGGGCGGCGATGATCAGTCCAGCTTGCATCGTGCTCTCCGTTACAGCAGTTTCAGTTGTGCCACGGGCTGGATCGCGCTCGCGCGGTAGGCAGGGATCGCACCCGCCACCAGGCTCGCCAGCAGGGAAAGACCAAAGGTGGCCATGAACATGCTCATGTCCAGATGGATCAGGTCGGCATAGGCCACCGGTTGCGAGCGGACCAGCCACAGGCCCAGCAAGGTGAGCAGCAACCCACCAACGCCGCCTGCCACGCCGATCACGCCGGCGTCCAGCAGGCACTGCATGAACACCGAGCGCCGACTGGCACCGAGCGCACGCCGCAGGCCGATCTCGCCACCATGCCGCATGAAGCGGGCCAGCAACAGCCCGACCACATTGGCCAGGCACACCAGCAGGAAGGCAAATGACATCACTGCCTGCACCTTCACGTCGCTGGGCACCACCTGGTTGAAGTCCAGCCACTCCATCAGCGGGCGCAGCCGGGTGTTGTCCGCGTGCCGGATCCGGCCCAGGCGCTGCTGCTCGGCCGCATAGTTGGCCAGGTAGCGACGATACGCGGCCACCTTTTCCGGGCTGCCCAGTTGCACCCACACGCCGACCGCGACGCAGGGCGCGTTCTGCAGCCTGCCAGGCGTGTCCGGCATGGCCCAGCAGGTGAACGGCTGGAAGTCCCCCTCATTGATGTCCAGGCTGGTGGACATCGGCAGGAAGATGTCATCGGCGGCAGCATAGAAACCCGATGTCTCTCCGCCGGAGAAGCGCCCACCCCTGACTTTGTAGAACAGCGGCGACGGGCGCCACTGGTCCAGTACACCGATGATCCGTACGTGGGTGTCCTTGACCTGCAGGGTCTGGCCAGTGCTGTCACGCCCGCCAAACAGGCGCTCGTTCAACCGCGAGGAAATGACTGCGACCCGGCCCCGACGCCGGTCATCATCGGCCGTCCACGCCCGGCCATAGCGGAACGGCGTGGCGAACATCGCGAAGAAATCCGCAGTGGTCGAGATCGATGACCCCATCAGCGGCGCCGATCCCGCCCGATCAGAACGCAGCTTCACCGGATTGACCACCACCATGGTCTGCCGATCGGCCTGGCCGGCAGACCAGAGGTCATGCGCGGTCCGGTAGTCCATGACGTCGTGTGGCTCGCGCCCCTTCGACCCCGGGTCGACATCGACCTGGGCGTAGAAGATCTCGCCGCTCCTGCCGGGCAATGGATCGCCCGAAAGCAGGTGGGTAACGGTCAACGTGGTCATGCTGGCGCCGATCCCCACGGCAACCGCCAGAACCATCAGGCCGGTGATGACCTTGTTGCGTCTGGCATTGTGCAGCGCCAACTTCAGGTAATAGCCGATCATGGACGTTGCTCCCCTGCATTCGTCGTGCTCCATGCAGATACGATGCCGGGGATGCCCAAAAGGTTTAAACGGAAGATCAGGGCTACGCCTCCGCCTTCGCACCGGCACTCAATCCAGCGCGAACCCTGCAACCCTGCCTTCTTCGTCGGGGCGGATCATGTACGGCATGAACACGCCGGGGCCGAACGTGGCCACGTAACGGTACATCGTGCCCTTCTCGCTGCCCTGCGTGCCCTTGAAAACCAAGGTCGCCGGCTTGCCGTAGGGCCCGATCGCCTTCGATAGCCCGTCCCCCAGCCCGGCCTCCAGCTTTGCACGCAGGTTCGCACTGAAATCCGCATAGCCTTGCCCGGCCTGCAGCTGTTCAAACGACGCCCTCGCCCGCGCCGTCACTGCGGCGTCTTCGCCAGGCGCAGGCCGGCTCCACGCAGCGACGATGGCGGGATGAAGCGCACTGAAGACCGCATTGGTCAGCGTGATGCCGGCCTCCGGCGTCTTGTCTCCAAGATTGGTGAAGGCAATGATGCGCAGCCCAAGATCGGGGAAATACTCGTCGGCGGTGGTGAACCCCTGAGAGCCACCGGTATGGCCAATCCGGGCCTGGCCGTAAACCGCATTGACGAACAACCCCAGCCCATAGTCGGCACTGCCGCCCTCGCCGGTGTGAACCGGCGTGATCATTTCGCGGTAGCCGGCCTGGCTGACCACCCTGCCCTCGCTCAGGCCGCGGTCCCATCGTGCGAGGTCGTCCAGCGTACTGACCAGGAAGCCGGCGGCGCCGCTCCAGTCGGGGTGGAAATAGGGCGAGCGGCGCAGGACGCCCGCCTCGTGCCGATAGCCCACCGCCATGCCACCCAGCCGCCCCGTATCGGCGAGGGTAAAGGTGTGCCGCATGCCCAGCGGCTGCAGCAGATGCCGTCGCAAGTAGTCGGCGTAGCGCTCGCCCGATACCACCTCGATGACCCGGCCGAGCAGCATGTAGCCGGTATTGGAGTACGACCAGCGGCTGCCCGGTTCGAAATCGAGGGGACGGTCGCTGATTCGCGCGAGCAGCCGGTCAAACGCAATCGGCTGCGTCACCAGGGCATCAACCTCGTGCTCGGGCCCGTCGAAATAGTCGTGCAGGCCGCTGGTATGGGACAGCAGCTGGCGCAGGGTCACCTCGTGCGCATGCGGGGCGTCCGGCAGATAGCGGGCGAGCGGATCATCCAGGCTGAGCCTGCCGGCCTCCTGCAGCTGCACGACCGCAGCGGCGGTGAACTGCTTGGTGATCGAGCCGATCTCGAAGGGCGTGTCGGTACGCACCGCCAGCCGCCGCGCTACATCGCGCTGGCCGTAGGCCTTGGCATGGATCAGGCGCCCGTTCTGAAGGACCATCACCGCCGCACCAGGAACACTGAAACGACGCATGACCTGATCGACGCCACGGTCGATCCGTTCGATCGCGGCGGCATCCAGTGCGGCGCTCGCGCTGCCCGAGGCGTCGCCACCTGCCACTTCCGTGGCAGCCGCGGGCCAGGCACCAGCTGTGGTCGCGAGCAGCAGGCCGCCCAGGGCAATCCAACACCATGCCGTTCGCATTTCCGAATCCCCGAATAATTCAAATTTGAACTATAGTTTGAATTATGACTTCCTCGCCCGCAAGCCGACCCGCTCCAGCACCACTCAAGCTGACGCCCACCCAGCTTGCGGCCATGGCCTCCCCCGCGCGGATGGCGATACTGCAGCGCCTGGATGCGGAGGGCCCTGCGAGCATCCGCGAGCTTGCCGAGCGCCTGGGCCGTCCGGCCACAGCGCTCTACCACCATCTGGCGCACCTGCAGAAGCACGGGCTGGTACGCATCACCGAACACCGCGACACTGGCCGCCGGCCCGAAGCCGTCTACGCGGCGGCGTCAGCACACCTGTCCTCCCGCGATGCCGTGCGCACCGCGTCCGGGCGGCGGAGCCTCGTCCGCGTGGCAACGCGCGTGGTCGCCGCCACCCTGCGTGCGTTCGCTTCCGCCGCCACCCATGCCGCCGCGCGCTTTGAAGGGCCACACCGCAACTGCGCGGTCAGGCACCTGGCCTTCCGCGCGGACGACGAGCGCCTCGCCCGCATCAATGCATTGATCGAAGAGCTGGAAGCGGCCGGGCTCGAAGGCAGCGCCCAGGGCGAACCCCTGCTGCTGACCGTGCTGTTGGCGCCCGCCGCACACCCGCCGCGCGGAACATCGACCTGACCGGCCGACCCATCGCCGCCATCAATGAACATTGCCGCATTCAATACCCAGCAATGATCGATACTTAGGAATAATCGCAAAAATCGAACGATTTCGATGTTCGTCGCGACAGCGGCGCCAGAATGGGCACCACGCCTGCGGGCGCCCATTGCCTCCCCGCGCATGAACGGACTCCCTGCACCGCGCCAATTGAATCTGGCTCTCCTGGACGACCATGAGATCGCCCGCCGCGGCACCGCACTGCACCTGTCCCGTGACGACCGCTTCCATATCGTCGCCAGCCACGCACACAGCGACGACCTCATCCGCGACCTGCAGCGGATCGATGTGGACGTCGCGATCATCGATCTGACCCTGGCCCACGGCGATCGCAGCGGCACGGAACTGGCCCCCCTGCTGCGCGAGACCTATCCCAACCTCGTCCTCCTGGCTTTCGCCACGCTATCGCCCACCACCGACATCAACCGCCTGCTGGCCGCGGGAATCAGCGGCATCGTCAGCAAGGCCGAGCCCCTGTCGATGCTGTCCGAGGCGATCGTAGGCGCCTGGCTTGGCCAGAGCCGGCTGCCGCCGGACCGCATGCAGCCGGCAAACTGCGACGACCTCAGCCGCAACGAGCGCGAGGTGCTGGAACTGGTGCTGGAAGGCCTCACCGTTTCCGAAATCGCGCTGCGCCGTCACCGCAGCGTCAAGACCATCAGCACCCAGAAGATTGCCGCACTGCGCAAGCTGGGCCTGCGCAACGACGTGGAGATCTATGCCATGCGCCGGCAACTGGGGGGGCCGTGAAGCGGCGGCGCCTGCGCTCTTCCCTGTCCCTGCTGCTGGCACTCCTGCTGCTGCCGGCCGCATCGGCCGAGGACACACAACCGCTGCCATGGCGACCCGGGAGCGTGGTCCGCGTGGCCACCGCACCCTCGCTGCGCCCGCTGCCTGCTGAACTTGCCGAAGCGACGCCCACCCTGGCCCATGGCTATGCCGACCTGGTCACCAGGCACTCCCAGCTGACTTTCCGGGAGCACGCCTACCCCAGCACCGCTGCATCGATCGCCGCAGTGTGCCGCGACGAAGCCGACCTGACCGTAGTGGTGGGCATTACCCCTCACCTGCAGCCCCCTTGCCCGAACCTGCTGGCATCCCGGCGTTTCCGCAATGGCAGGATAATGCTGGCCGGGCGCGCCGGCGAGCCATTGCCCCATAGCTTTGCAGGACTGGATGGCCGGACACTGGCCGTGGTCGACGGCGGCCCGTATGCCGACTGGCTGGCCACGCATCATCCGAACGTCCGCCGGCTGCACCTGCCCAACCGCCACGCCGCACTCGCCGCCGTTGCCTCGGGCGTTGCCGACGCGACGCTGGGCGTGGAAACCACGCTACAGCCGATCATCCGACGTCATTTCGCAGACGCGATGCAGCTGCATCCGTTCGACACCGACTTCTCCGCCGACCTGCGCCTGCTCGTGCGCAGCGAAGACGCGCAGCTGTTGGCCCGCATCGAGCAGGCGCTGCAGGACATCACGCTGGAGGAGCATGCAGGCCTGCTGCAGCTCTGGGCCCAGCAGATGCTGCCTGCCTCCGTCGAGCGCGCATTGGGCTGGATGCGCGCGCCGCCCCCGTATTGGCTTGTGGCCCTGGCCGCGGCACTCGGCGGCCTGCCTCTGCTGTGGCACGCGCTGCGCCCGCGCCTCGGGCATGGCACGCGCAGCCGCGCACGGGCGATGGGCATGATCAGCCATGAGGTGCGCAACGCAACGCATGCGGTACTCGCCTCGATCGACCTGCTCGGCCAATCGCCACTGGACGCCGGGCAACGGACGCTGCTCGCCGCCGCCAACGCAGCGGGCACGTCATTGCGCAGCCTGCTGGGCCGTTCGCTGGATTTCTCACGCCTCGCCAACGGCGGGTTCAGGCCACGCGCACGTGCCTGCGACGTGGCAGCGCTCTGCCATCAGGCCCTGGATGCGGTTCGGCCACAGGCGCAGGTCAAGGGGCTGCACCTGCGGCTTGAATGCACGCCGGAACCGGCGCCATCGGTGATGCTGGACCCGGAAGGCCTGCGCCAGATCGTCGACAACCTGCTCGGCAATGCCGTGAAGTTCACTGACCTCGGCGGCATCGACCTGCGCCTGCAACTGATGCCGGCGGATGATCCGCGGGAACTGCTGCTGGATGTGATCGACAGCGGCATCGGCATCAGCGCCAAACAGGCGGCGCGACTGTTCCGGCCCTTCCAGCAGGCAGAAGAAGGACAGGCACGCGGTGGCAGCGGACTTGGCCTGGCGATCGCCCGCGAGCTGGCGTTCGCGATGGGCGGCAACCTTGCCCTGCACAGCGTGCAGGAGCGCGGCACCCGCTTCACCCTGCGCCTGCCGGTTCGAAGCGGCGGCAACGGCGCCGCGCCGGTAATGGCCGAGCCCACCCACACGCCTCTGGACGGGCTCGACCTGCTGCTGGTCGAGGACCACCCCCTCAATCGCCGGATCATCGCTGAGCAGCTGCGCCAACTTGGCGCGCAGGTGCATGCGGTGGACACGGCAGCCGGCGCACTCGCCGAGCAGGCGCGGCACCCGCGGCGCACTGTACTGATCGATATCGGCCTGCAGGACATGGACGGTTATGCACTGGCGAAAGCACTGCGTGCCCCGGCGGGCCCGCCCCTGCGGCTGATTGCACTCTCGGCCCGGGAAGGCCGCGGGCATGCGGCGCGCTGCCGCGAGGCCGGTTTCGATGCAGCACTCGGCAAGCCGCTGCAGTCAGCACAGTTGCTGCAGGCACTGGGGGTGGTGGCGGACGAAGCGCCCGCACTGATCGACAGTCGTGTGGCGCTGGATGGTGACGCCCTGGCCGACATCAACAGCGAACTGCTCGGCATCGCTCGAGCCGTGGATGCATGCGATGGAGCCGCCCTGCGTCATCACGCACACCGACTGCAGGGCGCCCTGCAGCTCTGCGGGGCGGCCGACCCGGCCGACATCGCTGCCGATCTCTGGTCGCTGGGCAACGACGCCGTGCCCGACTGGATCGACGCGCGGCGCCTGTTGCAGGCGCTGCGCGACTGGCATGGCTCCCGCGTTGCGGAAGCCATGCCCTCGGCCTGATCAGGCCGCCAGGCGCTCGACCTGGCGACGGGTGAGGTCGTTGAAGCGGCCCAGCGACATCAGGTGCTGATGGATCAGTGCCAGCCAGCCACTGCGATGCCACTCGACCACGGTCGCTTCCGGCAGCGCGACGAACTTCTCGACGTCGACGACCTGGAAGCCATTGAGGTTGAACTCACGGCCATCCGGGGTACGCACGGTGGCGTTGCGCTCGACCAGCAGGCCGTTGTCGATCAGGGCCTTGGAGAAGGCCTGGGTCTGCTCGTGCTCACGCGTGAACTGGCCGCAGAATTCCAGCGCCTGCTGCACCATCTCGGTGGCCTTGCCATCGACGAACAGCGGCTGGCCCTCGTCACCGCCCTTGACCACGCGCGAGCTTTCTTCGTCGATGCCCAGCAGGAAATCATTGTCCGAGCCGGTGTCGATGAAGATGAAGGGGTGGCGACGCAGGTAGGCCGGGATGTAGGCCTCGTCTTCCCACAGGCCGTCCTTGATGAACAGGTTCTGGTCGGACACGCCAACGGCCGCCATCGGCACCGCCGTCGGGCCGGCGAACAGGATCGGGAAGTGGTGCAGCGCCAGCGAGAACTCGCCCAGCACCAACGGAATGGCGTTGTTGCCCGCAGCAAACTCGAGCCTGCCCGGCAGGATGCGCAGGTCGGCGTGCACATCGGCCTGCAGCGGCACCGGACGGGTGTAGAACAAGGGAGCGCCGCTCTGCGCCGCTTCGGTGGTGGTGTCGCTGGTGGTGGTCATCTTGGGAACCGTTCGATCATGCGCGCCTGCCATCCCGGGCGCGCCAGCGGGAACAACCTGAATCCCGCATTATCAACAAGCTCGATGACAACGGCCACCCCACCGACGGCCTATTTCAGCTGCAGGGGGTAGCGCTGCCAGAGCACGTGGACCAGAAAACCCGCCAGTTCGGTATCGCGAGCGCTCACCGCAGCGCGTATCTTGTCCAGCAGCACCATGTCCGAGCAGGAACGCACGTCGGCGTGGTTGGCCTGTCCCGCCCTGCGCGCACGATAGCGCGCGGCGCGCTGCGCATCGCTCATGGCGTACCCGAACTTCGGCGGACGACCGCGCTTGCGCGGCAGGGTCAGCTCCAGGGTTCCGGGGTCTTTGTCATCACGCATGAGAGGGGTGCGGGCGGCGGCGAGCAACGGGGGGTGCGCAATTTATCGTGAGGCATCACTTTAATCCAGCTTTTTCTGCAGTTTTGTTGCGGTGCAATGCAAAATTTCCGTGGGCCGCGACGGATTCATCCACGCATGGCGTGGATCTACTGCAGACCCACATGGATACGCACACCCAACCGCAGCGGGCAGACCCACGCCACGCGTGGATACGAAACCCCGCCAACCCCCGGCAGATCCACGCCATGCGTGGATGCGGAACCCCTCCGACGCCCGGTAGATCCACGCCATGCGTGGATACGCATACCCACACCAACACAAAAAAGGGAGCCCGCGCACGGGCTCCCCTCGCCTTCCTCATGCAGCGCGTACCGGCTCGTAGCCATGCAGGTGCGCTTCGCTGCTGGCCCGCCCCTGGCTGAGCGAACGCAGCGAGGTGGTGTAGCCCACCAGCTGCGCCAACGGTGCAAAACCGCTGACCTCGGCGCGACCCTCCAGGTCGTCGATGCGGGCAATGCGTCCGTGGCGGCGGTTGAGGTCACCGACCACGTCGCCCACCGACGCCGAGGGCGAGTGCACCGTCACCGCCATCACCGGCTCCAGCAGCTGCGTGCCGCCTTCTGCCAGCGCCGCCTTGATCGCCTCGGCGCCGGCGCGATGGAATGCCATCTCCGAAGAGTCCTTGGCATGGGTCTGGCCATCGACCAGGCTGACCTCGATGCCGACCACCGGATGACCCTGCGGGCCTTCCGACAGCGCAGCGCGCACGCCCTTCTCCACCGCCGCGATGAAGCTGCGCGGCACCACGCCACCGACGATGCGATCGTTGAACACGACCTCACCGTCCTCGCGCGGCGCCACGTCCAGCACCACCTGCGCGAACTGGCCCTGGCCGCCGGTCTGCTTGACCAGCCGCCCGACGATGCCGGTCATCGCACGCAGCGGCGTCTCCTGGTAGGCCACGCGCGGCGCACCCACGCCCACGTCGACCTTCCATTCGCTGCGCAGGCGCTCGACCATCACCTCCAGGTGCAGCTCGCCCATGCCCCAGACCAGGGTTTCGGCCGTATCGCGATCGGTCTCGACGCGGAACGACGGATCCTCCTGGGCCAGGCTGGCCAGCCCCTGCGCCATCCGGATCAGGTCGGCCGCACGCGCCGGCTCCAACCGCCACGCCAGCACCGGTGCCTGCGACCGGATGCTTTCCAGGCGCAACGGCTGGCCACGGCCGCTCAGCGTTTCACCACTGACCGCATCCTTCCAGCCCAGCACCGCGACGATGTCACCGGCCACGGCCTGTTCGATGTCGTGGGTCTGGTCGGCCTGCACCCGCACCAGGCGGCTCACGCGCCGTCCCTGCGGATGCTGCGAACTGGCCAGCGCATCGCCCACCTTCAAGGTGCCCGAGTACAGCCGCACGAAACTCAGCGCGCCGTGCTGCTGGTGGGTGATCTTGAACAGCAGGCCGGCCAACGGACCGTCCGGATCCGGCGGCAGCACCACCTCGCCGCCCTCGCTTTCAGCGACCACGGCCGGGCGATCCAGCGGCGATGGCAGGTAATCGACCACCGCATCCAGCAACGTTTCGATGCCCTTGTCCTTGAACGCCGCGCCAGCCAACACCGGTACCCCGGCACCGGCCAACGTTGCGCGCCGGATGGCTGCACGCAACTGTTCCGCATCGATCACGCGACCTTCCAGCCAGGCATCGGCCAGCAGCTCGTCGTGGTCCGCTACGGCCTCGACCAGCGCATCGCGCCGCGCCTGCCACTGCGTGCGCGCTGCGTCGTCCCACGCGGTGATCGTCGCCGCAGCGCCGTCGTGCCACTGCAGCACACGCTCATCGACCAGATCGACCCAGCCGTTGAAGTCGCTCTCGCTGCCCAGCGGCACGCCCAGCGCCCACGGTCGCGCCCGCAGTTTGTCCTGCAGCTGCTCCAGCACGCGCTCGAAGGAAGCACCGACGCGATCCATCTTGTTGACGAAGGCGATCAGCGGCACGCGGTGGCGGCGCGCCTGGCGCCACACGGTTTCGGACTGCGGCTGCACGCCATCCACCGCCGAGAACACGGCCACGGCACCGTCGAGCACGCGCAGCGAACGCTCGACTTCAATGGCGAAGTCGATGTGGCCGGGGGTGTCGATCAAGGTCAACCGATGCGGCGGCAGATCACGCGGCGCCCATTGCGCCTGCACGGCAGCCGCGCCGATGGTGATGCCGCGCTCGCGCTCGATCGCCGAGAAATCGGTGGTCGCATTGCCGTCGTGCACTTCGCCGACGCGATGGATCTCGCCGCTCTTCCACAGCAGGCGTTCGGTCAGCGTGGTCTTGCCGGCGTCGATGTGGGCAATGATGCCGAGGTTGCGGCGACGGGAAAGGGTCTGGGTGTTCATGAAGAGGTTCCTGCAAAGCCAACTTCGGGGGCCGCACACCCCGGTTGGCGACAGGGTGCGCGGCTAGCGTTCGGTCTCGGCGATCTGGTGCATGGCACGTTCTCCTTGCGGTACATCGGGTGGCGTCGACTGGTTGGCGTCGACGGGGTAGAGTCGACTGTTATTCGACTTGCGGGAAAGCAGAAACGAAAAGAGCGCCCCGGAGGGCGCTCTGTGGAAGGTCCAGCGACGGCCGACTCAGCGGCCTCGTGGGGCTCCAGGCAGACACGCCCGTTCCGCGCTTGCGCGGGTCAGGGTGAAAAACTTCAGGAGCGGCATCCGGTTCATGGGGCGCATTCTAGACCTGCCAATCTGGCGCGCAAGTGAATATTGCGCGCATGGATGGAACGATGAGGCTTGCCGGGGTCAGCGTTGTTCGCTGCACGAAAGCCTCCGACTCCAAGGCAGAATCACTCACAGCCGTTGATGCGCCGGGCCTCGCTCACCGTCGCGGCCTGGTCGCCCGTCACCGAGACCCAGCCCTTCAGCGAGTAATCGCCATGGATCTGCCCGCGCCTGGGCGTGTCATGGATCGTGATTTCCGTCCAGCTCCCCACCGCACCCAGCTCGCTCAGGCGCGCCGCCTGGTCCTCATCGGTGCTGAAGGTGTCTCCCGGCTTGGACGGCTTGGCCGTGTTCACCGTTGCAGTCTTCAGCGCCCGCACGCGCAGTGCACCATCGGGCATGCGCTGGCTGATCACATCGTAGCGTTCAATGCCGTACGCCCAGGAGCGCTCGGTGGGGCGGCGCACTTCGCTACCATCATCGGCCACCTCCACCGTGCCATTCACCAGCCCGCCAATCGCGGCGATGCCGCCGTAGCCAGCCATCATGGCCTGGTAGCCAACCATCTGACGCTTCTCCAGCGGCAGATCGATGGCCGCGGGCTTCATGCCCGGCAAGTTGAGGTACGCCGACTTCTTGCAGAGCAGCAGCACCTGCTGGTCGGCCCAGGCCATCAGCATCGCGCCACCTGCGTAGTAGTGCGTGGTGAACAGGTCAGGTTTTGCGCCTGCGCCAGTGGCATGGCGGGTATCGATCGACGTGGCCTGGTCGGCCGCTTTTTCGATCGACACCGTGCGGGTGGGTGCGGCCTGGCCGGTGCACGCGGTTGCGGCCAGCGAGGCAAGCAGTGCGGCACGGGGGAAATGATGGTTCATGGAGGAGGCATTCCGTTGAAAAAAGCGAACCATCGATGGTACGTCGCAGCATGACGAGGAGCTCCACCGCACCCCATCACGATCAACACCATTCAGCCAGGCGTACCTGTCCGCCTCAAACGACGTGCGTCACGGCCACGCCGCTGTCGGAAGATCGCGGGCCAGCGCCCTGTTCACCCAGCCCGGCGAGGCCGGGTACCCTGAACCTGAAAGCCGTTGCGCGGAGCCAAATACCGAGCTGATTGCGACATCCAGCGACCTCAGGTCACCACCACCAACGGCACACCACGCCGCGGATGCTCCAGCACCACCACATCCTGCTGGTAGACCCGCTGCAGGTTGTCCTCGGTCAGCACCTGCAACGGCGTGCCGTCTGCCGCCACCCTGCCCTGCTCCAGCAGCACGATGCGATCGGCATAGCCCGCTGCCAGATTCAGATCATGCAGCACCACGATCACGCAGGCACCGGCTTCGGCGCAGGCCCGCACGCTGCGCAGGGTGCGCTCCTGGTGGCGCAGGTCCAGCGCGGCGGTCGGCTCGTCCAGCAGCAGCAGCGGCGTGTCCTGAGCCAGTACGCGCGCAAACGTGGTGCGCGCAGACTCGCCGCCGGACAGCTGCTGCACTTCGCGCAGGCGCAGCGCCTGCAGTTCGGCGGCATCGATCGCCGCTTCCACCTGGGCATCATCGGCAACCGGGTTGGGCGGGTGCGGCAAGCGCCCCATCGCCACCACTTCTTCCACGCTGAAGGCGAAACGCACGCCATGCTCCTGCGGCATCACCGCGCGTTCGCGCGCCAGCGGCCCAGCCTTGAAGGTAGCCAGCGGTTTGCCCAGCAGGCTCACCTCGCCCGCATCAGCGCGAAGATCACCGGCCGCCACCGCCAGCAACGTGGATTTGCCTGCGCCATTGGGGCCTACCAGCGCAGTCACCGTCCCTGGCTCGAACGCCAGCGAGATGCCGTGCAGGATTTCGCGCTGCTGGCGGCGCACCACCACCTCGTGCAGCTTCAACAGCACGCTCATGGCGCCGCCTTGCGGCGCTGCTGCAGCACCAGCCAGAGGAAGAACGGTGCGCCCAGCGCGGCCGAGAACAGGCCCAGCGGAATCTCCGCGGGGGGATCGAGCGTGCGTGCAGCAGTGTCGGCCACCACGATCAGCAGCGCGCCCAACAGCCCGGATAACGGCAGCAACCAGCGATGGCCTGGGCCGACCAGCAGGCGCGCCACGTGCGGCACCACCAGGCCAACGAAACTGATCGAACCGGCAAACGCCACCGCTGCGCCCACCAGCAGCGCACTGAACGCGACCAGGCGGCGACGGGTGCGGGTCACATCCAGCCCGAGGTGCTGTGCCTGGCGCTCGCCCAGCGCCAGCATGTCGAGCGGCGTGGCCAGCCGCTGCAGCGCGAACACGCCGATGGCGAACAGCGGCACGACCGCTGCCACATCGGCCCAGTTGGCGCGTGCCAACGAGCCCATCTGCCAGAACACCAGCGATTGCAGTTCGCTTTCGCTGGCGATGTAGGTAAGGAAGCCGATCAGCGCCGAGCAGAACGCGGCCATCGCGATGCCGACCAGCAGCAGCGTGGCATTGCCACTGCCCTTGCCCGGGCGCGCCAGCGCATAGGTCAGGCCGATGGCCAGTGCACCGCCGACGAACGCGGCGACCGGCACCAGCCAACCCGCCGCACCGGCAGCGCCGAGCACGATGGCGGCCACCGCCCCCAGTGCCGCGCCCTGGCTGACACCGACGATGCCCGGGTCGGCCAGGGGATTGCCGAACAGTCCCTGCAGGCTGGCGCCGGCCATCGCCAACGATGCGCCGACCATCGCACCCAGCAGCGCACGCGGGATGCGCAGCTGCCAGACCACGGCCAGGTCGCGACTGCTGACCGCCTGCGGATCAAGCAGCCCCAGCTTCACCCCCAGCGCCTGCACCACCTCCAGCGGCGGCAGTCGTAGCGGACCCACGGCAAACGACGCCAGCACCGCCCCCAGCAGTGCCAGCAACGCCATCATCAACATCATCCGCCCGCGACGGCGGCGCCGATCCGCCGGACTCATGCCTTCGGCAACGCCGCCAGGGCCTTGGCCAGGGCCAGCGCACCGGCACCGGAACCGACGCTGGTGTACTTCAGCTGCACGTCCGGCATCACCCAGACCCGATTGGCCTGCCCGGCCGGGGTCTGCTTCAGCGTCGGATAGGACTTCCACAGGCCTTCGGCGCCGCCGAACAGCTGCAGGTCATGCTCGGTCACCAGGATCACCTCCGGTGCCGCCGCGACCACGCCTTCGTTGCTCAGCTGCGAGTAGTTCTTCACCCCCGCCTCGGTACCGATGTTGACGCCACCGGCCAGCGCAATCAGCTGCGCCGAGGCGCTGTCGGCACCGGCCACGGTCGGCGCGCCACCTGCGCCGGTCGCCGAAACATGGATCACGCGCGGCGCATGGCCCAGGCCCTTGCCAATCGCTGCAGCCTCGTCGAGCTGACGCTGCACCTGCGTAGCAAGCGCCTGCCCTGCCTCGGCCAGCCCGAGGGCGGCGGCCACCTTGCGCACCTTGTCCGGCGCCGGCTGCAGATCGTCGATGACCACGGCCGGCTCACCCACTTCGCGCAGCTTCTTCGCCAGCTCGGTATGGCGGCGCAGGCTGTTGCCCAGGAACAACGAGCCCTGCAGGCTCAGCACGCCCTCTACGCCGGTGGTGCGATTGAACAAAAACTGGTGCGGCGCGGCCAGGCCGGCCTGGGTGGTGGTGTTGGTCGGCGCAGCAAATACCTGCTTGCCCAGCCCCAGCGCTTCGATCACCGCGATGACATCGTCGCCACCGGCGACGATGCGGCTGGTGTCGGCCACCTCGATATCGGCGCCGTCATCGGAATGCACCCTGGCCGGCAGCACGGCCTTCTGGTCGTGCAGAGCCGGCATCTCGGCACCGGCCACGCGCTGCCAGCCCGCCGGCAACGCACTGTCAGCTGCTGCCGAGGCGGCCGGCGCCTCTGCAGGCTTCTGGCCATCAGACGGGGCCGGCGCGCCACCGCAGGCGGACAGCGCCAGCGAAACAGCCAGCGGAAGCGCACACAGGCGCAGACGGGATGCGATGTTCATGGACGTTCTCCTTGCTGGCCGGGCGGCACACGCACCGCCCGGCCCGGTGACTTACTGCTTCGGGGTGATGCGGGTGATGCGATCACCCTTCGGGTCTTCGGCGCCGCGCGACTTGTTCACCGCGAACACATTGCCCTTGCCATCGGCGCGGACGTGGTTCGGCAGCGTGCCGCCCTCAAGGTTGGCGACCACCTTGCCATCGCCGTTGACCACGGTGACGGTACCGGCGCCGCGGTTGCTGACGTAGGCCAGGCCGGAGGCATCGTCGAAGGCGACGTTCAGTGCACCGGCACCGACCGGCACGTCATGCAGCACCTTGCCGGCGGCCACATCGACGATCAACAGGTTGTCGGTGCCCTGCGAGGCCACGTACAGGCGGTTGCGTGCGGCATCGAAGGCGACGCCGGAGGCGCTGATCGAATTGCCCAGGTCGATGACCTTGTCGACCTTGCCGCTGGCCACGTCGATCACCGCCGCTTCCGGCGTACCGATGCTGACGGTGAACAGCTTGCCGCCCTTCTCGTCCAGCACCAGGCTCATCGGGGTGAACTTGCCGTCGTCCACGCCGGACTCCAGCGTCACCGGCGGCAGCTCCTTGAGGGTCTTGGCGTCGAACACCGACAGGTGGTCCTCGCCGGTGGCCGAGGCGAACACCTTGCCGTGGGTACCGTCGACCACCACGTCGCGCGCGTGCGGCACGGCATCGACCGGGAACTGGTGGACCAGCGACAGGTCCTTCTGGCGATAGACCGCGATCGAGTTCTGGCGGGTATTGGTGACCCAGACATTGCCGTTGGTGTCATCCACGCCCACGCCATAGACCGCGTACACCGCACCGTTGGTGCTGCCCGGCACCTGTGCCGGGGTGATCGCCTTGGTCACCTTCAGCGTCTTCGGGTCCAGCTTCAGCAGCTGCGACTGGGTCACCGGCGGGCGGCCCACCGCCGAAGTCACGAACACCGCGTTGCTGGCGGCACTGTAGGCGGACTGGTACAGGCCCGGCACCAGCTTGTTGGACTGGGTGGCGAACTGCGCCTGGCCCGACAGCGGCAGCTGCGGCGAGACGCGCAGCTTCAGCACCGTGGCCGCGGCCGGCTGGCTGGCACGCACCACCACCGGGTGGGTGCCGGGCACCGCATCGGCCGGAATGCTCAGCTGGGTCTTGAAGTTGCCATCGGCATCGACCACCACCGGCTGCGCGTTGAGCACGCTGTCGCCACGCAGCAGGCTGACCTTCTGGCCCGGCACGAAACCGCGGCCGACCACGTCGGCGGTGCTGCCGGGAACCACGTTCTCACCGCGTGAGACAACCTGGCCCTTGAAGGTGGCGTTGGCCGGTTGGTCGAACACCGGCTGCGCAGTGGCGGTCACTGCCAGCAACAGGCCTGCGGCCAGGGAAGTGAGACGGAAAGACGGACGGAACGACATGGAAGGCTCCTTGCACACGTAGGCCGCGCCACGTGGCGCGGAAGTCATCGGTTGCCTGGGCCGCTGCACGTCGGCAGCCTCGCCTGGGTAGTGGGGTCGCACGGCATCGCGTGCGAGGGGATTCATTCGGCGGCGTTGTCACTGCCAGTGGCAGCGCCGTCGCCCGCGCTGCGATCGGTGACGCCATACAACTCATGCAGCGCAGCGTGGAACGAGGCTGGCAGCATCGGACCGTGGCCGAGGCCATCGAACTCGCGGTAGTGCACGCTCAGCCCGGGCACCTTGCCCAACCGCTCGGACAGCTGCATCGCTGCGTCCGGGGTGGCGCCGCCGATGCGGCGCAGGTGCGCGACCACGCGCGGGTTGTTCATGTCGCGCTTGCCGCGGTCACCGATGCGCTCCGCGCCGCCCAGCATCAACCAGAGCTTTGCGTGCTGGCCGTGCACGTTCTGCACGAACTGCTGTTCCGGATCGCCCAGCGCCGCACCCTGGCTCCACCACAGCGACGGGCTGGCTGCCAGGTAGGACTGGAAGGCGGCCGGGCGGGTGTACAGCGCGTTGAGCACGAACAGGCCGCCCAGCGAGTGGCCCCACAGCGCTTGCTGCTGCGTATCGATGCGTGCGCGGCGCTCGACCTCGGGCTTGATCCGCCGCTCGATCACATCAAGGAACGCGGCGGCGCCCCCGCCTACTGCCTGGGTCGTGCCGCTCTCGTCGTCGGCGCGGTCGATCCACGCGGTGTAGTCGCGGGTGCGCGCCTTCGAATCGATGCGCAGGTCGTTGTCGTAGCCGATCAGCACCAGCACCGGCGGCGCCTTGCGTGCCGCCAGTTCGGCCAGGATCGGCTGGTCCAGCACCATCGCCACGGCATTGCCGTCCAGCGCGTACAGCACCGGCAGCGGCGCCTTGCCCGCCTTTGCCGGGATCGCCACGTTCGCCCGCCAGCGGCGTTGCTGGTCGGGGCTGTCCACCACGAAATGCTCGAAGCGATAGCTGGCCGCCGGCTCCTCGAGCACGGTGTGGCCGATCTTCTGCAGCGGATTGCGCTGCTGCGCATGGGCGTACGGAGTGGCCAGGAGCAGACCCATCATCAGGGCGGCGAGGCCGCGGGCCAGCGGACCACGGTGCGGAGGCAGGACAAGATGCTTCATCGGCGGCAGCAGAAGCGGCCCGTAGCCGCCGGTTCACAAGGGACCGCAGTCTACCTCAAACGCGAATGATTATCACATCGATCACACGTCACGCTGTGTATCACGCGCGCGCACGCCCGCTTGCACAAAAGGCGGAATTTCACCTATTTTGCCGCCCACCGGGGCATTGGACCGCCCCGCTTCCAGCGCAGCCATGGACGGCGGGCAGCCTGCCGCCGACCCGGTCGCGTTCATCCGCGCCACAACCACCATGGGATTGGATCCCATGATTGTGAGACCCCCTTGAAGCACACCACACTGATCGCCCTCACCCTCGGCCTGCTCGCGCCGCTGGCCGCCCATGCCGCACAGGATCTTCCGACGCTCTACCAAGCCTTTGAAGAAGCCGGCAATTCGACGCTGAGCATGCAGGAACTCAACCAGACGGTGACCTTCACCGCCGTGGCGCTGGGCGTTTCCAGCAACATGGCGGGCGAGCCGCTCATCGAGGCCGGCGATGACCAGGGCAATGTCCTGGCACGACTGACCAGCGATGATGAGCAGCAGGCGGCCAAACTGGGCGCACTGGAAGAAGGCGCTGTCTTCACCGCCAGCTGCACGCTGCAGTTCAGCTCGGGCACGGACTACCTGTCTTTCGGCAGTTGCAGCCTCAAGTAAAGACGAAGCCGGCGAAACGCCGGCTTCTTTTCTTTGCACCTGTAGCGTCGAGCCATGCTCGACTCATGCCAAGTTACGGCCCCGCAGGCACCGGGCCGTATGCATTTTCCTGCGGCGTACCGGGCAGCAGCGCGAACACGAAGATCACCAGGCCGCCGAACGGAATGAAGGCCAGCAGGTACAACCAGCCCGACTGGTTGCAGTCATGCAGGCGGCGCACGGTGACGGCGATGACCGGCAACAGGGTGGCCAGCCAGAACACGGCAAACAGGATGATCGACGCGATGCCCAGGCCGTCGGACTGCATCACCAAAGCGGTGATGAGCGGCACCATCAGGACGGCCGAGACGATCAACAGGAACAGCTGGAACATCCAGTATTCGCGACGGTTGGCACGGCCATCGAACTGCGCGTAGCGCTTCAACGGCAGAATCATTTCCTGCACGGCATCGATCCTTGAAAAGAGAAGCCGCGCAGTGTGCCAAATGCGCGTGCGCAGAACAATGTGGTGACGAACCACGCTCGACCGCCATTACCCCTGTAGAGCCGAGCCATGCTCGGCTGCTGTTCCAAGAGGTACCTGTAAGCCCATGCAAGAGCGGAGTCGAGCAAGCTCGACTCTACGGAAGCGGGGTCAACGGCCCTTGGCCGCCCTCGCCGCTTCGCGCTCGGCACGCAGCCGGTCCAGCTTTTCCTTCAGCTTGATTTCCAGGCCACGTGGCACCGGGTTGTAGTACACCCGCTCGCCCATCGCATCGGGGAAGCCGGTCTGGTCCAGCGCGATGCCACCTTCGGCGTCATGGTCATACTGGTACTCGGCGCCGTAGCCGAGCTCCTTCATCAGCTTGGTCGGCGCATTGCGCAGATGCAGCGGCACTTCTTCGGTGCCGCTTTCGCGCACATCGGCCTTGGCCTGGTTGAACGCCGCATAGCCGGCATTCGACTTGGCGGTGCTGGCCAGATAGAGCACCAGCTGGGCGAACGCAAGCTCGCCCTCCGGGCTGCCCAGCCGCTCGTAGATGTCCCAGGCTTCCAGCGCCATGCTCTGCGCACGCGGATCGGCCAGGCCGATGTCTTCGATGGCCATCCGGGTCAGGCGACGCGCCAGGTAGGACGGATCGCAGCCGCCATCGAGCATGCGGGTCAGCCAGTACAGCGCCGCATCCGGGTTCGAGCTGCGCACCGACTTGTGCAACGCCGAGATCTGGTCGTAGAACTGCTCGCCGCCCTTGTCGAAGCGTCGGGTGCGATCGGCGAGCACCTGGGTCAGGGTCTGCGGCGTGATGCGGCCACCCTCGCCGCCCGCCAGCTCGGCGGCGATTTCCAGCAGGGTCAGCGCACGGCGCACGTCGCCATCGGCGGCGGTGGCGATTTCCAGCAGCAGCTCGGGGGCGACCTCGATATGCTCTTCGCCCAGGCCGCGCTCGCGGTCACCCAACGCACGCTCCAGTGCCTCGACGATGTCCGTGGGCGAAACGCCTTCCAGCACATGCACGCGGCAGCGCGACAGCAGCGCCGAGTTCAGTTCGAACGACGGATTCTCGGTAGTGGCGCCAACGAACAGGATGGTGCCGCGCTCGATATGCGGCAGGAACGCATCCTGCTGCGCCTTGTTGAAGCGGTGCACTTCGTCCACGAACAGCACGGTGCGCCGGCCTTCGGCGAAGCGCTGCGCGGCTTCGGCCAGCACCTGGCGCACTTCCGGCAGGCCGGACAGCACCGCAGAGATGGCACGGAATTCGGCGTCGGAATACTCGGCCAACAGCAGCGCCAGCGTGGTCTTGCCGCAGCCTGGCGGCCCCCACAGGATCATCGAATGAACGCGACCGGATTCGACCGCGCGGCGCAGCGCACTGTCGGGCGCCAGCAGGCGCTTCTGCCCGACCATTTCGTCCAGGGTGCGCGGGCGCATGCGCTCGGCCAGCGGGCGCAGATGTTCCCGATCAACACTCAGCAGATCGGGGCCGGGGAAGGAGGTGGAGCGATGTCTTGGCACCGGCGCATTGTACCGCTTTCGCCAAGCAGGGCCGGACGAACGGCGGTAGTGCCGGCCGCTGGCCGGCAACCCCGCAATGTGTCGGAAATGGGCCGAAGCGGGCGCCACCGATACATCGGTAAGCCGCTGATTCACATGGAGCATGCTTTCGCGGGGCCCATGCATCCTTATCAGTAACCGAAAATCTGGAACTCAACCATTCAGGACCCACCCGTGCGCGATCCCGACTCCAATGTCCTCGAGTTCGTTGCTGGCTGCGCCGTCGACGCGGACATCTACTACCTGGCTGCAAGGATTGGCCCGGGGCACGAATGCTACGACCCTGATCCCGGCCCGCCCTCCCGGATGTTCTTCTATCAACATCAAACGGATGAGAAATGGTTCTATCAC
Source organism: Stenotrophomonas maltophilia (assembly GCF_047497515.2). Lineage (GTDB taxonomy): Bacteria > Pseudomonadota > Gammaproteobacteria > Xanthomonadales > Xanthomonadaceae > Stenotrophomonas. The sequence continues at coordinate 234,849 of NZ_JAXAXL020000003.1, forward strand.
GACCTGTCCGACTGGCAGGTCGAGTCCGCCATCTTCATCCCTGAACAACAGGACGGGCGGGAGCGCCGTGTACTGGCCCTGGACTTCTACGGCCACCTTGAAGACCTCGCTCGATCAGGCACGAAATGCGAGCTCATTCCACCTGAAGGTGATCACTTCTGCGGGGGCCTGACCCGAGTTCGGCAACTGGGCAAGGATCTGTTCTGCTGTGGCGTGCACGGGATGATCTATCACCGTAGCGAGACTGGCTGGAAGCAGCTTCCCACCCACTTCCCCGCACCCGAACGCGGGAGTCTCAAGGACGATCTTGAGTCGATTGATTTCGACAACTGGCTTGCCTGCGTTGGCCATCTGTTCGAACTGGACGGTGTGCCACCACTACCCGCTGACCCTGCAGAGCGCGACGCAGAGCTTCGGCGAAGATTTGAAGAATCACGCGCCGATCTGGCGCAAATCGGCAAGAATCAAGCGGTCAAGCAGCTACTCGCTGAGTTGGATCTGGCCAGCGTGAATGACCTCTGCGGAACCGGCCTTACCGATCTCTATGCGATCGGTTCTGACGGCCTGATTGCGCACTGGGATGGGGCCATCTGGAATATTCCGGAGCCGATCACCTCCGCCGAACTGCTGCATGCATCCAGAACGGATTCGGGCGAACTGTTCCTGGTCGGTACCGAGGCAACAATCTTGATGGGGCAGATCAATACGGGTTTCACGCCGATCCCGCATCAGATCAGCCCCGAAGTCCCGTTCTATTGCGCTTGCAGGTACGGACAAGCCATCTACATCGGCTCAGAGAATGGACTCTATCTCTACAGCCCCAACTCTGGAGTGGTTGAACGCCTGAAGGCGGACATTCCTGAAGAACTGATGGATGCTGCAATTAACGACATCAGTTCCGCCGATGGCGTGCTGTGGGTACTGACACCCTGGGATCTGATTCGATTTGATGGCACCGTGTGGCAGGTGATCGTTCACCCGGACAACGGATGAGCCGGCCGAGAGCGTGCCAACCAAGGTTGGCACCCACCCAGGCAGTCAGCCCATGACCGGTAGTGCCGGCCGCTGGCCGGCAGATCAAAAGCGTGTCAACCAAGGTTGACACCCACCAAGGTGGTGCCGGTTGGCACCCACCAGAGCAGGTAGCGCCGGGCCATGCCCGGCGTCCCCGATCAGTTGCCGATGACGTCGGTGCCCTTCGGCGGGGTGAAGCTGAAGGTGCCGGCAGCGAAGCCCGGGTTGCGCTTCCAGCCAGTGAAGCTGATCACGGTGCGCTGGCCGACCGCGTCGGTGATTTCCATCTTGGCAAGGCCCTGGGCGTTGAAGCCCAGCGCAGCGTACTGGAAGCTGGCTTCGGTCTCGCGCTTCGGCGACAGCGACAGCCATTGCAGGCCATCACGTTTTGCGGCCTCTTCGCTGACGTCGTACTGCTGCTCCAGCAACGCCGGATTGATCAGCGCGGTCAGCGGGCTGTTCTGCTCTTCCTTGCCCTGCTCGCGCACGGTGGCCTGTTCCAGGTCCGGCTCATACATCCAGACCTTCTTGCCGTCGGCCACGATCAGCTGTTCGTGTGGGCGCACGTACTCCCAGCGGAACAGGCGCGGTGCGGACAAGGCAACGCGGCCGCTGGTCGATTCCTTCACCTTGCCGCGGCTGTCGAACACCTGCTGGCTGAACTGGCCATCCAGGCCCTTCAGGCCACTGGTGAAGCTCTTCAGGTCATCGCGGGCACCGGCCCAGACGCTGCCGGCAGCGGCGCAGGCCACGGCCAAGGTGGTGGTGGCAAGGAAACGGCGGAAGCGGAAGTTCATGCAGGAATCCTGTGGGCGCGAACGCCAGGAAAGGTGGTAGCCAGTGTGCCCGGAGAAACATGAATGGGCGATCAGGGCGACATTATGCCGCCCCGGACGTCCATCGGCGATTCAGCCGCCCGCGCCCGGCAGCTTGCCGTACAGCACCTGGCCACGGAAGCCGCGCCGCACTTCGCGATACAGCGCGCGGAACGCCGGGTAGTCCTGCGGTTGGCACAGCGCCTCCGGCCCACGTACCGCGTTCTGCTGCAGGCGGTGGCGCACGATCACGTCCTGGCCCTCGCGGCTCCAGTCCACCCGGTACTCACCGGCGGTGTTGCTGAAGCGCTGGCTGGCCGGGATCGCAATGATCGGCGCATTGGCCGGGAACTGCAGGCGGTAGGTTTCCTCGCGCAGGCTGGCATTGCAGTAGAACGGCGTCTCGTTGGCCGGCGCCGAGGCGGTGGCGTACAGACCGCGCACCGACTCGCCGCCCGGCGGATCGGGCACGGCCATGCCACCGGCCACGCTGAAGTCGGCGTAGTCCTCGGCCTGGAACGCCATGCGGTAGCCAAACGGCCGGGTCAGGTCGACCGGCACGCCCTGGATCTGCAGCTGCCCTCGCCCATCGAAGCCGGACGCGGCCATGATCTGCTCTTCAGCGCGCGCACGGTTCTGCGCGTTGAGCTGAGAAAACTGCGCGCGCATGCCGATCTCGGCATTCTCGCCCAGCTTCGGAATCGTCTCGCCGCGCAGGTTGCCATTGGCGTCGAAGGTGAAGCGCACTTCCATCGAGGTGGCATTGCGCTCCGGCGTGTTGGCCGGCGTGCGCGCCAGCGTGGCGTCGCGGGTGCGCATCACCGGGGCGCCCAGGTCACCTTCGGGCAGCTGGCCGAAGCGCGCCCACGCGGTGGTCGAATCCAGGTACAGATCAAACTCGGGAATGTAGGTGATGGCGTGGTTGAAGCGGCCCAGCACCGGAATCTTCGGGAGGGTCGGGCCGCCACCGGCGCCGATCAGCACCGGCGAACTGGCAATGCCCTTGGCCGCCAGCAGCGCTTCCAGGATCGTCACGTGGTCCTTGCAGTCACCATAGTGGTTGTCGAGGATGCTCTGCGCGCTGTTCGGCTCCAGGCCACCATTGCCCAGGTACACGGCCACATAGCGGATGTTCTGCGCCACCCAGCGGTACAGCGCATCGGCCTGCTCGCGGCGGTCGCTGATGCCGGCGGTGACCTGGTCGGCCAGCGCCTGCAGTTCCGGCGTGACCTGCGCGGCCGGGCCAGCCTTGAGCTGGTACGCGCGGCCCATCTGCGACCAGTCACGATAGGTGCTGGCCATGATGTTCGGGCCGAACTCCCAGCCCGCCGCTGACCAGTTCTGCGCCGGCATCGCCTCGCGACGCTGGTAGCGCCAGCGCCACTGCGCCTGGCCGTTCTTCACCGTCGGTCGGTCACTGCCCTGCACGCCACGGCTGTCGATGAACATCGGCAGGTTGGCCGGCGCACTCAGGGTGACCTCGGCGTCCTCGTACTCGGTGAATACATTGAAGGTCTCCCACAGGCCGAAATAGCCGGGGAAGTAAGGCGTGGCCTGGGTGCGGCGCACCTGGTAGTACAGGTGCGTGCCCGGTGCCAGGTTCGGGAACACGATCACCCGCACCTTGCGGTCGGCGTACATTGCCGCCGAAGCGCTGGAGTAGCTCTCCTGGGTGTAGATGCGGTCGGCCGGCACGTCGCGGCGCTGGCCGTCGGCGGTGATGGTGTAGGCGCCCAGCACTTCCAGCGTCTCCATCTTCTCGCTGTAGCTCAGTCGTACCTGGCTGAACTGCTCGACGGAGGCCTTGGTCTTGAGAAGGACTTCGTAGGTTTCAGTCTGCACATTGCCCGCATCCGGCCGCACCTGGTAGTCGGCGCGGTAACGGACAATGCTGAAATTGTTGCTGGCTTCGGTATCGCCGCTGGTGGAAGGCGGCGCCGTAGCGGGCGCGGAGGTGGCGGTGTCTGCCAGTGCCGGGCCGGCAGCCAGGAAGGCTGCCAGCGCCAGTGCCAGCGCGCTGGGTACGGGGTGAAGCATGCGTCGGTTCCTTGGACGTCGTGGGGGAAACGTCGGGTCTTACTTCGGCGGCGGCGGTGCCAGCACCGTGCGGTCGCCATTGTGCTCGGGTGGACTGACCACACCGGCCGCTTCCATGGCCTCGATCAGTCGCGCTGCACGGTTGTAGCCGATCTTCAGCCGGCGCTGCACGCCGGAAATAGAGGCGCGGCGGGTCTCGGTGACCACGCGCAGCGCTTCGTCATACAACGGGTCGGACTCATCGCCGGCAGAGCTGTTCTCGGGCAGGCCGGTGGCGCCGACGACCACGCCGTCACCCATCGTCTGCACTTCGTCCAGCACGCCGTCGACGTAGTCGGCCGGGCCCATCGCCTTGAGGTGTTCGACCACGCGATGCACTTCCTCGTCGGAGACGAAGGCACCGTGCACGCGCTCGGGCATGGCGGTGCCTGGCGGCAGGTACAGCATGTCGCCGTGGCCCAGCAGGGTTTCCGCACCGGACTGGTCGAGGATGGTGCGCGAGTCGATCTTGGAGCTGACCTGGAAAGCGATGCGGGTCGGGATGTTGGCCTTGATCAGGCCGGTGATCACGTCCACCGACGGGCGCTGCGTAGCCAGGATCAGGTGGATGCCGGCCGCACGCGCCTTCTGCGCCAGGCGCGCGATCAGTTCTTCCACCTTCTTGCCGACGATCATCATCATGTCGGCGAATTCGTCGATGAAGATGACGATGAACGGCAGCGTCTCCAGCGGGCGCGGCGCCTCGCCCAGTTCCGGGTTCGGCTTGAACAGCGGGTCCATCAGCGGCTGGCCGGCGTCCTGCGCTTCCTTCACCTTCTTGTTGAAGCCGGCCAGGTTGCGCACGCCCACCGCGCTCATCAGCTTGTAGCGGCGCTCCATCTCGGCCACGCACCAGCGCAGGCCGTTGGCGGCCTCCTTCATGTCGGTGACCACCGGCGCCAGCAGATGCGGGATGCCCTGGTAGACGCTCAGTTCGAGCATCTTCGGGTCGATCATCAGCATCCGCAGGTCTTTCGGCGAGGCCTTGAACAGCAGGCTCAGCACCATCGCGTTGACCGCCACCGACTTGCCCGAACCGGTGGTACCGGCCACCAGCAGGTGCGGCATGCGCGCCAGGTCGGCCACGGTCGAACGGCCGGCGATGTCCTTGCCCAGCGCCAGGGTCAGCACGCTGGCCGACTTGTCGTACTCCTTCGAACGCAGCAGCTCGGAGAGGTAGATCATCTCGCGGGTGACGTTGGGGATTTCCAGGCCGATCACCGATTTGCCCGGAATGACGTCCACCACGCGCACCGACTTCACCGACAGGCCGCGCGCGATGTCCTTGTCCAGCGAACTGATCTGGCTGACCTTGATGCCCGGCGCCGGCTCGATCTCGAAACGGGTGATGACCGGGCCGGGGTTGGCGCCGACCACCTGGGCGTCGATGCGGAAATCCTTCAGCTTGAACTCGATCTGCCGCGACAGCGCGTCCAGGGTTTCCTTGTCATACCCCACCGGCTGTGGCTTGGGATCGTCCAGCAGGGCCAGCGGCGGCAGGTCCGAGCCATCGCCATTGACGCCACGGAACATCGGGATCTGCGTGTCGCGCTTGGCCCGGTCACTCTTCTCGATCACCGGCTCCGGGCGTGGCTCGATCTTCACCGGCTCGCGCTTGGCGCGCACCTCGGCATCGGCCTTGCGCACTTCCTGGCGCTCCTCGCGCATCACCCGCGTCTGCTGCCACTCGGTGACTTCTTCCTTCTTGCGCGCCAGCAACGGTGCCAGCGACATCACGCCGCGGCCGATCTTCTCCATCACCGTGAACCAGGACAGCCCCGTCGCCAGCGTGATCGAGGCCAGCAGCAGCACCAGCACGAACAGGTTCGCGCCCAGCGCACCGAAGCCCACCGTGAGCGAGTTGCCGACCAGCTTGCCGAGAATGCCGCCAGCGCTGGAGACGTCGCCACTGAACAGGCGCACGTGCAGGAACCCCGTGCCGGCGATCAGGAAGCCCACCAGGCCGACCAGGCGCAGTGCAGGGTCAAGGTCGTTCTCGCCCTTGCTCTCGCGCTTCAGCCCGAACATGGCGATCCACGCCAGGGCGCCGAGCACTACCGGCAGCAGGAAGGCGATATAGCCGAACAACTGCAGCAGCACGTCGGCGATCCAGGCGCCGGCGCGGCCACCGAGGTTGTGCACCGGGGCAACCACGCTGCCGGTATGCGACCAGCCGGGGTCGGTGGCTGAATAGGTGAACAGACTGGCCGCCAGGTACAGCAGCGCCGGCGCGATGGCGATCAGGCCAAGGTCGCGCCAGAGGCGTTGGCGGCGTGGATTGTCGGTCGTCGCCGCCGCGGCCGTGCGACGTGACGCCTTGCTGTCGTCGGACTTGGAGCGTTCGGGGACCTGCTTCGCCACCTTAGACCATACCTTTGGAATGCGCTGTTAGTGATTGATAATAAATGAGACGGCGTCAGTTTTCAGTTATCCGGCGTCTGACGGGTTCCGCGGGGGCCGGAACAACCGATGGACAACGCCGTTCTGTTCATCGGCTTGAATCGCCCTGCCCCAGCCGCCACTCTATGACCAGCCACGGATGCTGCGCAAACATCGCCAGCGCCTTGTCCCATCTACCTTTTCGCGAGTCTACATGAGCACCAGCCTGCCCTCCCGCCACCAGCGCCTCGTCATCCTCGGTTCCGGCCCGGCCGGCTGGACCGCCGCCGTCTACGCCGCCCGCGCCAACCTGAAGCCGGTCGTCATCACCGGCCTGCAGCAGGGTGGCCAGCTGATGACCACCACCGAGGTGGACAACTGGCCGGGTGACGCCCACGGCCTGATGGGCCCGGACCTGATGGCACGCATGCAGGCCCACGCCGAGCGTTTCGAGACCGAGGTCATCTTCGACCACATCCATACCGCCGACGTCTCCCAGCGCCCGTTCAAGCTGATCGGTGACAGCCACGAATACACCTGCGATGCCCTGATCATCGCCACCGGCGCCACCGCCAAGTACCTGGGCATCCCGACCGAGGACGAGTTCAAGGGCCGCGGCGTGTCCGCCTGCGCCACCTGTGACGGTTTCTTCTATCGTGACCAGGACGTGGTCGTGGTCGGTGGCGGCAACACCGCCGTGGAAGAGGCGCTGTACCTGTCCAACATCGCCCGCAAGGTCTACCTGGTCCACCGCCGCGACACCCTGAAGGCGGAAAAGATCATGCAGGACAAGCTGTTCGCCAAGGTGGCGGCCGGCAAGATCGAGACCGTCTGGCACCACCAGGTGGAAGAAGTGCTGGGCAACGACGCCGGCGTGACCGGTGTGCGCGTGAAGTCGACCCTGGACGGAAGCACCCGCGACATCGAGGCCCACGGCTTCTTCGTGGCCATCGGCCACCACCCGAACACCCAGCTGTTCGACGGCCAGTTGGCCATGAACAATGGCTACCTGGAAATCCGCTCGGGCCTGGGCGGCAACGCCACCCAGACCTCGGTGGAAGGTGTGTTCGCCGCCGGCGACGTGGCCGACCAGCACTACCGCCAGGCGATCACCTCGGCCGGTTTCGGCTGCATGGCCGCCCTGGACGCCGAGCGCTTCCTGGACGCCGAAGGCAAGGCCGGCTGAAACGCTGACCGGACTCTGTAGCGTCGAGCCATGCTCGACGCAGGCAAAAGGCCGACGTCCATGCGTCGGCCTTTTTGTTTCATCTGCCCTATCCTTCCCTCATGCCCTCCGCCCGCTTCATCGAGTCCCTGCAGTGCATTCCCGCCGCCGATTGGGATGCCCTGCACGACGGCCGCAACCCTTTCGTCAGCCACGCCTTTCTCTGTGGGCTGGAACAACACGGGTGCCTGCGCGAGGACTGGGGCTGGCAGCCCCGGCACTTCACGCTATGGGAAGGCGACAGCCTGGTGGGCGCCATCCCGGGGTACCTGAAGACCAACTCGCATGGTGAGTTCGTGTTCGACCACGCCTGGGCCAATGCCTACGCGCGCCACGGCCGCGGCTACTACCCGAAGTGGCTGGGCGCGGTGCCGTACTCGCCGGTCACTGGCCCTCGGCTGCTGGCCCGTCACGATTCCGGGCGCGCCACATTGCTGCCGGCATTGCGCGAGGCACTGCCAGCGCTGGACGTGTCATCGGCCCACATCAACTTCCACACCGCCAGCGATGAGGCACTGTTCGGCGATGACTGGCTGCTGCGCGAGGATGTGCAGTTCCAGTGGCAGAACCCGGGTGACTGGTCCACGTTCGAGCAGTTCCTCGGCGCGATGGACCACAAGCACCGCAAGAACATCCGCCAGGAGCGCGCCAAGGTCGCGCGCCAGGGCATCACCTTCCGCGTGGTGCACGGCGATGAAGCGAGCCGCGCCGATCTGCAGGCGATGTACCGCTTCTACCTGCAAACCTTTCTTGAGTACGGCAACGCGCCGGCGCTGACCGAGGCCTTCCTGCGCCATCTGGCGATATCACTGGGGCGTGGACTAGTGCTGTTCCTGGCCGAGCTCGACGGCGAGCCGATTGCCGGTGCGCTGTGCCTGCGCGGCGGCGACACCCTGTATGGACGCTACTGGGGCGGCGCCACCCTGCCCGGCCTCCACTTCGAGGCCTGCTACTACCAGGGCATCGAGTACTGCCTGCGCGAAAGCGTGGCCCGGTTCGAGCCCGGCGCACAGGGCGAACACAAGCTGGCCCGGGGTTTCCTGCCCACCGTGGTGCGCAGCCGTCACTGGGTGGCCGATGCGGATTTCGCCGAGGCACTGCAGGAGTGGTGCCGGCAGGAGCGGCGCGACGTGCGGCGGTACCGGCAGGAGCTGCTGGGGCATAGCCCATTCCGCGCGGACGGGTGAACTGCCAACCAAGGTTGGCATCTACCGAAGCGACCGCCGGGCATGGCCCGGCGCTACCGGTGCGGTGCTCGCTACAATCACCCACATGACCCGCCCGCTGCCCTGGCGCCTGGCCGATGCGCCGGACGCGCCCTTCCCTCCGGCCGAGACCGCGCTGCGCCAGCCTGATGGCCTGCTCGCCGTGGGCGGCGACCTGCACCCGGCACGCCTGCTCAATGCGTATGCCGGCGGCATCTTTCCGTGGTTCAGCGAGGGCGAACCCATCCTGTGGTGGTCGCCGGACCCACGCATGGTGTTCCGCACCGACAGCGTGCATCTGTCCAGCCGTTTCCGCCGGCAGCTGCGTAGCAGCACCTGGGAGGTCACCGCCGACACCGCCTTCAGTCGTGTGATGCGCGCCTGCGCCGCGGCACCCCGGCCCGGCCAGGATGGCACCTGGATCAGCCCGGCGATGGTCGAGGCTTACAGCCAGCTGCACGATCTCGGCTTCGCTCATTCCTTCGAGGTCTGGGATCGGCAGACGCTGGTCGGCGGCATCTACGGGGTGGCCATCGGGTCGATGTTCTTCGGCGAGAGCATGTTCAGCGGCGCCAGCGGTGGCTCCAAGATCGCGCTGGCCGCATTGGCGCTGACCCTGCGCGGCTGGGGCTGGGAACTGATCGATGCCCAGGTGGAGAACCCGCACCTGCTGCGGATGGGCGCCGAGCATATGCCGCGCGCGCCCTTCCTCGACCACGTGCGCCACGCCGTGCGCCGCGAGGGCCGTGAAGGCCCCTGGACCCAGGCCATCGGACGCCTGCCGGCAACGCGTTTGGCCGAGGGTTAACACAAACTTTGCAAGCTGGCCCCGTCACGCGTAAAATGCTGCGCCTTAGGCCCAGCGTGGCCGTTTTCTGAACCGCACAGGACTACATGTCGAAAGACGATTCCATCGAGTTCGAGGGCACCGTCAGCGAGACGCTGCCGAACACCACTTTCCGCGTTCGCCTGGAAAATGGGCACGAAATCATCGCCCACATCTCCGGCCGCATGCGCAAGAACTACATCCGCATCCTTACCGGTGACCGGGTCAAGGTTGAAATGACCCCGTACGACCTGACCAAGGGTCGTATCACCTACCGCATGAAGTAAGCGGTCGGCGCCTGGCGCCACTTCGACAAGGCCAGCCCTCGTTGCTGGCCTTTTGTCATGCCCGGAATCCGGCCCTGCCGGAGGTCATCGTGACCGAACTCACCGTGGCGTCGGTCAGCCCTGCTTGCGGCAGATTCGCATTTGCGCCGACGCCGGCATCGTGGGATCCGATCCAGTCCGGATCGTCACCCCCCGCCCGATCATGAACGCCCTGCTCCCGCATGTCCTGCTGCCGGCAGTTCTGCTGGCCAGCCTCCCCCTGGTGGCACGCGCCACCGACGCCACCACACCCAGCGCCCCGACCGAATGCATCGCCGTCGGCGCCAACCGTGATATCCGCCCGTCCAGCACGGAACGCGAAGTGCTGCTGCGCGATGGCGACAACCACTATCGGATCCACCTGCAGAAGCGGTGCCTCGGCGCTGCCGCCTCGGCCAGCTATGTCTTCTTCACGCCCAGCACCCCCGAACGGATCTGTGGCGATGCGCGCAGCACGCTGCGCACCGACAGCAACCATTGCGGCGTGACCCGGATCGAGCCGATCGATGCGGCCACCTTCAAGCGCCTGGCCCAACAGGGGCGCTGAATGGCAGAAACAACAAGGGCGGCCGTAGCCGCCCTTGTTCCCTGTCACGCCCGGCATGTACCCCGGGGGGGGCTTACTCCACCGTCGCCGGCAGCAAGCGCTCCGGCTCGGCGTGGGTTTCGACCACCAGCTCGTCATCACGTACATCGATGCTGACCTTGCCGCCGTTGACCAGCTTGCCGAACAACAGCTCGTCGGCCAGCGGACGCTTGATCTTGTCCTGGATCACGCGGGCCATCGGGCGGGCACCCATCAGCGGGTCGAAGCCGTGGTGGGCCAGCCAGTCGCGCGCGGTCGGCGTGGCCGACAGGCTGACGTGCTTGTCCTGCAGCAGCATCTCCAGCTCGATCAGGAACTTGTCGACCACGCGCAGGATGTGCTCGAAGCCCAGCGGCTGGAACTGCACCACCGCATCGAGGCGGTTGCGGAACTCCGGGGTGAAGGCGCGGCGGATGGTCTCCATCGCGTCGGTGGCATGGTCCTGCTTGGTAAAGCCGATCGAACGCCGCGAGGCCTGCGCCGCGCCGGCATTGGTGGTCATCACCAGCACCACGTTCTTGAAGTTGGCTTCGCGACCATTGGTGTCGGTCAGCACGCCGCGGTCCATCACCTGCAACAGGATGTTGAAGATGTCCGGATGCGCCTTCTCGATTTCGTCCAGCAGCAGCACGCAGTGCGGGGTCTTGACGATCTTTTCGGTCAGCAGTCCGCCCTGATCGAAACCGACGTAACCCGGGGGCGCACCGATCAGGCGGCTGATCGAATGCGGCTCCATGTACTCGGACATGTCGAAGCGGACCAACTCGATGCCCAGCTGCAGCGCCAGCTGCTTGGTGACCTCGGTCTTGCCGACACCGGTCGGGCCGGCGAACAGGAAGTTGCCGATCGGCTTTTCCGGATTGCCCAGCCCCGAACGGGCCAGCTTGATGGCCGACGCCAGGGTGCCGATGGCCGGGTCCTGGCCGAAGATCACCATCTTCAGGTTGCGCTCCAGGTGCTGCAGCACGTCCTTGTCGGTGGCACTGACCTGCTTGGCCGGGATCCGCGCCATCTTGGCGACGATCGCCTCCACCTCCTCGACGTCGATCAGCTCCTTGCGCTGGCCTTCCGGCAGCAGCCGCTGGCGGGCGCCGGCCTCGTCGATGACATCGATGGCCTTGTCCGGCAGCAGGCGGTCGCCGATGTGCTTCACCGACAAGTCGACTGCGGCCTGCAGCGCTTCGTCGGAATAGGTCACCCCGTGGTGCGCCTCGTACTTGGACTTCAGACCCTGCAGGATTTCGTAGGTCTCGCCCACGGTCGGCTCGACGATGTCGATCTTCTGGAAGCGGCGGGCCAGCGCGCGATCCTTCTCGAAGATGCCGCGGTATTCCTGGAACGTGGTCGAGCCGATGCAGCGCAGCTCACCCGAGGCCAGCGCGGGCTTGATCAGGTTGGAGGCGTCCATGGTGCCGCCCGACGCCGAACCGGCACCGATGATGGTGTGGATCTCGTCGATGAACAGCACCGCATTGGGAACCTTCTTCAGCGCGGTCAGCACGCTCTTCAGGCGCTTCTCGAAATCGCCGCGGTACTTGGTGCCTGCGACCAGCGCACCGAGGTCCAGCGAGTAGATCACCGCGTCGGCCAGCACCTCGGGCACCGAACCCTCGATGATGCGGCGGGCCAGACCCTCGGCGATGGCGGTCTTGCCAACACCCGCCTCGCCCACGTACAGCGGGTTGTTCTTGCGACGGCGGCACAGGACCTGGATGGTGCGCTCGATCTCGTCGGCACGGCCGACCAGCGGGTCGATGCGCCCGGCCCGGGCCTGCTCGTTGAGGTTGCTGGCGAACTCGGTCAGGGCATCGCCCTTCGGCTCGCCCTCCCCGCCCTCCATGCGGCTCTCGCCTTCGGAAGAGGAGGACGGTTGTTCGCCTTCCTCACCCAGCTTGGCGATGCCATGGGACAGGTAATTGACCACATCCAGCCGGGTCACATCCTGCTGGTTGAGGTAATAGACGGCGTGGGAGTCCTTCTCGCCAAAGATGGCGACCAGCACATTGGCGCCGGTGACCTCCTTCTTGCCCGAGGACTGCACGTGGTAAACGGCCCGCTGCAGCACGCGCTGGAAGCCCAGGGTCGGCTGGGTATCGCGGCCGTCGTCTTCGGCCAGGCGCGACACCGAGGCCTCGATGGCCTGCTCCAGTTCCTGGCGCAGGCGTTCGGCGTCGGCCCCACAAGCCTTCAGGACGGCCTGGGCGGACGGGTTGTCGAGCAGTGCCAACAGCAGGTGTTCGACCGTCATGAACTCATGCCGGGCCTCACGGGCGCGCTTGTAGCACTGGCCGATGGTGTGTTCGAGGTCTTTGCTGAACATGGATTACTCCGGCGGCAGATAGGGACAATATGCGGCCTGACTACGCGATTTCCATCACCCTAGCGGATTGCTGCGTTCAGATGGCGTTAGCAGTGCAGATTGCTTGATCTTCATTCACTCCAGGACCGCCCACCCAGCATGAGCGAACCCTACCTGAGCCGCTGGCGATTGCAGCGTGATGGCGAGACCATCCAAACGCCCCATGCCCGGCTCTGGCCGGTGCTGACTGCCGCCGGTGCACCGGCAATGCTGAAGGTCAGCAGCGAAACCGAAGAGCAGAACAGCCATCGCCTGCTGCGCTGGTGGGATGGCGACGGCGCCGCCCGCCTGCTGGCCCACGAGGGGCCGGCGATCCTGATCGAGCGCGCCCGCGGTGATTCGTTGCGGCGACGCTCGATCAAGGGCGACGATGACGCCTGCACCACGATCCTGTGCCAGGTCCTGCAGCGGCTGCACCAGCCACGGAGGGCGCCACCCGCGGAACTGGTCTGCCTGCGTACATGGTTCGCCGACCTGCTGCAGCCAAGGGCCGCGCTGCCGCCACTGCTGGAACAGTGCAGATCACTGGCGGAGGGGTTGCTGCAGGACGAACGGGAGATCCGGCCCCTGCACGGCGACCTGCACCACGACAACGTGCTGGATTTCGGGGCGCGCGGCTGGCTGGCGATCGACCCGAAGCGACTGCTGGGCGACCGCGCCTTCGATTACACGACACTGTTCAGCAACCCGGATCTGTGCGGCCCGGGCATCCGCGTCGCCACGCGTCCCGAGCGGTTTGCCGCCCGCCTGCAGCAGGTCGGCGCACTGGCCGGCCTGGAACGCACGCGCCTGCTGCGCTGGATCGCGGCCAGCATGGGGTTGTCGGCGGTGTGGTTCCGCGATGACGGCGACCCGGCCGATATCGACGAGGCGGTGGTGCGGATGGCCTTGCAGGCGCTGGCGGATGGGTGATCCGCGCTTGGCAGGCGCCCAACGTGGCAGGGACACCCCGCCCGCGGTGATGCAGGCTTCTGCCCTGGCAGGTGCCCACCTTGGTGGGCACATCCCGTCCGGGGATCGATACAGGCGTGCCCTGGTAGGTGCCCACCTTGGTGGGCACGCCCCGTCCGGGGATCGATACAGGCCCGCGCCCTGGTAGGTGCCCACCTTGGTGGGCACAACGGGTCCGGAATCAATTTGCCCGGACGAGAATCAGTCGCCGGTCAGGCCTTTTCCATCGTGCACAGCAACGGATGCTGGTTCATCCGCGAGTACTCGTTGACCTGCGCGACCTTGGTCTCGGCCACTTCGCGGGTGAACACCCCGCACACCCCGCGGCCGCGGGTATGCACGTGCAGCATCACCTGCGTGGCCTTGTCCAGGTCCATGCTGAAGAACTGCTGCAGCACGTCCACCACGAAATCCATCGGGGTGTAGTCGTCGTTGAGCAGCATCACCTGGTAGAACGGCGGCGGCGCCACTTCCGGGCGCGCGGGCTCCACGGCAACGCCGTGCTCGTGATGGGAATCGGGGGAAGACTCATGGGGCATCTGCCCATTATAGAGGTTGCGCCGGGCCTGCGTCGGCCCGACCCGGATTGGACGGCACGGACGCCCCCCGTCACAATTGCATCTTCTTTCAAATATGCTTCACAGGATCTTCATGAAAAGGACCCTTCTGCCTGCCCTGCTGATCGCGCTGGCCGCCGCTGGCTCTGCCACTGCCGCGACCGAGGCCGACAAGGCGGTGGCCCGCCACCTGGACAAGCTGGGTTACACCTACGAAGTCGACGAGGATGGCGACTACCGGATGGTGTTCGATGTCGAGGGCGACCGCACCCAGATGGTCTACGTGCGTTCGGCAGTGGAGGACTTCGGTACCCACAACATCCGTGAGATCTGGTCGCCGGGCTACAGCACCAAGACCAAGCAGTTCCCCGTGGCCGTGGCCAACCGCCTGCTGGAAGACTCGCAGGATGCCAAGATGGGCGGCTGGGTGAAGCAGGACACCACGGCGATGTTCGTGGTGAAGATCGACGCCGATGCCACCGCCGACCAGCTCAGCGACGCCATCGATGCGGCCATCCGCACCGCCGACGCGATGGAACTGGAACTGACCAAGAAGGACGAGTTCTGAAGTGAACGCCACGCCGGACCCGCGCTGGGCACCGCACGCCACCGTCGCCACGGTGGTGGTCGACGGCGGCCGCGTGCTGCTGGTCGAAGAGACCATCGATGGCCGCCCGGTGCTGAACCAGCCGGCCGGCCACCTGGAGCCCGGCGAAAGCCTGGCCGAAGCGGCCCTGCGTGAGACCGTCGAGGAAACCGGCTGGACGGTGCAGCTGACCCATTTCATCGGCTGCTACCAATGGACCGCGGGCGACGGCACCGCCTTCCTGCGCTTCTGCTATGCCGCGCGCCCACTCTCGCACGACCCGTCGCGGCCACTGGACGCCGGCATCGACCGCGCGCTATGGCTGACCCCGGCCGAGCTGCAGGCGGCCGGTGAGCGCCAGCGCAGCCCGCTGGTGTGGCAGGTGGTGGCCGATTACCTCGGTGGCCGGCGCCACCCGCTTTCGCTGGTCCGGGAGGTCGCATGAGCACCCCACGCGTGATGGTTGGCGTCTCCGGTGGCGTCGATTCCTCGGTCGCCGCCTGGCGGCTGGTGCAGCAGGGCGAAGCGGTCGCCGGCCTGTTCATGCAGAACTGGGCCGACGACGGCAGTGGCGATTGCCGCGCCGAGGATGATCGCCGCGATGCGGTGGCCGTCTGCGGCCTGCTCGGCATCCCGTTCCACTTCCGCGATTTCTCCAGCGAGTACTGGCAGGGCGTGTTCGAGCACTTCCTGGCCGAATACGCCGCCGGACGCACGCCGAACCCGGACGTGCTGTGCAACCGCGAAGTGAAGTTCAAGCACTTCCTGGACGCTGCCCGCGAGCTGGGTGCCGAGCGCATCGCCACCGGCCACTATGCGCGGGTGACCCGGCGCGGCGGCCAGTGGCTGCTGCTGCGTGGCGCCGACCGTTCCAAGGACCAGAGCTATTTCCTGCATCAGCTTGGGCAGGAGCAGCTGGCGGCGACGCTGTTCCCGATCGGCGACCTGGAAAAGAGCGACCTGCGCCGGATCGCCCGTGACGTGAGCCTGCCGACCCACGCCAAGAAGGACTCCACCGGCATCTGCTTCATCGGCGAGCGCGACTTCCGCGAGTTCCTCGGCCGCTACCTGCCGGCCAAGCCCGGCCAGATCCTCGACCCGGCCGACGGCAGCGTGATCGCCGAGCACCCGGGCGTGTTCTATTTCACCCTGGGCCAGCGCGAGGGCCTGAACATCGGCGGCGTGCGCGGCCGCCCGGCAGCGCCGTGGTACGTGGTCGGCAAGGACGTGGCCAGCAACGTGCTGTACGTGGACCAGGACCGTGAGAGCCCGTGGATGCTGTCCGAGCGCCTGCGCTCGGAGGCCGCGCACTGGATTGCCGGTTCACCGCCGGCACGGCGCTTTGAATGCACCGCGCAGACCCGCTACCGCCAGCCCGACGAGCCGTGTACGGTCGAGGTACTGGACGACGGCAGCGTGCTGGTCACCTTCGCGCGCCCGCAGCGCGCTGTCACCCCGGGCCAGTCGCTGGTGCTGTACGACGGTGACGTCTGCCTCGGTGGCGCGGTGATCGCCGCCACCGACGCACCGCTGGAACAGCGCCTGCGCACCACCCCTTCTCCTTTTGAGGTAATCGCTGCATGAGTTTCACTGTCGACGACCGCGTCCTGGCCCTGGCCGGCATTGCCCAGGCCCTGCAGCAGGTACGCCGTATCGCCGATACCGGCCATTCCGACGCCGCCGCCGTGCGCACCGCCGTGGACAGCGTGTTCCGTGTCGATGCGTCCTCGCCGCAGGAGGTGTTTGGAGACCGCCATGCACTGAAGGCCGGGCTGCGCCTGCTGCACAACTACTTCCGCAGCCAGGGCCAGGACCCGATCCTGCCCAAGCTGGCACTGTCGGTGCTGCAGCTGGAGCGACGCTTCGTTCAGGATGGCGCCACCGTGAACAAGGTCGCCTCGGGAATCGAGCGCGCCCAGCGCCAGGCCGTCGAACTGGGCGACAGTGGCCACCCGGACGTGCTGGCCAACCTGGGCGGCCTGTATGCCGACACCATCAGCCACCTGAAGCCGCGGGTGATGGTGCAGGGCAACCCCCACTACCTGGGCCAGGCCGGCGTGGTCGCCGAGATCCGTGCCCTGCTGCTGGCGGCGGTGCGCTCGGCGGTGCTGTGGCGCCAGCTGGGTGGCAGCTACTGGGACTTCCTGTTCAGCCGCAAGGCCATGATCGAGGCCGTGGACCGCCAGCTGGCGTGAGGTCGTGGGGTCGGATCCCTTTCCGACACGGAAAGGGCCCTGACCCCTGAGCTACCAAGGCGCCGGAAAACCGGCGCATTCAGAATGCACTTCAAGGCACATCGACGTTAAAGAGAAAGGGGGTACGGCCGATACATCCTCCGTGCACCTCCCGAGAACGTCCATGTACTCACGCATTTTCATCCGTCTGGCCGCCCCCCTGGCTCTGACCCTGCTGCTCCCCTTCGCCATCGGATTCGAATGGCCAGCCGCCCTGCGCTGGGCGATCCTGACCACGATGACGCTGAGCTGGCTGGGCTTTGCGTGGTGGACCACCCGCGCACAGGCGCATCGTTCCCCGGAACATGCCCGCGTCCTGCGTGAGCAGGATCAGCTGCTGACCGAACTGCGCAACTTCGTCGGCAATGAAATCGACGGTTCGCGTGGCGAAGTCGAGCGCGCCCGCGACCTGATCCGCCAGGCCGTTTCCAGCCTCGGCGGCAGCTTCGATGCGATGAACCGCAAGTCGCGCCAGCAGAGCCAGGCCCTGTCGCGCATCGTCGACCGCGCCGGTGATGAAGGCAGCGCCGGTCTCGACGTTGCCCGTTTCGCCCAGCACGCCAGCCATCGCATGGAGCAGTTGGTGGAAGCGCTGGAGCAGGTGAGCGGCCAGAGCAGCACCACCGTGCAGCACATCGACCAGATGGCGCAGCACCTGGATGGCATCTTCGCGCTGCTGGAAGACGTCAAGTCGATCGCCGACCAGACCAACCTGCTGGCCCTGAACGCCGCCATCGAAGCCGCGCGTGCCGGTGAAGCCGGTCGTGGCTTCGCCGTGGTGGCCGACGAGGTGCGCAACCTGTCCGAGCGCTCGACCACCTTCAACGAGCAGATCCGCAAGCTGGCCCACAGCTCCAAGGACGCCATTGCCAAGGTGCGCGAGACGGTCTCGCACATGGCCTCGCGCGATATGGACCGCTCCCGTGAAGCGCGCCAGGAAGCGGCGGCGATGCTCGACAACGTGGCGCAGATCAATGCGTCGCTGGGCGATGGCATGCGCGAAGTGTCCGATTGCGCCCGCTCGATCGATGGCAGCGTGGCCGAGGCCGTGCGCGCCCTGCAGTTCGAAGACATCGCCACCCAGGCGCTGGGCGGCGTGCACACCCACCTGGACCGCCTGACCGCGATCAACCGCGAAGCGGTGGCGTTGCAGGAGCTGCTGCACCGCAATGGCGGCGTGTTCGACGAAGAGATCGCCACCGCCCTGCAGCGCACCGGCAGCCGCCTGCGCGAACTGCGCAGCGAATGGGAACGCCCGCCGCACAAGCCGGTTGCCCAGCAGAGCATGGGCGCCGGTACCGTCGAGCTGTTCTGATCCTGATGTCCGCTGCCGTTGCCGGCAGCCCGCAAGGCCCCGGTCACACCGGGGCCTTTGCCTGTAACCTGCCGTTGGATGCATCCTGTACGCGCACCATGACCTTGATCCGCGCCCTGCCCTCTCTCACCGATACCGAGCGCCCGCGCAACGCGAGCGTGCGTGAGCAGCTGCAACAGCTGGAAGAGGTCGCACGCGAAGAGATCCGCGAGCTGCAGCAGCTGGCGGATGCGCGCCCGGCGCCGTCCCGCGCGGACGAGGAGCTGCTGGGGCTAGCGTGGGACCTGGGCCTGGAAGGCGAAGCGCTGAGGTAGATCCACGCCATGCGTGGATGGCTTTACCGCCACCCCCTGCAGAACCATGGCATGATCCGTCCACGCCGCCTACGGCCGGACACGGAGTGTCGTCGCATGAGCACCACGTTCATGACCTGGCTGGGATTTGCTGTGATGGTGCTCATCGCGGTCACCTTCACCTGGCGCCCCGCCTACGCCACTTTGCGGCCACCCCGGCATAGACCTGTCGCCTTCCTGTTCGGCAGCCTGCTCTTCATGCTGATGGCCTTTCTATTTGCCTGGGCGCCGGCAACTGCCATCAACACCGGGCATGTCCATCTAAGCCATCACCGCTCCGGCACCATTGATGCATGGCGGGACATCGAGCCGATGACCTTCTGGCTGATCATCGTCGCGGAGTACGCGATCGGGCTGTTGATCGCCAGCTATTCCATTGCAGGCATTGCGTTGATGAACCGGTAGATCCACGCCATGCGTGGATGGCTTTCATCCGCCGGTGTGACGCCTGGCCCTCGCCGCAACATCCACGCATGGCGTGGATCTACCGGGGTGGCGAAATCGTTGTGGCATGATGCCCCGGTCCCGCTCATGGAAGACCGATGGCCATCGCCCTGATCGCCGTGATGCTGATCGAATTGCTGCTGCTGATCACCTGGGCACCGTTTTTCTATCGAACCGGCATCATCCTGTTCAATCAGCGCATCGCCGCCTCCCCCGCCGAGCTGGCCCAGCTGTCACTGGCTGGGCTGGAGCGTGACCTGCCCATCGAGCGATGGGTGAGTCCGGCATTCCACCCCCTGCCCGATGGCAGCGTGGCCTTCCGCGAGAGCTTCGCTCCGCACTTTGGCGGCCGCTATTTTCCGCTGATGCGCGGGCAGCTGGTGGTAGACAAGCGACGGCGCGAGGTGCGCGTGATCGGGCGTTGCAGCTGGTTCGCCCTGGTTATGACGGTGATGCTGCTGCCCATCATCCTGATGCACCCGATGGCCTGGCCCATGCTGGCCTTCCTGCTGGTGTTCCTTATGGGCTACCGCATCCAACTGCGCCGCTATGCCGACGTGGTGGAGGCGGTGCGTGCGCGGGTGCGCTTCGAGTTTCCGCAGCGGTTTGTCGACCCGAGGCGGTAGATCCACGCCATGCGTGGATGGTCGCGAGCACCAGCATCAGTGCCGACCAACGGTCGGCACCCACCATCGCGGGTTGCGGTAGATCCACGCCATGCGTGGATGGTCGCCAGCTAGCGCACCAGCACCACTTCGCCACTGGCGTCGGTGCACGCCGAGGTCGGCTGGGGCTGGCGCAACCATTGCGCCAGATCGCGCGGACTGAGTGGACGCGAGTACAGATAGCCCTGGATCTCATCGCAGCCCTGGCGGCGCAGCATGTCTTCTTCCTGGTGCGTCTCCACGCCTTCAGCCACCACCTTCATGCCCAGCGCGTGGCCCAGATGCACGATGGCCTGGGTCACTTCGGCCGTGCCTGAATCGTGCAGCATGCCCTGCACGAAACTGCGGTCGATCTTCAGGCGCCCGACCGGGAAGCGGTTGAGGTAGTTGAGGTTGGAGAAGCCGGTGCCGAAGTCATCCACCGCCAGCGGTACGCCATGCCGTTCCAGCACATCGAAGCAGTGGCGCAGGATGTCGGTGTCACGGATCAACGCCGACTCGGTCAACTCCAGCTCCAGCCGTTGCGGAGGCCAGCCATGGGCATGGCAGATCTCGATCACGCGCTCGGCAAAGCCCCGGTCGCGCAGCTGCACCGCCGAAACATTGACCGCGATGCGGTCGAAACGCAGTCCGGCGCGGTCCCAGGCCGTGGCCTGCCGGCAGGCTTCGTTCAGTACCCAGTCGCCGATGCGCACGATCTCGCCGCACTTCTCGGCAATGGGAATGAACTCGGCCGGGCTGCAATAGCCGATGCCCGGTCGATGCCAGCGCAGCAGGGCCTCGATCGCCGGCGGCTCGCCATGGTGCGCATGCAGCAACGGCTGGTACGCCAGGCTGAACTCTTCGCGTTCGATCGCGCCGTGCAGGCCGTGCTCCAGCTCAAGCCGTCGCTGGATGCGGGCCAGCGCGTCCTGGCTGTAGTACTGGTAGGTGTTGCGGCCGGCTTCCTTGGCCGCGTACATGGCGGCGTCAGCAGCACGCAGCAGTGAATCGAAGTCGGTCTGTGCATCGCCCAGCATCGCGATGCCCACGCTGGCGCCCACCTTCAGGGTGGTCTCGCCCCGGCGCAGCGGTTCGGCCAGCGAAGCAATCAGCTTGCGCGCCACATGCCCGGCGTCCTCTGGCTCAGCCAGGTCGCGCAGCACGACGATGAACTCGTCGCCACTGAAGCGGCCGAACAGATCGTTGTTGCGCAGGTTCTGGTGCAGCCGCGTGGCAGCCGCCTTCAGCAGCGCATCGCCGGTGGCGTGGCCGAAGCTGTCGTTGATGGTCTTGAAGCCGTCCAGGTCGATGAACAGCATCGCCAGTGAAGTGCCGCGATCACGCGCTTCCTCGATGGCCTCGGCGGTCTGCTCGCCAAGCAGCACCCGGTTTGGCAGACCGGTCAGCAGATCGTAATGGGCCAGCAGTTCAATGCGCTCGTTGGCCTCGCGCTCGCGGGTGATGTCACGGAACAGCACCACGAAGCGCGGCGGCAGGCCATCGCGCCGGTCCAGTTCAACCAGCACCTGCACCCATACCCGCAGGCCGGACTGGCGATAGAAGCACAGGTCCAGCTGCTCGGGCAGCCCACCATTGGCGATCCGCACCAACGCCGCCTCGAAGGCGTTGCGCGAATCCTCGGTATACAGCGCCAGCGCCTGGTCGAGGGTGATCGGCTCCTTGCGCAGGCCGTGGATGCGGTAGCACTCCTCGGTCCACTGCATGTGCCGGGTCTGCACTTCGATCTCGCAGCCGCCAATGCGGCCCAGCGCGGAAACGCGGTTGAGCAGTTCGGTACGCCAGCGGATCAGCGCATCGGTCTGATGCTGCTCGGTGATGTTCTGCACCTGCCCGAGCAGTCGCTTGGGCTGCCCATCGAGGTCCATCAAGGGCTGCATCCACAGCCGCAGGTGTTGCGAGGGCTCGCTGCCGCGGGTCAGTTCCAGTTCGAGGTTGGCGGCACGACCATCGCGCCACAGTCGCCGCCAGGCCGCGCGCAACGCACCACGCGAACGCGGATGCAGCTGTTTCAACCAGCGCCGCTGGCCGGGCACGGCGCCCTGCTCCAGCGCCAGCAGCGAGCGCAGTTCTGGCGACCACCAGAAATGGCCCGTAGTGGGGTCGAACGACCAGCTGCCCATGCTGGCGATGCGCTGCGCCTCACTCAGGTGCAGCTGCTGTTCCTGCAGCAGCGATTCAAGCTGCTTCTGTTGCTGGATATCGGTATGCGTGCCGACCATGCGCAACGGCTGGCCGTCGGCGGTACGCGCCACCACACGGCCGCGGTCGAGTACCCACCGCCACTGGCCGTCGGCCTGGCGGAAGCGGAACTGGGCGCTGTACTGCTCGCTCTGCCCGCGCAGATGTTCGTCCAGCGCCGCGCGTACCTGCACGATGTCGTCGCTGTGCACGCGTGACAGCATTTCGGTGGCCGTCTCGTCCCCGAGTGCCGGGGTCCTGGCCACGCGGTCGCTGGGGATATCCCAGTCCCACAGGCTGTGGCCCGCACTGTCCAGTGCCAGCTCCCACCGCCCACCGCCATCAACCGGTACCGGCTCGGGAATGCTCAGCGTGAAGGCCAGCAGATTGCCGGCACCGTCATGCACGGCACGCAGGTGGCCGTCGTAGTGGCCACGTGGGCCGCCCGGCAACGTACACGCCACGATGCCGCCATCGGCGGCCATCAGGCGCAGATCTTCCAGCATCGGCGCATACGCTGCCACGGTAGCCGGCAGGCCATGCTCGCGCGCAGCCGGATTGGCAGCCAGCGGGCGCCCGGTACGGTCGACGATGACCAGCGCCGACGCAAGCGGGTGCTGCAGCAGGCTGGCGATGATCCCTTGGTCCACGCGATCTTGCTCCGGATGACACGCCCGTCAGCGGGGCACGCAGTGGTTAACGGCGCCTGCGGCGGATAATTGAGTGGTCAGGGCACACCTGCGCGGTAAGATGGCCGGCGCCCCTTTCATCCACGCCGTCCATGCCCGTAGAACCGACCGGCAACGCCCCTGTTCCCGACCCGCGGATGGCGCAGGCGCTGAGCCGTGACCGGCGGCGGGTGGTGCTGAGCTACCTGGTGATGGCACTGGCCTGGATGATCGCGTCCGACAGCGCCGTGCAGGCGCTGGTGCCCGACCCACAACAGGCCGCGGTATGGCAGAGCGTGAAGGGCTCGTTCTTCGCGCTGGCCAGTGCCGGCCTGCTGTACCTGCTGTTGCGCCCGCTGGCCGAGCATGTGCTGCATACCCACGCCCGCCAGCAGGCCTCCGAACTGCGCCTGCGGCAGATGTTCGAAGGCAATCCCGGGCCGATCCTGGTCTACGACCTGGACACGCTGGCCATCCTCGACGCCAACCCCGCCGCCTGCAGCACCTTCGGCTGGGAGCGCGACGAACTGCTGGAACAGCGCATCGATGCGCTGTGGCCGCCGGGCCAGGACCAGGCCCTGCAGACCAAACTGGAGGCGATCCGCGAAGCGCCGGAGGAGCTGTGCATCCTGCGCACGCAGCTGCAGCTGCGCGATGGCAGCCTGCGCCAGATGGAACTGCGCTCGAACGCCATCAGCTACGACGGCCACAACGCGCGCCTGCTGATCGCCATCGACCGCACCGCCGAAGACCTCGCGCAGCTGCGCCGCGACCAGGCCCTGGCGCGCGTGGAAGAGGCGCATGAGCTGGCCCGCATCGGCGCCTGGGAACTGGACCCGTCCAGCGGACTGGGCCGCTATTCCAACCAGGTCTATCGCCTGCTCGGGCGGCGCCCGCCCGAGGCCCGGCGCTGGCACCGTTTTGACGAACTGCTTGTGCCGGCCGACCCGGCCACCGCCGCCCAGACCGAGCAGCTGCTGGCCGATCTGTGCTCGGGCGACGCGGCGCAGGTGGATGTACTGCTGCCGCTGCTGTCGATGGATGGCCGTGCATTGATGGTGCACCTGCGCGCCACCAGCGGCCTGGATGAGGCCGGCCGCGATCGCGTGCTGGGCACCCTGCAGGACGTGACCGAGCATGAACAGTCGCGGCGCCTGCTGCGCGAGCGAGAGGAGCAGTTCCGCGAACTGGTGCGGGTGCTGCCCGACGGCGTGGTGATCCTTTCCGACGAACACGTGCTGTACACCAACGCCTGGGCCGCCAGCCTGTTCGGCTATGGCACCCACACCCTGCTGGGCGAGCCGCTGTCGGCACTGGTGGCGGCCAACGACCTGGCCCGCGTGCGCAGCCAGCTGCGTGCCGGGCAGCCGCACCTGGGCCCCGGGCACAGCAGCGTGGTGGCGATGCAGCGTGCGGACGGCCGCAGCTTCCATGCCGGCCTGGCGGTGGGCGAAGTGCGTTACGGCGGGCGCGACTGCAAGCTGCTGATCGTGCGTGACCTGAGCGATGCCGAGCGCACCCGCAGCGCACTGGAAACCAGCAACCGCGAACTGCAGGCGATGGCCGGCCGCCTGTTCTCGCTGCAGGAAGACGAGCGCCGTGCGATCTCGCGCGATCTGCACGACGACATCGGCCAGGCGATCACCGCGATCAAGCTTTCGGCGTATGCCGCGCAAGATGAGGACGACCCACAGCGCCGCGCCGAGGACCTCGCGCAGATCGTCGGGCTTGCCGATACCACCGTGGCCAAGCTGCGCGACATCTCCACCCTGCTGCGCCCTCCGCAGCTGGACGCGCTGGGGCTGGAAGCCGCATTGAGCTGGCAGGCGCGCGTGCTGTTCCGCTCCTCACCGGTGGAACTGCTGGCCGAGATCGAGCCGCTGCCGCACCGCCCCGACAACAGCATCGAGCAGGCCTGCTTCCGCATCGCCCAGGAAAGCCTGACCAACGTGCTGCGCCACGCGCGCGCCAGCCAGGTGCAGCTGCAGCTGCGCGACGTCGGCCAGCGCGGGCTGCACCTGCAGATCCGCGATGACGGCGAGGGCTTCGACCCGGATGGCCCGCGCGGGCTGGGCCTGATCGTGATGCGCGAGCGCGCGCAGAGCGTCGGTGGCCATGTGCGGATCGAGTCGGCGCACGGCGAAGGCACCCTGATCGACGTCCACCTCCCCTACCAGGCGGCCAGCATGGCCGCCGTCGAGTCACCGGAATACTGAGCCTATGTGGAATCCCAACCTGCCCCCGGTCAGCATCGATGATGCCCCCGACCGCCTCGGCGCCGGCAACCCCGAGCTGCAGGCGATGGTCGCCGAGGCGGCGTCCGGCGGCACCACGCTGATGCTGATGCACGTGGACATCGACCACTTCGCCTCGGTCAACGAGAACATGAGCGCCGAGGTGGGTGACCAGGCCCTGGTGCTGGTGGCGCAGCGGTTGCAGTCCTACCTGCGCGGGCGCGGCAAGCTGTGGCGCCACGGCAGTGACGAGTTCCTGATCGCGGTGCCGCGCACCGCCGACGTACCGCTGCCGGAGGACTTCGCCGAAGAAATCCGCCAGCAGATGGAGCTGCCGCTCTCGGTGCTGCCGTACACGCTGTTCATGACCGGCAAGCTGGGCGTGAGCCTGTGCCCGGAACATGCCAGCAGCACCTCGCGCCTGCTGGACCATGCCGAGGACGCGCTGTATCAGGCCGCGCGCGAAGGCGGCAACGCGGTACGCATCCATGCGGTGGACACTCCGCCGAGCGCACACAGCGAGAGCATCATCGCGCGCCAGATTGTCGATGCCATTCCCAATGGCGAGCTGAAACTGCGCTACCAGCCGCTGGTCAGTGCCCGCGACGGCCACGTGGTGGGCATGGAAGCGCTGCTGCGTTGGCAGTCCCCTACCCTGGGCATGCTGGTGCCGGAACGTTTCATGCGCACTGCCGAGCGGCTGGGCATCATCGTGCAGATCGGCACCTGGGTGCTGGAAGGCGCGCTGAAGCAGGCCCGGCTGTGGCGCGACCAGGGCTTCGATGACTTCACCATCGCGGTCAACGTATCCACGCTGCAGCTGCTGCGCCCGAATTTCTTCGCCGAAGTGATGTCGCTGCTGCAGGCCGCAGGCGTACCTGCGCAGATGCTGACGCTGGAGATCAACGAAAGCGCGCTGACCAACAATGTCAATTTCGTGCATGAAACGCTGGCCAACCTGCGCAATGAAGGCATCAGCCTGAGCCTGGACAACTTCGGCACCGGCGATTCGAGCCTGAGCGCGCTGGTGCGCTATCCGGTGGACAAGCTGAAGATCGACCGCAGCTTCATCAAGAGCGCACCGGCCGGCAACCGCGAGGCGGCCATCGCCCGCGCCATCATCGCCATGGGCCACCAGCTGGGCATGACGGTGATTGCCAATGGCGTCGAATCGCAGGCGCAGCTGGGCTTCCTGCGCCGCAACGACTGCGACGTGTTCCAGGGCTATCTGTTCGGCGAACCGATGTCGGCCGATGCCGCCGGCATGACCCTGCGCCGCCGCTACCTGCGCCCGGAGGCCTTCGCCGAGACCCGCCCGGACCGCACGCTGTTGCTGCTGGACGACGAAGAGAACGTGCTGCGCTCACTGGTGCGCCTGTTCCGCCGCGATGGCTACCGTATCCTGGCGGCGGGTAACGTGCGCGATGCGTTCGACCTGCTGGCGATCAACGACGTGCAGGTGATCCTGTCCGACCAGCGCATGAGCGACATGAGCGGCACCGAGTTCCTGGGCCGGGTGAAGATGCTGTACCCGGACACGATCCGGCTGGTGCTGTCCGGCTACACCGATCTGAACACGGTGACCGACGCGATCAACCGCGGCGCGATCTACCGGTTCCTGACCAAGCCCTGGAACGACGATGAGCTGCGCAAGCACATCCACCAGGCGTTCCGCACCTATGAGGAACAGCGCCGCAGCAATGGCGGGCCGGCACCGGTTGAAACCGGCGACGGCGGCGAGGATCGCCCGCTGCGGTGACGATCCCCTCTGGTAGAGCCGGCCGCTGGCCGGCTGCTCTGGATGTCGGGTTCAATGAGGCTGCCGGCCAGCGGCCGGCACTACCATCAGCGGTCAGCGCGGCTGCTTGATCGGCAACACCACGCGGAAGCGCGAGCCGACACCCGGCGTGCTGTCCAGGTCGATGCGGCCGTGGTGCTTGTTGATGATGCTGTAGGAAATCGACAAGCCCAGGCCGGTGCCGCTGCCCACCGGCTTGGTGGTGAAGAACGGATCGAAGATGCGCTGGCGCAGGTCCGGCGAGATGCCGCCGCCGGTATCCTCAAACTCGACCCAGACGTGGTCGCCGTCGACGCCTGTGCGCACGGTGATCGTGCCGCGCTCGGCAATGGCGTGGCCGGCGTTGAGCAGCAGGTTCATGTAGACCTGGTTCAACTCCGACGGCAGGCACTCCACCAGCGGCAGCTGGCCGAACTCGCGTTCCAGGGTGACCTTGTACTTGAGCTCGTTCCAGATGATGTTGATGGTCGATTCCAGGCCCGCGTGCAGGTCGACCAGCTTCCACGACTCGTCGCGGCCGGAATACGAGAAGTCCTTCAGGTCGCGCACGATGCGGGTCACCCGCTCGATGCCCTCGCGTGATTCGGCCATCAACTGCGGCAGGTCGCGGCTGATGAAATCGATGTCCAGGCGGTCACGGATATCGTCGATTTCCGGGATCAGCGCCTTCGGGTCCGGTGCACGCAGGGCGCGCTCGTAGGCCTCGATCACGGTGAACAGGCTGCGCAGGTATTCCTGCAGGCTGCCGAGGTTGGAATGCACGTAACCGATCGGGTTGTTGATCTCGTGCGCCACACCTGCGGCGAGCTGGCCGATCGACGCCATCTTCTCCGATTGCAGCAGCTTTTCCTGGGTGCCGTTGAGGCGCAGGTAGGCCTGGCGCAGTTCAGCGTGGCGCTGCTGCAGCTCGCGCTCGTAGTCTTCCTGTCCTTCGATGTGGCGGAACAGCGCCAGGAAGTGACCTTCGCCGACCGGACCATGATGGTACAGGTGGGCGATGACCACGCCCTCGCCCAGCGGCAGGCTGCCGTTCCAGTGGCCATGCTGTCGCGCCTGCTCCAGCACATCCGACGGCAGCAGCTCGCGCAGGCGCTGCGGCGGCGGCAGTGCGCCATCCTCGCCACTGGCCAGCAGGTTCTGCGCGGCCGGATTGGCCAGCGCGACCTGCCCGTCCTCGGTGAACAGCAGCAGGCCTTCGCGCAGGCGCTCAAGCAGCGCCTGCAGCACCGGCTGCGGCGGAAGGGGGGCGGTAACCAGGGCGTTGGCAGCGGACACGGCGACTCAGGGCGTTCGAACAGGCGCCCAATATACGCGGTCACGCAGCGGGCTTCAGCCCGCCGGAATACAGAGTGCGACCGCCGTCGCTTCAGGCGACAGCGAGCGGACGCCGTGCAGTGACGGTGTGCGACTGGCCCTTGGCGTCGTAGGCCGAGGCGTCTTCGGTGCGGCCCAGCTGGCGCAGTGCCCAGTTGACCTCGCGGCGGCGCCGCGACAGCAGCACGCCATTGGCGCGATTGCGCTCGGCCAGTTCCTGCAGCTGTTCGCCCTCCCCGACCGGCGGCGCGCCTTCCAGCGCACGCAGCGCCTCCAGCTTGGCGCCGGTGGCCCGGATCAGGGCGTGCACGTCGTGCTCGACCAAGGCCTGGCGTTCAACGTCCAGGGCCTGGGCGAGACGCTGCAGCGGCTCGCTCATCGCTGCGGTCATCCCTGCAGCTGCTGGTCCAGATCGAGCATGCGCGATGCGATCGCGTCCGGATTGATCTTGTAGGTGCCGTTCTGCAGTGACTCGCGCACGGCTGCCACACGCTGGGCGTCGATTGCCGGGGCGGTGGTCAGCTCACGCTCGATGGCCTGCAGGTTGGTGGCCTCGCCGGTCAGGCGCAGGCTGTCGGCCGCCTCGACCGGGCGCGCCGCCGCATCGGTGCTGACGCCGGGCTTGTTGGCCGGGGTCGTCACGCTGCGCAGTGCCTGGGGGACCTGCAGGTTGCCGTCGATTTTCTGGCTCATGGGGTGTCCTGGAGTTGCCGTTCACAAGGGATAACGGCCGCAGGGCCGTGATCTTTAGGGATATTCTGCGGTAATTCAACGCGCCACGATTACGTCACCTGCGGCATCGACCGTGCCCTGCACGATCCGCCGCGAGGACAGGTTTTCCACCGAGACCCGTTCGTTCTCACCTGCATCCCCCATCGCGCGGCCGGCAATACGGACCTCGACCGAGCCGCGACGCGACACCAGGGCCACATTGTCTCCTCGCTTGATGAGACGCTGGACCACCAGGTCATTGTTCGACAACAGGGTCCCGGCCTGCAAGGGACGGCGGGCGATGCGACCGACCGCTGCATTCGGGTCGGACAGTACCGCGCCGGCGATCCGGGCTGCATCGCGCTGGGCAGTTGTGATATCGGCGGCAGTGATGGTTTCTCCAGTGCCGATTCCACGATTGAGGACCAGCACGCTCTGGTTGCGCCGCACCTTCACCGGTACGAACAGGCGCCAGCCACCGGCGTCCGGGCAGCTGACCTCGACCGTGGTGTTGGCGGTGGGTTGCACCTGCAGCGCGCCACCGCACTTGGGCAGGCGCAGTGCGTCGGCGACCTGGGCCTCGCCCTCGCTGCCCGCCGGCAGCGTCGTCAACGCCGCGGCGCGGATGCTGGCTACCGGCTGCCAGTCGGCAGCGGCAGCCCACGGCGAGGCGATGGCCAGCGCGACGGCGAATAGGGATGTGACCCGGCGCATGACGCCTCCTGTCGTGGGGATCTGGCCCAGCTGCGTGCAAGGGGTGTGCCAAAGGGGCAGAGCCTCTTGGCCGGGATGGGATCGGGGGACCGAGGATGGGGATCGGGACGGGTAGAGTCGACTGTCAGTCGACTTTCGCGCGAAGCGCGGGATTTCCCGCGATCGGATAAGTGCGGTCGACTGACAGTCGACTCTACAAAACAAAAAGAGCAGAGGCGATGCGGAACACGCGTGTGGCAGACCACCCTCAAGTTCTGCCGCTGCAGCGCCGATACAGCAGCCATGTCCCATGACCTGCTCAACCGGATCGACCAGCGGACCCGCCTGGCCGGCCACAACCGCCTGGCGCTGCTGCTGTTCCGTCTCGGCGGACGTCAGCTTTTTGGCGTCAATGTCTTCAAGGTGCAGGAAGTCCTGCGGCGCCCGGAACTGTTCCAGGTGCCCGGGCTGCCCGGCCAGTTCGCCGGCGTGGCCGACGTGCGCGGCCGCTCGGTACCGGTGCTCGACCTGGGACTGGCCATCGGCCACCCAGAGCGTGAGCCGGAGGCGGACACTGCGCCCGGCTACTTGGTCGTCACCGAATTCAACCGATCGATCCAGGGCTTCCTGGTCAGCGGTGTGGAACGCATCGTCAACATCGCGGTGGAAGACATCCATCCGCCGCCGGAACTGGGCGCCGAATCCAGCTACCTGACCGCGGTGACCCGCTTCCAGGGCGAGCTGATCCAGGTGATCGACGTCGAAAGCGTGCTGGCCGACATCGCCCAGATCCGCGGCGAAGCGGTGCTCGACCCGGCGATGGCGATGCCCTCCGATGGCCCGCAGCTGCAGGTGCTGGTGGTGGACGACTCGCGCGTGGCCCGCCAGCAGATCCGCAGCGTGCTGGACCAGCTGGGGGTGGGCGCCACCCTGCTCTCCGACGGCAAGCAGGCGCTGGACCACCTGCTGCAGATCCACGCCTCGGGCGAGAACCCGGCCGAGCGCTATGCCATGGTCATCTCGGACATCGAAATGCCGGCCATGGATGGCTACACGCTGACGACGGAAATCCGGCGGCACCCGGGCCTGGCCGGCTTGTACGTGCTGCTGCACACCTCGCTGTCCGGCGTATTCAACAATGCGATGGTCGAGCGCGTCGGCGCCAACGCCTTTGTCGCCAAGTACTCGCCGCACGAACTGGCCGACTTCGTGCTGGACCGCCTGCGCAAGGTCGCGCTGGCGGCCTGACGGTCCGCTGACCCGGTAGTGCCGGCCGCTGGCCGGCAACCAGAGCCGGCCAGCGGCCGGCACTACCCTCTCGAATTTGGCACACGCCTTGCAGCTTCCCGGGCAACGTTCCCGTGGGAGTGCACCGTGCGCAACCTGATTACCGACTACCTGGGCGTCCATGCCCAGGCCATGCCGTTGCGCGAACAGCGGATGAAGCTGATCGCCAGCAACCTCGGCAATGCCGACACGCCCGGCTACAAGGCCCAGGACCTGGACTTCGACGCCGCCCTGCGCCATGCCCAGGGGCAGGATGCCAATGGCCTGATGGCCACCACCCACGAGCAGCACTACGAAATCAGTAGTGGCCTGAATCCGTTCCAGATCGCGCGCGAAGGCGTGCAGCCCAGCCTGGACGGCAACACCGTCGACCCCGATGCCGAGCGCGCTGCCTATGGCCGCGCTGCGCTGGAGTACCGCGCCTCGCTCAGCTTCGTCGAGAGCAAGGTGCGTTCCATGCTGACCGCGATCACGGGGCAATAAGCCATGAGCAATCTGCCGATCTTCGATATCGCCGGCTCCGCGCTGCAGGCGCAGTCGGTGCGCATGAGCACCATCGCCTCCAACCTCTCCAACGCCGACACCGTCGCCGGCTCCGCCGACGCGGTGTACAAGCCGCTGGAACCGATCTTCCAGGCCGTCACCAGCAAGAACGATCCGAACATCACCTCGGTGAAGGTGAAGGAGATCACCCAGAGCGATGCGGCGCCGATCAAGCGCTACGAGCCGGGCCACCCGCTGGCCGACGCCGACGGCTACATCTACCAGCCCGACGTCGATCCGGTGGCGCAGATGGTCAACCTGATCTCGACCTCGCGCAATTACCAGGCCGGCGTGGAGATGTTGACCACCGCCAAGGAACTGGCCCTGGCCACCCTGACCATGGGCCGCTGAGGCCCGCAGTACCGGATACCGCCATGAGCACCTCCGTCAACACCCAGACCAACCAGGACGTCTACGCCGCACTCGGCCTGAACGCTCCCAACAGCAACGCCACCAAGAAGAAGAACACGCTGGACCAGGCCGATTTCCTGCGCCTGATGACCGAACAGCTGCAGCACCAGGACCCGCTGAAGCCGATGGACAACACGCAGATGGTCGCGCAGATGGCGCAGATGTCCACCGTGCAGGGCATCACCGATCTGAACAAGACGGTGAAGGGCTTCCAGGAATCGATGGCCAGCGACCAGGTGCTGCGCGGCGCGGCGCTGGTCGGCCACCAGGTGCTGGTGCCGTCGGAAAAGCTGGTGCTGGAAAAGGAAGGCAGCGTCGAAGGCACGGTCGCCGCGCCCTCGGCCGGCATCGTCACCGTGGACATCACCGACGCCACCGGCGCCAAGGTCACCTCGCTGAGCGTTGAGGCCAAGGCCGCCGGCGAAACCGCGTTCCAGTGGGACGGCAAGGATGCCAACGGCAAGCGCATGGAGCCGGGCAAGTACTCCATCGTCGCCAACCACGTCGACACCGCCGGCAAGAGCACCAAGCTGTCCACCTACGTGCAGGCACCGGTGGAAAGCGTGACCGTCGGTTCCGACGGCCTGTACCTGAACCTCAAGGGCCTGGGCACGGCCCCGATCGACTACGTGCTCCGCGTCAGCTGAGCCGCACTTTCCGCATCAACCAGGAGCATCCCATGGGCTTCAATGTCTCGCTGTCCGGCATCAATGCCGCCAACACCGACCTGAGCGTCACCGCCAACAACGTCGCCAACGTCAACACCACCGGCTTCAAGCAGTCGCGCGCCGAGTTCGCCGACCTGTTCGCCTCGACCAGCTACGGCCTGTCGAAGAACCAGACCGGTTCGGGCGTGCGCGTTTCAAATGTCGCCCAGCAGTTCATCCAGGGCCACAACGAGCAGACCGGGCGCAGCCTGGACATGGCCATTTCCGGTGAAGGCTTCTTCACCATGAACATGAATGGCTCGCGCGTGTACTCGCGCGCCGGCAACTTCCAGACCGATGCCGCCGGCTACGTGGTGAACCCGCAGGGTGCACGCCTGCAGGTGTTCGCACCGAACGCCGACGGCACCAACTTCGACGCCGGCCGCCTGGTCGACCTGCAGCTGCTGACCACCGACAGCCCGCCGAAGCAGACCAGCGAAGTGAAGGTCGGCTTCACCCTGCCGGCCAACGCCAAGCAGCCGACGGTGGCCACGTTCGACCCGGCCGATTCCAACAGCTACAACCACTCCAGCGGCGGCATCACCGTCTACGACTCGCTGGGTGTGAGCCACATCCAGGTCTCGTACTTCGTGAAGGGCGCCAACCCGAACGAGTGGACCGTGCGCAACTACGTCGACGGCCAGCCGGCCGGTGCACCGACCCCGGTCACCTTCGACAACAGCGGCAAGCTGACCGCACCGGCCAACGGCAAGGTCAGCCTCGGCACCTTCACCCCGACCACCGGCGCCGGCCAGCTGAACATGACGCTGGATATCAGCGGCTCGACCCAGTACGGCGAGAAGTTCGCGCTGCGCAACACGCAGCAGGACGGCTACGCGGCCGGCAAGCTCAACGAGATCACCGTGTCCGAGTCGGGCGTGGTCTACGCGCGCTATTCCAACGGTGACGACAAGCCGCTGGGCCAGGTCGCGCTGACCACCTTCAACAACACCCAGGGCCTGGAATCGAAGGGCAACAACCTGTGGGTGGAGACCTTCGAATCGGGCACGCCGCGCACCGCGATGCCGGACACCTCCAACCTCGGCAAGATCCAGGCCGGCTCGCTGGAAGCGTCCACCGTCGACCTCACCGAGCAGCTGGTCAACATGATTACCGCGCAGCGCAACTTCCAGGCCAACGCGCAGATGATCACCACCCAGGACCAGATCACCCAGACCGTCATCAACATCCGTTGATGAGCTGCTGACCCTGTCACGGAACTCCCCGCATGGATAAAGCCCTTTACGTGGCGATGACCGGTGCCCGCGCCTCCCTGCAGGCGCAGGGAACGCTCAGCCACAACCTCGCCAACTCGGACACCCCCGGCTTCAAGGAAGCGCTGGCCAACACCGAAGCCTTCCCGATCCGCGGCCCGGGCTTTGCCTCGCGGGTGGATGCGCTGCACGTCGACGCCGGCTTCAACCGCCGGCCCGGCGCGCAGCACATCACCGGCAAGCCGCTGGACCTGGCGCTGCAGACCGGCACCTGGCTGGCCGTGCAGTCCACCGATGGCAGCGAGGCGTACACACGCGGCGCTGCACTGTCGGTGACGCCGAACGGCCAGCTGGTGACCTCCAGCGGCCGCCCGGTGCTGGATGACAACAACAACCCGATCGCCATTCCGC
Organism: Stenotrophomonas maltophilia; assembly: GCF_047497515.2. GTDB lineage: Bacteria > Pseudomonadota > Gammaproteobacteria > Xanthomonadales > Xanthomonadaceae > Stenotrophomonas. Next base: position 268,937 of record NZ_JAXAXL020000003.1, read on the forward strand.
CCTACCAGGCGATGGAGATCGGCGCTGACGGCACGATCTCGATCATCCCGCAGGGCGAAGGCCCGCAGACCATGGCCCAGGTCGGCCGGATCAAGGTCGTGCAGGCGCCGGATGAACGCCTCGAACGCGGCCTCGATGGCCTGTTCCGCAACACCGACCCGCGCCAGCCGTTCGCGCCGGCACAGGGCACCGCGGTACACAGCGGCCAGCTGGAAGGCAGCAACGTCGATGCCGCCGGCGCACTGGTGCAGATGATCCAGCTGCAGCGCCAGTACGAAATGCAGGTGCAGGTGATCAAGCATGGCGACGACAACGCGCGCAGCGCCAACAGCCTGCTGCGCCTCGGCAGTTGACGGTATTCCGGCGCCGGCCTGACGGCGGCGCTGGCACACCGCTTGCACACCCGATACCAAGGGCCGCATCGCGCGGCCAGTTCCACCAGACAGGACACCGAAGATGAACCAGGCATTGTGGATCGCAAAAACCGGACTGGATGCGCAGCAGATGCGCATGTCGGTGGTTTCCAACAACCTCGCCAACACCAACACCACCGGCTTCAAGCAGGACCGTGCCAGCTTCGAGGACCTGCTGTACCAGCAGGTGCGCCAGCCCGGCGGCTCTTCCTCGGCGCAGACCCAGCTGCCGACCGGCCTGCAGCTGGGCACCGGCGTGCGCGTGGTCGCCACCGCGAAGAACTTCGAGCAGGGTGGCCAGCAACAGACCGGCCGCGCACTGGACGTGATGGTCAACGGCCGCGGCTTCTTCGAAGTGCAGATGCCCGACGGCAGCTCGGCCTACACCCGTGACGGCTCGTTCAAGATCAACCAGGACAGCGAGCTGGTCACCAACAGCGGCTATCCGGTGCAGCCGGGCATCCAGATTCCCGAAGGCGCGCAGTCGGTGACCATCGGTACCGACGGCACCATCAGCGTGAAGATGGCCGACGGCGCCGCCTCGGTGGAAGTGGGCGCGCTGACCCTGACCGATTTCGTCAATCCGGCCGGCCTGCAGGCACGCGGTGAAAACCTGTTCCTGGAAACCACCGCATCGGGCCCGGCGCAGAACGGCAACCCCGGCCTCAACGGCCTTGGCACGGTGGTACAGGGCGCACTGGAAGGCAGCAACGTCAACGTGGTGGAAGAGCTGGTGTCGATGATCGAAACCCAGCGCGCCTACGAAATGAACGCCAAGGCGATCTCCACCACCGATTCGATGCTCGGCTACCTCAACAACAAGCTCTGACCGGCCCAACCGGGAAACCGCCATGTCGCCCACTTTCAAACTTGCCCGCACTGCCCTCGCCTGCACCGTGGTCGCCCTGCTCGGTGGCTGCGTGATTGCGGGCGACGTGCGCCCCTACCCGGCGATGGCGCCGATCCAGCCGATCGTGCCGCCGCAGGCCGCGCCGACCGCGGGCGCGATCTACGCTGCCGGCCCGACCCTGCAGCTGTATTCGGACCGTCGCGCACGCGATGTCGGCGACCTGCTGACCATCACCCTGCTGGAAAACACCACCGCGCAGACCAGTGCCAACACCGCCACCAACAAGGAGTCGAACCTCAACCTGGGGACGCCCTCGATCCTCGGTGCGCCGGTCACCCTCGGCGGCAAGGACATCCTCAGCGCGTCGGCCACCGGCAAGCGTGATTTCACCGGCAAGGGCAACAGCGCGCAGAGCAACCGGCTGCAGGGCAGCGTGACCGTCACCGTGGTCCAGCGCCTGCCCAACGGCAACCTGGTCGTGCAGGGGCAGAAGAACCTGCGCCTGAACCAAGGCGATGAACTGGTGCAGGTGCAGGGCGTCGTCCGCCCCGGCGACATCAGCCAGGACAACACCATTCCTTCCAGCCGCGTGGCCGAAGCCCGCATCGTCTATGGCGGTCGCGGCCCGGTCGCGCAGTCCAACGCGATGGGCTGGCTGAGCCGCTTCTTCAACTCCGGCCTGACGCCGTTCTGAGTATGGCCATGAAACTCTTCTCCTCTTCTTCGTGGCAGCGACGCATGGCGTCGCTCTACTGTGGCGTGTTCATGGTCTTCGCGGTGGTGGCCCCGGCCAGCGCCGAGCGCATCAAGGACCTGGCCCAGGTCGGTGGCGTGCGCGGCAATGCGCTGGTGGGCTATGGCCTGGTGGTCGGCCTGGATGGCAGCGGTGACCGCACCAGCCAGGCACCGTTCACCGTGCAGAGCCTGAAGAACCTGCTCGGCGAGCTGGGCGTCAATGTGCCGCCCAACGTCAACCCGCAGCTGAAGAACGTGGCCGCCGTGGCGATCCACGCCGAGCTGCCGCCGTTTGCCAAGCCCGGCCAGCCGATCGACATCACCGTATCCTCGATCGGCAATGCGGTGTCGCTGCGTGGCGGCTCGCTGCTGATGGCCCCGCTGCGTGGTGCCGATGGCCAGATCTACGCGATCGCCCAGGGCAACCTGATCGTCGGCGGCTTCGGTGCGCAGGGCAAGGACGGTTCCCGCGTCTCGGTGAACGTGCCCAGTGTCGGCCGTATCCCCAACGGCGCCACCGTGGAACGTGCCCTGCCCGATCCGCTCGCCAATGGCGGCGACATCACCCTGAACCTGCACAACAACGATTTCACCACCGTCTCGCGGATGGTCGCTGCGCTCAACAACGCGTTCGGCGAAGGCGCCGCGCGTGCCGTCGATGGCGTGACCGTGGCGGTGACCGCGCCGACCGATCCGGGCGCGCGCATCGGCTTGCTGGCACGTATCGAGAACCTGGAACTGACCCCGGGCAGCGCGCCGGCCAAGGTGGTGGTCAATTCGCGTACCGGCACCGTGGTCATCGGCCAGCAGGTGCGGGTCGGCCCGGCCGCGATCTCGCATGGTTCGCTGACGGTGACGATCCAGGAAAACACCAACGTCAGCCAGCCCAACGCCCTGTCCGGCGGCCGCACCGTGGCCAGCCCGCAGTCGACCATCACCGCCACCAACGACGGCAGCCGCATGTTCAAGTTCAGCGGCGGCACCACCCTGGACGAAATCGTGCACGCGGTGAACGCAGTGGGCGCGGCGCCGGGCGATCTCATCGCGATCCTGGAAGCCCTGAAGCAGGCCGGCGCACTGAGTGCCGAGCTCGAGGTGATCTGATATGCGCATCACTCCCGCATTCGATCTGCACCCGGCGCAACAGAACGATCCGGCCAAGATCGACAAGGTCGCGCGCCAGCTGGAAGGCCAGTTCGCGCAGATGCTGGTCAAGAGCATGCGTGACGCCAGCTTCGGCGATTCGCTGTTCCCTGGCGAGAACAAGATGTTCCGCGACATGTACGACCAGAAGATTGCCGAGGCGATGACGCGCGGCAAGGGCCTGGGCCTGTCGGGCATGATCAGCCGCCAGCTGTCCGGCCAGGCCGCCGATGGCCCGGCGCTGGATACCCGCGTGGACCCGGCCAAGGCCAGCCGCGCCTACCAGTTGAACGCGCCGGCCAAACCGGCCCCCTCGTTGCCGCTGGAAGACGGCAGCCAGGCCGTGCGCCTGCTGCAGCAGATGGCGGCCGGCGCCCAGTCGGGTGCACAGGCCGCAGTGGCACCGATGGCGCAGGCGCTGGACCTGATCGCCGGCCGCGAGAGCAGCAGCATGCATCGCTCGCTGGGCACCGAGGACCCGTACATCGGCGGCCTGCAGGACCAGGACTGGGCCGCCAGCAGCGACCAGTGGTCCGCAACTGCCAGCAACCGCGGCACCGCCATCAGCCCGGCCGATGCCATGGCCACGCGCAGCGCCGTCGCCCAGCTGGGCGAACACACGCCGGAAGGTTTCGTTGCCAGCATCTGGCAGCACGCGCAGAGCGCGGCCAAGGAGCTGGGCGTTGATGCCCGCGCGCTGGTGGCCCAGGCCGCGCTGGAGACCGGCTGGGGCAAGCGCCATATCAAGCATGCCGACGGCAGCACCTCTCACAACCTGTTCGGCATCAAGGCCAATGGCTGGAACGGCCAGCGCGCCGTGGCAGGCACCCACGAATACGTCGACGGCGTGCGCCGCAACGAGACCGCCAGCTTCCGCGCCTACAGCTCCCCGGCCGAAAGCTTCGCCGACTACGTGCGCCTGCTGAAGACCAGCCCGCGCTACCAGCAGGCGTTGCAGGCCGGCACCGACGTGCAGGGCTTCGCGCGCGGCCTGCAGCGTGCCGGCTATGCCACCGACCCGCGCTACGCCGCCAAGATCGCCGCGATCGCCGGCGGCCCGACCATCGAGCGCGCCGTCAGCGCCGTGGCCGACGCCGGCACGCGCCTTGGCCAGACCTTCGCCAGCACCGCAACCGCGGCGCTGGGTATCACTCGTCGTTGAGGAACCCCATGTCCAGCGTACTTTCCACCGGTACCGGTGCCCTGCTCGCCTTCCAGCGTGCGTTGGCGACCACCAGCCACAACGTGGCCAACCTCAATACCCCGGGTTACAGCCGGCAGAAGGTCAACTTCGCCACCGCCGATCCGCAGAACTATGGCTACGGCACGGTCGGCAACGGCACCCGCATCACCGACATCCGCCGCACCGCCGACCAGCTGGCAATCTCGCGCCTGCTCGACAGCAGCGGTGAACTGGCGCGCCTGAAGCAGCTTTCGGGCATGGCCGACCGGGTCAATTCGCTGTTCTCCGATGCAGCCACCAACGTCTCCGGCGTCTGGTCGAAGTTCTTCGACTCGGTCAGCGGCCTGTCCTCCAATGCTGCCGGCACCGCCGACCGCCAGAACATGCTGGACGGCGGCAAGGCGCTGGCCAACCGTTTCGTGCAGCTCAACACGCACCTGAACAACCTCAACAGCGAGGTCAACAACGGCCTGCTGGCAGGTGCCACCGAGGTCAACCGCCTGGCGCAGGAGATCGCGCAGATCAACGGTGCGATCGGCACCAACGTCGCCAGCGCGGCGCCTGACCTGCTTGACCGCCGCGACCAGTTGATCAGCCAGCTGATCGGCTACACCGGCGGTACGGCGGTGATCCAGGACGGCGGCATCATGAATGTCTACACCGCCGGCGGCAACGCACTGGTAGTGGGCACCACGGCGACCAAGGTCAGCACCGTGGCCGACCCGTACCAGCCCGAGCGCCTGCAACTGGCACTGGAAACCCAGGGCAACACGATCCGGCTCGACCCAAAGGCGGTCGGCGGACAGATCGGCGGCCTGCTGGAGTTCCGCGACACCGTGCTGACCCCGGCCCAGGCCGAACTGGGCAAGCTGGCCGTGGGCCTGGCCGAGAGCTTCAACCAGGTGCACCACCAGGGCGTTGATCTGTACGGCCAGCTCGGCGGCGACTTCTTCAACATCGGCAATCCGCGCGTCACCGGCAACAGCAGCAACACCGGCAGCGCCAGCCTCAGCGCCACCTATGGCGACCTGGGCAAGCTGGACGCGCAGAACGTGGTGCTGCAGTTCGATGGCACCAACTGGAAGGCCAGCCGCGCCGATACCGGCGCCAGCATTCCGTTGACCGGTACCGGTACCGCCGCCGATCCGCTGGTGATCAACGGCGTCAACCTGGTGGTCGGTGGCACTCCGGCCGCCAATGACCGCTTCCTGCTGCAGCCGACCGCGGGCGTCGCCGGCAGCATGGAAGTGGCGATCACCGATCCGTCGCGCATCGCCGCCGCCGCTGCGGTCAAGGGCGCCGCGGCGACCGCCAACACCGGCACCGGCAAGCTGAGCGGGGTGACCGTCAGCGATTCGACCAACGCGAACCTGCGCAATCCGGCCGCCATCGTGTTCACCTCGGCCACCACCTACACCATCGATGGTGGGCCGCCGCAGACCTACACGCCCGGCCAGACCATCAGCGCCAACGGCTGGAGTTTCGTGCTGGATGGTGCACCCAAGGTCGGCGACACCTTCAACATCACGCCGACCCCGGCCGGTTCGTCGGACAACAGCAATGCGACCCGGCTGTCCAAGGTGGAGAGCGCCAAGGCGTTCAACAGCGGCACGGTCACCCTCAACGGTGCGCTGGGCGGCCTGACCACCCAGGTCGGCGCTGCCGCACGTTCGGCCGAGTATTCGCTGGAAGCGCAGTTGGTGATCAATGACAAGGCGCAGGAGGCCCGCGACGAAGTGTCCGGCGTCAACCTGGATGAGGAAGCGGCCGACATGCTGCGCCTGCAGCAGGCCTACCAGGCCGCGTCGCAGCTGATCTCCACCGCCGACAGCATGTTCCAGACCATCCTGGGAGCCATCCGCCGATGAGCAGCCGCATCTCCACCAGCATGATGTTCAACCAGTCCGTGTCGCTGATGATGTCCAAGCAGGCCAAGCTCAGCCACCTGGAGCAGCAGATCGCCACCGGCAGCAAGATCGTCAGCGCAAAGGACGATCCGGTTGCCGCAGGTGCCGCGGTCGGCCTTGACCGCAGCCTGGCTGCGCTGGACCGCATGAAGCTCAATGCCGGCAACGTGCAGAACAGGCTTGGCGTGCAGGAAAACACCTTGGCCCAGGTCAACGACCTGATGACGCGCGTCAATGATCTGACCATCCAGGCCAGCAATCCGGCGCTGAGCGCGCCCGACAAGAAAACCCTGATCACCGAACTGAACCAGATCCGCGACGGCCTGCTGTCGCTGGCCAACGCCGACGACGGCACCGGCCGCTATGTGTTCGGCGGCACCAACGATGGCGATCCGCCGTTTGCCAAGATCAACGGCAAGGTGGTCTATCGGGGTGACCAGACCCAGCGCCAGATCGAAGTCGGCCCGGATACCTACGTGCGCGACGCGCTGCCGGGCAGCGAGATCTTCATGCGCATCCCCACCGGCGACGGCTTTGTCGATGGCGGTGCGGCGGCCGGCAACACCGGCAACGGCGTGCTGACCAACATCACCCGCGACGGCAGTGACAGCTGGAACGGACAGGCCTTCAGCATCCGCTTCACCGCTGCCGACCAGTACCAGGTGCTGGACGGCGCCGGCAACGTCACCGGTACCGGCACTTTCAAGGCCGGGGACAACGTGGAAGTGAACGGTGTACGCCTGCAGATCACCGGCGCGCCCGCGACCGGCGACAGCTTCAACGTCACGCCTGCCACCAGCCGCGACATCTTCGCCACCATGGACAAGCTGATCGCCGCGCTGGATGCCGACACCGGCACCACCGCCAAGATGTCCGCACAGCAGAACGAGCTGCAGAGCGCGCTGCGCGATGTCGCACGTGCATCGGAACGGATGATCGATTCGCGCGCCGCCGGCGGTGCGCAGCTGAAGGCATTGGACAACGCCGCCGAGATGCGTGAGGCCAACGGCGTGACGTTGAAAGCCACCCTGTCGCAGATGCGCGACCTGGACTACGCCGACGCCCTGAGCCAGTACCAGCTGCAGAGCACGGCGCTGCAGGCGGCACAGACGATCTTCTCGCAGATGCAGTCGATGTCGTTGTTCAACAAGATCCGCTGACGCCTTCACAACATCAGCCCTGAAAGGCCGCGATGCCCTGCATCGCGGCCTTTTTCGTTTCAGCGCCCGGCGCCACGCCCTCCAAGGCGGAATTTCCGTGATTGCCCATCAAGGCCAGCGCCGCCCCGCCGATACCTTCATCAGCGCTGGTTGGGCATGCCCGACCGCCCCCTTTCCGGGGTCGCCTTCACGCCCTCCACGGCTGAAAAACCCCGGGAAAACAGCCATCAGCACCGAATTGCAGCTCAAGCGGAATTCACGGCTAAAGGTTGTTGACAAAGCGCCGTTATTCATTTGGCAACAGCGAAGCACACAGCCACACAAAAAAACAGGCGGCGCTTCGTTTCATTCACCAACGGGTTCCATATAAGAGGAGACGACCCCATGGCACAGGTAATCAACACCAATACGATGTCGCTCAACGCTCAGCGCAACCTGAGCACCAGCGGCAGCTCGCTCGCTACCACCATCCAGCGCCTCTCGTCCGGCCTGCGCATCAACAGCGCGAAGGACGACGCCGCCGGCCTGGCCATCAGCGAGCGCTTCACCACCCAGATCCGTGGTCTGGACGTGGCCATCCGCAACGCCAACGACGGCATCTCGCTGGCCCAGGTCGCCGAAGGTTCGCTGAATGAAGTCGGCAACAACCTGCAGCGCATCCGCGAACTGGGTGTGCAGGCCTCCAACGCCACCAACTCGGCCAGCGACCGCAAGGCCCTGCAGGCCGAAGTGACCCAGCTGGTCAGCGAAATCGACCGCGTCGCCAAGCAGGCCGACTTCAACGGCACCAAGCTGCTCGATGGCAGCTTCACCAGCCAGCTGTTCCAGGTCGGCGCCAACGCCGGCCAGGCCATCGCCATCAACAGCGTGGTCAATGCCAAGGCCGATTCGCTGGGCGCGGCCACCTTCGCCAACGGCTACACCGGCACCAGCCTGGCAGCCGCCGACAAGGCCACCGCCGACACCACCTACTCCGGCCTGCAGGTCTCGGTGACCCCGCCGGGCGGCACCGCCACCACGGTCACCATCAGCGACTTCACCGTGAAGGCTGGCGAATCGATCACCTCGGCCACCGCCGCAGCGATCAACAACAAGCTGGGCGAAACCGGTGTGGTTGCCTCGGTCAATGCCGGTGTCGTCAGCCTGGCCTCGGTCAAGGATGGCCAGACCTTCGCCCTGGGTGTCAGCGCAGCAACCCCGCCGACCGGCGTCACCGCCGCCACCCTCGCCGGACTGGGCCTGACCGAGACCAGCACCAACGGCGGCACCCTGACCGGTGCAGCGGCCAGCTTCGTCAAGGACCTGAACGTCACCACCGCCGAGGGCGCGCAGAAGGCGATGTCCATCGTCGACAAGGCCCTGGAGTCGGTCAACAGCGTCCGCGCCGACCTCGGCGCGATCCAGAACCGCTTCACCTCGGTGGTGGCCAACCTGCAGACCTCCTCGGAGAACCTGTCGGCTTCGCGCAGCCGCATCCGCGATACCGATTTCGCCAAGGAAACCGCCGAACTGACCCGCACCCAGATCCTGCAGCAGGCCGGCACGGCCATGCTGGCCCAGGCCAACCAGGTACCGCAGAACGTGCTCAGCCTGTTGCAGCGCTGACATGAGTCGTCCCCGAAGCACGTCGGGGGCGTCTAACCCAACTCACGTGCAACCGCTCAAGGACCTCTCCTCATGGCACAAGTCATCAACACCAATACGATGTCGTTGAATGCTCAGCGTAACCTGAGCACCAGCGGCAGCTCGCTGGCCACCACCATCCAGCGCCTGTCCTCCGGTTCGCGCATCAACAGCGCCAAGGACGACGCCGCCGGCCTGGCGATCTCCGAGCGCTTCGGCACGCAGATCCGCGGCACCGACGTTGCCATCCGCAACGCCAACGACGGCATCTCGCTGGCCCAGGTCGCCGAAGGCTCGCTGACCGAAATCGGCAACAACCTGCAGCGCGTCCGCGAGCTGTCGGTGCAGGCCTCCAACGCCACCAACTCGGCCAGCGACCGCAAGGCGCTGCAGGCCGAAGTGACCCAGCTGGTCTCGGAAATCGACCGCGTCGCCAAGCAGTCGGACTTCAACGGCACCAAGCTGCTGGACGGTTCGTTCTCCAGCCAGCTGTTCCAGGTCGGTGCCAACGCCGGCCAGGCCATTGCCATCGACAAGACCATCGACGCCAAGGCCAACGCCCTGGGCGGTGCCAAGTTCGACACCAACTCGCTCGCTCTGGCCGATCCGGGCACCAACGCTGACTTCAGCACCTCCGGCCTGTCCATCAACGGTGTGGCCATCGCCGACGTCTCGGTCAAGCAGGGCGCCGACGCCGCTGCCACCGGCAAGGCCTCGCGTGAAGCGCTGGTGACCGCGATCAACGCCAAGATCGGCGAAACCGGCGTCTATGCCGAAGTGAACGGCACTGCCGGCGTCACCCTGACTTCGGTCAAGGACAGCGTCAATGCCGATGGTTCGTTCAAGGCCATCACCGCCACCCCGGGCACCTGGACCGGCGCCACCGCGCCGACCTTCACCGCCACCACCGCTGCTGCGGCACCGGCTGCCAAGTACGCCGGCGACCTGGACGTCAGCACCGTGAAGGGCGCCCAGCAGGCGATGGAAATCGTCGACAAGGCCCTGGGTGCGATCAACAGCACCCGCGCCGACCTCGGTGCGATCCAGAACCGCTTCACCTCGGTCGTGGCCAACCTGCAGACCTCGTCGGAAAACCTGTCGGCATCGCGCAGCCGCATCAAGGACACCGACTTCGCCAAGGAAACCGCCGAGCTGACCCGCACCCAGATCCTGCAGCAGGCCGGTACGGCCATGCTGGCCCAGGCCAACCAGGTGCCGCAGGGCGTGCTCAGCCTGCTGCGCTGATCCGCTCTCTGATCGACCTCCGGGCGCCGCATGAGGCGGCGCCCGGATCCTGAAACACGTTTCACCTTCGCCAAAGGAAAAGCACCATGGCACAAGTCATCAACACCAACACCATGTCCCTGAATGCTCAGCGCAACCTGAGCACCAGCGGCAGCTCGCTGGCCACCACCATCCAGCGCCTGTCCTCCGGTTCGCGCATCAACAGCGCCAAGGACGACGCCGCCGGCCTGGCGATCTCCGAGCGCTTCGGCACGCAGATCCGCGGCACCGACGTTGCCATCCGCAACGCCAACGACGGCATCTCGCTGGCCCAGGTCGCCGAAGGCTCGCTGACCGAAATCGGCAACAACCTGCAGCGCGTCCGCGAGCTGTCGGTGCAGGCCTCCAACGCCACCAACTCGGCCAGCGACCGCAAGGCGCTGCAGGCCGAAGTGACCCAGCTGGTCTCGGAAATCGACCGCGTCGCCAAGCAGTCGGACTTCAACGGCACCAAGCTGCTGGACGGTTCGTTCTCCAGCCAGCTGTTCCAGGTCGGCGCCAACGCCGGCCAGTCGATCGCCATCGACAAGACCATCGACGCCAAGGCGGGCTCGCTGGGCACCGCGACCTTCGCAACCGGTGGCACTGACGCACTGGTCGCCAGCACCGACGGTGCACGCATCACCGGCAAGGTGATGGGCGTGGACATCGGCACCGTCGAACTGAAGGCCGGTGCAACCACGGCCGATGCTTCGAAGGCCGTCGCCACCGCGATCAACGCCAAGATCGGTGAGGCCGGCATCTACGCCGAAGCCAATGCCGACGGCACGATGAAGCTGAGCTCGGTGAAGGAAGGCAAGGCTGTCGTCGCCGCCGACATCGCGCTTGAGCGCAGCGATCTGACCGCCGCGACCGGCGTGTGGAGCGCCAAGGCTGCCGCCGGTGCGTACACCGCCGGCACCGACACCGCCGCCAACGTGCAGAAGCTGGACGTGAGCACCGTGCTCGGCGCCCAGCAGGCGCTGGAAGTGGTCGACAAGGCCCTGGGTGCGATCAACAGCACCCGCGCCGACCTCGGTGCGATCCAGAACCGCTTCACCTCGGTCGTGGCCAATCTGCAGACCTCGTCGGAAAACCTGTCGGCGTCGCGTAGCCGCATCAAGGACACCGACTTCGCCAAGGAAACCGCCGAACTGACCCGCACCCAGATCCTGCAGCAGGCCGGTACGGCCATGCTGGCCCAGGCCAACCAGGTGCCGCAGGGCGTGCTCAGCCTGCTGCGCTGATCCACGGCAAGAAGGCGCCGCTGCCGTCGGGTTGAACCGACGGCGGCGGCAACCCGGAAGCCACGATGCACGAAGGCGCGGGCCATGCCCGGCCCGGGAACCCTCCCGAACCGGCTTGGCATCGCCCGCTCCTGCGGACCTCTCTTTCAGCGCTGTACTTTTGACTGTACGTACCGGGCGGCTTCGTCTCCCCCCGATTGTCAGTAGCCTGATCCCTCCCCTGCATTGGGGGAGGGTTTTTTGCAGACCCCCGGCAGCCCGCGGTGAACCCACCCGCACCCTGCCCCAACCCTCCTGCAACCTGCGTGCCAGAACCCGCGCCAGACCATTGGCACGGCGCATGCATCAACGAAGTCCTCAAGACCCAGCGGCGCAGGCCGCTATTTTCGTTGACGACGGGCCACCGCACGGCGGGCCGGCCCGTATACCAGGAGAAACGACGTGGCAGACTTTGGATACGGTGGCATCGGCTCGGGACTGGATATCTCCAGCATCGTCAACCAGCTGGTCGCAGCAGACCGCAAGCCGGCCGACAATGCGCTGAACCTGCAGCAGTCCAAAGCCAAGATGCAGCTGTCGTCGATCGGCACCGTCACTGCGGCCTTCGACAAGCTGAAAACCGCACTGACCGCGTTGAAGGCCACCACCGCCTTCGATACCCGTACCGTGACCGCCAGCGGCAAGGCACAGCCCGCCAACACCGAGGATGTGCTGACCGCGTCGGTGGCGCTGTACGATCTGGGCACGACCAAGGCGGCCGCCTCCAACGGCACGCACCAGGTGGAGGTGACATCCCTCGCCACGGCGCACAAGCTGATTGCCGACACCTCGTTCCCGAAGACCGACACCTTCGGCGCCGGAACCTTGACGCTGACCGTCGGCGTGGGCGACAAGGCCAAGACCATGAACGTGGCGGTGGAGGACGGCGACACGCTGACCACCATCCGCAACAAGATCGATGCCGCTGGCCGCAAGGAAGGCGTGCAGGCCACATTGATCACCTCCGGCGACAACCAGTACCTGTCGATCGCCCAGGAGAAGACCGGCGCCGCCAATGCGATCAAGCTGGAATACGGCGGCAGTGACCCCAAGCTGGGCGCACTGGTCGGCAGCCTGAAACAGAACACCGCCGCGGCGGACGCCGAACTGACCATCGATGGCGTCAAGGTGGTCAGTGCCAGCAACACCGTGGCAGATGCGGTGCCGGGCCTGACCCTGAACCTGAAGGTGCCCGGCAAGAGCACGGTCGTGATCAGTACCGATACGGGCGCCGCCACCAAGGTGATGCAGGAGTTCGTGACCGCGTACAACGCAGCGATCGCGGCGATCAACACCGAAACCAAGTACGACGCCAAGACCAAGGAAGCTGCCACCCTGACCGGCGACGCGCAGATGCGTGGTGCCTCCAGCCAGCTGCGTTCGATGATGTCGGGCGTGCTGAAGGCGCTTTCCGCCGACGGCCTGGACCCGAAGGTGCTGGGCCTGCAGACGCGCGGTTATCCCAACGCCGACGGCAGCCTGGTGCTCGACACCACCAAGTTTGCCGCTGCACTGGCCAGCCAGCCTGAAAAGATCCGCTCGGCCATCACCGGCGACACCGGCGGCGCAGGCACGCTCTACACGATGGTCGACGGCTATGTCAGCACCACCGTCGGCAAGGAAGGCGCGTTCGTGGCCCGCACCAAGGGCCTGAACACTACGCTGGACAACATCGACAAGCGCCGCAAGGACCTGGACACGCGCATGAAGAGCGTGGAAGAGCGCTACAAGAAGCAGTTCCTGGCGCTGGACAGCCTGATGGGCAAGCTGCAGCAGAGCAACACCGCACTGCAGCAGCAGCTGGCACAGCTGAACCGCTGAAGGTCTACGCGCAACGCTCAAGTTTGGCGTGCAACGCACCGATAACGGACGCAACAGCAATCATCGCCGCGCCGTCGGCACCGGTCACCTCGATCGCCCGGCGGCACCCAGCGCAAGGAGAATCACGAATGTACGGTCCCAGCCGTCAATATGCCGAGCAGTACCGCCAGGTGGGGGTGACCAGTGCGGTCGCCGATGCCGATCCGCACAAGCTGGTGGCGATGCTGCTGGCCGGCGCGCTGGAGCGCGTGCGGCGGGCCCAGGCCAGCCTCGAGCGTGGCGACCAGGCCGGCAAGGGCAAGGCGATCGGCGAGGTCTGTGCGATCGTCGGCCACCTCAACGGCTCGCTGGACCATGAGGCCGGTGGCGAGATCGCCGGCAACCTGTCGGCACTGTACGACTACGTGCTGCAGCGCTTGACCGAAGCGAACCTGCACAACGACCGCGCCGCCCTCGACGAATCGCTGCAGCTGCTGGGCGAGATCGACAGCGCCTGGAACGCGATCCCGCACGAACAGCGCCGTCCGGCCGCGGTGGCACGATGAGCCTGCACGAACTGCACGCACAGCTGGACGCATTCGAGAAGGCACTGGGTGAGGACACGCTCGATCAGGCCGACAGCCTGCTCGACGGCCACGACAGCGCCCTGCACGCCCTGCTCAGCCAGCCGCTGACCTCAGCCGACCACGCCCCGCTGACGGCGCTGTTCGAACGCCAGCAGAACCTGCTGGGGCTGCTGCGCCAGCGCCGCGATGCGGTGGCCGCACTGATCAATGATGGGCAGCGCTCCCTTCGCGCGGCGCATGCTTACCTGCAGGCAGAATCGCTGGCATGACCTCACTGCCGACCACGTCGCTGCACCATCCCGCTGAAAGCGAGTTGTTCGACGAGACGCTCAGCTGCGAGCTGGCGTTGCCGGCCGAGTTCCAGGCAGGCAACGGCGCCGGTCGCACCAGCAGCGCCGAAGGCCTGCTGCGCAGCCTGGCGCTGGTCGAAGACAGCCGCGTTGACGAACACGATGAACGCAACGAAGCAAGCCTGCAGTTGCAGCGGCTGGAAGCGAAGCTGGATCTGGCGATGGTGCTGCTCGGCCGGCTGGTTCGCCAGCAGGGCCAGGAGCTGACCCTGCGCCCGGTGCGCTGGTCGCGCCGCGGCATCCGCCTGCAGCTTGGCCCGCGCAGCGGCGCCAGCGCCGGCCAGGCGGGCGTGGTCAGGCTGCAGCCCAGCGACTGGTTGCCCGACCATATCGATCTGCCGGTGGAAGTCATCGCCGAAGCGGCGGACGGCGGTGGCGGCCACTACCTCTGGCTGCGCTTCCAGCGCCTCGGCGACGGCCTGGAAATGGCCATGGAGCGCCATCTTTTCCGCCTGCATCGCCGCCAGGTGGCCGAGGCCCGCCGGGCGCGCTGAAACCGGTCACGCCTGCGCAGGACGGACGACGCTTGGCGCGCCCGTTCAGCTAAGTTAAGGTGGACTCCCCTACACGGACCAGTTGCGTGCCTGTGCGAGTTCTCATCGTCGACGATCACACCCTGGTCCGCGCCGGCCTGGCGCGGCTGCTGCAGGGGTTTGCCGACGTGCAGCTGGTTGCCGAGGCCAGCAATGCCGAACAGGCGCTGCAGCTGGCCCTGCAGCACGCGCCGGATGTGGTCCTGATGGATCTGTCGTTGCCCGGACGCACCGGCCTGGAAGCGCTCAGTGACATCCGCCTGCGCGCCCCTGGTACCCGGGTGGTGATGATGACCATGCACGACGACGCAGCACATGTGCGCGATGCACTCGATCGCGGCGCAGTGGGCTTCGTGGTCAAAGACGCGGCGCCGCAGGAGCTTGAGCTGGCATTGCGCGCCGCGCACGCCGGCCAGGTGTTCCTCAGCCCGCAGATCTCGGCCAAGATGCTGGCGCCCATGCTGGGCCGCGAGAAGCCCACCGGTATCGCCGCGCTGTCACCGCGCCAACGCGAGATCCTGCGGCGTATCGGCAAGGGCGAAAGCAACAAGGAAATCGCCGCCGACCTCGGCATCAGCGTCAAGACAGTAGAGACCCATCGCGCACGCATGATGGAGTCGCTGGGCTGCCGCCGCGCCAACGATCTGTTGCTGCTGGCCGCCCGCCACCAGCACGAGCTGGAATGATCTGCGCCCGCGGTGGTCGGCGGAAAAATGTCCGGTAGAGTCGACTGTCAGTCGACTTGCGCGCGGAGCGCGGGATTTTTCATTGGCCTGATCGGAGAGCAGTCGACTGACAGTCGACGCTACCAAAGCTCGACACCCTGCATCGGCGACGAATTCCCGTCACCCTGACAGGCCCTGACAGGAATCCGTACACGCCGCGTGGCGAGCACGGCAGGATCGCCACCACGAATCAATGACTTGGCGGCGGCCATCGTCAACATCCCGCGCTTATGTAGGGGAAATCCTTACATCCTGTCGGGACTTCCATGAAGGCCCTCAGGAACCCCCTGATTCCGCCCCCGCCGGATGAAAAGCAAGATGCGTTCCACAAGGCGCCGGGGAGCGGTGCCGGGGAACCACGATGAAGGCTGCACTCTCGACCCAGCTGGGCCAACAACTTCACCTCACCCCGCAGCTGCTGCAGTCGATCCGGCTGCTGCAGCTCGACGGCCTGCACCTGGAACAGGAAATCCAGCGCCTGCTGGACTCCAACCCGCTGCTGGAGATCGAAGAGGCCGAAGCCCCCGCCACCGAGGCCACCGAGGCCAGCACCACCACACTGGAAACCGCGGCGTTCGACGAGCTGCCCGAGGCCTCCATGTGGGAGGTGGCCGGCGCCAGCTGGCAGGACGGCGACGACGACCGCATGGCGCGCATCGCCGCCGGCGAATCCACCGACCCGCAGCTGCGCGTGCTGCAGCGCCTGTCGCTGGACATGGACGACCGTCAGCTGGCGGTCGCCGCCTTCTGGCTGGACCACTGCGACGAAGCCGGCTACCTGCAGGCGCCGCTGGCGCAGCTGCAGCTGCTGGCCAGCGCCCAGTTCGACATTGCCGCCGACGGCGTGGAGGCCATCCGCCAGCAGTTGCTGCACGGCGAACCGGCCGGCATGGCCGCGCAGGATCTGCGCGAGGGCCTGCAGGCGCAGCTGCGCAGCCTGCACGGCGTGGTGCCGGCCCGTCACCTGGCCGCCCGCATCCTGGACGGCGCGCTCGACGCGCTGGCTGCGCACGACTACCCCGCCCTCGCCCGACAGCACGACGCCGAGATCGACGACGTGCGCGAAGCCGTCCGCCTGATCCTCTCGCTGCAGCCGCGCCCGGGCGACAGCCTGTTGCCCGAGCGCAACGCTGTGGTCGTGCCGGACGTGGTCGCCTGGCACGCCGACGAGCAGTGGAAGGTGGCACTGAACCCGGCCACCAGCCGCCGCGTGTCGATCAACAGCCAGTACGAACAGGCGCTGGCCGACAGCAGCGACGCCGCACCGGCCCTGCGCGAAATGCTGCAGGAAGCGCGCTGGTTCAGCCGCGGCCTGTCGATGCGCTACGACACCCTGCTGCGGACCGCGCGGGTGATCGTCGAGCGCCAGGCCGCTTTCCTGGTGCGCGGCGAGGAGGCCATGGCGCCGCTGACCCTGAAGGAAGTGGCCGAGGAAATCGGCATGCACGAGTCCACCGTCTCGCGCATCACCACCGGCAAGTTCCTGCAGACCCCGCGTGGCACGTTCGAACTGAAGCACTTCTTCGCCGTGCGCCTGGAAGGCGCCAGCGTCTCCGGCCAGGCGGTCAAGGCCATGGTTCGGCGCCTGATCGATGCCGAACCGGCCGGCCGGCCGCTGGCCGATGAAGCGATCGCCGGGCTGTTGTCGCGCCAGGGGGTGAACATTGCCCGCCGAACCGTCGCAAAATACCGGGAACAACTGGACATCGCCCCGGCCCGTGAACGGCGCCGGCTCGGGGCCAGGCAACCGCAGCTGGCCCGGGTGGGCTGAAAAGGATGTTGGACATGAACAAGCTTACGGTCCTGCTGGTCGATGACCACGAGGGCTTCATCAACGCGGCGATGCGCCATTTCCGCAAGATCGACTGGCTGCAGATCGTCGGCAGTGCCGGCAACGGCCTGGAAGCGATCGAGCGCTCGGAAACGCTGCGCCCGCAGGTGGTACTGATGGACCTGGCCATGCCGGAAATGGGCGGCCTGCAGGCCACCCGCCTGATCAAGTCGCAGGACGACGCACCGTACATCGTGATCGCCAGCCACTTCGACGACGCCGAGCACCGCGAACACGCGCTGCGCGCCGGCGCCGACAATTTCGTCAGCAAGCTGTCCTACATCCAGGAAGTCATGCCGATCCTGGAAGGCCTCAGGGAGGATCGATCGTGAGCGAATCGCGCATCCTTGTACTGGACAACGACGCCGTGCGTGCCGAGCGCACCGTTGCCCTGCTGGAATTCATGGACTTCAACCCGCGCTGGGTCTCCGACGCGGCCGATTTCGACCTGGGCCGCCAGCGCCAGAACGACTGGATGGCGGTGATCGTCGGCAGCCTGGATGACAGCGCCGCCAGCACTGCGCTGTACCACTGGCTCGGCGGCAGCAGCCTGCCGCCGCCGGTACTGCTGGCCGACGGCGATGCCTCTGCCTTTGCGCAGCAGCACGGCCTGCACGAGGCCAACATCTGGCCGCTGGAGACCCCACTGCGCCACGCCCAGATGGAAGCCCTGCTGCGTCGCGCCAGCCTCAAGCGCCTGGATGCCGAGCACCAGGCCGGTGCCGTGCAGGAGCAGGGTCCGACCGGCAACGGCCCGGCCGTCACCGAACTGCGCACCATGATCGAGCAGGTCGCCGCGTTCGATACCACCGTGCTGGTGCTGGGCGAATCGGGTACCGGCAAGGAAGTGGTGTCGCGCGCCATCCACCAGCGCTCGCCGCGCCGTGACGGCCCGTTCGTGGCGATCAACTGCGGCGCCATTCCGGCCGACCTGCTGGAAAGCGAACTGTTCGGCCACGAAAAAGGCGCGTTCACCGGCGCGCTCACCGCACGCAAGGGCCGTTTCGAAATGGCCGAGGGCGGCACCCTGCTGCTCGACGAAATCGGCGACATGAGCCTGCCGATGCAGGTCAAGCTGCTGCGCGTGCTGCAGGAGCGCAGCTTCGAGCGCGTGGGTGGCAACCAGACCATCCGCTGCAATGTGCGGGTCGTCGCCGCAACCCACCGCGACCTGGAAACCCGCATCGCCGAAGGCAAGTTCCGCGAGGATCTGTTCTACCGCCTCAATGTGTTCCCGATCGACGTGCCGGCCCTGCGCGAGCGCCGCGAGGACCTGCCGGCCCTGGT
Organism: Stenotrophomonas maltophilia; assembly: GCF_047497515.2. Taxonomy (GTDB): domain Bacteria; phylum Pseudomonadota; class Gammaproteobacteria; order Xanthomonadales; family Xanthomonadaceae; genus Stenotrophomonas. The sequence goes on from NZ_JAXAXL020000003.1 coordinate 287,613, forward strand.
GGAAACCATCGCCGCGCAGCTGGCGCGTACCGGCCGTGGCGAAGTGCGCTTCACCGCCGAGGCCCTGCAGGCCCTGGCCGGTTACGAATGGCCGGGCAACGTGCGCGAGCTGACCAACCTGGTCGAGCGCCTGGCGGTGCTGCACCCGGGTGGCTCGGTGCGCGTGCAGGACCTGCCGGCGCGCTACCGTGGCGACGCCGCACTGGCGCCAGTGGCCGCACCGGCTCCGGTGCAGCCCGTCCCCAGCGAAGAACGCCTGGACCTGCGCAGCTTCTCGTTCCATACCCCGGGCAGCGGCGGCCAGCCGGCGCTGGAGCATGGCATCGCGGTCAATCGCGCTGCCGCCCCGGCGGCACTGCCCGACGAAGGCATGGACCTGCGCAACCACATGGCCAACATCGAACTGGGCCTGATCAACGAAGCCCTGGAACGCACCCAGGGCGTAGTCGCCCACGCCGCCCAGCTGCTTGGCCTGCGCCGCACCACCCTGGTGGAAAAGCTTCGCAAGTACGGCATCGAACGCGAGCAGGCCGAACTGGCCGGCTGAACCGCGTCACCAGCATGAAGGGGGCACCAACGCCTGGGCTTGCCCGGGCGTTGGTGTTTCCAGATCCCTTTCCTGCTGAAAGGGATCTGACCCCGTTTCATTTGCACGTTTTCCCAAAGACAACGCTGCTGCAATGCGGAGCATGGCAAGGACATCCCAAGGAGGTCCCACCATGCATCGCCTCAGCCTGTTCGCCGCCCTGCTCTGCCCCGGCATTGCCAGCGCCGCCGACTGCACGCTTCCCGCCACGCTGGATCAACGCCAGTTCACCAACCTCAGCGACCCGCTGTACGCACCGGACAACCCCAATGCCGGCCGCATGGTGCAGGTCAGCTTTGCCGGCAGCCGCTACGTGCTGGACATCCTCGGCACCGACCTCCGCTTCAGCGGCAGCTACCGCTACCAGCGCCTGGCCCCGCACGTCGCCGAGATCCGGATGACCGAAGCCCACCGGGCCGGCCCTGCCCGCTACACCCTGCCCGCTACACCCTGCTGCTGACCTGCCTGGGCGACCGCCAGGGCCGCTTCATCTACACCCAGCACGACGGCCCCATCGCACCCCGCCAGCGCCAGAATTCCGGCCACTGGACTCTGCAGCCCTAGGCCAGAAAACCGACGCCGGTTAAATGGCGCCACCATTGGGGTCAGAGCCCGTTGCGTTGCAACGGGATCTGACCCCATCCGATCAGTGTCGACCAAGGTCGACACCCACCAAGAGCAGCCCATGCCCGCCCGTCAGATCGCAGGAAACTGTCGAAGGCGGGGTGGGTCCGGTTGCGGGGGTGTCCGCGGCATGGATGCCGCGGCCAAGCCCCCAAGGACGGGTTTACGGCGTCCCCCGCAACCGGACCCAACCCGCCAACCCTCAGCACACCCGCTTTTGACGTTGAGGTTGCCGGCCAGCGGCCGGCACTACCAGGGTGCAGGGCGCAGCCCTGCCAGCACACCCACATCCTCACGACACTGAATCGAAAACCGGTTTCGGCACGGCACTTGCACAAGCTCCAGCAGACAACCCCATCCCCTGTTTCTGGAACCGTTGCAGATGTCCCACTCCGTCACTTCGATCCTCTCCCAGATCCGCTCCTACCAGACCCAGGTGGGACAGTCCGCGGCGCTCAATCCGCTGGCCGAAGCGCCGCGTAGCAATGCCCTGCCGGGCACGGTGCTGGATGCGCCGCAGGTCCAGCCCGCCAGCTTCACCGAAACCCTGCGTGGAGCGATTGCCGGCGTCAACGACGCGCAACAGAAGTCCGGCGCCCTGGCCAAGGCCTTCGAAATGGGTGACCCCAGTGCCGACCTCGCCAAGGTGATGGTCGCTTCGCAGCAGTCCCAGATCGCCTTCCGCGCCACCGTGGAAGTCCGCAACCGTCTCGTCCAGGCTTACCAGGACGTGATGAACATGCCGCTGTAAGGAACGTTGACGCATGGCACTGACGCTCTCCAAGGACAGCCTGAACGCCGAGAAGGCCGGGCAATGGTTCGACCGCCTGCAGAGTCTGCAGATCACCCGTCGGCTGGGCCTGATGGCGATGATCGCGGTGGCGGTGGCGGCAGGCCTGTCCGTGTTCTTCTGGTCGCAGAAGCCGGGCATGGTCCCGCTGTATACCGGCCTGGACCAGAAGGCGACCGCTGAAGCGACCGACCTGCTGCGCGCCGCACAGATTCCGTTCGCCCTCGACCCGGCCACCGGCGGCATCACCGTGCCGGAAAAGAACCTGCACGACGCCCGCCTGAAGCTGGCCGGCTCCGGCCTGACCGACAGCGGCAAGCTCGGTTTCGAGCTGATGGAACGCGACCCCGGCTTCGGCGTCAGCCAGTTCGTGGAAAGCGCGCGCTACCAGCACGCGCTGGAAACCGAACTGTCGCGCACCATCAACACACTGCGCCCGGTGCGCGACTCGCGCGTGCACCTGGCCATTCCCAAGCCCAGCGCATTCACCCGCCAGCGCGACGTGGCCAGCGCCTCGGTGACGCTGGAACTGCGCGGCGGCCAGCAGCTGGAACGCAGCCAGGTCGACGCCATCGTGCACATGGTCGCGGCCAGCATCCCGGACCTTGCGCCTGAACGCGTGACCGTGGTCGACCAGAGCGGGCGCATGCTCAGCGTCAGCGATCCGAACAGCGAGGCTGCGGTCAACGCCGCCCAGTTCGAGCAGGTACGCCGGCAGGAGACCTCGTTCAACCAGCGCATCCGCGAACTGCTGGAGCCGATGACCGGCCCCGGCCGGGTCAACCCGGAAGTGAGCGTGGACATGGATTTCTCGGTAACCGAGGAGGCCCGTGAGCTCTACAACGGTGAGCCGCAGAAGCTGCGCAGCGAGCAGATGAGCGAGAACACCACCAGCACCCCGGGCCCGCAGGGCGTACCGGGTGCGACCAGCAACAGCCCGCCGGGCCAGCAGGCCGCACCGGCCACCGCGCAGGCGCCGACCGAAAGCAGCAAGAACGCGACCCGCAACTACGAGCTGGACCGCACCCTGCAGCACACCCGCCAGCCGGCCGGCCGCATCAAGCGCGTCTCGGTGGCGGTGCTGGTGGACAACGTGCCGCGCGCCGGTGCCAACGGCAAGGTTGTGCCGCAGCCGCTGTCGGCCGCCGAACTGACCCGCGTCGAAGCGCTGGTCAAGCAGGCGGTCGGTTTCAACGCCGAGCGTGGCGACACCGTGTCGGTGATGAACGCCCCGTTCGTGCGTGACACCACGCAGGTCGAAGGCCCGGCCTGGTGGGAGCTGCCGTGGGTGCATGATGCCGGCCGCATGCTGCTGGGCGCGGTGGTGGTGCTGGCGCTGCTGTTCGGCGTGCTGCGCCCGGCGCTGCGTGCGATCACCGGCCAGAAGAAGAACGACGAGCAGGCACTGGAGCCGCATACCGCGGACGTGCAGCTGGTGGATGACGATGGCATGCCGCTGCCGGCGCTGGGCGCCGACCGCGCCAGCCTGGGCGGGCCGGATGCACTGGCCCTGCCGGTGGATTCATATGAGGAACGACTGCGGATGGCGCGTGAAGCCGTGAAGACCGACTCCAAGCGCGTGGCCCAGGTGGTCAAGGGCTGGGTGGCCAATGACTGAGGCTCAATTGACCGGCGTGCAGCGTGCTGCCGTGCTGCTGCTCTCCCTGGGTGAACTGGACGCAGCCGAAGTGCTGCGCCACATGGAGCCCAAGGAAGTGCAGAAGATCGGCATCGCCATGGCCACCATGACCGACATCACCCGCGAGCAGGTGGAACGGGTGATGGACCAGTTCGGCCAGGAGCTGGGCTCGAAGACCTCGCTGGGCGTGGGCTCGGACGACTACATCCGCAACATGCTGGTGCAGGCGCTGGGCAGCGAGAAGGCCGGCAACCTGATCGACCGCATCCTGCTCGGCCGCAACACCACCGGCCTGGATGCACTGAAGTGGATGGACCCGCGCGCGGTGGCCGACCTGGTGCGCAACGAGCACCCGCAGATCATCGCCATCGTGATGGCCCATCTGGAAACAGATCAGGCCGCCGATGCGCTGAAGCTGCTGCCCGACCGCACCCGCGTGGACGTGCTGCTGCGCATCGCCACCCTCGATGGCATTCCGCCGAACGCGCTGAATGAACTCAACGAGATCATGGAGCGCCAGTTCGCCGGCAACCAGAACCTGAAGTCGTCCAACATCGGCGGCGTGCAGTGCGCGGCCAACATCCTGAACTTCATGGACAGCGGCCAGGACCAGGCGATCCTGGGCGAGATCGCCCGTATCGACGCGCCGCTGAGCAACCGCATCCAGGACCTGATGTTCGTGTTCGACGACCTGGTCGACCTGGACGATCGCGAAATGCAGCTGGTGCTGCGCGAAGTGAGCGGCGAGCGTCTGGGGCTGGCCCTGCGCGGCGCCGACATCAAGGTGCGCGACAAGATCACCCGCAACATGTCGCAGCGCGCGGCGGAAATCCTGCTGGAAGACATGGAGGCCCGTGGCCCGGTACGCCTGTCCGACGTGGAAGGCGCGCAGCGCGAGATCCTGGCCATCGTCAAGCGCATGGCCGATGAAGGCACCGTCACCATCGGTGGCAGCGCGGAGGCGATGCTGTGAGCAACGTCGTGCGCTGGCTGGCCCCTGACCTCCTGGCCCAGCCCGAACCGGTGCGCGAACCGGAGGACGTGTTCGAGCTCACCGGGCTCGATCCGGACCACGAGCCGGAACCGCCGCTGCAGCTGCCGACCCTGGACGAAATCCAGGCGATCCAGGACAACGCCGAGAAGGAAGGCTTCCAGCAGGGTCACGCCGATGGCTACGGGCAGGGACAGGCCGAGGTACGCCGCCTTGCAGCGCAGATCGAAGGCATCCTCGACAACTTCAGCCGCCCGCTGGTGCGGCTGGAGAATGAAGTCGTCGGTGCGCTCGGCGAACTGGCAGTACGCATCGCCGGTGCCCTGGTCGGGCGCGCCTACGAAGCCGATCCGGCGTTGCTGGCACAGCTGGTCGGTGAGGCCATCGACGCCGTCGGCGGCAGTACCCGCGAGGTGGAAGTGCGCCTGCACCCGGACGACATCGCTGCCCTCGCCCCCTTGTTGAACCTGCCGCCGCAGCAACGACTCGTCCCCGATACCAGCCTCAGCCGCGGCGATCTGCGCGTGCACGCCGAAGCCGTGCGCATCGACGGCACCCTGGAGGCACGCCTGCGCGGCGCGCTGGATGCAGTGATCCGCCAGACCGGAGCAACCGCATGACCCCCGAACCGCACCCGATTCCGCCACCGGCCGACTGGGCGGTGGCCCGCAACCTGCGCCTGGCCGGGCGCCTGGATGGCCTGCGCGTGGATACCACCCATGGCCGCGGCCTGATCCGCGAGGGCGTGCTGCGCCGCGCGGTCGGGCTGACCCTGGAAGCGGTCGGCTGCGAGGCGCCGCTGGGCGCCAGCTGCAAGGTCGAAGTGGTCGATGGCGGCTGGGTCGACGCCGAAGTGGTCGGCTTTGCCGGCGAACGTACCTACCTGATGCCCAGTGCAGAGCTGCACGGGCTGCTGCCCAATGCCCGGGTGGTGCCCTCGGCGCGCCGTGGCGGCGTGGAAGTGGGCGAAGGCCTGCTCGGCCGCGTCATCGACAGCGACGGTGTTCCGCTGGACGGCAAGGGCCCGATCCGCGCCGAAGGCCACGTCGGCATGGCCGGCGTATCGATCAATCCGCTGGCCCGCGAGCCGATCACCCAACCACTGGACGTGGGCGTGCGTGCGATCAATGCGCTGCTGCCGATCGGCCGTGGCCAGCGTGTCGGCCTGTTCGCCGGCTCCGGCGTCGGCAAATCGACGCTGCTGGGCATGATGACCCGCTACACCGCCGCCGACGTGATCGTGGTCGGCCTGATCGGCGAACGTGGCCGCGAAGTACGCGACTTCGTTGAAAGCACTCTGGGCGAGGAAGGCCTGCGTCGCGCGGTGGTGGTGGCCAGCCCGGCCGACCGACCGCCGCTGGCGCGCCTGCATGGTGCCTATCGCGCCACCGCCATCGCCGAGTGGTTCCGCGACCAGGGCCTGAACGTGCTGCTGCTGATGGATTCGCTGACCCGTTTCGCCCAGGCGCAACGCGAGATCGGCCTGTCGGTGGGCGAGCCGCCGACCACCCGCGGCTATCCGCCGTCGGTATTCGCCAAGCTGCCGGCGCTGGTCGAACGCGCCGGCAACGGTGCCAAGGGCCGTGGCTCGATCACCGCGTTCTACACCGTGCTGACCGAAGGCGATGACCCGCAGGACCCGATTGCCGATGCGGCGCGCGCGATCCTCGACGGCCACATCCTGCTCTCCCGCCGGGTGGCCGACAGCGGCCTGTACCCGGCCATCGACGTGGAATCGTCGGTCAGCCGCGTGGTCACGGAAATCGCCGACGAACCGTGGCGCCTGCGCATCCGCAAATTGAAGCGCCTGGTCTCGGCCTACTCGGCCAATCGTGACCTGATCGCCATCGGTGCCTATCAGCGCGGCAACGACGCGGCCACTGATGAAGCCCTGGAACGCTGGCCGGAAATCATGGAGTTCCTCGGCCAGGACGTTGCCAAGGCCGCCGATCTCCCGCACAGCCAGGCGGCGCTGCAGCGCCTGGTGGAACAAGAGAGCTAAGCCATGACCCAGTCCAAGCGCATCGATCCCCTGCTCAAGCGGGCCCAGGAACACGAGGACGCGGTCGCCCGCGACCTCGCCGAGCGCCAGCGCGCGCTCGACACCCATCTATCACGCCTGGACGAGCTGCGCCGCTACGCCGAGGAATACGCCACGCAGCAGATGGCCAACGCGCAGATGGCGGCGACCAGTCCGGCCCAGCTGCTCAATCGCCGCGCGTTCCTCGATCGTCTCGACAGCGCGGTGGAACAGCAGCAGCGCACGGTGGATGGCAACCGTGAGAAGGTCGAAGCCGAACGCGCGCGATTGATCCTGGCCAGCCGTGACAAGGCCGTGCTGGAACAGCTGGCGGCCAGCTACCGTGCGCAGGAAAAGGTGGTGACCGACCGCCGCGACCAGCGCGAGATGGACGATATCGGCGCGCGCCGCGCGCGCCTGGTGCAGGCTGAAGACCAGGAAGGCACCGACCAGGGAGGCCGCTCGTGATGCCGGCCCCGCTTGCCAGCAGCGCCAACGCGCAGCCACAGAATGCCGGCGCTGGTACAGCGCGCGCGTCGCGCAATGACAGCGGCAAGGATTTCGGCCAGCTGCTGCAGGTTGGCGCCACTGCCGCAGCGACTGCGGCCACCGGCAAACCTGCGCCCGCTGCCTCCACACCGGGCCAGACGGCGAACGCAGACGGCAACGGCCAGGCACCCGGCGAACGCACACCGGATACCGACGGCGTGGCCAGCGATGCGCCGGTGCCGCCTGCGCAGCCAACGACCGCCACCGCCGCCGGCAATGACAAGGACAAGGACACGTCCGTCGCGACCGACGACGCGCCCTGGCCGCCACTGGGCCTGGCCGGACTTGCCCTTGCAGCGACCGCCGCGATCGATCCGGCGGCCCTGCCGCCGACCGCCGCCCCGCCAACGCTCGCTGCGGACAGCAACGCCCCGGCGCCATCGGTGCCCCCCTCCGCGCCCGCACTGCCCGCCACGGCCACGGCAACCTCGGCCGGCACCGCACCCGCAGCGAACGCCACCTCGCCGTCCAGCGATGGCGCGGATGCCGCCGCGTTGCCGTTGCCGGACATGATCCTGCCGGGCGGCAAGCGCAGCGATCGCGGCGATAGCGGTGACCTGGCCGCGATCGGCGACCGCGCCACCGCGCCGCTGCTGCACGCCCCCGCGCCGGCAGCGCTGCAGGAGCTGAAGGCCGCGCTCGCCACCGGTGCTGCGGTCTTCAACGGCGAGCCGACGCCAAAGCCTGTGCTCGGCGACGACGGCTTCGACCAGGCCATGGGGGCGCGCCTGGGCTGGCTGGCTGACCAGAAGATCGGCCACGCCCACATCCGCCTCAGCCCGGACGACATGGGCCCGGTCGACGTGCGCCTGCAGTTGAACGGCGACAAGGTGCACGCCAGCTTCAGCAGCCCGCACGTCGAGGTCCGCCAGGCGCTGGAAAGCAGCTTGCCGCGCCTGCGCGAGCTGCTGGGCGAACAGGGCTTCCAGCTGGCCCACGCCGATGTCGGCCACCAGCCGCCCGGCGGTGACGGCAATGCGTCGGGCCCATCCGGTGGCGGCGGAATGGCCGGTGACGGAGAACCGTCGCCGGGCGACGCCAGCGTCTCCTCCGCCCAGCTGATCCGCCAGCGCGGGCTGTTGGACGCCTACGCCTGACAGGGGTGCCAACCAAGGTTGGCACCCACCAGAGCGGAGCGGTTGGCACCCACCAGAGCGGGGTGATTGGCACCTGCCACTATCTCGTTGGTGGGTGCGGAGCTTGCTCCGCACGGCCCCGCGGCACCCCGACGGAATTCCGTCACGCCCCTCCACCCCGCCTTCGGCACGCCCCTTGCATATCCCGGTGAAGCAACCCTCAGGAGCTTCACCCCGTGGCCGCAGCCGCTGACAAAACCAAGAAGACCGCCGAGAAGGACAAGGCCGCCAAGCCGCGTAGTCCGATCCTGATCACCGCCTTGGTGGCCGTACTGGCCGCCGCAGCCGCCGGTGGCGGTGTCTGGTTCTTCACCCAGTCCAAGCACGAAGAAAAGGCCGAGCAGGCCCCGAAGAAGAGCACGACCCCGGCCCCGGCACAGTACTTCGCGCTGGACCCGGCCTTCGTGGTCAACCTCAACGGCCCGGTCGACGGCCCGCGCTACCTGCAGCTGGAAGTGCAGCTGATGACCCGCGATCCGGCCGCGCTGGAAGCGATCAAGACCCACGCTCCGGCCATCCGGGCGCGCCTGCTGATGCTGTTCTCGCAGGTCAGCCCCGACCAGATCGCCGATATCGCCGGCAAGCAGAAGCTGCAGGCCGCCTCGCTCGCCGAAGTGCAGAAGGTGCTCAAGGCCGAGACCGGCAGCAACGGCGCCGACGATCTGCTGTTCACCAGCTTCGTGACCCAGTAAGGGCCCACCGATGAATGACCTGCTGTCCCAGGACGAGATCGATGCCCTGCTCCACGGCGTGGACAGTGGCGCGGTCGAGACCGATCCGGAACCGCCGTCAGGCGAGGCGCGTTCGTACGACTTTGCCAGCCAGGACCGCATCATCCGCGGTCGCATGCCGACCCTGGAAATGGTCCATGAGCGCTTCGCGCGCCTGTGGCGGATCGGCCTGTTCAACCTGATCCGGCGCTCGGCCGAGCTGTCGGTGCGCGGCATCGAACTGATCAAGTTCAACGACTACATGCACTCGCTGTATGTGCCGACCAACCTGAACCTGATCCGCTTCAAGCCGCTGCGTGGCACCGGCCTGATCGTGTTCGAGCCGACCCTGGTGTTCGCCATCGTCGACAACTTCTTCGGCGGCGACGGGCGCTACCCGACCCGCATCGAAGGCCGCGAGTTCACCGCTACCGAAATGCGGGTGATCCACCTGCTGCTGAAGCAGACCTTCGCCGATCTGCGCGAGGCCTGGGCGCCGGTGATGGATGTCGACTTCGAGTACATCAATTCGGAGATCAACCCGCACTTCGCCAACATCGTGACGCCGCGCGAATACGTGGTGGTGTGCCGCCTGCACGTCGAACTCGACGGCGGCGGCGGCGACATCCACGTCACCCTGCCGTACTCGATGCTGGAGCCGATCCGCGAACTGCTCGACGCGGGCATCCAGAGTGACCGCAACGACCGCGACGAGAGCTGGGGCCAGACCCTGCGCGAACAGCTCAACATCGCCGAGGTGACCCTGTCCAGCGTACTGGCCAGCAAGCGCATGACCCTGCGTGACCTGACCCGGCTCAAAGTCGGCGACATCCTGCCGATCGATCTCAGCCCACAGGTACCGCTGTGCGTGGAGAACATCCCGGTATTCACCGGTGAGTTCGGCATCGCCAACGGCATGAATGCCGTGAAGATCACCGCTACCCATCCGCCGGGCACACGTCCGCGCGTACCCGTCATCCAGGAAGACCCGCAATGAACGATATCGACGCCCTTGAACCGACCCCGGCCCAGTTCAGCAGCCTGCAGGCCGATGAGGCCAACGGCCCGGACCTGAACCTGGACGTGATCCTGGACGTGCCGGTGACCCTGTCGCTGGAAGTGGGCCGGGCGCGCCTGCCGATCCGCAACCTGCTGCAGCTCAACCAGGGCTCGGTGGTGGAACTGGAACGCGGCGCCGGCGAATCGCTGGATGTGTTCGTCAACGGCACCCTGATCGCCCACGGTGAGGTGGTGGTGATCAACGACCGCTTCGGCGTGCGCCTGACCGACGTGGTCAGCCCGAGCGAGCGGATCCGGAGACTGCGTTGAGCCTGCTGGCCTCCACCCTGCTGGCGGTCGGCAAGGCCGCCGCACCGGTCGGCCAGCACGCGGCGGCCGCACCCAGCCTGTTCGGCGCGGTGCTGGCGCTGCTGGCGGTGCTGGCCCTGGTCATCGGCCTGGGCTGGCTGCTCAAGCGCCTGCCCGGCAGTGGCTTCCGCCCGGCCGAGGGCATGAAGCTGGTGGCCAGCCTGAGCGTCGGTGCCAAGGAACGTGTGGTGGTGGTGGAGGTCAACGGCCAGCAACTGCTGCTGGGCGTGACCGCCGGCGGCATCAATGCGCTGCATACCCTGTCCGAGCCGCTGCCGCCGCCTGCACCGGTGCGCGTGCCGGACTTCAAGAACCTGCCGAATTTCGCCCAGCTGCTGCAACAGCGGCTGCGCAAGGACCCCTGACATGCGTGTCACCCGTATCCGCTTTGCCACCCTGATGCCGTGGTTGCTGTTGCTTGCCCTGTGCCTGTTGCCGGCCATGGCGTTCGCCGCGCCCGGCGCGCCGACCACGCCGCTGCCGGACATCAACGTCGGCAAGATCGGCGGTGCACCGGTGAGCCTGCCGCTGCAGACCCTGCTGCTGATGACCGCGATCACCCTGATCCCGTCGATGCTGCTGGTGCTGACCTCGTTCACCCGCATCATCATCGTGCTGGGCCTGCTGCGGCAGGCGCTGGGCACCGGGCAGACGCCGTCCAACCAGGTGCTGCTGGGCCTGGCCCTGTTCCTCACCGCGATGATCATGCTGCCGACCTGGGACAAGGCCTGGAGCACCGGCATGGCGCCCTACCTCAACGGCGACATCGATTTCCAGACTGCCTGGACGCTGACCACCACGCCGCTGCGCGCGTTCATGCTGGCGCAGATCCGCGAGACCGACCTGATGACCTTTGCCGGCATCGCCGGGCACGGCACCTACGCCAGCCCCGATGCGATTCCGTTCCCGGTGCTGGTCGCCTCGTTCGTCACCAGCGAGTTGAAGACCGCCTTCGAGATCGGCTTCCTGATCTTCATCCCGTTCGTGATCATCGACCTGGTGGTGGCCAGCGTGCTGATGTCGATGGGCATGATGATGCTGTCGCCGATGCTGGTGTCGGCTCCGTTCAAGATCTTGTTGTTCGTGCTGGTCGATGGCTGGGTGCTGACGGTGGGTACGTTGGCGGCCAGCTTCAATCCGGCCTGATATCCCCTGTAAAACGCAGTCGAGCACGGCTCGACTCTACATGAGCGTCGCCGGGCAGGGCCCGGCGCTACCGATGGAAAGACGATGTCTCCCGAACTTGCCCTGACCGAACTGCGTGGCGGCCTGATCACCGTGTTGTGGGTGGCCGGCCCGCTGCTGCTTACCGTGCTGGTGGTCGGCGTGGTGGTCGGTGTCGTGCAGGCTGCGACCCAGCTCAACGAACCGACCATCGCCTTTGTTGCCAAGGCGGCGGCGCTGACCGCGGTGCTGTTCGCGCTGGGCAGCCTGCTCATTGGCCACCTGGTGGAATTCACCACGCTGCTGTTCCAGCGCATCCCGCACCTGATCGGCTAGGGCGCACGCTTCGATGGATGCCGCCACCCAGATGACAGCCGACGGCCTGCAGGCCTTCGGCATGATCGGTACCGTGCTGTGGACCATGCTGCGCATCGGCGCGGTGGCCATGGCCATGCCCATGGTCGGCACCCGTGCGGTGCCGGCACGGGTGCGCGTGGTACTGGCCGGCACGCTGGCCATCGCACTGGCACCGCTGTTGCCGCCGGTGCCGCAGTGGACCGGCTTCGATGCCGCCACCGTGCTGACCATCGCCCGTGAACTGGCCATCGGCGTGGCCATTGGCTTCCTGCTGCGGCTGGTGTTCGAGGCCGGCGCGCTGGCCGGCGAACTGATCGCCCAGGGCACCGGCCTGGCCTTCGCGCAGATGAGCGATCCGCTGCGTGGCGGCACCTCCGGCGTGATCGGGCAATGGTTCTATCTGATGTTCGGCCTGCTGTTTTTCACCGCCAACGGCCACCTGGCGCTGATCTCGCTGGTGGTGGACAGCTACCGGGCACTGCCGATCGGCGCGCCCCTGCCCGACCCGCACGCCTTCTTCAGCATTGCCCCGACCTTCCTGCTGACCGTGCTGCGCGGTGCGCTGACCCTGGCCATCCCGCTGACCGTGGCGATGCTGGCGGTGAACCTGGCCTTCGGTGTGCTGGCCCGCGCCGCGCCGGCCCTGAATCCGATCCAGCTTGGCCTGCCGGTCTCGCTGCTGCTGGGGCTGTTCCTGCTGGCCCTGCTGGCCGGGGAAATGGGCCCGCCGGTGCAGCGCCTGTTCGACGCCGCCTTCCAGGCCGCCGACGCGGTCACCCGCTGACCCGATCATCACGTTTTGCTGCTTGCCGTCCCCCCGGGTCTGCGCGTTAGAGTCGACGCGTGACGCCCAGGGGGGGCGTCGCACCTGGCCGGCGTCCTGCGTCGGCCTGCCTCATGCATGCCCCACCGTGGTTTCCGTCGACAGGCAGGTCCGGGAGACTGACGAATGCTGGTAGGCACGTACAACCCGTGGCTGGTGGCGGTTTCGCTGCTGGTCGCTGTGATGGCTTCCTACACCGCGCTGGCCATGGCCGGGCGCACGGTCACCGCCCCCGGCAAGGGTGCGGCATGGTGGTGGCGCTTCGGCGGCGGCTGCGCCATGGGCCTGGGCATCTGGTCGATGCACTTCATCGGCATGCTTGCTTTCGACCTGCCGATCCCGCTGGGCTACGACCTGCCCATCACCCTGCTTTCGCTGGCACTGGCCATCGCCTCATCGGTGTTCGCGCTGTGGCTGGTCTCGCTGCGCACCCTGCCGCACCCGCGCCTGGCCGGCGGTGCGGTGCTGATGGGCACCGGCATCGCCGGCATGCACTACGTCGGCATGGCCGCCATGCGCATGCAGCCGGGTATCGACTACGACCCGGGTTGGCTGCTGTTCTCGCTGGTGGTGGCGGTCGCCGCGTCGTGGACCGCGCTGTATGTGGCCTTCCGCCTGCGCGCGCAACGCACGCGCGTGGGTGATCGGCTGGCCGCGGCCGGCCTGCTTGGGCTGGCCATCGTCGGCATGCACTACACCGGCATGGCCGCCGCACGCTTCCCCGAAGGCAGCATCTGCGGCGCGGCGGTAGGCGACGGGCTGCAGAGCGAATGGCTGGCGATGCTGGTGGTGGTGCTGACGGTGGCCATCCTGGCGGTGGTACTGGTGGTTTCGTGGATGGACCAGCGCGTGGAGGCGCAGCTGTTGCGCCTGCGCAACTCGCTGCTGAGCACCTCGCTGACCGATGCCCAGCAGGAATTGACCCAGGCCGCGCTGCACGATCCACTCACCCGCCTGCCCAACCGCCTGCTGCTGCAACGGCGCATCGTGCAGGCGCTGGCCGAGGCCGAACAGGGCGGCAACCGCTTCGCGGTGATGTTCATGGACCTGGATGGGTTCAAGCAGGTCAATGATGCCTACGGCCACCAGGCCGGCGATGCCCTGCTGGTGGCGGTGGCCGAGCGCACCCGCCTGCTGCTGCGCCCCCACGACATGCTGGCCCGGCTTGGCGGCGATGAGTTCGTGATGGTCGTGCGCATCGAGCATGACGAAGACCTTCCCACCCTGGCCCGGCGCATCCTGCAGGCGGTGGGCAGCGGGCCGTTGCTGCCGGACAACGAACTGCAGGTGACCGCCAGCATCGGCGTTGCGATCTGCCCCGACCACGCGGCCAGCGAGCGCCAGCTGATGGCCTTCGCCGATGCGGCCATGTACCAGGCCAAGGAATCGGGACGCAACGCCTTTGTACTGTTCGCCGACTGGATGAACGACAGTGCCGAGCAGCAGTTCCGCCTGCTCGCGGACCTGCGCCGTGCGATCGGCAGCGAGCAGCTGTTCATGAACTACCAGCCGAAGATCCGCGTGGCCACGCAGAAAGTCGCCGGCGCCGAGGCACTGATCCGCTGGCGGCACCCGGAGCATGGGCTGATCCCGCCCGATCGCTTCATTCGCCTGGCCGAACGCAGCGGCGCGATCAACGACATCGGCCGCTGGGCCCTGGACCAGGCCTGCCAGCAACTGCGCCGCTGGCATGATGCGGGCCACGAGGGCTGGTCGATGTCGGTGAACCTGTCGCCGGTGCAGTTCGGCTCGCCGCACCTGCTGCAGGACGTGCGCACGGTGATCGAACGCCACAACATCGCGCCGCGGCACCTGGTGCTGGAGATCACCGAGAGCACCGTGATGCGTGATACCGACACCAGCCTGCGCTTGCTGCAGGCGTTGTCGGCGCTGGGCGTGGGCATTTCCATCGACGACTTCGGCACCGGCTATTCCAGCCTGCTGTACCTGAAGCGGCTGCCAGCCACCGAGATCAAGATCGACCACGCCTTCGTGCGCGACCTCGAGCACAGCGCCGAGGACGTAGTGATCGTCTCGGCGATCGTGGCACTGGGCCACGCGCTGGACATGGACATCGTGGCCGAAGGCGTGGAAACCGCAGCACAGCGTGCCTACCTGGAACGGCTGGGCTGCGACTACCTGCAGGGCTACCTGCTCGGTCGCCCGGTCGACGCCGCCCGCTTCATGCAACTGCATGATCTGCCGCGGCCGCGGGTGGAACTGGCGCAGAACCCGCCACCGCAGCATCCGCCGGGGTGACCACGGGCCACTCGCCCGCCGGGCACGGCCTGGCGCTACCATTGGGTGTCGATCCGCAGTAGATCCACGCCACGCGTGGATGAGCCGTTCCTCCGTCATCCAAGGAAGCGTCCGTGGCCCTACGCACCACCCTTGCTGGCCTGTTGCTGGCCCTTGCTGTTGGCCACGCCGCCGCCGCTGACCTGCCGTGGTCATTGCCAGCCGATGCTTCCCCGGCCCAGCTCGACGCCACCCTGCAGGGCCTCGGCAACACCCTGTTGGACTCAGCGCAGCTTACCGATGCGCAGCGCAGCCACACGCTGCTGGCAATGGGGCGGACAACGGCAGCACGACAATCGATCCAGCAACTGCGTGCATCGCTGGCAAGCGACGGCGACACCGCGGCGGCACAGCGTTGGGTGCCGATGCTGCTGCTCGCCACGGCGGGTGAACAGGACGCTGCCGCGTATGCGCGCGCCTTCCAAAGCGCCTTCGCCCCCCTCGACGACGTCGCTGCGGTGCAGGCCGACGCTGCGCTATCGGTTGATCCGGCCACGGTCCGTGCGCAGCTGGAGCAGGCCATCGCAGCGCAGGCCGGTGCCGCGACGCTGCCCGATACCGTCGCCCTGGAGCTGCTGCGCCTGCGCGCCGTACTGCGTGCACAGGCCCTGGCCGCGCTACGCGCCCCGCCGCTCATTGCGGCGGAAGAACAGCGCCGCTTCATCATCGACGATTCGCTTCGCATCCCCGTCGGCCAAGACGTTGTGCTGTCGGCGCAGCTGGCGCGGCCTCGCGCCGCATCCGCGCCACTGCCGGCCGCGATGCTGTTCACCATCTACACCGACCCACCCAAGAACCGGCAGAAGATGCTGCTGGCCGCGGCGCATGGCTACGCCGGCATCGTGGTCGACGCACGCGGCAAGGGCCAGGGCACCGGCACCATCGCCCCGTACGAGCATGATGGCGTGGATGCGAACGCGGCCATCGATTGGATCAGCCGCCAGCCCTGGAACGACGGCCGCGTGGCCATGTATGGCGGCAGCTACGAAGGCTTCACCGCGTGGGCTGCTGCCAGGTATCACCACCCTGCCCTGAAGACCATCGTCCCCTACGTGGCGGCCATTCCCGGCCAGGGCCTGCCGATGGAGAACAACGTATTCCTGAGCGCCAACTACGGTTGGGCGTTCTATGTAGCCAATGGTCCGATGCTGGACAACGAAACCTACGGGCAGAACCGCCGCTGGTCACAACTCGGCCCGCGCTGGTATGCGTCCGGTCGCCCCTACCGGCAGATCGACCAGGTCGACGGCACCCCCAACCCATGGTTGCAGCGCTGGCTGGCCCATCCTTCCTACGACGCCTACTGGCACGCGATGGTCCCGTACGGCGATCAGTTCAACGACATCCGCATCCCGGTACTGACCATCACCGGGTACTACGATGATGGCCAGATCTCGGCGCTGCAGTACTTCAAGGAGCATCTCCGGCACCTCCCTGGGGCTGACCATGCCCTGTTGATCGGACCCTACGATCATCGCGGTGCGCAGGCGGCCCTCAAGCCGATGCAGTTGCGTGACTACGCGCTGGACCCGGCCGCGCAGTTCGATACCCCGGCCATAACCTTCCAGTGGCTGGACCATGTGCTGCGCGGCGCGCCCCGCCCTGCGCTCGTGCCGGACCGGGTCAATTACCAGGTGATGGGCGCCGACAGGTGGGGCCATGCAGCAACGCTGGAGGCCGCCGCGGGCAATCACCGCCGCTACCACCTGTCCGCCGCGCGGGCATCCGCCGAGGGCTACCATCCGCTGCAGGAACAGCGGCCGCTGCCGGGCCAGCTGCGGCAGACCGTGGACATGGCCGACCGCAATGAGATGCGGCACGGCTACTACCCGTTCCCGATCATCGCCCCGCGGGACGAAGCGGATACCGCGCTGTCGTTTGCTACCGATCCGTTTACCGCCCCGATGGACCTGGTAGGCAGCTTCTCCGGCGATCTGAAGGTTCGGATCAACAAGCGGGATTTCGATTTCACGGTCACCCTGTACGAGCTCCTTGCCGATGGCCGACGAATGCAGCTGTCCTATTACATGGGCCGCGCCAGCTACGTCCACGATCCGGCCGCGCGCCAGCTGCTGCATCCCGGGCGATGGGCCCAGCTGCCCTTCGACCGCACGCGCATGGTCGCCCGCCGCATCGCCGCCGGCAGCCGGCTGCTGGTGAAGGTAGACGTGCTGAAGGACGCCATGCACCAGGTGAACCACGGCACCGGCCGCGAGGTCAGCGACGAGTCCTTCGCCGACGCAGGCGAGCCCCTGCGGGTGGACTGGCACAGCGACAGCGTGCTGACCATTCCCCTGCGTCCGGCCGACGCCGCCCCGTAGCCGAGCCCGCGCTCGGCCCTGCAGATGCCAGCACCACGGTAGATCCACGCCATGCGTGGATAGGCAACCGCCCGTCACGGAACAGTTCTTGCACGCCCCCCGGCACCCCCTGCCGCAGTGCCCGTGATGTCCGAGAACGAATCCGCCGGCGAAAAGACCGAACAACCCACCGAAAAACGCCTGCGCGACGCCCGTGAACAGGGCAACCTGCCCCGCTCGCGCGAACTCGGCACCGCCGCTGTGTTCGGCGCCGGCGTGCTGGCGGTGATGGCCATGAGCGGCTCGATCGGCCGTGGCGCCAGCGCCTGGATGAAGCACGCACTCAGCCCGGAACAGAGCCTGCGGCAGAACCCGAAGGAACTGTTCGGCCATTTCGGCGACCTGCTGCTGCAGTTCATGCTGGTGATCGCACCGCTGGTGCTGGTCTGCCTGCTGGCCAGCTTCGTCGCCCCGCTGGTGATGGGAGGCCTGCGCTGGTCGCAGAAAGCGTTGCTGCCCGACATCAACCGCATGAACCCGATGAGCGGTCTCAAGCGCCTGTACGGCCCGGAGGCCATCGCCGAGTTCACCAAATCGCTGCTGCGCGTGGCGTTCGTCGGCGTGGCCGCCGGGCTGGTGGTCTGGACCGGCTTCGACACCCTGCGCGGGCTGATCCATCACCCACTGGAAACCGCCATCACCGATGGCCTGGGCTTCACCCTGCGCCTGCTGCTGGCCACCGCCGGCGCGATGCTGGTGCTGGCCGCCATCGACGCCCCTTACCAGCGCTGGAACTGGATGCGCAAGCTGAAGATGACCCGTGAAGAGCTGCGCCGGGAGATGAAGGAAAGCGAGGGCAGCCCCGAGGTGAAGGGCCGCATCCGCCAGCTGCAGCAGCAGATGGCCAACCGCCGGATGATGGAAGCGGTCCCCACCGCCGACGTGGTGGTGGTCAACCCGACCCACTACGCGGTGGCCCTGAAGTACGAAGGGGGCGCCATGAACGCCCCCACCGTGGTCGCCCTGGGCGTGGACGAAACCGCCCTGCGCATCCGTGAAGTGGCCGACGGCAACAAGGTGGCCATTGTCTCGGCCCCGCCTTTGGCACGCGCCTTGTATCGGGAAGGCCAACTCGGAAAGGAAATCCCCGTGAGACTGTATTCGGCCGTCGCCCAGGTCCTGTCCTACGTCTACCAGCTGCGCGCCTGGCGCACTGGCCCGATGCCGGACGCCCCGCACATCCAGGTGGATGAATTCGGCAAGGGAGGCCGCCCGTGAGCGCCCAGCCCTCGACCGGTTTCAACACCCGCCGCGCCCTGGAAATGATCCGCCAGGGCCTTGGCGCGCCGCTGATCGTGCTGGCCCTGCTGGCCATGGTGGTGGTGCCGCTGGCCGCGCCGGTGCTCGATGCGCTGTTCACCTTCAACATCGCCATCTCGCTGATGGTGCTGCTGGCGGTGGTCTACGTGAAGCGCCCGCTGGATTTCACCATCTTCCCGATCGTGCTGCTGATCACCACCATGCTGCGGCTGGCGCTGAACGTGGCCTCCACCCGCGTGATCCTGCTCAACGGCCAGAACGGCCACGACGCGGCCGGCAAGGTCATCGCTGCGTTCGGCGAGTTCGTGATCGGTGGCAACTACGCGGTCGGCATCGTGGTGTTCGCGATCCTGACCATCATCAACTTCGTGGTCATCACCAAGGGCGCCGGCCGCGTCTCGGAAGTCACCGCGCGCTTCATCCTGGACGCGATGCCCGGCAAGCAGATGGCGATCGACGCCGACCTCAACGCCGGTTTGCTGACGCGTGAAGAGGCCAAGCTGCGCCGTGAAGAAGTCCGCGAGGAAGCCGACTTCTACGGCGCAATGGACGGTGCCAGCAAGTTCATCCGCGGCGACGCCATCGCCGGCATCCTGATCCTGTTCATCAACATGCTCGGCGGCCTGGCCGTGGGCGTGATGCAGCATGGCATGCCGTTCGGCGAAGCAGCCGCCACCTATACCCTGCTGTCGATCGGTGACGGCCTGGTGGCGCAGCTGCCGGCCCTGCTGGTGTCCAGCGCGGTGGCGATGCTGGTCACCCGTGCCTCGCGTTCGCAGGACATGGCCCAGGCGATGACCGGCCAGGTGTTCGGCCAGTACCGCGCGCTGGCGATCACCGCCGGCATCCTCGGCCTGGTCGGGCTGGTGCCGGGCATGCCCAACGTCGCTTTCCTGACGCTGGCAGCGATCCTCGGCTTCATTGCCTGGAAGCTGTACCGCAAGGAGAAGGCACCGGCAGCCAATGCTACGGCCGCAGGCGGCGACGCTGCCGCGCTGAATGCACTGGGCCGCCCGGCCGCGCCGGCTGCCACTGCCGAGCTGAGCTGGGACGAACTGCGCCCGGTTGATCCGCTGGGCCTGGAGGTCGGCTACCGGCTGATTCCGCTGGTGGACAGCAACCAGGGCGGCGAGCTGATGGCACGCATCAAGGGCGTGCGCCGCAAGCTGACCCAGGATGTTGGCTTCCTGATTCCCTCGGTGCACATCCGCGACAACCTGGAACTGCCGGCCAACGGCTACCGCGTGCTGGTGCATGGGGTGCCGGTGGCCACCGCCGAGATCCATCCCGACCGCGAGCTGGCGCTGGACCCGGGCAGCGCGCTGGGCGCGCTGGAAGGCATCGCCGGCAAGGACCCCGCGTTCGGCCTGGATGCCACCTGGATCCAGCCGCACCAGCGCGCCCAGGCCGAAACGCTGGGCTACACCGTGGTCGACCCGGCTACGGTGGTCGCCACCCACCTCTCGCACCTGATCCGTGAGCATGCGCCGGAACTGCTCGGCCACGAGGAGGTGCAGCACCTGCTGGCCAACCTGGCCAAGAGCGCGCCCAAGCTCGTCGAAGATCTGACGCCGAAGGCGCTGCCGCTGTCGGCGGTGGTGCGCGTGCTGCAGAACCTGCTGGTGGAGCGCATTCCGATCCGCCAGCTGCGCAAGATCGCCGAAGCGCTGGTCGAACACGCACCCAGCAGCCAGGACCCGGCCGTGCTGACGGCCGCCGTGCGCACCGCGCTGGGCCGCTTCATCGTGCAGGAGATCGCCGGAATGTCGGCGGAGCTGCCGGTGTTCACCCTCAACCCGCAATTGGAACGTGTCTTGCAGGAGTCCACGCAGGGCAACGGCGCCGCGCTGGAACCCGGACTCGCTGAGCGACTGCACCAGAGCCTGGCCGAATGTGTCAGCAAGCAGGAAGCCCGCAACGAGCCCGCGGTCGTGCTGGTACCTGGCCCGGTGCGCGCCGCGCTGGCACGCCTGGTCCGCCACAGCGTTCCGTCGCTGTCGGTCCTGGCCTACAGCGAGGTGCCGGAGGACAAGCGCCTGAAGCTGGTCGGCACGATCAGCTGACGCCAGCCTCCGATGCGCCAGAAAACAGACACCACTTTCGAACCAACGCAACAGACAGATACCAAGGGGAACCCGCACCGTGCAGACCACCGAACATCCGAGTTCTCCGACCGCCACCCCGCCGTCTTCGTCCCGTGACCACAGCATGAAAATCAAACGATTCGTCGCCGCCGACATGCGCTCGGCCATGAACCTGGTGCGCAAGGAACATGGTCCTGACGCCGTGATCCTGTCCAACCGCCGGATCGAGGAAGGCATCGAGATCGTCGCCGCCGCCAACTACGACGAGAGCGCCGTGCAGCGTGCACTGGAAGCCTCGCGCCGCGACGTGGCCCCGCCGCCGGCGCCCAAACCGCGTACCGCCGCCGATGCGATGATCGCCGCGGTCACCCGCCGCCGCAGCAACACCCCGGCGCCGGAACCGGTGGCGGCCACCACCTCGGCCGTGGCCGCCCTCGCCCGTGCCGCTGTCGGCGCCACCGGCCGCACTCTGGACAGCGCCGACGAGATCGTGCCGACCCGCGGCAGTACTGGTTTCGCCGCCACCCTGGCACGTGCCGCCGTCAACGAACCGGCGCTGCCGGAGCAGATCTTCGCCCCGTTCGCCGAAGCCATCGTCGCACCGGCGGCCAGCACTACCGCAGCGGCCAACCGCGCCCACTTCCCGATCGACCCGCCGCACGAGGCGCATCACGAAAGCCCGGCGCCGGCCGTACAGCCGCCGCCGCTGCCGGCCACTGCCGTGGCCGACGTGCAGACCGGCATCGCCGCCAGCGAACCGGCACCGGTGGACGCCATCGACGAAGCCAGCCCGGCCCCCGTGCTGGCTCCGGCACCGACGCTGACCGTGGTCGCCCAGGACGACGCCGAGATCCGCCAGCTGCGCCAGGAAGTGGCCGGCATGCGCCAGGTGATCGAGCGCGAGATGAACCGCTTCACCGATGAGCGCCTGCGCGGCTGCCCGGTGCGCGCCACCGCACTGGACCTGATGGACGAATACGGCTTCGATGCCGGCCTGGCCCGTGACGTGGCGATGCAGATCCCGCTGGAGACCGAGGCCCACCGCGGCCGCGGCCTGATGCTGGGGCTGATCTCGCGCAAGCTGCCGATCGCCCCGGTCGACCCGCTGGAAGAAGGCGGCGTGATCGCCCTGGTCGGCCCGACCGGCGCCGGCAAGACCACCACCATCGCCAAGCTGGCCTCGCGCTTCGCCGAGAAGCACGCGCCCCGCGACGTCGCCCTGGTGACCACCGACACCACCCGCATCGGCGCCCGCGAGCAGCTGTACGGCTACGGCCGCCAGCTCGGCATCGCCGTGCACGAGGCCAACAGCGGCACCGACCTGGACCAGCTGCTGGAACGCCTGAAGGACTACAAGCTGGTGCTGATCGACACCGCCGGCCTGGGCCCGCGCGACCGTGCCCTGGCCGCCCAGCTGCAGTGGCTGCGCGCCGCCCGCCAGGTCCGCACCCTGCTGGTACTGCCGGCCAACACCAGCTTCGGCGACATGGACGAGGTGGTCCGCCGCTTCGGCGCCGCCAACCTGCAGGGCCTGGTACTGAGCAAGCTGGACGAGACCGGCCGCTTCGGCAACGCCCTGTCGGTGGCCGTTGACCATGCCCTGCCGATCACCTGGGTGACCGATGGCCAGGACGTTCCGGACGACCTGCACCGGGCCAGTGCAGCCAATCTCGTACTTCGCCTTGAAGATTTGCGCCGAGCGGCCGATATGCCCTGCAACCCGGAGTTGAACCATGCCGTCGCGTGAGTACGCCAAGCTGACCAAGACCTTCCCGCTGTCGGCCACCCGCAGCGAGCCGCTCGGCCCTGTGCGCACCATTGCCGTCACAGGCGGCAAGGGCGGCGTGGGCAAGACCAACGTGTCGGCCAACCTGGCCGTGGCGCTGGCCGGCATGGGCAAGCGCACGCTGCTGCTGGACGCCGATCTCGGCCTGGCCAACATCGACGTGATCCTGGGGCTGAACCCCACCTTTACGCTGGCCGATCTGGTCGCCGGCCGCTGCTCGCTGGACGACGTCATCGTCGAAGGCCCGAACGGCGTGCTGGTGGTCCCGGCCGCATCCGGCCGCCGCCACATGGCCGAGCTGGCTCCGGCCGAGCATGTCGGCCTGGTCAACGTGTTCTCCGAACTGGAACGCGAACTGGACATCATGGTGGTGGACACCGCCGCCGGCATCACCGACGGCGTGCTGACCTTCTGCCAGGCCGCACAGGACACCGTGGTGGTGGTCTGCGACGAACCCGCTTCGATCACCGACGCCTACGCGCTGATCAAGGTGTTGTCGCGCGAACGTGGCGTGGACCGCATCCAGGTGGTGGCCAACATGGTGCGCGACCCCAACGAGGGCCGCGTGCTGTACGAAAAGCTGACCCGCGTCTGCGAGAAGTTCCTCGCCGATGTCTCGCTGAACTACCTGGGCTGCGTGCCGCAGGACGACTGGCTGCGGCTGTCGGTGCAGCGCCAGCAGCCGGTGGTGAAGGCCTACCCGTCCAGCCCGGCCGCGCTGGCGATCACCGAGATCGCCCGTCGCACCGCGCGCTGGCAGGCCCCGACCGAACCGCGCGGCGGCGTCGAGTTCTTCCTCGAGCGCATCCTCAAGCAACGCGGGGTGGCCGCATGAAAGGCGCAGCCCAGTACCGGGAGGTCCAGCGCTCGGCCGCCAACGAGGTGATCGCCCAGCACTCGGACCTGGTGCGGCGCATCGCCCACCACCTGGCCGCGCGCCTGCCGGCCAGCGTCGAAGTCGACGACCTGATCCAGGCCGGCATGATGGGCCTGATCGAAGCCTCGCGCAGTTACGACGCCGACCAGGGTGCCTCGTTCGAGACCTATGCCTCGATCCGCATCCGCGGTTCGATGATCGATGAAATCCGCCGTGGCGACTGGGTGCCGCGTTCGGTGCATCGGCGTGCACGCGACGCCGCCGCCACCATCCGCCGCCTCGAACAGAGCAGCGGCCGTGCCGCCAGCGCTACCGAAGTGGCTGCCGCGATGGAGATGCCGCTGCCCGAATACCTGCGCCTGATGGAAGATGCCGCGCGTGGCCAGGTGCTGAGCCTGGAATCGCGCATCGAGGACCAGGGCGAACTGGACACCGTGGCCCAGGGTGGCCCGACCCCGCAGCAGGTGCTGGAGCGCGGCGAGTTCGGCCGCGAGCTGGGCAAGGCCATCGGCCATCTGCCCGAGCGCGAACAGCTGGTGCTCTCGCTGTACTACGAGCAGGAGCTGAACCTGAAGGAGATCGGCGCGGTGCTCGGCGTCAGCGAGTCCCGGGTCTGCCAGATCCACGGCCAGGCCGTGCTGCGCCTGCGCGGCCGACTGAAGATTTTCGAGGCTGTCGATGCCGGCCTCGAAGAGTGAACACCCCCGAGGCGGCTGCCCCCGGCTGCCCGGATTGAACAACAAAGGAACTCTGCTTTGAACAAGAACATGCGCATCCTGATCGTCGACGATTTCTCGACCATGCGTCGGATCGTCAAGAACCTGCTGGGCGATCTGGGCTTCACCAACACCGCCGAAGCCGAGGACGGGCATGCCGCGCTGTCGTTGCTGCAGAGCCAGCCGTTCGATTTCGTGGTCACCGACTGGAACATGCCGGTGATGACCGGCATCGAGCTGCTCAAGGCAATCCGTGCCGACGCCAAGCTGAAGACCCTGCCGGTGCTGATGGTCACGGCCGAAGCCAAGCGTGAGCAGATCATCGAAGCGGCCCAGAGCGGCGTGAACGGCTACATCATCAAGCCGTTCACCGCGCAGACCCTGGAAGAGAAGCTGGGCAAGATCTTCGAGCGCCTGGCGGCCAGCGCCTGATGGACACCACGGTCGACAAGAATGCCCTTGCCCTGCGCCTGCAGGAAGCCCTGGACGCACTGGAGTCCGGTGACGAGGCCGCCTGGCGGCAGCGCATCGACGGGCTGGTCGCGGCCCGCACGCAGCCGATGATGAGCGGCCTTTCGCGGCTGGCCCGTGAACTGGGACAGGCGCTGGGTGAACTGCCGACCGTGCCGACCGAAGCCGGCGAACTGGACGACGCCTGCGCGCGCCTGGACCACGTGGTGGCGATGACCGAACAGGCCACCCACCGCACCCTGGACCTGGCCGAGGAATGCCGCAGCCTGACCGAGCAGCTGCGCGCCGAAGGCCTGCAGCCGGGCCAGGATGCGCAGCTTGAGCGCATCCGCCACAACCTCACCGAGATCGCCCTGACCCAGAGCTACCAAGACCTGACCGGGCAGATCATCCGTCGCGTGGTCGGCATCGTACGCCGCGTGCACGAAGGCTTCGGCGCACTCGGCCTGCCGCCGGAACAGCATCGCACCGACCCGGAACTGGCCGGGCCGGCACTGAAGGGACTGGACCGCCACGCGGTCTCGCAGAACGACGCCGACGACCTGTTGTCGGATCTGGGGCTGTAAGCATGAGCGCGGTATCCGACGACATCACTGCCGATTTCATCATCGAGGCACAGGAAATCCTGGACCGCCTGGGCGAACAGCTGGTGTCGCTGGAGCAGGCGCCGCAGGACAGCGAGCAGCTCAACGCGGTGTTCCGCGGCTACCACACGCTCAAGGGTGGTGCTGGCTTCCTCGGTGTCACCGCCATGGTCGAACTGTGCCACGCCGCCGAGGAAGCCCTCGGCATCGCGCGCGCTGGCCAGGCCGTGCTGCAGGCCCATCACTTCGACGCGGCCCAGCAATCGCTGGATTACCTGCAGTCGATGCTCGATGCAGTGTCTTCCGGCACCGAACCGGGCTACGCCCCGCCGGAGCTGATCGCACAATTCGACATGCACGGTGGCGGAGCCGTGGCCCCCACCGCCTCGGCACCCGCTGCCGCTGGCGGCGACCTGATCACCGAAGACGAATTCGAGGCCCTGCTCGACCAGCTGCACGGCGGCAATGCGCCGACCGCGGTGGCGCCAACGAAGAAGGCCGACGACGGCCTGATCAGCGAAGACGAATTCGAAGCCCTGCTGGACCAGCTGCACGGTGGCACCGCCCCCGGCAGCAAGCCGGTTGCCGCCCTCCCGGCCACAGCCCCGCCCGCGCCTCGCCCAGCCGCCACCCCGGCGGCCAAGCCGGCCGCCAAGCCGCTGGCCGAGGCCGAGCACACCGTGCGCGTGGACACCAAGCGCCTGGATGCGATCGTCAACCTGATCGGCGAACTGGTGCTCTCACGCAACCGGCTGAAGACGCTGCGCGCACGCCTGCGCGACGAAGAGCTGGACCGCGCGGTGTCGACGCTGGACATCGCCACCGCGCGCCTGCAGTCGGCGGTGATGCGCACCCGCATGCAGCCGGTCGGCAAGGTGTTCTCGCGCTTCCCCAAGGTGGCCCGCGATGTCGCCCGCTCACTGAAGAAGGAAGTGGACCTGGAGCTGATCGGCGCCGAAACCGAGCTCGACCGCAACCTGGTCGAAGCCCTGGCCGACCCGCTGGTGCACCTGGTCCGCAATGCCATCGACCATGGCGTGGAAATGCCTGAGCTGCGTGAAGCACAGGGCAAGCCACGGATAGGCCATGTGCGCCTGTCGGCCCAACAGGAAGGTGACTACGTCAGCATCGAGGTGCAGGACGATGGCGCCGGCATCGATCCGGAAAAGCTGCGTGCGAAGGCACGTGAGAAGGGCCTGATCGATCCGGAAGCCGCCGCACGCCTGAGCAGTGAGGAGTGCCTGCACCTGGTGTTCCTGCCCGGCTTCTCGACCAAGCAGCAGGTCACCGACATTTCCGGGCGTGGCGTGGGCATGGACGTGGTGCAGTCGCGTATCCGCGAACTGAGCGGCCAGATCCAGATCCAGTCGGAGCTGGGCCGCGGCAGCCGCTTCCTGATCCGCGTGCCGCTGACCCTGGCGATCCTGCCGACCCTGCTGGTGCAGGCCGGCGAGGATGTCTATGCATTGCCGCTGGCGCGCGTGATGGAAGTGCTGCATGCGCCGCGCACCTCGCTGGGCTGGTTCGATGGCCGTGCCGTGCTCGACCGCCGCTCGCACACCCTGCCGCTGGTCGACCTGCGCCAGTGGCTGGATGTGACCCCGGCCGCCTCGACGCTGCTGACCATCGTGGTGCTGCAGGCCGGCGAAGCCCGCTTCGGCCTGGTCGTCGACCAGGTCCGCGGGCGCGAGGAAGTGGTCATCAAGCCACTGCCGAAGGCCCTGCGCGGCCTGCGCGGTTACGCCGGTGCAACCTTGATCGGCGATGGTCGCATGGCGCTGATCCTGGATGTGGATGGCCTGCGATGAACCCCGCCGGGCCCCGCCCGGCGCCCCGAAAACTGTGACCACCGTCTGTACGCGCGCTCCCGGTGTCTCAAGTCCCATTCATACACGCCGATACCGGAACCATGGATAGACTCAGCCTCATTGGACTCTTTCTCGCCCTGGCCTCGCTGGTCGGTGGCAGCATCCTCAAGGGCGCCGGCCTGGCGTCGTTGTGGTCGCCCGCGGCGTTCGTGATCGTCATCGTCGGCACCATCGCCGCCATCCTGCTGCACACCTCGCCGGCCGTGTTCAAGCACGCGTTCAAGATCGTGCGCTGGGTCGTGCGCCCGCCGCACAGCGACCGCCGTGAACTGATCCAGCAGATCGTCGAGTGGAGCAACATCGCCCGCCGCCAGGGCCTGCTGGGCCTGGAATCGCAGGTTGACGCACAGCAGGACCCGTTCCTGCGCAAGGGCCTGCAGCTGCTGGTGGACGGCGTCGAACCGGAGTCGATGCGGCACATGCTGGAAATCGAACTGGGCAGCCAGGAACACCAGGACCAGGCCGGTGCCAAGGTGTTCGAGGCGATGGGCATCTATGCGCCCACGCTCGGCATCATCGGCGCCGTGCTCGGCCTGATCGCGGTGATGAAGAACCTGGCCGACCCGAGCAAGCTCGGCCACGGCATCGCCGCCGCGTTCACCGCCACCATCTACGGCATCGCCTCGGCCAACCTGCTGTTCCTGCCGATCGCCGCCAAGCTCAAGAGTGTGATCTCGCACAACACCCGCGACCGCGAAATGGTCATCGAAGGCCTGATCTCGATCGCGCAGGGCGAGAACCCACGCAACATCGAAACCAACCTCTCCGGCTTCCTGCACTGACATGGCCCGCCGCAAGCACCACGAAGAGCACGCCAACCATGAAGCATGGGCGATCCCCTATGCCGACCTGATGACGCTGCTGCTCGCCTTCTTCGTGGTCATGTACGCGATTTCCTCGGTCAACGAGGGCAAGTACCGGATCATGGCCGATGCTCTCACCGATGCCTTCGGCGGTGCGCCGCGCACCATCAACCCGGTGCAGGTCGGTAACAAGCAGGTGCAGGGTGGCGGTTGGGACAGCCCCTCGGTGATCAAGTCCGGCACCAAGATCGGCCCGTCCGCACCGGCGCCGTCGCATGACCCGACGCTGCTGCCGTCGATGGCCTCGCAGATGCGCATGCCGGTGTCGGTACACAACCAGGAACAGATCGCGCGCGCCCAGCGCCAGCTCAACAGCATCGCCGACCGCCTGACCGCCGCGCTGGCACCGTTGATCGACCGCGGCATGATCAGCGTGCGCCGCACCGAACTGTGGATCGAGGTCGAAATCAACAGTGACATCCTGTTCCCCACCGGCTCGGCCGCGCTGGACGTGCACGCACGCCAGACCCTGGCCAGCCTGGCCGACGTGCTGCGCGATGTGCCCAACAGCGTGCGCGTGGAAGGCCACACCGACAATGTGCCGATCGCCACCGCCACCTTCCCGTCCAACTGGGAACTGTCGGCCGGGCGCGCGGCCAGCGTGGTGCACCTGTTCGCCGACCAGGGCGTGCAACCCTCGCGGTTGGCGATGGTCGGCTACGGCCAGTTCCGCCCGCGCGAAGAGAATGACAGCGCGCAGGGCCGCAATCGCAACCGCCGGGTGATGGTCATCATCCTGGCCGATACCTCGCATTCGGTGGATCCAATCGGCCAGCGCCTGAACGCAGCCACCGGCGCCACCGACAGCAGCGCTACCGAACAGGCCGCCGCAACGCCGGCCAACGCCCCCACCTCCCCCATCGCACCGGTGAAGTTGCCACCGGTGCCGGCTGGCAGCCGTGTCGGCGCCGCCGTTCCCCCGGCAATGAAGGAGTAAACCGATGCGCATCTGGGCAGTCGCCAACCAGAAGGGCGGAGTCGGCAAGACCACCACCACCCTCGCCCTCGGCCGCGGCCTGGCCGCGCTCGGCCATCGCGTGCTGCTGATCGATCTCGATCCGCACGCCTCGCTCAGTCGCGCCTTCGGCGTACCGGTGGACCCGCCGCCAGCCGGTGTGCTGGAACTGTTCGGCGCGCCACCGGCCGATCTCGCCAGCCTGTGCCACGCCAGCAATATCCATGGCCTGGACTACGTCTGCGCGCAGTCGGCGCTGGCCACGCTGGAGCGCCGCAGCGCCAACCAGCCCGGCCTCGGCCTGGCCCTGCAGAATGCACTGGCGCGCCACCAGGGCCAGCACGACTACATCCTGCTGGACTGCGCGCCGACGCTGGGCCTGCTGATGATCAACGCCCTGGCCGCCGCCGACCGCCTGATCATCCCGACCCAGGCCGAGCCGCTGGCCCTGCATGGCCTGGATGGCATGGTCCGCACCGGCGAGATGGTCGAGCGCTCGCGCCGCCGTCCGCTGCCGATCTCGATCCTGCCCACCCTGTTCGACCGCCGCACCCGTGCCGGCAACGAATCGCTGCGCAGCATGCAGGACCGCCACGGCGCACGCGTGTGGGAAGACGCGATTCCGATCGACACCCGCATCAGCAACGCCGCCGGGTTGACCCTGCCGAGCGTCGGCGAGGACTATCCGGGCCGCGGCCTGGCCGCCTATCGCCGCGCATTGGGCTGGGTGCTCGGCGAAGACGCCCGTGCGCTGGAGCAGGCCGCATGAACAGCACCGGCGTATTGGACGACTACCTGGACGAACTGCTGGGCGAAGCGATTGTCGCGGCGCCGCCCGCTGCGCCGAGCCCGGCGAGCGAAGCGGCCGCCGAGCGCGAGCCGACCTGGGACGACCTGCCGGCCGAAGTGATCTACGAAACCGAAACCGTGGCCGCTGCCCCGGTCGCGGACAACGCCGCGCTGGAAGCCGCCTTCGAGGCGGCCGCAACGATCGAGCGCGAGCCGACCTGGGACGACCTGCCGGCCGAAGTGATCTACGAAACCGACACCGCGGCCGCTGCTCCGGCCACGGACACCGCCGCGCTGGAAGCCGCCTTCGACGCCGCCACCCTTGGCAGCCCCGCGGCAAGCGCGGCAGCTGCGGAACGCGAACCCACCTGGGACGATCTGCCGGCGGACGTCCTTCACGAAACCGTCTCCTCCCCACCGCCGGTCGCGGCGAATGCCGGCCCGGAACCGACCTGGGACGACCTGCCGGACGAAGTGATCTACGAAACCGATCCGGCCGACAGCCATCGCCTCGCCCACACCGACAGCCCCGGCCTGCAGGCCGCATTCGAAGCGGCTGCCGGCGGCGAAGGCGTCGCGTCGCCACCACCGGTCGCACCGGCGGCTCCGCGCCCGGCGCCTGCGCCTGCGGCACGTACCGCCGCGCCGCCGCCACGGATCGCCGTGGACGCTCCCTCAGGCGAGCGTCCCAGCAGCTGGCAGGAACTGCAGGCGCAGGCCAGGCAACCGGCCAGCAGCCCGCATCCGCAGAACCGCCGGGCCGGCGAGCGCACGTCGCGCTGGCTGCGCCTGCGCTGCGGCAGCCAGGCCTATGCACTGGAACTGCTGAAGGTGCAGGAGGTCGTGCTGCCGGTCCCGCTGCTGCCGCTGCGTGGCACGGCCGCAGCCATGCTCGGCATCATGAACCTGCGCGGCCAGGTGGTGCGGGTCATGGATCTCGGCCTGCACCTGGGCGCCGCCGCCGCCGAGGACGACGCACAGACCCGCATCGTGGTGCTGGAAGAAGACGGCGAGACCATCGGCCTGCGCGTGTCGGCCGTGGAAGATGTCGCCAACCTCACCGATTCGCAGATCGAACCTCCCGATACCGCCCGCATCTGCCAGATCTCCAACGATCTGTTCCGCGGCGTGGCAAGGGTCAGCCAACGCCCGATGATCCTGCTCGACGCCACCCAGCTGTTGAGCTGAGTCGGCGCAGCGCGCCGACCCACCGCGTCGATTCCCCTAAAGAACCCCGCCGGGGTGCCGTTATGGATCACGGAACCGTTTGTCCGGAGCAACGATGAGCACTGTCGAACTGGGTGGGGATCTCGGCATCGAGAGCACCACCGAGCTCAAGAACCGCCTCGCCCCGCTGGTGGCGCAGGCAGGCGAGCTGACCCTGGATGCAAGCCAGGTCGCCCGCATCCACACGGCCGCCGTGCAGGTGCTGTGTGCGTTCGTGCAGGCCCGCCGCGAGGCCGGCCTGGGCACCGGCTTCCACGGTTGCACCGCAACCCTCCGTGACGCCGCGCGCCTGCTGGGCGTCACCCAGGCCCTGGGCCTGGACGTAACCCATGACAACCTGAAATCTGTGGAGAACGCTGCATGAGCGCACGTATCTTGGTGGTGGACGATTCGGCGTCGATGCGCCAGATGGTTTCCTTCGCCCTCACCTCGGCCGGTTTTGCCGTCGAAGAAGCTGAAGACGGCGCGGTCGCGCTCGGTCGTGCCAAGGGCCAGCGCTTCAACGCGGTGGTCACCGACGTCAACATGCCGAACATGGACGGCATCGCGCTGATCCGCGAACTGCGCCAGCTGCCGGACTACAAGTTCACCCCGCTGCTGATGCTGACCACCGAATCGGCCGCCGACAAGAAGTCCGAAGGCAAGGCCGCCGGTGCCACCGGCTGGCTGGTCAAGCCGTTCAATCCGGAACAGCTGGTCGCTACCGTGCAGAAAGTGCTGGGCTGATCGCCCCGCACTGCTCCCCCTCTTCGCTTCCGGACCACCACTGCCATGAGCATGGACCTGCAACGCTTCCACGCCACCTTCTTCGAGGAGAGCCGCGAAGGCCTCGACGCGATGGAGGCTGGCCTGCTGGCCCTGGAATCGGGGCAGCAGGACGCGGAGATCATCAATTCGGTGTTCCGCGCCGCCCACTCGATCAAGGGCGGCGCCGGCACCTTCGGCTTCGACGCGATCGCCGCGCTGACCCATGTGCTGGAAACGCTGCTTGATGAGCTGCGCGCCGGCAAGCGGGCGCTGGAAGGCCACGCCGTCGATGCGATGCTGTCCTCGGTGGACGTGCTGCGCGCCCTGCTGCGCGAGGCCGAACACGGCCAGGCCGCCGATCCTGCCGCCGTCGCTGCGGTGAAGGCGCGCCTGGAAGCGGTGCTTTCCGGCCAGGCCGCGCCGAGCGCACCGGCGGCCGCCGCAGCCAAGGTGGACGACACGCCGGAAGCCTGGCAGATCGGCTTCACCCCGGCGCCGTCGCTGTTCATGAGCGGCAACGATCCGCTGCGCATCATCCGCGAACTGGAACACCTGGGTTCGCTGCAGGTGGCCGCGCGCATGGAACGCCTGCCCGGCTTCGCCCAGCTCGACCCGCTCGAAGCCCACCTGGCGTGGGACCTTGGCCTGGTCGGCAAGGTGCCGCGCAGCAAGATCGAAGACACCTTCGCCTGGGTGCTGGACGACTGCGAGCTGGACATCCGTCCCGCTGCACCACCGAGCCTGGCCACGCAGGCCCCGGCGGCCGCTGCTGCGACTCCCGCGGCGGCGCCCCCGGCCGCACCTGCTGCACCGGCCGCCAATGCCGGCGCGCCCCAGGAAGCAGAAACCTCGATCCGCGTCAGCGTTGACAAGGTCGATGCCCTGATCAACCTGGTCGGCGAACTGGTCATCACCCAGGCCATGCTCAAGCAGGTCTCGCATGCGCTCGATCCGGTCCACGCCGAGAGCCTGTTTGCCGGCCTGGACCAGCTGGAACGCAACACCCGTGACCTGCAGGAAGCGGTGATCGGCGTGCGCATGCTGCCGGTCGACGCGGTGTTCCGCCGCTTCCCGCGCCTGGTCCGCGACCTGTCCAGCCGTCTTGGCAAGCAGGTGCGCCTGCGCACCGTCGGCGAGGGCACCGAGCTGGACAAGGGCCTGATCGAGAAGATCGCCGATCCGCTCGTGCACCTGGTGCGTAACTCGATCGACCACGGCCTGGAAATGCCCGATGTGCGTCGCGGTGCGGGCAAGGACGAGACCGGCACGATCACCCTGGCCGCTTCGCACCAGGGGGGCCACATCGTCATTGAAGTCAGCGACGACGGTCGCGGCCTGGATCGCACCAAGATCCTGGCCAAGGCCACCGAACGCGGCCTGGCCGTGCCGGATAACCCGACCGACTCGCAGGTCTGGGACCTGATCTTCCAGCCCGGCTTCTCCACCGCCGATGCGGTCACCGACCTGTCCGGCCGCGGCGTCGGCATGGACGTGGTCCGCCGCAACATCCAGGCGCTGGGCGGCGAAGTGCAGATCGAAAGCAGCCTGGGCGCCGGCACCCGTACCCTGATCCGCCTGCCGTTGACCCTGGCCATCCTCGATGGCATGACCGTGGCCGTGGCCGGCGAAACCCTGATCCTGCCGCTGGCCTACGTGCTGGAAGCCTTGCAGCCACAGCCCGAGGACATCCGCAGCATGGCCGGCGAAGGCCGCGTGCTGCGCGTGCGCGGCGAGTACCTGCCGATCCTCTCGCTCACCGAGTACTACGGCTACGGCAACCGCCGCGCGAACAGTGAATCGCTGGTGGTGGTGGTCGAAGGCGATGGCCAGAAGATCGCGCTGGAAGTGGACGAACTGGTCGGCCAGCAGCAGGTGGTGGTGAAGAACATCGAGAACAACTACCGCCGCATTGGCGGGGTCTCGGGTGCCACCATCCTCGGCGATGGCCGCGTCGCCCTGATCGTCGACATCGGCGGGCTGGTGCGCTCGCTGCGGATGCCGCAGGCCGCCTGATTCTCCTTGCAGGCTGTCCAGAACCGCCGCCCTCCGGGGCGGCGGTTTTTTGTTTGTGCGCGCCCCGGTAATTGGGGGCGGATCTCTTTCCGGCGCGTAGGGACCTGACCCCGACCCACCCCACCGCACATTCCGTGAACTCCGTCGCGTCGATGGTTTCGCACGCAACTACGCTACCCAAGCGAAAGTCCCGCCACCACAGCACTTTCGCGCCGTCACCCCTACGCACCCGAATGTGATCTGCGTCCATAAAGTCCGCGCGGGCCGCGCCGTTATTTCGCATTGACGGCCGTCACCGAACCCCACCGGGCACCCCCGTTCGCTCTGCAACCACCCCCGGCCGACGCACCTGCGCGGCACCCTGCCCACCTGGAGCACCCTGCATGAAGTGGTTCCAAGATCTGCCCATCGCCCGCAAGCTGGCCGTGGGGTTCACTCTCACCACGTTGATGACCCTGGTCCTCGGCGCCTTCGCCCTGTTGCGCCTGAGCGAGGCCAACACGCAGCTGGGCGAGATGGCCAGCAACGATATTCCCTCGGTACAGCACCTGGGCGAAGCACGCTCGCAGTTGGGCGAGTTCCGCACCTACGAACTGGCGCTGCTCAGCATGCTCGACCAGCCGGACAAGGTGGCCGACTACAACAAGCGCATGGACGACACCGCCAAGACCGTGCATGACGAACTGGCCGCGTACTCGGCACTGCCGGCGCTGGCCAAGGAACGCGAGCTGTACCAGGCCGCCAAGGTGCAGCTGGAGCGCTACTTCGCCGCCAACAAGGCCATGCGCGCCGCCGTGGCTGCCGGTGACGGCGCACTTGCGCAGCAGATTTCCGACGAGCAGTCGCGGCCGGCGCGTCGCGATCTCTTCGCGGCAATGAAGACCCTTGGCACCCACATCGCCGGCCTGATGGACGGCAAGATCGATGCCGCCAATGCCACCCACCGCACCAGCATGACCGCCATCATCGGCTGCATCGTGCTGCTGTCGCTGGTGGCCGCCGCCCTGGCCACGGTCATCTCGCGCGCGGTCACCGGCCCCCTCGGCAAGGCCGTGCACGCCATCCAGGCCGTCGCACGCGGCGACCTCAGCGTCAGCATCCAGGCCACGAGCAAGGACGAAGCCGGCAGGATGCTGGCCGCCACCGCCGAAATGACCGCGATGCTGCGCCGCTTCTCCGAGCAGACCCAGCTGATGGCACAGATGCATGCCGGCCCGGACATCAGCCACCGCATCCCGGAAGATTTCCCGGGCGTCTATGGCCAGCTGGCCGGTGGTATCAACACGGTGATCTTCGAGCACCTGGACGCCATCCGCGATGCCATTGACGTGCTCAACCAGTACGCCATCGGCAATCTGGCCCCGGACGCACGCCGCCTGCCCGGCAGCCGCGCGATCCTGCACGAATCGATGGACGCGGCCAAGGCCAGCCTGCTGGCGATCAACACGCAGATCCAGCAGCTGGCCGAGGCCGCCGCCGCGGGTGACTTCAGCCAGCGCGGCGACGCCCAGCGTTTCCAGCACGACTTCAGGCTGATGATCGAGCACCTGAACACCATGATGCAGGTGGCCGACGGCAACCTCGGCCAGCTTTCGCAGCTGCTGCAGTCCATTGCCGCTGGCGATTTGACCGCACGCATGGACGGCCAGTTCAACGGCGTGTTCGCCCGCATGCGCGACGACGCCAACACCACTGTTGCGCAGCTGACCCAGATCGTCGGCCAGATCCAGGCCAGTGCTTCCAGCATCACCCTGGCTGCCGGCGAGATCGCCTCGGGCAACAGCGACCTGTCGCGCCGCACCGAGCAGCAGGCCGCCAACCTGGAAGAAACCGCCGCCTCGATGGAGGAACTGACCTCCACCGTGCGCCAGAACGCCGAACACGCCCGCCAGGCCAACCAGCTCGTCATCGGCGCGCATGGCGTTGCCTCGCAGGGCGGCGAGGTGGTCGGCCAGGTGGTGACCACCATGTCGGCGATAGAAGCGTCGTCAAAGAAGATTGCCGAGATCATCAGCGTCATCGACGGCATCGCCTTCCAGACCAACATCCTGGCACTGAACGCTGCGGTGGAGGCTGCACGCGCCGGTGAACAGGGCCGCGGTTTTGCCGTGGTCGCCAGCGAAGTGCGCACCCTCGCCCAGCGCTCGGCCGCCGCCGCCAAGGAGATCAAGAGCCTGATCGACGACTCGGTCGGCAAGGTCGCCGAAGGCTCCAGCCTGGTGCATCAGGCTGGCAGCACGATGGGCGAGATCGTCGCCTCGGTGCAGCGCGTGACCGACATCATGGCCGAGATTTCGGCCGCCTCGCAGGAACAGTCGGCCGGCATCGAGCAGGTCAACCAGACCGTGGTGCAGATGGACGAGACCACCCAGCAGAACGCCGCGCTGGTGGAAGAAGCCACCGCTGCGGCGCGCGCGATGGAAGACCAGGCCGTGCAGCTGGGCGAGGCCGTTGCCCGCTTCCGGCTGGCATCGCAGGCCTCAACCGTGGCACCGGCACGTCTGGCCACCGCGCCGCAGCCGCGCCAGGTGGCCGCCGCCCTGCCCGCCACCAAGGCGGCACCGTCACGCCCGCTGCGCACATCGGCGGCGCAGCCGGCATGGGCTGCCGAAGGTGATTGGCAGGAGTTCTGATCCCGCGCAGGAAGAGAGCCACGGGGTCACATCCCTTTCCCCCGGGAAAGGGATCTGACCCCTCATGCATGGAAAGTGATGCAATTCTCACTTCATAATCCGGTGCAGAAGCCGATATCCCCATCGAGCCTGCGCCAACGCGTGCTGGCGCCCGCCCCTGACCACAGATTCCATGTCCGACGGCCACGACACCGAATTGCACGAAGTCCATGCGGCTGACGCCGCCGACGAACGTTTTCTGGTCCGCAACCCGCGCCAGCTGCGCCAGTTGCTGCGCTCGCTGATCGACCAGCGATCACTGATCAATGCGCATATCGACGGCCGCGACCGCTCCTTCCCGACCGCGCTGCTTGATCTGGACGAAGACGAAGACACCCTGCTGCTGGATGGCAGCCCACAGGAGGCGTCCAACCGCGCCGCCGAGCAGGCCGACCATCTGCTGTGCTTCGCCCAGCTTGAGCGCGTACTGGTGCGCTTCCGCCTGCACGAACTGCAGCGCGTGGACAACGATGGCCACGTCGCCTTCCGCGCGCCGCTGCCCGACGAGCTGGTCCACCTGCAGCGCCGCGAGCTGTACCGGCTGGAGACCCCGGTCACCGATTCGCCGCAACTGCTGCTGCCGCCCGGCGAAGCCCGCGCCGAAGCATTGTCGATGCGGGTGGTGGATATCAGCGGCGGTGGCCTGGCCGTGGTCGTGCCCACCGACTGCGCTGTCTTCAGCCTGCAGAAACGCTACCCGGCGCAGCTGTCGCTGCCCGATGGCCCGGACCTGGATATCGAACTGGTGGTCTGCAACCTGCTGCCGCAGCGCCAACCCAACGGCATCGAGGTCAAGCGCGTTGGCATGCGCTTCGACACCCTCCCGCGGGGCGCCGACAGCGCCATCCAGCGCTACATCTTCCGCATCGACCGCCAGCGCAAGGCCCGCCGCAACGGCGAGATGTAGTCACGTGGTAGTGCCGGCCGCTGGCCGGCAATGGCCGTATCGGCGTTGTTGCCAGGTTGCCGGCCAGCGGCCGGCACTACCGATCTTCGGTAGATCCACGCCATGCGTGAATGCCTCCCCCACGATCTTCGGTAGATCCACGCCATGCGTGAATGCCTCCCCCACGATCTTCGGTAGATCCACGCCATGCGTGGATGCCCCGGGCGCCACAGCTAAAGTCCCCCACCGAGGGGCCGATATCGAGCCTGACACCGGGACTTCCGGCAGAACCAGGACCCCTCGATGAACGACAAGACCAGCACCGCCGCCAGCGCCGGTGGCGAATTCCTCAGCTTCACCCTCGGTGCCGAGCACTACGGCGTGGACATCCTCAAGGTCCAGGAAATCCGCGGCTATGACGCGGTCACCCGCGTGCCGGATGCCCCGGACTACATCAAGGGCGTGATCAACCTGCGCGGCACCATCGTGCCGGTCATCGACCTGCGCCTGAAGCTGCGCCTGGACGATGCCCGCTACGACGCCTTCACCGTGATGATCGTGTTGAACGTGGAAGACCGCGTGGTCGGCATCGTCGTCGACAGTGTCTCTGACGTGATCCCGCTGTCGGCCGAACAGATCCGCCCGACCCCGGAGTTCGGCGCTGCGGTGGATACGCGCTTCATCTCCGGCATCGGCACCCAGGACGACCGCATGTTGATCCTGCTGGACATCGAAACCCTCCTCGACAGCGCCGACATGGGCCAGGCGACCGTCTCCGAAGACGTTGCCGCCTGATCCAGCGGACCTGCTTCACGTTCTGGTCACAAAACCCTTCAGTTCCCCGCGGCGGTGCCGATAGGGGGACAGACGCCGGTCGCGCAGGAGCGCGCAGGACCGGAACGACCATCACCATCCCCGGAGATACACCTCGATGAAGTCCCTGCTTGCGTTCGTTTCGGCCGCTGTCCTGGCCACCACCGCCTCCTCCGCCTTCGCCCAGGCGGCCGACATGATCCCGCCGGAACTGGCCCCGCGTTCGGTCGGCAAGGACGGCATGGTCTGCGGCAAGGTCGAGAAGGCCCGCTACGCAGAAGGTTCTGAAGGCCAGCCGACCTTCCTTTACATGGGCGGCGCGTTCCCGCGCCACACCTTCTCGGCGCGCATTGCCGGCGAAAACCGCAGCAAGTTCTCCTTCCCGCTGGAAACCCTGGAAGGCAAGACCGTGTGCGTGATCGGCAAGATCCAGCGCGACGCCTCGCGCGCCGAAATCGAAGTCAGCTCGCCGGCCGGCCTGAAGCTGGCCAACATCAAGTAATCCGCTGTCCGTCGAACCACGCCGGAGCTTGTGCCGGCGTGGTTTCTGCTGCAACCGGGCGCGACGCCCGGACGCGTCTGCCTTAGGAGATCGCAACGCCCATGCCGTGGATCAACAACCTGAAACTGATGCCGAAGCTGCTGTTGACCTTCGGCGTGCTCCTGCTGGTGATGCTGCTGCAGGGCATCGTCGCCTATCGCGGCCTGCATTCGCTGAACAACGTCACCACCGAGCTGGCCGGTTCGCGCATGGAAAGCATCCGCATGGCCGGCGAGATGCGCGGCATGCTGGGCGAGTACCGCAACGCCGCCTACCAGCAGCTGATCCGCGCCAGCGATGACGTCAAGTCCGACGCGCGCAAGCAGGCTGTCGAGCTGCGCAACAACATGGACAAGTCGATCAAGGGCTATCCGGCACTGATCGACAACCCGCAGCAGAAGGCGCTGTTCGACACCTTTGCCAAGGAATGGAAGGACGCCCTGGCCTCCTATGACAGCGTCACCGAGATGCTGGAACTGGACCTGCCGGACGACGCCATCGATACCTTCGTCGGCGAAACCCGCACCAAGCACCGCAAGGCCGCTTCGGCGCTGGAATCCCTGATTGCCGAAGACAACCGCCTTGCCCGCGCCTCGCGCGACGAGGCCAAATCCACCTACGCCGCCTCGGCCGTGCTGACCGTGATCGCCCTGCTGGGCGGCGCCACGCTCGGCCTGGTGCTGGTGTGGCTGTTCGCCCGTGCCCTGGTCGGCAGCGTGCGTGGCGCCGTCTCGGTGGCCAATGACGTGGCCGGCGGCAAGCTCGATGGCCATATTGATGTCAGCCGCCAGGACGAAGTGGGCGAGCTGATGCAGGCCATGCAGCGCATGCAGCGCGACCTGCGCGAACGCATCGAAACCGACCAGGCCATCGCCCGCGAGAACCTGCGCATCCGCACCGCGCTGGACTACAGCTCGACCGGCGTGTTCCTGACCG
This sequence comes from Stenotrophomonas maltophilia, assembly GCF_047497515.2. Lineage (GTDB taxonomy): Bacteria > Pseudomonadota > Gammaproteobacteria > Xanthomonadales > Xanthomonadaceae > Stenotrophomonas. Next base: position 327,116 of record NZ_JAXAXL020000003.1, read on the forward strand.
ATACCAGCAACACCATCGTCTACAGCAACCGCGCCCTGCAGCAGACCCTGACCCAGTACCAGGACGACGTGCGCCGCGACCTGCCGGACTTCGATGCCCAGGCCTCGCTGATCGGCAAGCCGGTCACCGTGCTCGAACACCGTGGCGAAATGGACCAGACCCTGCTGGCCAACCTGAAGGCGCACGGCGTGGCCCGTCGCCCGATGCAGTACGGCGATGCCCAGTTCGCGCAGGTGGTGTCGACCATCCGCAATGAAGGCGGCGACACCGTCGGCTACGTGGTGGAATGGCGTGACCGCACCCAGGAAGCGCTGGTCGAGGCCGAAGTGGCCCGCGTGATCGCCCAGGCCGCCGCCGGCGACCTGTCCGGCCGCATCGATGCCAGCGACAAGGAAGGCTTCTTCCTGCAGCTGGCCCAGCAGATCAACGGCCTGCTCGACGCCAACGCTGGCAGCATCGAACAGATCTCCGGCCTGCTCGCCGCACTGTCGCAGGGTGACCTGACCGTGCGTATGCATGGCGACTACCAGGGTGTGTTCGCCCGCATGCGCGACGACGCCAACGCCACCGCCGCACAGCTGAGCGAAATCGTCACCCGCATCAAGCAGTCCAGCCGCGCGATCAGTTCGGCCGCCGGCGAGATCGCCTCGGGCAACAGCGACCTGTCGCGCCGTACCGAACAGCAGGCCGCCAACCTGGAAGAGACCGCCGCCTCGATGGAGGAACTGACCTCCACCGTGCGCCAGAACGCCGAGCATGCCCGCCAGGCCAACCAGCTCGCCATCGGCGCGCATGGCGTCGCCTCGCAGGGTGGCGAGGTGGTTGGCCAGGTGGTCACCACCATGTCCGCCATCCAGGCCTCGTCGAAGAAGATCGCCGAGATCATCAGCGTCATCGACGGCATCGCGTTCCAGACCAACATCCTGGCACTGAACGCCGCCGTCGAAGCCGCGCGTGCCGGTGAACAGGGCCGTGGCTTCGCCGTGGTCGCCAGCGAAGTGCGCACCCTCGCCCAGCGCTCGGCCGCCGCCGCCAAGGAGATCAAGGGCCTCATCGATGACTCCGTCGGCAAGGTCAACGACGGCTCGGCACTGGTGCACAAGGCCGGCGCCACCATGGGCGAAATCGTCGCCTCGGTGCAGCGCGTGACCGACATCATGGCCGAGATCTCTGCGGCATCGCAGGAACAGTCGGCCGGCATCGAGCAGGTCAACCAGACCGTGGTGCAGATGGACGAAACCACCCAGCAGAACGCCGCGCTGGTGGAAGAAGCCACCGCTGCTGCGCGTGCGATGGAAGAACAGGCGGGCCACCTCAGCGAAGCGGTGTCGATCTTCGTGGTCGACGAAGCCGAGGTCGTCGCCGCCCCGCGCGTTGCCACGCCGGCACCGCGTGCCGCCGCTCCGGTTGCTTCGGCCCCGGTTGCACCGCCGGCCCGCCGCACCGCGGGCGGCCGCCCGATGGCCACCGAACTGGCCGACGGGGACTGGCAGGAGTTCTGATCCTCACGCGGGGAGGGCCGGTCACAGCACCGGCCCTCCTTTCCGTCGCAGCCCTCACTGCGGCTGGCGGAGCCTGTAACTCTTGTGCAGCAGGCCGTCCGGGCTGCCGGCATTGACGATTGCAGCACGTACCCAGACCAGTTTTTCCTTCAAGCGCCGGATGTGCCCCCGGCGTACATGGGTGCGCGGTCCCGCAGCGCCCCCACCCAGAGCGGCGCCGTCTGATGCCGCCGTGGCTCCGTCCACCTCGAACACCCGGTAGCTGAAGAACGGTTGCTTGCCCCGGCGCATGCGCCGCTTGTTCAGCGCCGCCGGCGCCTGCCGCTCCACCGACGCAACGTTGGCGCAGTTGAGCACACAACAGGTCTGCAACAGCATGGCGACCTCGTCACGGCAGTCCTGCACGATCTGCGCCTTCACCGCCGCACTGCCTTGCTGCTCCACCGCCCAGGCGTGCCATTCCGGCAGCAGTGCGAACGGTGCAACCCGGAACTGCTGCAAGGGTTTCCCGGATGCCATCGCTTCCACCGGCGCATTCACCAGCCGCGTAGGCAGATTGGCCTCTTCAGGCCGGTACAGGCTCAACGGATTCTGATGTGGCAGGAACACACCTCCCAGCGGCAGCTTCCACGCCGCCGCATCGGCCTGCCAATAGATCGGGATCACCACCACGCCACCGGCCGGTTCATCCAGGAAGCACTCCGTCGCGGGAAACGCCGCGGCAACCTCGCGATTCATGTTCAGGCACAGCGCGATGCGCCGAGGCGCTGCATGGCCCGCCCCTTTGTGTCCCGGCAACCCGTCAGGCAGGATCCACGCCGCCTCCAGCGCCATCACCTCGAATGGCGGACGTGCCATGTCCACGTGCACCTGGCGCAGTTCACGCAGATCGATCATTTCCGCGCAGTTGGGCAGCAGGAACTTGACGCTGCGGTGCAGATAGCCGGCGACGGCTTCATGGGCCTGGCGGATGCCCGGCATGCTGCCCTTGATGCGGGGAATCAGCATGTTCATTTCTTCCAGCGCGTGCGCTGAGTAGTTCAACAGTTCGAGGTGACCTTCCATCGCAGTACAGATGTGCTCCATTCCTTTCCGCCCATTCGACGGTGCGATCGAAGTCTAGGAACGGCGCCAGTACAATCAACACATTGTCCTAGATACATTCGGCGCAGGGATGGCACGTTCACGGTTCAAGCAGGTCGTCGATAGCCTTGTCTCGGATATCCAGAGCGGGAATCTTCCCCCTGGAAGCCGCCTGCCCACCCACCGCGAGCTCGCCCGCCGGCACGATCTGGCGCTTGCAACCGCCAGCCGCGTCTATGCCGAGCTGGCCCGGATGGGCCTGGTCATCGGTGAGATTGGCCGCGGCACCTACGTGCGCGAGGCGTTCGGCGCACAGGGCATGGCCTGCGACATGCTGGCCGGTCTCGGCAGCGGCATCGACCTCAACGCCAACATGCCTACCGCGTTCGGCCAGGACACGCAGCTGCGCCGGGCCCTGCGCCACCTCTCGCAGCAGGGCGACCTGGAGGCGCTGCTTCTGTACCAGCCGCCCCTGGGTCGGCCACAGGAGCGCCAACTCGTGGCCGACTACCTGGTACAGCGCGGGGTGCCGACCGACGCCGGGCGCGTGGCTGTCGTGCAGGGCGCACAGCACGGATTGTCGGTCGCCCTGCTGGGCGCACTGTGCCCGGGCGACGCCATCGCCGTGGATGCCTTGACCTATCCCGGATTCAGGCAGATCGCGGCGATGCTGCGGATGGAGATGATCCCGGTGCCGGTCGGACCGGACGGCACCGACCTGCAGGCGCTGCGTGCGCTCTGCAGCCAGCGCCGGGTCAAGGCCGTGTACTGCATGCCGACCATGCACAACCCGCTGGGCTTCGTGCTGACACTGCAGCAGCGCCAGGAGCTGGCTGCGATCGCCCGCCAGCATGGGCTGCTGGTGCTGGAAGACGCGGCCTACGCCTACCTGGCGGCGCCTGCCGTGGTGCCCGTGGCGGCACTGGCGCCGGAACGCACCGTGTACATCGGCGGCCTGTCCAAGAACCTCGCCACCGGCCTGCGCTTCGGATACATCAGTGCGCCGCCGGCCATGATGGGTGCGATCGAGCGTGCCATCCGCGCCACCACCGTCAACGCGCCGGCACTGATCACGGCGCTGGTGGGTCGCTGGCTGAAGGATGGCACCGTGGATCGCATGGAACGCAACCGCCGCGCCGACGCCCAGCACAGGCAGGCATTGGCACGGCGGCTGCTGGAGGGTGTCGCGCTGGTCGGTCACCCCGGCTCCTACCTGTTGTGGCTGCCCCTGGAAGGGCGCGACCGCGCCGAAGCAATCTGCCAGGACCTGCATGAGCAGGGCATCGTGCTTTCGACCGCCTCGCCGTTCGCGGTCGGAACCCATGTTCCCAACGCGCTGCGCATCGCCCTGGGAACGGTCGATCCGTCCACGCTGGAGCGCGCCCTGGTGCAGATCCGCCTGCGCCTGGACCAGCTGGCTGGCTGAACGGCAAGGCCGCGCGTTCAGCCCGTGGCTCAACCCTGGGCGCGCGCGGCCGATAACGGGGTTGTCACGGCGTATCCCGCCGCTGGCCGGCTCGGCGCCGCCCGCCCGTTTCGACCTGGTCCTGCTCGATGAACCTCCTGCATCGCTGGCAACACTACTTCAGCAATCTCTCCGTCCGGCGCAAGCTCAACCTGCTGACGCTGCTCATCGCGCTCGGCGTGATCGCGCTCTCGGTGATCGCCGCCCGCATGCAGTACCTGGACCTTACCGAGACCCGCAAGACCGCACTGAAGACCCAGGTCGAACTCAGCTACGGCATCCTCCAGCACTACCACCGCCTGGCCAGCACCGGCGAGCTCAGCGACGAGGCCGCCAGGAGCGCCGCGCTGCAGGCGCTGGAATCGATGCGTGCCGAGAACGATACCTACTACTTCAACATCTACGACACCGGCTACCACCTGCTGATGCACCCGTTCCGCAAGGACCTGGTCGGCAAGGACATGAAGGACTTCCGCACCGACGACGGCGTGCGCATCTATTTCGACCAGGTCCAGGCAGCCAAGGCCGGCGGCGGCTTCGTCAACTACCGCTGGGCCAAGCCTGGCAGCCAGGGCGACGTCGAGAAGGTCGCCTACGCCGGCCTGTTCGCGCCCTGGAACTGGGTGGTCAGCAGCGGCGTCTACATGGATGACGTGCAGAAGCAGGCGCTGGTGTTCACCGCGATCATGGCGGTCTCCGGCGGCGTGCTGGTGCTGATCGTGCTGGCCCTGAGCTGGGTCATCGGCAACCGCATCGCGCGCCCGCTGAAGCAGGCCACCGCTGTCGCCGAAGGCATTGCCAACGGCAAGCTGGACAGCCACATCGGCCCGCAGCCGCACGACGAACCCGGCCGCCTGCTGGAGGCGATGTCGCGCATGCAGCAGCAGCTGCATGCCGTCATCAGCGGCCAGCGCGAGATGGCCGGCCGTCACGATGCCGGCGAACTGAGCTACCGCATCGACGCCAGCGCCTTCCCCGGCGAGTACGGGCTGATGGTGCAGGAGACCAACTCCCTGGTCGGCAGCCAAGTGCAGACCCTGCATGACGTGCTGGACGTGGTGCAGCAGTACGCCGTCGGCGACCTCAGCCGCGACATCGCGCGCTACCCGGGCGAGAAGGCGGTGATGACCACCACCGTCGACACCGTCAAGGCCAACCTTGGCCGCATCAACGCCGAGATCAAGCAGCTGGCCAGCGCCGCCGCCGCCGGCGATTTCAGCCAGCGCGGCGATGCCCAGCGCTTCGATCACGATTTCCGCCTGATGCTGGAAAACCTCAACGCCATGATGGCAGTCAGCGATGACAACCTCGGCAAGCTGTCGCAGCTGCTGTCGGCCATCGCCGAGGGCGACCTGACCGCACGCATGCACGGCGACTACCAGGGCGTGTTCGCGCGCATGCATGACGATGCCAATGCCACCGTCGCACAGCTGACCCAGATCGTCGGCCAGATCCAGGCCAGTGCTTCCAGCATCACCCTGGCTGCCGGCGAGATCGCTTCGGGCAACAGTGACCTGTCGCGCCGCACCGAGCAGCAGGCCGCCAACCTGGAAGAAACCGCCGCCTCGATGGAGGAACTGACCTCCACCGTGCGCCAGAACGCCGAACACGCCCGCCAGGCCAACCAGCTCGCCATCGGCGCGCAGGGCGTCGCCTCGCAGGGTGGCGAGGTGGTCGGCCAGGTCGTCACCACCATGTCGGCCATTGAAGCCTCGTCAAAGAAGATCGCCGAGATCATCTCGGTCATCGACGGCATCGCCTTCCAGACCAACATCCTGGCGCTGAACGCCGCGGTGGAAGCGGCGCGTGCCGGTGAACAGGGCCGCGGCTTTGCCGTGGTTGCCAGCGAAGTGCGCACCCTCGCCCAGCGCTCGGCCGCCGCCGCCAAGGAAATCAAGGGCCTGATCGACGACTCGGTCGGCAAGGTCGCCGAAGGCTCCAGCCTCGTGCACCAGGCCGGCAGCACCATGGGCGAGATCGTCGCCTCGGTGCAGCGCGTGACCGACATCATGGCCGAGATCTCTGCGGCATCGCAGGAACAGTCGGCCGGCATCGAGCAGGTCAACCAGACCGTGGTGCAGATGGACGAAACCACCCAGCAGAACGCCGCGCTGGTGGAAGAAGCCACCGCTGCCGCCCGTGCGATGGAGGAGCAGGCCGCGCAGCTGGCCGATGCCGTGGCGATCTTCCGCCTCGACAACCAGGTCTCCGCCGCGATGAAGGCAGTGGCCGCGCGTGTCGAGCCGGTGCATGTTGCCGTCGCCGTACCGCGTCCGCGGCCGGCTCCGACGCCAGCACCGGTACGCCGCACCGGCAGCAACGCCAGCACCTTCGTCGCCAGCGACAGCGACTGGCAGGAATTCTGAGACCCACCCGCGGCGGCTTCGGCCGCCGCCTCTGCCGATGGACACGTCCCCCGTGCAAAGCCCCACTCCCATCGTCACCGGCCCGCGCGAATTCGAGTTCGCCGACCGTGATTTCCGCCGTGTCTGCGACCTGATCTACCAGCGCGTGGGCATCGCCCTCGCCCCGGCCAAGCGCGACATGGTGTATGGCCGCCTGTCGCGCCGCCTGCGCACGCTGGGCATGCGCAGCTTCCAGCAGTACCTGGACCATCTGGAACAGGAAGACGGCGACGAGTGGCAGGCGTTCACCAACGCACTGACCACCAACCTGACCTCGTTCTTCCGCGAGCCGCACCACTTCGACAAGCTGCGCGAAGAGCTGCAACAGCGCGCCAGCCGCACCCCGCTGCTGCTGTGGTCGTGCGCCGCCTCCACCGGCGAAGAGCCCTATTCGATGGCGATTACCGCCTGCGAAGCGTTCGGCACGCTGAAGCCGCCGGTCCGCATCGTCGCCACCGACGTCGATACCCAGGTGCTGGCCACTGCCGGTCGCGGCGTCTACAACATCGATCGCGTTGCCAGCCTCGATCCGGACCTGCGACGTCGCTACTTCCAGCGTGGCAGCGGCCCCAACGAGGGCCAGTGCCGCGTGCTGCCGGCGCTGCGCGACCTGATCGAGTTCCGCCCGCTGAACCTGCTCGCCCCGCGCTACGACGTCGGCGGCCCCTTCGATGCACTGTTCTGCCGCAACGTGATGATCTATTTCGACAAGCCCACCCAGCGCGCCATCCTCGGCCGGCTGGTGCAGCACCTGGCCGATGACGGCCTGCTGTACACCGGCCACTCGGAAAACTACCTGCACGCGGCCGACCTGATCCAGCCCTGTGGGCGTACCCTCTATCGCCGCGCGGCAAAGGCCGGCGCATGAATGCCTCGCTGCGTACCGATGATGTGATGCGCTACCAGGACGCGCGCTTCAAGACCATCGCGGCCAAACTGCTGCCGACCCAGTACCTGGTGGTCGACGACACCACCGCGCTGACCACCACGTTGGGTTCCTGCGTGGCCGCCTGCCTGCGCGATCCGGTACTGAAGATCGGCGGCATGAACCACTTCCTGCTGCCCGAAGGCAACGCCGGTGATGGCGCCCCCGCGCGCTACGGCAGCTACGCGATGGAACTGCTGATCAACGACATGCTCAAGCGCGGTGCGCACCGCAAGCGCATCGAAGCCAAAGTGTTCGGCGGCGCCAACGTGCTCAAGGGCTTCACCAGCAACCCGGTCGGCACCCGCAACGCCGAGTTCGTACGCCAGTACCTGCAGGCCGAGCACATCCCGATCATCGCCGAAGACCTGTGCGGCATCCATCCGCGCAAGATCTGGTTCTTCGCCGATACCGGCCGCGTGGTGGTGCAGCGCCTGCCGCATGCGCATGAGGCCGAAGTGGCCGCGACCGAATCGGCGGTGCGTGCACGCTTGTCCAAGGCCCCGGTCACCGGTGGCGTGGAGTTGTTCGAATGACCCTGACCGGCAACGCCCCCTGCCGGGTCCTGATCGTCGACGACTCCGCCGTCGTGCGGCAGATGCTCACCGAAATCCTGTCCAGCGACCCGACCATCGATGTGGTCGGCACCGCCGCTGACCCGCTGCTGGCGCGCGAGAAGATCAAGCGTCTGGCCCCGGATGTGATCACGCTGGATGTGGAAATGCCGCGCATGGACGGGCTGGCGTTCCTGGAAAACCTGATGCGCCTGCATCCGCTGCCGGTGGTGATGATTTCCTCGCTGACCGAACGCGGTGCCGACACCACGCTGCAGGCGCTGGCGCTGGGCGCGGTGGATTTTGTCTCCAAGCCGAAGCTGGACGTGGCGCGCGGCCTGCAGGGCTATGCCGATGAGATCATCGCCAAGGTCAAGATGGCGGCGCGCTCGCGGGTCCGTCCGCTGCTCCGCGCTGCCGCACCGAAGCTGCTGCTGGAAGCAGCTCCCGCCATGCGCGCAGCCGCGCCGCAGTTCCGCACCACCGACCGCCTGATCGCGATCGGTTCGTCGGCCGGTGGCACCGAGGCCCTGCGCGTGGTGCTGGAAGGCCTGCCCGCCGACGCGCCGGCCGTGGTGATGACCCAACACCTGCCGGCCAGTTTCAGCAGCGCCTTCGCCGAACGCCTGGACCGTCACTCGGCGATGGCCGTGCGCGAGGCCAGCGACGGCGAAGCGGTGCTGCCCGGCCATGCCTACCTGCCTCCGGGCGGCAAGCACCTGCGCATCATCCGTGACGGTGCGCGCTGGCGCTGCCGCGTCGACGACGGCCCGGCGGTGAACCGGCACAAGCCGGCGGTGGATGTACTGTTCCGCTCGGTAGCGCAGAGCGCCGGCGCCAATGCCATCGGTGCCATCCTCACCGGCATGGGCGACGACGGCGCGCGCGGCCTGCTGGAGATGCGCCAGGCCGGCGCGCCGACGCTGGTGCAGGACGAGGCCAGCAGCGTGGTCTGGGGCATGCCCGGCGCCGCGTTCAAGCTGGGCGCTGCCGAAGAACAGGTGCCGCTGGAGCGGATTGCGGAACGGTTGCTGGCGCTTGCGCGCAGCTGAGCCACCGCGCAACACACCTTTCCCGAACGGCCGGCCAAGGGGACCCGGCCGTTCTTCGTCGCGTTTCCCCAAGGAGCTCCACTGTGGCACTACGCCTGACCTGCCTGCCTGCCGCCATCGCGTTGGGCCTGATGCTGTCTCCGCCCGCATCGGCAGAAGAACCCGCTGTCGTCCCGGCACACGACGCTGCACCTGCCACCGATGCGGCCCGCACCCACCCGGTCGACGGCGCAGCCGCTCCGCCCTCTCCCGATGACTGGAGCACGCGCGTCCAGGTGGTACAGGGCGCGCCTGCCGGCCTGCCTGGACACCGCGATGTCGATCTGAAGCTGCGCCTGGTCTCGCGCGGCGACACCGGCAAAGTGGTCACGCTCAAGCTTGTTCAATTGGCGGCCGCCGCCAAGGCCGGCGGTGGCCGTGTCGATGGCTTCTCGAAGAAGAACCTGCGTGGCACCGTCATCGAATCAGTGTCCAGCCCGGCCGTCGACGAAATTCCCGCACTGCTGCGCCGCCATCTGTCCGAGTACTTCATCGCACATCCGGATGCGCTTCCCGAGCACGCGCAGATCGTCAGTGCAAACGCCGGCCTGTGGTCGCTCACCTACCAGTCGCTGTCGGGCAACGCGGTCCCATACGATCTGCAGCATGAGGCTACCCTCACCATTGCACAGTCGTCACCCATCAGCCCGCCCTGGTTGAGCATCACCTGTAGCGATCCCGTACAGACGGCGCCGCTGGAAGATTGGCAGGCAGATGACTACGCGCAGGTCAGGACCGCGGCACGCCAGTTCGCGCAGCGCTGTGTTGACCGGCTCGTGGAACAGCTGCCCACCGTGTTCCCTTCGCCAAGCGTCCAGCGGGCCGCTGCGATCAGTGCCGCCTCGCTCGATCCAGTGGCAGCAGGCGCGACGACCCAGGACGAGGCCGCAACGGCCACAGACGCCGGCCATCCGGCACCAGTACTGTCCACGGACTGGATGAAGGCGGTCCACATCGACCATGGCACCGGCACCGATGCCAAGGGCAAGCGTTCCGGTGACGCAGACCTGCGTCTGGTGACCCGATCGGACATGGGCGTGGCCACGCTGGCCAAGATGAACATCTTCGCCCTGGCCGTGGTCGGTGCACGCAAGGCGCGTGGCTTCTCCAAGGACAGCCTGCGCGGCGACACCGTCGAAGGCGTGTCCAGCCCCGCAGTCGAGCGGGTGCCGGCACTGCTGCAGCAGCGTCTTTCCGAGTACTTCAATGCCTATCCCGACGCGGTTCCCGGCGCCCCCGTGACCGTGCGGGCCGACCCGCACGAGTGGGCGCTGGTCTACGGGCAGCTCAGTGGTTCGCAGATTCCCTACGAGCTCAAGCACCGCACCACGATCGAGGTGCTACCGGCCTCGGGCGCATCGGCCATGACCGTTGACTGCACCGATGGCACGCAGTCGGCTGCGCTGCCGCAGTGGCAGGCCGATGACTATGCCGAAGTGAGGAGCGTGGCCGACGAGCTGGCCGAGCAGTGCGTGGCGCGATTCGTCGCGCGGCTGCCAGAGGCGTTTCCGTCCGCGATGCGCGCCGCAGCGCCTGCCAGCGCCGTTGCCGCTGCCCTGCCCGCCGGCAATCGCTCCCGCATCCGCATCTTCGGTGCCAACGGCCGCAGCATCACCATGCATGTCGGTGGCCAATGCCGCGGCGACGCACGAAGGAAGATCGTTGTCGCGCGCAGCAACAGCGCGGCCGTAGGCAGCCTGATGGGCGGCAGCCCGCAGAACATTTCCATCGGAATGCCGGAAACCGACACCGTGCGTGCGATGAAGAGCGTCCTGTTCTCGAACCCGAACTTCCAGGAGTATTCGGTGGAGGCCGGCAAGCCTTTGATCTTCGACGCACAATTCCAGAACGTTGCCCATCTCCGCTGCGGAGCAGCACCGGACTCGCTGTCGATCCAGTTCGTGCCGAAGGCGGGTCAGGACTACGAAGTGATGATGCGGCTCGAGAACGAGATGTGCGTGCTGGAGAGCAAGCAGGTGGCTGCCGATGGCAGCCTGCGCGTCAACCTCGTGCACACCCCTAAGGCGTGTGCCGCGCAGTAAAGCGTCGGCACCGCGGCAGGACCAACGCCGTTGCCAGGCAGTGCCGGGCAACGGCATCACCAACGCGTGATCACAGCTTGAACGACACCGGCACGCGGATCTCGCCCGGCACGGGTACGCCATCCTCGCTGGCCGGCAGGTAGCGCCACTTGCGAGTCGCCACCTGCGCCGCCTCATCCAGTTCCGGCCAGCCGCTGCTCTGCAGCACGATCGCATCAAGCCACTGCCCGTCGGCCGCCACCTGCACCATCAGGATCGCTTCCCCCTCTTTCTCATCACGGAATGCCTGCGACGGATAGCGCGGCGGATTGCTGTGTTTGGTCTCCATCACGATCGACGCCGGCACGTGCGCCGGCCGAGCACGCTCGACAACGGCGTGCTGCACCGCCTGCTGCGCCATCGCGGCGTGCCCCATCATTAGTGTGGCCAGCACCACCGCACTGCCAGCCCAGCGCCAACCGCGTGCGCGACCTCTGTTCAATCGATCCTGCAACATCCGTGTACTCCAACAAGCGGGGCGGCAAGTCTAACGCTGCACGCACAAAAAACCCCCGGCTCTCACCGGGGGTTTTTCGTTTCAACGGGATGCCAGCCAGCGGCCGGCACTACCCTCAGGCAGCGACCGTCTTGGCCACGTCCTGGTATTCCTCGATCTGGTCGAAGTTCATGTAGCGGTAGATCTCCGCGCCGCTGGCGGCAATCACACCCACATCGGCCATGTACTCTTCCTTGGTCGGGATGCGGCCCAGACGCGAGCAGATCGCGGCCAGCTCGGCCGAACCCAGGTACACGTTGGTGTTGCGGCCCAGGCGGTTCGGGAAGTTGCGGGTCGAGGTCGACATCGCGGTGGAGCCTTCACGGATCTGCGCCTGGTTGCCCATGCACAGCGAGCAGCCCGGCATTTCCATGCGCGCGCCGGTGGCGCCGAAGGTGCCGTACACGCCTTCCTTGGTCAGCTCGGAGGCGTCCATCTTGGTCGGCGGGGCCACCCACAGGCGGGTCGGCAGGTCACGCTTGCCTTCCAGCAGCTTGGCAGCGGCACGGAAGTGACCGATGTTGGTCATGCACGAACCGATGAACACTTCGTCGATCTTGGCACCGGCGACTTCGGACAGGGTCTTCACGTCGTCCGGGTCGTTCGGGCAGGCCACGATCGGCTCGTGGATGTCGGCCAGGTCGATCTCGATGACGGCGGCGTACTCGGCGTCGGCATCCGGCTCCAGCAGCTCCGGGTTGGCCAGCCACGCTTCCATCTTCTCGATGCGACGCTGCAGCGAACGCGGATCCTGGTAACCCTCGGCAATCATCCACTTCAGCAGGGTGATGTTGCTGGTCAGGTACTCGATGATCGGTTCCTTGTTCAGGCGCACCGAGCAACCGGCGGCCGAACGTTCGGCCGAGGCGTCGGACAGCTCGAACGCCTGTTCGACCTTCAGTTCCGGCAGGCCTTCGATTTCCAGGATGCGACCGGAGAAGATGTTCTTCTTGCCGGCCTTGGCCACGGTCAGCAGGCCCGACTTGATCGCGTACAGCGGGATCGCGTTGACCAGGTCACGCAGGGTCACGCCCGGCTGCATCTTGCCCTTGAAGCGCACCAGCACCGATTCCGGCATGTCCAGCGGCATCACGCCAGTGGCAGCGGCGAAGGCGACCAGGCCCGAACCGGCCGGGAACGAAATGCCCACCGGGAAACGGGTGTGCGAGTCACCACCGGTACCGACGGTGTCCGGCAGCAGCATGCGGTTGAGCCAGCTGTGGATCACGCCGTCGCCCGGACGCAGCGAGACGCCGCCACGGGTGGAGATGAACTCCGGCAGCGTGTGGTGGGTCTTCACGTCCACCGGCTTCGGGTACGCAGCGGTGTGGCAGAACGACTGCATCACCAGGTCGGCCGAGAAGCCCAGGCAGGCCAGGTCCTTCAGCTCATCGCGGGTCATCGGGCCGGTGGTGTCCTGCGAGCCGACCGAGGTCATCTTCGGTTCGCAGTAGGTGCCCGGGCGCATGCCCTGGCCTTCCGGCAGGCCACAGGCGCGGCCGACCATCTTCTGCGCCAGCGAGAAGCCCTTGCCGGTGTCGACCGGCTGCACCGGCAGGCGGAACAGGTCAGTCGGGGCCAGGCCCAGCGCTTCGCGCGCCTTGCCGGTCAGGCCGCGGCCGATGATCAGCGGAATGCGGCCACCGGCGCGCACTTCGTCGAACAGCACTTCGCTCTTGACCTGGAATTCGGCGATCACTTCACCGTTCTTCAGCGCCTTGCCTTCGTACGGACGCAGCTCGACCACATCGCCGTGCTCCATCTTCGACACGTCCAGCTCGATCGGCAGTGCGCCAGCATCTTCCATGGTGTTGTAGAAGATCGGGGCGATCTTCGAACCCAGGCAGACGCCACCGGCGCGCTTGTTCGGGATGAACGGAATGTCATCGCCGGTCCACCACAGCACGCTGTTGGTGGCCGACTTGCGCGAGGAACCGGTGCCGACCACGTCGCCCACGTAGGCGACCAGGTGGCCCTTGTCCTTCAGCGACAGGATCTGCTGGATCGGGCCGCGCTTGCCGTCTTCTTCCGGGGTGAACGGCGCGTCATCGCGCTTGTTCTTCAGCATCGCCAGCGCGTGCATCGGGATGTCCGGGCGGGTGGTCGCGTCCGGCGCCGGCGACAGGTCGTCGGTGTTGGTCTCGCCCGGCACCTTGAACACGGTGACGGTCAGGCTCTGCGGCACTTCCGGGTTGCCGGTGAACCACTCGGCATCGGCCCAGCTCTGCAGCACGGCCTGGGCGTTGGCGTTGCCGGCCTTCGCCTTTTCCTGCACGTCATGGAACGCATCGAACACCAGCAGGGTCTTCTTCAGGCCGTTGGCGGCGATGGTGCCGACGCTGGCGTCGTCCAGCAGCTGCACCAGCGGGGCGACGTTGTAACCGCCGAGCATGGTGCCCAGCAGTTCGGTGGCGCGCTCACGGCTGATCAGCGGGTTCTGCTCGCTGCCCAGCGCAATCGCCGCCAGGTACGAGGCCTTGACCTTGGCAGCGTCATCAACGCCGGCCGGCACGCGGTGGGTCAGCAGGTCGAGCAGGAACTCGGCCTCGCCCTGCGGCGGGTTCTTCAGCAGTTCGATGACATCGGCCGTCTGCTGCGCGCTCAGCGGCAGCGGCGGGATGCCAAGCGCAGCGCGCTCGGCGACGTGGTGGCGGTAGGCTTCCAACATGACAACTCCCGGGTAATGCGTAGGTTGAAAAAACAAAGTGGGCTCAGGCTTGCGGCACGATCAGCTTCAGGCCCTTGAAGTAGTCGCGGTAAAACGTGTCGTTCCAGGTGATCAGGCCGTCGCACTGCAGCAGTGCGTGGGCGCCGACCATGAATTCGTCCAGGCTGCGGCGGCTGCCACTGCGCTGGCGGTGGCGACGGTGCATCTCGCCGGCGCGCAGGGCCGACTTGGCTTCCATCGGGTTGAAGTGCACGCCCATTTCTTCCAGCGCTTCGAGCACCTCGGCCCCGCCGCGCAGCGAGGCGCAGACTTCCGCCAGGGTCGCGCCACAGACCACCACGCGGCCGCCGACCAGGCTCTGCCGCAGGATGGCTTCCACCGCATCGGCCTGCGGGCCATTGCTGAGCAGTTCGACCAGCACCGGCGAATCGACGGCGATCATCACCGGTCAGTCCTCGTCGCGGACCGAACGCACGGCGGCGTCAGACGATTCAAAGCCGTCCAGCGCGAACTTGCCGCGCGCCCGTGAAATGGCATCGTCAACACTCTTGCGCAGGATGATGCGGCTGCCGTCCAGCTCGACCTTCAGCAGCGTGCCCTTGGTCAGGCCGAGGGCATCACGCACCGCCTTGGGCAGGGTGATCTGTCCGCGTTCTGCAACAGTGGCTTCCATCGGTAGGCCCTCTTCGGTATGCACGAATTATACATACCGAAGGGGCCATACCGCCAGCCGCGTACTTAGAACGCCACCTGCAGCCGGGTGTTGAAGGTGGTGCCCTCGTCCCGGCCCTGCCCGCTACCGCTGCGGTTGTTGGTCTGCCAGCGGATTGCCTCGAACATCACCCGGCTGTAGTCGTTCAGGTACCAGTTCGCCCCCACCGTCCACGCGTGGCCGGTGCCGCCGGTGGGAAGTTCGGCGTAGTCCACGTCCTCATAGCGCGCCTTCAGTTCCCATGCCCCGGCGCCGCCGTCGGTCACGGGGTCGGCCACCTTTACCTTGCCCCAGGTACCGGCCTTGCCTGAATAGGCAGGAAGAGCGCCCGCCAGGAACCAGCCCGCCGATATCGCCCAGGCCTTGTGGTCCAGGTCGTAGCGGCCGCCGGCGTCGATCCCGCGCAGGTTGCGCGTGCCCCATTCACCGGTGGCCCACGCCGGGCCGAAGAACCCGGCCGCTTCCAGGCCATAGGCCGTGCTGCGCTCGGCACCCGTCAGGGTGCCCGGGGCGATCTTCACCAGATCGTTGAAGTGCCCGGCGATGGCCGAGCTGCGCAGCACGCCGCTGGCACCGGCGGTGATCTCCTCATGGAAGGCCCAGGCCCCCAGGTGCACGGTGGCGGCCTTGCTGGCCACCGGGTTCCAGTGCACGCGCGTGGCCCACGTCTGGCTGTCGTTGTCGTTGCCGGCGTTGTTCAGATCGTTGCCCGCCACCGACAGGCTGGCATGCCAACCCTTGCCATAGACGCGCTCGGTCAGGCCGACGCCGAATAGGCCGCGCTGCGGTAGCATCAACGTGCCGACCACGTTGCGGTCGGGGAACGGCGTGTTGGAGGTGCTGCTGGAACCGTCGATGCCGCGGTCGTTCAGACGGTTGCCGACGGTCAGGTCGGCCGGCAGTCCGAACAGGCGGTGGTCCACGGTCGCGTAGACCGATTTCCAGGCCACTGCGTTGTCGGCGAAGTCGCCCTCCACCGCCCAGCCGAGATTGCCGTAGCGACCCTCGGCTCCCAGGCGCACCGAGCGGATCTCGGTGCCGGAGATGTTGCGGTCGGCCACCGACGAGCCGTCGGTGCTGGAGCCATCGACAAGCAGGCGGCCGCGCGGGCGGAATGCCACCTTGCCATCGCCGCTGCTGAATTCCGGCGCGCCCTTCGCCCAGGACACCTTGGGCGACTTGGCCTGGCTTGACTCCAGCGCGGCGACCCGACTTTCCAGCGCGGGCGCCGGTGCCGCAAGCGGGGTTGGGACGGCGCCCTGCCCGCCTTCGACGGCACGCAGGCGCGCTTCGAGCTGCTGGATCTGCAGGGCCTGCTGCTGCACCAGCGCCGACAGTTCGGCCTGGCTCAGCGGAGCCGGGGCGGACTGCGCCCCGGCATGGCCGCTGGCCAACAGCAGGCCAAGCGCGACCGACAGCGCTGCACGGGGCAGCACGGTGTGCGTGTTCATGGGCTCTCTCTCCGGCCAGCCGGCCCCCTGGCTTGGCGCTGGCCTGTTGCGATGGTGCGGGGGGAAGATCGGGGGAGGCAGCGCGCGCCGCCGGTTCGACCCGGCGGCGCGGCATGCGGGCTCAGCGCAGCGCGGTCAGCTGGTGGCCTGTGCCTGGGCGTTGGGACGCCAGGTGATCAGCTTGTTCTCGACCACGTCGAGAAGGGCATCGATGACCAGCACGAAGGCGGCCAGGATGATGATGCCGGCAAATACACCTACGGCATTGAAGTTGCCCTCGGCCTGCGCGATCAGGTAGCCCAGGCCTGCAGACGCGCCCAGGTATTCGCCGATGATGGCGCCGACCACGGCAAAGCCCACTGACGTGCGCAGCGAAGACAGGATCCAGCTGGCGGCCGCGGGGAAGTACACGTGGCGCAGCAGGTCGCTGCGGCCCGCACCGAGGATGCGCGCGTTAGCCAGTACCACCGGGTTCACCTCGCGTACGCCCTGCATGGCGTTGAAGAACGTGGTGAAGAACACGAGGGTCACCGCCAGGGCCACCTTCGACCACAGGCCTAGGCCCAGCCAGAGCACGAAGATCGGTGCCAGCACCACGCGCGGGATCGCATTGAAGCCCTTGATGAAGGGATCCAGGATGCGCGCCGAGCGACGGCTCAGGCCGAGCCAGACACCGCCCGCCACGCCCAGGCCGGTACCGATCAGGTAGCCCAGCGCGGTTTCGGTCAGGGTGATGTAGACGTGCTGGTAGAACGAGGTATCGGACAGCCAGGTCCAGGCCTGCTGCACGATCGCCGTCGGTGAGGGAAAGAAGAACGGATCGATCACGCCCAGCGCGATACCGCCTTCCCAGCCACCGAACACGGCGATGACCAGGGCCAGCTGGATGATCTTGTCAGTCTTGGCGTGCATAGCTCTTCTCCACTTCGCCGCGCAGGCAGGCCCAGATGTCGCGGTACAGGTCGGTGAAACGTTCGTCCAGCTTGATTTCGGCAACATTGCGCGGCCGTTCCAGGTCCACATCGAAGCTGCGCACGACGCGGCTGGCCGGGCCGGAAGACAGCACCACCACGCGGTCACCCAGGGCGATGGCTTCTTCCAGGTCGTGGGTGATCAGGATCACCGAGCGGCGATCCTCCTGCCACAGGCGCAGCAGCTCGTTCTGCATCAGGTGGCGGGTGTGGATGTCCAGCGCCGAGAACGGCTCGTCCATCAGGATCACCTTCGGCTCGACGATCAGCGCCTGCGCCATCTGCACGCGCTTGCGCTGGCCACCGGACAACTGGTGCGGATAGCGGTGCTCGAAGCCGGCCAGGCCGACCTTGGCCAGCCACGCATTGGCCTTGGCCTTGCGCTCGGCCTCGGGCACGCCGCGGAAGCGCAGGCCCAGCTCGACGTTCTG
The DNA here is from genome assembly GCF_047497515.2 of Stenotrophomonas maltophilia. GTDB lineage: Bacteria > Pseudomonadota > Gammaproteobacteria > Xanthomonadales > Xanthomonadaceae > Stenotrophomonas. The sequence continues at coordinate 344,951 of NZ_JAXAXL020000003.1, forward strand.
GTAGGCGGTCTTCCACGGCAGCAGCGCATCCTGCTGGAACAGGTAGCCGACCGACTCCTGCACGCCGCTGACCGCGCGGCCGTCGATGGCCACTTCGCCGGACGAAGGCTTGAGCAGCCCCGCCACGGAATTGAGGATGGTGCTCTTGCCGCAGCCAGTGGGGCCGACGATGGCGAGGAACTCGCCGTCGCCCACCTGGATATCGACATCACGCACGGCGGTGAATTCGCCGAAGGACATGGTCACCTTGTTGATGGCGACCATGGTCTGTGCAGGCTCCAGCTGCGGCGCGCCGTTGAGCTGGCGCACGGTGGCATTGAGGGCCATGGGGTTACCTCCGCTTACGGTTGGGCAGCCGGCGCCGCAGCGTGGGCACGCTCGACGAAGGCATTGGTGTAGGTCCTGGACAGATCGATGTCGGCGTTGGCGACATCCTTGTTGAACTCGCGCAGCACCTTCAGCGGCGTTTCCAGATCGGCCGCGGTGAAGTGGCCATCGGTGGTGAAGATCGCGCGGGCGTTCTCCACGGCACGAGCGTAGGTAGCGCGGTCACCGGAGACGTAGCTGTCCGGCAGCGCGGCGACGATGTCCTCGGCGCTGTTGTCGGCGATGAACTTCAGGGCCATCTGCTCGGCGCGGGCGATCTTCTCGGCCGCCTGCGGGCGCTGTTCCAGGAAGCTGCGGTTGGCATACATCACCGAGGTCGGGTACAGCCCGCCATAGACCTGGCGTGCGCCCTCGTCACTGCGTGCATCAATGATGATCTTTCCGACCTTGCGCTCGGTGATCAGGGTGGCGGCCGGGTCGTAGTTCACCAGCAGGTCGATCTTGCCCTGTTCCAGTGCAGCCACCGCTGCCGCACCCGAGCCGACGCCGATCAGCGAGATGCTGTCCACCGGAATGTCATGCTGGGCCAGGAAGTGGCGAACGAAGAAGTCAGACGAGGAGCCCGGCGCGGTGATGCCGACCTTCTGGCCCTTGATCGTCTCCGGGCGGGCCGGGTCGAAGGTCGCGTCATCGCGGCCAGCCATTACCAGCCCGGAATTGCGCGACAGCAGCACGAAACCCACCACGTCCTTGTGCTTGGCCTGCATCTGGATGGTGTGGTCATAGAAGCCCACCGCCACGTCGGTGGAGTTGGCCACCAGCGCCTGCAGCACCTTCGAACCGCCCTGGGCGAAGTTCTCCGTCTTCACCTCAAGGCCGACATCCTTGAAGTAGCCCTTGGAATCGGCAATGAAGAACGGCAGGTTGTTGAGGTTGTACGACCCCACGCTGATCCGCACCGGCGCGCTGTCGCCACCACCGACCGCGGCGCCCTGTGCATCGGCTCCCTGCTTGCTGCACCCGGCCATGGCCAGGCCTGCCGCGCACAGCGCGGCCATGAACATCTGCTTGTACATCATCCCTCCCAGGAGTGAAGCATCTACGTTGTGGTGGCCGGCCACGCGCGGCCGCGCGGGCCCGACCGGTTTCAGGTCATGCCGCTGAAGTCCATTGGCGGGCTTGGGTGGAACAGATCTCGGCGGTTGCCGGCGAGGTCGCGAACACGCGGCCTTCGAACAGGCGGCGGGCGGTACGGACCACGCTGGCAACCACCGGCGCATCGTCCGAGCTTCGGCTGAGGCCCACGTCCAGGACCCCGCTCGGATGTTCGAGGGTAATGCTGCCGGGCAGGCCCAGGCATCCGACGAAAGTGTTGGCCAGCGTGCCCGGCGTGACCGCGGCCGTGGCCAGGCCAACCCCGCCAGTGATTGCCAGCGCGGTATGGCATTGATGCGGCATGAAATAGCGCACCTGCAGGTGGCCGCCGTGCTGCGGCGCGGAAAGCAGCACCGGCTTGGGAATCACCTTGTTGCCGGCATCGGCGATGCCCATGCGGGCGCCGGCTTCGATGCGTAGCGCTTCAAGACGGGCAAGCAGGCTCGCATCCGCATTCAGTTCGGCCGGTGAGGCATCGCCGCGCACGCCCAGATCCTCGGCGCGCACCAGCATCATCGGCATCGCACAGTCGATCAGGCTTACCGCCACGCCGTCGATGGTTTCCTGGGCATGCCCGCTGGGCAGCAGTTTGCCGGTACGGGCGCCGGCCGCATCCAGGAAGGACAGCCGCACCGGCGAGGCCGAGCCGGGCGCGCCAGCAATCCGCGTATCACCGCGGTAGACCACCTCACCACCCGGCGTTTCCACCGTGGCCACGATCAGCTTGCCGGTGTTGACGTTGAAGACGCGCACCCGGGTCTGCGGGTCTTGTGCCTGCACCAGCCCGCGCTCGATGGCGTAGGGCCCGACGGCCGCCAGCATGTTTCCGCAGTTGGGCGAGGTATCCACCACCTGCTGCTCCACCCGCACCTGGGCGAACAGATAGTCCACGTCGGCGTCGGCGCGGCTGGAGCGGTCGATGATCGCCACCTTGCTGGTCAGCGCGTTGCCCCCGCCGATGCCGTCGATCTGCAGCGGGTGGCCCGAGCCCATCACTTCCAGCAGCAGGCGGTCGCGCTGGGCGGTGTCCGCCGGCAGGTCGGATGCCAGGAAGAAGGGGCCTTTGGAGGTGCCGCCGCGCATGAGCACGCAGGGAATGCTGAGCAGATCGTTGGACATACGTGTGCTAGATTGATGCGTATAGGGGATGAATACCCCCTCTGTGATTCGATACTGGCATGACACCAATTGATCTGTGAATTGCTGATTTTTGGATGATTGATACCCCATGAGCATCAATTGCGAGATTCTGGATCTTCGCGCGTTCCTCGTGGTTGCCGAGACACGCAGCTTCCATCGCGCCGCCGAAAGCCTGCACGTATCGCAGCCCGCGCTCAGCCGCCGCATCCAGAAACTGGAACAGGCCGTCGGCTCACCGCTGCTGGAGCGCACCACGCGCAGCGTCAGCACCACCGCCGTGGGTGAGAACCTGTTGCCATTGGTGCGGCGTATGCTGGAGGAATTCGACGGCTCGCTGTTTTCACTGCGCGGGCGCGACGACACCCGCGGCGCCACGGTGACCATCGCCTGCCTGCCGACGGCGGCGTTCTACTTCCTGCCCAGCGTGATGGCACGCTTCCACGAGGCGCACCCGAACGTGCGCTTCCGCATCCTGGATATCCCGGCCACCGAAGGGCTGCAGGCGGTGGAACGTGGCGAAGTGGAATTCGGCATCAACTTCATGGGTGCCAACGATCCCAACCTTGATTTCGACGTGCTGGCCGAAGATCCGTTCGTGCTGGCCTGCCGCCGCGACCATCCACTGGCCCGCAAGCGCAAGGTCGAATGGGCCGATCTGGCCCAGCACCAGCTGATCACCGTGCATCGCACCAGCGGCAACCGCACCCTGCTCGACGGTGCGCTGGCACGCGAGAACCTGAAACTGAGCTGGCACTACGAGGTGACCCACCTGTCCACCTCGCTGGGCATGGTCGAAGCCGGCATCGGTGTCTCGGTGCTGCCGAAGATGGCCACCCCCGATGGCGACCACCCGATCCTGGTGACCCGCCCGATCGGCAACCCGGTGGTGTCGCGCACCATCGGCATCGTGCGCCGTCGCGGCGCCCTGCTCTCGCCCACCGCCGAACGCTTCCTGCAGATGCTGATGAGCCAGTGGCGCGGCAAACCGTGACATCGGCACTACATACAGCCATGTAACCTTGCGTCCTGCGCCAAGGGCGTTCTGGCCCCTCCCCGCTCGGCCATACTGGTGGGGATCCGGCGGCCGGAACGCCACCGGCAAACGCAAGCAGGTCTGCCACGGCGGGCCAGTGCAAGCCATCCGCAAGAAGGAGTTACCCCGCATGAGCGATTCGTTCTCCACCCGCAGCCAGCTGGACGTCGGCGGCAAGACCTACGACTACTTCAGCCTTCCCAAGCTCGGCCAGCGCTTCGATATCTCCCACCTGCCCTACTCGATGAAGATCCTGCTGGAGAACCTGCTCCGGCATGAGGACGGCGGTGCCACCGTCGGCCCCGACCACATCGAAGCGGTGGCACGCTGGCAGCCCAGCGCCGAACCGGACACCGAAATCGCCTTCATGCCGGCGCGCGTGGTCCTGCAGGACTTCACCGGCGTGCCCTGCGTGGTCGACCTGGCCGCGATGCGCGACGCCGTGGTCAAGCTGGGCGGCTCGCCCGAGCAGATCAACCCACAGATTCCCTCCGAACTGGTCATCGACCACTCGGTGCAGGTCGATGTGTTCGGCAAGCCCGATGCGCTGGACCTCAACGGCAAGATCGAATTCCAGCGCAACCAGGAACGCTACGGCTTCCTGCGCTGGGGCCAGAAGGCCTTCGACAACTTCAAGGTGGTGCCGCCCAACACCGGCATCGTCCACCAGGTGAACCTGGAAAACCTGGCCCGCGTAGTGATGACGGCGGACAAGGACGGCAAGGCGGTGGCCTACCCCGATACCGTGTTCGGTACCGACAGCCACACCACGATGATCAACGGCATCGGCGTGCTCGGCTGGGGCGTGGGTGGCATCGAAGCGGAGGCGGCCATGCTCGGCCAGCCGTCGTCGATGCTGATCCCGCAGGTGGTCGGCTTCAAGCTGACCGGCAAGCTGCCCGAGGGCGCCACCGCCACCGACCTGGTGCTGACCGTTACCCAGATGCTGCGCAAGCTGGGCGTGGTCGGCAAGTTCGTCGAGTTCTATGGCGATGGCCTGCAGCACCTGCCGCTGGCCGACCGTGCCACCATCGGCAACATGGCCCCGGAATACGGCGCCACCTGCGGCATTTTCCCGATCGACGCCGAATCACTGAACTACCTGCGCCTGTCCGGCCGCAGCGAAGCGCAGATCAACCTGGTCGAGGCCTACGCCAAGGCGCAGGGCCTGTGGCACGAGCCGGGCAGCCCGCATGCCCAGTACAGCACCACGCTGGAACTGGACATGGGCACGGTGAAGCCGTCGCTGGCCGGCCCGAAGCGCCCGCAGGACCGCGTGCTGCTGGAAGACGTGCAGAAGAACTACCGCGAAGCGCTGGTGGGCATGACCGCCAACCGCGACAAGCGCAGTGATGATGTGTCTTCGTTCGTCAATGAAGGCGGCGGTGCGGCGGTCGGCAACGAGCAGCTGGCCAAGGGCTTCGCCGACATCGAGATCGAGAACCGCAAGGTGCGGCTGAAGGATGGCGCGGTGGCCATCGCCGCCATCACCTCGTGCACCAACACCTCCAACCCGGCGGTGATGATCGGTGCCGGCCTGCTGGCCCGCAACGCGGCCGCCAAGGGCCTGAACCGCCAGCCGTGGGTGAAGACCTCGCTCGGCCCGGGCTCGCGCGTGGTCACCGACTACCTTGAAAAGGCCGGCGTACTGAAGGAGCTGGAGAAGATCGGCTTCTACGTGGTCGGCTACGGCTGCACCACCTGCATCGGCAACTCCGGCCCGCTGCCCACCGAAGTCAGCGCCGGCATCGCCGCCGGCGACCTGGTGGTCACCTCGGTGCTGTCGGGCAACCGCAACTTCGAGGGCCGCGTGCATCCCGAAGTGAAGATGAACTACCTGGCCAGCCCGCCGCTGGTGGTGGCCTACGCCATCGCCGGCACCACCGACATCGACCTGACCACCCAGCCGCTGGGTACCGGCAGCGATGGCCAGCCGGTGTTCCTGCGCGACATCTGGCCGAGCAACAAGGAAATCGGCGACGTCATCGCCGCCACCATCGGCCCGGAGATGTTCAAGCAGAACTATGCCGATGTGTTCAAGGGTGACACCCGCTGGAACACCATCGCCTCGCCGGACGGCAACCTGTATGAGTGGAGCGACGCCTCCACCTACATCAAGAACCCGCCGTACTTCGATGGCATGACCATGCAGACCGGCAGCATCGACGACGTGCATGGCGCACGCGTGATGGGCCTGTTCGGCGATTCGATCACCACCGACCACATCTCCCCGGCCGGCAACATCAAGAAGGACTCGCCGGCAGGCCGCTTCCTGCAGGAACGCGGCGTGCAGCCGGCCGACTTCAACAGCTACGGCAGCCGCCGCGGCAACGATGACGTGATGGTCCGCGGCACCTTCGCCAACATCCGCATCAAGAACCTGATGTTCGGTGGCGAGGAAGGCGGCAACACCCTGTACTACCCGGCCGGCGGTGGCCAGCCGGAGAAGCTGGCGATCTACGATGCGGCCATGAAGTACAAGGCCGACAAGGTGCCGCTGGTGGTGCTGGCCGGCAAGGAGTATGGCACCGGTTCGTCGCGCGACTGGGCGGCCAAGGGCACCCTGCTGCTGGGGGTGAAGGCGGTCATCGCCGAGAGCTTCGAGCGCATCCACCGCTCCAACCTGGTCGGCATGGGCGTGCTGCCGCTGCAGTTCCGCAACGGCGAGAATGCGCAGAGCCTGGGCCTGGACGGCTCGGAAGTGATCGACATCACCGGCCTGCAGGACGGTGCCAGCAAGCGTGCCACCGTCACCGCAACCAAGGCGGATGGCACGAAGAAGACCTTCGAGGTTTCGGTGATGCTGCTGACCCCGAAGGAAGTCGAGTACTTCCGTCATGGCGGCCTGCTGCAGTACGTGCTGCGCCAGTTGGCCAACAAGTAACGCCCTACCGTGGGTAGAGTCGACTGTCAGTCGACCATCCAACAAAAGGGCCGGATCCTCGCGGATCCGGCCCTTCTGGTTTCTTCGCAGCCAGGCATGGTCTGGCTCTACTGCGTCACAGGCAACGTCGGGGCCCGGTCAACGGCGCGGTGCGTCCGGGTCGGTGCGCAACGCCTTCAGCAGGCCCCACATGTAGAACGCCAGGGTGAACGAGAACGGCAGGCCGCACAGCACCACCGCCGTCTGCATCGCACTGAAGTTGCCGGCCAGCAGCAGGCCGACACTGGCCACGGTGATGCCGGCCGCCCAGAACACGCGCAGCCAGATCGGCGCGTCGTGGCCATCTTCCACGCCATCGTCGACGCGACGCGTGCACAGGTTGGCGATCATCAATGTGCCCGAATCGACCGGGGTCAGGAACAGCACGAAGCCGATCACCACCGCGGCACCGGCCACGTAGGGCGCGGCGGGCAGGTATTCCAGCAGTTTGAACAGCGTCATCGCCGCATCGTGCTGGGCCACCTCACCCAGCACCGCCTGGCCGTGGTTGAGCACCAGGTCGATGGCGGTATTGCCGAAGATCGACAGCCACGCCAGGGTGAAGCCAAGCGGAATCAGCAGCACGCCCATGATCACTTCGCGGATGGTGCGGCCACGCGAGATGCGCGCCACGAAAAGGCCCACGAACGGTGCCCAGGCAATCCACCACGCCCAGTAGAACAGCGTCCACGAGCCCATCCACTCACGGCCCTTCGGGTCGTTGAGGTACATGTCGAAGCTCTTGCGCACGAACGCGCCCAGATAGTCGCCGGTGTTCTGGATCAGGCCGTCGAACAGGTGCAGGGTCGGGCCGGCGACCAGCACGAACAACAGCAGGCCGCACAGCAGCCGCACGTTGAGGTTGGAGAGCCAGGCGATGCCCTTCTCCACACCCGCCACCACGCCGATGGTGGCGACCACCATCATCACCAGCACGATCGCCACCAGCACCTGCGGCGTGTCCGGAATGTGGAACAGGTAGACCAGGCCGGACTGCACCACCAGCGCACCGATGCCGAGGTTGGTCACCATCGAGATCAGCGTGGCCAGGATGCCGAAGCCATCGACCATATCGCCGATGCGGCCATGGATGCGCTCACCGAAGATCGGGTACAGCGCCGAGCGCAGCGCCAGCGGCAGGTCACGGCGGTAGGCGAAATAGCCCAGCGCCACGCCCACCAGCGCGTACAGCGCCCAGCCGTGCAGCCCCCAATGCAGGAAGGTCAGCACCATCGCCTCGCGGCCGGCGGCCACGGTACCGCCGGGCTGCCCGGGCGGATTGAGGAAGTGATCCAGCGGCTCGTAGGCGCCGTAGTACAGCAGCGCGATGCCGATGCCGGCCGAGAACAGCATCGAGACCCAGGGCACGTAGCCGAAGGCCGGCGATTCCTCGTTGTGGCCCAGCCGGATGCGGCCATACGGCGAGAACGCCAGCCACAGCACGAAGCCCAGGCACAGCACGATCAGCAGCATGTACCACCAGCCGAACGCCGCCGAGACCTCGGCCTGCGCCCATTGCAGCCAGTGCTCGCTGCCTTCGGGATAGAGAACGGTGAGCAGCCCGAGGATGCCGATCGACACCGAGGAACTGAAGAACACAAAACGGTTCAAGCGCAGGGGCGAACGCTTGGGATGAGCCAGGGAAGACATGGGGTCGTCTCATCAAGTCCGAGGGAGCACATGGGCGGGGCCGGACCGGTAAACCGGGCCCATGGCGTGGGGCGCGAGCGCATCCTAGGGTTTATTGATTGAACGTTCAATCAATAAAAAGCATAATGACGGACAGCCCGATTCTTCGGGTCGCAATCCGTGGAGAGACAATGCCGAAGAAAGGCGTGGAACCGGTACGGCGCGAACAGCTGATCCGGGCCACTTTCCAGACCATCGACGAGATCGGCATGGCCGATGCGACCGTCGCCACCATCGCGAAGAAGGCAGGGCTGTCCAGCGGCATCGTTGCCCACTACTTCGGCGACAAGGACGGCCTGCTCAATGCTGCAATGCGGCAGATCCTGCGTGAGCTGAAGGATGCCGTTGCGCGCTACCGCGCCGACGTCGGCGACGATCCGCGCGACCAGCTGCGCGCCATCGTCGATGGCAACTTCGATGACAGCCAGATCAACGGCACCGCCATGCGCGTCTGGCTCACTTTCTGGGCCGCGAGCATGCACCAGCCGGAACTGGCCCGGCTGCAGCGCGCCAACGACCAGCGCCTGTTCTCCAACCTGTGCCACCAGTTCAACCGCCTGCTGCCCCACCCGCAGGCCCGCCTGGCCGCCCGCGGCCTGGCCGCGATGATCGACGGCCTGTGGCTGCGCGGCAGCCTGGTCGGCGGCCAGTTCAATGCCGAGAAGTCCCGGCGCATCGCTTACGGCTACATCGACTTCCAGTTGCAGGCTGCCGCGCTATAAGCGCTTCAGCACCCGCCCCCTTCCAAGGAGTACGCCCCCATGACCACCCTGCCCGTCCAACAGCTGTACATCCACGGCCAGCGCGTCGATGCCACCAGCGGCAAGACCTTCAAGTCGGTGAACCCGGCCACCGGTGAGGTGATCGCCGAAGTGCAGGTCGCCAGCCAGGCCGACGTCGAGCGCGCCGTGCAGAGCGCGGCCGAAGGCCAGAAGGTGTGGGCCGCGATGACCGCAATGGAGCGTTCGCGCATCCTGCGCCGCGCCGTCGAGATCCTGCGCGAGCGCAATGATGAGCTGGCCCACCTGGAAACCCTGGACACCGGCAAGGCGCTGGCCGAGACCACCACCGTGGACATCGTCACCGGTGCCGACGTGGTCGAGTACTACGCCGGCCTGGCCACGGCCATCGAAGGCATCCAACTGCCGCTGCGCGAATCGAGCTTCTTCTACACCCGCCGCGAACCGCTGGGCGTGGTCGCCGGCATCGGCGCCTGGAACTACCCGATCCAGATCGCCATGTGGAAGTCGGCCCCGGCGCTGGCCGCCGGCAACGCGATGGTGTTCAAGCCGTCCGAAGTGACCCCGCTGACCGCGATCCGGCTGGCCGAGATCTACACCGAAGCCGGCGTGCCGGCTGGCGTGTTCAACGTCGTGCAGGGCCCGGGCCGCGAGATCGGCCAGTGGCTGACCGAGCACCCGGTGATCGAGAAGATCTCCTTCACCGGCGGCGTCGCCACCGGCAAGAAGGTGATGGCCAGTGCCGCCTCCTCGTCGCTGAAGGAAGTGACCATGGAGCTGGGCGGCAAGTCGCCGCTGGTGATCTGCGATGACGCCGACCTCGACCGCGCCGCGGACATCGCGGTGATGGCCAACTTCTTCAGCTCCGGCCAGGTCTGCACCAACGGCACCCGCGTGTTCGTGCCGCGCAGCATGCTGGCCGCGTTCGAAGCCGCCGTTGTCGAGCGCGTCAAGCGCATCCGCATCGGCGACCCGATGGCCGCCGAGACCAACTTCGGCCCGCTGACCAGCTTCCCGCACATGGAAAACGTGCTGCGCTACATCGAAAGCGGCAAGGCTGAAGGCGCCCGCCTGCTGACCGGCGGTGGCCGTGCCACCGAAGGCGCACTGGCCGACGGCGCCTACGTGCTGCCGACCGTGTTCTCCGACTGCCGCGATGACATGACCATCGCCAAGGAAGAGATCTTCGGGCCGGTGATGAGCATCCTCGCCTACGACGACGAAGACGAAGTGGTTCGCCGTGCCAACGACACCACCTTCGGCCTCGCTGCCGGCGTGGTCAGCAAGAACATCAGCCGCGCCCACCGCATCATCCACCGCCTGGAAGCCGGCATCTGCTGGATCAACACCTGGGGTGAATCGCCGGCCGAAATGCCGGTCGGTGGCTACAAGGAATCCGGCGTAGGCCGCGAGAACGGCATCTCCACCCTCGGCCACTACACCCGCATCAAGTCGGTGCAGGTCGAGCTGGGCGACTACGCCAGCGTGTTCTGACCGGCGCGCCCCGAGCGCGCCGCATCGTCCGGCCACCGTGCCGATCCGACATTCCGCCGGGACGCCTGCATGCAGCGCGCCCCGGCCTGCAGGAGACACCCATGAGCACCCATAACGAGTACGACTACATCATCATCGGCGCCGGTTCGGCCGGCAACGTGCTGGCCACCCGCCTCACCGAAGATGCCGATGTCAGCGTGCTGCTGCTGGAAGCCGGTGGCCCGGACTACCGGCTCGACTTCCGCACCCAGATGCCGGCGGCGCTGGCCTTCCCGCTGCAGGGCAAGCGCTACAACTGGGCGTACAAGACCGACCCCGAGCCCTTCATGAACAACCGCCGCATGGACTGCGGCCGCGGCAAGGGCCTGGGCGGCTCGTCGCTGATCAATGGCATGTGCTACATCCGCGGCAACGCGATGGACTACGACAACTGGGCCAGCATGCCGGGCCTGGAAGACTGGACCTACCTGGACTGCCTGCCCTACTTCCGCAAGGCGGAAACCCGCGACATCGGCGCCAATGACTACCACGGTGGCGACGGCCCGCTGCGCGTGACCACGCCGAAGGCCGGCAACAACGAACTGTTCGCGGCGATGGTCGAAGCCGGCGTGCAGGCTGGCTACCCGCGCACCGACGACCTCAACGGCTACCAGCAGGAAGGCTTCGGCCCGATGGACCGCACGGTCACCCCGAAGGGCCGTCGCTCCAGCACCGCCCGCGGCTACCTGGACCTGGCCAAGCCGCGCCCGAACCTGACCATCGTCACCCACGCGCTGACCGACCGCATCCTGTTCTCGGGCAAGCGTGCGGTGGGCGTGCAGTGGCTGCACAACGACCAGCCGCAGCGTGCCACCGCGCGCCGCGAAGTGCTGCTGTGCGGCGGCGCCATCGCCTCGCCGCAGATCCTGCAGCGTTCGGGCGTCGGCCCGGCCGACCTGCTGCGCAGCCTCGACATCGACCTGGTGCACCACCTGCCGGGCGTCGGCGCCAACCTGCAGGACCACCTTGAGATGTACCTGCAGTACGAGTGCAAGAAGCCGGTGTCGCTGGCGCCAGCACTGAAGCTGTACAACCAGCCGGCGATCGGCGCCGAATGGCTGTTCCTGGGTACCGGCATCGGCGCCAGCAACCAGTTCGAGGCCGGCGGCTTCATCCGCAGCGACGCCGAGTTCGACTGGCCGAACCTGCAGTACCACTTCCTGCCGGTGGCGATCAATTACAACGGCTCCAACCCGATCAAGGCGCACAGCTTCCAGATGCACGTGGGCTCGATGCGTTCGCCCAGCCGCGGCCGCATCCACGTGCGTTCGAAGGACCCGCGCGAACATCCGAGCATCCTGTTCAACTACATGTCGCATGACCAGGATTGGCGCGAATTCCGCGCGGCGATCCGCATCACCCGCGAGATCTTCGCGCAGCCGGCACTGGCACCGTACAGCGGCCGCGAGATTTCGCCGGGCAGCGCACTGCAGACCGACGCGCAGATCGATGCGTTCGTGCGCGAGCATGCCGAGACCGCCTACCACCCGTCGTGCTCGAACAAGATGGGCCACGCCGATGATCCGATGGCGGTGGTCGATGGCCAGGGCCGCGTGCATGGCCTGGAAGGCCTGCGCATCGTCGATGCCTCGATCATGCCGCAGGTGGTGACCGGCAACCTCAACGCGCCGACCATCATGATGGCCGAGAAGCTGGCCGACGTGATCCGCGGCCGCACCCCGCTCGCCCGCAGCACCGCGCCGTACTACAAGGCCAACGGCGCACCGGTGCGCAAGCAGGGCTGACGAAGTCGGCCCCCGCGGGCCACGGTAGTGCCGGCCGCTGGCCGGCATTGCCCGACATCCCGATTGCGGCAGATGCCGGCCAGCGGCCGGCACTACCGAGCAAAGAGGCCCTACGGGGCCTCTTCGCGTTTTCCCTACGGCGGGGTATGCTGCAATGACCGGCCATTGTCGATACGCTCAGGCCGGAACCTAATACATCACGATTCCTGGAGGGGGAATATGAGTCTGGATCGTCCCTGGCTGCAGAGCTATCCGAAAGGCGTTCCCGCCGAAATCGACGTCAACGAGTTCCATTCGGTCGCCTCGGTCTTCGACGCTTCCGTCGCGAAGTTCCGCGACCGTCCCGCCTACTCCAGCTTCGGCAAGGTCATCACCTATGGTGAGACCGATGCGCTGGTCACCCAGTTCGCCGCCTACCTGCTGGGCGAGCTCAAGCTCAAGAAGGGTGACCGCGTCGCCCTCATGATGCCCAACTGCCTGCAGTACCCGGTGGCCACCTTCGGCGTGCTGCGCGCCGGCCTCACCGTGGTCAACGTCAACCCGCTGTACACCGCGCGCGAACTCAAGCACCAGCTGGTCGATGCCGGCGTCAGTGCCCTGGTGGTGGTCGACAACTTCGGCGACACCGTGCAGCAGGTCATCGCCGATACGCCGGTCAAGCACGTGATCACCACCGGCCTGGGCGATCTGCTCGGCGCCAAGGGTGCGATCGTCAACTTCGTGCTGAAGTACATCAAGAAGATGGTGCCCAACTACCACGTCAAGGGCGCGGTCCGCTTCAGACAGGCGCTCAAGCTGGGCAGCCGCCACACGCTTCCGAAGGTCGAGATCGATCACGACGACATCGCTTTCCTGCAGTACACCGGCGGCACCACCGGCGTGGCCAAGGGCGCGATGCTGACCAACCGCAACCTGATCGCCAACATGCAGCAGGCGTCGGCGTGGCTGTCCACCTCGGGCATCGAGCCGGGCAAGGAAGTCATCATCACCGCCCTGCCGCTGTACCACATCTTCGCGCTGACCGCGAACGGACTGGTCTTCATGAAGTTCGGTGGCTGCAACCACCTGATCACCAACCCGCGCGACATGAAGGGCTTCGTCAAGGAGCTGAAGGGCACCCGCTTCACCGCCATCACCGGCGTCAACACGCTGTTCAACGGCCTGCTCAACACACCCGGCTTCGACGAGATCGATTTCTCCTCGGTCAAGTTCACCCTGGGCGGCGGCATGGCGGTGCAGCGCGCGGTGGCAGAGCGCTGGAAGAAGACCACCGGCGTCACCCTGGTCGAAGCCTACGGCCTGACCGAAACTTCGCCGGCGGCCTGCATCAATCCGCTCACCCTGCCCGAGTACAACGGCTCGATCGGCCTGCCGATTCCGTCCACCGATGCCTGCATCAAGGACGACAACGGCAACATCCTGCCGCTGGGCGATGTCGGTGAACTGTGCATCAAGGGCCCGCAGGTGATGAAGGGTTACTGGCAGCGCCCGGATGAAACCGAGAAGGCCATCGACGCCGACGGCTGGCTGCACACCGGCGACATGGCGAAGATGGACGAGCACGGCTTCTTCTACATCGTCGACCGCAAGAAGGACATGATCCTGGTGTCCGGCTTCAACGTGTACCCGAACGAAGTCGAGGATGTCATCGCGATGATGCCGGGCGTGCTGGAAGTGGCCGCGGTCGGCGTTCCGGACGAGAAATCCGGCGAAGTGGTCAAGGTCGTGATCGTGAAGAAGGACCCGAACCTGACCGCGGAAATGGTCAAGGAACACGCCCGGGCAAACCTGACCGGTTACAAACACCCCAGAATCGTAGAATTCCGAAAAGAGCTGCCGAAGACCAATGTCGGCAAGATTCTCCGTCGCGAGCTGCGTGATACGCCCGCCCCGTAAGGGTTTCCGGACAGCGGCAATCTCCAGGGGCCCCGCCGGCGACGGCGGGGCCTTTTTGTTGCCGGAACATGGCCGGCACAACGCTTGCGGGCGGTTCACGACGGGTGCATAGAATCAGTCGCCGCCGCACGTTCAGCTCACCCCCTCACTCTTCTCCGTCCGCACAGCGGTTGGCCGGACGGTCACACGGAGAACTCCCATGTCCGCAGTACGCCCCATCATCACCCGCCCGTCCCAGCACCCCACCCTGCGCATCACCGAAGAAGCCGAGCGGGATGTCTACTGGATCCATATGCACGCCAACCTGGCCAACCAGCCGGGCCGGCCCTGCTTCGCCTCGCGCCTGGTCGATGACATCGTCGACTACCAGCGCGAACTGGGCGATCGCCTCAGCGCCTCGCATACCCTGTCACCTCACGTCGTGCTGGCCTCGGACAGCGATGTGTTCAACCTGGGCGGCGATCTTGAACTGTTCTGCCGCCTGATCCGTGAGGGCGATCGTGCCCGCCTGCTCGACTACGCCCAGCGCTGCGTGCGCGGCGTGCATGCCTTCCATGCCGGCCTCGGCGTCCGCGCCCACAGCATCGCGCTGGTCCAGGGCAACGCACTCGGCGGCGGCTTCGAAGCCGCATTGAGCTGCCACACCATCGTCGCCGAGGAAGGCGTGCTGATGGGCCTGCCGGAAGTGTTGTTCGACCTGTTCCCCGGCATGGGCGCCTATTCCTTCCTGTGCCAGCGGATCAGCCCACGCCAGGCCGAGAAGCTCATGCTGGAAGGCAATCTCTACACCGCCCGCCAGCTGAAGGAGATGGGCCTGGTCGACATCGTGGTGCCGGTCGGCGAAGGCGTCGCCGCGGTCGAGCAGGTGATCAAGGACAGCAAGCGCATTCCGCATGCGCGGGCCGCGATGCGCGAGGTCAACGAGATCGCCACCATGGTGCCGCTGCACGAGATGATGCGGATCACCGAGATCTGGGTCGACACCGCCATGCAGCTCGGTGAGAAGTCCCTGCGCACCATGGACCGACTGGTGCGGGCGCAGGCCCGGCGCAATGGCGACCCGGCCTGACAGGCTGGCGGTTCAGGACGGGTTGCGCTCACTGTCATCGCGGTGTGGCGCGCCCGCGCTGCGGGCCGCCAGCGCGTTCCTGCCGTTGCGCAACGCGGTCGTCAGGCTGGCGAGGCGGGTGATCCACTCGCCCTTCAGCTGCCAATCCGCCATGCGCATGATCTCGCCACTGGAGGCAGCAACCTGGACCAGGCCCAGGTTGCTCGCCACGCCACGCAATGCATGGGCGTGCTCGCGGAAGTCCTCCCAGGCCTGGCGCTCACCGCAGGCCTGCAGCTGGCCCATGCTCGCGTCGACGTCCACCAGGCACTGGTCGATGAACTTGCGTTCGAAGCCATCGCCCATGCCCAGCGAGGCGAGCTCATCCAGCACTGCGGTGTCGAGAACGCCATCGCCGACCGGCAGCGCGGGCACCGACTGGATGCCCGCCTCCGGGCGGGTGTTGGCCGCAACATCGGCCAGCACCTCCAGCAGGCGCGTGGCCACCACCGGCTTGGCAAGGAAGGCGCGGGCGCCGGCCTGTTCACAACGCAGGATCGATTCGGGGGTGACATCGGCGCTGAGCACCATCACCGGAACATAGGGCATGCCGCTGGCCTGCATCACCCGCAGCTGCTTGAGCAGGTCCAGGCCGCTCATGCCCGGCATGTGCAGGTCGACGATCGCCGCGTCATAACTGGCCTGCTCAAGAGCATCGAGCACTTCGGCGCCACCGTTGACGCAGGTGACCTTGTGCCCGGCCTTCTCCAGCAGGCGCTGCAGCACCATGCGATTGGCTTCGTGGTCGTCGGCCACCAGTACCCGCAGGCTGCGCACGCGGGCGCGATGGCGCAGGAACGGATTGGAGAAGGCGATGACATTGCCGGCTTCGTTCACCTCCAACGGCGCCGCCGGTGCCGCGGAAGCGTTGGCCACGTCCAGCGTGATCTCGACCCAGAACACGCTGCCGCGCGGACTGTTCGGCGCGTAGCCGACCTGCCCGCCCATCGACTCGACCAGTCCCTTGGCGATGGCCGTGCCCAGGCCGGTGCCTTCGTGGCGCCGTGCCAAGCCGACGTCACCCTGCTCGAACGCATTGAACAGGCGTCCACGCAGGGCCAGCGGCACGCCAATACCACTGTCGACGATCTCGAAGCGCAGCCGGACACGCTCGCTGCCCAGCGCGTCGTGGCTGGAGACGCGCAGGTGCACATACCCGCTGTCGGTGAACTTGACCGCATTGCCCATCAGGTTCAGCAGGATCTGCTGCAGATGGCCGGCGTCACCCAACAGGCGGGGTGGCACGTTGTCGTCCACCTGCACGCGGTAATCCAGCGCTTTGGAACGGGTCTGCGGCGTGAGGATCAGGTTGATCGCCTGCAGGACGTCGGACAGCGCGAACTCATGCCACTCCACGCGAACCTTGCCGGCCTCGATCGCAGAGATGTCCAGTACCTCCTCCACCAGCGCCAACAGGCTGCGGGTGGACGCCTGGATGGTGTTCAGGCACTCGCGCTGCTCGTCGTCCAGGCGGGTGGTCGCCAGCACTTCGGTCATGCCCGCCAGGCCATTCAACGGCGTGCGGAACTCGTGGCTCATGTTGGCCAGGAAGCGGCTCTTGGCTTCGTTGGCCTGGCGTGCCTCGGCTACCGCGCGGGTCAAGGCGTGCAGCAGCGAATCGAAGTACAGCGGAATCGCGCCCAGGCCCAGCAGCAGGCCCCAGCCAAGGTAGTCGTGGCTGCGCCAGTACGGCGACAGCATCACCGTGCACAGGAATGCCAGGAAACCCATGGCGGTGGCTACGCGCAGGTAAGTGCTGCCGTAGCGCATGCCGTTGCCGATCGTCACCCACAGCATCACCGCATACAGCGGCGCGGCCGGCTCACCCTGGATGGTCATGATCCAGGCCATGCAGGTGTAGTCGGTCAGCATGCCGATCACCCGGCGCACGTGCGACACACCCGGATGGACCAGGATCGCCGTCAGCAGCCCGGCGGAGATGGTCAGTTCGAAGGCCAGGATCAGCCAGGTCGTGGTCAGCGCTTCACCGCCGCCACTGAGTGAGCGCCAGCCGAGGTAGCCGATGAACAGCGCGGTGATGACGATGCGGATCAGGTTCTGCGCGTGCTCGCTGTCCTCGCGCCCGGACAGGCGCTGCCTGAAGCGGGCCAGCAGCGAGCGGGAATCGGCGGCAGCGGCGGGCAGGTTATCCATGGTCGGATGTCGCATCCTTCGGCGCAGCAGGGAAGAACAGCACAACGGTACCGCCAGCAGGCCCAACCACAGGGAAAGGGCGAGGCCGGGATTGGCCCGCCAGTACGGCGTCAACAGTACCGTGGCGCCAAAACTGGCCATCGCCAGCACGATGGCGGCAGCCAGGTAACGCGGCCCGAAGCGCAGGCCATTGCCGACCGTCACCCACATCACCACCGCGTAGACCCAGGCCAGCGGTTCGCCCATCTGGATCATGCCGACCGCGATCAGGCCGTAGTCGGCCAGCATCCCGACCACCCGACGCGCATCCGAGCGGCCCGGCTTCCACAGCAGCCAGCCGAACAGCAGCATCGACAGGCCCAGCCCGGCCAGCACCGTCGCCAGCGTGCCCTGGTACTGCTCCAGCCGATGCAGGCGGGCACCCGACAGCAGCACATAGACCAGGATGAGCGAGATCAGCACCACCCGCACGATCGCCTGGCCATGCTCCGAATCCGGACGCTGCGCCAGCCGGCGCTTCACGCGTGCGAACAGGTCCTGCATGTCACGCACCCGGTCGCGTCGATGCCGTCGAGTGCTGGGCGCAGATGTCCATCAACTGCTGGTGACCCCGCATCAGCGCATCCACGCAGCGCGGGTCGAACAGTCGTCCACGCTGGGCGTACAGATACGCCAGTGTGGCGTCCATGGTCCATGCTTCCTTGTACGGACGGGGCGAAATCAGCGCATCGAAGACATCGGCAACGGCCACGATGCGGGCTTCCAGCGGGATGGCCTCGCCCACCAGTCCATCCGGGTAGCCGCTGCCGTCGTAACGCTCGTGATGGCGCAGTGCGATCAACGCGCCAACCTGGATGAAACGGTTCTGGCTGCCGCTGAGCAGCTCATGGCCGATCCGCGGGTGCCGGCGCATGATCGCCAGCTCCTCGTCGTTGAGCTTGCCCTGCTTGAGCAGCACGGCATCGGGAATGGCGATCTTGCCCATGTCGTGCAGCGGCGCCGCCATCTCGATCAGCTTGACGTCCTCCTCGGGCAGGCCCAGCTGTTCGGCGATCAGGCCGGCCACGCGCGCCATGCGCTCCAGGTAGGCGCTGGTGCCGGCATCACGGAACTCGATCGCGCGCGCAAGCCGCGACAGGGTTTCGCGCTCGCGCTCCTCGACCTCATGCATGCTCGCCAGCAGGCGCTGTTCCAGCGACAGCGCGCGTTGCTTGACGTTCTCGGTCTGCTGGCGCAGCTGCAGCAGGTTGTAGCAGCGCGCACGCAGTTCGCGCGGGCGGATCGGCTTGACCAGGAAATCGATGACGCCCGCTTCCAGCGCAGCCTGCCGGATCGGCTCGTCGCCGACCACGGTGATCAGGATCACCGGGATGTCGCGGTGTTTGGGCAGGCGACGGAAACGGCGGGCGAACTCCAGCCCGTCCATCTCCGGCATGCGGTAATCGAGCAGCAGCAGATCGACCGGATGCGCCTCGCACCAGGCCAACGCGGTCAGCGGATCACCGAAGTCATACACGCTCAGTTCCGGCGCGATGTCTTCAATGACATGACGCAGCATCGTCCGCGCGGACGTCTGGTCGTCAACAATGACGATGTTCAACGCGTACTCTGCCTGGTTTCTCGACCATGCTGGATCATCAGCAGGCGAGGATACTCTGCCGCTGCGAACGCTCGCACCCTGCATCGGCCTGACTCCCGTGTCATACGTCCCGGTTCATGATCGTCATCGCATTGTGAAGCGGACTCTCCACAATGCCCCATCCCCCTGGCGCCGATCAAGCCATAACAGACGTCAAGGTAGTGCATTAACGATACGCCGAGTGCGGGACGCGTCAATCGCGCCGTCTCATTTCGCGACGGCGCGCACAAACAGACGTCAGAAACGCGGCTTACTGCTCCGGGCGCATGTACGGGAAGAGCAGCACGTCACGGATCGAGCTGCTGCCGGTCAGCAGCATCACCAGGCGATCAACGCCGATGCCGAGGCCGCCGGTCGGCGCCATGCCGTACTCCAGCGCACGGATGTAGTCGGCGTCGTAGTGCATGGCCTCGTCGTCGCCACCTTCCTTCGCCGCCACCTGGGCCTGGAAGCGCTGGGCCTGGTCTTCCGGGTCGTTCAGCTCGGAGAAGCCGTTGGCCAGCTCCTTGCCGTTGACGAACAGTTCGAAACGATCGGTGTAGCCCGGGTCATTGTCATTGGCACGGGCCAGCGGCGAGACCTCCACCGGATGGTCGGTGATGAAGGTCGGCTGGATCAGGGTGTGCTCGACGGTCGCTTCGAAGATCTCCAGCAGCAGCTTGCCCCAGCCGTAGGACGGCTTGACGCGGATCTTCAAGCGCTCGCAATGGCGCAGCAGCGCATCGCGGTCGGTGCAGTCGGCGGCGGAGATTTCCGGGTTGTGGTGGCGCACAGCCTCGTCCATGCGCCAGCGGCGGAACGCCGGGCCCAGGTCGATCCTGGCACCGTCCCACTCCACTTCAGTGCCACCGTTCACGGCCAGGGCCACATCACGGATCACGCCTTCGGTCAGGTCCATGATCTCGTTGTACGTGGCATACGCCTCGTACAGCTCCATCATGGTGAATTCCGGGTTGTGGCGCGTGCTGACGCCTTCATTGCGGAAGTTGCGGTTGATTTCGTACACGCGCTCCAGGCCACCCACGGTCAGGCGCTTGAGGTACAGCTCCGGCGCCACGCGCAGGTACAGGTCCAGGTCCAGCGCGTTGTGGTGGGTGGTGAACGGCTTGGCCGCTGCGCCGCCGGGGATGTAATGCATCATCGGCGTCTCGACTTCCAGGAAGTCGCGATTGTCCAGCCACGCGCGCATGGCGCGGATGATCTTGGAGCGCTTGATGAAGACCGCGCGCGATTCCGGGGTCACGATCAGGTCGACGTAGCGCTGGCGGTAGCGCTGCTCGACGTCGGCCAGGCCGTGCCACTTGTCCGGCAGCGGGCGCAGCGACTTGGTCAGCAGGCGGATCGACTCGGCCTTGACCGACAGCTCGCCGGTCTTGGTGCGGGTCAGGCCGCCTTCCACCGCGATGATGTCACCCACGTCCCAGCCCTTGAAGGCGGTGTAGGCATCACCGAGCACGGCGCCCTGCAGGAACAGCTGGATGCGGCCGGACTCGTCCTGGATCTGCGCGAAGCTGGCCTTGCCCATGATGCGCTTGGCCATCAGGCGGCCGGCCATTTTCACCTGGCGGCCGTTGCCTTCCAGCGCCTCGGCGGTCCACTGTTCGGCATCGGCGAATTCGGCCTGCAGCTGCCCGGCGAAGTCCTCGCGACGGAAGTCGTTCGGGTACGCGATGCCCTGCCCACGCAGCGCTTTGAGTTTCTCACGGCGCTCGGCGATCAACTTGTTTTCGTCGACGGGGGGGGTATCGGTAGCTTCGCTCATGGATCTGCGGGAATCGTGTAGTGAGGGGGGATGCTGCGCCCGGCACAGCCGGTTGCACAGCATACCAAAAGCACCCTGCCCCGGCCCGGCGAGGGGTCAGATCCCTTTGCGGCGCAAAGGGATCTGACCCCGTTCGGCACCCGCAGCCCCGCCTCAGCCGTTTCCGGGAAACGCCTGGCGCAGCTCGTCCACCAGCACCCGCTCGTTCTCCGAATAGTCGATCGGCACCGACACCAGGTGCACCCCACCCTCATTGAACGCCGCTTCCAGGGTCGGGATGAACTGCTCGATGGCGGTCACCTCGTGGCCCCTGCAGCCATAGGCCTCTGCATACTTGACGAAATCCGGGTTGCTGAAGGTCATGCCGTAGTCGGTGAAACCGTCCACCGCCTGCTTCCAGCGGATCATCCCGTAGGCGCCGTCGTTGAGAATCAGCACCACCAGGTTCAGCCCCAGCCGGCGCGCGGTCTCCAGCTCCTGGCTGTTCATCATGAACCCGCCATCGCCACACACCGCCAGCACCCGCCGCTGCGGGTACAGGATCGATGCCATGATCGCCGACGGCAGGCCCGCGCCCATCGTCGCCAGCGCGTTGTCCAGCAGCAGTGTATTGGCCACCTGGGTACGGTAGTTGCGGGCGAACCAGATCTTGTACATGCCATTGTCCAGCGCCACGATGCCGTCCGGTGGCATCACCTGGCGCACGTCATGCACCAGCCGCTGCGGGGTGAAGCCGGCCTCCTCGGCACGATCGGCCAGATGCTCCAGGATGGTCGCGCGCAGCGGCAGCAGCGCATCGGCATTGGGCACCGCCCCTTCAATGCGGTCGGCCAGCTGGGTCAGCGAACGGCCGATGTCACCGATCACCTCCACCTGCGGGAAGTACACCTGCTCCACCGCCGCCTGCGAGTAACCGATGTGGATCACGGTCGGGCCGCCGGGGCGCATCACGAACGGCGGCTTCTCGGTGACCTCGTGACCGATGGTCACGATCACATCGGCCTGGTCGATCGCCATGTGCACGTAATCGCGCTCGGTCAGCGCCGCGGTGCCCATGTAGAGGCCCGAGCCACCGGCCACCGCACCCTTGCCCATCTGCGTGGTGAAGAACGGAATGCCGGCCCGCAGCACGAACGCCGACAGCGCCTCGCTGGACTGTGGCCGCGACGCCGCCGAAGCGATCATCAGCAAGGGACGCTTGGCATTGCGGATGATCTCCGCCGCACGGACCAGCGCCTCCGGGCTGGCAATGGGGCGATCCACCGCGTGCGGCGGAATCAACGCCACGCCCTCGACCTCGTTGGCCGCGATGTCCTCCGGCAGCTCCAGCAGCACCGGGCCGGGACGCTCTTCCTGGGCAACGCGGAACGCTTCACGGACAATGGTGGGAATGGTGCGCGCCGAGACGATCTGCCGCGCCTGCTTGGTCAGCGGCTTCATCGTGCTGACGATGTCCACGATCTGGAAGCGCGCCTGCTTGCTGGCAACGATGCCCTTCTGACCGGTGATCATGATCACCGGCCACGCGCCCAGCAGCGCATACGCGGCGCCGGTGGTGAAGTTGAGCGCGCCCGGGCCGAGCGTGGCCAGGCACACGCCGGGCTTGCCGGTCAGGCGCCCATAGGTGGCGGCCATGAACACCGCTGCCTGCTCGTGGCGGGTGATGACCAGCTCGATGCTGGAATGCCGGAGTGACTCGACCACGTCGAGGTTTTCCTCGCCGGGGATGCCGAAAATACGCTCGACGCCTTCGTTCTCAAGTGCGGCGACGAGCAGGTCTGAACCCTTGGACATTGGAATGCCGTCCTTTTCGCTGGACTGATGGTGGATCGTTGCAGGAAGGATGAGAGCCGCGCGTCAAGGCTTGTCGAACCACACGGTCTTCGCGTTGACGAACTCGCGGATGCCGAAGTGCGAAAGCTCGCGGCCGAAGCCGCTCTTCTTCACACCACCGATCGGCACGCGCGGGTCGGAGGCCGAGAAGCCGTTGACGAACACGCCGCCGGTCTGCATCCGGCGCGCCAGCTGCATCGCGCGCGCGCGGTCGCCGGTCCACAGGTTGCCGCTGAGGCCGAACTCGCTCTGGTTGGCCAGTTCCACCGCATGGTCGGCATCGCGCGCGCGGCTGATCGACGCCACTGGGCCGAAGGTCTCGGTATCGAAGGCCTGCATGCCCGGCTCCACGCCGGCCAGCACGGTAGGTGCATAGAACGCGCCCGGGCGCTCCAGTTGATGGCCACCGACCAGCAGCTGCGCACCGGCCTCCACCGAGGCGCGCACCTGCGCATCAAGCTGCTCAAGCAGATCCTGGCGCGCCATCGGGCCGATGCGGTTGCCGGGGTCGCGGCCATCGCCAATGGTCAGCGCCTGCACCTTCTGGCAGAACTGCGCCACGAACCGGTCGTAGACTGCGTCTTCGACGATGATGCGCTTGCCGGCGATGCAGACCTGCCCGGTGTTCTGGAAGCGCGAGGCCACCGCCGCATCGACGGCGGCATCCAGATTGGCATCGGCCAGCACGATGAACGGGTCCGAGCCTCCCAGCTCCAGCACCACCTTCTTCAGCGCCTGCCCGGCCTGGGCGGCGATGCTGCGACCGGCCGCCACGCTGCCGGTCAGGGTCACCGCGGCGATACGGTCATCGGCAATCGCGCGGCTGGTGCCCTCGCGGCTGATATTGGCGGCAATGAAGGTGCCTTCCGGCAGCCCGGCATCACGCCAGGCGGCATCCAGCAGCCGCGCGGTACCGACGATGTTCTCGGCCGGCTTCAGCAGGAAGCCGTTGCCGCCCATCAGGATCGGCACCGCCGCACGCATCACCTGCCAGTATGGGAAGTTCCACGGCATGATGCCCAGCACCACGCCCAGCGGCAGGTAGGACACGTAGGCCTTGTCATCGGGCACCTGGGTCGGTTCGTCGCGCAGGAACTGCGCGCCGTGGTCGGCGTACCAGTCGCACAGCACAGCGCATTTCTCGATCTCGGCCAGCGCTTCGGCCTGGACCTTGCCCATCTCGGCGGTGGCCAGCGCGGCCAGCTTTTCACGATCACGGCGCAGTACGGCAGCCATTGCGTGCAGCACGCCGGCCCGCTGTTCGAGGCTGGTTGCGCTCCAGACGGCAAAGCCGGCCTGGCCGCGGTCGAGGATCGCCTCCAGTTCGGCGTCGGTGGCGAAGGGATGGCTGGCGATCTGCTGGCCGGTGGCAGGGTCGCGGGAAATGGCAGTACTGGGGGCAGCGGACATGCAGGTCTCCTGGTGTCTCGACGACGGGCAGTGGCCCGTCTCCTGCACAGGAATGTGGACCCGAATGCCAAAGGCAACAAGGCGTGTGCTTATCCTGTGACCTGCACTTACCTGCCTGAATGGGGTTATCGGCAGGGCTGCGCCCTGCACCCGCAGAGGCAACAGCAACAGCCGAAGCAACAGCAGGCTATCCGTGGGATGGCGGGGTGGGCCCGGTTGCGGGGGCCGCTGCAAGCACGTCCATGTAAGCTCGGTCGCCGCATCCATGCGGCTCACGCCCCCGCAACCGGACCCACCCCGCCTTCGACGGTTTCCTGCTGCTGTTGGTGGGTGCCGACCTTGGTCGGCACGGGGTCGGATCACATCGTGAATATCGATATCTGACAGATGTGTCGACCAAGGTCGACACCTACCAACAACCGCGCGAAATCTGTCTGAGGCGGGGCGGTGTCGGAGTGCGGGGTGTCAGCCGCATGGATGCGGCTGCCAAGCCTTATCTGATCGGAATCTGGCAGCGTAGGTGTCGAGAGCCGGCGTGGGCCGCCGTGTGAGCCTGGATCTCGACGATCGCCATGTAGCTTGG
>NZ_JAXAXL020000004.1:0-62819 GCF_047497515.2 Stenotrophomonas maltophilia
ATGGCGATCGTCGAGATCCAGGCTCACACGGCGGCCCACGCCGGCTCTCGACACCTACGCTGCCAGATTCCGATCAGATAAGGCTCGGTCGCCGCATCCATGCGGCTCACGCCCCCGCCACCGGACCCACCCCGCCTTCGACAGTTTTC
Source organism: Stenotrophomonas maltophilia (assembly GCF_047497515.2). Classification (GTDB taxonomy): domain Bacteria; phylum Pseudomonadota; class Gammaproteobacteria; order Xanthomonadales; family Xanthomonadaceae; genus Stenotrophomonas. The sequence goes on from NZ_JAXAXL020000004.1 coordinate 150, forward strand.
CGCGATCTGTTGGAACGGCAGTCTGCTCTGGTGGGTGTCGACCTTGGTCGACACGGTAGATCTGATTCAAATTTGATTTTCGATACCTGACAGATGTGTCGACCAAGGTCGACACCCACCAACGGCCGCCGCGATCTGTCAGAGGTGGGGCGGTGTGGGCTTGCAGGACCGTTGGCGCCATGGATGGCGCCATCGAGCCCCCATGGATGGGTTTACGGCGTGTCCTGCAAGCCCACACCGCCCCGCCATCCCACGGATAGCCCGCTTTTGATGTTGCTTCGGCCTTTGCCGTTGCTTCTGCGGGTGCAGGGCGCAGCCCTGCCGAACCCAACCGACTTCCGCCACTTGCGGTGACAGCAACTGACCTCTAGCCTTCGGCCGTCGTTCACCACCCAAGGACCGCCCGTGAAACACCGCCATCTCCTCCTGGCCTCGGCAATCGCCGCCGCCACGCTGGCCCTGGTCGCCTGCAAGAAGGAACCGTCGCCCGGCGCCGAAACTGCCAGCCCCAGCGCACCGGCCGGCGAAACCGCCGACCAGTTCGTGGCCCGCATCAATGCCGAATTCAAGGCCGCCTACCCGGAGATGACCTCGGCGCAGTGGCTGTCCTCCACCTACATCAACAGCGATTCGGAACGCATCGCGGCCAAGGCCAACGAGCGCTCGCTGACCCAGCTCAACAGCTGGATCGAACAGGCCGCCAAGTTTGACGGCAAGCCGATGAGCGAGGACAGCAAGCGTGCGATCCACCTGTTGAAGCTGATGTCCTCGATGCCGGCGCCGCGCGACCCGGCCAAGCTGGCCGAGCTGACCCAGATCGCCACCCGCATGGAAGGCAGCTACGGTGCCGGCAAGTACTGCACCGACGCCAACGATCCGAACTCCTGCCGCCAGCTGGGCGAGCTGGAGCAGGTGCTGGCGCGCAGCCGCGACTACGACAAGCAGCTCGATGCCTGGCAGGGCTGGCACAGCACCACCAAGAGCATGCGCGGCGATTACCAGAAGTTTGTCGGCCTGGTGAACGAAGGCGCCAAGGGCATGGGCTTCACCGATGCCGGGCAGATGTGGCGCAGCGGCTACGACATGCCGCCGGAGCAGATCGGCCCGGAAACCGACCGCCTGTGGGAACAGGTCAAGCCGATGTACGAGCAGCTGCACTGCTACGCACGCGGGAAGCTGGACAAGACCTACGGCAAGGACAAGGCCGAAGTGGGCAATGGCCTGATCGCCGCGCACCTGCTGGGCAACATGTGGCAGCAGGACTGGTCGAACCTGTGGGACCAGCTGGAACCGTACCCGGGTGCCGGCAGCCTGGATATCACCGCGGCGCTGGAAAAGCAGTACCAGACCAACCTGAGCGCAGCGCTGGCCAAGGCCGGCAAGGACGCCAACGTGGCCGCGCAGTACAAGGCGCAGCGCGAGGCCGAACTGCGTACCGCCAAGCAGATGACCGAGCGCGCGCAGGACTTCTACGTGTCGCTGGGCATGCCGTCGCTGCCGCAGTCGTATTGGGAGAAGACCCAGTTCATCAAGCCCGATGACCGCGACGTGGTCTGCCACGCCAGCGCCTGGGACATGAACATGGAAGGCGATGTGCGCACCAAGATGTGCATCAAGCCGAACGAAGAGAACTTCACCACCATCTACCACGAGCTGGGCCACATCTATTACGACCTGGCCTACAACCCGCTGCCGCCGCTGTTCCAGGGCGGTGCCAACGATGGCTTCCATGAAGCAATCGGCGACACCATCGTGCTGGCGATGACGCCCAAGTACCTCAGCTCGATCGGCCTGGTCGATGCGCCGACCGAGAGCCGCGAGGCGGTCATCAACAACCAGATGCGCATGGCCCTTTCGGGTGTCTCCTTCCTGCCGTTCGGGCTGATGATCGATCGCTGGCGCTGGGGCGTGTTCGACGGTTCGATCACCGCCGACAACTACAACAAGGCGTGGTGGGACCTGAAGGCGAAGTACCAGGGCGTGGCCCCGGCCAGCACCCGTGGCGAAGAGTTCTTCGATCCGGGTGCCAAGTACCACGTGCCGGGCAACACCCCGTACACCCGCTACTTCCTGGCGCGCATCCTGCAGTTCCAGTTCTACAAGGGCCTGTGCGATGCCGCCGGCTACAAGGGCCCGCTGCATGAGTGCACCTTCTACGGCAACAAGGAAGCCGGCCAGAAGTACTGGGCGATGCTGAGCAAGGGTGCCAGCCAGCCGTGGCAGGCCACGCTGAAGGAACTGACCGGCACCGACAAGCTCGATGCCGGCCCGATGATCGAGTACTTCACCCCGGTCAACGAGTGGCTGAAGCAGCAGAACGAAGGCCAGATGTGCGGCTGGCAGGCCAACGCGGCCCCGGCGGCAAAATGAAAGAAGGGGCGGGTCCGCGAGGATCCGCCCCTTTCTGGTAGTGCCGGCCGCTGGCCGGCAACAGCGCGGTGAAATTCCATCCGGCAGCCGGCCAGCGGCCGGCTCTACCGAAATGCCTGTCAGCTGTTCTTCTTCGCCGCCATCGCCGCGGCCAGCTCGGCCTTGAACTCCTCGAAGGTCTGGCCCTTCTCCTTCGCTTCGGCCTGCGCAGCATCACGCAGCGCATCGGAGTACACCAGACGCACCGGCGTGCCCTTGCGCTCGTGCAGTTCACCGGCCTGCATGATCAGCGCCAGCACGTGCGCAGCGCTCTCGCTGTGGCCAGCAATGCGGCCGTCCATGCCCAGCACCCATTCGCCGTCACGGCGCACGACCCCGGCCAGCAGGGTGCGCTGCGCGTCGCGCAGTTCGGCATGCGGCTCCACCGGCGAGGCCTGGGCAGCGGCCTTGTTGGCGGCCTGCTTTTCCTGGCGACGGCGCTGGTCGCGGCGGGTCTTGGAGCTGGTGGACATGGTGCGGTACCGCTGCGAAGGGGGGCGCAAGGATAGCGCACCCCGCTCGCCGGGCCGTTTCACACCCCCTCAGTCCAGCACTTTGCCGTACCGCCAGTAGCCCATGAAGGTGATTGCACGACGATCCAGCCCGCAGTCGCGGACCAGATGTCGACGGATCGCCATCACCGCCCCGGCCTCACCTGCGACCCAGGCGTACAGCGGCCCCGCCACGCGGCTATCGGCCTGCTCCCAGAGGATCTGCGTATCGACGTCGATCTCCTCCAGCGCGTCGCCGGCAGCCACGCCCGAGGCCGCCGCCAGCCGTGCCTGTACGGCCTGCAGCAGCGGCTGCCCGTACGCCGCCTGGCCACGCGGCAACCAGACCAGCTCGGCCGTGGCCGGCGCCTTCAGCGGCACCGCGTCGCCGGCCTGCGCCACTTCCAGCAGCGCCAGCGTGCGCGGCGGATCGGCCAACCCCGCCAGTTCCTCGAGAATACCGGCCACCGCCGGCAACGCGGTTTCGTCGGCAACCAGCAACACCTGGCCGACACCGGCCGGTGGCTTCCATTCCCAGCCTTCGCTGCTGTCGGCGCAGTCGGCGTCCGGGGCCAGCAGCACCACCCGGTCGCCCGGCCGTGCATGCATCGCCCAGCGCGAGGCGGGCCCGGTCACGCCGTGGATGACGAAATCGACGTCGACCTCGCCCTGCTCAGCGCGCAGCTGGCGGATGGTGTAGGTGCGCATCGGAGGGCGCTGGTCGTCAGGCAGGGCCCGATAGCGCGGGTACCAGTCCTCGCCACTGGGCACCTGTGGCACGTCCTGCCCGGGCAAGGGGAAGAACACCTTGATGCGCTGGTCCGGGCCTTCGGTCTTCATCCGTGCCACGTCGGCACCGGTGAACACCATGCGGTCCAGCGAAGGGGAAAGCACGCGGCGCTCTTTCAGCGCCACCTCGAACAGGCGGTAGATCTGCTGCGCAGCCATGGGGGAACCTCATGCAACGACATTGGATCGGCTGGCTGTCGTGCACCCTGCACCGGCTGGCTGGAGTCCCCAGCCTAATCCGGTGGTGTTCCACCGCAAGGGTTGCGGGCATCGCGCCCTGCCCTACCCCTGCGCGCTGCTCAATGGTCCGTGCAGGCTGCCTGCGCCACGCGTTCACGCTGGTGTTCCCAGTACCAGAACACGAAACCGATGGCGAAAAAGGCGGCCTGGCCCAGTGCCAGGTGCAACGGGCTGGCACTGAGCAGCGGTGATACCACGCCCGCCACCACGGTGCTGATCATCAGCTGCGCAAAGGCCTGCAGCGAAGACGCCAGGCCTCGCTGATGCGGGTACATGTCCAGCACCGCCAGCGCCAGGATCGGGAAGATCAGCGCCATGCCCATGCCGCCCAGGAAAATCGGCAGCACCGCCCACGGCAGCACGAACTGCGGCGACAGCGCCACGTAGCCGACGTTCAGCAGCACCGACAGTGCGCAGAGCGCGAAACCGATGGCGACCTGGCGGGTGGGCGTGGTGTGCCCGGCCATGCGCCCGGACAGGAACGAACCGGTGGTCATGCCGCCGATGGTGGGAATGAACAGCCAGGCGAAGCCGCCCTCGCCCAGATGCAGGTGCTGCATCACGAACACCGGCGCCGAGGAGATGTACAGGAAGATGCCGCCGAAGCCGATGCTGCCGGCCAGCGCCAGGCGCAGGAAACGCGGGTTGAAGCCGATGCGCACGTAGTCGCGCAGCAGCACCCGCGGCGACAACGGCACCCGCGCCTCGGCCGGATGGGTTTCCGGCAGGAAGCGCGCGGTGGCCGCCAGCAGCACCAGTGCGAACACCACCAGGAACCAGAAGATCAGCGGCCAGCCCGCGCCACTGAGCAGGATCCAGCCGCCGATGATCGGCGCGATCGCCGGGGCGATGCCGAACAGCATCGACACCTGGCTCATCAGCCGCTGCGCATCGTGGCCGTGGTAGAGGTCGCGGATCACCGCGCGGCCGACGATCATGCCGACACCCGCCGACAGGCCCTGCAGCGCACGGAACGCCAGCAACGTGCTCAGGTCGGTGGACAGCGCGCAGCCGATCGAGGCGCCGACGAACACCACCAGGCCGCCGAGGATCACCCGCTTGCGGCCCCAGGCATCGGACAGCGGGCCGTGCGCCAGGCTCATCAGGCCGTAGAACAGCAGGTACACGCTGATGGTCTGCTGTACCGCCACCTCGTCCACCGCCAGGCGCTGGGCCAGTTGCGGGAAGGCCGGGAAGATGGTGTCGATCGAGAACGGGCCGAACATGGCCAGGCCGGCAAGCAGCAGGGCCATGCGGCGGGTGGAGGGAGCAACAGCGGCGGTCATGGCGAAGGCGTCCGGCAGGGCCGTGCGGGGCACGCACGGCGGGCGCCGGTCCCGCTGCAGCAGGGACGGCGCCAGATGAATTCGGGTATCTCGCCATCATAGGTGGGGATTGCGCCCGACGCCATGCAGCGGTGCACAAAACGCACGGCCGGGCCATCGGCCATTCAGGCGCGCCGCACCCGCTGCAGGCGGTCCACGGGCCCGCAACGGGCTATAATCGGCGGGCAACACGGTGGGAGAAGCGGAACACCGCTGCCGAAGGCGCAACGCCCGTAATCGCTCAGGCCCGATACCACCCGCAACACAACTCTGGAGAGACCGGTTCGATCCGGCGCCGAAGGGGCACGAAGCTGCGGCCAGCCGCACTTCCAAACTCTCAGGCAAAAGGACAGAGGGGCGCCCCGCAGACCGCCAACCGGCGGCTTGTACCCGTGCGTGTGCCCTTTCCTGACGGATCCTTCGCCATGTCCCAGAACACCCCTTCCCTGCGTGAGCTCGAGCACCACAACGCGTTCGTCGAGCGCCACATCGGCCCCAACGATGCCGAGATCGCGCAGATGCTCGACGTCGTCGGCCACGCGTCGCTGGATGCGATGACCGATGCCATCGTGCCGGCCAAGATCAAGTCGCCGGCGCCGCTGGCGCTGCCGGAATCGATGACCGAAGTGCAGGCACTGGCGAAGATCCGCGCGATCGCCGACAAGAACACCGTGCTGCGCAGCTTCATCGGCCAGGGCTACTACGGTACCCACACGCCGAACGTGATCCTGCGCAACATCCTGGAAAACCCGGCCTGGTACACCGCCTACACCCCGTACCAGGCGGAAATCTCGCAGGGCCGCATGGAAGCGCTGATCAACTTCCAGACCCTGTGCGCCGACCTCACCGGCATGGAAATCGCCAACGCCTCGCTGCTGGACGAAGCCACCGCCGCGGCCGAAGCGATGACCCTGGCCAAGCGTTCGGCCAAGTCGAAGTCGGACGTCTTCTTCGTGCACGACGCCGTGCACCCGCAGACGCTGGAACTGCTGCGCACGCGCGCTGAGCCCATGGGCATCGTACTGCGCGTCGGCACCCCGGCCGAAGCGCTGGAAGCGGAAGCCTTCGGCCTGCTGCTGCAGTACCCGGACACCTTCGGCCAGGTCGGCGACTACAAGGCGCTGGTCGATGCCGTGCACGCGCGCGGCGGTTTGGTGGCCGTGGCCACCGATCTGCTGGCACTGACCCTGCTGGCCGCCCCTGGCGAATGGGGCGCGGACATCGTGGTCGGCAACAGCCAGCGTTTCGGCGTGCCGTTCGGCTTCGGTGGCCCGCATGCCGCGTTCATGGCCTGCCGTGACGCCTACAAGCGCTCGATGCCGGGCCGCCTGATCGGCGTTTCGGTGGATGCCCAGGGCAACCCGGCCTACCGCCTGACCCTGCAGACCCGCGAGCAGCACATCCGCCGCGAGAAGGCCACCTCCAACATCTGTACCGCGCAGGTGCTGCTGGCGGTGATGGCGTCGATGTACGCCGTGTACCACGGCCCGGAAGGCCTGACCCGCATCGCCCGTCGCACCCACCGCCTGGCTTCGATCCTGGCCGCGGCACTGCGCACGGCCGGCGTGCAGGTCGGTGGCGACTTCTTCGACACCCTGCATGTCACCGGCGTGCATGCCGATGAGATCCACGCCAAGGCGCGCGCCGCCGGCTACAACCTGCGCGCGATCGACAACGATTCGGTCGGCATCAGCCTGGACGAGACCGCCACCCGCGCCGACATCGTCGCCCTGGCCGCCGTGTTCGGTGCGCAGGCCGATGTCGACGCGCTCGATGCCAGCACCGCCGACGCGCTGCCGGCCGGCCTGCTGCGCCAGTCCGCGTTCCTGACCCACCCGGTGTTCAACACCCATCACAGCGAGCACGAACTGCTGCGCTACCTGCGCTCGCTGGCCGACAAGGACCTGGCGATGGACCGCACGATGATCCCGCTGGGCTCGTGCACCATGAAGCTCAACGCCACCGCCGAGATGATCCCGGTGACCTGGCCGGAGTTCTCGCAGATCCACCCGCTGGTGCCGGCCGACCAGGCGCTGGGCTACAAGGAATTGATCGACACGCTGGAAGCGATGCTGGTGGAGTGCACCGGCTACGACGCGGTCAGCCTGCAGCCGAACTCCGGTGCGCAGGGCGAGTACGCCGGCCTGCTGGCGATCCGCGCCTACCACCGTTCGCGCGGCGAAGGCCATCGTGATATCTGCCTGATCCCGGACTCGGCCCACGGCACCAACCCGGCCTCGGCGCAGATGTGCGGCATGAAGGTGGTGGTGACCAAGACCGATGCCAACGGCAACGTCGATGTCGAAGACATCCGCGTGAACGCCGAGAAGTACAGCGACCGCCTGGCCGCGATCATGATCACCTACCCGTCCACGCACGGCGTGTTCGAGGAAGAGGTGGTGGAGATCTGCGAGATCATCCACCAGCATGGTGGCCAGGTGTACACCGACGGCGCCAACATGAACGCCCTGGTGGGCGTAGCCAAGCCGGGCAAGTGGGGTTCGGACGTCTCGCACCTGAACCTGCACAAGACGTTCTGCATCCCGCACGGCGGTGGCGGCCCGGGCGTTGGCCCGTGCGCGGTCAAGGAGCACCTGGCACCGTTCCTGCCGGGCAAGCTGGGTTACAACGGCCCGGTCGGCATGGTCAGCGCGGCCAGCTTCGGCAGCGCCTCGATCCTGCCGATCAGCTGGATGTACATCGCGATGATGGGCCGCGACGGCCTGCGCAAGGCTACCCAGGTCGCGCAGCTCAACGCCAACTACATCGCCAAGCGCCTGGCCCCGCACTTCAAGACGCTGTACACCGGCCGCAACGGCCTGGTGGCGCACGAGTGCATCCTCGACGTGCGCCCGCTGGAAAAGACCAGCGGCATCGGTGCCGAGGACGTGGCCAAGCGCCTGATCGACTTCGGCTTCCACGCCCCGACCCTGAGCTTCCCGGTGGCCGGCACGCTGATGGTCGAACCGACCGAGAGCGAATCGCTGCACGAACTGGATCGCTTCATCAACGCGATGATCCAGATCCGCGAGGAAATCAGCGCGATCGAAGACGGCCGCCTGGACCGCGAGGACAACCCGCTGAAGAACGCACCGCACACTGCCACCGCAGTGACCGCCAGCGAGTGGACCCACGCCTACCCGCGCGAACTGGCCGCCTTCCCGCTGGCCAGCCTGAAGCAGAGCAAGTACTGGCCGCCGGTGGCGCGTGTCGACAACGTGTACGGCGACAAGAACGTGATGTGCGCCTGCATCCCGGTCGATGCCTACAAGGACCATGAAGTCGAGGCGTAAGCCCTCGATCCATCGGAAGTGAAAACGGCCCGCGCAAGCGGGCCGTTTTCATAAGGGTGTGTGGACCCAGGCCCACACCCACAAACATCCGATCACGGGTCCGGCATCTGCCCCAGGCTCAACTGCCAGGACACGCCGAAGCGGTCCTGTACCCAGCCATAGCGGTTGCTGAAATCGTAGTCGCCCACCGGCATCAGCCAGTGCCCACCTTCGCCCAGCACGCGTGCCGCGCGCTCGAACTGCTCGGCGCCGGAACACTCGACGAACAACGAGATGGACGGGGTGAAGGTGAAGTCGTGCACGTCCAGGCTGTCAAAGCACAGGTAGTGGGTGCCACCGAGCAGGAAGATCGCCTGGCGGACCTGTCCGGGCACACCGGCACCGGGGCCCTCCGGGTGGCGTTGCATCGCCAGCAGGCGGAAATCGGCAAAGGCTTCGGCATACAGGGCCAGGGCGGCTTCGGCCTGGCCAGTGAACATCATGAACGGACGGCTGCGCAGCATGCGGAACTCCTGTTCGACGGGCCGGTGACGGCCCACACGATCAGCATCGCACGGCGGATGTGCAGCCCCCGTGGTAGCGCCGGCCGCTGGCCGGCACCTTCCATCACGCCTCGCGCATGCGCCGGGCAATGGCGCTGCCAGCGGCGATGCTGGCGGTCAGTGCCACCATCGACAGGAACTGCAGGCGGGTATGCGATTCGCTCAGCAGCAGGCCGAAGATCAACGCCAGGATCGCCAGCGCGCAGCAGGTCAGCCACGGGAAACCGGCCATGCGGAACGGCAGGCGCGTGCCCAGGCGATCCGCGCGCCGGCGCAGCACCAGCTGCGAGACCAGCGACAGCGTCCACACCAGCAGGCAGGTGGAACCAACGATGTTCAGCAGCACCGGCAGTACCCGGTCCGGGAACAGCAGCTCCATCACCGTGGCGGCGAAGCCGAACAGCACGCTGGCCAGCACGGCGACCACCGGCACCTGGCGCGGATCGGTCCAGCCGAGCACGGCCGGGGCTTCGCGGCGCTGCGCCAGCGAATACATCATGCGCGAGGCGCCGTAGAGGTTGGCATTGAGCGCGGACAGCAACGCGATCACCGCGATCAGGGTGATCGCGGTGCCCGCACCCGGAATACGTGCAATATCCAGCACCGCGGCGAACGGCGACTTCAGCGCTTCGCTGGTCCACGGCACCACGGCGATGATCACGCTCAGCGAGCCGATGTAGAACACCAGGATGCGCCAGGCCACGGTGCGGATGGCACGGGCGATGCTGCGCTCGGGGTCTTCGGTTTCAGCAGCGGCGACGGCGACGATCTCGGTACCGCCGAAGGCGAACACCACCACCAGCAGCGCCGCACCGATGCCGGCTAGGCCCTTCGGTGCGAAGCCGCCGTGTTCGGTGAAATTGCTCAGGCCCGGCGAGGTCACCTGCGGCAGCCAGCCCATCAGCAGCGCGACGCCGATGGCGATGAACGCCAGGATCGCCACCACCTTGAGGATGGCGAACCAGAACTCGAACTCGCCGAAATTCTTCACGCCGAGCAGGTTGATCGCGGTGAAGAACAGCATGAAGGCCAGCGCCGCCATCGGTACCGGTATCGCCGGCCAGACCGTGGCCAGCAGGCCGGCCGCACCCACCGCCTCGGCGGCGATCACGATCACCAGCTGCACCCACCACAGCCAGCCGACGGTGGCGCCGGCGGTGGCGCCCATGGCATCGGCCGCATACACCGAGAATGCACCGCTGGTCGGTTTGGCCGCCGCCATCTCGCCCAGTGCGTTCATCACGATGATCACCAGCGCGCCGGCCACCAGGTAGGACACCAGCACCGCCGGACCGGCCGCCTGCACACCCACGCCGGAACCCAGGAACAGGCCGGCGCCGATGGCGCTGCCCAGCCCCATCATGATCAGCTGGCGGGGCTTGAGCGAATGTCCGAGGCGGGACGGTGAAGCGGTCGGAATCGAATTGGGCATCGGCGGGGCTGGCGGCGGGCTACAGGGGCGACACCTTACCCTGTCCCGCGCCCGCCGGGATAGGCACAGCGCAGCACGCGGCTCAGGCCAGCGCCGGCTCGCCGACATTGCCGCCGATACGGGCACGATAGGCACGCGGCGAGAAACCGGTTTCAGCCTTGAACTTGCGGGTAAAGGCACTCTGGTCGCTGAAACCGCAGGCCTGGCCGATGCAGGCGATGCTGTCGTCGCCATGCAGCAGGTGCATCGCCATCTGGATCCGCAGCCGGGTCAGCACCTGCTGCGGGGTCATCTGGAACACCTTGCGGAAGCTGCGCTCCAGCTTGGACAGCGAGAAGCCGGTGATGTCCAGCAGGGTCTGCATGCGCACGTTTTCGGCGTAGTGCGCGTTGAGATGGGCCAGGGCCAGCCGCAGCTGCTCGTACTGGCTGCCCAGGCTGTCCTTCTGGCCCAGGTCGCGGGAAATGCCGATCAAACCTTCGATGGCCCCATCAACCACCAGCGGGCGCTTGCAGGTCAGGCACCAGCCCGGTTCGCGGTTGGCGAACAGGTGCAGCTCCATCAGGTTCTCGATCACCTCGCCGGACAGCACGCGGGCGTCCTGGTCGACATAGTCCGCACTGAGCCCGGTCGGGTAGATCTCGGCCGCAGTGCGCCCGATCACATCCTTGCGCGCGCGCAGGCCCAGCCGCCGCAGCATGGTCTGGTTGACGTGGGTGTAGCGTCCCTGCCGGTCCTTGATGAAGAACAGCACATCCGGGATGGCGTCGAACAGGGCTTCGATGTCGGCGGGCTCGACTCGCATGCGGCAAGCATAGCCGAGGCGCCCTTGCCGGGGCGATCACCCTTGCGGGACTTGCGCTTAACGCCGGAGGGGCCACCGTGGGGCCCAGCCCCCACCGGAGACCCGGCCATGCCCCGTGGTGACAAGTCCGCCTATACCGAAAAGCAGAAGCGTCAGGCCGAGCACATCGAAGAGAGCGAACGCCAGCGCGGTGCCAGCGAAGGGACTGCCGAGCGCATCGCCTGGGCCACCGTGAACAAGCAGGATGGGGGTGGCAAGCGCAGTGGCAGCGGGCGCAAGGTGGCGAAGAAGGCACCGGCGAAAAAAACCGCCAGCAAGGCCACTGCGAAGAAAACCACGGCGAAGAAGGCGCCGACCGGCAAGGCGGCGGCGAAGAAGGCTGTAAAGAAAACGGTGGCCAAGAAGGCCAGCACCACCGCCTCACGCAGTGCTGCCGCGAAGAAGGCGGCGAAGACCCGCGCGGCAAAGAAGACCGTGCGCAAGGTGGCGGCGAAGAAAGCAGCACGTACCCGCGCGCGCGGCTGAACCCTTCGATCAGGGCGACAGCGTCCTCATCCACGCGGCAACTTCGGCTGCAGCTGCGTCGGCGCGCGCCTGCAGCAGCAGATGTGGCCCCTCCAACGACACATGGCGGGCATCGGGCAACAAGGCCTGCAGCTCGGCCACGCTGGGTGGCCACAGCAGGCGGTCCTGCCGGGCATGCAGGCACAGCGTCGGCAACACGAGCTCCGGCAGCAGTGCACGAACATCCACCCGCAGCGTCGTCGCGGCACGCTGGCGCAGGGTTGCAGCCGGCACCTGCGCGATTGCCAGGCCCAGCTCACGCAGCTTCGCGCGCGTCCGCCATTGCCCCAGCAGCAACCGGGCCATCAACGCGAGTGGCGGCAACGGCCATGCCGGGGCCAGTATCCGTGCGCTCGCCGCAGGCAGCGGCACCGGCCGCCGTGCGAAGGTCGTACTCAGTACCAACCCATGCAATCCAGGTAGCCCGGCCACCGCCAGTTCGATGGCCAATGGACCGGCGAACGACTCGGCCAGCAGCACAAAAGGAGATGCTGGAAGCTGCGGGCGCAGGATCGACGCCAAGGTGGTGTAGTCCTGCGGCCCCTGCGCGGGCATCGGCAGTACCTGCATCTGCATGCCCCGCGCCTGCATTGCCTCTACGAACTGCGCCGACAGCAGGCCGGTGCCATCCAGGCCTGGCAGCATCACGACCGGCAGCATCACGGCATTCATCACGTTGATCACCCTTCAGGTTTCTTCGCACGGCTCCCTGCCTGCAGCTTCACGCATTGGCTCGGCCCAAGGAAGTGCACGGCGGCACACGCGGCGCTACGCTGGTGGTCCCGGCAGACCGCAGCACTCAACGTCATCGGCATGGGTGAGTGGCTTTCCGGAAAGACCTGGTCGACTGTCTACCCGCTGGTGATGCCCCCTACCCTGGTCGCGCTGTATGCCGTGGGGGCCATGCTCGGCAGTGCCCTTGAACAATGATGGCCGTTGTCCACCTGTCTGGGCAGGCAATGGGAATACGACCGCCCAGGGCGGCCGTATTCCTGTCACGGGTTCAGCAGCCTGCTCAGGCTGCGCGACGCGCCACGGCCGAAGCCACTTCGCCCTGCTCCACCTTGAACACCGACACCGACGTGGTCAGTGCATGCGCCTGTTCTTCCAGCGCGCGGCTGGCAGCGGTGGCTTCCTCCACCAGGGCGGCATTCTGCTGGGTCACCTGGTCCATCTGCACCACCACCTGGTTGACCTGCTCGATACCGGCCGCCTGTTCCTTGCTGGCCGCTGCGATGTCGCTCATCAACTGGGTGGTGCGCGAGCTGGCCTGGGCCACGCGCGCGATTGCGGCTTCGGATTCAACGGTCACCGCCAGGCCACTCTTCACCTTGGCGGCAGCGTCTTCGATCAGTTCCTTGATCTCCTTCGCCGCGACACCGGCACGCTGCGCGAGCGTGCGCACTTCACTGGCGACCACGGCAAAACCACGGCCCTGCTCGCCCGCTCGTGCGGCTTCCACCGCCGCGTTCAACGCGAGGATGTTGGTCTGGAACGCGATGCCGTCGATCACCGTGGAGATTTCCGAGATGCGGGCCGACGACTGGTCGATCTCGCCCATCACCGAGGCCATCTGTGCCATCGCCTGCTCGGTCTCGCGCACGGCGGCACCGGCCGCATGCGCTTCGCTGTCGGCCTGGCGGGCCAGCTCGGCATTCTGGCGCACGGTCGATGTCAGTTCCTCCATCGATGCAGCGGCCTCTTCCAGATTGGCCGCCTGCTGCTCGGTGCGGCGCGACAGGTCGTTGTTGCCGGCGGCCAGTTCCTGCGCCGCGTTGTTGATGCTGTCGGCCGCCACCTGGATGCCGCGCACGATGCCGGTCAGCTGCGCGGTGGTGGTGTTGGCGTCGTCGCGCATGCGGGCGAACACGCCGTCGTACTCGCCGTCCATGCGTGCGGTCAGATCGCCGTGCGAAATTGCGCGCAGCACGTCGGAGACATCGGCGATGCTGGCCTGCGAACTGGCCATCATGCCGTTGAGGTGCTCGACCATCGCCTTGAACTGGTACTGGAACGCGGCAGCATCGCCGCGCATGCTGAAATCACCAGCGCGCGCGGCACGGGCCAGCTCATCGATCTGCGCGTTGATCGCCATCAGGCTCTGCTTCACCGCCGCCAGGGTGCGGGTCAGCGTGCCCTTCTCGCCCGGATAATCCGGCAGGTCGCGGCTCAGATCGCCGATGGCGTAGCGCTGCATCACCTCGGCCATCAGCAGCTGCACCTGCACGTGCGATTCAACCAGGCTGTTGGTGGCCTGCACCATGCGCCCGAAATCGCCGGGGAACGCGCTGGCATCCATGCGATAGCGGATCGCGCCGGCCTCGTGCTGCTCAGCCATCCGCAACTGCGCGCCGATGGCCGCCTGCACGCTCTGCCGCACGCTGGCCATCGCCTCGCCCAGCTGGGTCAGTTCGTCACGTCCACCCAGGCGGAATTCCTGGTCCAGCTGGCCCTTGGACAGTCGCTCGGCCAGGTTCACTGCGCGCGCCAGCGGACCGGTCAGGCTGCGCCCGATCATCACCGAGGCAGCAATGCCAACCAGTAGTGCAACGCCGCCCAGCACCAGCAGCTGCAGCAGGCTGCGCTCGCCCAGGCGGATCGCCTCGGCTGCGGCGCTGCGGCTTTCCTTCTCTTCAAAGTCCACACCGTCGGACAGCGCCTTGTTCCAGCCATTGGCCGCTTCCTGCACCGGGCCCAGGGTCAACGCCACGGCGCCGGGATAGTCCCCCTGCTCCATCAACTCGCTGGTCTGCTTGTTGAGCGGGCGGGCGATGGCGCGCTTGGCTGCGATGGTTTCAGCGATGGCCTTGCCGTCGGCATCGCTGGGCAGCGCCTGGTAAGCGGACCAGCTGGCCTCGTAGCGCTTGACCAGATCGGCAATGCGCTGCTCGTCGTGGCCACGGTCATCGCCCTGGCGGATCAGCATCTCGCGGCGCACCACCATCATCTGGTTGTTGGCGTCGAGCATCTGCGACAGCAACCGCACCTTGGCCACGCTGACATCGACCACCTGCTGCATCGCGCGCTTCTGCACGACGCTGGCGGTGGCGCCGGTCGCCACCACGGCGGCAACCAGCAGCAGCAACAGGCCAAAGCCCAGCCCAAGACGCCAGGCAACCCTGACATTCCTCAAGTAGTTCATCGGTACATCCAAAACGGGGGGATGCGCCCGTATCGGCCGGGCCACCGGCATTCTTGATCGACAACACCTGCAGTCGTCGGCAGCCGTTCACCTTGGTGAGGCCACGTGGCGCGCTTCTGCGGCAAGGCTCCGCCGCGTGGCCGCGCCGTTCTGCTCATGCCGGCATCAGTTCGCTTTCACGGCGGCTACGCAGCCCCTGCGGGCAGGGTGGAGCTGCCATCTGCCGGAGACCTCCATGCCCGTACCCCGCCCCGCCCTGCTCGCCCTGTCATTGCTGATCTCGCCCGCCTTCGCCCAGGTACCGCCGCCGGCCCAGCTGCCGGCGCCCATCGCGGAGAAGGCAGGACCGGACATCGCAGCCCGCTCGCCGCTGCACGCGCAGGTACTGCTGGACCGGGCCAATTTCTCGCCGGGCCAGATTGACGGCGAGGTCGGCAGCAACCAGCGCCGCGCAGTGTCCGGCTTCCAGGCCGCCCATGGCCTGACGGTGACCGGCGAGCTGGACGAGGCCACCTGGAAGGCACTGCAGGCCGATGCCAACGCGCCGCTGGCCAGCTACACGCTGACCGCCGAGGACGTGGCAGGTCCGTTCCAGCCGGTGCCCAAGGGACCTGCCGCACAGGCCAAGCTGAAGGCATTGGGTTACGGCAGCGTGGAAGAATCACTGGGCGAACGCTTCCATGCCTCGCCCGAACTGCTGAAGGTATTGAACCCCGGCGTCGACCTGGGCAAGGCCGGCAACCTCATCCAGGTGCCGAACATCGCCCCGGCCCCGCTGCCGAAGGCGGCCAAAGTGGTGGTCGACAAATCCGATTCCACGCTGCAGCTGCTGGATGCGCAGGGCAAGGTGATTGCGCAGGTGCCGGTGTCCTCGGGCAGCCAGCACGACCCGCTGCCGATCGGTGAATGGAAGATCCTCGGCGTGTATCGCGACCCGCCGTTCCACTACAACCCGAAACTGTTCTGGGATGCGCGCAAGGGCGAGAAAAAGGCAACGCTGCCGCCGGGCCCGAACAACCCGGTGGGGCGGGTCTGGATCGACCTGTCCAAGCCGCACTATGGCCTGCACGGTACGCCTGAACCCGGCCATGTCGGCAAGACCGAATCGCATGGCTGCGTGCGCATGACCAACTGGGATGCGTTGCGCGTAGCCGATGCAGTGGATACCTCGGTACCCGTGGTGATGCAGGAGTGAGCCGATGCGTCTTTCGCAGCTGATTGTGCTGGGCGTGCTGCTGGGCCTGGGTGCAGGTTGGTGGTTGCGCCGGGATGTGGCTCAACCGGTGGCCGTTGCCCAGCCTGCCCCGCAACCCACAGTCGCTGCAACGCCGGTGAAGGCGCCTGCAGCTGCGCAGGTGGATGCAGCGCCTTCCGCATCGGTGGCACCGTCGGCCAACGCGAGCGGCACGCCAACCGGCCTGCTGCTGCCCGTACAGGGCATCGAAGCCTCGCAGCTGCGCGACACCTTCACCGATGCACGCAGCGAAGGGCGCGTACACGATGCCATCGACATCATGGCCGACGCCGGGACGCCGGTGCTGGCCGTGGCTGATGGCACAGTGGAAAAGCTGTTCGACAGCAAGCGCGGCGGCCTGACGATCTACCAGTTCGAACCCAGCGGACGCTGGTGCTACTACTACGCGCACCTGCAACGCTATGCCGATGGGCTGGCGGAAAAGAAGGTGATCAAGCGCGGCGAGGTGATCGGCTACGTCGGCAGCACCGGCAATGCCAGCGCCGAGGCCCCGCACCTGCACTTCGAGGTACATGTGCTGGGGCCGGAGAAGCAGTGGTGGAAGGGCGAATCGATCAATCCGTATCCGCTGCTGCGGGCGGGGCGCTGACGCTTCGGCACTCGCTGCACTCAGAGGCCTGAGGCAACACGCACCGCTTCGCAGGCGATGATGAGGTCTTCCACCAAGCGCCCGCTGACATCCAGTTCGCCCTCGTACTCGGCGATGTTGCGCTGCTGGTGGCACTTGTCGATCACGCGCCATACCTCCGGACCAACACCCAGCGTGTGCTTGAGCGACTGGAACACGATGTAGCGGTTGCTGGGCCGGTAGCCCTGCGCACGCAACGCAGCCAGACTCAACGCGTGCGCGGCGTTGTAGGCGAGATCGAAGCGGCTTTCCAGCGACAGGGTGCCATTGCGCGCATCGCGCAGCCGCGCAAGAGCCGAGCGCTGAAGCCCTTCGATCTCGCGTGGATCGGGTGGTTCGACGGTGAGCGGTTTACCCGGCCCGACCAGATTCTGCAATGGCGAGGTCATCCATTCCTCCAATCACCCAGACCTTGGGCTGTTCCAGTACGCGCTGCAGGAAGGCATTGCCCTTGCGCAGGCGATCCTTCAGTTCGTCATGCGTGTACAGCGTGGGGTTCACCGGCCGGCCCAGGCGATCTTCCAGCGGATCGAGCACGGCCATCAAGTCAGCGTAGCCCAGCGTATCGGATATCAGCATCAGATCGATGTCGCTGTGTGCGCTGTCGGTGTGCTTGGCCACCGAACCGAAGACGAAGGCCAGCGCAATCTGATCCTGCAGCGGTTGCAGCGCCTCGCGCAGCGGTTGTGCGAGGCCGATGGTCTTGTGCACCAGCGACACCAGTTCGGCATGGATGGGCGAGCCGGCATACGCGCGATAGCGCTTCTGGTGACCGACCCTGCGTTGCTCGACCAGTCCACTTGCGACCAGTTTGGCCACCTCGCGCTGCACGGCGCCCGAGCCGGCACCGCTGCCGCTGATCAGCTCGGAGATGCTGAAATCGCGGCTGTCCTGCCCGAACAGCAGGGCCAGCACCCGTTGCTGGGTCTGGGTGAAGAGCGCATCGGCCAGCCCGACAGGGCCGACGGGAGACGGATTGGCGGCGGGAATACCCATATTGGGCATTATTATGCCCATATTGGGTATCTGGCAAGTGCACTGCCGGGCATGGCCCGGCGCTACCGGGCTGGAGGACGGCGTCGCCAGCGCCGCAGCGCGATGCTGGCGGCCGCCAGTCCGCCACCGGCAATCAGTAAAAGGAGCGCCACCGGCTGCCAGAAGAAGAACGGCCACAGCCAGAGGTAGTCCAGGTCGGTCAGCTTCAGCACGTCCATCGGCGGCAGCAGGTCCACCGAGGCCGCACGGCCGGCCAGCGCCGGGTCGACCGCCAGCACGGTCAGCCGCAGCCAGGAACGCCCGCGCGGCAATGCATCACCCCGGCCATAGCCGAAGTACGAGGCGGCGAAGCGGTCGGGCTCGACCGATTCCAGTGCACGAATGACCTCGGTCGGTTCTGCAGCTGAGCGCGTGTCCGCGCGGAACTCATTGCGATCGGTCGGGGTTTCCGCGCGCAGGCGCAGCTCGGGGTCAACCAAAGGATCGGCGCCGTCATCGGCATAGCGCAGTCGCAGGCGCAAGGGATCGTCGATGAAGCGATAGACCGTGATCTCGGCCGTGGCACCCGGCTGCAGCACCAGTGGCAGGGTCTGCGTGCGCGAGGCCAGGTGGTTGGCGGCTGCGCCCAGCAGCAGCACGATGCAGGCCAGCGCCCACAGGCTCCACAGCAGCCACAGGGCCACCCGTGCGACCGTCTCGCCCTTCATGCCGAACCCCCGGTCATCGCGCTGCATCCCTGCTGGCATTGGCCACAACGTAGCGCAGAACTGCACGTGCCTACAGTGCCGGCGCAAAGCAGCGCGTGACCCCACCCGGTACCTCGCCAGATGGCGAGGCTGGGCATCGCGCATGCGGAAGGAGTCAGGCCGGCCTGACTTCCCTGCAGACCAGCTCGGCAAGTTCGCGGCAGGCGAAGAACAGCCCTTCCACCACACCTTCGTCCAGGTGCCTGCGCGGCGTCGCCATGGTGGCGCAACGGTTGGCCGCGTGCAGCATCTCCACCGCGGTGAGGATGCCCACGGCCGCACGGTCGATCCGCGCCAGGGACTGACGTCGTCCGTCGGACAGGGCCTCCTCCGGCCACAACATGCCATCGGAGCCTTCGCCATCACGGATGCGGGTGAGGCAGCCCTGGAACGTGCTGAGATCGTCGGCGGGATCCGCATCGTCGTTGATGGGCTCAACAACATGGAACGGCGGGGTCTTGCGAGTGGTCATGGCGTCGGCTTCCGTGGCTGTACTTAACAGCGCCACCGCGCGGAAGCGGGGTGGCGGACGGTGCGGGTTCCAAACCGGGATACGTGCTAGACCGGCGGGTCCGAAGACCCCCACGCACCGCCCGCCATAAAGGCCGACGGATTGCCAGTCGGCACCGTTTCAGGACGGTGCCGGCTGGCAAGCGCTTACAGCACATATCGCGGGTTTGGATGCCCGGCCACCCTTTTCCGGTGGCACGCCATGGTGTCTACGCCTGCATGTTCGATTCAATGAGAAAAATCCGAAAGGTTCGGATGAATCGAGAGCGCAGGGCGAAGTGTTGCATGCCCGGGGAATGGTGGATGCGACAGGAATAGGCGCGACTGTGCTGGTGCGCGGACGAGAGCGACGTGCGGTGACGCGAACAACCCTCACTTCAGAATGGCGCGTGACGTTTATCGCTTACCAGAAGTTGTATGCGGGGAGCATGAGGGATGTGTGGCTTGGGAGAATTTGACGTGGTCGGCCGAATTGGCGTGCTGGACGCGACATGTTGGTGGCTTCGGTTCTGCCAGCCATGGGCTGGCACTACTGGAACCGGCACGGGCTGCCGACAGATGAAACCGGCCCAAAACAAAGCGCCGCGACCCCACAGGGAGTCGCGGCGCTCTTTTTTTCAGCTGAACAGCGTTACCTCAGGCGAACGGGTCCTGCAGGACCATGGTGTGGTCGCGGTCCGGGCCGGTGGAGACGATGCTGATCGGGCAACCGGCCAGTTCTTCCAGCGAACGCAGGTAGGCACGTGCGGCCGGCGGCAGCTCGTCCCAGTTGGTGATGCCGTGGGTGTTCTCGCTCCAGCCCGGGAACTCCAGGTAGACCGGGGTGCAGTCTTCCCAGCCCTGCGCGTCCAGCGGCGCGTACTCGGTGCGCTTGCCGTTGTATTCGTAGGCGATGCAGACCTTCAGCTTTTCCATGCCGTCCAGCACGTCCAGCTTGGTGATGCACAGGCCGCTGATGCCGTTGATGGCCACGGCGCGCTTCAGCGCAACGATGTCCATCCAGCCGCAGCGACGCGGGCGACCGGTCGAGGCACCGTACTCGGCGCCGCGGTCACGGATGCCCTGGCCGACTTCGTCGTCCAGTTCGGTCGGGAACGGGCCGCCGCCGACGCGGGTGGCGTAGGCCTTGGCGATGCCCAGCACGTAGTCGATCGAATCGGCGCCAACGCCGGAACCGGCCAGCGCGCCACCGACGGTGGTGTTGGAGCTGGTGACGTACGGATAGGTGCCGTGGTCGATGTCCAGCAGCGCACCCTGCGCGCCTTCGAACAGCACGCGCTTACCCTGCTTGCGCAGGTCGTGCAGGATGCCGGCCACGTCGGACTTCATCGGCTGCACGTACTCGCCGAAGGCCAGTGCTTCGTCGAAGGTCTTCTGGAAGTCGACCGCATCGGTGTTCAGATACTTGGTCAGCACGAAGTTGTGGTAATCCAGCGCGGTGCGCAGCAGTTCTTCCAGCTGCTTCGGGTAGTGCAGGTCGGCGATGCGGATGCCGCGACGCGCCACCTTGTCTTCGTAGGCCGGGCCGATGCCACGGCCGGTGGTGCCGATCGCCTTGCCGCCGGCAGCGCGTTCGCGCGCCTGGTCCAGGGCGATGTGGTACGGCATGATCAGCGGCGCGGCCGGGGAGATCTTCAGGCGCGAACGCACTTCCACGCCGGAGGCTTCCAGCTCGGCGATTTCCTTCTGCAGCGCGGCCGGCGAGATCACCACGCCGTTGCCGATCAGGCACAGCGCATCGTCACGCAGGATGCCCGACGGGATCAGGTGCAGGACGGTCTTCTTGCCATTGATGACCAGGGTGTGGCCGGCGTTATGGCCGCCCTGGAAGCGCACCACGGCGCCGATTTCCTCGGTGAGCAGATCGACAATCTTGCCCTTGCCTTCATCGCCCCACTGGGCACCCAACACTACGACAGACTGACCCATGACGGGCTCCTCGATTTGTTGCGGCCATCGGGGCCGCGGACGGGTAAACCGTGGCGGGGCTGGCCAGCACCTGGAAGGCGGCTCCAAACGGGGAGCGCCGGCGATGGAAGGCCCAGACACGGAAAAAGCCGAACGGGGAGGCCCGTCCGGCTTTTGTGCATTATCCGGGTTTCCGGGGTCGGGTGCCACCTTTCCGACGGGCGGCTTCACCGGCCGGTCAGGCGCCCCGCCCGGTAGTGCCGGCCGCTGGCCGGCAATGCCAACCAAGGTTGGCATCTACCAGAGCCGGGCCACGTATGTGCCTGACGGCCAGCCCCCCCACCCGGTAGTGCCGGCCGCTGGCCGGCAATGCCAACCAAGGTTGGCATCTACCAGAGCCGGGCCACGCATGTGAACGCAGGCGGCCGTGCCGGGCCTTCAATGCCGGGCCCACCACAGCAGGCTCAGGCCGGCCAGCAGCACCAGCCCGCCGAAGCTGCGCAGGGCCGGGCTGGGCAGGTCGAGCAGGCGCTCGGCCATGCGCTTCCAGGCAATCGGCGCGACGAACAGGAACAGGCCTTCCAGCACCGCCACCAGGCAGACGGCGGCGAACAGATCTTTCATGGGGGGACTCCGGAAAAAGCACGGGGCCCGGCATCTGGCCGGGCCCCGTGGGGTAATGCCCTGCGACCTCAGCGGTCGTTCTTCAGGTACTGCAGGAACGGGTCGTTCTTGTCGAGCACGATCACGCCGTTGCCGTCGGTCATGGAGCCACGGTAGGCCTCCAGGCTGCGGTAGAACGCGTAGAAAGACGGGTCGGCCGAGCCGGCCTTGCCGTAGATGCGGGCCGCATCGGCATCACCTTCACCGCGCAGGCGCTGTGCATCGCGCTCGGCCTCGGCGATCAGCACGGTGCTGTCACGGTCAGCCTGGGCGCGGATGGTCAGCGACTGTTCCTCGCCTTCCGCACGCAGCTTGGCCGCTTCCTGCTTGCGCTGTGCACGCATGCGCTCGTACACGTCGTTGATCACCTGGCTGTCGGTCGGCAGGTCCACCTGCTTGATGCGCAGGTCGATCATCTGCATGCCCAGCCCGGCCACGGCCTCGTTGATCCCCTTCAGCTGCTCGGCGATCAGCTCGCTGCGGTCGCCGGAGACCAGCTGCTGCAGGGTGCGCGAGTTGATCTGGTTGCGCAGCGAGTCGGTGATGATCGGGGCCAGGCGGGCATTGGCGATGCGCGGATCGCCGCCGGTGGCACGGAAGTAGTCACCCACGTTGGAGATGTAGCCGATGGCGAAGAAGTCGACGCTGACGTCCTTCTGCTCGGCGGTGAAGTAGCGCGCCGGGGCAGTGTCGAGCACCTGGAAGCGGCGGTCGAAGACCTTCACCGTTTCCACCACCGGCACCTTGAAGTGCAGGCCCGGCTTGATGTCCGAACGCACTACCTTGCCCAGGTTCAGGACCATGGCGGTCTGGTCCTCACGGACCACGTACACCGAGCCGAGCAGGCCCAGCACCACCGCCACGATCACGGCGATCCAGATTGGACTCTTCATCGGCTGCCCTCCTCACGGCCGCTTGGTCGCCCGGTCGGGCGGCCTACCGGCCGGCCCGGATCGCGGGACTGTTCCACCGCCGTACCCGGCAGCGACGGCATCACCACCTCCGGGTTGGTAATGCCGGGCGGGGCCGACGTGGTGGGACGGGTATCGCCGGTCATCGGCACGTAGATCAGCTGGCGACCATCGCCACCAATCACCTTGCGGTTCTCGCTCAGCACCTGCTGCACGGTCTCCAGCCACAGGCGCTTGCGGGTCACTTCCGGGGCGTCCTTGTACTGGGCCTGCAACAGGCTGAAGCGCTGCGCGTCACCCTCGGCCTTGGACACCACGGCCTGCTTGTAGCCTTCGGCAGTGGTACGGGCGCGCGAGGCCTGGCCTCGGGCTTCCGGCACGACCTTGGCGGCGTAGGCCTGGGCTTCGTTGATCAGGCGTTCCTTGACCTGCTGGGCGCCGTTGACCTCGTCGAAGGCCGGCTTCACTTCCTCCGGCGGACGGGCGTCCTGCAGGGTCAGGCCGGTCACGGTCAGGCCGGTCTTGAACGCCTTCAGCAGCGCCTGCAGGCGCTCCTCGGCAGCCACGGCCAGCGGGCCACGGTTGTTCAGCACGGCGTTGAGGTCGGCACGGCCGACTTCCTCGCGCACGGCGCTCTGCGCCGACTGCTCCAGCACCTGGTTGGCATCAACAGTGCCGAACAGGTACTGCTGCGGATCGTCGATGCGGTACTGGACGTTCAGCGAGACGTTGACGATGTTCTCGTCGCGGGTCAGCACCGGCACCTGGATCGAGAAGGTCTTGATCTCGGTGGCGTTGACCTTGGTGACCGATTCGATCGGCCACGGCAGCTTGAAGTTCGGGCCGGGCTGCAGGATGCGCGAGAACTGGCCGAAGCGCAGCACCACGCCACGCTGCTGTTCGCCGATCAGCTGGAAGCTGGAGAACAGCACCAGCAGCACCACGGCTGCCACCACCCAACGCATGATGCCGCCGTCGAACAGGTCCTTCAGCGGCCCGGGCAATCCGCCCCAGCCACCACCATTGCCACCGCCGCGCGACCCGAACGGCCCGCGTCGATTGTCCTCGGGGCCTTGTCCGCCCTTGTTGCCGCCGGGTGTATTCCAGGCCATGCACGCTCCATCAAGATGTGGGCTGCGGCGCGGGCCCTTCCCGCGGCGCCAGCCGTGAAACCATTACCGATCATACAAGATGGGGCGGATCGGCAGGATCGAAAGGGGGGCAACGGGGTAAGGTGGCGTTTTCCTCGAAGTCAGGCAACGCCGATGGCCCCCACCACCCCGTTTACCGCCTTCCGCATCGAAAACGACGACGCCGGCTACCGCAGTGGCCTGGCCCAGCTCAGTGTCGACGACCTCAACCCCGGCCAGGTGCTGATCCGCGCCCACTGGTCTTCGGTCAACTACAAGGACGCCCTGGCCGGCACCGGCAAAGGGAAGATCCTGCGCCGCTTCCCGCTGGTGGGCGGCATCGACGTGGCCGGCACCGTGGTCGCCAGCACCGACCCGGACTGGCGTGAAGGCGACGCGGTACTGGCCACCGGCTGCGGCCTCAGCGAGACCCGCGACGGCGGCTACAGCCAGTACGTGCGGCTGGAGTCGCGCGCGGTGATCGCGCAGCCGGCCGGGCTGAGCCCGCGCGAGGCGATGGTGCTGGGCACCGCCGGCTTCACCGCGGCGCTGGCCCTGCTGCGCATGCAGGACAACCGCCAGACCCCGGACTTCGGCCCGCTGGCGGTCACCGGCGCCAGTGGTGGCGTCGGTGCGCTGGCGCTGTCGATCTTCAGCCGGGCTGGCTACAGCGTGCACGCGGTCAGCGGCAAGCCAGACCAGGCTGACTTCCTGCGCGGCATCGGTGCCAGCGAGGTGCTGCCGCGCGCGGCGCTGGCCGACACCGGCCCGCTGCAGTCGGCGCGCTTCGGCGGTGGCCTCGACAACGCCGGTGGCCCGATGCTGGCCAGCCTGCTGGCACAGACTGTGCCCTATGGCAGCGTGGTCAGCGCCGGCCTGGCCGCCAGCCCCACGCTGGACATGACGGTGATGCCGTTCATCCTGCGCGGCGTGTCGCTTCTGGGCGTGTCCTCGGCGAACGCACCACGCGCGCTGCGCGAGGAAGTGTGGGCACGCCTGGGCAGCGAGTGGAAGCCGCAGCACCTGGACCGCATCTGCACCGCCGAGGTCGGCCTCGATGGCCTGCCAGCGGTGTTCGCACGGATGCTGGCCGGTGGTTCGCTGGGCCGCACCGTGGTGCGGATCGACTGAACGTCGCAGGCAGGCGACGGACGGCACGCGCGCCCCTCCCGCCGGTAATGTGCCCGCACTACACTGCGGGCATTACATGGGGAACAACATGGCACGCATTCTGATTGTCGACGACTCACCGTCGCAGCTGTTGGGGATACAGCGCATCGTCGAGAAGCTCGGGCACCAGATCCTGACCGCCACCGATGGCGCCGCCGGGGTCGAAACCGCCAAGGCCGAGCTGCCCGACCTGGTCCTGATGGACGTGGTGATGCCCAACCTCAACGGCTTCCAGGCCACCCGCACCCTCGCCCGCGACGAGGCGACCCGGCACATTCCGGTGATCCTGGTGACCACCAAGGACCAGGACACCGACCGCATGTGGGGCATGCGCCAGGGCGCCAAGGCCTACATCACCAAGCCGTTCTCGGAAGACGAACTGTCCGAAGTGCTGGAGCGCGTGTTCGCCGGGCAGGGCTGAAGCCTGCTCCGGTGGGTGCCAACCTTGGTTGGCACGCTTTTGCTTGGTGGGTGCCGGCCAGCGGCCGGCACTACCTTCAAATGCTTTCGCCAAAGGCCTTGGCCAGGTTCCGATAGGCCTTCTTCTGCGCCTCGTCGGTCGCGGCGGGGGCCACGATCTCGATTTCAACGATCTGGTCGCCGTCCGGATTGCCCGGCAGGCCTCGACCGCGCAGGCGCAGCTTGCGGCCGGCATCGGAATCGGCCGGAATCTTCAGCTCCACCGCACCGCCCAGGGTCGGCACGCTGATGCTGGTGCCCAGCGCGGCCTGCCACGGCGTGACCGGCAGCGTGTAGAGGATGTTGCGGCCATCGACCTCGAACTGCGGGTGCGCGGCGTACTCCACTTCCAGCAGCAGGTTGCCGCCCTGGTTGCCCTGCCCCGCCAGCCGGATCACCTGGCCGGGACGGATGCCCTTGGGCACGCGCACGTCAAGCTGCTTGCCGTTGACGGTGATGCGCAGGCTGTCACCGTTGTACGCCGCCTCCAGCGGGACCGACAGCTTGGCGCGGGTATCACGATTGGGCGCGTGGCCATGGCTGCTGAAGCCCGGGCCGGGGCCCGCGCCCGCCCCACCGCGCTGGCGCGCGAACAGGCTTTCGAAGAAGTCGCTGAAGCCGCCATTGGGGCCGCCACCGCCGAACACTTCCTCGAAATTGAAGCCACCGGCGCCGCCATAGTTCGGCGGCACGTTGAATTCCTCACCGGGGCGGTAGCCCTGCGCGCGCAGCTGGTCATAGGCCGCGCGCTTCTCGGGATCGCGCAGCGCCTCGTAGGCCTCGTTGACCGCCTTGAACTTGTCTTCGGCCCCGGCCTCCTTGCTGACGTCCGGGTGGTACTTGCGTGCCAGCCGGCGGTAGGCGGTCTTGATCTCCGCCTCGCCCGCGCTCGGTTCCACCCCCAGGGTGGCGTAGTAATCCTTGAATTCCATCCAGCTACCTCGATTCGCTTCGGCCGCGCCGGTGGCGCCGCCCCGGGTTCATTCTACGCGCCGGCGATGCTACGCCGCTGCTCGTGCGGCCCCGGTGAGGCCGACTGATCCTGCGCAATGCGCTTGCCATCCCCCTGCCCCAGGCTATGGCTGGAAGGCCGTCCGGCAAAGCCTGAAGATGGGGCCTGCACACCGGTTTTCCAATGTCTTGACGTCGCTGTCCCATGCGGGCCACTAGCCTGCCCCTGCAAGGAGTTCACCATGACCATCCACGTTGGCGACCGCATCCCGGAAGTGACCCTCAAGCGCATCCGCGAGGGCATCGAAACGCTCGACACGCATTCGCTGTTCGACGCGCGCAAGGTGGTGCTGTTTGCCGTGCCCGGTGCGTTCACCCCGACCTGTTCGGCCCGACACCTGCCCGGCTACGTCGAGAAGTTCGAGGCGTTCCGCCAGCGCGGCATCGACGTCTACTGCATGGCGGTCAACGACCCCTTCGTGATGAAGGCCTGGTCCGCCGACCAAAGCGTGCCTGACGGCCTGCTGATGCTGTCCGACGGCAATGCCGAACTGACCCGCGCGCTCGGCCTGGAACTGGATGCCAGTGCCTCGGGCATGGGCATCCGCTCGCGCCGCTTCGCGCTGTACGTGGTCGATGGCGTGGTGCGCGCGGCCTGGATCGAACAGCCCGGCCAGTTCGAAGTCTCTTCAGCCGAGTACGTGCTGGAGCACCTGCCCACCTGATTCCCCACCGCAAGAGGAAACGGCCAGCCATGTCCAGCAAGCCAGCCAAAGCCAGCAAGCCCGCCGCGAAGGTTCCCGGCATCAGCGACCGCAAGACTCTGCGTGACCGTGCCCGGCGCAATATCGAGGACGGCGCGATCACCGACAGCTACAGTGCCGACCGCAAGGTGGTGATCAAGCTGCTCAACGACGCGTTGGCCACCGAGTACGTGTGCGTGCTGCGCTACTACCGGCACTACTTCATGGCCAAGGGCATGCTGGCCGACGCGGTGAAAGCCGAGTTCCTCGAACATGCACAGCAGGAACAGGCACATGCCGGCAAGCTGGCCGAACGCATCGTCCAGCTCGGAGGCGAACCCGATTTCAACCCCGATACGCTGACCGCGCGTTCGCATGCCGAGTACAAGGAAGGCAGCGACCTGCGCGACATG
Source organism: Stenotrophomonas maltophilia (assembly GCF_047497515.2). GTDB lineage: Bacteria > Pseudomonadota > Gammaproteobacteria > Xanthomonadales > Xanthomonadaceae > Stenotrophomonas. The sequence goes on from NZ_JAXAXL020000004.1 coordinate 27,665, forward strand.
GTCCGCGAGAACCTGGTGGCCGAGCGCATCGCCATCGACAGCTACCGCGAGATGATCAACTTCATCGGCGACCGCGATACCACCACCAAGCGCATCCTCGAAGAGATCCTGGCGCAGGAAGAGGAACACGCCGACGAATTCGCCGACCTGCTGGATGGGTGGATCGGGGAATGATCTGGTAGATGCCCACCTTGGTGGGCGCCTTTGCCGCGTGCCAACCCAGGTTGGCACCTACCAGAGCACGACGGTGTCGTTGGCGTTGCACCGAGCTTCGACCAAGGTCGGCACCTACCGCAGGACGTTGAACCGCACCTGCGTCCATGCCCCATCTGCCGCCAACGCGGTCAGCGTATGTGCGCCCGGTTCGGCGAACTCGCGCTGCATCAGCTGCGCGCCACGGGTCTGTGCGATCCAGCGTCCATCCAGCAGCCAGTCCACCGCCTGCTCGCTGCCCAGTGCGCGCAGCTGCAGGCGCACGCCATGTTCGGCATTCGGCGCACGCGCCAGCGTGGCGCCGTCATTGAGCCCGTCGATGTGCAGTGCGACGCTGGCCTCGCGGCCATCATCTCGGCAATCCGGCGACAGCGGCGGCAGCTGCGAGGCCTCGCGCGTGGCCTTGGACAGCCAGGGCGACAGCAGCGCCGGCCAGCGCGCGATCTCTCGCGCCACTTCTTCATGGGGCGCGCTGCAATCGGCCGATACACGCAGGCCACTGCGCGCATCGGCCAGGTAGCGCTGTCGGCCCGGCTGCCAGCGCCGTGCTTCGCGCTCGGGGAAGGTCGGCGGTGCCGCGCCCTCAAGCAGGTAGGCCGGCATCCGCCGCTGGCAGAGTGCGGCCGGCAGGCCTTCGGCCCGCTCGCCGGTCGGCCAGCAGATGTCTTCCTGGCTGACGCTGGCCGGCATCGGTGCGGCAGCCGAGTCACCGCGCTGGCGCGGCAGGCTGTCCACCACTTCGAACATCAGCGGCAGCGCGGTGACCGCACCGTACTGGCCGGGAAGCGGCGTGCCGTCCGGACGCCCCACCCACACGCCCACGGTGTAGTGGCGGGTGCTGCCGATCGCCCACGCATCGCGGTAGCCATAACTGGTGCCGGTCTTCCAGGCCACGCGCGGCCGGCCGCCGACGTCGAAGGTGCCGACGCTGTAGCCCGGGCGCGGATTCGACTCCAGCATCTCGCGCACGATCCAGCTGGCGCCCGGCGAGGCCAGGCGGCGCTCGATCATCGGCTCGTCATCGGTGTAACGCACGCGGCCGGCGATGCCATTACGGTTGAGCGCAGCGAACGCGCCGACCAGATCCTCCAGGCGCGCGCCGGTGCCACCCAGGATCAACGACAGGTTGGGCGTGCTGCCGGGCGGGAATCGCAGCTGGATGCCGGCGTGCGACAGGCGCGCGGCAAAGCGCGCCGCGCCGACCCGCTGCAGCAGGTCCACCGAGGGCACGTTCAGCGACAGCCGCAACGCGCTGGCGGCGCCGATCGGCCCGTTGAACGCCATGTCGAAATTGCCGGGGCGGTAGCTGCCGAAACTCTGCGGTGCGTCGACCAGCAGGCTTTCCGAATGGATCAGGCCATCATCCAGCGCCATCGCGTACAGGAACGGCTTGAGCGTAGAGCCCGGCGAGCGCCAGGCCTGCACCATGTCCACGTGGCCCAGCCGCTGGCGATCGCCGAACGCCAGGGTGCCGACATAGGCGCGCGCCTGCAGGGTCTGGTTGTCGACCACCAACAGCGCGGCCGATGTACGTTCCGGCAACGTCGAGAAGTAGCTGGCCACGCGTTCTTCCAGCGTGCGCTGCAGGCCGATGTCGATGCTGCTCTGGATGCGCGCCTGGCCCGGATGCGCCGAATGCAGGCGCTGCGCCAGCAATGCGGCATGCAGCGGCGGCCGCAGCGAGCGCGCCACCACATTCTCGATGCGTGCATCCTCCACTTCGTCCGGCGTCCACGCACCCAGTTCGGCCATGCGTGACAACACCTTGTCGCGCGCCTTCTGCGCCGCTTCCGGGTGGCGGTCCGGGCGCAGCCGGCTCGGCGCCTGCGGCAGCACCGCGAGCAGCGCGGCCTCGGCATGCGACAGCTGCGCCGCCGGCTTGCCAAGATAGGCCCAGCTGGCCGCTTCCACGCCTTCGATGGTGCCGCCGTAAGGCGCGCGCTCAAGGTACAGGGCCAGGATCTGCCGCTTGCTCAGGTGCACTTCCAGCTGCACCGCGCGCAGCATCTGCTTGAGCTTGCCCCAGGGCGTGCGCGTGTGCGGGTCGAGGATGCGGGCGACCTGCATGGTCAGGGTCGAACCGCCGGACACGATGCGGCCGCCGCGCAGCAGCTGGCCGCTGGCACGCAGGATCGCCAGCGGGTTGATGCCCGGATGCTGCCAGAACCAGCGGTCTTCGTAGGTCAGCAACGCCTGCAGGTACAGCGGCGAGACGCTGTCGATCGATGCCGGATAGCGCCACACGCCCTCGGCATCGGCGAATGCGCGCAGCGGCGTGCCGTCGGCGGCCACCACCAGGGTGCTGGTATCGCGTTGCTTCGGCAGCGGTGGCGGGAAGGCGAAATCCAGCACCAGCAGCAGTACCAGCATGGCCGCCGTGCCCCATCGCAGCCACGGCCACAGCGGCCGCAGCCAGCGGCGCAGGGCCGCCAGCCGGGTCTTCATCGTGTGCTTCATTGCAGGTTGCCAGTGGGACGGGCCGCGCCGTCGCGGCCCGTCCGCGCGGTCACGGCTGCACCACCGTGATCGTGGTCGGGTTGCTGCGGCCGACGCCACGCAGCTGCGGGCGGTACATGTCCTCCACCAGCGGCGGCGGCACCGAGTAGGTACCCGGGGTCACCGCGCGCACCAGGTAGAACACGCTGGCCTTGCTGCCACGCGAGAGCTTGAGCGCGGCCACATAGCGGTCGTCGCGGAACTCCTCGTGCTTGGTATCGGCCGCTTCGCCGCGGTCGCTGATGGTGATGCCATCAACCACCACATCGGCCCACTGCTTGGCGTCGCCCAGGTTGAAGTTCTCGATCTCCAGGCCGGCCGGCAGCAGGTCGGTCAGCAACGCGTCGGGCATCGTGGTATCGGCGGTGACGGTGACGCGCACGATCAGCGCTTCGCCTTCCTTCAGCGGACGCGGCGACCATGGCTTGCCATCGGTGCCGTAGTAGCTGCGCTCGATGCCGAGCACGCTGTTGTCCGGTGCCGGCGCACTGCGCGGAATGCCGGCCACGTCGATGCTGGCAAACATCGGCGGCTGGCCCTGTGGGGTGAAGCGCACGCCACTGGCCAGCTCGCTGGCACTGAAGTTGCGGCCGAACAGCTTGCGTTCGCTGATCGCTTCGGTGCTGCCACCGATCACCAGCTCACCGGCCACCAGCGCCTTCTGGTTGGCAGCCAGGGCCTTGCCGAGGCGGGCGATGGCCACCTGTTCCTGCGTGCTCAGCCACATCCAGCCAGCATTGCGGCGGGCATCCAGGCCACGGCCCAGATCCACCGCACGCGCGTCCCACGCTGGCTTGGCCAGCTTGTTTTCATGGGTCAGCGCGATCATCAGCGCGTCATCACGGATCGCGCTGCCGTAGTCACCGAAGTACGACGGGCGTTCGCTGCTGGATTTGGCGAAGGCTGCGGCCAGCGCGGCCTGGCCACGCTTGGCATCGCCCTGCAACGACAGCGCCACGCCCAGGTGGACCAGCGACAGGCCGCCGACCGCCTTGCTGCGCTCGTTGTCGTACAGCGTGCGCAGGGTACCCAGCGGCGCGCGGTTCACCCGAGCCAGCACGTAGCCCGAATACGCCTGGTTGGCGAACTTCAGCTTCTCGCGGTCTTCCTGGCCGTAGAACTGATTGCCACCGGACAGCAGGTCCTCGCTGAGGCGGTTGAGCGCCTTCTGCAGCACATTGTCGGGCACCGCGAAGCCGGCGTCCTTGGCGTCGAGCAGGAACTCGGTGATGTACGGGGTCAGCCACGGGTTCACGTAGCCGTCGTCACCCCACATCGAGAAGTTGCCGTTGGCCACCTGCATCGACGCCAGGCGACCGAACGCGCCTTCCATGCGTTCGCGGCGGGTCTTGGCATCCAGGCCGTCGGCGCCAAGCATCGACGACGTGGCCTGATCCAGGATCAGCGCGGCGTAACCCTTGCTGGTGGTCTGTTCGGCACAGCCGTATGGGTAGTTCAGCGCGCCCTGCAGCGCGCTGGCGAAGGGAATCGGTGGCAGCGGGCTGACCAGCAGCCGCGCGTTCACCGATTCGGACATCAGGCCATCGGTCAGGCTGTTGTCGAGGCTGACCGCGGCAAGCGGATCGAGCGTACGCACCTGCGAACGCAGCACCTGCGGCCACGCCGCACGCACCGGCAGGTCGTAGCGGCGATCGGCCTTGAAGCCGTTGCCGTCCACGCGCACCCGCACCTTGGCCACGCTGTGGCCCTCGCGTGCCGACAGCGGGAAGCTCAGCGTGGTCTTGGCATCGGCATTCAACTGCACGCTGCGGCTGCCCTCGCCCAGGTTCAGCGGGCCCTCGCTTTCCACCTTCACGTTGAACTGGCCGGGCTTGCCGGTGAAGTTCTGCACGTCCAGGGTCACGGTGCTGCGGTCGCCCGGGGCGAGCACGCGCGGCATGCTGGCCTCGGCCAGGATCGGCGCGCGCACCACGGTTTCCACATCGCGCTTGCCGTACTGGTCATCGCTGTAGACCAGCGCCGACACGCGCAGGGTGCCGTTGAAGTCCGGCACCTTCAGGCGGATGCGGGCGATGCCCTTGGCGTCGAGCTGCACCGGGCCGGAGAACAGGTCCACGGTCTGCACGCGCGCGGTCGGGCGTTTGGCCTGCGGCAGCGCCTGCAAGGCCATGTCACCGCCGAACTTCAGCTTGCCGGCGCCACCGTCGAAGCTCTCGATCACCCGGCTGTAGATGTCGTAGGCATCAATGCCGAGGCGACGCTGCGCGAAGAAGTGCGCGCCGGCATCCGGCACCGGGAAGCGGGTGATGTTGAGGATGCCCACGTCCACCGCCGAGACGGTGACGTGCGCGGTCTTGCCGGCCAGCTGCGGCGCACTGACCGTTACCGGCAGGTCCTGTTCCGGGCGCATCTGCTTGGGCGCGACCAGGCCGACGGCCACGGTGCGGCCCTTGCGGTCCATCGGCACATGCACCACGCCCACGGCACGGGCCGGGGTGATCTTGCTCGGCGCACTTCCGCCCCGGAACACCAGCGCGGTGATGTAGACGTCGTGCCGCTCCCAGTCGGCGGTGACCGGAATCTTGAAGGTCGAACCCGGCTTGGCCTCGATGTCCTGCACGTACAGCATGCGGTCGGTCTCGACCATCAGGATGCCCTTGCCGGCGTGCGGCGGGGTCACCGTCACTTCCAGCGTGTCACCGGCCTTGTAGCCGGTCTTGTCCAGGCCCAGCTTGACCTTGTCCGGGCGTGCATCCAGACCGCGGTTGTCATCGCCCCAGCTCCAGCCGGCGCGGAACGGATAGCGGCTGGTCAGGCCGGTGGACGGATCGAACACGTCCACCCGGTATTCGCCCCACTCCACCGGGAAATCGAAGGCGACCGCGCTGCTGCCGGCGTCGACGGTACGGGTTTCCTTGTTCTCGAAGCGGCGGGTGAAATCGTAGTCCCAGCGGTTGTCGTTGAAGGTCCAGTGGTAATCGCGCAGTTCGCGCACCAGGGTGACCTTCAGGCCCTTGGCCGGCTGCGGGTTACCGGCGGCGTCCACGCGCATCAGCTCGAAGCGTGCATTGCCGTTGGAATCGGCGCCATCATCGGGGTTGAACAGCGGGCGCACGCCGACCAGCGCATTGGCCGGCCACATTACCCGCTTCAGGGTACGGGTGACCGTGCGGCCACCGGTCTCGTACAGGCTGCCGGACAGCACCACCGCAATCGGCGCCTTGGCCTTGGCCGCCTCTTCCGGCAATGCCACGTCCTCGCGCAGCTGGCCATTGGCCGGCAGCGTGGTATCGATCACGTCCTTGGCTTCGCGCGGCAGCTGCAGGGTCGGGTCGCCGAAGAAGTAGCCCGGCAGGCCGTCCACCGGCTTCTGTTCGGCCGCCACCGCCATGCGTGCGGTGAAACGGTTGCCATCGGCCGGCGCGCCATACAGGTAGGCGCCATTGGCCTGCAGGCGTAGCTCTTCGCCCGGCTTCAGGGTCTTCTGTGCGCTGTCCAGGTCCAGCTTCATGCGCTCGGGCAGGAACTCCTCGATGCGCAGGGTCATGCCCTGGATCGCTTCCTTGCTGGCCGGGTCGGTGCGGAACTCGACCTGCCAGCGCCCGGTCGGCGCCTCGGCCGGAATCACCTGCTCGAAGTTGATGTAGCCCTGGTCGCCCGGCTGCAGGCGGGTCTCGCGGAAGGTCTTGCCGTCGGGCTGCTTCAGGCGCAGGAACACCGGTTGCGCCTTCACCGGCTTGCCGTCGTTGTCGCGCAGCAGCGCGGACAGGCGCACGGTTTCGCCCGGGCGATACAGGTCACGGCCCGACCACGCGTAGACGTCGAACCACGCGTTGTCACGGCCGGCCACGGCGAACTCGCTCAGGTCCAGCGCCGGCTGGTTGAACGGCAGGAAGCTGGTGTCCTTGCCACTGCTGGCAACCAGCACGTGGGTCGCATCCAGGGTGTAGTTCAGCAGCGCATTGCCGTTGCCGTCGGTGCTGCCCTTCAGCACCACCTCGCCCTTGGCATCCAGCACGCGCAGGTCGATGCCCTTCAGCGGCGCGCCGTCCTTCAGGCCGGCGGTGTGCACGAACAGCTTGTCCTTGTAGGCACGCGTATGCAGGCCGATGTCGCTGACCGAGAAGAACGCGGTATCGAACTCGCCTTCGTAGTCACCGGTGCGCTTGAGCAGGGCGAAGTACAGGCCCGGCTCCTGCAGTTCCTTGATGTCCTGGGTCGGCAGGTAGGTCAGCACCCGCTCGTTCTGCTTGCCACCGAGGATGAAGCGGTTGACGTAGACCGGCTCGGCCAGCTTGTTGATCGGGCTGCGGTCGTAGTCGCTGCTCAGTTCCCAGCTGCCACGGCGGCCGCCGCGCTGGTACTGGCTGAAGAAGGTCGGCAGGTCCTTCTCGCGCACGCGCAGGAACTCGACGTCGACCTCCGGCACGTTCACCGAGACCACCGGCAGGCCGCGGCTGTCCTTGGCCGGCAGCACGCTGCCCTGCGAGGCGAAACCGACCACCGGCTTCAGCTCGCCGCTGAACACCTTCTGCTTCAGTTCCTTGCCCAGGCGGCTGCCATCGGCGGCCAGCAGGTCGGCCGAGACCACCAGGCTGAATTCCTTGCCGGCCTCGACGAACGGGTAACGCAGGGTCAGTCCGTCGTCGGACAGCGTCCAGCTGCTGTCATCGGTGCCGACCTTCTCCTCGAAGCGCACCAGCTTGTCGAAGTCCTGGGTGCCGACCAGCGGGCGCGAGAACTCCAACGCCAGCGACAGGCCGTCATTCTTCTGGTCCGGGTAGGCGCGCAGCAGGGTGAATTCCTTCACCTGTTCGGCTTTGGTGGTGATCGCTTCACCGCTGGCCTTGGGCAACTGCCCACTGTCGTTGCGGCAGCCGGCCAGGCCCAGCAACAGGCCTCCTGCCAGTACCGCCGCCGCCCATCCCCACCGCTTCCGCCGCGCCGGACCGCTCATGTCGTCACTCCTTGATCGAGGCGGCCATTATAGGCGCGCCGCGTCAAGGTGTTGACGCGGATTCGGCAGGAACGCCCCCGCGCGGGTAGTGCCGGCCGCTGGCCGGCAACCCGAATGCCGGCCAGCGGCCGGCACTACCCCAGCTCCTACCCCGGCAGGTACAGGTCCACGTAGTCGGTCACCGGCATCGCCGCCAGCGTCACCGGGTCCAGCGATGCGGCCAGGATGCGTTGCTGCTGGGTGGTCGGGAAACGGTGGGCCAGGTGCCGGCGGAACTTGTCCATCAGCAGCGGGATGCCTTCCTCGCGGCGCCGGGCGTGACCGAGCGGGTACTCCACCAGCACCTCCGGCAGTTCGCTGCCATCGGTGAAGCGTACGCTCAGGCCGTTGGCGATGCTGCGCTTGTCCGGGTCCAGGTAATCGGCGCTGAGGCGGGGGTCCTCATGGCAGGCCATCTTCGCGCGCAGCGCGTCGATGCGCGGATCGGCGGCAACGTCGTCCTCGTAGTCCTCGGCCACCAGCCGCCCATGCAGCAGCGCGATGGCGACCATGTACTGCACGCAGTGGTCGCGGTCGGCCGGATTGTGCAGCGGGCCCTGCTTGTCGATGATGCGGATGCAGGCTTCCTGAGTGCGGATCGCGATGTGCGCGATGTCTTCGATCCGGCGCCCCATTGCGCGCAGCTGCTGGTGCAGCGCGATCGCGGCCTCGACCGCGGTCTGGCCGTGGAACTCGGCCGGGTAGCTGATCTTGAACAGCACGTTCTCCATCACATAGCTGCCCAGCGGCCGCCCCAGCGTCAGCTGCTGGCCATGCATCGACACCGCCTCGAAGCCCCAGGTCGGCGCACTCAGCACGCTGGGGTAGCCCATCTCGCCGCTGGCCGCCATCAAGGCGAGGCGCACGCCCCGACTGGTCGCATCGCCGGCCGCCCAGCTCTTGCGCGAGCCGGTGTTGGGCGCATGGCGATAGGTCCGCAGCGCCTGGCCATCGACCCAGGCCAGCGACAGCGCATTGAGCATGCGCTCGCGATCCAGCCCGAGCAGGTGCGCGACCACCGCCGTGGTGGCCACCTTGACCAGCACCACATGGTCCAGCCCGACCCGGTTGAACGAATTCTGCAGGGCCAGCACGCCCTGGATCTCGTGCGCCTTGATCATCGCCAGCAGCACGTCGTGCAGCGTCGGCGGCGGGCGACGCAGGGCCTGTGCGTTGCGACCCAACCAATCGCAGACGGCGAGGATGCCGCCGAGGTTGTCCGACGGATGCCCCCATTCGGCGGCCAACCAGGTGTCGTTGAAATCCAGCCAGCGCACCATCGCGCCGAGGTTGAAGGCGGCCTGCACCGGGTCCAGCACGTAGTGCGTACCCGGCACGCGCGCACCGTTGACCACGCTGATGCCCGGCACCAGTGGCCCGAGCAGCTTGCTGCAGGCCGGGAAAGACAACGCTTCCAGCCCGCAGCCCAGCGTATCAAGCAGGCAGTGATGCGCGGTCTGGAACGCCAGCGGTGAGTCGATGCGCGCGTCGCGCACGTAATCGACAATGTCCACCAGCAGCGCATCCCACGCTGCACGTTCGTTGGATGGGGGCGCGTTGCTGGACATCGTTGATCTCCTCGTTGCGGTGCACGGTTGCCCGTGCACCATGCCAACCAGGGTTGGCAGCTAGCAGAGCACTATTCGGCCGGCACCCGCACCTTGCCTTCCATCAGCACGCGGGCGCTGCGGCTCATGATGGCCTTGGTCACCGTCCACTGGCCGTCAACGCGGCCGGCCTGCGCGCCCACGCGCAGGGTGCCGGAGGGATGGCCGAAGGTCACCGCCTCGCGTTCGCCACCACCGGCGGCACGATTGACCAGCGTGCCTGGAATCGCCGCCGCGGTGCCGATCGCCACGGCGGCGGTACCCATCATCGCGTGATGCAGCTTGCCCATCGACAGCGCACGCGCGTGCAGGTCAATGGCCGAGGCCGCAATGGCCTTGCCGCTGGACGACACGTAGTCCTGCGCCGGCGCCACGAAGGCCACCTTCGGCGTGTGCTGGCGGGTCGCCGCGTCTTCCAGTTTCGAGATCAGGCCCATGCGCAGCGCGCCATGCGCACGGATGGTTTCGAACTTCTGCAATGCTGCCTTGTCTTCGTTGATCGTCGGCTGCAGTTCGGTACCGGTATAGCCCAGGTCGGCGGCGTTGAGGAAGATGGTCGGAATACCGGCGGTGATCATCGTCACCTCGAAGCTGCCCACGCCGGGCACATCGAGGGTGTCCACCAGATTGCCGGTGGGGAACATCGCGCCGGCATCGCCGTCGTCGGAGGGATCGATGAATTCCAGCTGGATTTCGGCGGCCGGGAAGGTCACGCCATCCAGCTCGAAATCGCCGGTCTCCTGCACTTGGCCATCGCGCATCGGCACGTGGGCGATGATGGTCTTGCCGATGTTGGCCTGCCAGATGCGCACGGTGCACAGGCCATCACGCGGCACGCGGGCGGGATCGATCAGGCCGTTGGCAATCGCGAACGGGCCGACCGCGGTGCTGAGATTGCCGCAGTTGCCGCTCCAATCGACGAAGGCCGTGTCGATCGAGACCTGGCCGTACAGATAATCGACATCATGGTCCGGCACCGAAGCGGCGGAGATGATCACGCACTTGCTGGTGCTGGAGGTGGCACCGCCCATGCCATCGGTCTGCTTGCCATACGGATCGGGCGAACCGATCACGCGCATCAGCAGTGCATCGCGTGCGGCGCCCGGCAGCTGCGCGGTTTCGGGCAGGTCCTGCAGGCGGAAGAACACGCCCTTGCTGGTGCCGCCGCGCATGTAGGTGGCGGGAATGCGGAGTTGGGGAAGGAAGGTCATGGATCGGGTTCCTGTGTGCAGTGAAACAACTCTCGGGGAGCCGTGCACCGCCCTATGGTGGGCCGGATGTACTGGCTTCATTTTCGATTCGATGCGCGCTCAAGCAGTTTCTGGAAGTGCCCCAGAGGCAGAGGAGCCGGAGGCCCCGAAGCAAGGCCTTCCGCAATCAAATGGCGTAGCAGGTCTTCAGCCTTGCTTCGCCGACGCTGACGGATTAGGTCGCAAACGTACTCGGAAGCGCTGGCGTAATCGCCTTCACGGACCTCCTGGTCCACGAACTGTTTGAGCTCATCAGTCAGCACCACATTGACATTGACCATACAGACCTCCACTGCGGAACTGTCACGCGACAGTCTGCGAGGCACCAAAGGCAACGACAAGGGCAGAAATCGCCAGTCTTTGCTTGAAGAGGTCTTCGCCATCACGCAGGCGCTCCAGCATGACTTCGCCGCGCCCGCGCGGACGTTCCTTGCTGCCATCGGAACAGATACAGGATGACCAGCTTGGTACTGCCACTCACCACTGCCAGCAGCAGCAACGGCCATCCCATCCGTAGGCCCATGGCGAAGGCAAATACGATCGTGGACAGGTCCATCAGCAGGATCAACTGACTCATCCGCAGCGAGACTGCACCGGTATGGCCATTGCGCAGGATCAGCAGGATCTGATGCGTGTAGCCCTGCGCCAGCAAGGCAGTAATGGCCACGATCATCGCGCTGGCGACTACCCTGCCCTCGTCCACATGCCGGTTACCCCAGGCCAAGCCGGCCAGCGCGCAGATCAGCAGCAGCGCGGCTGCCAACACGCTGGTCGTGGCGGAGCGACTCCGTCGGTCGCACCAGATCTCCACCAGGATGGCCATGACCAGCACCGACGCGAGCAGGCGCGGCCAGACAATGAAGTGATTGAACGGCGTGACGCTGTAGCCATAGACGAAGAAGGACAGGTACGCCAGGAAGCTGACCGTGAATTGATTCAGCGACAGCACTGCAGTGGCGCTGTCAGTCGCGTCCGCACGCTCCCGACGGTTGCGCACCAGGCGCAACTGCGCACCCACACCCAACAGGCTCAGCAGGATGAAGGCGGTGTTGACCGTACCTGCGATGTTGTAGAACGCCGTTCCCATGCAGATGGGGCAACGCCCCTCTCCTTCGTGACCACCGCCATGCGGGCCGAAGCCAGCATGGCGGCAACTCGACACAAGGCAGCCAGCCGCTGCCTCACGCCACCTTGGCGCCTTCCAGGAAGTCCTGGGCGAAGCGCTGCAGCACGCCGCCAGCCTCGTAGATCGCCACTTCCTCGTCGCTGTCCAGGCGGCAGGTGACCGGCACGATCAGCTGCTGGCCATCGCGGCGATGGACGACCAGGGTCAGCTCGGCGCGCGGGGTGCGCGCGCCGACCACGTCGAAGGTTTCAGTACCATCGATGCCCAGGGTCAGCCGGGTGGTGCCCGGCTTGAACTCCAGCGGCAGCACGCCCATGCCGATCAGGTTGGTACGGTGAATCCGCTCGAAGCCCTCGGCCACGATCGCTTCCACGCCAGCCAGGCGCACGCCCTTGGCGGCCCAGTCACGCGAGCTGCCCTGGCCGTAGTCGGCACCGGCGATGATGATCAGCGGCTGCTTGCGGTCCATGTAGGTCTCGATCGCCTCCCACATGCGCATGACCTTGCCTTCCGGCTCAACGCGCGCCAGCGAACCCTGCTTCACGCTGCCGTCGTCGTTGCGCACCATCTCGTTGAACAGCTTCGGATTGGCGAACGTGGCGCGCTGCGCGGTCAGGTGGTCGCCGCGGTGGGTGGCGTACGAATTGAAGTCTTCCTCCGGCAGGCCCATCTTCGCCAGGTATTCACCGGCGGCGCTGGAGGCCATGATCGCGTTGGACGGCGACAGGTGGTCGGTGGTGATGTTGTCCGGCAGCACCGCCAGCGCGCGCATGCCGGCCAGCGTGCGCTCACCGGCCAGCGCGCCTTCCCAGTACGGCGGACGACGGATGTAGGTGCTCTGCGGGCGCCAGTCGTACAGCGGGCTGACTGCGGCGCCATGCTCCACGCGCACGTTGAACATCGGGTTGTAGACCTTGCGGAACTGCTCGGGCTTCACCGAAGCCTTGACCACCGCGTCGATCTCGGCATCGCTCGGCCAGATGTCCTTCAGGCGCACCTCGTTGCCTTCGGCATCCACGCCCAGCACATCCTTCTCGATATCGAAGCGCACGGTGCCGGCGATGGCATAGGCGATCACCAGCGGCGGCGATGCCAGGAAGGCCTGCTTCGCATACGGATGGATGCGGCCATCGAAGTTGCGGTTGCCCGACAGCACAGCCGTGGCGTACAGGTCACGGTCGATGATTTCCTGCTGGATCGTCGGGTCCAGCGCGCCACTCATGCCGTTGCAGGTGGTGCAGGCAAACGCCACGATGCCGAAGCCCAGCTGTTCCAGGTCCGGCAGCAGGCCGGATTCTTCCAGGTACAGCTGCACGGCCTTGGAACCTGGCGCCAGCGAGGATTTCACCCACGGCTTGCGCTGCAGGCCACGCGCATTGGCATTGCGCGCCAGCAATGCGGCGGCGATCACGTTGCGCGGGTTGGAGGTATTGGTGCAGCTGGTGATGGCCGCGATGATCACCGCGCCATCGGGCATCAGGCCCTGGGCCTGCTCGGCCTTGCCCGCTTCCAGCTTGGCTTCGTCGGCGATGCCGCGCTCGGCCAGCTCGGCGGTGGCCACGCGCTTGTGCGGGTTGGACGGCCCGGCCATGTTGCGCACCACGCTGGACAGGTCGAAACGCAGCACGCGCTCGTACTGCGCGGTGGCCAGGTCATCGGCCCACAGGCCGGTGGTGCGCGCGTAGTTTTCCACCAGCGCCACCTGCGACTCCTCGCGGCCGGTCAGGCGCAGGTAGTCGATGGTCTGCGCGTCGATGTAGAACATCGCCGCGGTCGCGCCGTATTCCGGGCACATGTTGGAGATGGTGGCGCGGTCACCGATGGTCAGTGCCGCCGCACCCTCGCCGAAGAATTCAAGCCACGCGCCGACCACGCGCTCCTTGCGCAGGAACTCGGTCAGCGCCAGCACCACGTCGGTGGCGGTGATGCCCGGCTGCGGGCGACCACTCAGTTGCACGCCCACGGTATCGGGCAGGCGCATCCACGAGGCGCGGCCCAGCATCACGTTCTCCGCCTCCAGGCCGCCCACACCGATGGCGATCACGCCCAGCGCATCCACGTGCGGGGTGTGGCTGTCGGTGCCCACGCAGGTATCCGGGAACGCAACACCGTCCTGCACGTAGACCACCGGCGACATCTTCTCCAGGTTGATCTGGTGCATGATGCCGTTGCCTGGCGGAATCACGTCCACGTTCTCGAACGCCAACTTGGTCCAGTCGATGAAGTGGAAGCGGTCTTCGTTGCGGCGATCCTCGATGGCGCGGTTCTTCTCGAACGCCTGCGGGTCGTATCCACCGCATTCCACCGCCAGCGAGTGATCAACGATCAGCTGCACCGGCACCACCGGATTGACCTTGGCCGGATCACCGCCCTTGTCGGCGATCGCATCGCGCAGGCCCGCCAGATCGACCAGCGCGGTCTGGCCGAGGATGTCGTGGCACACAACGCGGGCCGGGAACCACGGGAAATCCAGATCGCGACGGCGCTCGATCAGCTGCGTCAGCGAATCGCTGAGCGTGGCCGGATCGCAGCGACGCACCAGGTTCTCGGCCAGCACGCGCGAGGTGTACGGCAGGGTGGCGTAGGCGCCGGGCTGGATCGCATCGACAGCGGCACGCGCGTCGAAATAATCCAGCGCGCTGCCGGGGAGGTTCTTGCGGTAATCGGTATTCATGGGCTGGCGGAGTACTTGGGGCGGGCCGGGTGCCGGCGGTGCGGCGGCGAAAGCACCCGGCCGGCGCACGGCCGGCCGGATGGATACAGCAGGTGGATCAGACGCGCTTGTCGATGGCGACGAAGTCGCGGTCTTCCGGGCCGATGTAGTTGGCGCTCGGGCGGATGATCTTGCCGTCGATGCGCTGCTCGACGATGTGCGCGCTCCAGCCGGCGGTGCGGGCGATCACGAACAGGGGGGTGAACATGGCGGTCGGCACGCCCATCATGTGGTAGCTGACGGCGCTGAACCAATCCAGGTTCGGGAACATCTTCTTGATGTCCCACATCACCGATTCCAGGCGCTCGGCGATGTCGTACATCTTCATGCTCGACTGTTCTTCGGACAGCTCGCGGGCGACGTCCTTGATCACCTTGTTGCGCGGATCGGAGACGGTGTAGACCGGGTGGCCGAAACCGATCACCACTTCCTTGCGCTCGACGCGGGCCTTGATGTCTTCCTCGGCCTCATCCGGGTTGTCGTAGCGCTTCTGCACTTCGAACGCCACTTCGTTGGCGCCGCCATGCTTCGGGCCGCGCAGCGCGCCGATGCCACCGCAGATCGCGCTGTACATGTCGCTGCCGGTGCCGGCGATGACGCGGCAGGTGAAGGTCGAGGCGTTGAACTCGTGCTCGGCGTACAGGATCAGCGAGGTGTGCATCGCCTTCACCCACGAATCCTGCGGCTTCTCGCCATGCAGCAGGTGCAGGAAGTGGCCGCCGATCGAGTCATCGTCGGTTTCCACGTCGATGGCGCGGCCGTTGTGGCTCCAGTGGTACCAGTACAGCAGCATCGACCCGAGGCAGGCCATCAGCTTGTCGGCGATGTCACGCGCGCCCGGGTGGTTGTGGTCGTCCTTCTCCGGCGCCACGCAGCCGAGCACCGACACGCCGGTGCGCATCACGTCCATCGGGTGCGCCGACGGCGGCAGTTCCTCCAGCGCGGCCTTCACCGCAGCCGGAATGCCACGCAGCGACTTCAGCTTGGCCTTGTACGAAACCAGCTCGGCGCGGGTCGGCAGCTTGCCGTGCACCAGCAGGTAGGCGATTTCCTCGAACTCGCTGGTGTTGGCCAGGTCCAGGATGTCGTAGCCGCGGTAATGCAGGTCGTTGCCACTGCGGCCGACGCTGCACAGCGCAGTGTTGCCGGCAGCGGTGCCGGACAGGGCGACGGACTTCTTCGGCTTGAAGGTCGGGGTTGCGGTCGTATCGTTCATGTTTTCCCTCCGAAAACTGATGGTGCAGGGTACTGCTTATTTCTTGGCGGCGAACAGGGCATCGAGCTGCTGCTCGAAGGCGTGGTAGCCGATGCGGTCGTAGAGTTCCTCGCGGGTCTGCATGGTCTCCACCACGTTGCGCTGGTGGCCATCGCGCCGCACCGCCTGGTAGACGTTCTCGGCGGCCTTGTTGGCCGCGCGGAACGCCGACAACGGGAACAGCTGGATGGCGACGCCGGCCGAGGCCAGTTCATCGCGGCTGAACAGCGGGGTGGCGCCGAACTCGGTGATGTTGGCCAGCACCGGCACCTTCACCGCGTCGACGAAGCGACGGTAGGTCTCCAGGTCGTAGGCGGCCTCGGCGAAGATGCCATCGGCACCGGCCTCGACGCAGGCGATGGCCCGCTCGATGGCCTTGTCCACGCCGTCCACCTGGATGGCGTCGGTGCGGGCGATCAGGAAGAAGTCCGGATCGGTCTTGGCGTCGGCTGCGGCCTTCACGCGGTCGACCATTTCACCCTGCGAGACGATCTCCTTGCCCGGGCGGTGGCCGCAGCGCTTGGCGCCGACCTGGTCTTCGATATGGCAGGCGGCGGAGCCGGCCTTGATCAGCGACTTCACGGTGCGCGCGATGTTGAACGCACTCGGTCCGAAGCCGGTGTCGATGTCGACCATCAGCGGCAGGTCGCAGACGTCGGTGATGCGACGCACGTCCACCAGCACGTCTTCCAGGGTGTTGATGCCCAGGTCCGGCAGCCCCAGCGAGCCGGCGGCAACGCCGCCACCGGACAGATAGATGGCGCGGAAGCCGGCGCGCTTGGCCAGCAGGGCGTGGTTGGCGTTGATCGCGCCGATCACCTGCAGCGGCGATTCGGCAGCCAGCGCCTCACGGAAGCGGGCACCGGCGGAGAAAGGGGCGGAAGCGGTCATGCGGCAATCCAGGTTGAAGAACGGATAGGTAGGCGCAAGCACCATGCCAAGCTGCAAGCGATTGATTTCACGAGGATGACCGGCCCGCAAAGGTGGAACATATGAAACATTGAAACAGATGTATCATGAAACACCCCGTCCGCCCCTTGCCGCCATGTACCTGCCCCGCTCCCCGCTGCGCCATGCCGATGCCGACCCCGGTCGCCCGGTGATCTGGACGGTCAGCGTCTCGCGATTGACCGGCCTGCTGGGCGACGTCATTCCCGAGTTCGACCGCCGTGCGCGCATCGAGCAGATCAATCTCGGCTTCGAGGAAGCGGTGGAGGTGATCGGCCAGCGCCTGCGCCGTGAACACTGCGACGTGGTGATTGCCGGCGGCTCCAACGCCGCCTGGCTGCGCGGCCGGCTCGACCTGCCGCTGGTGCCGATCCAGGCCAACGGCTTCGACCTGATGGAAGCGCTGGCACGTGCGCGGCGCATCGCCAGCCGCATCGGCCTGGTCACCCACGCCAGTGACGTACCGGTGTTCAGCAATTTCCAGCAGAGCTTCGGCCTGGATATCGAGCATCGGCGCTTTGTCACCCGCGAGGACGCGCGCGACTGCATTGCCGACCTGCGCGCCAACGGCATCGAGGTGATCGTCGGCACTGGCATGGCCATCGATCACGCCGAGCAGGCCGGGCTGCCCGGCGTGCTGCTGTACTCCGCCGATTCGGTACGACAGGCATTCGAGCACGCACTGGAACTGACCCAGACCCTGGCCCGCTCCGCTGGCCACCGGCCGGCCCCGCGCCGCCGT
The DNA here is from genome assembly GCF_047497515.2 of Stenotrophomonas maltophilia. Lineage (GTDB taxonomy): Bacteria > Pseudomonadota > Gammaproteobacteria > Xanthomonadales > Xanthomonadaceae > Stenotrophomonas. The sequence goes on from NZ_JAXAXL020000004.1 coordinate 44,972, forward strand.
GCCGCACCACGCAGCGATGCGCATGAGCTGCTCGGCGACAGCGATGCAATGGCACAGGTGCGCGCGCAGATCGCGCTGTACGCACCACACGACAGCACCGTGCTGGTCACCGGCGAAACCGGCACCGGCAAGGAACTGGTGGCGCGCCAGCTGCATGCGGCCAGCGGTCGTCGCGGCCGCTTCGTTGCACTGAACTGCGGTGCGATCAGCGAATCATTGCTGGAGGCCGAGCTGTTCGGTTACAGCGATGGCGCCTTCACTGGCGCGCGCCGGGGTGGCCGCGTCGGCCTGGTCGAAGCGGCAGACGGCGGCACCCTGTTCCTCGATGAAATCGGTGAGCTGCCGTTGCCGTTGCAGACCCGCCTGCTGCGGGTGCTGGAAGAACGCGAAGTGCTGCGCGTGGGCGCCACCGAACCGACCCCGGTGGACCTGCGCGTGGTCGCTGCCACCCTGCAGTCGCTGGAACAGCGCGCGGCGGCCGGCAGCTTCCGCCGCGATCTGTATTACCGGCTGGCCGCGCTGCGCATCGCCCTGCCCTCGCTACGAGCCCGGCGCAGTGACATTGCGCTGCTGACGCAGCATTTCTTCCGCCAGTTGCGCGGCATCGACGCACCGCTGGGCGAGGACGCGATGACCGTGCTGACCGCCGCCGAATGGCCCGGCAACGTGCGAGAGCTTCGCAACCTGGTGGATCGCCTGCGCATCCACTGGCAGCCGGGCGAAGAATTGATCAACACCGCGCGGTTGATGCAGCTGGCACCGGAGCTGATGCGCGAGGGCACCCCTACCCTGCCGGTGGAAAGCAACGGCAAGCGCCCGCCGCGTGCGCAGCTGGAAACGCTGTTGCAGGAACACCGCAATGACCGTGAAGGCATGGCGCAGGCGCTGGGCGTGTCACGCACTACGCTATGGCGATGGCTGCGCGCGGAAGGGTTGTAACCATTCGTTGTCTGGTGGATTCGAACCGACGCCTGGTGGGTGCGAACCTTGGTTCGCACTGCTCTTCCGTCAAGCACCGCATCCACGCATGGCGTGGATCTACCGACGAGGAGCACTCACCGAACCCCGCGCGTCGAAAGCGAAGCGGCCACTGCCTACCGCCGCAATCCACAACAACAGCACCCCGAGCGGAACTTCGCTGAGGTAGAAGAACCAGCTCAGCCAGTCCGGCACGCTCAGCCCGGCCGGAATGCGCGCGATGCCATCGGTCAGTGCCGCCACGGCGCAGATTGCCGCCAACAGCAGCGCCGACGGTCGGCTCAACAGCCCCAGCACCAGCAGTCCGCCGGCGATCCATTCGATCGCACCCAGTACCGGCGCACTGAACACCGGGAACGGAATGCCGGCATCGACCAGCGTGTGCACCATGCGTTCGCGGCCGGCCTCGGTGAACACCTTGTTCCAGCCGGACACGCAGAACATCACCCCGGCCACGATGCGGGCAAGCAGCAGAAGGGACGCCTCCACGCCACGGCGCGGTGATGGCACGGCAAACAGGCAACGCCAGAAACGCATGGCAACTCCGGAAGTCGAGGGCATCGATCGGAGTGTGCCGGTTGGCCGCCTTCTCGCAGATGAAGCGGGCCAGTCCGAACACGACAACCCGCTTTCGTAGAGTCGAGCATCGCTCGGCCCTACAGAGGACACGTCAGCCGGGCCGCATCATTCACGGGTACAGCAGTCGCTTGCTCCAGCGCCCTTCGGCACCGGCCTCGTAGCACCAGCGCTCGTGCAGGCGGAACTGCGCGCCGTACCAGAACTCGATGCGGTCGGGCACCACGCGCAGGCCGCTCCAGCCTTCCGGCCGTGGCACGTCCTTGCCCTCGAAGCGGGCTTCGACCTCGGCTACGCGCGCGTCGAATTCCTCACGCGTCGCCAGCGTCTTCGACTGCTGCGAGGCCCACGCGCCGATCTGGCTCATGCGCGGGCGGCTGGCGAAATAGGCATCGGCTTCGGCGTCGGCGACCTGCTCGACACGGCCTTCGATGCGCACCTGGATGCCCGCCTCGCGCAGGCTGCGCCACAGGAACAGCAGCGCGGCCTGCGGGTTGGCCTGCAGCTCCTGGCCCTTGTGGCTGTCGAGGTGGGTGTAGAACACGAAGCCGCGCTCGTCGAACGCCTTCAGCAGCACGGTGCGCGCCGACGGCCGGCCGTTGACATCGGCAGTGGCCACGGTCATCGCGTTCGGCTCGACCTCGCGGCTCTGCTTGGCCTCTTCGAACAGGCCGGCAAACGTGGACAGGGCTTCGGCGTACAGGTCGCTCATGATTGCGTTCTTCTCACACGGTTTGGGCTATTGTGGCTGCATGGTCGCTGCTGCGTATATGCCCCAGGTGAAAGGATTCCCCGAAACACTGGCCGAGCAGGTTCTGGACGATGTGCTGGGCAGCAGCACGGCGGTTCCAGTATTGGCGATCAGTGGCCTGCAGGGGAGCGGCAAATCGACGCTGGCCGCGCAGGTGGTGGCCCGCGCCCAGGCGCGCGGCCTGAACGCGGCCACCCTGTCGATCGATGATGTCTACCTGACCCGTGCGCAGCGCCAACGGCTGGCCCGCCAGGTACACCCGCTGCTGATCACCCGTGGCCCGCCCGGCACCCACGATCTGCCCTTGGCCCACGCCGTGCTCGACGCCGTGGCCGCGCGCCAGCCCTTCGCGATGCCACGCTTCGACAAGCTCGCCGATGAGCGCCTGCCCGAGGCGCAGTGGCCGCACCTGCAACTGCCGCTCGACCTGCTGGTATTCGAAGGCTGGTTCCTCGGCACGCCCGCGCAGGATGAAGAGGCGCTGGAAAGTCCGCTGAACGCCCTCGAACGCGAGGCCGACCCCGATGGGCGCTGGCGGCGCTGGTGCAACCAGGCCCTGGCCCGCGACTACCCGGCGCTGTGGCAGCGCTGCGACTGCCTGTGGTTCCTGCAGCCACCGGACTTCTCGGTGGTACCGCGCTGGCGCTGGCAGCAGGAACAGAACATGCAGGCGGCACAGCCGGGCCGGCACGGCATGAGCCGACCGCAGCTGGAGCGCTTCGTGCAGTACTACGAGCGGGTCAGCCGGCAGGCGCTGCAGGCCCTGCCCGCGCTGGCCGACCACGTGGTGGTGCTGGACGGCCAGCGCCAGGTGCAGGACGTGCGCTGAAGGCGCCTATTCCACCAGGAAGGTGACCCGCAGGTTGACCCGCCATTCGGTGATCTCGCCGCTGCCGTTGGTGACGACCTTGGTCTCGTTGACCCAGGCGCCCTGGATGCCCTTGACCGTCTCGGAGACCTTCTTCAAGCCGCTGCGCACGGCGTCCTCCACGCTCTTCGGCGAGGAGGCGGTGATTTCGATGACCTTGGCGACCGTCATGGCCTGTACTCCAGCTGGCGCGGGGGACCCCGCAGGAACGCCCACCCTGACGTGAAGAACGTAAAGGCCGGGGCACGGAGGTGTTAGCATCAGAGGGCATGAATCCTGCTCCGAACCTGATCCTGATCGGCCCGATGGGCGCCGGCAAAACCTGCATCGGCCGCCGCCTGGCCGAGCGCTTCACGCTGGACTTCGTCGATGTCGACCAGGCCATCGTCGATGCCGCTGGCGCCAGCATCCCGACCCTCTTCGAGCATTCCGGCGAGGCCGGCTTCCGCACCCATGAACGCGAGGCGCTGGCCCGTGTGCTGGAAGGGCGCGGCCGGCTGGTCTCCACCGGGGGCGGCGCGGTACTGGATCCCGGCAATCGCGCACTCATTGCCAAGCGCGGCTTCGTGGTCTACCTGCGGGTCAGCGTGGCCGCGCAGCTGGAACGCCTGGCCCGCGACAAGGCCCGGCCGCTGCTGCAGCGTCCGGACCGCGAGCAGGTGTTGCATGAACTGGCCGCGCACCGCGATCCGCTGTACCGCGAGCTGGCCGACCTCACCCTCGATACCGACCCGTACACCGCTGCCGACGCGACCGCCCACCTGGTGGTCAAGCTGGCCTCGCAATGGCAGCGCCAGGACCTGACCGCATGACCTCCCCCGCCCTGCTGCAGGTCGCCGTTGGCGGCGACCGCCCCTACACCATCACCATCGGCGCTGGCGCCCACGCCGACGGCGCCGCACTGGCGTCGCACGTGCGTGGCCGCCACGTGCTGCTGCTCAGCGACAGTGAAGTGGCGCCGCGCTATCTGGCGTCGGTAAAGCAGACGCTGCTGGCGGCACGTCCCGACCTGATCATCGGCGAGCACGTGCTGGCCGCGGGCGAAGCCTCCAAGACCCTGGCCGAGTTCGGCCGCGCCATCGAAGCGCTGGCCGCACTGGGTGCCACCCGCGATGCCTGCGTATTCGCGCTCGGCGGCGGCGTGGTCGGTGACCTCGCCGGTTTCGCAGCAGCATGCTGGATGCGTGGCGTGGACTGCGTGCAGTTGCCGACCACCCTGCTGGCGATGGTCGATTCGTCGGTGGGCGGCAAGACCGCGGTGGACATTCCGGCCGGCAAGAACCTGGTCGGCGCCTTCCACCCGCCACGCGCGGTGATCGCTGATACCCGCGTGCTGGCCACCCTGCCACCGCGCGAACTGCGTGCCGGCCTGGCCGAAGTGGTGAAATACGGCGCGCTGGGCGATGCGGTGTTCTTCGAATGGCTGCAACACCATGCCGATGCACTGCTGGCCGGCGAGGATGCGGTACTGGCCGAAGCCATCGCGCGCAGCTGCCGACACAAGGCCGCGATTGTCGAACGCGATCCGTTCGAGAAGGGCGAGCGTGCCCTGCTCAACCTCGGCCACACCTTCGGCCACGCCATCGAGACCGAGCAGGGCTACTCGGCCCCCGGCCGCGATGCACTGAACCACGGCGAAGCGGTTGCGGTGGGCATGGTGCTGGCGGCGAAGCTGTCCACCGATCTCGGCCTGGCCGACGACGCCGACCGCGTGCGCCTGCAGGCACTGCTTGAACGCCTGGGCCTGCCGGTGGCAATCCCGGCCGGACTGGACCCGCAGGCCCTGCTCGGCCGCATGCGGCTGGACAAGAAGAACGTGGCCGGCCGCCTGCGCCTGGTGCTGTGGCGGGGCATGGGCCGTGCCGAGGTGGTGCCGGACGTGGATGAGGCGGCGGTGCTGAAGGTGCTGTCGGTCCGGTAATGCGGGCCGCTGGCCGGCAATCCTGCCGCGCAGCCCGGTAGTGCCGGCCGCTGGCCGGCAATCCTGCCGCACAGCCCGGTAGTGCCGGCCGCTGGCCGGCAATCGTGGCGCGCAGCCCGGTAGTGCCGGCCGCTGGCCGGCTTCGCCAATGCTGACAGTGCCGGCCAGTGGCCTGCATTACCGCGTTGCGGCGAGGCTCACCCTGGCCCCGCTACAATCAGCGCCATGCACGTCTACCTGCAACATCCCGATGCCGGTGCGCAGGCACCGCGCTTCCTGCGCCTGAGCCTGCAGCCGGACCTGTTCGGCGGTTGGGAACTGCTGCGCGAGAGCGGCCGCGTCGGTGGCCGCTCGCAGCTGCGGCGCGAGCTGTTCCTGCAGGCCGATGAAGCGCGCCACGCCTTCGAAAAGGCCCGCGATGCCGAACTGCATCGCGGCTTCCAGATCCTTTCGCACGGCGACTGACGCCGCTGCCAACTTTCGTCCAAGGAATGCCCATCGTGACCAGCCCTCTCCGCAACGATCGCCTGCTGCGCGCCCTGCGCCGCGAACCGGTGGACTGCACCCCCGTCTGGCTGATGCGCCAGGCCGGCCGCTACCTGCCGGAGTACCGCGCGACCCGGGCCAAGGCCGGCAGCTTCCTGGCCATGGCCAAGACCCCGGAGATCGCCTGCGAAGTCACCCTGCAGCCACTGCGCCGGTTCCCGCTGGACGCGGCGATCCTGTTCTCGGACATCCTCACCATTCCCGATGCGATGGGCCTGGAGCTGTATTTCGTCGAAGGCGAAGGCCCGAAATTCCGCCACCCGGTGCGTGATGAAGCCGCCATCGCCAGGCTGGCAGTGCCGGACATGGAACAGGACCTGGGCTATGTGATGGACGCGGTACGCCTGATCCGCCGCGAGCTGGACGGCCAGGTGCCGCTGATCGGTTTCTCCGGCAGCCCGTGGACGCTGGCCTGCTACATGGTGGAAGGCGGCGGCAGCAAGGACTTCGCGCGCATCAAGGCGATGGCGCTGAACCACCCGCAGGCCCTGCACCGCCTGCTGGAAGTGACCACCGAGGCGGTGATTGCCTACCTCGGTGCGCAGCGCGCGGCCGGTGCGCAGGCCCTGCAGGTGTTCGACACCTGGGGCGGCGTGCTGTCGCCGGCGATGTACCGCGAGTTCTCGCTGCGCTACCTGCAGCGGATTGCCGAGGGCCTGGAGCGCGGCGAGGGCAGCGAGCGCACGCCGCTGATCCTGTTCGGCAAGGGCACCGGACTGCACCTGGAAGCGCTGTCGCAGACCGGCGCCGATGCGTTGGGCCTGGACTGGACACTGGACCTGGACGAAGCGTTGCGCCGTACCGGTGGTCGTGTCGCCCTGCAGGGCAATCTCGACCCGACCACGCTGTACGCCTCGCCGGATGCGATCGCCGCTGCTGCCGCACGCGTGCTCGACACCTATGCCGCCGGCAACGGCGGTTCGCGCGAGGGGCATGTGTTCAACCTCGGCCACGGCATGTCGCCGGACATGGACCCGGCGCACGTGCAGGTACTGGTCGACGCCGTGCACGCGCACAGCCAGCGCTGAGCATTGCGCAGGCAGTCACGGCGCGATGTTGATCGCGCCGTGACCCGCATTGCGCGATCATGGCGTTCCCCACGCAGCACCGGCCGCACGCCATGTCCACATCGCCATCGACCTACACCCGCCAGCGCCCCCTGCTGTGGCTGGTGTCCCTGGCGATCTTCATGCAGATGCTGGACTCCACCATCGTCAACACGGCGTTGCCGGCGATGGCGGCCAGCCTGGGCGAAAGCCCGCTGCAGATGCAGTCGGTGGTGTTCAGCTACGCGCTGGCGGTAGCCACCTTCATCCCCGCCTCCGGCTGGATCGCCGACCGCTACGGCACGCGGCGCACCTTCCTGGTGGCGATCATCCTGTTCACCCTCGGCTCGCTGGCCTGCGCGCTGGCCCAGCACCTGCACCAGTTGGTCGGTGCGCGCGTGCTGCAGGGCATCGGCGGCGCGATGCTGCTACCGGTCGGCCGGCTGGCGGTAATGCGCTCGGTACCGCGCGAGGACTTCCTGCGCGCGATGAGCTTCATCGCCATTCCCGCGCTGGTCGGCCCGCTGATCGGCCCGACCCTGGGTGGCTGGCTGGTCGAGATCGCATCCTGGCACTGGGTGTTCCTGATCAACCTGCCGATCGGCGTGATCGGTTTCATCGCAGCGATGAAGATCATGCCCGACCATTACGCCAGCCATCGCACCCGCTTCGACCTGCGCGGCTACATCATGCTGGCCTTCGCGATGGTGGTGCTGTCGCTGGCGCTGGACGGCATCTCCGGGCTGGGTACGCCGCACGCGCTGGTGATGCTGATGACCGTTGCCGGCCTGGCGGCGCTGGTCGGCTACTGGCTGCACGCCGCCAACTCCACCGCGCCGTTGTTCTCGCTGGCACTGTTCCGCGTGCCCAGCTACCGCATCGGCATTCTTGGCAACCTGTTCTCGCGCATCGGCAGCAGCGCCATGCCGATGCTGATCCCACTGCTGCTGCAGGTCGGCCTCGGCCTGGGCCCGATGAACGCCGGCCTGATGATGGTGCCGGTAGCCGCCGCCGGCATGGTGTCCAAGCAACTGGCGGTGAAGCTGGTCGAGCGCTACGGCTACCGCCGCGTGCTGATGGTCAACACCGTGCTGGTGGGCTTGGCGATGGCCAGCTTCATCCTGATGACACCGGGCCAGCACCTGGCGTGGCGGCTGCTGCAATTGGCATTCTTCGGCGCGGTCAATTCGCTGCAGTTCACCGTGATGAACACCGTGACCCTGCGCGACCTCGACCGCGAGTTCGCCAGTTCCGGCAACAGCCTGCTGTCGATGGTGATGATGCTCGCCGCCGGCTTCGGCGCCGCCGCTGCGGGCAGCCTGCTGGCCGCGTTCGGCACCCATCTGGACAGCACCGATGCCACCGCCGCCCTGCATGCGACGTTCCTGTGCGTCGGTGCGATCACGCTGACGTCGACGATGATCTTCTGGCAGCTGCCCGATACCAAGCCCGAACCGCGGCAGGTCGAGCACGTCGCGGAGTGAGGGGGTCGGCAGGGCCTGCGGCGCTGCACCTGCTGCAAGCAACGGCAACGGCCAAAGCCAAAGCGGCATTCCGTGGGGTGGCGGGGCGGTGTCGGAGTGCGGGGACGCCGCGAGTACGTCCTTGTAGGCTTGGCAGCCGCATCCATGCGGCTGACACCCCGCACTCCGACACCGCCCCACCTCTGACAGATTCCGGTGGCTGTTGGTAGGTGTCGACCTTGGTCGACACGGTAGATCCACGCCATGCGTGGATGAATATTCGTCGAAATCGAATGTTTCGAATTGAAACCGAAAGGCATCCACGCATGGCGTGGATCTACGGGCGACCGGGACAGGTCTGGGGGAGAGCCCCCTGAGTCAGGGGGCGGCCGCGAAGCGACGGGGGTATGGGTGCTGGTAAGGGGGCCCCGCGTTTCGCGCAGCGAAGCGTGGGAGCGACAGCGCGCATGCGACGGCGTGTACCAGGGCCTACGGCCCTGCCGAACCTACCTGCCCATCACCCGGGCGATCGCTTCCACCAGCAGCTCACCGGTCACCGGCTTGCGCAGGAAGCCGCCGATACCGGCCGCTTCCACCTGCTGCTGAAGGTCCGCATCGGTCCGTGCGGTCACCGCCAGCAGGGGCAGCATGTAGCCCTGGTTGCGCAGGTGCTGGGCCAGCTCGAAACCACTCAGGCCCGGCAGGTCCAGGTCGAGCAGGCCCACGTCGAAGTCACCGGCGCTGATCTCGCGCAGCGCCGCCAGCGCGTGGCCGGCATGTACCACCTCGTGGCCCCGCGCATTCAACAAGCCACGCACCACGTCGGCAACGGTGGCGTCATCTTCCACCAGCAGCACGCGTAGCGGCGGCATGTTCGCGGCCTCTTCGCGATGCGCTGCATCCGTCGCTTCGGCATCGGTACCGGCCTGCACCCGCATCGGCAACGGCAGGCTCACGCCGAAGCAGGTACCGCGACCGAGCTGGCTCTCGACCTGGATCCGCCCCTGCATGGCCTGCGCCAGTTCGCGGCAGATCGCCAGGCCCAGGCCGCTGCCACCGTACTGCGCGGCAGTGCGCGCGCCGTCGGCCTGTTCGAAGCGACGGAACAGGCGCTGCTGTTGTTCCTGGCTGATGCCGGGGCCGGTGTCGCGCACTTCGAACTGCAGTGCGCGTAGTTCGCTGTCGCAGCGCGCGTGAAGGGTGATGGTGCCTCGACTGGTGAACTTGACCGCATTGGAGAGCAGGTTGAGCAGGATCTGCCGCACCCGCATCGCGTCACCGGTGGCCTCCAGGCCGGGAGGCAACTGGTTGTCGAGGCTGAAACGCAGGCCCTTCTGCGCGGCCAGCGGTCCCATCAGTGCTGCCAGATCGTGCAGCAGGCAGCTCAGCGCGAACGGCTTGGACTGCAGCTCCAGCCGTCCCGATTCGATCCGGGCCAGGTCCAGCGCATCATTGACCAGATGCAGCAGGTGTTCGCCGGCATGGCGGATCGACTGCGTATAGCCGCGCTGCTGCGGGTCCAGCGGTGAGGCCAGCAGCAGTTCACTCATGCCCAGCACACCGGTCATCGGCGTGCGGATCTCATGGCCGAGGTTGGCCAGGAAACGGGTCTTGGCCGCCGAGGCCTGCTCGGCCAGTTCCTGCTTGTGCAGTGCCAGCTGATAGGCATGGCGACGCTGCAGGCGGCGCCGGTACAGCCAGGCGAACCAACTGGTCAGCAGCAGCGCGATCGAGGCCAGCACCAGCAGCCCGGACAGGCTGCGCCACCACGGTGGCTGCACGCGGAATTCCAGGCTCTGCACCCGTGACCAGACATGGTCGGCCGACCGCGCCTGCACCTCCAGGCGATAGCTGCCGGGCGGAAGTCGCGAGAACAGGCGCTCACCGGCCGGCCCCACTTCCACCCAATCCGGGTCATAGCCAGCCAACCGGTAGCGGTAGGTGTTGGATGCGGAATCGGCGAACGACAGCAGCCGCGCAACGATGCGCAGGTCACGGTCACCATCGGCGATCTGCAGCGGCGCGTCGTGGGTCAGGTCCAACACCTGCTCGTTGCGGCGCACCTCGACCCGTTCGATCACCAGCGGCGCACGTCGCACCGAGGGTCGCACCTGCTCTGGATCGAACACCACCACGCCGGCCGGCGTGCCGGCCACCAGATGACCGTCGCCGGACATCGCCAGCGTGTGCTCGCGGAATTCCTGGCTGGGCAGGCCGTCATGCACGCCGTACAGGCGCACGCTCTGCCCATCGGCGCCGACCCGCACCAGGCCACGTGCGCTGGTGGCCCAGGCCACGCCCTGCGCGTCGACCACCAGTCCCGACGCCGAAATCACCGGATAGCCCTGCTCGGCGCCGACCACCGCCTGCCGTTCCAGGCGGCCCTGGCTCCAGCGATAACGCGACAGGCGGCCATCCTCGGACAGCCAGACCTGGCCATCGCCGCCCACGTGCAGTGCATGGATCGCCGCCGCGGGAGCCCCCGGCACCGGCTGGAAACGCTCGGTTTCCGGCACCCACTGCAACAGGCCGCGGCTGCTGGCCAGCCAGATGTGGTCCTGCGGCCCGCACTCGACGTCCAGGTTGAGCTGGCCCTGCTGCAGGCCCCGTTGGCCGTTGTCCATCTGGCGCAGCACGCGCCCGTCCAGGTCGCGTTGCTGAAGGCCGGCCGAGAGCATCAACCACAGGCTGTCGCCGTCGCAGGTCATCATCGATTCGACGACCCCTTCCATGGTCGCATCGGCACCCGCGTCACGTCCCCAGCGGCGCAGATCGCGGCGCTTGGGGTCATAACGCAGCAGCGCATCGTTCGAACCGATCCAGACCTGGCCGTGGCGGTCTTCACGCACCGACGAGAGCCAGTGCATGCCGTTGACCCAGGTACGGTGCTGCTCGATCTTTCCGGTCTTGGGATCGAAGCGATCCAGCGCACCGTGGCTGCCAACCGTCCAGATGCCGCCATTGCTGGAAGGGCTGGTGCCCAGCACAAAGGCATTGCGCAACGAACGGGGGTCATCCTCCAACCGCGACAACACCGAGAACTGCCACCAGCGCGGCAACAGATGCCACAGGCCGGCGTTGGTACTGGCCAGCCAGATGCCACCTTCGCGGTCTTCGTAAGCGCCGGTCCAGTTCGGCCTGACCGGCCCGCGTGCAACCGCGCTGTACAGCGGCACGGTCTGGTACTGGCCGTCCACGGCACGGCCCAGGCCGCTGCGGGTATCCAGCCAGTGCCCGCCCTGCTCATCGCGCAGCATCATGCCGAGCACCTGCTCGCCCGGCGGCAACGTCCACGGCAGCGCTTCAAAGCGGCCGTCGGGGCGACGCACCGTGGCGCCGGCCATCGTGCTGATCCACAGGCTGCCATCGGGTTCGCTGGTCAGGCCATTGATCAGCAGGCTGGGAATGATATCGGCGCCGACCCGCTCGAAATCGGTGCCGGTCCAGCGCGCTATGCCATGCTTGGTGCCGATCCACAGGCTGCCATCGGCCAGCGTGGCCAGGTAGGGCACCGATGCCGATGGCAGGCTGCGCGGATTGTCGGCTTCGGGCAGGAAACGCTGCAGGCGGTCATTGCTGTCCAGCCGGTACAGGCCGCCTTCATGGGTACCGAACCAGATCGAACCATCCGGCGTGGTCGCCAGGCTCCAGACCGTGTTGGTGCCCATCAGCGGCTGGCTGCTGCGGTCGTAGAAATGCAGCTGGCGGCGGTCGGCCGACATCCGCACCAGGCCCGCGTTCTCGGTCCCGATCCAGAGCTGGTTGCGCGCATCGACCAGCACCGTCCAGATGCGGTTGTCGCGCAGCCCATCCTCCGAGCGCCAGATCCGGTAATTGCGCCCGTCGTAACGGGCCAGGCCATCGTTGGTGGCGATCCACAGATAGCCGTAGCGGTCCTCGGCCATGCGGTTGACGGTATTGGATGGCAGGCCATCGAACACCGTCACCTGCCGCGGGCTCGGTGGCACCGGCTGTGCGGCAGCGGGTGACAGGCAGCACAGGAGGACCAGCAGCAGCATCGCCGCCCGCAGATACACCACCGATTGCCTCCTCACGCTGCCCTGATGATTCCCGCGCTGCGGGCGTCGGCATGGTAAACCGAAAGTCGCGCCGTTCACGCCGGCGCCGGCGTCCTCACGCTGGGCTCTGGCGTTTCGCGCGCGCCTGCACGATCGCCGCCACCAGCATGTCGCCGGTCACCGGTTTGCGCAGGAAACCATCGAAACCGGCGGCCAGCACCTGCGACTCAGCATAGGCATCGGAGCGCGCGGTGACCGCCACCAGCGGCAGTTCATAGCCCAGGGTCCGCAGCTGGCGGGCCACGGCGGTGCCGTCCAGCGCTGGCAGGTCGAGGTCGAGCAGGCCGACATCGAAGCCGTCGGTGGCGATCTCGGCCAAGGCGCCCAGGCCGTGCAGCACGTGCACGACGTGGTGACCGCGGCTGCGCAACAGGCCGGCGATGACCTCGGCGACGGTGGCATCATCCTCGACCAGCAGGATGCGCAACGGTGGCAGCACCGGTTGCACCGGCGCGTCGCCCGGCGCACTGGCGGCCTGTCGGGTCCAGGGCAACGGCAACCGCACCCGGAAGCGCGCGCCCTTGCCCGGCTGGCTGTCCACTTCAATGCGTCCCCCCATCGCCACGGCCAGTTCCTGGCAGATCGCCAGGCCCAACCCGCTGCCGCCATAGCGCGACGCGGTGCGCGGGCCATCGGCCTGTTCGAAGCGGTGGAACAGGCGCGCCTGCTGCTCGGCGTTGATGCCGGGGCCACTGTCGTGCACCTCGAAACACAGGCCTGCGCCGTTCTCTTCCAGGCGTACCCCCAGGCCGACGTGGCCACGCTCGGTGAACTTGATCGCATTGCCCAGCAGGTTGAGCAGGATCTGGCGCACGCGCATCTCGTCCCCGCTGACGCTGATCGGCCCCGCCGGATCGTGGCTGCGCTGGAAGTCCAGCGCGCGCTGTTTCGCCATCGGCTGCATCAGCGCCTGCACCTGGTCCAGAAGCCCGGCCAGGTCGAACGGGCGCAGGTCCAGTTCCAGGCGTCCAGCCTCGATGCGGGCCAGGTCCAGCGCATCGTTGACCAGGCGCAACAGATGGCTGCCCGCCTGCTGGATCGACCCGGCGTAGCTGCGCTGCACCGGATCCAGGGGCGTGGCCAGCAGCAGCTCGCTCATGCCCAGCACACCGGTCATCGGGGTGCGCACCTCATGGCCGAGCGTGGCCAGGAAGCGGCTCTTGGCCTGCGAGGCCTGCTCGGCCAGTTCCTGCTTGTGCACGGTCAACTGCCATTGCTGGCGGCGGCGCAGCCGCGCCCGGATCGACCACGCCAGGGTCAGCAACAGCAGCGAACCGATCAGGATGTAGCCGAAGATCGCCATGCCGCTGCGCCACCATGGCGGCAGCACCTTCACCTGCAGCCGTTGCGAGGCCGTCCAGGCGCCGTTGGCCGTGGCGGCCTGCACTTCGATGACATAGCTGCCGGTCGGCAACCGCGAAAGCGTGCGTTGGCCATCGCCTCCCTGCTCCACCCAGTTCTGGTCATAGCCCTGCACCCTGAAGCGGTAGCGGTTGCCTTGCGGGTTGGCGTACGACAACAGCCGCGCATCGATCTGCAGGTCACGATCATCCGGCCCCAGCAGCAGCGTGCCGGTGTTCGGCAAGGGCTGCCAGCCGCGTGCATCGTCACGGCGCACGCGCACCTCGGCAATCACCAGCGACGAGGCAGGCAGCACGACGTCGGCGGCGTTGACATCGAACGCGACCAGGCCGGTCTGGGCCACGGCCAACACGCGGCCATCCGCATTCACCGCCGGCGGGCGGCCGGTGAATTCGGCATCGGACAGGCCCACGCGCTCGTTGAACTGCTGCAGTCGTCGGGCCTTGGGATCCCAGCGCAGCAATCCACGTGGCGTGGTCGCCCACAGGCGGCCGTCGTCGGCCAATGCCAGTCCACCCATGCTGACCGGCGGCACGCCGGACCCGCCATCGATGCGCTGGACCAGGTGCAGGCTCATGCCATCCCACTGGTAGCGTTCGAGCGCGCCCTGGCGTGCCAGCCACAGCTGTTGCGGATCGATCCAGACCAGATCGAAGATATTGCCGCGCGAGACCCCCGGCACCGGCTCGAAGCGCTCCGCCTGCTGGCGCCAGATGCCCATGTCGCCCATCACCCAGGCCTTGCCATGGGCGTCGAAGCGGATCTGCTCGATCGGGGCATCGCCCACCCCGCGGAAATCTTCCAGCGGATAGCTGCGCAGCACGCGGCCGTCGGCGCTGCGCTGCTGCAGGCCCAGGTTCATCACCGAGAGCCAGACGGTCGCGTCCGGCGCCTGCCGCATCAGATCGATGCGCTGGCGCAGATCGGCGCCACCGTCGATCCGCCAGTCCTGCAACGCACGCGTGGCCGGGTCGTACACGCTGAGGCGACCGGCCCGCCCCAGCCACAGCCGTCCGTCCGGCCGCGCCAACACCGACCACACCGCACCGCTGCCGATTTCGCGGTCACTGGCCAGCAACGTCAGGGTGCCCTGCGCGTCGAGCTGGTACACGCCGTGCGCCGAGCCCACGTAGTAGTTCTGGCCATCGCTGGCCGCGCTCAGCAGGTACTGGCTGTCGAGGGGTTTGCCATCGAGCTGGTTCCAGATCGAAAAGCGCCGCCAATCCGGCGGCAGATAGGCCAGGCCCTGGGTCAGCAACGCCACCCACAGCCCGCCCTCGTGGTCCTGCAGCAGATCGAGCACGCCGCTCTGCGCGGTCAGGAAGCCGCCGCCACGATCGCCTTGCAGGCGCCACAGCGTGCCGGCATCGCCACGCAGCAGGCCATCGGAGGTGCCGGCCCAGTAGCCGCCCTGGCGATCGGCCAGCACCAGCGCCGAACGCAGCCGGGCACTGTCGGGCCAGCGCGGGCGGCTGACCCGGTCCTGCGCATCGATGCGGTAGAGCCCGTCATTCTGGCTGCCGACCCAGATCGAACCGTCCGGATCGCGGCTCAGCCGCAGCACGCTCAGGCGGCCCAGCACATCCGGGGCGACAGCCTCGAAGTCATGGCCATTCCAGCGCGCCAGCCCGGACTCGGTGCCGATCCACAGCCGCCCCTGTGCATCGACCAGGCTGCTGAAGATGGTGTTGTTGGGCAGGCCGCCGGCCTGCGCCGGGTCATGCTGGAAGAAGCGCACGCTGCCGTCTTCGCCGAACCGGCAGACACCGTGGGTGCTGGTACCGATCCATAGTGCGTCGTCGGCATAGGCCAGTGTCCAGAACTGGCCCAGGCACGGGCCGTTGACCGCGTCGAAGGTCTTGAACCGCTCACGGTCGGCATCCAGGCGCGCCAGGCCCTTGCCGTTGATGCCCACCCAGACGCGGTCCAGCGGATCGACCAGCAGCGTCTCGATCTCGTTGCCGGGCAGCGAGCCCGGCTGTTCCGGGTCATGCTCCCAGACCCGCAGGCTGCTGCCGTCGTAGCGCACCAGGCCCCCATCGGTGGCGGCCCAGATATGGCCCTGGCGGTCCTCGGCCAGCGCCAGCACCATGCGCGAAGGCATGCCTTCGGCGGCACCGAAACGGCGCAGGCGCGGTGTTTCCGCCATTTCCAGGGTTGCAGCCGCTGCGGCGAACGCCATCAGCAGCAGTCCCATACCTGCGATGCCCCGCCACCACTGGCGCCAGCCGCTCGTCATCCTGAACCCCCTGTCCTGCCCCGATTGTCACACAGGCCCGGGTTCATGACTGCAACAGCCTGTTTCTACGGGCAATGGCACCACGAACTGTTGCAGCCATGCACGCATCGTTGGCAGGGGCCTGTGCGTATGATCGCAACGTCCCCCTTCCGGAGCCCGCCATCGATGCGTCCCTGCCTGGCCCTGCTGCCACTGCTGCTCGCCACCGCTCCCGCCTGGGCGGATGCAGACACCTACCGTCTCGATCCGGTGCATACACGGGTGTTGTTCAGCATCGACCACGCGGGTTACTCACAGGCCATGGGTACGGTCTCGGGCAGTGAAGGCCGTCTTAAGTTCGATCCCGACAACTGGCGCGAAGCCACGCTGGATGTCGAGGTACCCGTGTCGCGATTGGACCTTGGCGATGCCAAGTGGAACCAGGCCACGCTGGCCCGCAGCCTGCTTGATGGCGAACGCTTCCCCAGCGCGCGCTTTGTCTCTACCCGGGTGGAACCGATCGATGCAAAGCGTGCCCACGTGATCGGCACCCTGACCCTGCGTGGGGTCAGCCAGGAAGTCACGCTGGAGGTGACGCTCAACGCCATCAAGCGCTATCCGCTTCCGCCATTCCGACGCACCGCCGGTTTTTCCGCCAGCACCACGCTGAGCCGGCGCGCCTTCGGCATCACTGCCTGGCCGGGCGTCATCGGTGATGCCGTACAGCTGCGGATCGAGGCTGAAGCCACACTCGACCGCAGCGACGCCCCGGGAACTCCCGCTCCCGTTCCACACTCCGACCACACGACGGCCCGCTAGAGGACCTTTCATGACCGCCAAGAACACCCCCGCCGCCTGGGGGAGTGTCAGCCAGATCCTGCATTGGTTGATCGCCCTGCTGATTCTCGCCCTGGGCGTGGTAGGCCTGACCATGGGCGAGCTGCCCAAGACCCCGAAGTACTTCTGGGTCTACACCGCGCACAAGTCGATCGGCATCACCGTGCTGGCACTGGTGCTGTTCCGCCTTGGCTGGCGCTTGTATGCCGGTGCGCCCAAGCCGGTGCCGGGCGTGCCCAGCTGGCAGGAACGCATCGCCAGCGCCACCCACGTGCTGCTGTACGTGCTGATGTTTGCCATTCCGCTGTCGGGCTGGCTGTACGACTCGGCCAGCGGCCTGCGTCCGTTCCGCTGGTTCGGCCTGGTCGATGTGCCCAAGCTGAGCGGCCCCGACCCGCAGGTTGTCGCGGTGTCGCATGCCCTCCACGAATACGGCTTCTGGCTGTTGATCGCGGTGGTGCTGGCGCATGCCGGCGCTGCCTTCTACCACCACCTCTTCCAGCGCGATGCGACGTTGTCCCGCATGTTGCCGCGCGGCTGGCTTGCCTCCCCTCAGAAGGACTGACGATGAACCTGAAACTGACCACTCCGGCCGCCGTGGCCGCCGCCCTGGCCGGCATGCTGGCCACTGCCCCGGTGCTCGCCGCCGACTACGCGCAGGCCCCCGGCGCTGGTTCGATCCTGGTGTTTGCCACCAAGTACGACGGCGAAGTGTTCACCGGCAGCTTCCCGGGCTTTGCCACCAAGCTCAGCTTCGACCCGGCCAACCCGGCCGCCGGTTCGCTGGACGTGGTGATCCCGCTGGCCGGTGCAAAGAGCGGCAACAGCGACCGTGACTCGACCCTGCAGGGCGCCGATTTCTTCAACGTCGGCAAGTTCGCCACCGCGCGTTACACCGCCAAGGGCTTCCGCGCAGTGGGCAACGATCAGTTCGCCGCCGACGGCACCCTGGAACTGCGCGGCGTCAGCAAGCCGGTCACCCTGACCTTCACCTGGAAGCCGGGCACCCAGCCGGTGCTGACCGGCAAGGCCACCGTGAAGCGCCTGGACTTCGGCGTGGGCGGCGGTGACTGGGCCGACACCAAGACCATCCCGGACGACACCGCGATCAGCACCATCGTGAAGTTCAACGCGAAGTAAAACGATCCCGGTAGTGCCGGCCGCTGGCCGGCATCAACGGGCATCGGGTGGTTGCCGGCCAGC
>NZ_JAXAXL020000004.1:62829-133859 GCF_047497515.2 Stenotrophomonas maltophilia
GGGGGGGGGGGGGGCGCCCCCCCCCCCCCCCCCCACTACCTAACCTACCCTGCTGCGGCCAGCCAGGCCTGCACGGTGGCTGCATCAAACGGCCAGTCCAGCTCGCGGCCGCCCGCCTCGTCGCGCAGCACCGGCACCCGCGCCCCGTAGCGCGCCTCCAGCGCCGGCTGGTCGTCGAGGAACACCGATTCGAACTCCGGCGCCCGCGCCTTGGCCAGTTCGGCCAGGGCCAGGTCGCACAGGTGGCAATCGTCACGCTGGATCAAGGTCAACACCGGTTCGGCTCCCATGACGCAAATGCTGCGCCGCAGCCATCGGATGGCCCGGCAAGCCGCTAGAATAGCGGCTTGTCCGGTACCCGCAGTTTGGCATCCATGGCTGTCAGCACGTTCGACGTTTTCAAGATCGGCATTGGCCCGAGTTCCTCGCACACCGTCGGGCCGATGAAGGCCGCCGAGCGATTCATCCATCGCTGGTTGCTCGATCCGGGCCGCCTGCACGAGGTCGCGCGCATCCGCGCCGATGTCTATGGCTCACTGGCGTTGACCGGTCGCGGCCATGGCACCGACAAGGCGATCCTGCTCGGCCTGGAAGGCCAGCGGCCGAACCTGATCGATCCGGACATCATTCCGGCCACCCTGGAGCGCATCCGCAGCAGCAAGCGCATCCAGCTGATGGGCCAGCACGAGATCGCCTTCGACGAGAAGCGCGACCTCGGCATGAACAAGCGCCAGAAGCTGCCGTACCACACCAACGGCATGCGCTTCACCGCCTACAACGCCGACGACGAAGTGATCGCCACCCGCGATTACTACTCCGTTGGCGGTGGCTTCGTGGTCAACCAGGACGACGCGGCCGATGACCGCATCGTGCCCGACGAGACGCCGCTGCCCTACCCGTTCAAGAGCGGCGACGAGCTGCTGGCGCAGACCGCGCGCAGCGGCCTGAGCATCGCCCAGCTGATGTTCGAGAACGAGAAGTGCTGGCGCAGCGAGGACGAGATCCGCGCCAACCTGCGCGAGATCTGGAGCGCGATGCAGTCCTGCGTGGCGCGCGGCATCCGCGAGGAAGGCGTGCTGCCGGGCGGACTGAAAGTGGGCCGTCGCGCACCGGCGCTGTACCGTGAGCTGTCGTCGAAGCCGGAAGCGGCGATGCGCGATCCGCTGACCACGCTGGACTGGGTCAACCTGTACGCACTGGCGGTGAACGAGGAAAACGCGGCCGGTGGTCGCGTGGTGACCGCACCGACCAACGGCGCCGCCGGCGTGCTGCCGGCGGTGCTGCATTACTTCGACCGCTTCTGCCCCGGCGCCAACGAGCAGCGCGTGTTCGACTTCCTGCTGACCTCGGCGGCGATCGGCATCCTGTACAAGGAAAATGCTTCGATTTCCGGCGCCGAAGTGGGCTGCCAGGGCGAAGTGGGCGTGGCCTGTTCGATGGCGGCCGGTGGCCTGGTCGCGGCGCTGGGGGGCAACCCCAGCCAGATCGAGAACGCCGCGGAAATCGGCATGGAACACAATCTGGGCCTGACCTGCGATCCGATCGGCGGCCTGGTGCAGATTCCGTGCATCGAACGCAATGCGATGGGCGCGGTGAAGGCCATCAACGCCTCGCGCATGGCGATGCGCGGCGACGGCAAGCACAAGGTATCGCTGGACAAGGTGATCAAGACCATGCGCGATACCGGCCGCGACATGCAGGACAAGTACAAGGAAACCAGCCGCGGCGGCCTGGCGGTGAACGTCATCGAGTGTTGAACACCGTAGGTAGAGTCGACCGTTGGTCGACTGTCGCGCGCAGCGCGGGAATTCCGCGCGTTTTTCAAGGCTAGTCGACCAACGGTCGACTCTACCGCGCGGGGCGACACCGTCACGGTGTTCCGGTTAGGCTCGGGACTTCCCTGCCCCGGACTCTCCCATGCGCCTGCTCGCCGCCGCCCTGCTTGCCTGCCTGCCGCTGTCCGCCCTCGCCGCGCCAACTTACGGCCCGCGGCTGGAAGGCTTCGACTACGGCTATCCGGTGAAGACCTTCGCGCTGGAATCGCAGCAGCAGCCGTTGGAAATGGCCTACCTGGATGTCCTGCCCAAACGGCGTGCCATCGGCGTGGTGGTGCTGCTGCACGGCAAGAACTTCTGCGCAGCCACCTGGCAGCAGACCATCGCCCCGCTGCTGGCCGCGGGCTACCGGGTGATCGCACCGGACCAGGTGGGCTTCTGCAAATCCAGCAAGCCCGAGCGCTACCAGTACACGTTCGCCCAGCTCGCCGCCAACACCCATGCCCTGCTGCAGCAGCTGCAGCTGGGTGATGTGCCGGTGCACCTGGTCGGGCACTCGATGGGCGGCATGCTCGCGGTACGCTATGCGCTGATGTACCCGCAGGACCTGCGCAGCCTGTCGCTGGTCAACCCGATCGGGCTGGAGGACTGGAAGGCGCTGGGCGTGCCGTGGCGCAGCGTCGACGAGTGGTATGCCGGCGAACTGAAAACCAGCTACGACAGCATCCGGCGCTACCAGTTGGACGTGTACTACGACGGCCAGTGGAAACCCGATTACGAGCCGTGGGCACGCATGCAGTCGGGCATGTACGAAGGGCCGGGCAAGCAGGCCGTCGCGTGGAGCCAGGCGTTGGCCTCGGACATGGTGTTCAACCAGCCGGTGGTCTACGAACTGAAGCACCTGCAGGTACCGACCACCCTGTTCATCGGCCAGAAGGACCGCACGGCGATCGGCCGCGATCGCGCATCACCGGCGCTGAAGGCCACGCTGGGCAACTACCCGGTGCTGGGCAAGGCCGCCGCGGCGGCGATCCCCGGCGCAACACTGGTCGAATTCGCCGAGCTGGGCCATTCGCCGCAGGTACAGGATCCGAAACAGTTCAACGCCGCGTTGTTGAAGGCGTTGAAGTCGCGCTGAGGTGGGGGTCACGCCGGGCGATGCCCGGCGATCCCTTACCGCACGATGCGCAGCACGTCGTCCAGCAACGCGGCGGCGGTGACTTCCGCGCCGGCACCCGGTCCCTGGATCAACAACGGCTGGCGCTGATAGCGATCGCTGTGGATGGCCACGCGGTTGTCGGTGCCCGCGCCCTGTGCCAACGGATGATCAGCAGGCAGCTCGCGCAGGCCCACCTGCGCACCCTGGCCATCGACGCGGCCGACGAAACGCAGCACGCGTCCGTTGTCGCGCGCCTGTTGCCAGCGTGCCTGCAGCGGCGCATCCAGCTGTTCCAGCGCGTCAACTGCTTCATCCAGCGGCAAGCCCGCCAGCGCTGCGGGCACCAGTGAATCCACCTGCACCTGCGACGCATCCAGCGCCAGCCCGCTGCTGCGGGCCAGGATCAGCAGCTTGCGGCGCACATCCTCGCCGGACAGGTCCAGGCGCGGATCCGGCTCGGTGTAGCCAGCCGCCAGCGCTTCGCGCACTGCCGCCGAGAACGGCGACTGGCCGTCATAGCGATGGAACAGCCACGCCAGCGAACCGGACAGCACGCCCTCGATGGCGTGGATATGGTCACCACCGGCCACCAGCGCGCGCAGGCTGCTCAACAATGGCAGGCCCGCCCCCACAGTGGCGCTGTCGCCGTAGCGCGCGCCACTGTCGGCGCAGCTTTCGGCAATCGCCTGCGCGCGCGCCAGCTGCGCGCCCCGTCCCAGCTTGTTGGCGGTGACCACGTGCACGCCGCGCGCCAACCACTGCACATGGCGTGCGGCCACGTCTTCGCTGGCGGTCGCATCAACCACCACGTCGCCACGCTCCAGTCCTTCCGCACTCGCCCACGGCGGCGAACTCTGGCCATCGCGTGGTGCTCGCCGGGCAAGTTCCAGCGGCAACGCCAGGTCGCGATCGATCTCCAGCGCAGTGCGCGAATTGGCCAGCCATTGCACGCTGGGCAGTTCCAGCCCGCGTGCCTGCAGCGCCTGGTAGCGCTGCACGAACGCCGAACCTACCGTGCCGGTGCCGAGCAACGCCAGGCGTCCTGCGCCCAGCACGGGAATTTCAGCGGCGAGCGCGCTCATGCATCCACCACCTGTTTGCGGCGCGCGGCTGCATCGATCACCGCTTCGGCGCGCTGCAAGGCGGCGCCCAGATCGGCCAGCAGGTCACGCTCGGCCTCGATGCCGATCGACAGGCGCAGCAGGCCCTCGCTGATGCCGGCAGCGGCTCGCGCTTCGGCGGTCATCGCCGCGTGGGTCATGGTCGCCGGATGCGCAATCAGGCTCTCCACGCCGCCCAGCGATTCGGCCAGGGTGAAACAACGCAGGCCATCGACGAACGCGCGCACCGCCGCGTGCGGATCGTCGCCGGCACAGTGGGCCAGCTCGAACGACAGCATCGCGCCGAAGCCGTCCTGCTGGCGTGCGGCGATGGCATGACCGGGATGATCGGCCAGGCCCGGGTAGTACACCCTGCCGACCGCCGGATGCGGGTCCAGCAGGGCAACGATCGAGGCGGTGTTTTCCTGGTGCACGCGCAGGCGCGCATCCAGCGTGCGCAGGCCGCGCAGGGTCAGGAACGCATCGAACGGTGAGCCGGTCAGGCCCAGCGCATTGCCCCACCACACCAGCTGCTCGTGCAGTGCCGGATCGCGCGCGACCACCGCACCACCCACCACATCGCTGTGCCCATTGATGTACTTGGTGGTGGAATGCAGCACCAGGTCCGCACCGAACGACAGCGGTTGCTGCAGGGCCGGCGACAGGAAGGTGTTGTCGACCACGACCAGCGCGCCCGCCTTGTGCGCGGCGTCGATGACGAAGCGCAGGTCGGTGATGCGCAGCAGCGGGTTGGACGGCGTTTCCACCAGCACCAGCTTCGGCTGGGTGGCCAGCGCCTGGGCCAGCGCACGCGGATCGGTCAGGTCGGCGGTGACCAGTTCGAAGTGGCCCTTCTTCGCCAGCGCGTTGAACAGCCGCCAGCTGCCGCCGTAGGCATCGTGCGGCACCACCAGCGTGTCGCCCGGCTGCAGCAGCGCGTTCAGCACCAGATTGATCGCGCCCATGCCGGTGGCGGTGATCACGCCGCCGGCGCCGCCTTCCAGCTCGGCCAACGCTTCACCCAGCAGGTCGCGGGTCGGGTTGCCACTGCGCGTGTAGTCGTACTGGCGCTTGTTGCCGAAGCCTTCAAAGCTGAAGTTCGACGACAGCACGATCGGCGGAGTGACCGCACCATGCGCGGTATCACGATCGATGCCGGCACGGACAGCGGCAGTGGTACGGCTACAGGACGGCTCGTTGGCGTGCAGGCTCATGCGGACTCTCCAGAGGTACGGAAGGCGGTGGCGAGGATCGCGTCGATGCGATCGGTTTCTTTGAGGAAGGCGTCGTGGCCATAAGGCGAGCGCAGCACGCGCAGGCTGCCGCGCGGACCCAGTCCTTCGACCAGGCCGACCAGGTCAGCCAGCGGCACCAGGCGATCGCCCTCCACGGCCACCACCACGGTCGGCGGCAGGATCGCGGCAGGGTCCACGCGGTGCAGGTCGATCGATTCGGACAGGCGCAGGTAGGCGGTCACCGGTGTACGCGCGACGTACTGCGCCCCGGCGGCGTCGAGATAGTCTTCGGCGGCCACGCGCACGCGGCCATTGATCACTTCCGGCGCGGCATCGAAGCGCTCGCCGAATTCTTCCGGGGTGCGGTAGCTGAGCATGGCGAACTGGCGGGCCAGCGCCAGCCCGTGATCTTCGCCGCACTGCAGCTGGCCGAGCGCGACCGCGCGGCGCTGCAGTGCGCGCCAGGCCGCGGCATACGGGTGCGGGCGATGTGCGCCGCTGGCCAGCACCAGCTGACGCACGCGGGCACGATGGCGGATCGCGAACTGCTGGCCGACCAGCGCGCCATACGAATAGCCGACGAACGCCTTCAGCGCGCGGATGCCGAGATGATCCAACAGCAGCGCCAGCGCATCGGCCTGGTCGGCGGTATCGATCGGAACGTCCAGCGCGCCGTCTGCGCCGATGAAGTCGAAGGCCAGCACGCGCAGCTGCTGCGGGTCCAGCGCGCGGCCATTGCCGACCAGATCTTCGGCCCAGCCCTTCTCGCTGAACTGCGGATTGGAGGCCACGTGGCGATGCGCGGAGATACCGCCGGCCAGCACCACCACCGGCGCATTCGCCGGGCCGACCCACTCATAGCGCAGGCGCACCGGGCTGGGGCCGGCGTGGCGCATCGACAGCACCGCGGCGAACTCACCGCGCTCGGCATGCACGCGGTCATCGACCGGCACGCTGACGGGGACAAAGGGTTCGGGGCGAAGCGCGGTACTGGCGGCGAAGCTCATGGCGGGATCCGGTTGGGGAATCGGCCATCGAGCCTTCGCGGGGCCCGCGTTCGAGATGCACGTGGG
This sequence comes from Stenotrophomonas maltophilia, assembly GCF_047497515.2. Classification (GTDB taxonomy): domain Bacteria; phylum Pseudomonadota; class Gammaproteobacteria; order Xanthomonadales; family Xanthomonadaceae; genus Stenotrophomonas. The sequence goes on from NZ_JAXAXL020000004.1 coordinate 69,172, forward strand.
GTGCATGTTCGAACCATCTTTCGGTGGACGCCACGGTCCCCGCAGGATTTGGCACCTACGCAGTCGCTTGCGCGCCTGCGGGCTGCCCCGGCTTCAAAGGGCCTGTCCCTCTGCCGGTCTCGATGGTGGGGCCACGATGCCAGCCCTTTCCGGCACTGTCAATCCCTTCATGCGGATAAAGCGATGGATATCCTCGGTTGAACTCTGCGAAGGCTGTCCCGGTCGTCCCGTTCAGGATCGGGTACAGTCCCGGCGGCCCCTCTCCACCGGAACCACGGATGCCACGCCTGCCCCCGACCTGCCTGCTGCTGTGCCTGCTGGCGAGCGCGACGGCCCATGCAGGCGACTGGCGCCAGGGCTGGGGGCTGGTGCCCCAGGCCGCCCCTGCCACCGCGGGGAAATCGACCCGGGATGCCCCGCCGATGGCTCGACTGCGCCTGCAGCCAGTGGGCGAACAATGGCAGGCCCGCATCGACAACACGCTGGCGGGGCCGCTGCAGATCGAACTGCGCGCCGCACCTGGACGCGCCGTCGAAGGCCTGCCGGTGCAGTCCCTGGTCCAGGGCGACAGCAGCCTCGTGGTCGGCCACCTGCCTGCCCCAGCCAACGGCCGCGCGCTGGACCTGCGCCTGCAGTCGGTGCCCGGCAACCCGGCCGCGCAGGCCGAGGACGTCGCCTACCGGTTGCCCTTCGAGGCCGCGCAGCTGCGCGTGGACCAGTCGCCGCAGGGTCGGTTCAGCCACAGTGACGAAGAGAATCGCGAGGCGGTCGACTTCGCACTTCCGGAGGGCACCCTGGTGCTGGCCGCGCGCGAAGGCACGGTGATGCAGATCCAGGACGGCTTCCAGGGCAACGGCCTGGACCGGGAACGCGATGGTGCCCGTGCCAATTTCATCCGCGTGCTGCACAGCGACGGCAGCATGGCCGTGTACGGCCACCTGCAGGCCGGTGGCATGCGCGTGCGCCGCGGCCAGGCGGTGCAGGCCGGGCAGCCGATCGGCCTGTCCGGCAACAGCGGCTACAGCAGCGCCCCGCACCTGCACTTCGTGGTGCAGGTCAACCGTGGCATGGGCCTGCGCTCGGTACCGGCACGCATCTTCACCGCGCAGGGCCAGCTGCACTTCGCCCGCCAGGGCGACGCCGACGGCGGCACCGGGCGCTGACCGGCCCCGGCCGGTATAATCGAGCGCTTATCTCTTTGAAAAGCGCCCCGGGCGGGCGCCACTGCCATGTCCGAAGTCGCCACCGAAGCGTCGCGTCGCCGCACCTTCGCCATCATTTCCCATCCTGACGCCGGCAAGACCACGCTGACCGAAAAGCTGCTGCTGTTCGGAGGCGCGATCCAGATGGCCGGTTCGGTCAAGGGCCGCAAGGCCGCCCGCCACGCCACCTCCGACTGGATGGCACTGGAAAAGGAGCGCGGCATCTCCGTCACCTCCTCGGTGATGCAGTTCCCGTACGAAGGCAAGATCGTCAATCTGCTCGACACCCCGGGCCACGCCGACTTCGGCGAGGACACCTACCGCGTGCTGACCGCGGTGGACTCGGCGCTGATGGTGATCGACGTGGCCAAGGGCGTGGAAGAGCGCACCATCAAGCTGATGGAAGTGTGCCGCCTGCGCGACACCCCGATCATGACCTTCATCAACAAGCTCGACCGCGAGGGCAAGGACCCGATCGAACTGCTGGATGAAGTGGAAACCGTACTCGGCATCCAGTGCGCACCGGTCACCTGGCCGATCGGCATGGGCCAGCGCCTGAAGGGCGTGGTGCACCTGCTGACCGGTGAAGTGCACCTGTACGAACCGGGCCGCAACTTCACCCGGCAGGACTCGACCATCTTCCCGTCCATCGATGCCCCCGGCCTGGCCGAGAAGATCGGTGCACAGATGCTGGCCGACCTGCGCGACGAACTGGAACTGGTGCAGGGCGCCAGCCACCCGTTCGACCTGGACGCCTACCGCGCCGGCAAGCAGACCCCGGTGTTCTTCGGCTCGGGCGTGAACAACTTCGGCGTGCAGCCGCTGCTGGACTTCTTCGTCGAGCATGCCCCGCCGCCGCAGGCGCGTACCACCACCGGCCGTGTGATCGCCCCGGAAGAGAACAAGCTGACCGGCTTCGTGTTCAAGATCCAGGCCAACATGGACCCGCAGCACCGCGACCGCGTGGCGTTCATGCGGGTCTGCTCGGGCCGTTTCAGCGCCGGCATGAAGACCTTCCACGTGCGCACCGGCAAGGAAATGAAGCTGGCCAATGCGCTGACCTTCATGGCCAGCGACCGCGAGATCGCCGCCGAAGCGTGGCCGGGCGATGTGATCGGCATCCACAACCACGGCACCATCTCCATCGGTGATACGTTCACCGAGGGCGAAGCGGTCACCTTCACCGGCATTCCCAACTTCGCCCCGGAACTGTTCCGCCGTGCCCGCCTGCGCGATCCGCTCAAGCTCAAGCAGCTGCAGAAGGGCCTGGCCCAGCTGTCCGAAGAAGGCGCGACCCAGTTCTTCCGCCCGCTCACCAGCAACGACCTGATCCTGGGTGCGGTCGGCGTGCTGCAGTTCGACGTGGCCGCTTACCGCCTGAAGGACGAGTACGGCGTGGAAGCCACGTTCGAGCAGGTCAGCGTGACCACCGCGCGCTGGGTCCACTGCAGCAACGAGAAGAAGCTGGAAGAGTTCCGCGAGAAGAACGCGCTGAACCTGGCCCTGGATGCGGCCGGCCACCTGGTCTACCTGGCGCCGACCCGGGTCAACCTGCAGCTGGCGCAGGAACGTTCGCCGGATGTGCGCTTCTCGGCCACCCGCGAAGCGGCGCATACGGTGTCGGTGGGCTGAACCGCAGGAAGGCCCGCGGCGGTTCATCCACGCATGGCGTGGATCTACGGATCGCAGGCGCAGCCGCGCAACGCGGGGATTCATCGACCATACGGTGACGGGCGTGCACGCATCGCCCATCGCGGCGATGATAGGGGGGTGCGGGTCCCCCTCCCCGCGAACAATGCCTACGCCATGTCCACGACGTCCATTGCTTCGATCCGTGAAGAAATCGCCAGCGCCCTGACCCATGGGTTGGGCGCGGTGTTCGCCCTGGCCGCCAGTGCGGTGTTGATCACCCTGGCCGCGATCTACGGCGACGGTTGGCAGCTGGCCAGCGCGATCGTATTCGGTATCGCGCTGTTGCTGTTGTACACCGCCTCCACCCTGTACCACGCCATCCAGCACCCGGTCGCCAAGGGCCGGTTGAAGGTGTTCGACCACTGCGCGATCTACGTGCTGATCGCTGGCACCTATACCCCGTTCACCCTGATCGGCCTGCGCGGTCCCTGGGGCTGGGGCCTGTTCATCGCGATCTGGGCGCTGGCGCTGGGCGGGGTGGTCTTCAAGCTGTTCTACACCGGCCGCTTCAAGGTACTTTCCACGGTGATCTACATCGCCATGGGCTGGTTGGTGGTCGTAGCGATCAAGCCGATGTGGACCTCGATCGACGGTGGCACCTTGGCCTGGCTGTTCGCCGGCGGCCTGTCATACACGCTGGGCACCTACTTCTACCACCGCGAATCGATCCCCTATTCGCACGCGATCTGGCACCTGTTCGTGATCGGCGGCAGCGTCTGCCACTTCGTCGCGGTCACCATGCAGGTGCTGTAAGACAGGAGCCCACGCGCGGGTTGTGCACACCGCGCACATGGGTGCTTCGCGCCCCGTCCACGATGAGGGGGCAACCATGGCAGCGTGAATGCTGCCGCCTCCCCCGCTACATCGCGCACCTCCCGCTGGCGCCTCCGCCGACCCGGCCCGCGTGGCCGGCGCTGGCTGACGGTCCTGATCTTCCTGCTGGCCGCGGTGCTGCTGCTGATCGCGCTGTGGGACTGGAACTGGTTCAAGGGGCCGGTCGAGCGCGCCGTGCAGGCGCGTACCGGCCGGGTACTGCACATCGGCCACCTGGATGTGGATCTCGGCCGCACCAGCACGATCCGCGCCGACGCGATCACCTTCGCCAATGCCAGCTGGGCGAAGCAGCCGGACATGGCCAGCGCGGACCGCGTCGAGATCGACGTGCGGGTGTGGCCGCTGCTGCGTGGCAGCGTGCAGCTACCCGAGGTGCGCCTGACCCGGCCGGACGTCCTGCTGGAAACGGCCCCGCGCAAGGGCGAGCCGGGCAACTGGGATTTCCTCGGTGACAGCGCTGGCGGGCCAGGCCCCCAGCTCAAGCGCCTGCGCATCGACGACGGCCGCCTGCAGTTCCTCGATGCACTCGGCCGCACCGACATCCGACTGGATGTGCGCAGCGGCCAGCCGAAACAGGCCGACGCCGCGCCGCCGCTGCTGGTGCAGGGCCAGGGCCGCTGGCAGGGCAATCCGTTCACCCTGCGCGGCGGCACCGAATCACCGCTGCAGCTGACCGACAGCGACCACCCGTTCCGCATCCACCTCGACGGCCACGCCGGGGCAACCCACGCGGTGGCCAGCGGTACGCTCACCAACCCGTTCCAGCTGCGCGTGTTCGATCTGCAGTTCGCACTGAGTGGCCAGGATCTGGCCGACCTGTACCCGCTGCTCGGCATCGCCATTCCGTCCTCGCCGCCGTACGCGTTGAATGGCCGCCTCAAGCGCGACCACGACACCTGGCGCTACGAGCAGTTCACCGGCAAGGTCGGCGACAGCGATCTCGGTGGCAACCTGCAGTTCGACGTCGGCGGCGCACGCCCGCGTTTGACTGCCACGCTGGAATCCCGGCGACTGGACTTCGATGACCTGGCCGGCTTCGTCGGTGCGCCGCCGAAGACCGGCAGCGGCGAGACCGCGAACGCCGAGCAGAAGGCCGAAGCCGCGCGTATCGCCGCGCGTGCGCGGGTACTGCCCGACACCCCGTACAACCTCGGCAAGCTGCGCGCGATGGATGCCGATGTGCGCTGGAAGGCCCACCGCATCAACGCGCCCTCGCTGCCGTTGGACGACATGGATGCGCATCTGCTGCTGGATGACGGCGTGCTGCGCCTGGACCCGCTGAACTTCGGCGTGGCCGGTGGCGATATCCGCAGCACGATCCGCATGGACGCGCGCCAGGCGCAGATCCGTACCGCGCTGAAAGCCAGCGTGCGTGGCGTGCAGCTGGGCCAGCTGTTCCCGGATGCAAAGCTGGCCGAGCAGGCCAAGGGCGGCATCGGCGGCGAAGTCGACCTGAGCGGCCGCGGCAATTCGATCGCCGCCATGCTGGGCAGCAGCAGCGGCAAGGTCGGCCTGGCGATGGGCCGCGGCCATGTCGGCAATCTGGTGATGGAACTGGCCGGCCTGGACATCACCGAGTCGCTGAAATTCCTGGTCACCGGGGACAAGCAGATTCCGCTGCGCTGCGCCTTCGCCGACTTCGGCGTGCGCGACGGCCTGATGACCAGCCAGGCGCTGGCGGTGGATACGACCGATACGATCATCATCGGCGAAGGCACGGTCAGCCTGCGCGACGAAACCCTCGACCTGCTGCTGAAGCCGCGCCCAAAGGACAAGAGCATCCTGGTGCTGCGCTCGCCGCTGCACATCAGTGGCACGTTCAAGGACCCGTCGTTCCGCCCGGACTTCAAGGCCTTGGGCATCCGGGGTGCCGTGGCCCTGGCGCTGGGCAGCATCGCCCCGCCGGCGGCGCTGCTGGCGACCATTGAACTGGGGCCGGGCAAGGATGCCAATTGTGGCGGGCAGTATGCGAAGTAGAGCGTTTGTTTCGCGGCGCCTCGTTTTTCCGCGCGTAGAGCCGGAGCAAGGCGACAGGCAGGACACGCCGTAAATACGTCCCTGTAGGCTCGGTCGGCGCATCCATGCGCCTCACGGTCCTGCCTGCCACCTTGCTCCGGCTCCGGACAGTTTCCCGCGCGCGCGGAACGAGAGCGAAGTTCAAAGTCAAAAGAAAGAGCAGAATCAAAAGCCATTGCCAACCAAGGTTGGCATCTACCAGGAGCGGGGGATCGGCACTGAAACCCACCGCGCTCGCGGGAACATGTCCAGAGGCGGAGGGTGCGGCTGGGCAGGACCGTTGGCGCCATGGATGGCGCCATCGAGCCCCCATGGATGGGTTTACGGCGTGTCCTGACCAGCCGTACCCTCCGCCTCCCAACGTATCAGGAAGGCGCTGCTTTGGCTTTGGCTTTGGCTTCAAAAAGCGGGCCGGCGGGCCGCAGGCCCGCCAGCGACAAACTCATCCCGCCACGATGTACTGCTGCAGATGATCCAGCTCCCGCCGCTGGGCATCGATCACCGACTTCACCAGATCGCCGATGGAAATCACCCCCAGCACCTGTGCGCCCTCCACCACCGGCAGATGGCGGATGCGGTAATCGGTCACCAGCTGCAGGCAGTGCTCCACCTGCTCGCCCGGCGACACCGTCACCACCTGCGCCGTCATGATCTCGGCCACCGCCGTATCCCGCGACGAACGATCGCGCAGCACGATCTTGCGCGCGTAATCGCGCTCGGACAGGATGCCGACCAGCCGCGGCCCGTCCATCACCAGCACCGCACCGATGCCTTTTTCCGCCATCAACCGGATCGCATCGATGACCGCCGCATCCGGCGCGACCGCATGTACTTCAGGAGATTTGCCGTCCAACAGTTGCCGTACCGTGGTCATCTGCCTGCTCTCCGAGGGTGGGTTGCAGGGCCGAGTCTGCCACGGCCGATGCTAGCCACGCGTCAACCAGGTACAGCGGCCGCTGCTTGGACTCCTCGTACAGCCGCCCCAGGTACTCGCCGATCAGGCCCAGCGCGATCAGCTGCACCCCGCCCAGGAACAGGATCACCGCCATCATCGTCGGCCAGCCCGCCACCCGGTCACCATAGAGGGCGGCCTTGATGATCACCCACAGGCCGAACACGAAGGCCACCGTTGCGGTCGCCAGTCCGAGGTAGGTCGCCGCACGCAACGGCACCGTGGAAAAGCCGGTGATGCCCTCCAGGGCGAAGTTCCACAGCCGCCACAGGCTGAACTTGCTGGTGCCGGCCACGCGTGCGTGGCGGTGATAGGGCACGGCCACCCGCTTGAATCCCACCCAGCTGAAAAGCCCCTTCATGAAGCGGTGGCGCTCGCGCATCTCGCGCAGCGCACTCAGCGCGCGCGGCGACAGCAGACGGAAATCCCCGGTGTCAGCCGGGATCGGCGTGCGCGACAGACGCCCCATCAAGCGGTAGAACACCGCCGCCGTGGCACGCTTGACCCAGGCCTCGCCATCGCGGGCCATGCGCGTGCCATAGACATTGTCGTAGCCCTGGCGCCAACGCGCGACGAACTGGGGCACCAGCTCCGGGGGGTCCTGGCCATCGGCATCGAGGATCATCGCCGCCCCTTCGCGCACCAGGTCCAGGCCGGCGGTCAGCGCCGCTTCCTTGCCGAAGTTGCGCGACAGCCTTAACGCGGAGACCCGCGCATCGGCCTGCGCCAGGCCGGCAATCACCTCCCAGGTGCCGTCATGGCTGCCGTCGTCCACATACAGGATGTGGCCGTCGATGTCGGGCAGGCCATCCAGCACCGCGCACACCCGTGGATGCAGCAACGGCAGTGCCAGGGCCTCGTTGTAGGCGGCGATGACGAAAGTAAGCCGTTCGCGGGTCATGCCCGGATTGTACGTTGCCGCCGGTAGATCAGGCGCCGCGCGCTCACTCCTCCGACAGGTACGCCGCTCCGCCCAGCTGCCGTGCCTGGCGCTGGATCCAGCCGGCACGCCGCTGCACATACGGCCCTGGCGCGGCCGCGTTGTAGCGCCGGGGCGCGGGCAGCACCGCGGCCAGGCGCGCACTCTCGGACGGGCTCAGCCGGGAGGCATCCTTGCCCCAGAACCTTTGCGCCGCCGCCTGCGCGCCATACACGCCGTCGCCGAACTCGGCGATGTTGGCGTACATCTCCAGGATCCGCTCCTTCGGCCACAACGCTTCGATCAGCACCGTGTACCAGACCTCCAGGCCCTTGCGGACCCAGCTGCGGCCTTGCCACAGGAACAGGTTCTTGGCCACCTGCTGGCTGATCGTGCTTGCTCCGCGCAAGCGCCCGCCCTTGGCGTTGTGGTCGCGGGCCTTCTCGATCGCCTGCAGGTCGAAGCCGTTGTGGTCAGGGAAGCGCTGGTCCTCGGCCGCCACCAGCGAGATCGGCAGGCTTGGCGCCATCTGGTCGAGATCGCGCCACTGGTAATGCAGGCGGTAGGACCAATCCGCCTCGCCCAGCGCCTCGCCGTAGCGCCACAGCATCACCGTGGACACCGGAGGGTCGATGAACCGCAGCACCAGCACCTGCAGGCAGCTGAAGGCCGCCAGCAGCACCGGCAGCCAAAGCAGCCGCTTCCAGTGCCAGCGACGACGGCGCGGCGGTGCTGCCACTGCCTCTACCTTGTGCTGTTCTCCCCCTGCCCCCATTACTGGTGCATCCTTCTTCTGTCTGGTTGTCGGCGCATTATCCGGCAACCGCCCTCGTTTACGCGCGATGTGAGCCGATGACCGCCAACCCTGATTCCCTGATCCGCTTCCTGCTTCCCGGCGCCGGTGTGCGCGGCGTCCACGTGCGCCTGCAGGCCACCTGGGCGGAAATCCTGTCCCATGCCGCGTACCCGGACAGCGCCGCCGAACTGCTCGGTGAGGCCTGCGTGGCCTCGGCACTGTTCACCGGCCATACCAAGATCGATGGCCGCCTGTCGATCCAGCTGCGCAGCAGCACCGCCCTGCGCACCCTGTTTGCCGAGTGCACCGCCGCCGGCACCCTGCGCGGCATCGCCCAGCTCAGTGAAGGCGCCGACGCGCCGCGCGACCTGTCGCGCCTGGGCGACGACGCCATCCTCGCCATCACCATCGAGAACCCGGGCCTGGACCCGCGCGAACCGCAGCGCTACCAGAGCCTGGTCGCGCTGACCGCGCCGGAACTGGACGAGGCCTTCGAGGACTATTTCCGCCAGTCCGAGCAGCTGCCGACCCGCCTGCTGCTGGCGGCCGACCGCGACGGCGCCGCCGGCCTGCTGCTGCAGAAGCTGCCGGGCGATGAGGGCGACGAGGACGGCTGGGCACGCGCCAGCGCCCTGTTCGAGACCCTGGGCAAGGCCGAGCTGCTGGCCACCCCGGCCGATCAACTGCTGCACCGCCTGTTCCACGAGGAGAAGCCGGAGCTGATGGGCAGCAAGCCGCTGTCCTTCGCCTGTTCATGCTCGCGCGAACGGGTGGCCTCGATGCTGCAGTCGCTGGGTGAGGACGAGGCCCGTGCGGCCGCTGAAGACACCGGCGCAGTCGAAGTACGTTGCGAATTCTGCGGGCGCGAGTATCACTTTCCGTTGACGGAGTTCGGCATACTGTTCCACGGTGCCGAGGGGACCGTGCCGGCACCTGAACGGCTTCAGTAAGCGGCTTGTCTTGCATCTGGGGGGATCAAGGCTTGTTAAGAATTCATAAACACCCTAGGATCAAGTTCCCGTACACCGGGAACTTCCGTTGTCCGTCCCTGTCTGAACTGGTCTGATGCGTACCTACCTGCGTCTACCGCTGGCCTTGATGATCGCCCTGGGCGCGATCACGGGCGTGCATGCGCAGAGCAAGGACACCCGGACCGTACTGCCGGTGTGGAACAAGGGCAGCGGTAAGGTCGAGGCCCTGCTGTACCTGGAGCCCACCGGTGAACAGGCGGCCGGTGCCCGCTGGCACTTCGGCCGCAATTCGCTGGATGCGGCCTTCGGCCTGTCCTCCGGCGATTCGCTGGGCCTGCTCTGCAGCAGCAGCGGAACCAGCATGAGCGGCTTGGCCAGCCATTGCATGCTGGCCAGCCTCGGCGACGACGATGATCTGAACAGCCGGCGTTTCACCGGCACCGCCGCGCTGAACCGCGGCAACAGCCGCCTGGGCATCACTGCCGGCAACAGCCGTGAAACCCTGCCGGCCTGGCTGGCCGGTCCGAACAAGTCCCCTTCGCTGCGCGCCGAGCAGAACGATCTGACCGTGTTCGCGCAGAAGAACATCGGCCGCGAGGGCTTCGTGTCCATCGCCGGCACCTACGCCAAGGCCCGCCTGGTGCCGCTGGCCGACGCCTCACCGGCGATCGCCGACCGCTGGGACAGCAAGAGCCTGAGCATCGGCGCCGGTTACGGCAATTTCACCGGCAGCATCATCGGCCGCGTCATCGACGTGCCCGGCAAGCCCGGCAAGTGGGAAGGCCTGGGTATCGGCCTGACCTGGCGTACGCCCTGGTCCGGCCAGCTCACCGTGGGCGCCGAGAACGTGATCAGCCGTGGCAAGAACCCGTTCTCGCCGCGCAACGAAAGCAACGACGACGGCACCGTGCCCTACGTCCGCTACGAGCAGGATCTGTAAGCTCCCTGCCGCCTTACTGCGACGCCGCTGCGCGCGGTGCTCCACCCTTCACTCCGATGACGACCCGCCCTCGCCTGGCGATGCGACTGCGACTGCGCGCGCATTGATCCGGTGCAGGCCGCGCCGCATGCGCGGATCATCCCCCGTGCCTGCTCCATGAAAAAAGCCACGCCCCTTGCGGGGCGTGGCCATGTCACACGTACGGACTACGTCGCGATCAGAAGCGCTGGGTGTACTTCATGTACAGGAAGCGACCGATATCGAAGCCACCGTAGTAGGAGACGTTCGCGTTCGGCTGGCTGTACATGGTCGGGCCCACGCGGCCGAACACGTTGTTGGCACCCACGGCCACCGTCGCATTCCACGGCGCGGTCCAGCGCAGCTGGACGTCGTTGAACACGGTTGCGCCACGCTGGTTGGTCGGGCTACCCACGGCCACGCCCTGGTTGTTCGGCGAGGCGTAGTTCGGCAGGTTGCACTCTTCCGGGAACGTGGTCGCGCTCAGGCAGGCTTCCTTCATGCCGGAGAAGTAACGCACGGTCCAGCTGGCGCCGAAGTCACCCATTTCCCAACCCAGGTTCAGGTTCGAACGCACGCGGAACGCGTAGCCCGCCCAGCCCACGCCAGTGCGCGGGTTCGGATGGGTCACCGGGTTCTTGGTGCTGACCAGGTCATCACGCGTGGTGTAGGTGCTGGTCCACTGCGCGCTGAAGTTGCCGAAGCGATCGGTCGGCACGCGGTAGCTGACATCCAGGTCGAAGCCTTCCACCTCGCGGTAGCCGGCGTTGATGCCGGTGCGCTTGAGGTTGTTGACGATGCCGGTCACCGGATCACGCGTGAACGCCGAGCAGCGCGCTGCGATGTCGTTGATGTAGCAGTCGTTGAGGATCAGGTTGGCCGTGTCCGAGATGATGGTGTTCTCGACGCGGATTTCCCACCAGTCCAGCGACATGTTGAGGTTCTGCACGAAGCCCGGGCTCCACACCAGGCCCAAGGTCTTGGACGTGGAGGTTTCCGGCGTCAGCTGGTCGTTGGAACCGGAAACGAAGGCCAGCGGGGTCTGCGACGATGCAGCGGTGGTCGGGGTGAAGCCCTGCTGCTGCTGGCGGAAGTTGGCAGCGCTTACGCCGGCCGGCAGTGCGGCGGCGCAACGGGCACGCACCGCGGGGTTGGTGCGCGAAGCACCGTAGACCACGTCGCACGGATCGGTGAAGAAGTCGAACGACTGCGAACCGCCGCTGTACAGGTCGGCGATGGTCGGGGCACGGAAGCCCTCCGCCCAGGTACCACGGACCAGCAGCGAGTCGATCGGCTTCCACTTGAAGCCGAACTTGCTGTTCAGCGTGGTGCCGAAGGTGTCGTAGTCCGAATGACGGGTGGCCGCGTTGAGGCTCAGCTCGCGGGCGCCCGGCAGGTCGGCCAGGATCGGCACGTTGAACTCGGCGTAGACTTCGTCGACCTTGTAGCCACCACCGGTCGGGAAGTTGGCCAGGCCCGAGGTGTTACCCGACTGCACCAGTGCGTCCGGGCTGAAGCTGCCCGATTCCTTGCGGTGCTCGATACCCACGGCGAAGCCCAGGTCGCCAGCCGGCAGGGTGAACAGGCTGCCGGCCAGGTTGGCGGTGATGACCTTGGTGGTGGTTTCGGCAGTGGAGTGCGCAGACGGGAACAGCAGGTTCTGCAGGGCGGTATTGCCGGTCAATGCGCCATTGGCACCGTTGCTCTGGATGCCGGCACGCAGGAACGGGTTGTACGGCACGCACTGGTTCAGCCCGATCGGGTTGGCCACGGTACCGCACTGCGCCACGCCGCTGCTGTTGATGAACGACGGACCCACCGCCGCACGCAGCGCGGTCAGGTTGAGGTCACCGGTGCTGGTCTGCACCAGCTTGTTGTTGTTGTACAGGTAGCCGACATCCCAATCGAACAGGCGATCGGAGAACTCGAAGCTGCCTTCCAGGCCGCCACTGAAGCGGAAGGTGGTCAGCTCGGCGCGGGTATTGCGCGGCACTTCGGAGGTACGACGCCACCAGTTGGCGATGTCGGTGCCCAGCGGATTGAACGCACTGCTGGCCGAAATCGGCGAACCGAAGGCCAGCGCGCCGTACGGATAGCCGGCGATCTGGCGGTTCGAATCGCGGTAGCTGTACAGCATGTTGGTGCGCAGGCGCACGTTGTCGGTCAGGTCGTAGATGCCATCGACGAACACTGCACGGCGTTCCTGCGGGGTACGCAGGTCGGTCTGCAGGTTGGTGTTGGTCTTGTCCTGGGTGGAGAAGCTGTTGACGTTCTGCGCGATGTAGTCGGCCTTGTTGTTCGGGTTGCCACCCTCACGCAGGATCACGCGCACTTCGCGGTTCGGGTTGCCCGCGCTGGCCGCCGGATAGGTGACGCCGGGCAGGCCGTCGGCCGGACGGCTGACGAAGCCACCGAACTCACCGACGGTGGTCCAGCCGAAGTCCGGGTGGTTGGCACTGCGCGGGAAGGCACCGTACGGACGATCCGCCGCCCGCACCTTGTCTTCCTTGGCGTACTCGGCACCGATGGTCAGCGAACCGCGCTCACCCTTCACGCCCATGGTGAAGTCCATGGTGCGGGTGGCACCGTCGCCTTCACTGTACTGGCCGTAGTAGACGCTGCCGGTGGCGCCTTCGAAGTTGGTACGGGTGATGATGTTGATGACGCCGGCGATGGCATCGGAACCGTAGATCGACGAAGCGCCGTCCTTCAGCACCTCAATGCGCTCGATCGCCGAGACCGGCACGGTCGAGATGTCCTGCAGGCCACCGGTGGTGATGCCCAGGCGCTTGCCGTTGAGCAGGACCAGGGTACGGGTCGCGCCCAGGTCACGCAGGCTGATGTAGGTACCACCGACGGCTTCGCCCGAGGACAGCGGCTGGGCACGGCTGATCGGCGGCGTACCCACGGCGCTGATGTTCTGCAGGATGTCAGCGACCGACGAGAAGCCCTGCTTCTCGATGTCAGCGCGGTTGAGGGTCAGGACCGGCTGGGCGGTTTCGACGTCGACGGTGCGGATGCGCGAGCCGGTGACTTCGATGCGGTCCAGATTGGTGGCCTGCTGGGCGAACGCCGCGCCGGTACCACCGACGGACGCGGCACTGGCCGCAAGCGCAACGCACACAGCATCGCGCAGCTTGTTGCTGTTCAACTTCATGGGCTCTCTCTCCATGGATCTTGGGTTGTGTGCTGAGTCCAGCCGACGTGCCCCAAAAGGGAGGCACAAAAACGACTGGTGACCCGATAGTAGCCACACTTGATCTGGAATTAAAGAGTCGTTAAGAAAACGCCGAAATCGTGTGAAAACGCTCTCATTACTGCATACGTCGGCGCATTGAGGCCGGCCTGCAAGGCCCAATCAGCACTTGCAGGCGCCCCGGCTCCCATTCAGCTGGGAATGAGCGTCTCGATCAGATGCTCGACATAGGCCTCGAAATCCTCGCGGGCCTGCTTCGGTTGCTGCAACTGCAGCGAAAGCTGCAGGAAGCCGACATAGGCCGCGTACGCCAGCCGCGCACGGTGCCGCGCGTCGGTCGAACTGAGACCGGCCTGGCGGAACGAAGCAACCAGGTAGTCGAGGCGGCGCTGCGACACGCGATCGATCACCGGGCGCACCATCGGATGATCCAGCGCCTTCAACAGTTCGCTGTAGATGATGTGCGGCTGCACTTCGTGGGCCACCATCTGGAACAGCTGGCGCAGGCGCACACGCGGATCCGGCACATCTTCCAGGCTGCCGAACACCTGCTCCTGTTCGAACAGTTCCCAGCGTTCCAGCGCCGCCTGCAGCAGGGCATCACGCGAAGGGAAGTGCCAGTAGAAACTGCCCTTGGTCACGCCCAGGCGCCGCGCCAACGGTTCCACCGCGACGGCACCCACGCCTTGTTCAGCAATCAGGTCGAGAGCCGCCTGGGCCCAGTCTTCGGCACTCAGGCGGCTGTTGCGGCCGGCGCGCGGTTCGCCGGCGGAAGCGTAAGGTTGATTCATGGGCTGATTTAACCATACGCCGGGGTTCGTTGCAGTACGCGATTGCTGCCGAAGCCGTCGCGCCGCCCGGCGGGCACCTGCCGCAACGCACCATACCGTGCAGTATTGACTTCCCTCACAAGCGATCCATACTAGCAAGTATGGTTACGCCCCCGACTCCCGCTGCATTCCATGACCTGCGACTGGACGCAGCCCATGGCGCACGCCTGGCGGCCACCGCCAGCGACCATGGTCGCCACGGTCGCGTGTTGTTCGCCCATGGCTTCGGCCAGACCCGCCATGCCTGGAATGCCACCGCACGGGCCCTGTCCGCGGCGGGCCTGCAGACGCTGGCCTACGATGCGCGCGGCCACGGTGACTCGGACTGGAATGCCGCCGACCTGCCCTACCACGGCGAACAGTTCGCCGATGACCTGATCGTACTGGCCGGTGAGCAACCGCGGCCGCCGGTGCTGGTGGCGGCTTCGATGGGCGGCCTGTTCGGACTGCTTGCCGAATCGCGCTGGCCAGGCCTGTTCTCGGCGATGGTGCTGGTCGACATCACCCCGCGCTGGGATACCGCCGGCGTCGAACGCATCCTGGCCTTCATGACCGCCCATCCCGACGGCTTCGCCTCGCTGACCCAGGCCGCCGACGTGATCTCGGCCTACATGCCGCACCGCCCGCGCAAATCCGAGCAGTCGTTGCGGGCGCTGCTGCGCGAAGACGGCCACGGCCGCTGGCGCTGGCACTGGGACCCCCGTCTGGTGGCCGAACTGGCCCGCGACAGCGAGCAGCACCAGGACGCGCTGGCCGAGGCCGCACGCCAGGTGAAGTGCCCGTTGCTGCTGGTCAGCGGCGGCCGCAGCGACCTGGTCACGCCGCAGACCGTGGCCGAATTCCTGGCGTTGGCACCGCACGCGCGCCATGTACAGCTGCCGCAGGCCACGCATATGGTCGCCGGCGATGACAACGACGCCTTTACCGCTACTGTGTTGGACTATCTGGACGTGTTGCCCGCAGCGGATGCTGCAGCTTCGTCCGCCACAAACGAGCACGTCACCGGAGCACGCTCATGAGCATCGTTCTTCCCTTCCTCGCCCTGCTGCTGGCAGGCGCGTTCGTCGCCTACCACCGCATGCGGCTGGTTACCTGGACGCTGATCAGCGTGGCCCTGCTGGTCGCCTGCTGGTTCATTCCCTACGTCAACCAGACCGCCACGATCGTGGCTGCCGCTGTGCTGGCGGTGATCGCCGTGCCGCTGCTGCTGCCGTTCATCCGCAAGCCGCTGCTGACCGGCCCGATGATGAAGGTGTTCCGCAAGGTGCTGCCGCCGCTGTCGCAGACCGAGCGCATCGCGCTGGAAACCGGCTCGGTCGGTTTCGAGGGCGAGCTGTTCACCGGCGACCCGGACTGGAACATCCTGCTGAACTACCCCAAGCCGCAGCTGACTGCTGAAGAGCAGGCCTTCCTCGATGGCCCGGTCGAAGAGCTGTGCACCATGGTCAACGACTGGGAAATCACCCACGTCCATGCCGACCTGCCGCCGGAGCTGTGGGCCTTCATCAAGAAGAACAAGTTCTTCGGCATGATCATCCCGAAGGAATACGGCGGCCTGGGCTTCTCCGCGCTGGCCCACCACAAGGTGATCCAGAAGCTGGCCTCGGTGTCCTCGGTGGTCAGTTCCACCGTTGGCGTGCCGAACTCGCTGGGCCCGGGTGAACTGCTGGTGCATTACGGTACCCAGGAGCAGAAGGACCAGTACCTGCCGCGCCTGGCCGATGGCCGCGAGGTGCCGTGCTTCGGCCTGACCGGTCCGTTCGCCGGCTCCGACGCCACCTCGATTCCCGACTACGGCATCGTCTGCAAGGGCGAATGGAACGGCGAGCAGGTGCTCGGCGTGCGCCTGACCTTCGACAAGCGCTACATCACCCTGGCCCCGGTCGCGAGCCTGATCGGCATGGCCTTCCGCATGTACGACCCGGATGGCCTGATCGGCGACACCCGCGACATCGGCATCACCCTCGGCCTGCTGCCGCGCGACACCGCCGGCGTGGAAATCGGCCGTCGCCACTTCCCGCTCAACTCGACCTTCCAGAACGGTCCGATCAAGGGCAAGGATGTGTTCATCCCGCTGACCCAGCTGATCGGCGGCGCCGCGATGGCCGGCAAGGGCTGGAACATGCTCAACGAGTGCCTGGCCGTGGGCCGTTCGATCACCCTGCCGTCCACCGCCAGCGGTGGTGCCAAGGCCGGTGCCGCCGTCACCGGCGCCTATGCGCGCATCCGCAAGCAGTTCGGCCTGTCGGTCGGCCGCTTCGAGGGCGTTGAAGAAGCACTGGCCCGCATCGGCGGCAAGGCCTACAAGATCAGTGCGCTGTCGCAGGCTACCGCTGCGGCGGTCGATCGTGGCGACGTGCCGTCGGTGCCGTCGGCGATCGCCAAGTACCACTGCACCACCATGAGCCGCGAAGTGATCTCGGACATGATGGACGTGATCGGCGGCAAGGGCATCATCCTGGGGCCGCGCAACTTCGCCGGCCGCAGCTGGCAGGCCGCACCGATCGCGATCACCGTGGAAGGCGCCAACATCATGACCCGCAGCCTGCTGATCTTCGGCCAGGGTGCGATCCTCTGCCACCCGTGGGTGCTGAAGGAAATGAAGGCGGCGCAGGATCCGGACACCCGTGCCGGCCTGCAGGAGTTCGACCGCAGCCTGTTCGGCCACATCCGCTTCGGCATCTCCAATGCCGTGCGTTCGTTCTGGTTCGGCCTGACCGCCGCGCGCTTCGGTGCCGCGCCGGGCGACGCCTACACCCGCCGCTACTTCCGCAAGCTGGACCGTTACTCGGCCAACCTGGCGCTGATGGCCGACATCTCGATGATGACCCTCGGCGGCAAGCTGAAGTTCAAGGAGTCGCTGTCCGGCCGCCTGGGCGACGTGCTGAGCCATGTCTACATGACCAGCGCCATGCTCAAGCGCTACCACGACGAAGGCGCACCGCAGGCCGACCAGCCGCTGCTGGCCTGGGCCTTCCATGACAGCGTGCACAAGATCGAGGAATCGCTGTCGGCCGCGCTGCGCAACTTCCCGATCCGTCCGATCGGCTGGCTGATGTGGGCGCTGATCTTCCCGCTCGGCCGTCGTGCCGAGGCTCCGGGCGACCGCCTGAGCCGCCGCGTCGCCGCACTGCTGATGGCGCCGAACGAAGCCCGCGACCGCCTGGCCAATGGCGTGTTCCTGACCCCGTGCGAGAACAACCCGGGTGGCCGCATCAACAGCTACCTGAGCAAGGCGATCATGGCCGAACCGGTGGAGCGCAAGTTCCTGAAGGCGCTGAAGAGCAAGGGCATCGAGGCGCTGGACTTCAAGGCGCAGCTGGACGAGGCCGTGGCCGAAGGCGTGATCACCCAGGACGAACGCAGCCTGCTGGAAGAGCTGCGCACGCTGACCCTGGACACCATCACCGTGGACGACTTCGACACCCACGAGCTGCGCGCGGCCAGCTACTACGACCGCCAGCACAAGGACCCGCATTCGCAGGCGGCCTGATCGCCCGCGACACGCGTTGCCTTCGACGGCGGGCCTCGGCCCGCCGTCGCTTTATCCGCCGACCGGAATTCCCACCATGTCCACGCCCCTGCTCTCGCTCTACCACCGCCTGCAGCGCTGGCCTGCCGGCGACTGGCTGTTCGCGCGCGCGGTGTGCTTCAAGGCGCCCTACTTCGCCAGCATCGCGCCGCGCATCACCCGCCTGGAACCGGGCCGCTGCGAAGGCACGCTGTCCGACCGTCGCAGGGTGCGCAACCACATCGGCACGGTGCACGCGATCGCGATGTGCAACCTGGCCGAGCTGACCGCCGGGCTGATGGTGGATGCCTCGCTGCCCAAGGGCATGCGCTGGATTCCGAAGGGCATGCAGGTGCAGTACCTGGCCAAGGCGCGCGGCACGCTGCATGCGGTCGCGTTGCCGGCACAGCCGATCGTGGCGGCCGCTGAAGGCTACGCACTGCCGGTGACGGTGAGCGTGCGCGATCGTGCGGGGACGGAGGTGTTCAGCGCGGTGATCGACATGTGGATGTCGCCGGCGAAGTGAGGTTCCCGCGAACGGCGCAGCCCCTCGTGGTAGGACGCTGAAAGCGGTTTATCGGTTGGGCCGGAGGGGTGAAGCCGGGCGGGGCATCCAGCCACGGAAGAGAAAAAAGAAGAGCAGAAGCAAAAGCGGCCCACCGGCCGCTTGTTGCTGTTGCTGTTGCTGTTGATCTTCTTTTTCTTCTCCGTGGGCTGGCCGCGCACGGAAACTGTCAGGGGTCGGGCGGGTGGGCTGGGCAGGGGTGTCCGCCGCAAGGATGCGGCGGCCAAGCCCCCAGGGACGGGTTCACGGCGTCCCCTGCCCAGTCCACCCGCCCGACCAACCCCATGACAAGCTCTACGCGACCCACTCACGAGGGGCTGCGCCGTTGGCTGGAAACTACGCCACCGCGCGAAGCACCAACGCCAGAATCGCCGGCAGCGCCTGGATCATGAAAATGCGCCGGCTCACGCTGTACGCGCCATAGCACCCCGCCACCACCACGCAGGCCAGCGAGAACGTCACCAGCACCGGCTGCGCGATCACCAGCCCCACCACGATCCCCGCCGCCAGGAAGCCGTTGTAGAGCCCCTGGTTGGCCGCCAGCACCCGCGTGGTCTCGGCCTTCTCCGGCGTATTGCGGAAGGTCTTCAGGCCCAGCGGGCGGGTCCACAGGAACATCTCCAGCACCAGGAAATACAGGTGCAGCACAGCGACCAGCACGGTCAGCAACAGCGCGATCATCAACATCGTTCCTCTCCTCGAAAAAAACCGGACCGGCTCAGCGGTCGCGCGGCAGCTTCTTTTCTTCGCGCAGCACACCGAACGCGGCCAGGGTCATCAACGCGGCCACCAACACGCCGCCGATGAACACCACATGCGAGCCGAACAGGGACAGCCCCTTGTGCACCCACGCAAAGCTCAGGTCGGCACCGCGGTAGACCACGGTATCGATCGCCGCACCGGCCTTGTAGCGCCACTGGCGGTCCACGCGGGTGTAGATCGTCTCGCGTGCCGGCTTGGCCAGCGCGAACTCGCTGGCGCGGGTCATCACCTGCACCACCGCCACCATCAGCGGCATCGGCGAGGCAGCCAGCACCGAGAAGCCGATCAGGATCGCAAAGCCTGGAATCAGCAGCGCCGGAGCGATGCCGTGGCGCGACAGCAGCCAACGGGTCAGGCCCAGCTGCATCAGCAGCGCCAGCGCGTTCACCGCCAGGTCGATACGCGAGAAGAACGCGGTGCTGGCGGCCGGGTCGGTGAAGGATGCGCGCACGATCGCCGCCTGCTGGTTGTACAGCAGGGTGCCTACACCGACGCCGAACACCACCATGATCGCCAGCCAGCGCAGCAGCGGTTCGCGCACGATCAGCTTCAGGCCATCCAGCACACTGCCGCCCATCGGCTGCTCACCGGATACCAGCTGCTGCTCGCGCTCACGCAGTACCGCCCAGTGCCGCAGCCGCCAGATGCTGAGCAGGCAGATCGCCAGGAAGCCGGCCGAAACCAGCATCAGGTTGGCGATGCCCACGCGCTGCACCAGCGCACTGGTGATGATCGGGCCGAGGAAGGCCCCGATGGTGCCCGCGGCACCGATATAGCCGTACCAGGCGCGCGCCTGCGCGTTGGAGAACACGTCGGCCATGAAGCTCCAGAACACCGCGACCGCGAACAGGTTGAAGACGGTGATCCAGAAGAAGAACGCCATGCCCCGGCCTGGCACCCCGCTGTCGAACAGCGCGTAGAACCCCAGCAGGGTGATGATGAAGAAGCCATACACCACGGGAAGGAACACGCGGCGTGGGAAGCGGCTGACCAGCCAGCCATACACCGGCTGCAGTACCAGCATGATCACGAACACGCAGGTGAACAGGAACTGCAGGACGAAGTCCTTCAGTGCGATGCCATGGCTGTCGAACCAGGCGATCAGCAGCGGTGGGAACACCGTCTCCAGGTCGGCCGAGGCGGCCATCGCCTCCCGCACTGGGCGCAGCACGTAGTAACCGCTGAGCAGGCAGAAGAAATACAGGAACGACCACCACAGCGCGGGGGATTCGCGCAGCGCCGCAATCAGGCCCTGCAGCGGCCCCTTGCCCGATGCCGCGCTCACGCGACGTCCCTCGCCCACAGACGGCGGTTGGACAGTGGCATCGCAGGCTCCGGGCGCGGTGAAGCGCGTACGTTAGCCAATGCACTGCAACATCGCCAGCAGGCGACCGCCGATGGACGTTGGGGCCAGGTCTACGGAGGGTCCGCATGACACGTTCCGACACACGCATTTGGAGCGTCAAAATTCCAACTTTTTCAACGAGATGCGCATTCATCTTCGCTTTGTTTGTGCACAGGGGAAAAGCGGCGCTAGAATCGCCATCAGCAGTCGCGCACGGGTCCAAACGATGAAAAAGAACAGCCTGCGTCGTCCGATCCGTTCGGCGGCCACCGGTTTGCTGGGCATGTTGATGCCTGTTGCCTTGTCCACCACCGCGCAGACCCCGCCGGCGTTGCCCCCGATGCCGGCCAACATCGAATCTCCTGCTGCCGTCGCCGTCGCCCATACCCAACCGGCGGCCTACCGCACCGGCCTGGTGCCGCAGGTGCAGGCACCGGCCGCCGGCTTCAACGTCGCCAACATCGAGTCGATGGCACAGCAGCTCACCTATGGCGAGCGCGTGCCGGGCATGGCCGTAGCGATCGTGCAGGGCGGCCGCATCCTCAGCGCACGCGGCTATGGCGTCACCGACGTCAACAATCCGCTGCCGGTCGATGCGCACACCGTGTTCCGCCTGGCCTCGCTGTCCAAGGCCTTCGCCGGCACCATGGCCGGCCTGCTGGTCAACGACGGCACCCTGCGCTGGGACAGCAAGGTGACCGATTACGTGCCGGGCTTCCGCCTCAATTCGCCCGAAGCCACCGACCGGCTGACCGTGGCCGACGTGCTCAGCCATCGCGTCGGCCTGCCGTACAACGCCTACGACCGCGATATCGAAGGCAACGCCGAGTACTACGCGCTCACCCAGAAACTGGCCAACACCAGCCTGAAGTGCCTGCCGGGCGACTGCTACGCCTACCAGAACGTGGCCTTCAGCCTGATCGGCGATGTCGTCTACGCGGCCTCGGGCAGCTTCTACGAGCAGTCGGTCGAACGCCGCATCTTCAAGCCGCTGGGCATGAACGATGCCAGCCTCGGCCTGGCCGGCATCCAGGCCAGCTCGCGCTGGGCGCGTCCGCACGTGCGCAGCCGCAACGGCTGGGTGTCACTGACGCCGAAGCCGACCTACTACCGCGTCGCCCCGGCCGCTGGCGTCAACGCCAGCGCCAGTGACATGGCGCAGTGGCTGCTGGCCCATACCGGTCACCGCCCCGACGTACTGCCGGCGCCGCTGCTGGCGACTTTGCATTCCAGCCTGATCAACACCCCGGGCGAGATGCGTTCGGGCTGGCGCCGCGAGCGCCTGCACTCGGCCGGCTACGCGCTGGGCTGGCGCACCTTCGACTACGCCGGCCACGACGTGGTCTTCCATGCCGGCGCGGTGCAGGGCTATCGCGGCCTGGTCGCGCTGGTGCCGGAACGCGATCTCGGCATCGCCATCCTCTGGAACGGCGAAAGTGGCCTGCCCAGTGGCCTGCTGCCGACCGTGCTCGATTCCGCGCTCGGCCTGCCGGCGCAGCGCTGGCTGGACGTGGACACCGACTTCGGCAGCGACAACCTGATGGCTGAAGGTGCGAGCCCGGCGCAGCAGGACAAGCGCAAGGGCAAAGGTGCATCGAGCAACCGCGCGGTGGCATCGCCGCGCTGATCTGGCGAGCTGCACCGTAAGCATGAGGGGCGACCGTTGGGTCGCCCTTTTTGTCTGAGCTCGTAGCGTCGAGCTTGCTCGACTGATCGAGCCAACGCAGTCGAGCAAGCTCGACGCTGCAAATGCGGTATGCGGCCGAGCAAGCTCGACGCCAAGGCGCTGGCGGCCTCGAGCATTACGCGGCGCTGCGCACGCCCATGCATAAAAAAACCCCCTCCCCGCTGGGCAGTCAGGGAAGGGGGTTTCAGGGTACGGCTATCGGGAAGTACTTAGATCAGCGGCGCCGGTGTTGCCGGCAGAGCGACCGGAGCGGCCTTCTTCTTGCGGGCGGCCGGCTTGCGCTTGGCAACCTTCTTTGCCGCCTTCTTCGGGGCAGCCTTCTTGGTGGCCTTCTTCGCGGTCTTCTTCACTGCCTTCTTGGCGGTCTTCTTGACGGCCTTCTTGGCAGTGGCCTTCTTCGCGACCTTCTTGGCAGGCTTGCGGGCCGTTGCCTTCTTGGCAGTCTTCTTGGTGGCCTTCTTGGCTACCTTCTTGACGGCCTTCTTCGCGGTCTTCTTGACGGCGGGCTTCTTGGCGACCTTCTTCGCCGCCTTCTTCACTGCCTTCTTCGCAGTGGTCTTCTTGGCGACCTTCTTCGCAGCCTTCTTCACTGCCTTCTTGGCGGTCGCCTTCTTCGCTACCTTCTTCACTGCCTTCTTGGCAGCGGCCTTCTTCGCGACCTTCTTCACCGCTTTCTTGGCGGCGGGCTTCTTCTTCGCAGCTTTCTTGGTTGCCATGGGATGGCTCCTCGTCAGTGATAGGGAGTTGAAACGCCCAGGTGGATCAAACCCGCAGATGCTGCGCGCGGGGACCGCCGGCGCGTCAGGCGCGCCGTTACGGATGCGGCGATGCCTGCCTCGATCGGCGGAGCGGGCATCGGAACGGGAGGTGCCTTGCATTTCTCCGGGGGAAGCGGGGCCATGTCCACCGTCATCAGGGTCGCGGTGGTCTTGAAGGGGCTGCTTCGCATCGGACGATTGATTCTGCGCACTCGGTTGGGCAGGCAAGGTCTGCTGAGGCGAAACCTAATCACGGTTTTTTTTACTGTCAACAACCCCCGCGAAAAATTTTCACATCCGCGCCGTCGGCGTTGGCACCGGCGCGGCCGCCACACTCCGCCCACAGCGGCCGCCAGGACACCGCGCATGCGCGTCGCGCGCAACAACGCCAACGCAAGCGTTGAACAAAAAGCACTTGAAATAAGCACTCCGCGCAGTTGCATGCAGGTTGGCCAGCGCTGCATGTGCATACCGGCGGCGACCGTCGTCCCCCTTGCCAACGCCACCACAACGGCACCGCAACAAGGGGGAAAAAGTTTTCACATCCCGATGCGTCGAAGCGGGGGTGGAAACGCGGATTTGCGCAAAACTGCGCACGTCCATCGGTACCGCTCGGCTGACGGCTGATGCCGCATCGAGGTCGGCAGCGAACGGGTCGTCATGAGTCCTTGCGGACGCCAAAACAAAAACGGCCACCCGAAGGTGGCCGTGTCCGAACCCGGGAAACGACGACTCAGTGGTCTTCGTTTTCCAGGGCTTCGGCGTATGCGTCCGGGTCCAGCAGCTCGTTGAGCTCTTCGGCGTTGGACAGTTCGACCACGAACATCCAGCCTTCGCCGTAGGCATCTTCGTTGATGGTTTCCGGCTTGTCGGACAGGTCCGAGTTGACCTCGACGATCTTGCCGCTGATCGGGCTGTAGACGTCCGAAGCGGCCTTCACCGATTCGACGACGGCGATCTGCTCGCCGGCCTTGGCGGTCGCGCCGACTTCCGGCAGCTCGACGTAGACCAGGTCACCGAGCAGGCCCTGTGCGTGGTCGGAAATACCGACGGTGACGCGGCCATTGCCTTCGACACGGGCCCACTCATGGGACTTGAGGAACTTGAGGTCGCCGGGGATCTCGCTCATGGGACTGCTCCAGAGATATGCAGGGGTGGAAAAAACGGGGCTAGTGTAACCAACCGGCCGCCACTGCTGTCAGTGACGGCCGGCATGTTTGGATCAGGCGTCGGCGAGCACGCCGGGCTGCGCCTGGCCTTCGCGCACGAACGGGAACTTGACCACGCGCACCGGCACCTGCCGGCCACGGATATCGACGGTGACCTCGCCGAGTTCGCCGGCCGGCACGCGGGCAAACGCGATGCCCTTGGCCAGGCTTGGCGAGAAGGTGCCGGACAGGATCTCGCCCTGGCCGCTGGCGGTGGTCACCGCCTGGCCGTGCCGCAGCACGCCCTTCTCGTCCATCACCAGGCCGATCATCTGGCGCGCGGTGCCGGCCGCCTTCTGCGCTTCCAGCACGTCGCGGCCGATGAAGTCGCGGCCTTCGTCCAGCGACACGGTCCAGGCCAGTGCCGCTTCATACGGACTGATCTCTTCGTCCATGTCCTGGCCATACAGGTTCATGCCGGCTTCCAGGCGCAGCGTGTCACGCGCACCGAGGCCTGCCGGCTTCACGCCCGCGGCCAGCAGCTGGTTCCAGAACGCGACCACGGCGTCCTGCGGCAGCAGGATTTCGAAACCGTCCTCGCCGGTGTAGCCGGTGCGGGCAACGAACAGCTCGACGCCCTTGCCGGACTGCACCTGCAGGGCGGCAAAGCGGCCCAGCTTGGCCAGTGCTTCACGGTCGCCTTCGCCGGCCAGGCCGATCACGATCTCGCGTGCCTGCGGCCCCTGCACGGCGAGGATCGCCAGGTCGGGACGCTGCTCGACGGAAACGCCGAACGGCGCGGCATGCTCGCGCAGCCAGGCCAGATCCTTCTCGCGGGTGGAGGCGTTGACCACCATGCGGAAGAAGTCGTCGCCGAGGTAATAGACGATCAGGTCGTCGATGACGCCGCCGCGCGGATTCAGCATGCACGAGTACAGTGCCTTGCCCGGCACCTTCAGCTTGTCGACCGAGTTGGCCAGCAGGCGGCGCAGGAACGGCTTGACCTGGTCACCGCGCAGGTCGACCACGGTCATGTGGCTGACATCGAACACACCCGACTCGCGACGCACCAGGTGGTGCTCGTCCAGCTGCGAGCCGTAGTGGATGGGCATGTCCCAACCCCCGAAATCGACCATCTTGGCGCCGAGGGCGCGGTGGGTATCGTTGAGCAGCGTCTTCTGGGTCATGACCGGGTCCGGCAGCAGAGGAAACAAGAATCCCCATTATCCCAGATCGGTCGCCCGCAGGCGTGCCGCAGCGCAGCGGCTCTACAGGGGGCGGTCTGCCACCTCGACCTGCAACGTGCTGCCCTGCACCGCCACCACCCGCACCAGGGTGCCGGCCTGCAGTTCCGGGCCGCTGACCTGCCAGTACGCATCGTCGATGCTGACCCGGCCTTGCCCGCCGACGATGCCCTGCTGCAACGGCACCACCCGTCCGACCAGCTGTTCGGCGCGGCGGTTGAGCAACGGCGCATCGCTGGGCCGCGCCCTCGCCCTGCCCCAGCGCCGGTAGCACTGGATCGACACAATGCTCAGCAGCACGAAGGCCACCACCTGCCACAGCAGCGGAATGCCGCTGAACACGGCCACCAGCACGAACACGGCAGCCGCGCCGATGCCGATCCACAGCATGAACGCGCCCGGCGCCAGTGCCTCGGCGGCGAACAGCAGCAATGCCAGTGCGCCCCAACCCACGACTTCCCAGCGCATGTCAGCCTCCGATCGGCGGCGGTCGCTTGCCCGCGGCCTTGTTGTTCTGTTCGCCCAGTGCCTGCTTGGCCAGTTCGGCCACGCCGGCGATCGAACCGATCACACCGCTGGCCTCCATCGGCATCAGCACCAGCTTCTGGTTCGGCGAGCTGGCCAGTTCCTTGAACGCTTCGACGTATTTCTGGGCAACGAAGTAGTTGATCGCCTGCACGTCGCCCTCGGCGATGGCCGCCGACACCACCTTGGTCGCCATGGCCTCGG
Organism: Stenotrophomonas maltophilia; assembly: GCF_047497515.2. Lineage (GTDB taxonomy): Bacteria > Pseudomonadota > Gammaproteobacteria > Xanthomonadales > Xanthomonadaceae > Stenotrophomonas. The sequence goes on from NZ_JAXAXL020000004.1 coordinate 95,287, forward strand.
CCTCCGCCAGGCGCTCTCGCGCCTCGGCATCGCGGAACGCAGCCTCGCGACGTCCTTCGGCTTCCAGCACAGTGGCCTGCTTCTCGCCATCGGCGCGCAGGATCTCCGACTGCCGCGAGCCCTCTGCCTCGAGGATCTGCGCGCGCTTCTCGCGCTCGGCCTTCATCTGCCGCGCCATCGCATCCAGCAGGTCGCGCGGCGGCTGGATGTCGCGGATCTCGATGCGGTTGACCTTCACGCCCCACGGGTTGGTGGCATGGTCGACCACGCTCAGCAGCTGGGCGTTGATCACCTCGCGCTGGCTGAGCGATTCGTCCAGGTCCATCGAACCGATCACGGTACGGATGTTGGTCTGCACCAGGGCGATCATCGCCACTTCCAGGTTGGCCACCTCATAGGCGGCCTTGGCCGCGTCCAGGACCTGGAAGAACACCACGCCATCCACGCGCACGGCCGCGTTGTCCTTGGTGATCACTTCCTGGCTGGGCACGTCCAGCACCTGCTCCATCATGTTCACCTTGCGCCCGACGCCGTAGACGATCGGAATCAGGAAGTGCAGGCCCGGGGTCATGGTGTGCGTGTAGCGCCCGAAGCGCTCGACGGTCCATTCGTATCCCTGCGGCACCATCCGTACTGCCTTGAACAGGATCACCACGGCCACGAAGGCCAGTACCACGGTAAAGAACATGGTGGGGAACATCGCGCTTTCCTTATCTATGACGTCCAGGCCCCAGCATAGCGCGTGAAGGCGGCATGCACAGCGGCCGCTACCAAGGCACCCGCCGGCGCAGGATGTCGACGAACATCACCCAGTCACCCATGAACGAGTACACGGGGTGCCGGAAGGTGGCCGGGCGGTTCTTCTCGAAGAAGAAATGGCCGATCCAGGCGAAAGCGTAGCCGCACAGCAGCGCCGCCAGCAGCAGCATCGGCTGCCCGCGCAGGAGGGCGCTGGCGACCAGCAGCAGGACCATGCAGCTGCCGATGAAGTGCAACCGGCGCGACACCGGATGGCGGTGTTCACTGAGGTAGAACGGATAGAACTCGCGGAAGCTGGCAAATCGCGACATGCAGGTGCCCCGGGGCCATGGTCAGCCCCATCATGCGCCTTCCCAGGAGGGAAAGCGGCAGTGCATGGTCCGGTGGCGCTGCGTTTGTAGAGCCGAGCAGGCTCGACGCTACGGTGCGGAGGCGCGCGGCCCGAACATGATCACCGCCATGCCGGCCAGGCACAGCACGGCGCCGAACAGGTCCCAGCGGCTGGGGCGGATGCCATCGACCAGCCACAGCCAGAACAGCGCCGTGCCGATGTAGACGCCGCCGTAGGCCGCATAGACGCGGCCACTGGCAGTTGGATGCAGGGTCAGCAACCAGGCGAACAGGGCTAGGCTGGCCGCCGCCGGCAGCAGCAGCCAGATGCTGCCGCCCTTGCGCAGCCACAGCCAGGGCAGATAGCAGCCCACGATCTCGGCCAGCGCGGTCAGCAGGAACAGGGCCAGCGTCTTCACGCCTTTTCCGCCGTCTTGGCGCGCTGCCACAAGGCTTCCTGCGCATCCAGGTCCATCGCCGCCAACGTGCTGCCCTGCGCTTCGGCCTGCGCTTCCATCGAGCGGAAGCGACGCTCGAACTTATGGTTGGCCCCACGCAGCGCGGCGCCCAGGTCGATGTCGGCGTGCCGGGCCAGGTTGGCGCAGACAAACAGCAGATCACCCAGTTCCTCCTGCAGGCGTGCCTTGTTGCCCGCGACGTCGCCGCGCTCGAATTCCTCGCGCAGCTCCTGCAGTTCCTCGGCCGCCTTGTCCAGCACCGGCAGTGGGCCTGGCCAGTCGAAGCCGACCTTGGCCGCGCGCGATTGCAGCTTCACCGCGCGCTGCCATTCCGGCAGGCCACGCGAGATGCCGGCCAGCGCGGAGGTGTCCTGCTCGCCCTTGGCGGCGCGTTCGGCGCGCTTGATCGCTTCCCAGTTGCGCATCACCCCATCGGCATCGTCGACGCTGGTGTCGGCGAACACGTGCGGGTGGCGGCGCTGCATCTTGTCGCTGATCGCGCGCGCCACCTCGGCGAAGGCGAAGGCGCCCTGCTCCTCGGCCATGCGCGCATGGAACACCACCTGCAGCAGCAGGTCGCCCAGTTCGTCGCAGAGATCGTCGAGGTCGCCACGGTCGATCGCATCGGCGACCTCGTAGGCTTCCTCGATGGTGTACGGGGCGATGGTCGCGAAGTTCTGTTCCAGGTCCCAGGGGCAGCCGCCCTGCGGGTCGCGCAGGCGCGCCATGATCGCCAGCAGGCGCTCCAGTTCGTGGGTGGCGGCGCTGCCGCTGGCGGGGGTGTCGTGCGCGCTCATGCGGCCTCCAGGATCAGTCGGACAGCCAGTCCCGCCACGGCAGGCTGGTGTCACCAAGGGCAATGAAATCGCCGTTCAACAAGGTTTCGCGGCGGTTGTAGCGGAACGGCTTGCCGGTCGCCGCCGACAGCACTGCGCCACCGGCGGCGTGCAGCACGCACTGGCCGGCAGCGGTATCCCATTCGGAGGTCGGGCCGAGTCGCGGATAGACATCCAGGCCGCCTTCGGCGATCCGGCAGAATTTGAGCGACGAGCCTTGCGCGACGGTCTCGATGCGGCCCATGCGTGCGAGCAGGGCTTCGGTTTCCGGCGAGCGGTGCGAGCGGCTGGCCGCCACTCGCAGCGGCGCGGTGGCCGGCGTGCGGGTGCGCAGCACGGTGTCGTGCAGCCCCTGCCGGCGGTACGCCAGTTCGCCGCGCATGGCATGCCAGAGGATGCCGGTGACCGGCGCCAGTACCACACCGAATGCGGGCGCCCCCTGGTAGATCAGCGCGATGTTGACGCTGAACTCGCCATTGCGCTTGATGAACTCGCGGGTACCATCGAGCGGGTCCACCAGCCAGTAAGCGCCCCAGTGGCGACGTTGCTCCCACGGCACCTGCACCGATTCCTCGGACAGGATCGGCAGGTCCGGCGTCAGTTGCTGCAGGCCCTGTTCAATGACCTGGTTGGCGGCCAGGTCGGCTGCGGTGAGCGGGCTGTTGTCACCCTTGATCTGCACCTCGAAGCCATCGGCATACACCTGCATGATGGCCCGCCCGGCGTCCTGGGCGATGGCGATGACGGTCTCACGCAGGTCCGTGGTCAGCTTGATCATCGCGTTCCCTGCAGCCACTGGCGGGCGATGAACAACGCCGCCAGCGAACGCCCCTCGGAGAAATCTTCGCGCAGCATCAGCTGGTCCAGGTCGGCCAGCTTCCACGGCACCACTTCCAGTTCTTCCGGCTCGTCGCCGGCCAGTTTTTCCGGGTACAGATCGCGCGCCACCACCAACCACGACTGGTGGCTCATGTAGGTCGGGGCCAGGGTCATCGCGCGCAGCACGTCGACCCGGCGTGCGCCGTAACCGGCTTCTTCCTTCAACTCCCGGTCGGCAGCCTGCGCCGGCGTCTCGCCGGCATCGATGCGGCCCTTGACCAGGCCCAGCTCGTAACGGTGCATGCCGGCCGCGTATTCACGTACCAGCAGCACGGTCTCCTCATCCAGCATCGGCACCACCACCACGGCGCCGTGGCCACGGCTGACCAGGCGCTCGAAGCGGCGGCGCTCGCCGTTGGAAAACTCCAGGTCCAGGTGCTGGCGCTGGAAGGGGCCGTTTTCCTCATCGGTGATCCGATGGATGATCGGCAAGCGACGGCCGGCACGGTCATCGTTCATGCGGAATCTCCGCGGCGGCCGGCGTTTGCGCCGGGGCCGATAGAATGTGCAGGCAGCAACATGTTCATGAGCCCGAAATGCTAGCAGACCCAACCCCCTCCCCGCTGGCCCAGCACTGGCGGCAACGCGACCTGCAGGTGCTGTGGCACCCGTGCACGCAGATGCGCGAGCATCCGCACACCCTGCCACTGGTGCCGATCGCCCGCGGCGAAGGCGCATGGCTGATCGACCACGATGGCAACCGCTACCTGGACGCGGTCAGCAGCTGGTGGACCAACCTGTTCGGCCATGCCGAACCGCGCATCGGCGGCGCCATCGCGGCCCAGGCCGGGCAACTGGAACAGGTGATGCTGGCCGGCTTCGGCCACGAGCCGGCGATTGCCCTGGCCGAGCGCCTGCTGGCGCTGGCGCCCCGCCAGGCCGGACGCGAACCGCTGGCCAAGGTGTTCTACGCCGACAACGGTTCGGCCGGCGTGGAAGTGGCGCTGAAGATGGCGTTCCAGTATTTCCAGAACCGCGGAGAGCCCCGGCGCACGCGCTTCATCGCGCTGGAAAACGGCTACCACGGCGAGACCCTGGGCGCGCTGGCGATGGCGGACATCCCGCTGTACCGCCGCGTCTATGCGCCACTGCTGGCCGAGGGCCTGTTCGCGCCGTCGCCCGACGCTTACCTGGCCGAACCCGGGCAGAGTGCCGCCGACCGTGCACGCCAGGCCGCCGATGGGCTGGCCACGCTGTTCGACCAGCATCCGGGGGAGATCTGCGCGGTGATCCTGGAACCGCGCCTGCAGTGCGCCGGGGGCATGCGCATGCACGATCCGGTCTACCTGCAGCGGGTGCGCGAACTGTGCGACGCGCACGGCGCGTTCATGATCGCCGACGAGATCGCGACCGGTTTCGGCCGCACCGGCACGCTGTTCGCCTGCGAGCAGGCCGGCGTGATGCCGGACCTGATGTGCCTGTCCAAGGGCCTGACCGGCGGCTTCCTGCCGCTGGCCGCGGTGCTGGCCACGCAGGCGCTGTACGACGCCTTCCTGGATGATTCGCGCGAGCGCGCATTCCTGCATTCGCACAGCTACACCGGCAATCCGCTGGCCTGCGCGGCCGCGCTGGCAACGCTGGACATCTTCCGCGACGCTGATGTGATCGCCCGCAACCGCGGCATCGCCTCGGTGATGGGCACGCTGGCCGCCCCCTTCAACGACCACCCGCACGTGGCTGATGTGCGCCAGGCCGGCATGGTGGTGGCGTTCGAGCTGTCGCGTGACGGCAACAAGCGCACGCCGTTCGACCCGGGCCTGCGGCTGGGGCTGCACGCCTACAAGGCTGCATTGAAGCGTGGCGTGGTGTTGCGCCCGCTGGGCGACGTGCTGTACTGGATGCCACCCTACTGCGTGGACGACGAACAACTGGAGCTGCTGGCACATACCACGCTGGCAGCGATTGACGAGGCGATTGCATGCGCGTGACCCGCTGTCCCATCGACCTGGCGCTGCACAGCGGCCAGACCGTGACCCTGCCGGAAGAGACCGCCAACCACCTGGTGCGCGTGATGCGCCTGCGCGAAGGCGATGCCTGCGTGCTGTTCAACGGCGATGGCCACGACTACAGCGCGACCCTGACCGTGGTTGGAAAACGCGAGGTGCAGGCACGCATCGATGCGGTGCAGGCCATCGGCAATGAGTCGCTGCTGGCGATCACCCTGCTGCAGGGTATCGCCCGCGGCGAGAAGATGGACCTGATTCTGCAGAAGGCAACCGAACTGGGCGTGGCGGCGATCATTCCGGTCAACGCCGAGCGCACCGAGGTGAAACTCGATGCGGCCCGCGCCGAGAAGCGCGTGGCGCACTGGAACAACGTGGTGACTTCGGCCTGCGGCCAGTCCGGGCGTGCGCGCATTCCGCAGGTCGGTCCGCCCCTGTCGTTGGCGCAGGCTACGGCGGCACTGCCTGCCGATACGTTGCGGCTGACACTGGACCCGCAGGGGGCGCATCGGCTGTCGACGCTGGATGCAGCGCCCACCGGCGGCATCGTGATTGCCATCGGTCCGGAAGGCGGTTGGTCGCCGCGCGACCGCGACCGGTTGGCAGCGGCCGGGTTCCAGGGATTGCAGCTGGGCCCGCGCATCCTGCGCACGGAAACGGCCGGACTGGCCGCGATCGCGGCGCTGCAGGCACGGTTGGGCGATCTCGGGTAAGGCTCGATGCCCGGTAGTGCCGACCGCTGGCCGGCATCCACGGGATCATGCGGTTGCCGGCCAGCGGCCGGCATCCACGAGGTCATGAGTTTGCCGGCCAGCGGCCGGCACTACCGTCTGGTGGATCAGGCGGCCAGCGAATCCAGCGCTGTTTCCAGCGCGTCCAGGTTCGGCAGCAGCGCGCTCTGCTCACCCAGCAGGACGCGCATGTGCACGGTCTGCGGCAGGGTTTCCTCGGACGCGTCGGCCAGCAGGCCGTCGCGCGGCACCGAGATCAGCTGCGGGAAATTCTGCGTCAGCAGTGCGTAGTACGGGCGCTGTGCATTGCCGCTCAGTGCTTTCAGCACCACCACCTTGTTGTGCCCGCCTACGGTTTCCTCGCCCAGCCCGGACAGGCGCGCGAACGACACCAGTGGCACCTGCCAGCCATGCCAGCCGATCTCGCCGACCAGCCAGCGCGGCGCATCGGCGACCGGCTGCACCGGCACGCGTGACATCATTTCGGCCACGGTGGCGTTGGGCAGCAGCACGCGCTCGTTGCCGGCCTGGATCAGGACGCCGCGGATTTCGTCATTGCTGGCGTAGCTCATGGTGCCTCTCCGTTGTCATCCTGCTCGCCCCAGCGCGCGGCAATGGCCTGCGCCAGTTCCTGCGGCTCACCGGCCACCATGCCGGCGGCGACGACCGCGGTGGCCGCGGCCGGGTCATAACAGCCCTCACCCACCTGCCCTGCCACCCAGGCACCGGCCGCGGCGAGGTCCAGCGCGGGACCGACATGGGCCAGGTCGGCACCACTGAGCAGCACCAGCGCGGTGTGTTCGGCCGGCAGCGCGGCAAGCGAAATGCCGCCGGCGTCACTGAGGAAATGCAGGCCATCGCTGGCCACGCGCACGCCGATGTCGTCGGCAAGCACATGCACTTCACCGGGTACTGCGCGCTGGCCCGCTTCAGCCAGCTGCACCGGCAACGGCGATACGCGCGCCATCTGCTTGACCAGGTTGCCGTAGCGGCCCCCATCCAGGCGCATGTGCACCAGCACTGGCACGCCCAGCGCTGACGGCAGCGCGCCAAGCAGGCGACGCAGGGCATCGGGACCACCGATGCCGGCCAGCACCAGCAGCGATCCGGCGCGCGCAGCCGAGGGCGCCGCGGCATCCAGATCCACCAGGCTCAGATGGTCGGTATCGAACGACGGCCGCGGCGCTTCGACCGCGGCGACCTCGGCCGCGGATTTGGGCTCTGCGGCGGCGTCATCGACCAGCGACCACGCGGTGTGGTCGAAGGACACCGGGGGGGCCTTCGGCGTTGCGGGCACGACCTCCGGTGGCGATGGCAGTGCCGGCGCCTCCAGCGGTTCGGGCACGACCGGCTGCAGCGCCGCCAGCGCCTGTTCCAATGCGATCGGCTCCTGCAGCTGTGCAGGCGGCGCGTAGAGGCCGTCGGCCGGCACGTCGTCGGCCCAGCTCAGCGCCTGCTCCAGGTGGGGCTGCAATGCCTCTTCCTGGGGTGCCGGCGCGGGTGCCGGGTGGCCCGGTTCCAGCTGCAGGCTCGGTTCCTCTTCCGCACCGGGCGGCAGTACCTGCTGGTGGCCGTGCAGCTTGGCGGCCAGGTGACGGCCCCAGCGCTGCGCTTCCCAGCCATCGCGGCGCGCGGCCAGCTCGGCTTCGTCGAACACCAGGGTCAGGCCGGGCGCGGACAACACGGTTTCCAGGCGCTCCAGCGCATCTTCGATGGCCGCTTCCAGCGCGATCACCACGATCTGCGGGCGGGCGTCCTGCAGCAGCTGCGGCTCCAGGCTGTTGGGGTCGTCTTCCAGCACCAGCTGCACGTCGGCGTGCGACAGCGCCTCGCGCAGGCGCTCGCGCGCCGCACCGGGGCGGGCCAGCAGGGCAACGGCCGGGGCCGCATGGGTTTCACTCACGGACACGGGCGATCCCCAGCAGGTCGTACACGTTACGCATCAGGTCCAGCTCCTGGTACGGCTTGCCCAGGTAGCGCTGGACACCGATCTCGAAGGCGCGCTGGCGGTGCTTGTCGCCGCTGCGCGAGGTGATCATCACGATCGGCACATCCCTGTAGCGCGGATCGGCGCGCATCGCGGTGGCCAACTCGTAGCCATCCATGCGCGGCATCTCGATATCGAGCAGCATCAGGTCGGGCACGCGCTCCTCCAGCCGCTCCAGCGCTTCCACGCCGTCACGGGCAACACCGACCTCGAAGTTGTGGCGCTCTAGGATGCGGCCGGTCACCTTGCGCATGGTCAGCGAGTCGTCGACCACCATCACCAGCGGCACCTGGCGCTCCTGGCGCGGCACATTGGCCAGCACCGGCAGCGTCGGGTTGGCGAGGAAGCGGCGCACCAGCGGGGCCACGTCCAGGATCACCACCACCCGGCCATCGCCGGTGATGGTGGCACCGTAGATGCCAGGCACCGAGGCGATCTGCAGGCCGACCGGCTTGACCACGATTTCGCGGTTGCCGAGCACCTGGTCGATCGCCACCGCGGCCCGCAGATCGCCCGCGCGTACCAGCAGCAACGGCACCTGGTCCTGGCCATCGGCACGCGCCGGGGCCTGCCCGACCAGGCTGCCGAGGTCATACAGCGGATAGTCTTCGCCGCTGTAGCGATAGTTGCTGTCGGCAGCTTCGAAACGTTCACGCGACAGGCGGCCGATACCGCTCACCGACGCTACCGGTACTGCAAAGGTGGTTTCGCCGATCTGCACGAACACCGCCTGGGTAACCGCGAGCGTCTGCGGCAGGCGCAGGGTGAAGCGCACGCCCTGGCCACGCACCGACTGGATGTCGACCGTGCCACCCAGCTGGCGCACTTCGTTGCGCACCACGTCCATGCCGACGCCACGGCCGGCCAGCTGGCTGACCTGGTCGGCCGTGGAGAACCCGGAGGCAAAGATCAGGTTGTCCAGCTCCTGCTCGCCCGGTTGTGCATCGGCGGCCAGCAGGCCACGGTCGATGGCACGGCGGCGGATCGCCTCGCGGTCCAGGCCGGCACCATCGTCGGCCACTTCCAGCACGATTTCCGAACCTTCACGGTGCAGGCGGATGGCGATCTCGCCTTCCTCCGGCTTGCCCGCGGCGCGGCGCTGTTCCGGCGCTTCCAGGCCGTGGGCCACGGAATTGCGCAGCATGTGCTCCAGCGGCGCGACCATGCGGTCGAGCACGTTGCGATCCAGTTCGCCATGGGTACCTTCCAGGGTCAGGTGCACCTGCTTGCCGGTATCCATGCCGGACTGGCGGACCACGCGGCGCAGGCGCGGCACCAGGCCATCGAACGGCACCATGCGCGCGCGCATCAGGCCATCCTGCAGTTCCGAGCTGACGCGCGACTGCTGTTGCAGCAGCGAGTCGTACTGGCGCGACAGATCGTCCAGCACGCCCTGCAGGCCACCAAGGTCGGCCGCCGATTCGTTCAGCGCACGGCTGAGCTGCTGCAGGGTGGAGAAGCGGTCCAGTTCCAGCGGATCGAACTTCTGGTCGGCCTGGTCCTGCTCGCGCTGGTAGCGCGCGACGATCTGCGCTTCGGTTTCCAGATCGAGGCGGCGCAGCTGGTCGCGCAGTCGCGCATTGGTGCGCTCCAGTTCGCCCATCGCGCCACGGAAGGCGCCGAGCTGCTGTTCCAGGCGCGAACGGTAGATCGCCACTTCACCGGCATGGTTGACCAGGCGGTCGAGCAGATCGGCGCGCACGCGCACCTGTTCCTGCTGCGGACGCGCCAGCGGGTCTTCCTCAGCCGTGCCCTCAGCCGGCAGCGGCGCCGACAGCGGCGCATCAACGATGCCGAGCGACGGGCTGGCGATCGGTTCCGGCGCGGCTTCGATCTGGCTGGCCGCACGCGCGGCCGCTGCGATATCGGTGGTGGTGCGGACCTCGAAGGCATCGACCAGGTCCTGTGCCGGCTCGACCACGCGGTGGGCACCGGTACGGGTAAGCAGCTGGTGCAGGCGATCGAAACCGCGCTCCAGCAACTGCACGTCGCGGCGTTCGATCTCAGTGCGGCCGGCGGCTACCGCCTCCAGCAGCGATTCGATGCTGTGGCCCAGGTCGCCGATGGCATTGATGCCGGCCATGCGTGCGCCGCCCTTCAGGGTGTGCAGATCACGCTGCAGGCCAGCCAGCGCCTCGCGGTCCTGCGGCGCATCGCGCAGCTCGCTGATCAGGCCATCGCAGTGGTCGAGCAGATCCTTGCCTTCCTCGACGAAGATGTCGACCAGCTCACGATCGTACACGCTGAAATCGAGGGCGTCGGCGCCTTCATCAGCCTCCGCTTCAATAGCGGCGTCAGCCGGCAGTTCCCCGACGTCCGGGTGCTCGCTTTCGTCTTCGATCGGATCGGCCGGCGTGGGGTTCTGGCCTGGCGCATCTTCCAGTTCGAACAAACGCACCGGCACGATACCGCCCTGCGCTGCGACTGCCGCAGCGGGGGCATTCACCGTCGCCGGGGACGGCTGGTCGGCGCTCTCTCCTTCACCGACCGCCGCCTCCCCGCCGACGTCCGCATCCTCGGCAAAGGCTTCCGCCTCGCCCGGCGCGAGTTCGCTGGCCTGCAGACCGAGCACGGGCCATTGCCCGTCGTCGGCCAGGGTCTGCTCTTCCTCGATCACGTGCAGGCCGGCCTCGAGCGCGGCTGCCAGCGTGACCGGTTCTGCAAAACCCGGCGCAGCCATTTCATCCTGCAGGCTCGACAGCTCGCTGTCGAGTGGCAATGCAGCAGCGTCTTCGAGGACGTCTTCGTCCGCAACGTCGATGTGCGTCGACAGCTGCGCATTCAGGTCGCTGGCGTCGAGCTCGACGGCGGCAACGCTGTCGTCCGCATCACGGTCATCGACCGGCAGCGTGCTGGCATCCAGATACGGCGACAGGTCGTCGATACCGGTCAGGCCGGCTTCGTCGTCGGGCGACAGTACGGTCAATGCCTGCTGTTCGTCGGTTGCGGACGTTGCGACGTCCACCGCATCGATCTGGATCGATTCAATCGATCCGGTGGCATCGGCAGTGGTCTCGCCTTCGCCCGGAACCGAGGGCCATCCGGCGTCGAAGTAGCGCGAGAGATCGTCGCTTCCGGTCAGCTCGGCGACCTGCAGGTCAGCGTCGATCGGGCCGTCGCGGTCGGTCAGCGGGGGGACGTCTGCAATCGCTTCCAGCGCGGGCGCAGGCGACGGTTCCTGTTCGGCACGCAGCTGCGGCGCATCCTCGATTTCAACCTCGGCCAGCGCATCGGCATCGGCATCGGTGCCGGCCTCGGCATCGAACGCCAGATCATCGTCGTGGTCGTCCAGGCCGACCATCGGCCAGCGCGCTTCCGGCAGCTCGCCAGCCAGTGCCTGCAGGCGCTGCACCAGCGCCTCCTGCGGCACGACGCGCGGCTGTTCGGCCTGCAGCGCCTGCATGGTCGCGGTGATCGCCTGCGCAGTCGCGTCCAGCGCGGCCACGCCTTCCTCGCCCGGCACCACTTCGGCGGCCAGCGCGCGCTTGATGTAGGACTCGGCACCGCCGGTGACCGCGGTGATCTCCGGCACTTCGGTCATCGCGAACGCGCCGTTCATGGTGTGCACTGCGCGCAGCAGCGCATCGCTGACCGGCTGCGGTGCCTGCTGCGCCGAACGCAGCCAGTCCAGCAGGGTCGCCTGGTGGACCTCCACTTCGGCTTCGAGGATCTCGCGCAGCACGCTGTCGATGTTGGCGGGTGTGCCCGGCGCTTCGGCCACCGGTGCGGCTTCGGCTTCGGCTTCGGTTTCGGCCTGCACCGATGCCATGGCCTCGGCCTCGAGGATGCGGGTGATCGCGTCCTCTTCTTCACCCTCGGCATCGGCTACAGGAGCCGCCGGTGCAGCGGCAACCGGCAGCGGCACGTAGAAGGTTTCCTCACCCGCACCGACACGGTCGGCGATGGCCTGCATCGCCTGCAGGTCGACGTTGATGCGCTGGCCATGGCGCAGCGCGGCGTTCAGCTGCGGCAGCGCGGCGTGCGCGTTGTCGACCATCGCCAGCACTGCCGGCGATGCCGGACGGCTGCCTTCGAGCACGCGATTGAGCATGCCCTCGATCTTCCAGGCGAATTCGCCCAGGGTGCGCGCACCGACCAGGCGACCACTGCCCTTGAGGGTATGGAAAATGCGCCGGATCGGCCGCAGCCGGTCCATGTTGTCCGGCTGCATGCGCCACGCCGGCAGCAGGGTGCCGAGGTTGCCCAGTTCGTCATCGAACTCTTCCAGGAACACCTCGCGGATGTCCTCGTCGATGTTCTCGGCGTCGTCGTCGAAGCCCGCCTCGAAGCCGGCGCCAGCATCGTCCGCGGCCGGCGATTCAGCGCCGGCTGGCGCGGCCTGCGCCTGCGGATTGAAGTCCGCAGCGGCGGCACTCAACTCGGCGAAGAACTGTGCGTCGGCTTCGCTGAAATCGATGGGTGCGATGGTGTCGATGTCGATCACCGACACCGCCGTCGCCGAGCTCGCGGTGACCGGCGCGGCCTCTTCGGCCGGCGCCGCTTCGATCGATGGCGCGGTCGCCTCGTCGGTACCTTCAGTCACCTCGTCAACACGGCCGGAAGGCGCATCGGCCCATGGCACGAACCCAGCGCCCTCGCTCTCCCGCGAGGGCAGCGGCGCGGCATCGTCGTCCAGCGACAGCGTTTCCATGGCGTGCAGCGACAGCACGTCGTCGGCGTTGTCCAGCGCATCGGCGTCGAAACGGAACACCACGTCGTCGCCTTCGGCAACCGCATCGTGCTCGGCGGCCACCGGATCGAACGCCGGCGCGGCAGACGCCCCGGTGTCGATGGAGACCACGGCGTCGGCCTGGTCTTCGACTTCCAACGCAGTCGCATCGGTCAGGGCCGACGGCAGTGCCTCCGACAGGTTCCACTGCGTTGCAGCGACCTGCTCCGCATCGGCCTGTTCAAAACTGACCGGGTCGAAGCTGGCGAAGGTCGGGCTGCGCGCATCGGCGGTCGGCGCGAGCGGGTCGCCCTCCGGATGGAACGGCGCAAGATCCCATTGCGGGACTTCCGGTGCGGGTGCACTGGACGCTGCAAAGACCAGCGGCGCATCCGCGTCGTCCTGCAGCGACAGCGGCGCGGCAGCCGCGCTGATCGCAGCGGTGCCCAGCGCGCCGAACATCAGGCTGTTGTCGACAACCTCTGCTGCGGGTGCGGCCGGTGGCGGATCGAAGGTGAAGTCCGGCAGTGGCACCGGCACGCTGCCCGCCGCAGGTGCGGCCGGCTGCACCGGTATTTCGATGCGCTCCGGCTGCATTGCATCGGCCTGCAGTGCGACCGCCTCGCGTTCAACCGGCTGGGGGGCGAACGGCGCGGGCTCGACCGCGTTGCGGTCCGGCAGCGGCCAGTAGCGCAGTGCCTCCAGGCTGCTGCGGGTGATGTCGAGGATGTCCTCGCGGCCTGGACGGCGGTCGCGCAGGGCTTCCAGGTAATACTCCAGGCTGGCCATGGCATCGGCCAGGGTGTCCAGCTGGCGGCCGCTGGGCACGCGCTGGCGCCCGATCAGCTCGGCTTCGATGTACTGCTGTACACCGCGCAGGTAATCGGCAGCGGTGCCCAGATCAAGCATGCGCAGTGCACCGGCCACGTCGCCCAGCAGGCGCGGCACGTCCTGCAGCTCGGCATGGTTCCAGCTGGTTTCGATGAAGGCGACGAAGTGTTCGCGCGCCGCGGCGAAGTTGGCGATGGCTTCATGTGCCAGCACCTCCACCGTGCGCCGGTTCTCGACCGCGCTCGGGTCGTCCTCGCCACTGCCGCCGGCGCCCAGATGGGCGACCTGGTCGTCCAGCGAGGCATCGACGTAGAGCAGCGCACCGGCAATATCCAGCAGCAGGTTCTCGTCGATCTGCTGGCGGCCCTCGACCACGCCACGCAGCGCGTCGCGCTGCTGCACGACCACGCCGCGGGCCACGCCCAGGCCCATCATGCCCAGCGTATCGGCCACCGCGCCGAGCTCGTTGGCCTGGGTCTGCAGCTGTTCCGGCGCACCACCGGTGCGCAGGTGCAGGTCCAGCGCATCCTTGATGCGCAGCAGTTCTTCCTTCACCGCGCTGCCGACGGTATCCAGCAGCTCGCGGTTGCGCCCGCTCAGGCTGCCACGGGCGTGGTCCAGTTCGGCCTCGGTGGCGGTGACGCTGTCCGGTGCGAAGGCCAGCAGCACGCTGTCATGCACGCCCTCTTCGCCGCGCGCGGCACGGATCTCGTTGAGCAGCGGCATCAGCACGATCGGAATGTCGCGGTGGCCGTTCTGCAGGCGCTCCAGGTAATCGGGCAACAGCACGCTGCCGCGCATCAGCGTCGCGCAGGCCTCGTCGCGGTCGGCCACCTGGCCGGCACCGATGGCATTGGACAGCTGTTCCAGCTCCTCGGCCACCATCGCCGGAGCGTACAGCTCGACCATGCGCAAGGTGCCCTGCACCTGGTGCAGGTAGCCCGCGCAGATGCGCATGCGGCTGGCATCGGTCGGATCTTCGGCGTAGTACTCGACCTCGTTGCGCACCTGGCGCAGGGTCTCGTCCAGCTCGGGCTTGACCCAGCCCAGTGCTGCGTGGCTCATCGCATCGCGCAGACTGCTCATGGACGCGCTCCGTTCGCCGCCGCGCGGAGGCCGCGCGAGTTCTGGCGTGGGGAATGGAAATGCTTCATCGAGGGATTCCTTGCTCGCCGCCCTGCCCGCGTCACGCCGGCAGCTTGAAGTCGGCGACCGAACGACGCAGGTCCGCCGCCAGCTGCGCGAGGTGGCCGATCGACTCGGCCGTCTGCCCGGCACCCTGCGAGGTCTGCCCGGTGATCTGCCGGATCACGCCCATGGTGCGGGTGATGTCCGAAGCCGCCGCGGACTGCTGCTGGGCGGCGATGGATATGTTCTTGATGAGGGTGTTCAGTGCATTGGACACGCGCTCGATCTCGGTCAGCGCGGTGCCCGCATCCTCGGCCAGGCGCGCACCGGACACCACTTCGGCGGTGGTCTGTTCCATCGAGGTGACCGCTTCGTTGGTATCGGCCTGAATCGCCTGCACCAGGTTCTCGATGCGCCGGGTCGCGCCCGAGGTACGTTCTGCCAGGCGCTGCACTTCGTCGGCCACGACCGCGAAACCGCGGCCCGCTTCACCCGCCGACGCCGCCTGCACGGCGGCGTTCAACGCCAGGATGTTGGTCTGCTCGGAAATGTCGTTGATCAGTTCCACGATCGAGCCGATTTCCTGCGACGACTCGCCCAGGCGCTTGATGCGCTTGGAGGTTTCCTGGATCTGGTCGCGGATCTGGTCCATGCCCTGGATGGTCTCGCGCACCACGCCGGCACCCTCGGCGGCGATCACCACCGAGCGCTGTGCCACGTCGGCCGACTCGGCCGAGTTGCGCGACACCTGCTCGATGCTCGCCGCGATTTCGCCGATGCGGTCCGAGGCCGAGGTGATCTGGTTGGCCTGGTGGCCGGCGGCCTCTGCCAGCTGCATGGCGGTGGCCTGCGTTTCCTGGGTGGACAGCGCGACCTTGGCCGAGGTGTCGTTGATGGTGGTCACCAGGTGGCGCAGCTCGTCGACCGCGTAATTGATTGCGTCGGCGATGGCGCCGGTCATGTCCTCGGTCACCGAGGCCTTGACGGTCAGGTCACCCTCACCGAGCGAGGAGATTTCGTCCAGCAGCCGCATGATCGCCTGCTGGTTGCGGCTGTTGAACTCCACCTGGGTCTGGTAGCGCAGCTCCTGCTCGCGCGAGCGGCTGCGCACGTTGGTGGAGACGAAGCCGATGATCGCGATCAGCGACAGCGCGCCGGACACCACGCCGATCCAGAAGTTCGGGAACAGGCGGGTATCGGACACCGAGCCGAACGAGGAGAACGCTTCGAACAGCTTGCGGCTGTCGTCCAGCATGTGCGCCGAGCCCTGGCCCAGTGCGGTGGCGGCCGACTGCGCGGCGAACAACTGGCGCGAGCTGGCCAGGATCGCGTCGGCGTCCTGCTTCATCGCCTGCCACTTCTGCTGGGACTGTTCCAGCGCGGCCACGGCGGCGGCACCGCGCACGGCGGTGATGCCCAGTTCTTCGTTGCCGTTGCGCAGGCCGTCGAGCACCTGCGAGAACACGGTGATGTCGCGGGCCAGCGCGTCACCGGCGGTGGCCGCGGCGCTGCCGCCGGCCCGCATTTCGGTCACGCGGCGGGCCATCGAACCGGCCACCACCACCTGCTGCAGTGCGCTGTACACCTGCGCCGACGGTGCGCCGGAGGCAGACATCGCGCGCACCAGCTCGTTCAGCTGGGCCTGCAGGCCCGGCACCGCGCCGGTGAAGTTGTTGGCGTTGCCGGCCAGCGCCAGCACCGCCGGCTCACTGGCGACCAGCTGCCCGGCCTGCTTGCCCAGCGGCGCCCAGGTTTCACCCAGCGTGGTGATCGCGCCGGACACACCCGGCTCCTTGCCGTAGCGCCCCTGCAGGGTCGACACGTTCTGCTCGATCGCGTTGCGGGTTGCCTTGAAGGCGGTGAACGCCTGCGCGTTGCCGCCGACTGCGTCACGGCCCTGGTTGGCCAGCTGCTGCGACAGCACCTGCAGGTCGGCGGCCTTGGAGCCGGCGTCCGCCAGGCGGCTGCCCTGCCAGGTGGCGACGCCGGTGTTGACGCCGAACAGGATCATCGATGCCAGCAGCAGGAACAGCCAGAGGTTGCTGCCGCCCAGCCGCAGCTTGCCGGATTTGGTGGCGTCCGAAGCAGTACTCATCGTTCAACCTCGATCTTCAATGCAGGGGGCGATGCCCGGCCTCAGGCCGCGGCTTGCCGGAATTCAGGGGTGCGCGACAGCAGCGAGAGCGAGAACACGCCCCAGTCATGGCCGTCGGCATGGAAGGCGCGGTCGACGAAATGGCCGTAGCGCCCTTCGGCCAGCGTGCCGGCCGCGATCTGCTGGCTCAGTTCGAAGCTGCGCTGGCCGAACAGTTCATCGATGGTCAGCGCGACGTCGCCGCCGGCCTGGCGCATGATCAGCACGCGCTGGCCTTCCTGCTGCACGGTACGCGCGCCTTCCATGAAGTACTTCAGGTCGACCACCGGGAACAGGTTGCCGCGCAGGTTGCCCACGCCCAGCAGCCACGGCTGCGCGCACGGCACCGGGGTGACCGGCGGCATCGGCACGATTTCCACCACTTCGCGGAAATCGGACACCAACCGGCGCTGGCCGACGCGGTACCCCACGCCACGCCAGAGGTCCTGGGCGAACTGCCGCTCGGGCAGCTGCACCGCATGGGCCAGGCTGCGCCGTTCGTAGGCTTCGAGAATGTCGAAGGGCGAGCGCATCAGGCCACCAGTTCGTTGATCCGCGCGATCAGTTCATCCTCGCGCGGCGGCTTGACGATGTAATCGGCTGCGCCCTGGCGCAGGCCCCATGCCTTGTCGGTTTCCATCGCCTTGGTGCTGACGATGATCACCGGGATGTGCTTGATCGCCGCGTCACGGGCCATCGCCCGGGTCGCCTGGAAGCCGCTCATGCCGGGCAGGACCACGTCCATCAGCACCAGCTGCGGCACCTGGTCGCGGACCAGCTGCAGTCCATCCTCGGCGTTGTCCGCTTCCAGCACCTCGTGGCCGGCACGGCGCAGCCACTGGGTGAACACCGCGCGGTCGGTCGGTGAATCCTCGATCAGAACGATACGAGCCATTGTGCCTTTCCCCCCTGGTCAGGCGTTGACGTATGTGCGGATGGCACCCAGCAGTTCTTCACGCGTGAAAGGCTTCGTCAGGTACTGCTCCGAGCCGACGATGCGTCCCCGCGCCTTGTCGAACAGGCCATCCTTGGACGAGAGCATGATGACCGGGGTCGCCTTGAACAGCTGGTTGCCCTTGATCAGCGCACAGGTCTGGTACCCGTCCAGGCGCGGCATCATGATGTCGACGAAGATGATCTGCGGTTGCTGGTCTGCGATCTTCGCCAGCGCTTCAAAGCCGTCGGTGGCGGTGACCACCTCGCAGCCTTCGCGCTTGAGCAGTGTTTCCGCAGTCCTGCGGATGGTCTTCGAATCATCGATGACCATCACCCGGAGTCCTGCGAGTTCCCCGCCCGCAGTCGTGTTTTCAGTCATTGCCTATCCCCAAGCGAACGGCCCGATCTGTGGCGGGGGCCGCTACGAAAGCGTATCTATATCGCACTTTCCGCGCCCGCTTCAAGGCCGCCCCACCGCGCAGGGCGCGGCGCCCTGCTGAACGTGACGGGTTTCGCAATGAGTGCGCGGGCGCCGGGCGGACGCTGCGTTGCAGTACGACGGGGAGGCGCGCGGGCGGCGTTGCCGCTACCATCAACGCCTTGCCTGACAGGTGCGCCCATGCCGTTGAACGTCATCGTGGTGATGGACCCCATCGCCCACATCAAGATCGCCAAGGACACCACCTTCGCCATGCTGCTGGAGGCCCAGCGCCGCGGCCACGCCCTGCACTACGTGCGGCCGGGCGGACTGGCCCTGGAAGGCGGCGTGGCGGTGGCCCAGACCGCGCCGCTGCAGGTGCGCGACGACCCGGCCGGCTGGTATGAGCTGGGCGCGTTCAGCCGCACAGCGTTCGGTCCTGGCCAGATCGTGCTGATGCGCAAGGACCCGCCGGTCGACGCCGAGTACGTCTACGACACCCAGGTGCTGGACGTGGCCGCTGCCGCTGGCGCTTGCGTGGTCAACAACCCGCAGGGCCTGCGCGACTACAACGAGAAGCTGGCCGCCCTGCTGTTCCCGCAGTGCTGCCCGCCGACCCTGGTCAGCCGCGACGCGAAGGCCCTGAAGGCCTTCGCGCTGGAACACGGCCAGGCCGTGCTGAAGCCGCTGGACGGCATGGGCGGCCGCTCGATCTTCCGCAGCGGCCAGGGCGACCCGAACCTGAACGTGATCCTGGAAACGCTGACCGACGGCGGCCGCAAGCTGGCGCTGGCCCAGAAGTTCATTCCCGACATCACGGCCGGCGACAAGCGCATCCTGCTGGTCGATGGCGAGCCGGTCGACTACTGCCTGGCACGCATCCCGCAGGGTGACGAATTCCGCGGCAACCTGGCCGCCGGCGGCCGCGGCGAAGGCCGCCCGCTGAGCGAGCGCGACCGCTGGATCGCCGCCCAGGTAGGCCCGGAGATGAAGCGCCGCGGCATGCGGTTCGTCGGCCTGGACGTGATCGGCGATTACCTGACCGAGGTCAACGTGACCAGCCCGACCTGCGTGCGTGAGCTGGACGCACAGTACGGCCTGAACATCGCCGGCACCCTGTTCGACGCGCTCGAGGCCGGACTGCGCTGATGGCTGCCGCGCCCGCCGTGCTGCCCCCGCCGCCGCGTGAAGCGCAACGGCTGGGGGCGACCATCGCGTTGTCGGTCCTGGTCCATGCCCTGCTGCTGCTGGGCGTGGGCTTTGCGGTGAAGGGCGATGCACCGCTGGTGCCGACGCTGGAGGTGATCTTCAGCCAGACCCGCACCGCGCTGACCCCGAAGCAGGCCGACTTTCTGGCTGCGGCCAGCCAGGAAGGCGGCGGCGAGCATGACCGTGCACAGCGCCCGCGCGACAACCAGGCCGGCATCGTGCCGCAGGCCCAGGCCGGGTTGAGCCCGGTGCCGCAGCAGCAACAAGCGGCCGCCCCGGTGCCGCCGCCGCAGGCACGCGTGGTCAGCAGCCGCAATGGCCAGGACACGGTGGCACAGGCGCAGGCCCGGCCCACCCCGGAACGCCCCGAGCCGGACGCACCGCTGACCGCACGCGAGCAGCGCGATGTGGAGATGGCGCGGCTGGCGGCCGAAGTGCACCTGCGCTCGGCGCAGTACGCCAAGCGCCCGAACCGCAAGTTCGTGTCGGCCAGCACGCGTGAATATGCCTACGCCAACTACCTGCGTGCCTGGGTCGACCGCGCCGAGCAGGTCGGCAACCTGAATTATCCGGACGAGGCGCGGCAGCGTCGTCTCGGCGGCCAGGTGGTGATCAGCGTCGGCGTGCGCCGCGATGGCAGCGTGGAGAGCAGCCGGATCCTGCGTTCAAGCGGGACGCCGTTGCTGGATGAGGCGGCGCTGCGGGTAGTGAAGCTGGCACAACCGTTCCCGCCGTTGCCGAAGACCGACGATGCGATCGACATCCTGCAGGTGACCCGCACGTGGGTGTTCCTGCCCGGTGGCGAACTACGCGACGACCGGTAGGGTTTTGTTGCCCGGGCCTGCGGCCCGGGACCCGCTGCAAGCCCAAGCAACTGCAACAGCAAGATCAAGAGCTGCGGTTGGGCTTTGGGTTTGGCGGGGCGGTGTGGGCTTGCAGGACACGCCGTAAACCCCCCTCCGGGGTCCGGCCCAGCCGCTGGCGGCTGTGCGTTCGGGCGCTTGCGAAGCAGTGCTTCGCAAGCAAAGCGCCCTCACCCATGGGGGCTCGATGGCGCCTTGCTCGTGTGCGCTGTCCTGCGCACACGGCAAGACCGGGGTTGGGCGTCCTGCCCAACCCGCCCGAGGCGTGCCTCGGGCCCATGGCGCCAACGGTCCTGCAAGCCCACACCGCCCCACCTCTTACAGATCGCGGCGCATTTTTGCTATTGGTAGGTGTCAACCTTGGTCGACACACATCCACGCCACGCGTGGATGCGAGCGAAGCGACCCGCTTTTGACTTTGATTTTTTTCTGATTTTCCGTGGCGGACGCACACGGAAACTGTCCGTGGCCGGGCGGGTGGGCTGCGCAGGGGCGTGAGCCGCATGGATGCGGCGACCGAGCTTACATGGATGTACTTGCAGCGCCCCCTGCGCAGCCCACCCGCCCGGCCAAACCACGGCATGTGCCTTCGCGCCCGCCACGAGGGGCTCAGCCGTTGGCCTTCGCCTTCGCCTCGCGCGCGGCCTGCTGCTCGACCAGGGTCAACGCCACGTTGTCGCGCAGGTACGCCGGTTCAACCTTCTCCGGTGCGATGGCCTCGCCGCGTGCGAACGCCGGCACCGCCAGTGCCAGTACATCCGACGCACGCGGCAGTGCAGTGGCATCGAAACCGCGCAGACCCGCCCCCAGTTGTGCCACCAGCGCGCCCTCGGCCGCGCCGAACCCGGTACCGACGCCGTAGGCCGACAGCCCTTCCGGCAGCGCCACCGCAGCCGGTGCGCACACGCGCTCGGCATCGCGCGCGACCGGCAGGCCATCCACGCGTTCGAAGCGCGCGACGTACAGTTCGCCCATTCGCGCATCGATTGCCGACAGGATCTGTGTTTCTTCCGCCGGCGCACGCAGCGCCAGCACCTGCAGCGTCGACACCGGCAGCAGCGGACGGTCCAGCGCCAGTGCGATGCCCTGGGCGATGGCAATCGCCAGGCGTACGCCAGTGAAGGCGCCCGGACCGCGGCTGAGCGCGATGCCATCCAGCTGGCGACGGCTGATACCGGCTTCGGCCAGCAGCGCCTCCGCCCACGGCAGGCTCAGCTCGGCATGCCGGCGCGGGGCGATCTCGAAGCGTTCCAGCACCTGCCCATCGACATGCAGGGCAACGGAACAGGCTTCGGTGGCGGTTTCAAAGGCGAGCAGTTTCATCGGATCAGGTCAGAACAAAGGGAACGTGGCGCCGGGCGCCGGCTCCGGGCCTGCCGCAGGGGCGGCGGTCGGCACGGCATCATCGGCCACAGGTGCCCATTGTGGCGTAAAGAAGGCCTGCACATCGGCCAGGCTGCGGGTGCGGCGGAACGGCGGCAGCGAATCGAGGAAGACCCGGCCATAACCGCGGTTGAGCAGGCGGGGGTCGCACAGCACCAGCACCCCGCGGTCGCTCTCGCTGCGAATCAGCCGGCCAACCCCCTGCTTCAACGCAATCACCGCCTGTGGCAGCTGCTCGTCGCGGAACGGGTTGCCGCCCTGGCTGCGGATCGCCTCCAGCCGCGCCTCGTACACCGGGTCGTCCGGAGCGGCGAAGGGCAGCTTGTCGATCATCACCACGCTCAGCGCCTCCCCCACCACGTCGACGCCTTCACGGAAACTCGCCGAGCCGAGCAGCACGCCATTGCCCGATTCACGGAAGCGCTGCAGCAACGTCGCGCGCGGTGCCTCGCCCTGCACGAACAACGGCCACGGCCCGTCGCGCAGCGCTTCGGCGGCCTCGCGCAGGGCGCGATGCGACGCGAACAGCAGGAATGCCCTGCCCTGCGACGCCTGCAGCACCGGCCGCAGGGTCTGGATCAACGCGGTGCCGAAGCCGCGTGCAGCGGGATCGGGCAAGCCCTCGGGCAGGTAGCACAACGCCTGCTCCGGCCAATTGAACGGACTCGGCTGGACCAGGGTATGCGGATCGTCCAGACCCAGTCGCGTGGCGATGTGATCGAAGCCACCGCCTACGGTCAGCGTAGCGGAGGTGAAGATCCATGCTGCCCGACTTCGCTCGCGATGCTCGCGCAGCGGCCCGGACACATCCATGGGCGTGCGCTGGCAGCGGAAGCCACGCGGCGTCAGCTCGTACCAGAGCACATCGGCCGTACCCGCCACGTCCGCAGGATCGGTATCGAAATCCAGGCTGGGCTCGTCATCGCCCAGCCAGCGGCCGAGCCGCGAGACCGCTTCGCGCGCCCGCGCATGGCAGGCATCCAGGCCCGCCGCCGCTTCGCGAAGTGGCTGCAGCGCCTGTTCCAGTGTCACCAGGCCGGCCATCACGGTATCGAAGCCGTCGCGCACCTGCGGCATTGCCAGTGCGCGCCATTGCGTGCCACGCGATGGCAATCCCTCCATCGCCGATCGCAACGCCAGCAGCGCCTGCTGCAACTGGTCGACCGGCGCCTGCAGCGCCGACTG
The DNA here is from genome assembly GCF_047497515.2 of Stenotrophomonas maltophilia. Classification (GTDB taxonomy): domain Bacteria; phylum Pseudomonadota; class Gammaproteobacteria; order Xanthomonadales; family Xanthomonadaceae; genus Stenotrophomonas. The sequence goes on from NZ_JAXAXL020000004.1 coordinate 117,966, forward strand.
TGCACCGCCCACGCCACGCGCTTCGGCCAGGCAGTCACGGCCCAGCTCCTGCCACGGGCGCATGCCGAAGCCCTCGCCGAAGAACTGCGCGGCCAGCTCCGGCAGCTGGTGGGCCTCGTCGATGACGAACGCCTGCGCCCCTGGCAGCAGTTCGCCGAAGCCATCCTGCTTCAGTGCCAGGTCGGCCAGCAGCAGATGATGGTTGACCACCACCACATCCGCGGCCTGCGCGCGTTGCCGCGCACGCACCACGAAGCAGTCGTCCCAGAACGGGCAATCGGTGCCGAGGCAGTTGTCGACGGTGGAGGTCACCATCGGCAGCAGCGGCGAATCGTCGGCCAGGCCATCGAGCTCGGCAATGTCGCCGAACTGCGAGCGACCGGACCAGGCCAGGATGCGCTGGAACTGCGCCGCCTGTTCGGGGCTGGAAAAGCGCGGTTCGCCGCGCGCCTGCTGCAGGCGGTAGCGGCAAAGGTAGTTCGCACGCCCCTTCAGCAGCGCGCTGCGCAGGCCGACGCCGAGCGCCTGGCGCACGCGTGGCAGATCGCGGTGGTAGAGCTGGTCCTGCAGCGCGCGGGTACCGGTGGAGATGATGGTACGCAGCCCGGACAGCAGCACCGGCACCAGGTAGGCGAAGGTCTTGCCGGTGCCGGTACCGGCCTCGGCCAGCAGCAGATCGCGCTGCTGCAACGCATCGGCGATGGCCTCGGTCAGGCGCAGCTGGGCCGGACGCGGGACGAAGGCATCCAGGTGCGAGGCGAGCGCGCCGCCGTCGCTGAGGGCTTCGCGGCTGGCATGGACAAGGTCGGACATCAGAGGGAAAGGATACCCGGCCGGGCTCTGCCCGGCACCCGTTTCAAGCCAGGGCACAAGCAAAAGCAAAGGCAACGTCGCTTGTTCATGGCTCTGGGTTTCTACGCGCTGGGCGGACCGGGAGGGGCAGGCAGGACACGCCGTAAACCCATCCCTGGGGGCTCGATGGCGCCATCCATGGCGCCAACGGTCCTGCCTGCCCCTCCCGCCCCACCCTCGACAGTTTCCCGGTGACGGAGGGACATGCTTCGTAGCGTCGAGCTTGCTCGACTGGTGGTTCAGAAGCGATGGAGGAAGCGGAGGGAAAAGAAAAGAAATTACAGCGAGCGCGCGCAGCGCGCGACCCGCTTTTGATTTTGATTTTGATTTTGATTTTGATTTTGTTTTCCGTGGCTGGCAGCGCACGGAAACTGTCAGAGGTCGGGCGGGGTGGGTTCGCGGGGGTGTCCGCGGCATGGATGCCGCGGCCAAGCCCCCAAGGACGGGTTCACGGCGTCCCCCGCGAACCCACCCCGCCCGGCCAAGCGCGGCTTTTGCCTTACACGGCCAAGCAGCCAGCCACGAGGGGCTGCGCCGTTGGCAGGAAACTCAGTACCGCTTGATCCCCGGCACGGTGCAACCTTCGATCTGCGCATGCGCCGACACCGCATTTTCCTTCTCGCCCCTCGCCAAGCGCGACTGTTCGATCGTCGCCCAGTGCCGGCGGCACAGCGGACCGGTCTTCGAACCCAGATCGACCGCCTTGCGCGCGAACGTCTCCGCCTGTGCCCACTGGCCCTGCAGCAGCGCCAGTTCGGCACGTTCCTGGAGTACCGCCGGGTCCCCGGCCACGATCTGCAATGCGTGGTCCAGGCTGCTGGCCGCACCGGCCAGGTCGTTGGCCTGGCGTTGCGCCTGCGCCGCCACGCGCAGGTCTTCCACCTGCGAATCCCGCAGCGGCTGCACCGACAGTTCCTTGTCGTCCGGACCCGCCGCAGCATCGACCGCGGCCAGGCGCTGCGCCGGGGTGGTGACATCGACCGGCTTGACCACCGGCGGGGCGCTGCTCACGCAGGCGGCCAGGGCTACGCTGAGGCCGGTCACAGCCAGGAGACGCGGGAGGGTTCGGATGTTCATCGCTTTCATCGACTCGGAGGGGGAGTGGCCGCGGCCGGAGCAGCGGCGGGTTCTGCGGGCGGCTCCGGCTTGCGGTCCAGGCCGAACCAGCTGCGCCAGCCACCACCTTCGCTTTCGGCACCCTCCTGGGCCTCGGGCGAAGCGGCCGGCGCGCACGGCGCATAGGCCGGTGCATAGCCCACGACGAACGGGAAACGCCGCGCGCCCGGGCAACCTTCATCGGTGCTGTTGATGCCGGTGGCGGCCACCGACTGCCAGTCCAGGCCCTTGTTGCTGACCCGCAGCGGAGCGGTCGGCAGGCGCTGGAAAATGCCCGACCACACCCGCATGGCACCGGTGGCGCCGTACAAGCCGGCCTGCTCGTTCTGGTCGTTGCCGATCCAGATCACCGCCAGGTGGTCGCCGGTGTAGCCGGCATACCAGCTGTCGCGGCCGTCGTTGGTGGTGCCGGTCTTGCCGGCCGGCTGCAAGCGGCCGAGGCCATCGGCGTTGAGGCGTTGCGCGGTACCGTTGGCGACCACCTGCTGCAACCCCACGCTGATCAGGTTGGCGGCGATCGAGTCGCCTTCCTGTGCCGGTGCCGGGGTCTTGTCATAGCGCTTGAGCAGCTTGCCCTGCGGATCAAGCACGCCGCGCACGGCATGCAGCGGCTGGATCTCGCCACCGGATGCCAGGAACTGGTAGAGCTGCGCCATCGCGTACGGGCTCTGGTCGGTCGAGCCGAGGATCACCGCCGGATTCGGATCGGCCTTGATGCCCGCCAGTACATGGATCAGCTGGGTCACGCGCTCAGGGCCGACCTGCATGCCCACGCGTACCGTGGCCTGGTTGTAGGAATGCGCCAGCGCATCGATCAGGCGCACCGTGCCATGGCTGCGGTTGTCCGCGTTGCCGGGGCTCCAGTTGCGGCCGCGACCGAGCTGCACGGTCACCGGGGAATCGTCGACCCAGCTGGCCAGCGAGTAGCGGTCCGGCTGCGCCAGCGCCAGCAGGTAGACGAACGGCTTCAGCAGCGAGCCGACCGGGCGCTGTGCCTCGATCGCACGGTTGAAGCCGACTTCGGACACCTCGCGGCTGCCGATTACCGCCAGCACGTCACCGTTGTGCACGTCGGTCAGCACCATGCCGGCCTGCAGTTCAGGGCGACGCTTGCTCTCCAGCGACTTGATGGTGCGGGTCACCGCGCCTTCAGCGTAGGCCTGCGCGGACGGCGACATGCCGCTCATCACGCTCAGGCCGGCACCCTGCAGCGCCGCTTCCGGGTAGTCATGGCCAAGCTGGCGACGGACCAGGTCCACATAGGCGGGGAAGCGGTTGGCCGCCACCAGGCCCGGGGTCTTCGGTACACCGAGCGGTGCCTTCAGTGCACGCTGGTACTCGGCATCGTCGATCAGCGTCGCTTCGTGCAGCTTGCCCAGCACGAAGTTGCGACGGTCCAGCGCGCGCTCCGGGTTGCGCCGCGGGTCGTAGAAGGAGGGCCCCTTGACCAGCCCGATCAGCAACGCGATCTGCTCGGTCTCCAGCGACGACAGGTCACGCCCGAACCAGAACTCCGCGCCCGACGACATGCCGTGGATCGCCTGGCTGCCGCGCTGGCCCAGATACACCTGGTTGAGGTAGGCCTCGAAGATGGTGCGCTTGTCGTAGCGCGCTTCCATGATCAGCGCGTACAGCACTTCATTGAATTTGCGGGTGACGGTCTGCTCCTTGCCGATGCCGAGCAGGCCGCTGCGGGCCAGCTGCTGGGTCAGCGTGGAGGCGCCCTGGCGGCTCTGGCCACCGGAGCGGATCGTCACCCACACCGCGCGCGCAATGCCGGACAGGTCGATGCCGTGATGGCGGTTGAAGTCCTTGTCCTCCACCGCCTGCAGGCCGGTCACCAGCAGGTCCGGCGCTTCATCCATGCGGATCAGGCGGCGCTCTTCCTGCTTCTGCCCGTACAGGGTGGCGATGCGCGCCGGGTCCAGCCGCGCCGACTTCAGCGCCTTGCGGTTGTCGGCGTCGCGCAGGGAGGCGATGCCGCCGTCGGCCAGCGACAGTTCGAGCCGGCGCGGAGCGACCCGGCCGTCGACGTCGTTGTAGCCCCGGCTGGAAATGACGAAGCGCCCACCGTTTACCGCATAGGTGGCCGGCTCCTTGCCCTGCCCGTCATCGCGGTAGGCGGACGCGGCCAACTCGGTCTTCAGGGTCGCCGCGTCCATTGCCTTGCCCGGCGCCAGCACCAGCGGACGCGCGTAGACACGGGTCGGGATCTGCCAGCGCAGTTCACCGAAGCGCTGGGTCACCTGCTGGTTCAGGTACAGCGTATACGGAATCAGGAAACCCAATCCCAACGCGACCGCAGCCATGCTCCAGGTGATCAGGCGACGCCGCCACAGCGGACTGTCGTCCTGCTGGTCGTCGTCGAAGTCGTCGATGTCGTCGGAATCGTAGCGTCGGGGCACGGGAATGCGGGCAGGTAGGGTCTGGCGAGTCTAACGCAGGCGCCGTGGTGGCTGGCAGCTGCCGGCCCACGGTTTCACTGCAGTTCAAGCTGCGCGCGGCGCCCGCCAGCCGGCCGTGGCCCCCGCCAGCGCGGCGCGCACGCCCTTCCAGCCGGCGCCGGCCAGGCAGACATTGGCCAGGCGAGCGATCAAGCGCGGCGCGTCGTGGGCGATCCAGCGCGCTGGAACATCCTCGCGGCGATACAGCTGTAGCCGTGACCACGCCATGCGCCAGGCCAGCGTTTCAAGCCCCTGGAAGCACTCCGGCGCCAATACCACGCGACGGCGCCGCAGCAGATCATCCAGGGCAAGCAGGCGGCCCGCCGTGCGCTGGCGTGCCTGTGCGTCGAACAGGTCAAGATGGCGCAAGCGTTGCAGAAAGCCACGCCGACTGGCTCCGATCTGGTTGTTGTCATGCTGCCGGTAATCGATGGTCGGCTCGACCAGCATGTCCAGCCCTCCTCCCAGCGAGGCATGGATCGCAAGCCATTCGTCGTGGCTCCATCCAGCGGGCACCGGCAGCGAATCGATCAACAATGCGCGACGCACAGCACAGGTGGCACCGGTGATGAAGTTGCGCAGGAGGATCGCGTCGATCGCCTGTCCTGTGCGCTCCAGTTCGACCTCGGCCGGATGCACCTGCAGCACTTCCAGCAGCCGCTGGCCCAGCGGCGCGCCCTGCGCATCCACCAGCCGCGCATCGCTGTGCAGCAGCAACAACCCGGCATCGGCCTGGAAACGCTGCACGAAGGTGCGTACCCGCCCCGGATGCCAGACATCGTCCTGGTCACACAGGAACAGGATGTCGGCCCGGCAGCGCTGCAGGGCATCGGTGAAATTGCGCACGTAGCCCAGGTTGCGCGCGTGCTGCACCACATCGACCCGGATGCCCAGCGCTTCGGCACGCCTCGCGAAGGCGTGCAGCAGGGGCAGCGTCTGGTCGCTGGAGCCGTCATCGCCGATCACGATCTCGTGCACCGGCAGATCCTGGTCAAGGATGCTGTCCAGCTGCGCCTGCAGGTAGCGCGCACCGTTGTAGGTGCACAGCGCGACGCCAATGCGCTCGGCGGGGGCCGATCGGGATGGCGCGTCAGGCATCGAACGTACTCGCAGGCAACAGGGCCGGGCGATGGTAGCAGAGCCCCCGGCAACGCATGGATACCGCCGCTGACTAGTGGCCGGGCACGGCAGCGATCCGTTGCAGCGCCTGCACGGCGCTCATCGGCTGCCACGTCTGCGCATCCGGCTGGAACCGTCGCGGCTGCACGCCCAGCACGGCCTGCAGCGGGCCGTTGTCGGCGGTCAGATCCTGCTGCAGGCGCGACACCGGACCGCGTGCGCGCGGCAGCACCGCCGCCAGTCCGCGCAGTGCACTTCCCGGCAAGGGCAACGCCAGCGTCGTTTGCGCCAGGCTGGCATGCACGCGGCGGAACATCGCGTGGTACGGCAGGCGTTCGCCACCGCCGATTTCCAGCACCCGCGCCGCCCCCGCACCGGTGGTGATGCAGGCCAGCACGGCACGCGCGATGTCATCGGCGTGTACGGGCTGGCGCAGGCCGTTCGCCAGCGGAATCGGGAACACGTGCAAGCGCAGGGCGCGCTGCACGATCGGGGTGATGCTGCGGTCGATGCCGGCACCATAGATCAGGGTCGGGCGCAGGATCGTCCATTCCATGCCGAGCCGTTCGGCCTGCGCGATCAGGCCCGCCTCGCCCCGCTGCAGCATCGCCACCACGTCCTGCTCGTCGGCCTGCGCGGAATCCTGTTTGCTCAGCACGCTCATCGAACTGGTGGCGATGACCCGGCGCGCAGGTGCGGTTGCCTGGCGGGCGAGCCAGCCGGCCAAGCCTTCCAATGGCCCGAAGCTGGCGATTGCCTGCCAGCCCGGGGTCGACACGCTGTCCAGCGCACTGGCCAGATCCCCGCACAGCCACTGCACACCGTCCTGCGCCGGTTGCAGCTGACGGCTCACCGCCTGCACCTGCACACCCGCCTGCACCAGGCGCGGCAGCAGGAAGCGGCCGATCTGGCTGGTGGCTCCGGAAACAAGGACGGTCATCGGCACTCCATGGGACGCTGCAGCGGGGCCGCACACTATAGCGAGCGCGGCAGCATCGGTTCGCTCACGGCGACGGCACCCCGATGTCACGCAGACGCTGCCGAAGTTGCTGGTAGTCACTGCTGGAGGCGGTGACGCCCAACTCGCTGGCCTGTTGCAGAGCGCGTTCGGCAAATGCCACATCGCCATTGCCCAGGCGCTCGCTGCCGATCGCCAGCCAGCGCTGCGCCAGCCGCTGGCGCGCTGCAGGCAGCCCGCCCGCAGTCGGCGAAAGCGTCTGCCAGGCCTGCAGGCAGGCCCCCGCCGCCTGCACGCGATTCTGCCGCAGGTTGTCGTCGAAGCAGCGGCGGCTGGCAGGCAACAGGCGCGTGGCCGCTGCCTTTACCCGGGGGTCGCGGGGCGCCAGTGCCTGCGCCTCGCGCAGCGCATCGAACGCACTGTGCCCGGGCGGACTGATCCATTGCCCGGCGTTTTCGGCGCGCTCGATCCTGCGCAGGTGGTCGCGCAGTTGCCGTTCGCGCTGCGCGTTGCCCACCGCCGGCTGCTGCAGCGCCTGCCGGGCCTGTTGTGCACGCTGCAGGCGCTGCACCAATTGCTGCCGCGCCGCCGACGAAGCACCCAGCTCCCCTGCCAGCGCCGCATCGCGCTGCGCGGCCTCGAACTGGAAATCCTCCGCCTGCGCCTGGCTGCGCGCCAGCACGGCCTGCAGCGCCTGCTCACGGCCACGCTGGGCGCTGGGATCATCCGGCGCTACCGCCAGCACCGCCAGGAACCCCTTCGCCGCAGCGTCCAGCTGCTGCCGCTGCAACGCCCGCTGTGCTTGCCGCAAACGCTGATCGACCGCCTGCGCCAGCGCCTCCTGGCTGGCCGGCAGATCGGCGTGGCCGGCATCAAACTGGCGTGCGCGCAGCAGCATCGCGTTGGCTTCGGCCAATTCCCCGCGTGCGGCCAGCGTGCGGGCGTGCTGCAGCAGATCGCTCAGCGCGTCCTCGCGCCCTTCCAGGGCTGGCAGGTTGTCCGGCTGCAGCGCCAGGATGCGCTGGAACAGCGGCAGCGCACTGCTGTCACCGTCATCCAGGCGCCCGGCCGCAAAGGCGTTGCGGGCCTGTGCCAGCAGGGCTCCGATGCCTGCCCCGGCGTTGCGTCGCGCCTGCAACTGGCGGGCAACCTCCTCCGCTTCACCTTGTGGCACCTGCAGGTCGCGGGCCAGCGCCAGCGCCTGCGCACTGCCGTCCAGGTCATCGTCCTGCAGCTTGTCGCGCGCCTGCTGCAGCGCCGCCGCCCCCGTGCGTGCCAGGCCCTGGCGCGCCTGCGGACGATCACCATCCAGTGCCAGCACGGCCTGGTAGCGTTCGCGCGCACCACTGCCATCGGCCGCGCTCAGGCGACCGGCGGCCAGTGCGCGATCGCCTTCGGTCAGCAACTGCTCGATCTGCGGCTCATCCCAGAACCAGTCGGCCAGCGGCTTGCGCAGCAACACCAGCAGCATGAACACCGCCAGCGCCGCGACCAGCGCCCAGCGCCAGACCCGGCGCGCATGGCGTGCCTGCAGCCACCACCAACGGCCTTCGCGGCGGACGCGGTCCAGCGCCGGATGTTCAGCGCCATGCGGGCGATGCAGAGGCTCGCGTTCCATGCGTGCAGGGTAGCCGGGGCAGCGTGAAGCTCAGCCGAGGCGACGTGCCTCGCTCACGCCCGGAAGCGCATCCAGCTTGCCCAGCAGCGTCGACAGTTGGCCGTAATCGCTGACCTTCAGCCGCAACCGCAGGTGGGCCCGGCCACTGTTGCGCACGTTGTCACTGTGGATGTCGAGCACGTAGGCGTCTTCCTGGGCAATCAGGTTGGTGATGTCCTTCAGCAGCCAGCGACGATCGACCGCATCGACCACCACGTCCACCTCGTAACCGCCGCCGGCCTGGCCCCACTCCACCGGCAGGATGCGTTGCGGGCTGGTGGCGGCCAGCCGGGCCAGCGCGACACAGTCTGCCCGATGCACGGTGACACCCCGGCTACGGGTCAGGTAGCCGACAATCGGCTCGCCGGCCACCGGCTGGCAGCAGCGTGCCAGCTGCACCAGCAGGTTGCCCACGCCCTGCACGGTGAACTTTGATTTGCCCAGGTTTTCGCGGCGCGCGGTCGGGCGCGGCAGGCTCGGTGCGGGCGCCGGCTGGCTGGCGGCACGCTCGGCCTCCAACAGCGCGCGGCTGACCTGGTTGGGGCCGGTGTCGCCCAGCGCCACCTGGATGTACAGATCATCCACGCTGTCGGCATGGAACTTCTTCGCCGCCACCGACAGGTCCGAATGCTGCAGCCCCAGCCGCTTCAGCTCGCGCTCGAGCAGCTCGCGGCCGGCCTGCACGTTGCGCGCGCGGTCCAGCTTGTGGAACCAGCTGCGCACCTTTTCACGCGAGCGGTTGCTGGCCAGGAAGCCGTTGGCCGGCATCAGCCAGTCACGGCGCGGGTCGGCCTCCTTGCCGGTCAGGATCTCGACGCGGTCGCCGCTGCGCAGGCGGTAGGTCAGCGGCACGATGCGGCCGTTGACCTTGGCGCCACGGCACCGGTGACCGACCATGGTGTGCACCTGATAGGCGAAATCGAGCGGCGTGGCGCCCTGCGGCAGGTCCAGCACCTCATCCTTCGGGCTCAGCGCATAGACCCGGTCCTCGGTCAGCTCGGCATCGAGCGCCCCGGCCAGTTCGTTGCCCTGCCCGTCCTGGGCCTGCTCCAGCAGTTGCCGCATCCAGGTGATCTTGCGATCGAAGGCCTTCTCCGCGCCCTTCCCGCCTTCCTTGTATTTCCAGTGCGCGGCCACGCCCAGCTCGGCCTGCGAGTGCATCTCGTGGGTGCGGATCTGCACTTCGATGGTGCGCCCTTCCGGGCCGACCACGGCGGTGTGCAGCGAGCGGTAGTCGTTGGCCTTGGGCCGGGCGATGTAGTCGTCGAACTCGCTCGGCACCGGCGCCCACAGCGCATGCACCACGCCCAGCGCGGCGTAGCAGGCGGCGACGTCGTCGACCATCACCCGCACCGCGCGGATGTCGTACAGCTGGTCGAACGCCAGCCGCTTCTTCTGCATCTTCCGCCAGATGCTGTAGATGTGCTTCGGGCGGCCACTGACCTCGGCCTTGATGCCCTGCGCGACCAGTTCGCGCGACAACACCTTCTTGACGTTTTCGACGTAGCGCTCGCGGGCGATGCGGGTCTCGTCCACCTCACGGGCGATGCGCCGGTAGGTTTCAGGTTCCAGATGGCGGAAGGCCAGATCCTCCAGCTCCCACTTCAGCTGCCAGATGCCCAGGCGGTTGGCCAGCGGTGCATGGATGTCGCGGGTCAGCTGGGCCAGCGCGCGGCGCTGTTCGTCGTCCAGCTTGTCAGCCGCGCGCATCCGCGCCAGCTGCCGGGCCAGCAGGATCGGCACCACGCGCAGGTCGCGGATGATCGCCAGCAACAGCCGGCGCAGGCCTTCGCTGTTGCGGCCGGCCTCGCGGCCAGCGTGCAGCGCCCATACCGGGTCGGCGGCGTCCTGGCCATCAAGCAGGCCAATCACCGCCGACGCGTGGTTGCCCAGCGGCAACGCATCCAGCTGGGCGCGCAGCCCGGGAAGATCGAACAGCAGGGCCGCGACCACCGCGCCTTCGTCGACGGAAAGCATCGACAGCGCATCAAGGGTGTCGCCCAGCACCGACCAGCTGGCGCGCATCTGGTGATCGCACTCCGGCGCTTCCCAGTGCTCGCGCAGGGCCTGGCGCAGCGGAGCGGGCAGCACCGCTGCCGAGGGACGGTTCAACAAGGCATCCAGGCCGGGGACGGAAGCGCGGTTCACAGCATCGAGCAGGCAAGACAGAGGCCCCTACACTAGCGCCGGCACCGTTCAGGGACAATCGCTGTGACGGCATCACCGGGCATCAGCACATGCCGCTACACTCGCGGGCAAACCCAGGAGAGTCCCGCCATGCCCTCGATCGCCCCGCGTTTCCGCCTACGGCTGCTGTCCTGCGCCGCGCTGCTGCTATCCCTTTCCGCGCCTGCGCTGGCCCAGCGCGTGGTCGAAGGTGACCTGCAGCAGCAGATGTCGCCGACCGAGTTCAAGGCGGCCGGCCTGGACAAGCTGAGCGCGCAGGAGCTGGCCACGCTCAACCGCTGGCTGCAGGGCAAGGTCGAGGCGGCCACCACCCAGGCCGTTGCCGCGGTGCGCGAGGAAGCCCGTGAGCAGGGGCGCCAGGAAGTGATCGTGAAGAACCGCGGCTTCTTCGACTTCGGCAGCAGCGAGCCGATCACCGGCGTACTGCAGGGTGAATTCCGCGGCTTCGGCAAGGGTCGTGTGTACGTGCTGGAGAACGGCCAGGAATGGGAGCAGACCGACACCACCAGCGTGGTCGGCGTGCGCAAGCAGTCGCCCAAGGTCAGCATCAAGCCCGGCGTGATGGGCGTGTGGTACATGAAGGTGGAAGGCGTGAACGCGCAGCCGAAGGTGCGCCGCTCCAAGTAACACCGCAGCCGCCCTGCAGCGCCGAGCATCGGCTTGGCGCTGCAGGACCGCGTTCACGCCTGGCGCAGGGCGGTTACCCGCTGCGCCAGCTTCTTCGCCGAGATGCCGGTGCGTGCGCCCAGCTCCTGCGCGAACAGTGACACCCGCAGCTCTTCCAGGTCCCAGCGCAGCGCCTGCCACTGCGGGCGTTCGTGCAGGCCCTGCGCTTGACCGTCGCGCAGCGCCTCCAGGAACGGATGCAGTTCCAGCATGCGTGCCTGGTCACGCGGCGGATCGCGCTTGGCACGTTCGGTGCGAAGGATCATCGCCTTCAGGTAGCGCGGGTACTGCGCCAGCGCGTCGGCCGGCGTATCGCGCAGGAACCCGGGATGAATCAGGCCCACCAGCTGCGCTTCCATGTCATCCAGGTTGCCACGTGCCCAGCCCATCAAGGGGGCTTCCAGCATCGGCTTCAGTTCCGCCACCAGCGCCAGGATGGTCTCGGCCAGCTTCAACCGTGACATCGCCTCGCCGAACAGGGCCTTGGCTGCATGCTCGCGGCGCTGCTCGAACGCCTGCGCATCGCGGATCTCATCCAGGCCGTCGGCCAACACCGCGTTCATCGCCGCATCGACCAGATCGCCGCGCAGGCGCTCCTGCGATTCGATGGCCGCGTACAACAGGCCGGTCTTGGCACCGACCGGCAACTGCTTGCGTGCCTGCTTGACCTTCTCGGCCAAGGCGATCTCCAGCAGGCGACGCACGCCCAGCGGATGGGCCTCCTGCGCCTGCTGGCGGTCGGCGAAGATGCGCAGCGCCACGCTGTCGCCCTCGTCCAGCAAAGCCGGGTAGGCCGGCACGCCGGCTTCACCGGGCACCTGCAGCGGAATTGGCGTGGCCGGGAACGTACGCAGGCCGTCAGCCGCCATCTCGCGCCCGGCACGCGCCGCGAAGGCATCGCCGGCACGGCCGCCGAATTTCGCGCGCAGCGCATCGAGGTCACGCGAAGTGGCCAGCACCTTGCCCTGCTCGTCGCGCAGGCGCAGGTTCATGTGCAGGTGCGGTTCGATCGAACCCGGTTCGAAATCGAGCGCGGTCACCGTCGCGCCGGTCGCGCGTGACAGGAAGCGCGCCAGCTCGCCGGTGATGGCATCGGCGCCGGGTTGCGGGAACGCCTCGAAGAAGGCGCGGCCGAAATCCGGCGCGGGCACATAGTTGCGGCGCATCGCCTTGGGCAGGCTGCGGATCAGTGCCGAGGCCTTGTCAGCGACGAAACCCGGCGCCAGCCAGCCCAGCTGCACCGGGTCCAGAGCATTGAGCAGGTGCAGCGGCACATCCAGGGTCACGCCGTCATCGTCGGCGCCCGGTTCGAAGCGGTAATGCAGCGGCAACCGCGCCTGGCCCAGCGGCAGGTACTTGGGATAGCGCTCCTGTTCGCTGCCTTCGCCGGGCAGCAGGTCGACCAGCGACCAGTGCAGGCTCTTGCGCTGTTCCGGCGCCAGCCCTTTCCACCAGGCATCCAGGCCGGCGGCCGAATGGATCTGCGGCGGGACGCGGTCCAGGTACCAGCGCGCCTGCCAGTCCTCGTCGGCGACGATGCCGGCGCGGCGCAGCTTGGCCTCTTCCTCACGGGCCAGTTCCAGCACCTTCTGGTTGTCGGCCACGAAGCTGGCGCGGGTGTTGATCTCGCCGGTCACCAGCGCCTGGCGCACGAAGATGTCGTGCGCTTCACCGGGCGCGATGCGGCCGTAATGCACCGGCTTCTTCGGCGCCAGCACCAGGCCGAACAGGCTGATCTGCTCGGACGCCAGCACCTGCCCCTGCGCACGCGACCAGTGCGGATCGAAATGCTTGCGCAGCAGCAGGTGCGGCAGTTCGGCAATCACCCAGTCCGGTTCGATCGCGGCCAGGGTCATGCCCCAGATTTTCTGCGTATCCAGCAGATTGGCCACCAGCAGCCACGGCGGCGGTCGCTTGGACAGCGCTGAGCCGGGGAACGGCAGGAACCGGCGTTGCCGCGGGGCCTGGAAATCCCCCTTCTCGGTGCGATGACCGACCTGCGTCGGCAGACCGGCGATCAGGGCACGGTGCAGGGTCTGGTAGGCGCTGGCGCGCACGCGCTCACTGAAACCACCACCGGCCGGTGCCTGCTCCTTCTGCGCACGCACGGCCACCGGGGCCGGAGCGGCCTCGGTCTTGCCTTCGCGGGCCAACCGCGCCGCACGGTGCAGCTGGCCACGGGTGGCCTTCACCGCGGCCGCATCGTCCCGCGCCGGCGCAGGCGCACTGCTGCCGGCCAGCAGCGGCGCCATCGATGCCTCGCTGGCTTCTTCCTTCCAGCCCAGCTCCTCGCACTGCAGGCGCAGCTGGCGATGCAGCTCGCGCCATTCGCGCATGCGCAGGAAACCCAGGAAATGGCGGCCGCACCAGTCGCGCAGCTTGGACTGGGTCAGGTCTTCATGGGCCTGCCGGTAGGCGTCCCACAGGCGCAGCACGCCGACGAACTCGGAGCGGCCATCGGCAAACTGCGCATGCGCGCTGTCGGCCGCGCCGCGCGCCTCGGCCGGACGCTCGCGGGGGTCCTGGATGCCCAGGAACGAGGCGATCACCAGCATCGGCCGCAGGCAGCCGGCGGCCTGCGCGGCCACCAGCATGCGCGCCAGCTTCACGTCCACCGGCAGGCGTGCCATCTGCTTGCCGATCGCGGTCATGCGCCGCTCGGCGTCGATCGCGCCCAGCTCGGTCAGCTGCTGCCAGCCATCGGCCACCGCACGCTCGTCCGGTGCTTCCAGGAACGGGAAGTCCTCGATGCGGCCCAGGCCGAGCTGCAGCATGCGCAGGATCACCCCGGCCAGGCTGGAACGACGGATTTCCGGGTCGGTGAATTCCGGCCGCGCCTGGAAATCAGCTTCCGCGTAGAGGCGGTAGCAGATGCCTTCGGCGATACGGCCGCAGCGGCCCTTGCGCTGGTTGGCGCTGGCCTGCGAGATCGGCTCGATGTGCAGGCGGTCCAGCTTGTTGCGCGGGCTGTAGCGCTTGACGCGGGCCAGGCCCGGATCGACCACGTAGCGGATACGCGGCACCGTCAGCGAGGTTTCGGCCACATTCGTGGCCAGCACGATGCGCCGGTTCGGGCCGGGGTTGAACACCCGGTCCTGGTCCTGGTTGGACAGCCGCGCGTACAGCGGCAGCACTTCGGTATTGCGGTATTTGCGGCGCTCCAGCGATTGATGCGCGTCTCGGATCTCACGTTCGCCAGGCAGGAAGATCAGCACGTCGCCGCGCGCATCCAGGCGGGTGATCTCGTCGATGGCCGACACGATGGCATCGTTGACGGTGCGCTCGCCCTGGTCTTCGCCCTCGCCTTCCAGCGCGCGGTAACGCACGTCCACCGGGAAGGTGCGGCCCTCGACGCTGATTACCGGCGCATTGTCGAAATGCTCGGCGAAACGACCCGTATCGATGGTGGCCGAGGTGACGATCAGCTTCAGGTCCGGGCGCTTGCGCAGCAGTTGCTTCAGGTAGCCCAGCAGGAAGTCGATGTTGAGGCTGCGTTCGTGCGCTTCGTCGACGATGATCGTGTCGTAGTTCGACAGCCAGCGGTCACTGGCGATCTCCGCCAGCAGGATGCCGTCGGTCATGAACTTGATGCGGCTGTCGTCGCTGACCTTGTCGTTGAAGCGCACCTGGTAGCCGACCAGCTGGCCCAGTTCGCTCTGCAGTTCCTGCGCCACGCGGCTGGCCACCGCACGTGCGGCAATCCGTCGCGGCTGGGTGCAGCCGATCATGCCGGCCTGGCCACGGCCTGCGGCCAGGCACAGTTTGGGCAGCTGGGTGGTCTTGCCCGAGCCGGTTTCACCGGCAATCACCACCACCTGGTGGTCGCGGATCAGCTTGATGATCGCGTCGGCTTCACGCGCAATCGGCAGCTGCGGGTCCAGAGTAATGGATGGCTGCTGTTGCGCCCGCATCTGCCGGCGCTGCACCGATGCCTGCAAGGCCTGCTCGAAGGTGGCGGCCAGCGCCGCATCCTGTGGCTTGGCCTGGCAACGCGAGAGCATTCCCAGCAGACGGCCCCGGTCGCGGCTCATGGCGCCGTCGATGGCGGCACGCTGCTGGCGCAGGCGGGGCGATGGATTTTTATCGATAGAGTTCATCAATCGGTTCGTTCAAAACTTTGAAAGCGACCAGTCATCACGACCGGTTTATTGTGAAGGCCAACGATTCCACAAGGAGGAACCCCATGGCGAAGACCAAGAGCACGACCAAGGCCAAGACCGGCAAGCAGAAGCTTGCAGCGGCGGCACCGTCGGCACCGAACATCGATATCGGGATCACCCAGGGCGACCGCAAGAAGATCGCCGACGGCCTGTCGCGCTTCCAGGCCGATGCGTTCACGCTCTACCTGAAGACGCACAACTTCCACTGGAACGTGACCGGGTCGATGTTCAACTCGCTGCACACCATGTTCGAGACGCAGTACACCGAGCAGTGGGCGGCACTGGACGACGTGGCCGAGCGCATCCGCGCGCTGGGCTTCAATGCCCCGGGCTCCTACCGGGAATTTGCTGCGCTGACCTCGATCGCCGAGGAACCGGGCCTGACCGACAGTGCGGACTGGCGTGAAATGGTACGCCAGTTGGTGGTCGCCAACGAAGCGGTCTGCCGTACGGCACGTGAAGTGCTGGACGTGGCGGCCAAGGGTGACGATGCCCCGACCGAGGATCTGATGACCCAGCGCCTGCAGACCCACGAGAAGTACGCCTGGATGCTGCGCTCGCTCCTCCAGTAAGGGTTTGGGGGTTCGGCAGGGCTGCGCCCTGCACCCGCGGTAGTGCCGGCCGCTGGCCGGCAACAGCAAAAGCTGGCTTCCTGTGGGTAGGCGGGGTGGGACCGGTGGCAGGGGACGCCGTAAACCCGTCCATGGGGGCTTGGCCGCGGCATCCATGCCGCGG
>NZ_JAXAXL020000004.1:133869-149569 GCF_047497515.2 Stenotrophomonas maltophilia
GGTTGGGGGGCACGGGGTCAGATCCGTTTTCCGCCGGAAAACGGCTCTGACCCCATTTTGTTTGTCGATATCTGAAAGATGTGTCGACCAAGGTCGACACCTACCAACAGGCGCGGGGAACTGTCGGGGGTGGGGCGGTGTGGGCTTGCAGGACCGTTGGCGCCATGGATGGCGCCATCGAGCCCCCAGGGACGGGTTTACGGCGTGTCCTGCAAGCCCACACCGCCCCGCCCAACCAGCAGACACCCCAGAGCCAGCTGTTGCCTTTGACGTTGCTCTGGCCTGGAGCAGGTGCAGGGCGCAGCCCTGCCGCCCCCCCGCCGGGGTAAACTAGCCGGATGCCTTCCCGTCCCGCGCACGACCTGCTCCAACGCGTCTTTGGTTACGACGATTTCCGTGGTCCGCAGCAGGACATCGTGGAGCACGTGGCTGCCGGTCACGATGCCCTGGTGCTGATGCCCACCGGCGGCGGCAAGTCGCTGTGCTACCAGGTGCCGGCCCTGCTGCGTGACGGATGCGGCATCGTCATTTCGCCGCTCATCGCGCTGATGCAGGACCAGGTCGAGGCGCTGCGCCAGCTGGGCGTGCGCGCCGAGTACCTGAATTCAACCCTCGATGCCGAAACCGCCGGTCGCGTCGAGCGCGAACTGCTGGCCGGCGAACTGGACATGCTCTATGTCGCGCCCGAGCGCCTGCTGACCGGCCGCTTCCTGTCGCTGCTGTCGCGCAGCCACATCGCCCTGTTCGCCATCGACGAAGCCCACTGCGTGTCGCAGTGGGGCCACGACTTCCGCCCGGAATACCGCCAGCTCACCGTCCTGCACGAGCGCTGGCCGGACATTCCGCGCATCGCGCTGACCGCCACTGCCGACCCGCCCACCCAGCGCGAGATCGCCGAACGCCTGGACCTGGCCGAAGCCCGCCACTTCGTCAGTTCCTTCGACCGCCCCAACATCCGCTACACCGTGGTGCAGAAGGACAACGCCCGCAAGCAGCTGACCGATTTCCTGCGCGGCCATCGCAGCGAAGCCGGCATCGTCTACTGCATGTCACGGCGCAAGGTCGAGGAGACCGCCGAATTCCTCTGCGGCCAGGGCTTCAATGCCCTGCCCTACCACGCCGGCCTGCCGCCGGAGGTGCGTGCCAACAACCAGCGCCGCTTCCTGCGCGAAGACGGCATCGTGATGTGCGCCACCATCGCTTTCGGCATGGGCATCGACAAGCCGGACGTTCGCTTTGTAGCGCATACCGACCTGCCCAAGTCGATGGAAGGCTATTACCAGGAAACCGGCCGCGCCGGCCGCGATGGCGAGGCCGCCGAGGCCTGGCTGTGCTACGGCCTGGGCGACGTGGTGCTGCTCAAGCAGATGATCGAGCAGTCCGAAGCCAGCGAAGAACGCAAGCAACTGGAGCGTTCCAAGCTCGACCACCTGCTGGGCTACTGCGAATCCATGCAGTGCCGCCGCCAGGTGCTGCTGGCCGGTTTCGGCGAGACCTATCCCCAGCCCTGCGGCAACTGCGACAACTGCCTGACCCCGCCGGCGGCCTGGGATGCCACCGTCCCGGCACAGAAGGCGTTGAGCTGCGTCTACCGCAGTGGCCAGCGCTTCGGCGTCGGCCACCTGATCGACATCCTGCGCGGCAGCGAGAACGAGAAGGTCAAGCAGCAGGGCCACGACAAGCTGAGCACCTATGCGATCGGCCGCGACCTGGATGCGCGCACCTGGCGCAGCGTGTTCCGCCAGTTGGTGGCCGCCAGCCTGCTGGAAGTGGACAGCGAGGGCCACGGTGGCCTGCGCCTGACCGATGCCAGCCGCGCCGTGCTGACCGGCCGCCGCCAGATCAGCATGCGCCGCGATGCCGTCAGTACCTCCGGCGGCCGCGAACGCAGCGCGCAGCGCACCGGCCTGTCGGTGCTGCCGCAGGACCTGGCCCTGTTCAACGCCCTGCGCGGCCTGCGTGCCGAGCTGGCGCGCGAACAGAACGTGCCGGCCTTCGTGATCTTCCACGACAGCACCCTGCGCAACATTGCCGAACAGCGCCCGACCAGCCTGGACGAACTGGCCCGGGTCGGCGGCATCGGCGGAACCAAGCTGAGCCGCTACGGCCCCCGCCTGGTGGAGATCGTGCGCGAGGAAGGGTAACGCCGGGCCAACGTGGCGACGCCGTTTGTAGCGTCGAGCGTGTTCGACTGCTGTTGATTTCACGCCAGGAGCAGTCGAGCACGCTCGACGCTACAAACCCCACCCTGGTGTTGCTCCAACCTTGAACCGGCCGTTCAGCCGGAAGTGCATCCGGGCCCGCTTGCGGCTAAATTGACGCCCATGTCCCTGGCCTCGACCCTGCTCCGCGTCGTGCTCATGCTCAGCCTGTTGCTCAACGGGCTGAACGCGGCCATGGCCAGTGGTCACGAGGACATGGGCCGGATGGCCCACGCCGTGGCCGCCGCCGCAGAAGACGGCGAGGCCGACTGCCACCACCACGCCGGCATGCAGTCCGAACAGGCTCCGCAGGCCAAGGCCCCCGCCCACGACGCCCATTGCCAGATCAAGGACTGCGTGCGCAGCTGCGCGCAGCACCCGTTGCTGGTGGTGCAGCCGTTGCCGCACCTGGCTGGCCCGGGCCTGTCGCTGGCACCACAGCCGATGCCGGCCACGGGCCGCCCCGCGCCGCCGCTGCCGCCGATCTCACGCCCTCCCATCGGCTGATTCCACGCGTACCGTGCGCGCTGCGCACCAGAGCCGGCTGCTTGCCGGCATCTATCCGTGTCTGGAGTCACCACCATGAATACCCGCATTCCCCCCGGCCCGGGCGCTGTGCCCATGCCGTCGCGCCGCCTGTTCGTGCAGGGCGTGGCCGCCGGTGGCGTCGTCGCTGGCATTGCCGCCGTCGGCGTGCCGCAGCGCGCGCTCGCCGCCGCCACGTCCACGCCGCGCCTGGCCGGTGCCCCCGCCGTGCTCAGCGACACCCGCGTCGAGCTGTCCATCGGCGAATCTCTGGCCAACTTCACCGGCCGCACGCGCCCGGCGATCACCGTCAACGGCTCGCTGCCGGCACCGATCCTGCGCTGGCGCGAAGGCCAGAGCGTGGACCTGTTCGTGCGCAACACGCTGCAGCGCCACCCGACCTCGATCCACTGGCACGGCATCCTGCTGCCGGCCAACATGGACGGCGTGCCCGGCCTGAGCTTCAACGGCATCGGCCCCGGCGAGACCTACCACTATCATTTCGACCTCAAGCAATCGGGCACCTACTGGTACCACAGCCACTCGATGTTCCAGGAGCAGGCCGGCCTGTACGGCGCGCTGATCATCGACCCGGCCGAACCGGCGCCGTATCACCACGACCGCGAGCACGTGATCCTGCTGTCGGACTGGACCGACATGGACCCCGGCGCGCTGTTCCGGCGCATGAAGAAGCTCGCCGAGCACGACAACTACTACAAGCGCACGCTGCCGGACTTCGTGCGCGACGTGAAGCGCGACGGCTGGTCGGCCGCGGTGGCTGACCGCGGCATGTGGGGCCGGATGCGGATGACGCCGACCGACATCTCCGACATCAACGCGCACACCTACACCTACCTGATGAACGGTACGGCGCCGGCCGGCAACTGGACCGGACTGTTCCGCAGCGGTGAAAAAGTGCTGCTGCGCTTCATCAACGGCGCCTCGATGACCTACTTCGACGTGCGCATCCCCGGCCTGAAGATGACCGTGGTCGCCGCCGACGGCCAGTACATCCACCCGGTCAGCATCGACGAATTCCGCATCGCCCCGGCCGAGACCTATGACGTACTGGTGGAACCCACTGGCCAGGACGCGTTCACCCTTTTCTGCCAGGACATGGGCCGCACCGGCTTTGCCGCCGGTACGCTGGCGGTGCGCCACGGCCTGCAGGCACCGATTCCGGCGCGTGATCCGCGTCCGTTGCTGACGATGTCCGACATGGGGCATGACATGGGCGGCCACGCTGGCCACGACATGGGCGCGATGAAAAGCATGGAAGGCGGCTGCGGTGCCAGCATGGGGCATGGCGCACATGGCGCTGGCGATGCCGCCAGCAAGGCGCCGAAGCACCCGGCCAGCGAGCGCAACAACCCGCTGGTGGACATGCAGAGCTCAGCCACCGAGCCCAAACTGGATGACCCGGGTATTGGCCTGCGCGACAACGGCCGCCAGGTGCTGACCTACGGCGCGATGCACAGCCTGTTCGAGGACCCGGACGGGCGTGAGCCGGGCCGCGAGATCGAACTGCACCTGACCGGCCACATGGAGAAATTCTCCTGGTCGTTCGATGGCATCCCGTTCGCCAGCGCCGAGCCGCTGCGTCTGAACTACGGCGAGCGCATGCGCATCGTGCTGGTCAACGACACCATGATGCAGCACCCGATCCACCTGCACGGGGTGTGGAGTGACCTGGAAAACGCGCAGGGCGAATTCCAGGTGCGCAAGCACACCATCGACATGCCGCCGGGCACCCGCCGCAGCTATCGCGTGCGCGCCGATGCACTCGGCCGCTGGGCCTACCACTGCCACCTGCTGTACCACATGGAAGCGGGCATGATGCGCGAAGTGAGGATCGAAGAATGAGCCGCTCACTACTTTCCCCCAGCCTGCTGGCGCTGGGCCTGGTGGCCGCACTGCCGGCATTCGCGCAGTCGCATGCCGGGCATGACATGGCCGCGATGGACGCGCCTGCGAAGACTGCGGTAGCGCCAGCAGCGCAGGTCGATCATTCGAAGATGGACCACGCCACCATGGACCATTCGAAGATGGATCATTCGAAGATGGACATGGGCGCAGCGGATCACGCTGGCATGGACCACTCCAAAATGGACCACGCCGCGATGGGCCACAGCGCACCTGCACCAACCGAGCCACGCGAGCCGATCCCGGTCCCGACCGACGCCGACCGCGCTGCCGCCTTCCCGCCGATCGCGCATGGCGCGATGGAACATGCGCCGGAGATCAACAGCCTGCTGCTGATCGACCGGCTCGAGCACTGGGACGGCAAGAACAGCAACGGCCAGGCCTGGGAAGCGACCGGCTGGATCGGCGGCAACATCAACCGCCTGTGGCTGCGCACCGATGGCGAACGCAGCCGTGGCCGCACCGAGTCATCCTCGCTGGAAGCGTTGTACGGCCGCAGCGTGTCGCCGTGGTGGGACGTGCTGGTCGGTGTGCGCCAGGACTTCCGACCCGCCGACTCGCGCACGTGGGCCGCGCTCGGTATCCAGGGCCTGGCGCCGTACAAGTTCGAGAGCTCGGCCACGCTGTACATGGGCTCCGGCGGCCAGGTACTGGCCAAGGCCGAAGTCGAGTACGACGTGCTGCTGACCAACCGCCTGATCCTGCAGCCGTTGCTGGAAGCCACGGTGGCGGCCAAGGACGAACCGGAGTACGGCATCGGCCGTGGCCTGAACAAGGTGGAAGCCGGGCTGCGCCTGCGCTACGAGTTCAGCCGCCGCTTTGCGCCGTACATCGGCATCAGCCACGAACGCACGTTTGGCGACACCGCCGATTATGCCGGCGACCACGCGCGCGACACGCGCTGGGTGGCCGGTGTGCGCATGTGGTTCTGAGCAGCGGAGTGTGGGCAATCGCCAGCCCCGGCAGCCGCCGGGGCCGGCTACACTGCGCCACGTTCCAACGCAGGCCGCACCATGTCGTTGCAGATCCGCCGCGCCACCCTCGCCGATGTCGACGCGCTGTCGGCCATCGCCATCGCCACCTACAACGAAACCTGGGGCGACTCGTATCCGCCGCAGGAACTGCACGATTTCCTGCAGGCGCACTACAGCAGCGAACCGCAGCGCGCCGAGCTGACCGATCCGCGCAGTGCAGTCTGGCTGCTGATGGACGCCGACAACCTGGTCGGCTACCTGGCCGCCGGTGCCAACACCCTGCCGCATGCGGATGCGCGCGAGGGAGACATTGAACTGAAACGCTTCTACATCCTGGCCGCCTACCAGAACGGCGGCCATGGCGCGCGCCTGATGGACGCGTTCATGGACTGGCTGGACCACCCGCAGCGCCGCACCCTGTGGGTGGGCGTGTGGGAAGAGAACTTCGGTGCGCAGCGCTTCTACGCACGCTATGGCTGCAGCAAGGTGGGCGAGTATGAATTCATCGTCGGCGACACCCACGACCGCGAATTCATCCTGCGCCGGCCGTGATCACGGCCCTGTAGAGTCGAGCTTGCTCGACTACTGTCGGAACAGCCAGTCGAGCAAGCTCGACTCTACAAAGAGCGAACCGCTCAGAAATCGAACAGTTCGGACAGGAAGCTGTCCTTCTTCTTTTTCTTGTAGCCGTGACCGCGGTTGTCCTCATAGCGCTGGCCAAGGTGGCGGGTATCACGGTGCATCACCGGCGGCGGCGCGGAAGCCGGCTGCGGCTGCGGCTGTACAGGCGCAGGCGGTGGCACCGCCGCTCCGGCGCGCTCGATGATCTTGTCCAGCTCGCCACGGTCCAGCCACACCCCACGGCAACCGGGGCAATAGTCGATCTCGATGCCATGGCGCTCGGCCATCTGCAGGGTCTGGGTCGTGCACACGGGGCACAGCATGGGCATTGCTCCTGTCGGTCTGGCTTCGACTCTACCTGCACCGCGATGACTGTGCGGCAACGCATGACCGATGGCACAGGGACTTCCGGCTCGCGCCGGGGCCGCTGACGCGCCCGCACACTGCGCGTTGACCCGCAGGGAGCGCGCGCATGACCGTCCTGTCCCGCCTGCCCAATCCGGTGCGCCTGTTGCTGGTGCTGCTGGGCGTTGGCCTTGGCCTGAACCTGCGCGATATCGCCGCGTCCATCGGTACGCCGATCCCCGCCCTGCCCATCCCCTACGGCGGCAGCCTGCTCGACAACGCACTGGCGGTACTGCTGGCGCTGTTGCTGGCTGCGCTGCTGCGCCCCCGCGGCGTGGGCCTGTTCGCCAGTCTCGGGCTGCGCGGCAACGGCTGGAGCGGACCGCTGTGCGTGCTGCTGGCCAGCCTGCCCTGCTGGCTCGGCCTGGCCCTGCTGGGCACACCTAACACCGCACTGACCGTTCTGGACGCAGCAATGCTCGCGGTACTGTTCCCCGTGGCCGAAGAGGTGCTGTTCCGCGGCCTCGGCTTCGTGTTGCTGGTGAAGCTCGTGCGCGGCCCCTGGCCCCTGCTTGCGCTGCCGCAGGCGCTGCTGTTCGGCTGGGTGCACTGGCTGGGCTTCGGCGGCTTCGACGGCGGCGTCACCGCGCTGTTCATCGGTGCGGTGATCGCCTTGGGCGGCTTCATCTTCGCCTGGCTCGACCACCTCGACGGCGACACCCTGTGGTGCGGCCTGGTGCTGCATGTTTCGATGAACCTGGCCTGGAATGCATTCAGCCTGGATGACGCCGTCGCGCTCGGCTGGCAGGCCACCAGCCTGCGCATCGGTACGGCCCTGCTGGCGGTGGCCGCACTGGCCTGGCACAGGCGACGCCGGCGCCCGGCGCGCCTGTAACGCCCACTTAGCCTGCCGTGCACGCCGGTATCACTACCGGCTTGCGCATACTTGCGCGCCTTTTCACCGTTGCTGTCCGGAGTTGTCGCGTCATGTTGCTGTCCAAGCGCCACGTTGAACCCCGCGTCCTGCTGATCGAGGATGCGGAGGAAACCCGCGAACTGAGCCGGCTGGCGCTGGAAAGCCAGGCCTGCCATGTGGTGGGCGTCAGCTCGGCCGAAGCGGCGCTGGGCCTGCTGGCCGCCGGTGAGCGTTTCGACCTGCTGTTCACCGACGTCAACCTGGGCCCGATCAGCGGCATTGAAGCCGCCAACCGGGTACGCAGCCTGCATCCCCAGCTGCCGATCCTGGTCACCTCGGGCATGGACCAGCATGAGGTGCTGCCGCAACTGCGCGACGGCATCCACTTCCTGCCCAAGCCCTACAACATGAGCGAGCTGCTCGATGCCATCCGCCTATGCTTTCGCCACGCCGATGTGGGCGTGCTGACCGGACCGGACGCACAGGCGGCCTGAGGCATTGATCCACGCGTGGCGTGGATCTACGGGTGGCTGCAACCGCCCATCAACCGCCCGTATCACGCCATGCGTGGATTGAAACAGTAGATCCACGCCATGCGTGGATGGCACCCACCATCAACCGCTGCTGTACGGCCCGGTACCCGGGAACACCTTCAGCAGCGCGCGGGTGATCATGTCCGGGTAGACCGTGAAGTGGTCCTCGTCATCGATCACCATGTTCTCCACCTTCACCGATCGCCCACTATTGCGCAGCTGTTCGGCGAACTCGACGTTGTGGCGCAGCATGTCGTTGCGGGTGAAGTAGCGCGGCTCCGGCTTGACCGTTTCAAAGCTGCCCACCGACAGCACCACCGTGGTCGGCTGAGTCGGCGCCTTGGCCTCGGCCTGCATGCGCGGCACCCGATGATCATCAAACCACAGCGACGGACTGGACAGGATGTAGGTACGGAACATGTCCGGGCGCGTGGTCAGCACGTAGGCGCCGAACAGGCCCCCGTAGGAATGGCCGGCGTAGGCGCGCCGCGCCGGATCGGTGCGGTAGCGCGCATCGATCATCGGCAGCACCTGCTCGGCGAGGAAGTCGCGGTAATGCGCGGCGCCACCGTAGCTGACGTCATCACTGTAGTCACGATCGGTGCGCACCGGATCGCTCGGCGTGTAGTCCCGCGAGCGGCTCTGCTTGGAGGTCAGCCCTTCCTGCGGCGGCAGCCCGACCAGGATGAAATCCTCCAGGTTGACGCCCTTCTGCCCCACCATGTTGCGCACGCTGCGCACCAGCGGGAAGCTGTACAGCGCATCGGTCACGTACAGTACCGGGTAGTGCTTCTCCGGATGCGCGGCGTAGTCGGCCGGCAACGCCACCCAGACCGGATAATCGCGGCCGACCGGATCGTGCACGCGCAGCGCTTCGGTATCCGGCAACACCACACCCGGCGCAGCGGCTGCCGCGCTTTGCTTCGCTTCACTCTGCGTTGCCGGCGGCGACACCGACATCGCACAGCCACTCACGGCCAGGCAGGCCGCCACACTCCATCCACGCACACGCTGCATCCACACGCTCCCGTTGCGGGCGGCGTACCGGATGGCGCCGCTGCCGCATCCTTGCATGGCGTGCGGCGCGGTGCCAGTGCGGTCAGGGCGAGGCCGGCGGCGGTGCCGGGAACAGCGTGCGCAGCGCCTGCAATGCGGCCGGATGATAGATCGTGGCGTGGGTTTCCTCCGGCAGTGGCAGGTACTTCACCAGCGGCGACGGCGATGCCTGCTCAAGCAGCTTTGCCAGTTGTGCGGCGGAGGCCGCAAGCTCCGGTTGCCCGCTGCTGGCCAGGAACACGCGCGGCTGCGCACGCGTCACTGCTGGCAGCTGCTTGGCTGCACCGGCCAGCATCGCGCCGCGGTTCCACCACAGGCTCGGGTCCAGCGCGATGTAGCTGTTGAACAGGGTCGGTTCCTGCAACAGCGTTTCGACCACGAACAGGCCGGCCAGCGATTCGCCGATCAGCGCACGCTCGTCGGTGGTCGGGTAGCGCTGGCGCACCTGCGGCATCAGTTCATCGCGCAGGAAGCTGCGGTAGGCCGCCGAGCCGCCGATGCGCGGCGCGATCTTCTGGTCCTGCGGATCCTTGCTGGGGCCGGTCATGTCGCGGCGGCGTTCGGTGTTCTCGATGCCGACCAGCAGGAACGGACGCATGCTGCCGTTGCCACTCAGCACCTGCACCAGCCCGGCCACATGCAGGAAATCCTCGCCGATGCCGCCATCGGCCATGTACAGCACCGGCAGCGGCGCCTTCGGGTCCAGGCCCCACGGCTGCGGGCGGTAGACGTTGATGCGGCGGGTCTCGCCCAACGCCTTCGATTCGATGGTGAAGGTTTCGCCGATCACCAGCGGCGTGGCGGCAGCGGCCTGCGCGGACGGCACCGGTTCGGCGGCCATCAACGGCGCGGTGGAAACGGCGGACAACAACAGCGACAGCACGATCAGGCGCATGGGGTAGCCCATCCTGGGAAAGAGGCCGAGCATAGCGCCCTGCGGCAGGAATTGGCGGCTCCGGCACGCTCAACACCCCTGCCAGATGCGTAGATCCACACCCTGCGTGGATGGATCACTGTAGAGCCGAGCCCACGCTCGGCTCAGCACCCCACTCGAACCGCAGCCGAGCATGGCATGGCTCTACAGGGAGCCTGCACGGATGTGTCGCGTTCGCACCGGAAATTTGCCGTGTGACACGCTCACGCTGCTGCTGCGGATCATGGAAGTGAAGCCAGCTTTACACGCCCCAGTTCACAGCAAATGCGTCATCCGATGCGGCTTGCGCCATTCCACAACGCGATTCGCCAGGCCACCAGAACGGATGCGTCGCGTCCTGTCGCTCGCTGCATTCGGGCCCTCTGTGACAATAGTGTCGCGCTGCGGGTGGCAGAAATTTTTCCCACATTTCAGATTGAAATCCGCGCGCGGGCGTAACCACTATGCAGCGCCACCGACAACGGGTGGCACCGGGCCTGCAAGCCCGGGTAGGCAAATCGCATGTTGTTTGCGCTCACCCGTCGGCACTGTCTCTGGATAGTGCCGGCGGGTGATCCGTCGGCCTTTATGGCGGGCGGTGCGTGGGGGTCTTTGGACCCGCCGGTCAATTGCGATTTGTCTGCCGGCTTGCAGCCATGCACCGTCCGCCACCCGTCCTGCACGGTGGCGCTACCGCCCAATAGCCGAGGAATCCGAGATGACCCGACGTCCGCCCCAAGCGCCCTACTGCACCCCCGACAGCGTCAATGACGATGACAACCCCGCACCGGATCTCAGCACGTTCTGGGGATGCCTCAAGCGCATCCGCGATGGCGACGGCGCCGACGGCCTGCTCTGGCCGGAAACCAATCTGCCGCCCGGCCGTGATCAAGCGATGGCACGCGCGGAGCGTGCCGCCGTCGGCATGTTGACGGTAGCGGAAATGCTGCACGCCGCCGAACGCTGCCGGTAGATGGCCACACCCGACCGCCATCTGGATGAAGGGGTGGTCGATGGGTTGTTCTTCGCCTGCCGCGGGCTGGCAGAACTGGTGTGCCGGGACATCCGCCCGGCGTAGGCGCAGCAGCAGCGGTGCCAGCCATAGCTGGCCGCTCGTGGAGTGTACATATTTATGTACACATTGATACACTCATTCTGTTGCTGGCAAGCCAGCAACGCAAGGCCAGCAGGTATGCGCATGGAAGCGATCCTGAATGTGAAGTTCTACCGCTCATCCGCGGCCGATGAGCCCGTCCGGGCCTGGCTCAAGGAGGAGGTTTCCGCTGACGCCCGCAAGGCTATCGGCGGGGACATCAAGACCGTTCAGCTGGGTTGGCCCTTGGGCATGCCACTGGTGCGAAAGATGGATGACCGGTTGTGGGAGGTTAGAAGTTCTATCCCTGAGGGCATCGCACGCATCTTGTTCACAACCGTACAGCGGGACATGGTGCTGTTGCACGCGTTCGTGAAGAAGTCACAGAAGACCCCCACGTCAGACTTGGATCTGGCCAAGAAGCGCCGGGATGAGGTAATCAAATGAGCAAGAACAAACACGTTGGCTCAAGCTTTGATGACTTCCTTGAGTCCGAAGGCCTGCTGCAAGAGTCGGCATCATTGGCCATCAAGCGCGTGATTGCCTGGCAGGTTGCCGAGGCGATGAAGGCCGCCAACATCAGCAAGGCAACCCTGGCCAAACGCATGCATACCAGTCGCTCGCAGCTGGATCGGGTATTGGATGAAGCCGATACCGGTCTCACGCTCGATACGCTCAGCCGGACGGCTACCGCATTGGGCTATCGAATCAAAGTGGATCTGGTCGCGCCCAAGGCCGCTGAGCCCACGGCGCGAAGAAAGAAGAGCGCCGGGCCAAAGAACCACGTGGCGTGAATGCCGAGCACCCTGTGGTTGACTCGGGGCGTTGCATTGCGCAGCAACCGGTGTTCTGCAGGGAAAAAAGCGCCCGAGGGGCGCAAGTATCATTGAATGCAATGGTGGGCCGTGAAGGATTCGAACCTTCGACCAAAAGATTAAAAGTCTTCTGCTCTACCGACTGAGCTAACGGCCCATTGCACTGCCCCAGCCTTTCGGCGGGGTGGGCATTCTACCCTACTTTGGCGGGTCGCGTGAAACCCTGGTGTGTCGAGACTGCCGGCCAGCGGCCGGCACTACCCCGATCTGGGCCGACGGCTTAAACCTTTCAGACCGCCGCCGCATCCCAGCGGTGATCCCACTGCGGAATTCCGGATGCGTCTCCCCTTCAGCCTGCTTGCCGCCCTGCTGCTGCCCTGTGCGGCCCTGGCTACCCCGTCCCAGGTCGTCACCGACGATATCGCTCGCTTCTGGGCCACCTTCGACGCGGTGCGCGCCGAGCCCGATGCCGAACGCCAGGTCGCGCTGGTCCAGCAGCGCTACATCGATCCGGGCAGCCCCGGTCTGCATGCACTGATGCAGGTGCGCCACTACACCGCCCGCGAGTACGCCGAGGCGATGCAGGCGTGGCCGCGCTTCTGGGCCTCGGTGCGACCGCTGACCGCCAACGCGAAACAAGCCAGTGCCACGCTGGAACGGGACCTGGCCGCGTTCCGGGTGCTCTACCCTGCCCTGCGCCCGGCCACCATCACCTACGCGGTGGGGGTACTGCGCACTGGCGGCACCACGCTGGGTGACAAGGTGCTGATCGGCGCGGAGATGGCGCTGGGCGATGAGCGCGTGGACGTGGGCGAGCTGCCGGAGCCGATTCGCAGCCGCCTGCGGATCTTCTACGACAGCCGTCCGGGGGCGAACAACGCGCAGAACAACCTGCACGAGTACGTGCATACCCAGCAGCGCGAGACCACGGGCAGCCTGGCCCAGTACGCTGTGCGCGAGGGTGTGGCGGAGTACGTGGCCGAACGCATCAGCGGGCGCCGGCCGGCACTGCCCTTCTACGGCTACGGTGCAGCGCATGAAGCGGCCATCCGCACGCGCTTCATCACCGAGATGGACGGCGATGACCTGGATAACTGGCTGTACAACAATGCCCGCAACCCGTTCGGGGTCAGTGATGTGGGCTACTACGCCGGCTACCGCATCGCGCAGGAGTACATGCGGCAGCAGGCGGATGAGAAGGCCGGCATCGCGCGGATGATCGAGCTGGACTATGCCGATGCGGGGGCGGTGCGGGCGTTCATCGAGGCATCGGGGTGGTTGCAGCAGCGGTAGTGCCGGGCGAAGAGTGCGAACCAACGGTTCGCACCCACCACGTCCATCCGGTTCGCACCCACAGAGGGAGATTCGCACCCACCGGGAAAGCCGGCCAGCGACCGGCTCTACCGTGCGATCAGGCGTACAGCGTCGGGTCGGCCACGCCGGCTTCGGCGAACCCCTGCGCGCGCAGGCGGCAGGCGTCGCAGTGGCCGCAGGCGGCGCCGTTGGCGTCGGCGTTGTAGCAGGACACGGTCAGGCCGAAGTCCACGCCCAGGCGCACACCTTCGCTGACGATCTGGCCCTTGCTGAGGAACTGCAGCGGTGCGTGCACCTTGATGCCGGCGCCTTCCACGCCCGACTTGGTAGCGAGGTTGGCCAGTGCCTGGAACGCGGCCACGAACTCGGGGCGGCAGTCCGGGTAGCCGGAGTAATCCACGGCGTTGACGCCGCAGAAGATGTCGTTGGCGCCGAGCACTTCGGCCCAGCCCAGGGCCAGCGACAGCATGATGGTGTTGCGCGCCGGCACGTAGGTGACCGGGATGCCGGCACCCCCGGCCTCGGGCACGTCGATGTCATCGGTCAGCGCCGAGCCGCCGATGCTGCGCAGGTCCACGTCCACGGTCTTGTGCGCAACCACGCCCTGCGCCTTGGCCACGCGCGCGGCGGCATCCAGTTCGGAGGTATGGCGCTGGCCGTAGCGCACGCTCAGGGCATGCACGGCGAAGCCCTGTTCCTGGGCCATGGCAATGACGGCGGCTGAATCCATGCCGCCGGAGAGAAGCACGACTGCCTTCTTCATAGGTAAAACATCCGGTTGGGAGGGGAAAGCCAGCACGCTGTCCCGCGCCGGAACTACATCAGGGGACGCCGCCCAGGCTCATCGGCCCGGCTCGTCGTTCCACAGGATTTTATGCAACTGCATCTGGAAGCGCACCGGCAGCCGGTCTTCGACGATCCAGTCGGCCAGCTGGCGTGCGGTGATCTCGCCCTTGCTGGGCGAGAAGAACACGGTGCAACGCTTCACCAGGTCGTGCTCGGCCAACAGGGCCTTGGCCCAGTCGTAGTCTTCGCGGCTGCAGATGACGAACTTGATCTGGTCGCGGGTGGTCAGCAGCGGCAGGTTTTCCCAGCGGTTGCGCGCCACTTCGGCCGAACCCGGGGTCTTGATGTCGACCACGCGCGATACGCGCGGGTCGACCGCGCTGACGTCCAGCGCGCCGGAGGTTTCCAGCGAGACGTCCATGCCGGCATCGCACAGCTTCTGCAGCAGCACCAGGCAGCGCTTCTGCGCCAGCGGCTCGCCGCCGGTCACGCAGACGTGGCGCACGCCCTGGGCCAGCACCTCGGCCACGATGTCGTCGATATCCCACCAGGTGCCGCCGTGGAAGGCGTAGGCGGTGTCGCAGTACTGGCAGCGCAGCGGGCAGCCGGTCAGGCGCACGAACACGGTCGGCCAGCCGGCGGTATCGGCTTCACCCTGCAGCGAGGTGAAGATCTCGGTGATCTTCAGGCGCGGCAGCGGCGATTGCACGATGTCGCTGGGGGTGGCGACGGCGTTGGACGGGGTAACGGCGGTCATGGCAGACAATTCTTCATGGGACAGGCGATCGGTTTATCGTCGCCGGAAACGAAAGCAGCCGAGCATGGGCTCGGCTCTACAGGAGGCTGCCGGGAATCCGCCCAGCGCCAGGGTGCGTAGTGTACGCCCGGTCAGCGGATCAGCGGATCTGCTTGCCCAGCCGGATCGACTGCAGGCGGTCCTGCGCGGTACGCGCGGCGTCCGAGCCGGGGTATTGCGCCACAACGGTCTCCAGCGTCTGCTGGGCCTGGTCGACCTTGCCCTCGCCGTACTGCGAGAGGCCCACCTTGAGCAGGCCGCCAGCGGCCTTGTCGTGGGTCGGATAGCGCGACAGCAGTTCACGGAACTGGGTCTCGGCCATCGGGAAATTGCGGGTGGCGTAGTAGCTCTCGCCCAGCCAGTACAGCGCGTTCGGCGCGTAAACGCCGTTCGGATACAGCTGCAGGAAGCTCAGGAACAGCTGCGCCGAATCGTCGTACTTGCCGGCCTTCAGCGATTCGAAGGCCACGTTGTACGA
The DNA here is from genome assembly GCF_047497515.2 of Stenotrophomonas maltophilia. Taxonomy (GTDB): domain Bacteria; phylum Pseudomonadota; class Gammaproteobacteria; order Xanthomonadales; family Xanthomonadaceae; genus Stenotrophomonas. The sequence continues at coordinate 149,159 of NZ_JAXAXL020000004.1, forward strand.
GGTGCGCTCGTCGCCGGTGGCGGCGAGGCTGCCCGCATCACCATGGACGGAAGGCGGCCGCTCGGAAGTGGCCGCCGCTGCGGGTTTTGCCGGGGCCGGGGCGGCCTTCGGCGCGCTCGCCGGAACAGGCGGCAGGGCCGGGGCGGCAGTGCCCCCTTCCAACCGGTTCAGGCGGCTGTCCAGATCCAGGTACTGGTCCTGGGCGGACTGCTTGAGTTGGGCGTTGTCGTGCTGCAACTGCTCGATCGAGGCCTGCAGGCTGGTCACCTGCTGCCGCAGCTGGTTGATCTGGTTCAACAGGTCCTGGTTGGCACTGTTGTTGTACATCTGCTGCTCGAGCGCGCCGACACGGTCGGCCAGACTCTGTCGCTGTGCATGCGCCGGTGCGGCAGCCGCGAGGGCTGCCGCAAC
>NZ_JAXAXL020000004.1:149579-196284 GCF_047497515.2 Stenotrophomonas maltophilia
GCGGGGGGGCCCCCCGCGGGGGCCCCCCCCACGACCAGCATCAATGTGATGCCAATGCGCATGGATTACTGCGCGGTGTAGACGATTTCGACGCGACGGTTCTGCGACCAGCAGGACTCGTTCGACTCGGTGCAGACCGGACGCTCTTCACCGTAGGACACGACGGTCAGCTGCGAAGCCGAGCCACCGTTGGCCTGCAGCGCCGAGTTGACGCCGTTGCCACGACGCTCGCCCAGGGCCTGGTTGTACGCGCGCGAACCGCGCTCGTCGGTGTGGCCCTGCAGGGTGATGCGCGAGGACGGACGGTCACGCAGGTACTTGGCGTGGCACGCCATGATGGCCTGGAATTCCGGCTTCACGTCTTCCTTGTCCAGGTCGAAGTAGACAACGCGCTGGCGCAGGCAAGCGTCGGTGTCCAGGTCGCCCGGGCCGTACAGGCCGGAGGTGGACGGACCGGTCGGGGTGGTGGTCGAGGTGCCGGTGTCAACCGGGGCTGCCGGCTCTTCCTTGACCTTCTTCGAGCAACCGGCCAGGACGGCCACAGACAGCAGGGAAACAAGCAGAACGCGGGTGGACTTGTTCATGGCGATACCTTTGTGGCTCCTAGGCCGATGAGGGGTTCAAGACAGCAAAATGTTAACACTCTTTTAGCGCTGAGTACGGTATGGGGACCATGCCGGCTCGCGCACATCGCCATCGGCCAGGACCAGGCGCTGACGAACCCGCGCATCGGCCGAAACGGCATACAACACACCACGGCCACCTTCGCGGGCGGCGTACAACACCATGCTTGCGTTGGGCGCGAAGCTCGGCGATTCATCCAGCGAACCCGGCGACAGCGTGCTCCAGCGCGGCGAGCCCAGCGAGCTGTCCATCATCGCGATCTTGTAGCTGTTGCCCGAGCCCTGTGCCACGGCAATCTTCTTGCCGTCATAGGACACCGAGGGCTTGGCGTTGTAGTTGCCCTGGAAGGTCACGCGCTCGGCGCTGCCGCCGCCTGCGCCCACCTTGTAGACCTGCGGGCGACCGCCGCGGTCGGAGGTGAAGTACACCGCGCTGCCATCCGGCGCCCAGGTCGGCTCGGTATCGATGGCGAAGTGGTTGGTCAGCTGGGTCAGCTGCTTGCTGCCCAGGTCCATCACGTAGATTTCCGGGTTGCCGGAGCGCGACAGGGTCAGGGCCAGCTTGCGACCGTCCGGCGAGAACGCCGGGGCACTGTTGATGCCACGGAAGCTGGTGATCAGCTCACGCGCGCCGGTGCCGATGTTCTGGATGTAGATCGCCGAGTTGCCACGCTCGAAGCTGACGTAGGCCAGCTTGCTGCCATCCGGGCTCCACGACGGCGACAGCAGCGGCTCGGCCGAGCGCACGATGGTCTGCGGGTTGTAGCCATCGGAGTCGGCCACCATCAGCGCGTAGCGCATGGCATCGCCCTTGCCGCTGGCGGTCACGTAGGCGATGCGGGTCCAGAAGGCGCCACGCACACCGGTGATCTTCTCGTAGATGGCGTCGGCCATCTGGTGGGCGACGTCGCGCATGGCGTTGCCACGGGCGGTCATCGCCAGGCCGAGCAGGCGCTCGCCCTTGGGCACGTCGAACAGTTCGTACTCGACGCGATAGGCGCCGGCACCGGCGTCGAGCACACGGCCGACCACGATGTAGTTCTGCTTCAGCGCGCGCCAGGTGGCGAACTGGATGTCGCCGCCGCGCACCGGCTTTTCGACGAGCTGCGCTTCGGGCAGCGTGCGGAACTGGCCCGAACGCTCGAGGTCGGCGCGGACCACGCCGGCGACGTCGGTCTGCGGTGCAGCCGCCGAACCCTGGTAGGGCATCGGCACGATGGTGATCGGCAGTGCGGAGGCATTGCCGCCGATGATGTCGATATCCAGCCCCTTCTGCTGCGCGACGGCAGCAAAGGGCAGCAGAAGGGCCGCAAACACGGCAAGCCAGCGAGGCATCTTTTTCATGGAGCGCTCAATAGGGGGAAACCGGAACGAGGGATAACAAAGCGGAAGTGAACCGCTTCGCAATCATGAACCAAGCGTACGTGAATTCCGGGTCAGTTCCAGCCCGTGACCTCACGCACCGTTAACATCGCGGCCACCTTGGGAGCAGCCTGGGCAGCGGGCGACCGGGTGGGCCGCCCTGCCCCGCCTCAGCGATCCTGGGCGGTAAAGGTGAAGTTGAGCGTGCGCGCGAATACCGACTCGAACCCGCGGTACGGCAGCGGCTGCGCATTGAGCACGGCGGCCTCGATCGAACGCCTGCCGGCCTCGTCGTACGGGCAGTTCGGGCTGACCTTGGCCTGCATCACCGTGCCACCCGGAATCTGGGTGATGGTGATGGTGCAGCGCTGGCCCAGCGGCACCGTATCCGGGCGCACCCACTGCGACAGCACCTTGGCCTGGATCGCCGCGGCGTACTTGGCCGACAGATCGTCGCTGTTGCCACCGCCGCCGGCGGCAGGCTGGGCGGCACCACTGGCGCCAGCAGCGGCGGTACCGGCGGCATTGCGCGCGGCAGCCACCTGGCGCAGCTTCTGCTCGGCCAGCTTGGCTTCCTTCTCGGCCTGCTCACGCTTGGCGCGGATCTCGGCGATCTTCTTCTGCTTCTCGGCCTCGGCCTTGTCCGCAGCCTGACGCGCCTGGTCGGCCAGCTTCTTCTTGGCGTCTTCTTCCTGCTGCTTGGCCAGGCGCAGCTTCTGCTCTGCTTCTTCCTGGCGCTTGCGTTCGGTCAGGTCGATCTGCTCCTGGCGGCGCTTGGCTTCCTGCTCCTGCTTGGCCTTCTCCTGCGAGATGGCCAACGCGTTGGCCGCTTCCTGGTCCTTGGTATCCGGCTGCGCGACACGCTCCTGCGCCTGTTGCTGCTGCGGCGTCGGCGCATCCTGCGGGCGCGGCTCGGGAATCGGCTGCGGGGGCGGCACGGTGTCTTCGGGCACCGGGATCGGCTCAGCGACCGGCGGTGGCAGGTCTTCCAGTTTCTCCGACTGGCGCAGCGCCTGGCGCGCGGCGGCGGCCTCGGACGCGGACAGCGCCAGGCTGGCCTCGACCGACGGATCGCCGGCGGCGGCATCGGTGTTGCGCTCGGGCGACCACAGCCAGGCGCCGATGAAGACCAGCGCGACCAGCAGATGCACCAGCACCGCCAGCGCCAGGGGCAGGCCCCAGCCGGGTTCGCGCTGCTGCGGGGGTGGCAGGGCGTCAGCGTGCATCGGTGGCCAGGCCTACCTTATCTACCTTGGCGCGCTTGATCACATCCATCGCGGCGATGACCTTGTCATAGGCCACGGCGCGGTCGGCGGCGACGATCACGCGCACGCCCTTGTCCTGGGCGACGATGCCGGCCAGGCGCCCTTCCAGTTCCTCGGCCGAGACGGCGGCCGGCTCCTTGGCGTCGGGCAGCTTCAGGCTCAGCTGGCCGTCCTGGCGCACCGAGACGATCACCGGGTCCTGCTTGCTTTCCAGCGCCTTGGCGTTGGACTGCGGCAGATCGACGTCGAAACTCAGGGTGAGCAGCGGTGCGGTGACCATGAAGATGATCAGCAGCACCAGCATGACGTCGATGTAGGGAACGACGTTGATTTCCGATTTCAGCTTGCGGCGCTTGCGGCGACCGATGGCAGCGGACATGGCTTGGACTCCCGGGTCAGGCGCTTACTCGTCGCCAGCGCTCTGGCGCTGCAGGATGGAGCTGAACTCATCGGCGAAGGTCTCGAACCGCACCGACATGCGCTCAACGCGGGTGGTGAAGCGGTTGTAGGCCCACACCGCCGGAATGGCCACGAACAGGCCGATGGCGGTGGCGAACAGCGCTTCGGAGATGCCCGGGGCGACGGCAGCGATACCGGCCTGCGCGCCACTGCTGATCATGTCGTGCATGGTCACCATGATGCCGAACACGGTACCGACCAGGCCCACGTACGGGGCGGTCGAGCCGATGTTGGCCAGCAGTTCCAGGTTGCGCTCAAGCTGGTCGACTTCGCGCGTATAGGTGGTGCGCATCGCGCGCTGCGCGCCTTCCAGCTGCGCGCGGCCATCCAGCCGGCGCTTGTCGCGCAGGCGGGTGTACTCGCGGAAACCGGCTTCGAAGATCGCCTCCAGGCCGCCGACATTGCGGCTGCGGTCGGTGGCCGAGCTGTAAAGCTTGCCCAGGTCGGCGCCGGACCAGAAGCGGTTCTCGAACTCGTCGGCTTCACGGGTGGCCTGCTTGAACACGCGGGCCTTGCGGAAAATGATCACCCAGCTGACGAACGAGCCGACCAGCAGCAGCAGCACGATGATCTTCACCGGCAGGCTGGCCTTGGCCATCAGTTCGAGGTAGTTGATGCCGCCGCCGGTGGTGGCCTGGGCAAGGGTCTGTGTCGCGGCGTTGCTGACGTCGGCCGGCAGTGCCTCGGTGACCGTGGCCTGCAGGGCCAGGAGCGTTGCGATCATCCGTTGTTCCTCAGTGTTCGGATTCGGGGTGGAGGTGGGGTTGCAGCACGGCAAGGACGGATTCGTCCATGCCACGCGGGCGGAAACTGGCCGCTTCCAGTGCGGCGATGCGGACCTGCGCCGACAGCAGCAGCTCGCCGTCGCGCAGGATCTGCTGGTCGAAGACCATGCTGGCCTTCTTCAGCTGGACCAGGCGGGCGCTCACCTGCAGGGTGTCATCCAGCCGCGCCGGCCTGATGAAATCCATCTGCATCGAGCGCACCGCGAAGACCATGCCGTGCTCGGCGCGCATGCGCTCCTGGCCGTAGCCCAGCGCACGCATCCATTCGGTCCGGGCCCGTTCCATGAAGGCCACGTAGCGGGCGTGGTAGACCACCCCGCCAGCGTCCGTATCTTCCCAGTAAATGCGTGTCGGCCAACTGAATCGCGGCTCAACCGACATCGGGAACCTCCGCGAACAGGTCCTGCGGCGGGTTCTTCGGCTTCAGGCCCATGTGCCGGTAGGCCTTGTGGGTGGCCATGCGGCCGCGCGCGGTGCGCACCAGGAAGCCCTGCTGGATCAGGTACGGCTCAACCACGTCTTCCAGCGTGCCGCGCTCTTCGGACAGCGCCGCCGCCAGCGATTCGATGCCGACCGGGCCGCCATCGAAGTAGTCGACCATGGTCTTCAGCAGGCGCCGATCGAGCTCGTCGAAGCCCTCCGGGTCGACCTTGAGCATCTGCATTGCGGCCTGCGCGACAGCTTCGTCGATGTGGCCACCGGCCTTGACCTGGGCATAGTCACGCACGCGGCGCAGCAGGCGGTTGGCGATACGCGGCGTACCACGCGCGCGGCGCGCGATCTCGCCGGCGCCATCGGCGGTGCAGTCGATGCCGAGGATGCTGGCCGAGCGGCGCACGATCCGGGTCAACTCTTCGACGCTGTAGAACTCCAGGCGCTGGACGATGCCGAAGCGGTCGCGCAGCGGCGCGGTCAGCAGGCCGGCGCGGGTGGTGGCGCCGATCAGGGTGAACGGCGGCAGGTCGATCTTGATCGAACGGGCCGCAGGGCCCTCGCCGATCATGATGTCGATCTGGAAATCTTCCATCGCCGGGTACAGCACTTCTTCGACCACCGGCGACAGGCGATGGATCTCGTCGATGAACAGCACATCGTGCGGCTGCAGGTTGGTCAGCAGCGCGGCCAGGTCGCCGGCTTTCTCGATCACCGGCCCGGAGGTCACCCGCAGCGCCACGCCCAGCTCGTTGGCGATGACGTGGCTGAGAGTGGTCTTGCCCAGGCCGGGCGGCCCGAAGATCAGCACGTGGTCGAGCGCATCGCCGCGCCCCTTGGCCGCCTCGATGTAGATTTCCATCTGCTCACGCACCGGGGCCTGGCCGAGGTAGTCGGCCAGCCGCTTGGGACGGATGCTGGCGTCGGCGGCGTCATCCTCGCGGGTGGCGCCGGCGCCGATGATGCGGTCGTCGGTCATGTGCTGATTATGCGGCAAAAGTACGGGTTTCGGCCGGGCTGCGCCCGGCACCCGCTAACGGCAACGTCAACTTCAAACGCCGGTTTCCTGGGGAATGGCGGGGTGGGTCCGGTTGCGGGGACGCCGTAAACCCGTCCATGGGGGCTCAGCCGCGCCATCCATGGCGCGGATGCCCCGCAACCGGACCCACCCCGCCTTCGACAGAGTCCTGCGATCTGTCGGAATGACATGGGCGGCTCTTGGTCGACACGGTAGATCCACGCCATGCGTGGATGGAGGTGTGGATGACTCAAGACATGGGGTCAGAGCCCTTTTCCTGTGGAAAAGGGATCCGACCCCTGCGGTCAGATCTCCACCTGGGCGCCCAGTTCCACCAATCTGTTGCCCGGAATGCGGAAGAAGCCCGTCGCCGGGGCGGCGTTGCGATGCATCAGCGCGAACAGCTTGTCGCGCCAGATCGGCATGCCGCGGTTGGCGGTGGCCACGATGGTCTCGCGGCTGGCGAAGAAGGTGGTGTCCATCGGGTCGAAATAGATGCCGCCGTGGTCGCACGAGCGCATCAGCGCCAGCGGCACGTCCGGGGTCTCCATGAAGCCGAAACGCACGTAGACCCGGTAGAACTCGTCGCCCACCGATTCGATCTTCAGCCGCTGCCCCTCCGGCGCATACGGCACCGGCAGCGTCACCACGTGCAGGAACACGTTGCGCTCGTGCAGCACCTTGTTGTGCTTGAGGTTGTGCATCAGCGCGTGCGGGGCCACGGTCGGGTCGGCGGTGAGGAACACCGCGGTGCCGGGCACGCGTACCGGCGGTGCCAGCATCAGGCCCGGCAGGAAGGTATCCAGGCGGATGCCGTCCTTGCGGATCTCATCGCGCAGCAGCTCGCGGCCACGGCGCCAGGTGCGCATCATGGTGAACAGGAAGATGCCCAGCACCACCGGGAACCAGGCGCCCTGCAGCAGCTTGGCGCCGTTGGCGATGACGAAGCCGAGGTCGATGATGAAGAACACCACGCACAGCGGCAGGATCCAGGCGCGCGCCTTCGGCCACAGCGAGCGGGCCACCAGGGCCAGCAGCAGGGTATCGATCAGCATGGTGGCCGACACCGAGATGCCGTAGGCCACGGCCAGGTTGGACGAACTGCGGAAGGCCAGCACCAGGCCGATCACCATCACCGCGATACCCCAGTTGATGCCCGGGATGTAGATCTGGCCGATGGTGTCGTGCGAGGTGTGCTTGATGCGCATGCGCGGGATGTAGCCCAGCTGCATGGCCTGGCGCGAGACCGAGAATGCGCCGGTGATGACCGACTGCGAGGCGATCACCGCCGCCATCGTGGCCAGGATGATCATCGGGTACAGCGCCCACGGCGGCACCGCTTCGAAGAACGGGTTCTTCAGCGCCTCCGGATGGTTGAGCACCAGTGCGCCCTGCCCCAGGTAGTTCAGCACCAGGCACGGCAGCACGAAGAAATACCAGGCGTGGCGAATGGGCTTGGCACCGAAGTGGCCCATGTCGGCGTACAGCGCCTCGCCACCGGTCACCGCCAGCACCACCGCACCGAGGATGAAGATGCCGTGCCAGCTGTGCTCCATGAAGAAGCGGATCGCCCACCACGGGTTGAACGCCTTCAGCACTTCCGGTGCGTCGACGATGTTGTAGATGCCGATCGCGGCCAGCGAGATGAACCAGACCGAGGTGATCGGGCCGAACGCCTTGCCGATCTTCTCGGTGCCGAAGCGCTGCGCGGCGAACACCATCAGCAGCACCACCACCGTGATCGGCACGATGAAGGCATGCAGGCCGGGCGCGGCCACCTCCAGGCCCTCGACCGCACCCAGCACCGAGATGGCCGGAGTGATCACGCCGTCACCGAAGAACAGCGAGGCGCCGAAGATGCCGAGGATGCCGACCACGTAAGCCGAGCGCGACCCGTTGCGCAGCGTGCGCTGGGTCAGCGCCATCAGCGCCATGATGCCGCCCTCGCCGTCATTGTCGGCGCGCATGATGATGGTCACGTACTTCAGCGTGACCACGATGTTCAGTGCCCAGAACGCCAGCGACAGCACGCCCAGCACGGTGTCGTGGTCACTGTTGAGCCCGTAGTGCGGCGAGAACGCCTCCTTCAGGGTGTACAGCGGGCTGGTACCGATATCGCCGAAGACCACGCCGATCGCACCGATGATCAGCGCCATGCCTCCGGCGGGAGGGGCGTGACCGTGGCCGCCGGGGGCAGCTGCGTGCGGGGTTTGACTGCTGGACATGGGACTCCTGGCGAAGCTCAGGCGGTTCGTTGAAGGAAAGGAAAACGGATCAGCGCAGCGCCGACTGCAGTGCCTTGCGGATCACGGTGGCCACTTCGTCGCCCTCATTGAAGGCGTCGCGGGCCATGCGTGCCGCTTCGGCCGGCTTGTAGCCCAGCTGCTGCAGGGCCACGGTGGCGTCGGACAGCGGGTCGGCCGGGGCCGGGCCGCTGCCGGTGGGCAACGCCCCGCCCGCGCCGAACTGGGCCGCGCGGTCGCGCAGTTCCAGCACCATGCGCTCGGCGGTCTTCTTGCCGATGCCAGGAATGCGGGTCAGCGCGGTGATGTCACCGGCCTGGACCATGCGCGCGAACTCCTCGATAGTGACGCCGGACAGCACGGCCAGCGCGATCTTCGCGCCGATGCCGCTGACCTTCTGCACGTCGCGGAACAGCCGCCGCTCGCCCTCGCGCAGGAAGCCGTACAGCGAGACGCTGTCTTCCTTCTGCGCGTAATGGGTATACAGGGTGACCTCGCGGCCAAGCTCGGGCAGGTCGTAGAAGGTGCTCATCGGCGCCTCCAGCTCGTAGCCCACCCCGTTCACGTCCACCACCAGCCACGGCGGCGCCTTGTAGGCGACGATGCCGCGCAGTCGACCGATCATTGCGTGCAGCTCCTCATTTGCGGCCCCACGCCTGGCGGGCGCTGAGCCCCAGGCGGTTGGCCGTTGCCCTTACGTGGGCATGGGTGATCGCCACCGCCAACGCGTCGGCCGCGTCGGCCTGCAGCTTGGTTTTCAGGTTGAGCATGAGCCCGACCATGTGTTGAACCTGTTGCTTTTCAGCGCCACCGCGGCCGACCACGGCCAGCTTGATCTCGCTGGCGGCATATTCGTGCACTGGCAGGTCACGCAGCACCACCGCGGAAATCGCCGCGCCACGGGCCTGGCCCAGCTTCAGCGCCGAATCGGGGTTGCGGGCCATGAAGACCTTTTCGATGGCCACTTCGTTGGGCTGGTACTCCCGGCACAGGTCGGCCAGGCCCAGCACCAGCAGTTTCATCCGCTGCGGGAAGTCGTCGGCGCCCAGCAGCACCAGCGGCTGGTGGTGCACATGGCTGACGCGGCCGGCGGCGTCGACATCGATGATGCCGACCCCGGTCCGCTGCGAACCGGGGTCGATGCCGAGAATGCGGGTCATGCCGCACTCCTGGCGGGACGGAACGGGAAGCGCTGGCAGGCGTATGGGCTCATGTCTGTCCGCGGTGACCGTTCAACGGCCCGCGCCCAGGCCGTCAAAGACGGCTCAGGCGTAGGCGTCGGCGCCGAGTTCGGCGTTGGAGTACACGTCCTGCACGTCGTCCAGGTCTTCGAGCATGTCCAGCAGCTTCTTGACCTGCAGGGCGACCTCGCCCTCGACCTTGATGTCATTGTCCGCGCGGAAGGTGATCTCGGCGTGGCCGGCGACATGACCGGCGGCGGCCATCGCGTCCTTGACCGCGTTGAACGCGTCAGGACTGGTGACCACGTCGATCGAGCCGTCGTCCGGGTAGACCACGATGTCATCGGCGCCGGCCTCAATGGCGGCTTCGGTGATGGCGTCCTCGTCGGCGCCCGGGGCGAAGCTGATGACGCCCAGGCGCTTGAACATGAAGGCCACCGAGCCTTCGGTGCCCATGTTGCCGCCGCACTTGCTGAACGCATGGCGGACATCGGCCACGGTACGCACGCGGTTGTCGGTCAGGCAGTCGACGATCACGGCCACGCCGCCCGGGGCATAGCCCTCATAGCGGATTTCCTCGTAGTCGACGCCTTCCAGTTCACCGGTCGCCTTCTTGATGGCGCGCTCGATCACGTCCTTGGACATGTTCACGGCCAGGCCCTTGTCCATGGCCACGCGCAGGCGCGGGTTGTTGTTGGGGTCGCCTCCACCGCCGCGCGCGGCCACGCCGATCTCGCGGATGATCTTGGTGAAAATCTTGCCGCGCTTCGCGTCGGACGCGTTCTTGCGGGCTTCGATGGAGGGGCCTCTACCCATGGGTGCTACCGTCTGGCTGCTTCAGGATCAAGGCGCGGATTCTACCTGATCGGGCGCTGCAACCGTGTCTAGGGCGGAAGGATGCCGCCAGGTCATGCCTGGTGGAGAGCGGAGAGCGTGCGAACCAACGGTTCGCACCCACCAAAGCAAGCCGGTGGCACCCACCAAAGCAGGCCGCACCCACTCAATCATGCGGCAGCGGCGTCGCGGCTGTGGTCGAACTGGCCGTGGCGCAGGAAATACGCGGTCTGCCGTGCGGCATCGGGCGATACGACAAGGCCGCTGTGGCTGGTGCGCACCACGCAATGGTCGGAAAGCCCTGGCAGGCGGGTCTCGGCCAGGGCCACGGTGCCATCGGATTCGTCATCCAGCGCGCCCAGCAGGCTGCCCAGGCCATGCGGCACCGAGCCGGCGATCAGCCCGACCTCGGCCTTGCCCTGCCAGTCCGGCAGGCCATCCAGCAGCAGCTCGCTGCTGCGCCCCAGCGCCAGCCCCCAGCCATGATCGGACAACGAGCGCGCCGTGCCGCTGCCGCGCAGCGGCGAGCCCAGGCAGACCACGCGCTGCACCGGCAGCTGCGGATTGCGGCGCAGCGCTTCCAGCGCCAGCAAACCGCCCAGGCTGTGGCCGACCAGCGACAGCGGGCCGGCATCGGCCAGCCGCTCCAGCAACTGTGGCACAGCCACGTCGGGGCCGCCGAACACCGAGGAATAGCCAAACGCGTGTACCTGGAAGCCACGCGCGCGCAGGCGCCAGGCCAGTGGCCCAACCCAGGCACGGGCATTCCAGATGCCATGCAGCAGCAATACGGGGGGAGTCATGCAAACAGCCTGGCGGTCAGCGGGGCAGGAACGTACTGCAATTGAACACGCGCGCGCAGCAAGCGACGGTGAACGTCAGGCCGCGCGCGGTGCGCGGCGCAGGATGAATTCGAGATCGTGGGTGTCACCCACCGGGAACAGGTATTCGCCGGCCTTCTCGAAACCGTAGCGGGCATAAAAGCGCTGCGCGCCGAAGTTTTCCGACCACACGCCCAGCCACAGCGTGCGTGGGCCATCGTGTTCCAGCCAGGCCAGCGCGGTTTCCAGCAGGCGGCTGCCCCAGCCACAGCTCTGCTGGGTCTTGATCAGGTACAGGCGCTTGAGTTCGCCATCACCGGGCTTCACCTCCGGATGCGGCAGGCCACAGGGGCCGGCGGCGGCATGGCCGACCGCCTCCCCGTCCAGTTCCAGCAGCCACACCGCGTAATCCGGGTGGGCCAGGATCACGCGCTGGCGCTCGACCGTGTAGGCCTCGTCGAGGAAGGCCTGCAGGTCCTGCGGCGGGTACAGATGGCCGAAGGTCTCGGTGAACGTGCGGGCGGCCAGCGCCGACAGGGTCGGCGCGTCGTCCACGGTGGCGCGGCGGATGGAATACATGCAGGAAGTTGACGTCAGGGTGAAGCGCGGGTCAAGCCTTTTCCGGCGCTTCCGCGGCTTCGTGTTCCTCGTCCTCTTCCTCGTATTCCTCTTCGTCCTCGTCCTCTTCTTCCTCGCCCTCTTCGTCCTCGTCGTACTCTTCCTCTTCGTCGTCCTCGTAATCCTCGACGCCGAAGTCCTCACCATCCCAACGGCCTTCGCCGTCGGCGACGAAGGTCAAGGCCATCGCCGCCGGATTGGTACCGACGCGGACCAGCCAACCCCCGAACACGCGCGCACGCTCGGTGACCAGGTTGGCCTCGGAGCCTTCATTGCCCAGCTTTTCCCACTCCAGCGAAAACGCAAACTCGGTCATTGCCTGGATCTCCTGATCAGTTGGTCTTGGGGCGAACCTGGATGTGCACTTCGGCCAGCTGCGCGTCGACGATCGGCGACGGCGCGTCGGTCATCAGATCCTGTGCACCGGTGGTCTTCGGGAACGGGATGACGTCGCGGATCGACTCGGTGCCGGCCATCAGCGCGGCGATGCGGTCGATGCCAAAGGCGATGCCACCGTGCGGCGGCGCGCCGTAGTTCAGCGCGTCGAGCAGGAAGCCGAACTTGGCGCGGGCTTCTTCGGCGCCGATGCCGAGCAGTTCGAACACCGCGCTCTGCATGTCCGGACGGTGGATACGGATCGAACCGCCGCCGATTTCATTGCCGTTGAGCACCATGTCGTAACCACGCGAGACGGCGGTACGGGCGTTGGCGCGCAGGTCGGCGATGTCGTCCACGGCCGGTGCGGTGAAGGGGTGATGCAGGGCGACGTAGCGCTGTTCTTCCTCGTCCCACTCGAACATCGGGAAGTCGGTGACCCACAGCGGTGCCCAGCCGTCGGCGACCAGGCCGAAGTCCTTGCCGGCCTTCAGGCGCAGGGCGCCCATGAAGTCGGAGACCTTGTTGTAGCCACCGGCGCCGAAGAACACGATGTCGCCGTTGCCGGCGCCGACGTGGGCGACCAGGGCAGCGAAGGATGCCTCACTGAAGAACTTCTGGATCGGCGAGCTGACTTCGCCGTTGTCGGCGATCTTGATGTAGGCCAGGCCCTTGGCGCCGTACTTGGCGGCGTGCGCGGCGTATTCGTCGATCTGCTTGCGCGACAGCGCTGCCCCGCCCGGGATGCGCAGCGCGGCCACGCGGCCTTCGGCGTCATTGGCCGGGCCGGTGAACACCGGGAACTCGCTGTCCTTGACCAGTTCGGCCACGTCGACCAGTTCCAGCGCGATGCGCAGGTCCGGCTTGTCCGAACCGTAACGACGCATGGCTTCGGCCCAGGTCATGCGCGGGAAGCTGGCGTCCAGTTCGACGTCGACCACTTCCTTGAAGATGGCACGGATCATGTTCTCGACGAAATCCTGCACGTCGCGTTCGCGGACGAAGGCGAACTCCATGTCCAGCTGGGTGAATTCCAGCTGGCGGTCGGCCCGCAGGGCTTCGTCGCGGAAGCAGCGCGCAATCTGGTAGTAGCGGTCGAAGCCGGCCACCATCAGGATCTGCTTGAACAGCTGCGGGCTCTGCGGCAGGGCGTAGAACTCGCCCGGGTGCATGCGCGCCGGCACCAGGAAGTCGCGCGCGCCTTCCGGGGTGGCCTTGGTCAGGATCGGGGTTTCGATGTCCTGGAAGCCCTTCTCGTCCAGGTGGCGGCGCAGCGCCTGCACCAGCTTGATGCGGGTGCGCTGCATGCGCTGCATCTCCGGACGGCGCAGGTCCAGATAGCGGTACTTCAGGCGGGTTTCTTCGCCCGGGTTCTCGTGGGCGTGGAACGGCAGCGGCGCGGCCTTGTTCAGCACGGTGATGGTGGTGGCGATCACTTCCACCTTGCCGGTGCGCATCTTGTCGTTCACCGCGTGGCGGGCACGCACCACGCCTTCCACCTGCAGCACGTCCTCGTAGCCCAGCGAGGCGGCCACGGCGAACACTTCGGCGTTGTCGACCTCCACCGTCACCTGCACGATGCCTTCATGATCTCGAAGATCGATGAAGCAGACGCCGCCCTGGTTACGGGCCACGTCGGTCCAGCCGGCGAGGGTGACAGTCTGGCCAATCAGGGTCTCGTCGACCAGGCCGCAGAAGTGGGTACGCATTGGGGGGAAGCTCCGCTGGAGAACGCCGGCACCGGATGGGGGCCGGAAAGCCTCGTATTCTGCGGCCGAGGCCCCGGCCGGGGCAAATCCGGCCAGTCACACCGGCTTGATCGCCCCCCTCCCTATAGTCGGGCACCTGCCACCGTATGGGATGCCGCCATGAAACCGCTGTCCCTGGCCAGCCTGGCCGTGACCCTCAGCCTGGGTGCACTGGGCACCCTCGCCCTGCCCGCCCCGTCCGCCACTGCACAGAACGGGGTGATCCGCTGCGAAAGCCAGAGCAATCGCGAACGGGTCTGCAACACCGGCTGGCGCAGCGCGCAGCTGGTCCGCCAGTTGTCCGGCAGCCCGTGCGAGGAAGGCCGCACCTGGGGCAGCCGCAATGGCAGCATCTGGGTCACCAGCGGCTGCCGCGCCGAATTCGTCGAAGCCCGGGGCGGCTGGGGCGGCGGCAACGGCGGTGGCTGGGGCGGCGATAATGGGCGCCCCGGCGACACCATCCGCTGCGAAAGCCAGAACAACCGCGAACGCAGCTGCCCGGTCGGCTGGCGCAATGCCCGCCTGGTCCGCCAGTTGTCCGGCAGCCCCTGCGAAGAGGGCCGCAGCTGGGGCGTGCGCAACGGCGCGGTGTGGGTCAGCAATGGCTGCCGCGCCGAATTTGCCGAAGCCCGCGGCTGGGGCGGCGGCGGGGGCGGCTGGGGTGGCGGCAACAGCAACTACTCGGTGACCTGCAGCAGCAACAACAACCGCACGCAGAACTGCGACTGGGATGAACGCCAGGGCCGGCCGGTGCTGCAGCAGCAGCTGTCCGGCAGCGCCTGCCAGGAAGGCCGCAGCTGGGGCTATTCACGCGGCCAGGTGTGGGTAAGCAACGGCTGCCGCGCGCGCTTTGGTACGCGCTGAGCAAGGGCTCGGATCCCTGGCCGATGGCCAGGGCTCTGGCCCCGGCCCGGTATCGCGTATCCACGCATGGGTCGGAGCCCTCCGCAGGAGGGATCCGACCCCGCGATCACGGTGCGGGCGCTTTGTCGTCGCCCCACGGCGCTGGCGGCAGGTCGACCGGCTTGCTCAGGTCGAACCTGACGCGGAAGCGGCGTCCGTCCGGGCGGGTCAGTTCGTAGACGAATGCCTGGTCGGGGTCGATCTCCATCGCCCAGGTATTGAACGTGGACGCCAGCATGCCGGCACGACGGAACATCGCCACCGAGTCGCCATCGGCCGGAAACTGCTGGCGGCCGGCGGTGCCCGGCGGCGTGCTGTCGCCGCCATACAGGGTGATCGCATCCGCGCTGCCGTCCTCATGGCGGTGATCGTGCTTCAGGCGCAGCCCGTTCGGCGTGCGGGTCAGCACCCACGTCCGCGAGTGGTCATCACCGACATGGAACGGGATGCGCAGCTCATGCGCCGGATCGGCACAGCCGCGCACATGCATCACCAGGCGCTGCCCGGCGAACGGGTCCTTGTCCGTCGGCGCCGGCGTGTCCTCCACCACCTTGCCGGCATAGGCCTGGCCACAGTGCGCGGCGATGGCGGCCATGAAGGCATCGGCCGGTGCGGTCGCCAGATCATGGGCAACCGTATCGGAGCGCTGCGTACACGCAGCGAGGCTGAGCAGGAGGGCGGCAGCGGTGGCAACGGCGGGTAGTCTCATGCCCCAACCCTAACGGCCATGACCGATGGGCGCAAACGGCAGCTCAGCGTGGCGCCGGTGGAGCCTCCGGCAACGTCTCGGTGGCCGCCACCGGTGCGGCCTCGCCCTCGCCCGCCGGCTCCTGTTCCACCGGATCGACATCGAACGGGGTGCGGAACACCAGCGACGGCAGCAGCGTGGTCAGTGCCGCATACAGCAGCAGCGCGCCGAACAGCACGGCCGGAATCTGGAAGCGCTCGCGCATGATCGCGGCCAGCACCAAGGTGAAGATCAGCGTCGGTGCCAGCGCCAGCGAGACCCGCAGGCTGCTGCGGAAGCTCTCGCCGAACATGACCCGGCGTTGCAGCCAGACCACGCCGATGCGCAGCGGCAGCACCACCAGGGTGATCACGATGCCCAGCCCCAGCGCCTCGAAGCTGAGCGCTTCGCTGGGCACCTTGGTGCCGGCGTTGAAGAAGTAGAACGGCACGAAGAACGAGGCGAACAGGCGCAGCGCGTGCAGGTTCTCGTGCGAGGCCAGCAGCGGCATGCGCTGGTGCAGCAGGCGCGCGACCAGGCCGGCGATGAACGCGCCGACCAGGTAATACACGCCCAGCAGATAGGTGATGTACGCAGCGACCATGCCGACCATCACCAGCAGCGAGAATTCCGAGCCGGGCGCGTGCGGCGCCACCCAGCGCCCCAGCGCGATGAACAGCAGTGGCAGGCCGATCATCATCGCCAGCAGGGCCAGGCTGGACAGCGCCATGTGGCCCGGGTCACCGGCCTGCAGCACGATGAACAGTGCCGCCAGCGCCAGCAGTTCGCCGGCGATGGCCTTGCTGGTCACCCAGAACCGCTCGTCCTCGCTCAGGCCCAGCCGCGACAGCGAATCCATGATGAAGCCGGTGGACGGCGTCAGCAGCGCCAGCGCCAGCAGGCCCGCGGCCTGCCATGGCAGCCCCGCATAGCGCCAGGCCAGCCAACCCACGCCGAACAGCGTGCCGGTACGGATCACCAGATGCGCCAGCAGCGGCCACATGCCACGACGCAGCGCCTGCAGGTCAACCTCCAGGCCGGCGAACAGGAACAGCGAGGAAATACCCAGCGTGGCCAGCAGGCCAATCACCGCGTCGTGTGCCTGGTCGCCCAGCCAGAGCATGCCGATGATGCCGAACAGCAGGCAGGTCAACGGCGCTGGCAGGCTGAAGCGCTGCAGCGCGCGCGGGATCACCAGCAGCGCGAAGATCAGCAGCAGGTAGATCAACTCATGGCTCATCGGGGTCTTCCGTGGGGTTCGAACGCGCGCAGGATGCGCGTACCCGCCCGATCCGGCAAGCCATTTTCGAATGACCCCGGTTACCTCATCCGATCATCGCATCGGCCAGCGCCCCCACCCGTGCGAGCACGGCTGCACGCTGGTCGTCATCGACCGACGCGCCCTGCAGATAGGCGGTGACCACCCACGCTGCGCCGCCCGCATGCGGCCACAGCACGGCGATGTCGTTGCGCGTGTCGTCGCCGTTGCTGCCGGTCTTGTCGCCCACCCGCCAGCGCTTGCCCAGCCCGGCGCGCAGGCAGGCATCGCCGGTCTGGTTGTCGATGAGCCAGTCGGCGAACTGCTGGCGCGATGCCGGCTGCAGGCCCTTGCCCACCGCGAAGCGGGCCAGGCTGGTGGCCATCGCGGCCGGGCTGGTGGTATCGCGCGGGTCTCCCTTCGCAAACAGATTCACGTCCGGCTCGTTGCGGTCATTGCGGGTAACGCTGTCGCCCTGCCCGCGCAGGAATGCCGTCAGTGCCGACGGCCCGCCCACCACGTCCAGCAGCAGGTTGGCCGCGGTGTTGTCGCTGGTGGTCAGCGTGCCCCGGCACAGGTCGCGCACCGTCAGGTCCTTGCCCACATGGCGGCGCGCCACCGGGGCGTAGGACAGCAGATCCTGCTCGGCGATGGGCACGCGGGTGTCGAGCGAAACGCGGCCTGCATCCGCCAGGCTCAGCACATGGGCCACCAGCATCGACTTGAACGTGCTGCACATTGGGAAGCGTTCGTCCTGCCGATGCCCGCCGATGCGACGGCCACTACCGGTGTCCAGTACGGTCACGCCCAAGCGGCCACCGCTGGCTTTCTCCAGCGCGGCGAAATCGGCGGCGCCGGCAATGGCGGCTTTCGCGGCGGGTGTGCCGGACGCAGGTGCAACGGCCCGCGCCAGCGCAGGGGCAAGCAGCGAGGACGCAACGGCAGCACCACTGAACTGCAGGAATCGGCGACGGGCAAGCATAGGGGTTCTCCTGGTGACCGCTCGATTATTGATGCCGCCTGCGGGAGCGACCAGCGCAAAAAATCAGCACCTGGCATGAGATTTATTCATGCATGTCGTATTCAACCCCTTAATTTCCCGAAACTGGCCAGTGAAGCGTTAGGATCACCCATCACTCCAGCTCACGGCTGCGCAATGCTGCACCCCACCCTGCCGCTGAACGCGCTGCGCGCCTTCGAAGCCGCCGCCCGCCACCAGAACTTCACCCGTGCCGCGCTGGAGCTGTGCGTCAGCCAGGCCGCGCTGAGCCATCAGATCCGTGGCCTGGAGGATCGGCTCGGCATCCGCCTGTTCCATCGCCTGCCGCGTGGTGTCGCGCTGACCGACGAAGGCGCGGCCCTGTATCCGGTGCTCAACGAATCCTTCGAACGCATCTCGGCCAGCATTGCGCGCTACACCGGCGGACCGGCGCGCGAAGTGCTGACGCTGGGCGTGGTCGGCACCTTCGCCACCGGCTGGCTGCTGCCACGGCTGGCCGCGTTCGAGGCCGCGCACCCGGACATCGAGCTGCGCCTGCAGACCCACAACAACCGCATCGACCTGGCCGGCGAAGGCCTGGACCTGGCGATCCGCTTCGGCGACGGCGACTGGCAGGGCCAGGCGTGCACCGCGATCCTGGAGGCGCCGTTCACGCCGCTGTGCGCACCGGCACTGGCACGACGGCTGAAGCAACCGCGCGACCTGGGCTCGGTGCCGCTGCTGCGCTCCTACCGCAGCGACGAATGGCCGCGCTGGCTGCAGGCAGCCGGGGTCAGTGGCGTGGAAGCGCGCGGGCCGGTGTTCGATTCCTCGTTGACGGTGGCGATGGCCGCCGCCGGCGGTGCCGGTGTCGCGCTGCTGCCGCTGCGCATGTTCGAGCAGGAACTGGCCGAAGGCCGCCTGCTGCAGCCGTTCAGCACGACGCTCGAGCTGGGCCGTTACTGGCTGACCCGGCTGCGCTCGCGTGCCGAACGTGAGTCGGCCAAGCGCTTCCGCGAGTGGTTGCAGGCGCAGAGCACGTAGGTAGTGCCGGCCGCTGGCCGGCAACCCCTTGATCGTTGTGGGCGCATCGCGCTGCCGGCCAGCGGCCGGCACTACCGGTTACGACTCCAGCAGCTCCATCCACGCCGCTTCGGCTTTTTCCAGCTGCGTGCCGAGCGTGAGCCGGCCAGGCGCTCGCGAGTGGCTGCAGGCGCAGAGCGCGTAGGTAGTGCCGGCCGCTGGCCGGCAACCCCTTGATCGTTGTGGGCGCATCGCGCTGCCGGCCAGCGGCCGGAACTACCGGTTACGACTCCAGCAGCTCCATCCACGCCGCTTCGGCTTTTTCCAGCTGCGCGGCCGCGGTTTCGCGGTCGCGGCCGATCACCGCCATGCGGGTGGCATCGGCGTAGTTGGCCGGGTCGGCCAGCTGACGGTCCAGTTCGGCCAGGCTGTTCTCCAGTTCGGCTACCTTGGCTTCGGCCGCGGCCAGCTTGTGCGGATTCACCGGCTTCTTCTGCACCACCTGCGCCACCGGCGCGGTCTTGACCACCACCGGCTCTTCCACCTGCTCCATGCGCGCCTTGGTGCCCTGCGCCTGCGGACGGGTGCGCAGCCACGCCGCATACGCGTCGAGGTCGCCGTCGAACGGCTCGACCACGCCATCGGCCACGCGCCAGTAGGTATCGCAGACCAGGCCGATCAGGTGGCGGTCATGCGAGACCATCACGATCGCGCCTTCGAAGGTAGCCAGGGCTTCGGCCAGCGCTTCGCGCATTTCCAGGTCAAGGTGGTTGGTCGGTTCGTCCAGCAGCAGCACGTTCGGCTGCTGCCAGGCAATCAGTGCCAGTGCCAGGCGCGCGCGCTCGCCACCGGAGAACCCATCGACCGGCTCGAATGCACGGTCACCCGGGAAGTTCCACTTGCCGAGGAAGTCGCGGAACGACTGGTTCGGTGCGTCCGGCGCGATCTCGCGGAAGTGCTCCATCGGCGACTGGCCTTCGTGCAGCGACTCCACCGTGTGCTGGGCGAAGTAGCCGATCTTCAGGTCCGGGTGGGCCATGCGCTCGCCGACGATCGGCGCCAGCTCGCCCACCAGGGTTTTGACCAGAGTGGTCTTACCGGCACCGTTCGGGCCGAGCAGACCAATGCGCTGGCCCGCTTCCAGGCCGAAGCCGACGTTGTGCAGGATCACCGCGTCCTTGCCGTAACCCGCCTCGACGTGATTCAGGCGGATCAGCGAGAACGGCAGCTTGGCCGGCGGCGCGAACTCGATGCGGAACTCGCGCTCGGCACGCACCGCTTCGGTACCGGCCAGCTTGGCCAGGCGCTTCATGCGGCTCTGCGCCTGCGCGGCCTTGCTGGCCTGCGCCTTGAAGCGGTCGATGAAGCTCTGCAGGTGCGCGCGTTCGGCCTGTTCCTTCTCGTGCGCGATCTGCTGCTGGCGCAGCTGTTCGGCGCGCTGGCGCTCGAAATCGGTGTAGCCGCCCGGGTAGAGCTTGGCGCCGCCACCGTGCAGGTGCAGGGTGTGGGTGGCCACGTTGTCGAGGAACTCGCGGTCGTGCGAGATCAGCAGCAGGGTGCCCGGGTACTTCAGCAGCCACTGTTCCAGCCAGTACACCGCGTCCAGATCGAGGTGGTTGGTCGGTTCGTCGAGCAGCAGCAGGTCGCTGGGCATCATCAGCGCGCGCGCCAGGTTCAGGCGCACGCGCCAGCCGCCGGAGAACGAGGACACCGCGCGGTGGTGGGTCTCGGCCGGGAAGCCGAGGCCGTGCAGCAGCTTGCCGGCGCGCGCTTCGGCGTCGTAGGCGTTGAGCTCGGCCATCTTCGTATGCGCTTCAGCGACCGCTTCCCAGTCCTCGCGGGCGGTGGCGTCGGCTTCGGCGGCCAGTACCGCGGCCACCTCGGTATCACCGCCGAGCACGAAGCTCAGCGCCGGATCGGGCAGCGACGGCGTTTCCTGGGCCACGCTGGCGATGCGCACCTTGCCGGGAAGGTCGACGTCGCCCTTGTCCGCCTCCAGCTCGCCCTTCACCGCCGCGAACAGGCTGGACTTGCCAGCACCGTTGCGGCCGACCACACCCACCCGGTAACCGGCGTGCAGGGTCAGGTCGACATTGGACAACAGCAGCCGCTCGCCGCGGCGCAAGGCGAAATTACGAAGGGAAATCATCGGGGGAGGGGTCCATATAACCGGATGGAATGTGCTGGTGAGCACTGTTCCTGCGACGCAATTCTAGCGTTAACGAATACTTGACGCGTCCCGGGATGCGCGGCGGCAGGCCAACTCTCTCCCTCGTCGGCCCCGCGCAGCCCCCGGGCCCCTCTCCCCCGTCGCCGCCCGCTGCTGCTAAATGGTTGCCACTGCAACGTTTTTTCCTGTTACGAACATTTGACAGGGACTGAATATCCCGTTAATTCCTGCCTTGCGCACCGCAACAACCGCCGTCCGCCTCACCCCCGTGATGTCGATTCCGGTGCCGCCCCCGCCAACCGGAGCCCCACCCCGATGACCCGCAAGACCCGCCTGATCGCCGCCGCCGTCGCTGTCGCACTCGGTGGCTCTCCGTTCGTCGCCGCTGCCCAGCAAGCCGGCACCGCCGCCAACACCCTGGACACGGTGATCGTCACCGGCACCCGCGTGTCCGACCGCACCGTGGCGCAGTCGCAGTCGCCGATCGACATCATCACCCCCGAGGCGCTGCAGTCCACCGGCACCTCCGAACTGGCCACCGCGCTGTCGCGCGCCCTGCCCTCGCTGAACTTCCCGCGCCCGGCGCTGACCGACGGCACCAGCGGCATCCGCCCGGCGCAGCTGCGCGGCCTGTCGCCGGACCAGGTGCTGGTGCTGGTGAACGGCAAGCGCCGCCACACCTCGGCGCTGATCAACGTCAACGGCAGCATCGGCCGTGGTGCATCGGCGGTGGACATCAACGCCATCCCGATCGCCGCCATCGAGCGCGTGGAAGTGCTGCGCGACGGCGCCTCGGCGCAGTACGGTTCGGACGCCATCGCCGGCGTGGTCAACATCGTGCTCAAGGGTAGCGGCAGTGGCGGCAGCCTGGCCGTGGACTACGGCCAGTACAGCGAAGGCGACGGCAAGAAGTACCAGCTCTCCGGCGATACCGGCAT
The DNA here is from genome assembly GCF_047497515.2 of Stenotrophomonas maltophilia. Taxonomy (GTDB): domain Bacteria; phylum Pseudomonadota; class Gammaproteobacteria; order Xanthomonadales; family Xanthomonadaceae; genus Stenotrophomonas. The sequence goes on from NZ_JAXAXL020000004.1 coordinate 171,342, forward strand.
CAGCTTCGCCGAGGGCCGTGGCACGCTGCACGTGGCCGGCCAGATCAGCCAGCAGGACGAAAGCAACCGCGCAGGCCCCTACCAGGGCACCACGCCGAATACCGGCAACTTCCCCAGCATCGGCCAGACCACCTTCATCGTCGGCGACCCGAAGGTGGACGCCACCGCAGCCTCGGCCAATGCCAGCTTCGCCTTCAGCGACCACGTCACCGGCTATGCCACCGCGCTGCTGAGCAACCGCGACATCACCTCGTTCGCGTTCTACCGCTCGCGCAACCACAGCGGCCAGGGTGCGCTGCTGGCGCAGACCTATCCCGATGGCTTCGTGCCGGAGATCAACCAGTATTCCAAGGACCGCTCGCTGGTGGCCGGCGTAAAGGGCAGCACCGACAGCGGCTGGACCTGGGATGTGAGCGCCAACCATGGCGAGAACACCATCGATTTCCACACCCGCAACAGCATCAACTACAGCCTGGGCACCGCCAGTCCGCGCTCGTTCTACGACGGCACGCTGAAGTACACCCAGGACATCGTCAACGCCGACATCACCAAGGCGCTGGACTGGGGCCTGGCCTACCCGGTCACCTTCTCCTTCGGCGGTGAATACCGCAAGGAAAAGTGGGAACAGCTGCCGGGCGAGCTGAACGCCTACACCGGCAGCGGCGCGCAGGGCTTCGGCGGCTTCACCCCGAACAATGAAGTGCACGCCGACCGTCACAACTACGCCGTCTACGCCGGGCTGGAAGCCGACCTGACCGACAAGTTCTCCGCCGGCATCACCGGCCGCTACGAGGACTACTCGGACTTCGGCGACAAGTTCTCCGGCAAGCTGTCGGCGCGCTACGCCTTCACCGACAAGGTCGCGCTGCGCGCCACCGCCTCCAGCGGCTTCCGCGCACCGTCGCTGGCCCAGCAAGGCTACCAGGCGGTGACCAGTACGATCATCAACGGCGTGTTCTTCGACCGTGGCACCTTCCCCACCACCAGCCCCGCCGCGCAGGCACTGGGCGCCTCCAAGCTGAAGCCGGAGACCTCCACCAGCTACAGCGTGGGCCTGGTGCTGCAGCCGGTGGACCGTCTGTATGTGACGGTGGATGCGTACCAGATCGAGATCGACGATCGCATCGCGTTGTCCTCCAACATCACCACCACCCCGGCCGCCGCAGCGCTGCTGACCGGCCTGGGCCTGCCGCAGGTCACCGCGTTCTCCTACTTCACCAACGGCCTGGATACGCGTACCCGCGGCGTGGACGTGGTGTCCAGCTACACCGTGCCGCTGGCCGCCAGCAGCCTGGAGCTGACCGCGGCCTACAGCTACAACGACACGAAGGTGAAGAAATTCGCCGCCTCGCCGGCCGCGTTCGGTCCGCTGGGCATCAGCCAGGCGCTGATCGGCCGCGATGAGATCGGCCGTATCGAAGACAGCTACCCGCGCGACAAGGCGATCCTCAGCGGCACCTGGCGTTCGGACCACTGGGAACTGGGGCTGGCGGCCACCCGCTACGGCAAGTTCACGGTGCGCAACTCGGCCACCGCGCTGCGCGACCAGACCTACGGTGACACGTGGACGCTGGATGCCTCGGCCAGCTACAAGCCGAGCAGCAACTGGACCCTGACCGTCGGCGCCGACAACCTGCTGGACGAGTACCCCGACCGCACCACCGACCTGCAGAACTCGACCTGGGGCATGCTGCCGTACAGCAACTACTCGCCGTTCGGCTTCAACGGCGCGTATGTGTACGGCCGGATCAAGTACACCTGGTAAGCGGTAGCGCCGGCCGCTGGCCGGCAACCCCCTGGTGGGGTCAGATCCCTTCCCTGCGGGAAGGGATCTGACCCCAGGGTTTGCCGCATTTGGCTCATTAGGTGAAAATCGGGGCACCCCCCGATTTCTGCGAGAGCCGATGCACCATGACACCGACCTGATCAACATCGTGGCTGTTGGCCTGGGGCTCGCCTTCATCTTCGGCGCGCTGGCCAACAAGCTCCGCTTGTCTCCACTGGTCGGTTATCTGGTTGCTGGCATCTGTGTAGGTCCATTCACCCCCGGCTTCGTCGCCGACCAGGCGCTGGCCAACCAGCTGGCCGAACTGGGCGTGATGCTGCTGATGTTCGGCGTCGGCCTGCACTTCTCGCTGAAGGACCTGATGGCGGTCAAGGCGATCGCCATTCCCGGTGCCATCGGCCAGATCGCCGTGGCGACCCTGCTCGGCTGGGGCGTGGCCTCGCTGATGGGCTGGCCCGCCATCCATGGCGTCATCTTCGGTTTCTCGCTGGCCACCGCCAGTACCGTGGTGCTGCTTCGGGCCATGGAGGAACGCCGCCTGCTGGAAACCATGCGCGGCAAGATCGCGGTCGGCTGGCTGATCGTGGAAGACCTGGCCTGTGTGCTGGCACTGGTGATGATGCCGGTGATGGCCGGCGTGTTCGGCCCCGACGCGGCCAAGGAATCGCACTCGCTGGGCAGCGTGCTGGCCGATATCGGCTGGACCTTCGTGCAGCTGGGGCTGTTCGTGGCGGTGATGCTGGTGGTCGGGCGCCGGGTCATTCCGTGGATCCTGGAGCGCATTGCCGGCACCGGTTCGCGCGAACTGTTCACCCTGTCGGTGCTGGCGATCGCGCTGGGCGTGGCGTTCGGCTCGGCGATGCTGTTCGGTGTGTCCTTTGCATTGGGCGCGTTCTTTGCCGGCATGCTGCTCAACGAATCCGAACTGAGCCACAAGGCCGCGCACGATTCGCTGCCGTTGCGCGACGCGTTCGCCGTGCTGTTCTTCGTCTCGGTCGGCATGCTGTTCGACCCGAACATCCTCGTGCAGCACCCATGGCAGGTACTGGCCACGGTGCTGATCATCATGTTCGGCAAGTCGGCGGCGGCATTCTTCATCGTGCGCGCGTTCGGCCACCCGACCAGCACCGCGCTGACCATCTCGGCCAGCCTGGCGCAGATCGGCGAATTCGCCTTCATCATCGCCGGCCTCGGCGTGGCCCTGCAGATCCTGCCGAAAGAAGGCCAGTCGCTGGTGCTGGCCGGTGCGCTGGTCTCGATCATGCTCAACCCGCTGGTGTTCGGCCTGCTGGATCGCTGGCAGGCCAAGCAGGAGCAGCTGCCACAGCCGCCGGAGCCGGAAGAAGCCACTGGCCCGTCGCGCGATCTGCAGGGCCACGCCATCGTGATCGGCTACGGCCGGGTAGGCAGCGAACTGGCGCAGGTGCTGCGCGACCGTGGCGTGCCGGTGTTGGTCATCGATGACAACAAGGAGCACGTCGAGCAGGCCCACGCCAAGGGCATCGCGGCAATCCGCGGCAGCGCCGCCGCCGACCGGGTGCTGGCCGAGGCCCACCCGGAGCGCGCGAAGATCGCGGTGCTGGCGATTCCGCAGCCGCTGGAAGCCGGTGAGGCGTTGGCCAAGCTGCGCGCGATCAATCCGGACCTGACCCTGCTGGCGCGTGCGCACAGCGATGCGGAAGTGAAGCATCTGCTGGAACACGGTGCCGATGGCACGGTGATGGCCGAGCGCGAACTGGCCTATTCGCTGGCAGAGATGATCATGTCGACGCCGCCGTACCGGAACCTGGGGCAGCACAGCATTCCGGTGGTGTGAGGGGTGTGCGTGTGCAGGGCTTGCAGCCCTGCACCTGCCGAAGCAACGTCAACGACAAAAGCAGAAGCTGGCATTCCGTGGGATGGCGGGGTGGGTCCGATTGCGGGGGACGCCGTAAATACGTCCCTGTAGCAACTGTGTTGAGGCAGAGTCTCGGCTCCTCCGGCAGCCACGCACGGTAGTGCCGGCCGCTGGCCGGCAGCCTCTTGCAGCGCGCACGGCGCTGGCTTCAGGCGGGGATCGATCCGCCTTGAGCGTCACGCACGCGGGCGTTGAGAATCACCAGCATCTTCCGCATCACCGCCACGATGGCCACTTTGCCTTCCTTGCCGCGGGCTCGCAGCGATTGGTAAAAGTCGCGCAATCGAGGTTCATGCCGCATGGCTGACATGCTGGCCATGTAAAGCACCTGGCGGATCTCGGCCCTGCCGCCATGGATGCGTCGCTTGCCGCGCATGGTTCCGCTGTCGTGGGACATGGGGGCTACACCGACCAGACTGGCGATGGCCTTGCCGCTGATCTTGCCCAGCTCGGGAAGATAGCTGGCCAGTACTGCCTGCAACCCCGGCCCCACGCCCTTCATCGACTTCAGCACCGCCAGCTGGGGTTGCTGGGCAACCTGCTCGGCAATCTGCTTTCCCAAGCGCCCAACCATCCTCTGCAGGCGGCTGATGTTGGCTTGCAGCAGTCGGCGCAACTCACGATCGGTCACCATCTCCTGCTGTTGGCGCGCTACGGTCAGGGCGTCCATCGCCTGTCGACGTGCCCGTACGAATTCCCGCATTTTCTGCTGCCAGGGCTCCAGTGGCTGATAGGAAGGCAGTTTCACCAAGGCCGCCATCTGCGCCAATGCATAGGCATCCAGACGGTCGGTCTTGGCCAGCTGGCCCATTCCCTGGGCCAGCCGGCGGGCCCGCAGCGCGTTGGCACGGACCACCGGATGACCGGCGTTGTGCAGGAAGTTCAGTACTGACTGTTCGTAGCCGCCGGTGGCCTCCAGCACGATCTGGCTCGCCGGATGTTTCCTCAACCAGAGATCCAATTCAGCAAAACCTGAAGCGCTATTGCTGACCTGCAGGATCTCTCCGTCCGTCGTGCCGACATCCAGTTGGCGCTTGCTGACATCAATCCCGATCCCGTTCATCACCGGACTCCGTATAGTCTGGAAGGGTCGAGAGCTCCCCCGCTTGCCCAGTCTTATCACTGCGAGTGTCAGCTCCAGCAACTGTTCGGGCGGATCAAGGGAGATTCCGGCGTGGGCGCCAAGCTCCATGGCGATCGTCGAGATCCAGGCTTACACGGCGGCCCACGCCGGCTCTCGGCACCTACGCTGCCAGATTCCGATCAGATAAGGCTTGGCAGCCGCATCCATGCGGCTGACACCCCCGCCCAGCCCATCCGCCCGGCCTCTGACAGTTTCCGTGGCCGCCACCGCAGGAAAAGAAAAAAGAAGAGCAAGAGCAAAGGCAACGGCAACAGCCGCGTGCTGTGGGTTGGGGTCGGATCCATTTTCCATAGGAAAACGGATCCGACCCCTTCTTGTTTTCCGATACACCTCATCCACGCATGGCGTGGAAAACCAACCGTCACCGGGAAATTGTCGGAGGCGGGGAGGGGCCAGATCGCGGGACCGTCCACGGCATGGATGCCGTGGCCGAGCCTACAGGGACGTGCTTGCGGCGTGTCCCGCGATCTGGCCCCTCCCCGCCAAGCCAGCAGAAATCCAGAGCCGCTTTTGAAGTTGCTGTTGCTGTTGCCGTTGCCTGAAAAAAGCAGTGCAGCAGCAGGCTGCAAAACAACCCTCAATCCCGATCCTGCGCGCGTGCCGCCTCCGCCTGCGTCTCTTCCTGCGCCGCCATCTCGCGCGCGATCCACGCATCGATCATGTGACGCTGGCGCTGTGCCTGCCGCCGCTCGCGCGTGTACTCCTGGTCCAGCACCCGGTACAGCGACACCATCACCAGCACCATCAGCAGCGCGAATGGCAACGCTGCGATCGTGATCATGCCCTGCAGCGCATCCAGGCCGCCCGCCAGCAGCAGTGCCGCTGCGATCAATGCCACCGCAATGCCCCAGGCCAGCTTGCGCTTCAACGGCGGATCGCCTGCTTCGTCAGTGGACATGCTGGCCAGCACCAGCACCGCCGAATCGGCCGATGTCACGAAGAAGATCATCAGCAGCACCAGTGCAATGCAGGACAGCAGCAAGGGCAGCGGCATGCTGTCAAACAGGGTGAACAGCACCGTTTCATAGCCGTTGCCCAGCGCCTGCACCAGATCGGCGTGGCCGAAGATCTGCGCCCACAGCGCAGTGCCGCCAAACACGGCGAACCAGAAGAAGCCCAGCACCGTCGGTGCCAGTACGACGCCGATGACGAACTCGCGGACGCTGCGTCCGCGCGAGATGCGCGCGATGAACGAGCCAACGAACGGGGCCCAGGAAATCCACCACGCCCAGTAGAAGATGGTCCAGTCCGCCACCCACGTGCTGCCCGAGAACGGCGACATGCGCAGGCTCATGGTCACCAACTGGTTGAGGTACGACCCCAGCGTGGTGGTGAACGTATCGAAGATGAATCCGGTCGGGCCCAGCACCAGTACCGTGGCCGCCAGCAGCGCGGCCAGCGCAAGATTGAAGTTGGACAGCCACTTCACCCCGCGCTCCACGCCGCTGGCGGTGGACGCCATGTACAGCACGAACGCGATGGCGATGATGGTCAGTTGCAGGGGCACGCCCGCATGCAGGCCGAACACGCGCTCCATGCCGGCAGCGATCTGGATGGTGCCGAACCCCAGCGTGGTGGCCACGCCAATCGCGGTGGCAACGACCGCTGCAATGTTGACCACGCGTCCGATCCAGCCGCGATGGTGGCGGCCGATGATCGGCTGCAGCATGTCGCTGACCAGTCCGCGGCCATTGCGGTTGAACTGGAACCAGGCCATCGCCAGGCCGATCAATGCGTAGATCGCCCAGGGATGCAGGCCCCAATGGAAGAACGCGTAGCGCATCGAAGCCCGCGCCGCGTCCATGCTCTGCGGTGCCAGTCCTTCCGGAGGCTTGGTGAAGTGGGAAATCGGCTCGGCGGCGCCCCAGAACACCAGGCCGATGCCCATGCCCGCGGCGAACAGCATCGACATCCAGCTGGCGCGCGAGAACTCCGGTTCGGCATCTTCACCGCCGATACGCAGGTTGCCGAAGCGACCGAAGGCCAGGTACATCAGGAAGGTCAGCGCCAGGAACACGACCAGGAGATAGAGCCAGCCGACACTGCGGATGACATCGGCGAGTACCGACTGGACGACGGTATTGAACGGGCCGGGCGCGAAACCAGCCAGCAGCACCAGGACGAGTACCAGTGCGATGGAAATGCGAAACACCATGAAGGAGCTTCTCCGATCAAGGGATTGAGGGGAGCGAGCAGAGCTTGCAGCGAGGGGCCGGCGGCGTGCAGTGCGAGCCGGGCAGGGGCCGCGTCGGCGGCGAAGGAAGCATCGGTCGCTGGAATGCGACGGACGTGCACGTTACTGAACGCGATGTCACGGTTCTGTTAATACAGAAACAACGGATCCACGCGACGTGCGGCTGCAACGGCCATGAGCTGCAGTGCTTTCTATGCTCTAATGCGCAGCAAGAAGCGGGGGTACCGCGGCCATACGGCCACGGTTGAGATAGTCCCTTGGAACCTGATCCGGCTCATACCGGCGTAGGGAAGCTTTGCAGTGCTGCCATGCCCGGACTCCGCCCAAGGACCGTCCGTGCGCGGCGGCAGTGCGCCGCCGCTTCGTCCCTGACCTTCCTGGACGATGCCCGATGAACGCACAGCTCTCCGCCCTGCAGCAACAGGCCCAGCAACTCTCCGAATCCGTGACCCGGCCCATTCCCGGCTCGCGCAAGATCCACGTGCCCGGCTCGCGCCCGGACCTGCAGGTACCGATGCGCGAGATCGCATTGACCCGCACGCCGACGCTGTTCGGTGGCGAAGAGAATGCACCGGTCACGGTCTACGACACCTCGGGTCCGTATACCGATCCGGAGGTGCGCATCGATCTGTCCGCTGGCTTGCCAGCGCTGCGTCGGGGCTGGGTGGAAGAGCGTGGTGACACCGAACAGCTCGACGGCCTCAGTTCGTCGTTTGGTCGCGATCGCGAGCACGACCCGAAGCTCGACGCAGTGCGCTTTCCCGCGCGCACCTTGCCGCGCCGTGCACGCGCCGGTGCCAACGTCACCCAGATGCACTACGCGCGCCGCGGCATCATCACGCCGGAAATGGAGTTCGTCGCCATCCGCGAGAACCAGCGGCTGGAGGCGATCCGCGATGCGGGCCTGCTGCTGCAGCACCCCGGCGAGGCGTTCGGTGCGTCGATCCAGAAGATCATCACGCCGGAATTCGTACGCGACGAGATCGCCCGCGGTCGTGCGGTGCTGCCCAACAACATCAACCATCCGGAAAGCGAGCCGATGATCATCGGCCGCAACTTCCTCACCAAGATCAACGCCAACATCGGCAACAGCGCTGTGTCCTCCGGTATCGCCGAGGAGGTGGAGAAACTGGTGTGGGCGATCCGCTGGGGCGGTGACACGGTGATGGACCTGTCCACCGGCAAGCACATCCACGAAACCCGCGAATGGATCATCCGCAACTCGCCGGTGGCGATCGGCACCGTGCCGATCTACCAGGCGCTGGAGAAGGTCGACGGTCGCGCCGAGGCACTCACCTGGGAGATTTTCCGCGACACGCTGATCGAGCAGGCCGAACAGGGCGTGGACTACTTCACCATCCATGCGGGCGTGTTGCTGCGCTATGTGCCGCTCACCGCCAAGCGGGTCACCGGCATCGTCAGCCGTGGCGGTTCGATCATGGCCAAGTGGTGCCTGGCGCATCACAAGGAGAACTTCCTCTACACGCATTTCGAAGAGATCTGCGAAATCATGAAGGCCTACGACGTGACCTTCTCGCTGGGCGACGGCCTGCGCCCGGGCTGCATCGCCGATGCCAACGATGCTGCGCAGTTCGGCGAACTGGAAACGCTGGGCGAGCTCACGAAGATTGCCTGGAAGCACGACGTGCAGACCATGATCGAAGGCCCCGGCCACGTGCCGATGCAGCTGATCAAGGAGAACATGGACAAGCAGCTGCGCGAGTGCGGCGAAGCGCCGTTCTATACGCTGGGGCCGCTGACCACCGACATCGCACCCGGCTACGACCACATCACCAGTGCGATCGGCGCGGCGATGATCGGCTGGTTCGGCACGGCGATGCTCTGCTACGTCACGCCGAAGGAGCATCTGGGCCTGCCCAACCGCCAGGACGTGCGCGACGGCATCATGGCCTACCGCATCGCCGCACATGCGGCCGACCTCGCCAAGGGGCATCCGGGCGCGCAGGTGCGCGACAACGCACTGAGCAAGGCGCGCTTCGAATTCCGCTGGGAGGATCAGTTCCACCTCGGCCTGGATCCGGAGAAGGCCAAGGAGTTCCACGACGAGACCTTGCCGAAGGATGCGCACAAGCTGGCCCACTTCTGTTCGATGTGCGGCCCGCACTTCTGTTCGATGCGGATCACCCAGGACGTGCGTGACTACGCCGAAGCCGGCATGAAGGCCAAGTCGGAGGAATTCCGCGCCGCCGGTGCCGAGGTGTACCACCAAGGGTGATGCACGAAGGGTCGTGCCGGCCAGCTGCCGGCACGACCGCTCATCACGCCGGGTCCGGCTATCCTCCGGCCATCGACCCGGGGAAAGGACACCATGCCTGTTGCCATGACCACGCGTTGGCTGGCCATCGCCCGCCGCCATCCCTCGGCCTGGCTGCTCGGCGCACAACTGCTGGCGGTGCTGCTGTACCCGGCGCTCGATGACACCGCCGGCGGCCGAGCGGCGCTGGGCATGTTCGGCATGGCCGTACTCGGCCTGGCACTGTGGGTAGTGCAGCGCAGCCCGTTGGGTACCTGGCTGGCGCTGTTGCTGGCCATTCCCTCGCTGGTGTTCTCGCTGGCCGGCGCGCTGCTGGACCGCAGCGCGTGGGTGACCACCGCGCAGGTGCTGGAAAGCCTGCTGTACTTCTACACCGCCGGCGCGTTGATCGCCTACATGCTTCAGGACCACAAAGTGACCCGCGACGAACTGTTCGCCGCCGGCGCGACCTTCACCCTGCTGGCCTGGGCGTTCGCCTTCGCATTCTCGGTCTGCCAGCAGTGGTATCCGGGCAGTTTCCACGGCACGGGTGGCGGTCCGCAGCGCAGTTGGATGGAGTTGCTTTATCTGAGCTTCAGCTTGCTGTCCGGTGTGGGACTGAGCGACGTTGTGCCGCTGCACCCGCAGGCACGGGCGTTGGTCATGCTGGAGCAGTTCGCAGGCGTCATGTATATCGGCCTTGTCGTGTCGCGACTGGTCGGGTTGACGATGCTTCGGCGCATGTGAAAATGAACGCCAGATAAAAATTTCGCGCCCAAGAGGGCGCGAATAGTGATGCAGATTATGTGAATGCGTCGGCGAGAGAGAGCCTGAGTGTCGACCCCGACATAGGCGGGGTAACTGGCTTAGGCTAATATCCGTAGGCGTTATTGTTTTTGCGGTATGCGCCGATGCTTTGTGCGGAATCTGGCTTTTCGATGGCCCTGTCCAGGGACGGTAGGGACGGTATTGCTGGTGAACCCTGCCCAGGTCCCGTCCCTACTGTATAGCGGAAAATGAACAGCAGCGAAGTCACGCCCATCGAGGCCGACCGCATCCAGGTCGGCGACTGCGTCATTACCTTGTCCTCGCGAGAGGTCGAGGTCGAGGGTGCGCGTCGTCCTCGCCGCCTGACGCCGAAGGCGCTGGGCGTGCTGCGGGTGCTGATGCGCCAGCCGGGCCGCGTGGTCACCCGCGAAGAGCTGTTCGCCGAGGTCTGGCCCGACACGCTGCCCACCAATGACGTGCTCACGCAGGCCGTTACCCAGCTGCGCAAGGCGTTTGCCAACGACGACGACAACGGCCAGGCCTACATCGAGACCATCGCCAAGAGTGGCTATCGGCTGCTGGTACCGGTGCAGGTGCTGGATGAGCTCGAGCCGCCGCTGGAAGCGGAGACGCTGGCCGAGGTGATGCCGTCGTTGGCCGGTGCCAGCGCGATCCCGATGGCGCCCCTGCCGATGACCCCTTCGCGCCGGCGTGGCTGGCGCCAGGTGCGCCGCCATCTGCTGTGGGTGCTGGGTGTGGTCATGCTGGCGGCCCTGGTGGTAATGGCCACGCTGCTGCTGCGTCGCGCACCCGAGCCGAGTTCGGCGGTGGATGCAGCCGTGGAGAATGGCGTGCGGGTGATCGGCAGCCCGCAGCGGCCGTATCGCCTGATCACCGCGACCAGTGGTTTTGAGACGTACCCCACACTTTCTCCCGATGGCTCGCAGGTCGCCTATGAAGGCGCCAACGAGGACGGTGCCGGCGGTGGCGCCATCAAGGTGCAGACCTCGGGCAATGCGCCGGCCCGGCAGTTGGCATTGCCGCCGAAGGGTGCCAGCGACCGCTTCCCGAGCTGGTCGCCGGACGGGCGCGAGATCGCCTTCGCCCGCTTCAGCGCCGATGGCGGTTGCCAGGTGCTGATCGCCAGCGCCACCGGCGGCGGTGTGCGGCAGGCGACCCGATGTGACGGCACCGAACTGCTCAGTTTCGACTGGACACCGGACGGCCGCGGCCTGGTGTTCGGCAGCATGGTGGGCCGCTATGCCCACCGCGGCATCCGTGTGCTCGACCTTGGCAGCGGCCAGTGGCGCGCGCTGGACTATGTGGTCGATGCGGATGATTTTGATTACGCGCCGCGTTACTCCCCGGACGGCAAGTGGCTGGTGTTCGTGCGCAATCCACAGATGGGTGATCTGTGGCGGATGCCGGCCGACGGTGGCGAACCGGAGCAGTTGACCAACGAGTCCGCCGAACAACGCGGCTGGGCCTGGCTGGGGGATGGCCGCAGCATTGTGTTCGGCCGGCGCGTCGACAGCGAAGTGCGCTTGTACTACCTGGACGTCGAGCGGCGCACGCTGCGTGATGCCGGCCTCGATGATGCGCAATGGCCGGCGGTGTCACGCCATGGCGACGTCTTGGCGTTCGTCCATCGCCGCGCGCAGTTCGGCGTGTTCAAGATACCGATGGCCGGGGGCGCCCCCGAGCGGCTGTTCGCTTCCAGCGGGCGCGACGGGCAGCCCATGGCGGCGCCCGACGGACGCCAGCTGGTCTTCACCTCGGATCGTTCCGGCAGTTTCGCCCTGTGGTGGGCCGACATGCAGCGGCCGGATTCGCTGCGCCCGATCGAGGGCCTGCGCCCGGAAGGGCGGCAGGCGCCTGACTGGTCGGCCGACAGCCGCCAGTTGCTGGTGGTCGGGCGTGACGAGCACGGGCGCACGGTGGTCTACGAGATCGCACCGCGCGACGAGCGGCTGCAGCCGCTGCCGGTTCCGGTCGAGCAACCGCTGCAGGCGTTGTATGGCGCCACCCCGGAGCAGCTGCTGGTGGTGGAACGCGACGCCGAACAGCGCATCCGGCTGAGCCTGTTTGACCGCAGCGTGGCCCCCTGGCGGCGCTTGGCCAGCATCGATGGGGTGTCGCAGGCGCGCTTCGACCGCGGCAGTGGCCGGGTGTTGTTCACCCGCCTGGCCTCGGGCGGACTGTGGTCGGTGGACGCGGCGCTGTCCCCGGCCAGTGTGCAGCAGGTCAGTGAAGATCTGCCCAGCCGCTGGCGCTACCGCACCTGGACCGTGGCCGGCACCGGTGGCATCGGCTACCTCGGCACTTCGACCGCATGCGGCACCACGCTCGTTCATATCCAGGCCGGCACCGAATCACCGGAACGTTGCCTGGACCGGCAGCGCCTGAGCGCCGGCAACGGCATCAGTGCCAGCGCTGACAGCCGCGACCTGTATGTGGCCCTGGCGGTGAGCGATGGCGCCGACATCGGCGTGATGCAGTTGCCGAAGACGACCCCGGCCCTGTTCCCGGCCTTCCTCAAGTCGTTGATCCTGAAGAAAAATATTCCTTCGTAATTTCTTCGTCCGGTTCTCGCCGCGAATTCGTGGCGATCTCGGCGGTTTTTCCTGACGGATTCACGCCTGATTAGGCAAAACGGAGACCTGTATCAGGCAAACCCGTGGTGCTCCATGCGTCAACTCTCGCTGGCCGATCGTGGCCAATCCGTCTCCCTCGACAAGGCGCTCGATGACGTTGCGCCGACCTGCATGGGTGTGGCCCGGTTGGGCAGCCTGCAGACCGCAGGGAACAGCTTCACGGTCTGGCTGCAGGTGCGCGGCAATTCCTGGGTGGAGGCCAAGGAGGGGCGTTTCCGTCTGCGCCACGGTGAGTGGATCGCCTTCGAAAAGGAGTCGCGCCCGCTGGTCCAGGCCGGTCGCAACGGGCTGTGCGTCGGGCTCAGCCTGAATGCAGAGGCGTTGCGGGTGCTGACCGAGATGGCCGATTGCGGCCTGTATGCCGGCCGCGGCCGCATGAACCGCAACGATGCGCGCGTGGCGCTGCGGCTGTGGCGCGATGCGCTTGCCAGCGGTCTGCCGGCGCAGGCCCTGCGCCCGCTGCTGCTGCATCTGGCGGGCCTGCAGCGCGATCTGGCCGACAACGTACAGCGTTGCCCGGGCCGTTCACGCAGCCGCAAGCGCCAGGTCTTTGGCCGCATGCAGCGCGCCCGCCTCTACCTGGAAGGCAACAGCCACCGCGTGGTGCGGATCGGCGAACTGGCCGAACTGACCAACTTCTCCAGCTGGTACCTCTCCAAGACCTTCCAGAGCCTGTACGAAGAGAGTCCGCAGTCGCTTTCGGCACGTTTGCGCCTCGAACGCGCGGCCGATCTGCTGCGTGACACCGACATGATGGTGGGTGAGGTCGCTGCCGCCAGCGGTTTCGACAACTGCTGCAGCTTCGCACGGGCCTTCCGCGCCCGTTACGGGCAGTCGGCTTCGAGGTTCAGGGAGAACGGCGGCTTGCTCCCGCCACACTCTGCAAAGTCTCCGGTTGGGTCGCGCAAATACAGCGTCGCAACGCAATCGTAACGTGCTGAAGCGTTTTAACACGCTACTAACACGTACCTTGGAGAGATTGATGAACGTTCGCACCCCTGCCGTGCGGCTGGGCCTGCTGCCCGCCGGCATTGCGCTGGCGCTGGCTCCGGCATTTGCTTCCGCTCAGGAAGCCAGTGCCCCGACCACCCTTGATCGCCTGGAAGTCACCGGTTCGCGCATCCGCTCGGTGGATGTGGAAACCTCCCAGCCGGTCCTCACCGTAAGCCATGAGGACATTCAGCGTTCGGGCCTGGTCAGCGTCGGCGACCTGCTGCAGAACCTGTCCGTGGCAGGCACCCAGACCTTCAGCAAGGCGGCCGTGCTGGCGTCCAACCCGGAACAGGGCGGCCAGTACGTCAGCCTGTACAACCTGGGTGAGCAGCGCACGCTGGTGCTGGTCAACGGCAAGCGCTGGAGCACCAGCCTGGCCGGCTTCACCGACATGTCGACCATCCCGACCTCGCTGATCGAGCGCATTGAAGTCCTGAAGGACGGCGCCTCGGCGATCTACGGTTCCGACGCCATCTCCGGCGTGGTCAACATCATCCTGCGCAAGAACTTCGATGGTGCTGAAGCCAGCGCCTACTACGGCCAGAACAGCCGTGGCGACGGTTCCAAGACCCAGTACAGCCTGACCCTGGGTGCCACCGGCGAGCGTTCCTCGATCGTGTTCGGCGCCAACTACACCAAGGAAGATCCGGTGTGGGCCAAGGACCGTGCCATCACCCAGTACACCTATGGCCAGGGCCACCCGAAGGATGGCCTGAGCCCGGCTGGTCCGTGGGGGCGCTTCACCGATCCGCGTGCCGCCGGCACCCCGGGTGCGGGCAAGTATGATGAAGATGGCAACTGGGTCGCGAAGACCTGGGCTCTCAACCACACCGGTTCGTGGAATACCCCGATCGGCGTTGGCCAGCCGTCCAACAACCTCAACAACTACCATTCGATCAACACCGACGACTACTACAACGCCTCCCAGCAGATGATGCTGAACCAGGGCGGCGAGCAGAAGTCGATGTTCACCTCGGCCAGCTACGACATCAACGACAACCTGCGTTTGAAGTCGACGGCGATGTACTCCGAGCGTGACTCCAAGCGCCAGATCGCCGGCTACCCGCTGACCGGTACCGCGCAGCCGACCTACCCGGTCGTGATCAGCAAGGACAGCGTCTACAACCCGCTGGGTAACTGGGCCAACCCGGGCGCTGGCGTTGATATCACCGGCTGGGGCCGTCGTATCTTCGAACTGCCGCGCGTCACCGAGAACAACGTCAAGTCGCTGCACTTCGACGCGGCCCTGGAAGGCAACTTCGACTTCAACAACCGTCCGTTCGACTGGGATGTGGGCATCAACTACAACCAGTACGACGTCACCCAGACCAGCACCGGCAACATCAACCTGCTGGCGCTGAAGAACGCGCTGGGCCCGTCGTTCATCAACGGCAACGGTGTTGCGCAGTGCGGTACCGCTGCCAACCCGATCGACCTGGGCATCGGCCCGGGCCGTTGCACGCCCTTCGACCTGCTGGGCGGCGCCAGCGCCGCTACCCCGGACGCGCTGAAGTACATCAACACCCTGCTGAACTCGACCGGCCAGAGCAAGAGCAAGCAGTACTTCGCCAACATCACCGGTTCGTTGTTCGACATGCCGGGCAATGCAGGCGAGTTCGCCTTCGCTGCCGGCTACGAGCACCGCGAAGTGTCGGGCTACGATCATCCGGACGCACTGTCGGCGGCAGGCTACACCACCGACCTGGCGGCCCAGCCGACCGAAGGCAAGTACAAGACCAACGAGTTCTACCTGGAACTGATGGTGCCGCTGCTGCGTGACCTGCCGGGTGCCAAGGAGCTGTCGCTGGATGTTGCCAGCCGCTACTCGGACTACGACAAGTTCGGCAACACGATCAACAGCAAGTTCAGCGTGACCTGGAAGCCGATCGACGACCTGCTGGTGCGTGCCACCTACGGTGAGGGCTTCCGTGCTCCGACCCTGAGCGACACCTTCGGTGGCGGCTCGCAGACCTTCGACGACTTCACCGATCCGTGTGATGCCGTGTTCGGCCAGCGCAGCAACCCGGCTGTTGCCGCCCGTTGCGGTGCTGAAGGCCTGTCGCCTGGCTTCCGCCAGACCGACGCCGCCGGCCGTCCGGTCGCTGCGCGTGATACCCAGGGCAATGCGCCGTTCCAGTCGGGCGTCGGCAACGACAGCCTGCAGCCGGAAACCAGCAAGACCCGTACCGCGGGCCTGGTCTGGAGCCCGAGCTTCGTCAGCGGCCTGAACGTTTCGCTGGACTGGTACAAGATCACCGTCGACAACGTGATCACTGCCGTCGATGCCAACTACGTGCTGAACCAGTGCTACCAGAATGGCGTGGATCAGTTCTGTGGCCAGTACGGTCGTGATGCGGTCACCGGTCAGGTCAACAGCCTGAGCCGCGGCAACGCGAACCTGGGCTCGCTGGAAACCGAAGGCTACAACTTCGGCGTCCGCTACCGCCTGCCGGAATACAGCTTCGGTACCCTGGCGTTCAACCTGGACACCAACTACCTGAGCAGCTATCGCCAGCAGGCCACCAAGGGCTCTGCATGGGATGACTACGCAGGCTACTGGAACTACCCGCGTGTCCGCGGCAGCCTGGCCACCACCTGGACCAAGGGCGACCTGTCGGCCACCTGGACCATGCGTTACTACGGCGGCTTCCGCGACTTCTGCTACGACCAGGAAAATGGCCTGGAGTGCAACCAGCCGGATTACTACACCGAGAACGGTGGCTGGAACGGCGGCCTGGGTGCCAACAAGAAGGGCGCGATCGTCTATCACGATATCTCGGCCACCTGGCAGGCTCCGTGGAACGGCAGCGTGACCGTCGGTGCCCGCAACGTGTTCGGCAAGACCCCGCCGATCACCTATGCGGTGACCAACTCCAGCGCCGTCAAGCTGGACCCGATGCTGGACTACGATCGCTTCCTGTTCATCCAGTACAACCAGCGCTTCTGATCCATCGAAGCCTGAAGGCAAGACGAGGAGGGCGGGCCGCAAGGCCCGCCCTTTTCTTTTTGGGGCGAGGAAAGCCTCTGTAGGGGAATTCCGAAACTGTTCGGACGGTGAGCTGGATCACTGTGCCCTTCCCTCGCAATCAACATAGTTGCAGGGGTCCAATACCGGACGCATGCAAAGGAGATGGGTATGAAGAACACGCTGCTGCGCCAGGCATCAGCTGCCGTACTGATCTATGCAACGCTGGTTGGCGCGGTGTTCGCTCAGAACCTGGGTGCCTGCCCGGGGGGCGTCTATTGCGAAGAACTGCGCCAGGAATGTCTGGCGGCCGGCAAGTCGAAGGTCTTGTGTGATCTGCAATACCGTCACTGTGTGCAGGATGCCTGCGGCGCCCGTTGACGCAGAAAAGGCGCGCCCGGCGGGCGCGCCTTTTGCTCAGACGACTACGGCGAAACGAGTGCTCAGGCTTCGCTGGGCGTGAGTCCCATCAGGCTGTTGGCGTGCTCGCGCCATTGCGGCAGCTTGTTGAGCACGCCCGCGCGCTGCAGGTAGTCCTCATCCACCGGATCGCCATTGACCAGCGCCAGCGCCACGTGCACCGCACCGGTCACCCAGAAGCTGCGGGTGTTGGCGCGCTGCGGCTGCAGATGGAAGGCCACCGCTTCGATGATCGGCATCGGCAGGCCCCACAGGCCCAGCAGATAGGCGCCGGCTTCGGCGTGGCCGGGGCGCGTGTCTCCTGCCAGCGATGGCTCGGAACGTTCGTTGCGCACACCGGGCAGCAGCAGGCCGATGTCGGCCAGCAGTGCGGCGGTCGCGCCCAGTTCGGCGCTGGATTCGGGCAGCAGGCGTGCAGCCAGGCGCGAGGCGAGCAGGGCGCGCTGCTGCAGCGAATTGCGCTCGGCGGTCGACAGCGTCGGTGCCGAGAATACTTCGCTGGCCAGCACCAGGTCGCGCAGCGTGGCCAGGCCCAATCGGGTCACCGCGGTGCGCAGGTCGGCGATGGTGCGGCCCTGGCTGAAGAATGCCGAGTTCGACAGCTGCAGCACCTTGGCGGCAATGGCCGGATCGGCGGCGACCAGCTTGGCCACATCGGCGCTGTCGGCGTCGTCATCGTGCTCCAGCGCCTGGGTCAGGCTCAGGTACAGGTGCGGCGGTGATGGCAGTTTTTCGATGCGGCCGATGGCATCGCGCAGGCGTGGGCTGTCGAGCACCTCGCGCAGCTCTTCCAGGCTGGTCAGCGCTTCCAGCAGCACTTCCGGTGCCAATGGCAACGGCAGGAAGCGGTGGGCGACACCGATCAGGCGTGCCGGCGGCGGCCGGTTGCCATGCTGGGCATCGACCAGCGCGATGCGGATGGTTTCCGGACGCAGGGTCCGGATCTGGCCGAGCAGCGTGGTGGCATTGAGGTCAGGCAGCTGCGGGCAGACGATCACCGCGTCCACGCCCTGCGTGGCCACCGCGGTCATCGCGGTCTGGCCATCGGTGGCGGTCAGTGGCTGCCAGTCTTCCCCAAGATCGGCAATGAATTCGGTCAGCTCAACCGGCAGGCTGGCTGCATCCCCAACTAGCAGAATACGCACGACACATTCCCCTGGCTGTCTCGACGATGGATGTCGACGACGTGTGAAGTGACGCAATTTACCTAATACGGCGGCAAGAGTGATGTGCCGTCATCGTGAAACGTGACCCGCATCGCTCCGGCAGGGCATGCCGGAGCGATCCGGTTCAGGCTCAGGCCTTGCTGTCGAGGTGGCGCTGGTGCGCCTCGATCAGGATCTGCTTGGCCTCGGCCGCGCCACCCCAACCGTCCAGCTTCACCCACTTGCCCTTTTCCAGGTCCTTGTAGTGCTCGAAGAAGTGGCCGATGCGCTCCAGCCAGTGGCTGGACACCTGGGCGATGTCTTCGACGTGGGCGTAGCCGCTGAAGATCTTCGAGACCGGCACGGCCAGGATCTTCTCGTCGCTGCCTGCCTCATCGCTCATCTTCAGCACGCCGACCGGACGGCAGCGCACGACCGAGCCCGGCACCAGCGGCAGCGGCAGCACCACCAGCACGTCGGCCGGGTCGCCATCGCCGCACAGGGTGCTCGGCACGTAGCCGTAGTTGCACGGGTAGCGCATCGGGGTGGACAGGATGCGGTCGACGAAGATCGCGCCGGTCTCCTTGTCCACTTCGTACTTCACCGGCTCCGAGTCCTTCGGGATCTCGATGATGACGTTGATTTCTTCCGGCGGGTTCTTGCCGGGCGAGACGAGTTCCAGGCCCATGGTGTGCTCCAGGTGGGGGGTGTAGACGGATAGCCCACCATTTTATGCCTTTGCCGGGCGCTGTGCAGGGGAGGGCGCCCCACGGCACGACGCGGGGCGGTCCTACGCTGTGCCCGGGGGTTGGCTGATGGGGAACGAAACGCGGGCGGGGCAGGCTGGACCTCCATTTCCAAGGAGTGCTGCTCATGTCCTGGTACGCCCGATTCACCGCCGTCGCGCTGCTGCTGGTGTCCCTGCCAGTGGCGGCCCGAGGCCTGCATGTCGATCTGATCGACTATCCGCGACCTGAGGCCAACTGGGAGCGCGCCTACGGGCTGGAGGCGGCGCTGGCGGGGGAATTCGACGCACGCTGCGCCGATACCTGGTGCGAAGGCCGGTACAGCAACTACCGGGTGATGGAGTTCCGTTGTGCCGTGCTGGCCCATCGCGGCACGGTGCAGCGCTGCGCCTGGGTCATCGCCGCCAGTGAGCTGACGGTACAGGCCGACAGCGGGGAGATACGCGTCGACAACGGTCGTTGGACCTGCCCGGTGGAGCTGCACCCCGGCATACCGGTCGACGCTTTCCACGCTTCGCTGGACGCACCGGGTGGCTTGGTGGGTCCCCTGCCGGGGCTCGATCACGGCCTGTTCGATGTGCTGCCCGACTGCATCCGGAATGCGCGGAGGGTCGGCTGATGGGCGGGTTCGCGGCACCGTGGCTGGCCTGCGGGCTGTTGATGGCGGGGGCCGTGCAGGCCGGTCCGCTCTACGTGGATG
This sequence comes from Stenotrophomonas maltophilia, assembly GCF_047497515.2. Classification (GTDB taxonomy): domain Bacteria; phylum Pseudomonadota; class Gammaproteobacteria; order Xanthomonadales; family Xanthomonadaceae; genus Stenotrophomonas. The sequence goes on from NZ_JAXAXL020000004.1 coordinate 191,008, forward strand.
CCCGTGACTACCCCGCGCCGGGTGCCGGGCACGCGCGTTTCCTGGCTGCCGAGCGTCACCTGGTGCGCGGCTTTGACGACGTGTGTGGCGATACCTTCTGCGAAGGGGAGTATTACAACCTCAGGGCGATGCGCCTGCGCTGCTCGGTGCAACAATCCACCGGCGTGGTTGCCGGCTGCATCTGGACCTTCGCAGGCAGCTCTACCCGCGTGCACCCGATCGGCCGGATCGACGCGGATCATGGCACCTACACCTGCGTACTGCCCTTGGCAGAGGGCACCCGCCTGGAGGAACTGCTGGCCGTATGGGAGACCGGAAACGGCTACGACGCCCTGTATGCAACGTTGCCGGGCACCCGGACCCACGTCTACGAGGGGCTGACCGAGTGCATGTGACCCTGTGAAGGATGCAAACGTGACTGATTCGCATTAACGGAGTAGCATGCGCGGCGCCTTCCTGTCCGTGATACCGGTTCCGCGCATGTCTTCCAATGCCGCCACCCTCACCGAACTGCTGATCCGCGAGCGGTCGGCGCTGCTGCGCCGCGTTCAACGCATCCTGGGGAGCGACAACGGCGCCGAGGACGTGATCCAGGCGGTCTGGTTCAAGGCCCGAGGGGTCGATGACACGCAGTCCATCGACAATCCGCGCGCCTATCTGTACCGGCTGGCGGCCAACCTGGCCACCGACCACGGTCGTGAATCGACCCGCCGCAACCGCCTGCTGGCCGACCACTACCTGTGGGGCCCGGACGAGGTGATCTCGACCGAGGAGCAGGCCATGGCGCAGGACGAACTGCAGCGCGTGCTGGATGCGGCAGGCCACCTGCCGGAGCCGACGCGTACCATCTTCCGGCTCAACCGCCTGCAGGGCCTGACCCAGGCCGACATCGCGCGCCGGCTCGGCGTGTCGGTCACCACCGTCGAGAACCATGTACGCGCTGCGCTGCAACGCCTGGCCTGGGCGCGCAGCGGTCGATGATCGACCGATCTTGGGGCTGCCCCTCGCTGGAACGTCTTGATCACTGGACCGTGGATGCGGTCTAGTTCCCCTGCCCGCGCTTGAATGCGCCTGTCCGCCAGCCGATGAGCCCGCCGAACATGCTGCCCGCCGCCAATGACGATGCCCTGGCCGAACAGGCCCGGGGCTGGATCACGTGGCTGGCGTCGGGTGATGTCGGTGAGGTGCGGATGCAGGAGTTCGAGCGCTGGCTGGCGCTGCCGGAGCACCGCCGGGCCTTCGAACACGAGCGCGCGCTGTGGCGCAGCATCGGGCCGCGTCCGCAGGCCGCGCCGGTGGAGCAGCGTCGGCCGCTGCGACTGCGCTGGGCGATGGCTGCGGCGGCGGCACTGGCGATGCTGGTGGCCTGGCCGGAAGCCTGGCTGCGCCTGCAGGCCGATCACCGCAGCACGCACGTGGTGCAGAACGTGCAGCTGCCCGATGGCAGCCGCGCGGTGCTGGATGCGGACAGCGCGATCGTCGTGCGCTTCGACGCGCATGCGCGCCAGGTCGAGCTGCTGCGCGGACGCGCCTGGTTCGACGTCACGCCTGATGCAGAGCGGCGTTTCAGCGTGCGTGCGGGCAATGGCGTGGTCGAGGACATCTCGACCGCGTTCACGGTCGCACGCGGCGATGACCAGGTGGAAACCCAGGTGGGGCAGGGCAGGGTACGGGTGGCCAGCCCGGCCGACGGTGGCTGGACCTACCTGCAGGTGGGCCAGCGCGCGGTCTACGGTGAGCACAGCGGTGTGACGCGCCTGGGCGATGTCGCTGCCGACAGCGTCGGAGCCTGGCGCCAGGGTGAACTGCTGCTGGAGCAGGCCAGCGTCGCCGACGCCGTGCACTGGGTGGGACGTTACCGTGCCGGGCCGACCTTCGTGCGCGGTGATCTTTCGCGGCTGCCGGCAGTAAGTGCAGCCCTGCGCATCGATCGCCCGGAACAGGCACTGGATGCGCTGGCCGCGACGGCCGGTTTGAAGGTCACTCGTCTTCCCTTCGGTGTTGCCATCGTCCAGTAGATCCACGCCATGCGTGGATGATCATCGCCTTGTGCCGACCAACGGTCGGCACCCACCGCTGCAACCCGCGGGCCAACGGTCGGCGCTCACGTGATCGGAAATTCCTCTTGGGGTTCCTGCCGGTCCACCCGTCTTACCCCGCGAACGTACCCGCCGCCGCCACGTACGTCGCCGTGTCCGCCTGTGTTGCGGATGACGCCGCGCCCGCGGCACCGATTACCTGACAGGTTCCCCCCATGTTCGACTCCCATCGTCCGGGCCGCGCGCTGCGCCCGTCCCGCCTGTGCATTGCATTGCTGGCCGCAGGCCTGGCCAGCGCCGCGCCGTCCGTGTTGGCGCAGAGCGCCTCCGGCGAACACGTTGCCGTGCAGCGCTTCGACATTCCGGCGCAGCCGCTGGACGAAGCACTGCGCAGCTACATGCGCCAGTCCGGCATCCAGGTCGTCTATCCGGCCACGCTGGCCCAGGGCGTGACCTCGCGTGCGGTCAACGGCAGCCTGTCGGCCAACGCCGCCCTGCAGCAACTGTTGCAGGGCAGTGGCCTGGCGGTGCGCCGGGTCAGCGCCGATGCAGTCACGCTGGAAGCGGCGACGGCGCAGGCCGGGGACGGCGTGATTGTCACCGACACGCTGAGCGTGGCCGGCGACCGTGTCGATGCAGGTGCGACCAGCGACGAGGCGCGCCTGCTCGACAGCTATCGCAGCGTCGGCTCCACCACCACGCTCAACCGCACGCACCTGGAGCGCTTCCGCGGTACCTCCAACGGCGACATCGTCAAGGGCGTGGCCGGCGTCACCGCCGGTGACCCACGCGTGGGCAACGGCTTCGACGTCAACATCCGCGGCATCCAGGGCCAGGGTCGCGTGCCGGTGATCATCGACGGTGGCCAGTCCAGCATCGACACCTACCGCGGCTATGCAGGCCAGTCGCAGCGCACCTACCTGGACCCGGACCTGATCTCCAGCCTGACCATCACCAAGGGCCCCAGCCTGCAGGCCAACGCCTCTGGCGGCATCGGCGGGGTGGTCGAGATGGAAACGCTGAAGATCGGTGACGTGCTGCGCGAAGGCCGCGATTTCGGCGTGCGCGTGCGGGGTGGCCTGGCCAACGCCAGCGCCAACAACCTGCCGGCGTACAGCGCTGTGCCGCGCACCGACCGCAGCGCCACCGGCAACCAGTTCTTCAACGTCGCCGCCGCCGGTCATTGGGACCGCTTCGACCTGGTGGCCGCCTACGCGTACCGCGATACGGGCAACTACTTCTCGGGCAAGCATGGCTACGATGACTTCCCGCAGACCCGGCGCACGCTGGCACCGCTGAACCCGCCGCGCACCGAAGTGTTCAACACGTCGTCGCGCTCGAAGTCGGCGCTGCTCAAGGGCACCTGGCGCATCGACGACGCGCAGACGCTTGAGGCGGGCTACCGCCGTTACGAAGGCACCGCCGGCGAGATCATGGCCTCGCAGATCATCCGCGTTGATCGTGACCGCATCCCGCAGTGGGATCCGGGCCACGTCGACATGGACAGCTACACCCTGCGCTACCGCTTCAACCCGGACAGCGATCTGGTCGACCTGCGCGTCAATGCCACGTACACCGATACCGACAGCGTGATGTACAACAGCCTGACCGGCATCACGCCGTGGTATTTCGACCGCCGTACCGAGTGGTATGACGCGCCCAGCTTCAGTGGCGACCCCGGCTACAAGGATGCCTACCGCAATCCGCTGCGGCAGAAGCGCTTCGGCCTGGACGCCAGCAACACCTCGACGTTCGATACCCACGCGGGTGCGTTCACGCTCGACTACGGCCTGTCCTACAGCGATGAAGACATCGCGCCGGGCAGCTCCGGGCCGGTCATGCACGACGATCTGGTCAACAACCGCTTCCTGCGCAATGCCGAGCGCAAGGAATACAGCGCCGTGGCATCGCTGAAGTGGCAGCCCGATGAGCATTGGGAGCTGCTGGCCGGTGGCCGCTGGAACCGCGTGGATGTGCATGACCGCAACCGCCTGGCCACGCCCGACGCCTACGAGGTGCAGGGCCAGTACCGCTACACCGAGCTGCTCAACGGCAACCCGGCGCTGCCGTCGTGGCGGGCCAAGCGCATCGCGCTGCTGAACTGGTACCCGGATGCCAACGGCAACTTCACCCAGGAATCGCTGCTGGCCTCGCCGTACAAGAAGGGCACGGTAGCCGACATCGGTGGCTGGAACTTCTACGACGCCGGCAAAGCGCAGGACCTGGAAGTGCCGGTCAGCTGGAGCTGGTCGCAGCCGATCCGCCGCCGCGACAGCGCGTTCTCACCGACTGCCAGCGTGGCCTACCGCTTCAGCGAAGACACCATGGTCTACGTGAAGTACGCCGAAGGCACCAAGCTGCCGAGCCTGTTCGAGACCACGCTGGGCCTGTTCACCGCCGCCAAGCCGGTGGGTGAACTGAAGCCGGAACGTGCGCGCAGCTGGGAAATCGGTGCCAGCACCATCCGCTACGACCTGTTCACCGCCGGCGACCGCCTGGCGCTGAAGCTGGCCTACTTCGATACCCGCATCGACGACCTGATCACCCGCGACTACCGCACGCTGTCGGCCGGCCTGATCCGCAACGTCGACCGCTTCAAGGTGTCGGGCATGGAGTTCCAGTCCAGCTATGACAGCGGCAAGCTGTTCGCCGATCTGTCCGCGCACTACTACTTCAAGGCCAAGACCTGTGCGCCGGATATCGCCGCCGAGCGCCGCGCCTATGGCGTGCAGCGCAAGAACGCGGAGCTGGCCGGCACGCCGGACTGCGTGGACGGCGGCTTCGAGGGCTCGTACACCAACACGCAGAATCCGCCGCGCTACATGGTCAACCTGACCCTGGGTTCGCGCCTGTTCGCCGAGCGCCTGACCTTCGGCACCCGCGTGGTGCACAACGCCGGCCCGATCAGCAAGCTGGACAAGGAGTGGAACGTCGGCCTGTCGGCGATCCAGCAGCTGTACCGGCCGAACACGCTGGTCGATCTGTTCGCCAGCTGGAGCTTCAACGACCAGCTGTCGGTGGAGGCGGGCGTGGACAACCTGACCGATCGCTACTACCTGGACCCGCTTGCCCTGGGCGTGATGCCGGCACCGGGCCGCACCGCGCGCCTGGCGTTGACCTGGAAGTACTGATCGCCAGCGCAGTGCGCCTTCGGTGGGTGCGGACCCTGGTCCGCACCGCTCCTGCGCTGTAACGGGTGCTGTAACGGGCAGCGCCCGGCCCAGGCCGGCGCTGCCCA
>NZ_JAXAXL020000004.1:196294-256432 GCF_047497515.2 Stenotrophomonas maltophilia
GATGCGGCGTGGAGCACGGTGGTGGATGAGCTGAACGAATCGCTGCCCATCGCGCGCTTACAGACCGGTCGCGGCCTTCACCGCATCCTCGTGCAGCGATTCGTTCAGCTCATCCACCACCGTGCTCCACGCCGCATCGGCCTGCAGCGATTCGGACAGGAACTGGCGCTGGGCGTCGTTCCAGTACGGCGCCTCGACCACTTCCACATCGGCGGCCAGCTGGTGCTCGCGGATGAAACGGGCGATGCCCTCGGCGCTGGCCTCCAGGCCGAGCTGCAGGAACAGGTTGGTCATGCGCGGTTCGGTGGTGATCATCATCGGTTCCTGCTGGAAGAAGGGATGGTCCATTATCGGTGCACACGGCCTTGGGGAAAGCCCCGCGGCGAACGTCTACAGCACGACGACCCCCTTGGCATCCCCCATGAACGCACACATCGCCCCTGAAGACAGCCGCAGCCTGCGGCTCAAGGCCGCCACCCGCGACAGCCATGGCGCGCTGGACAAGCGCATCATGGCCGGCGACATCTTCGCCGACCGCAGCAACTTCGCCCGCTTCCTGCGCGTGCAGTACCGCTTCCACCGCAGCATCGACGCGCTGTATGCCAATCCTGCGCTGGACGCACTGCTGCCGGACCTCGGCGAGCGCCGTCGCCTGAAGCAGGTGTCGCGCGACCTGCAGGACCTGGAACAGACCCTGCCGGGTGCGGACATCGCTGCGCTGCCGGCCGACCTGCCGCTGCCGGCGGCGTTGGGCTGGCTGTACGTGGCCGAAGGCTCCAACCTCGGCGGCACCATCCTGTACAAGATGGCCGCCAAGCTGGGCCTGGATCGCGACTTCGGTGCCCGCCACCTGGCCGCGCACCCTGATGGCGCCGCCCGCCATTGGCGGGAGTTCACCGCCGCACTGGACGCGGTACCGCTGAGCGCCGAACAGGAGCAGCAGGTGATCGATGCCGCCGATGCCGCGTTCCGCAGCGTGCATGGCCACGTCGAAGTGGAATTCGCCTGATGTACGCCTGCCGCCTGCGGGCACCACGCTGATGCGCTGGCTCTGGTTCGCGCTGGGTTGGGTGATGGTCGGCCTCGGGGTGATCGGCGCGCTGCTGCCGGTGATGCCGACCACCATCTTCCTGATCCTGGCGGTGGGCTGCTTCGCGCGCAGTTCGCCGAAGTTCGAGCAGCGCCTGCTGGCGCATCCGCGCTATGGCCCGTCGCTGCGGCTGTGGCGCGAGCAGGGCGCGGTGTCGCGCAAGGGCAAGGCCTTTGCCAGCGCTGGCATGGCGGTGGGCTTCGCGCTGTTCTGCTGGGGCGCGCACCCGTCGTGGCGACTGCTGCTGGGCGTGGGCCTGTTCTTCGCGGTCAGCGCCGGCTACGTGCTCAGCCGTCCGGCCCCCCGCCTGGAGCCCACGCCTCTGGTGGAAGTGGACGATGCCAATGATCCGCGCGCGGACCGCCGCCGTGCCGCGACCCCCGATGCTGATGGAAACCGAGACGATGCTGCCTGCTGACCTGGCCCCCGTGGCCGCCCCCGCATTGACGCCCTGGGGCATGTACCTGGCCGCCGACGTGGTGGTGAAGGGCGTGATGATCGCGCTTGCGCTGGCATCGCTGGCCACCTGGACCGTGCTGCTGGCCAAGGGCTGGGAGCTGGCCCGGCAGGCCCGCCAGCTGCGTTCGGCGCGCGCGCTGTTGCTGCAGGCACCAAGCCTGCCGGCCGAAAGTGCGGCGGCCAGCGCGCAGCAGGGGACCGCGCTGGCTATGCTGGAGGCTGCACGCACCGAACTGCGGCTGTCGCAGGACCTGGACAGCCGCGACGGCATCAAGGAACGCGTCGCGTCGCGCCTGGACCGCATCGAGCTGGAGACAGCGCGCGTGCAGCGACGGGGCATCGGCGTGCTGGCCAGCATCGGTGCGGTGGCGCCGTTCGTGGGCCTGTTCGGCACGGTGTGGGGCATCATGAACAGCTTCATCGGCATCGCCCACAGCAACACCACCAACCTGGCGGTGGTCGCACCGGGCATCGCCGAGGCCCTGCTGGCCACCGCGCTCGGCCTGGTCGCGGCGATTCCCGCGGTGCTGGTCTACAACCATTTCAGCCGCGTGCTGGCCGGCCTGCGCGGCCTGCTCGGTGATCTGTCCGCGGCCGTGCAGCAGCTGGTGTCGCGCGATCTTGATCGTGCCGTGCCGCGTGCCGCAGCGACACCGCTGCGCGCGGTGCACTGAGGCGCGCCGATGGCAATCAGGACCGCGTCCGACCGCGACGATGCGCCGGAAGAGGCGCACGAGATCAACGTCACGCCCTTCATCGATGTGATGCTGGTGCTGCTGATCATCTTCATGGTGGCCGCGCCGCTGGCGACCGTGTCGGTGCCGGTGCAGTTGCCGGCCAGCAGCGCCAGCGCCACGCCGCCGGAGCAGGCGCCGGTGTATGTGACCGTGCAGTCCGACCTGTCCCTGCGCGTGGGCGAACAACCGGTCGCACGCGATGCGCTGGCCGCTGCATTGAAGGCGGCCACCCACGATGACAGCGGACAGCGCATCTTCCTGCGCGCCGATACCCGCGTGCCCTATGGTGAACTGATGGCGACCCTGGATGCGCTGCGCGCAGCCGGCTACCTGAAGGTGGCGCTGGTCGGGCTGGAGCAGGGCGCACGATGAGCGGACTGCGGCGCTGGGCGACCAGCCTGGCGATCGTGCTGCTGCTGCATGCGCTGTTGATTGGCGCGGCCTGCTGGTGGGCGGCGCGCGCGCCGGCGCTGGCGGCTGCTGCTCCGCCTGCAGCGCTGATGCTGGAATTGGCGCCGATGGCCCAGGCACCGCCGGTGCCCCCGCGTGAGGTGGCCACCGGTCCGTTGCAGCAGCAACAGCAGCGGCAGGCGCCGACGCCGGCCGTGCGCGAGCAGCCGAAAGCCCCCGTGCAGCCGAAGGGCGACCTGCCTCCGCCCAAAGCACCGGAACCCACGCCTTCGCCGGAGAGCGCCGACGCCAATGTCGCGCAGACCAGCGCGCCGCCGCAGGTGGCTGCCGATGCTGCGGCGCGCTATACCGCACCGCAGACCACCGCCGGTGAGCGCAGTCGCGCGGAGGCGACCTGGGAAGGTCGCCTGCTCGGGCACCTGCAGAAGCATCGCCGCTATCCGCGCCAGGCCGAGCGCCTGCGCCAGCAGGGCGTGGTCTATGTGCGTTTCGCGGTCTCCCGCGATGGCGCGGTGTCTGGCCTGAAGCTGGGCCGCAGCAGCGGCTTCGAACTGCTGGACCAGGAGACGCTCGATACCGTGCAGCGCGCCAGCCCGGTGCCGGCGCCGCCGGCCGAAGTGGCCGGCGACCCGGTGGAAGTGATGGTGCCGGTGTCGTTCTTCCTGCGCGGGCGCTGACCAGCATCGGTGGCGGTCATCCACGCATGGCGTGGATCTACAGCAGCGGTACCAGCAGCAGCGCCACGATGTTGATGATCTTGATCAGCGGATTGATCGCCGGGCCGGCGGTGTCCTTGTAGGGGTCGCCGACGGTGTCGCCGGTCACCGCGGCCTTGTGCGCCTCGCTGCCCTTGCCGCCGAAGTGGCCATCCTCGATGTACTTCTTGGCGTTGTCCCAGGCGCCGCCACCGGTGGTCATCGAGATGGCCACGAACAGGCCGGTCACGATCGTGCCGATCAGCAGCCCGCCCAGCGCGCGTGGCCCCAGCAGCAGGCCGACCACCACCGGTACCGCTACCGGCAGCAGCGACGGCACGATCATTTCGCGGATGGCCGAGCGGGTCAGCATGTCCACCGCCCTGTCGTACTGCGGCTTGCCGGTGCCCTGCATGATGCCGGGAATCTCGCGGAACTGGCGGCGCACTTCTTCTACCACGGCACCGGCGGCGCGGCCGACCGCTTCCATTGCCATCGCGCCGAACAGATAGGGGATCAGGCCACCGATCAGCAGGCCGATGATCACCGTGTGGTCGCTGAGATCGAAGCGGAATTCCTGCCCCGGATGCGCGGCCTGCAGGTTGTGGGTGTAGTCGGCGAACAGCACCAGTGCGGCCAAGGCCGCCGAACCGATGGCGTAGCCCTTGGTCACCGCCTTGGTCGTGTTGCCCACCGCATCCAGCGGATCGGTGATGTCGCGGATCTCCGAGGGCAGCTCGGCCATCTCGGCAATGCCGCCAGCGTTGTCGGTGATCGGGCCGTAGGCATCCAGGGCCACGATCATGCCGGCCATCGACAGCATCGCGGTGGCAGCGATGGCGATGCCGTACAGGCCACCGAGCGCGAACGCGCCCCAGATCGCCGCGCACACCGCCACCACCGGCAGTGCGGTGGACTTCATCGAGATGCCGAGGCCGGCGATGATGTTGGTGCCATGGCCGGTGGTCGAGGCCTGTGCCACGTGCTGCACCGGCTTGTACTGGGTGCCGGTGTAGTACTCGGTGATCCACACGATCAGGCCGGTCAGCACCAGCCCGATCAGCGCGCAGCCGTACAGCGCCATCGGGCCGTGCACGTTGTCACCCATCAGCCCAGTGGTGATCGGGTAGAACGCAATCGCGGCCAGCACGCCGGACACGATCACGCCCTTGTACAGCGCGCCCATGATCGAACCGCCCGGCTTCACCTTGACGAACAGCGCGCCGATGATCGATGCGATGATCGACACGCCGCCCAGCACCAGCGGATACAGCACCGCGTTGGCGCCCGCCTCGGCCAGCATCAGGCTGCCCAGCAGCATGGTGGCGATGACGGTCACCGCATAGGTCTCGAACAGGTCGGCGGCCATGCCGGCGCAGTCGCCGACGTTGTCACCGACGTTGTCGGCGATCACCGCCGGGTTGCGCGGGTCGTCCTCGGGAATGCCGGCTTCCACCTTGCCGACCAGATCGGCACCGACGTCGGCCCCCTTGGTGAAGATGCCGCCGCCCAGGCGCGCGAAGATCGAGATCAGCGAGGAGCCGAAGGCCAGGCCAACCAGGGCATGCAGTGCCTGCTCCATCGGCAGGCCCATGCGCAGCAGCAGCGCGTAGTAGCCGGCCACACCCAGCAGGCCCAACCCGACCACCAGCATGCCGGTGATCGCACCGCCACGGAAGGCGACGTCCATCGCCGCGCTGATGCCGTGGCGTGCGGCCTCGGCGGTGCGCACGTTGGCGCGTACCGACACGTTCATGCCGATGTAGCCCGCCGCGCCGGACAGGACCGCACCCACTGCGAATCCAATGGCGGTGTACCAGCTGAGGAAGATGCCGACCAGCACGAACAGCACCACGCCGGCGATGCCGATGGTCAGGTACTGGCGGTTGAGGTAGGCACGTGCGCCTTCCTGGATCGCGGTAGCGATCGCGATCATGCGTTCATTGCCGGTGGGTTGGCGCAGGATCCAGCGCGCCGAGACGATTCCGAACAGGATCGCGAGAATGGCGCAGCCCAGCGCCAGTGACAGCCCGTGACGTTCCAGCATTAGACCCCTCCGCAAAATGGATGGACAAGCATCCAGTGGCGATGAACGCACCACGAGGGGGACGACGGGCTGCAGCCTGGAACCAACCCGTACCGACCTTGGCGGTCGTCCGACGTATGGCGGTGTTCAGCATTCCCTGGTTCCCGCAGTATGCGTTCGACGCACCGTAGAGTCGAGCTTGCTCGACTGTCCCCTGGCGCAAAGCGCGATCACGCCCTTTGCACCCCGTTAAGCCATGCTCTGCAAGCCTGCGCACAGTCCCGAAGGAGATCCCCCATGCGCCTGTCCCTGCTGATGCTTGCTGTCCTGGTGCCTGCCGCCCCAGCATTCGCCGCAGAAACCCCGGAACTGCAGCGTGCGGTGGGTGCCCCGCAGGCGGTGGGCGCAGCGCATACGCTGCGCCAGATCCCCGAGGCCTGCGCGCGGCTGGAAGGTGTGTTTACCGGCGATGCGGCAGAGCCCTACCGCTTCTCCGCCGTGCGTACCAGCGAGCAGTGCCAGCCACGCGCACGCTTTGTCGACTATGCCAAGGCACAGCCGAGTGCCGACAAGGGCTGGAAGCTCAATGATGTGATCCGCGTGCCCAGCGCCGCGTGCCCGGCGCAGCAGGCGGTGGTGCGGGTGTGGCGCCTGCCGTCGAGCAACAAGGTCGAGCTGGATGGGCAGGGCCAGTCGCGCATCTACCTGGAAGAGGCAAAGAAGCAGGCTGCGGCCGGCCAGATTCCGCAGGTGACGATGTTCGCCGCGCAGCTGCAGATGGAAGGCAAGGCCTGTAATTGAGCTGGTGCATCCACGCATGGCGTGGATCTACTGCCGTGACCTGGTACTGAGCATCCACGCATGGCGTGGATCTACTGAGGCCATCGGGCACGGCACCGGGTAGTGCCGGCCGCTGGCCGGCAACCCATCCATCATTCGACCAGCATCGCTCCCCGCGCCACCAGCAACTCGCGCAGCGCCATGCGGTGGCAATGTGCCTCATCCTCGCAGTAGCACCCCACGCTGATGTTGCTGTGCTGCGACAGCGCGGCCAGCAGGTCCAGCGCGTGGGCGGCAGCGGGCGCCTTCATCTCGGCCTTGTAGTGGCGGAAGAACGCATTCCAGTCGGCCGCGGTTATCGCCTCGTGCGCCTGCTTCACCAGTTCCGCGCTGGGTGACAGGGGCGGGAACCAGACGTCGTACCAATCCTGGCGGGCGAACTCGCTGCGCGGCACGCCGCGCGGCGGACGCCGCACCGTGCCGATGCGCAGTCCCTCATCGGCGACGCGTGGCGTACCGAGTCGAACTACTCGCAGTGCCATGGCACACCTCCAAAAAAAGGGACGGAGGGGATTCAGTCGCAACCCCCACAACGCTGATGGGGAGTGATGAAGGAGGGGCGGTTACGACTGAATCCCCCCCGTCCCCTTTTCGAGTCAGCCCTCGAAGGGCGGCAGCCTCTGCTTCACGGCCACGTTCTTCAGGGTGACGTACTTCGGCAGGCCGTCGGGGCCGTAGGGCAGCGGTGCTTCGCCCTTGATCAGCGGTGACAGGTAGGCGCGCGCCTTGGCGGTGATGCCGAAGCCATCGCGGCGAATGAAACCGGCCGGCATCTTCTTCTCGTGGTTGGCGATCTTCGACAGCGGCGCGGCTTCGATCTTCCAGCGGTATGGCGCGTCGCTGCTGCGCACGATCACCGGCATCACGCCGTTCTGGCCCTTCATTGCCAACTGCACCGCAGCCTTGCCCACCGCCTGCGCCTGCTCCCAGTCGGTCTTGCTGGCCAGGTGCCGGGCCGAGCGCTGCAGATAGTCCGGCAGGGCCCAGTGCACCTTCAGGCCCAGCTGGTCCTTGACCCGTCCGGCCAGGTGCGCGGCTACGCCACCCAACTGCGAATGCCCGAACGAATCCTTGCCGCCGCCGGCGTCGGCAACGAAGCGGCCATCGGCGGTGGCGATGCCTTCCGAGGCCACCACCACGCAGTAGCCAACGCGCTCGACCACCGCCTTGACCTTGGCCAGGAATGCCGCCTCGTCGTAGGCGCGCTCGGGCAGCAGGATGATGTGCGGGGCTTCGTCATCGCCGTTGCCAGCCAGGCCGGCGGCTGCGGCCAGCCAGCCTGCATGGCGGCCCATCGCCTCGTAGATGAAGACGCGGGTGGAGGTCTCGGCCATGGCGGCCACGTCCAGTGCCGCCTCGCGCACCGACACCGCGGTGTACTTGGCGGCCGAACCGAAGCCGGGGCAGGTGTCGGTCACCGCCAGGTCGTTGTCGATGGTCTTGGGCACGCCGATGCAGGTCAGGTCGTAGCCCGACGCCTTGGCCAGCTGCGAGACCTTCAGTGCGGTATCTGCCGAGTCGTTGCCGCCGTTGTAGAGGAACCAGCGTACGTCGTGCGCGCGCAGCACCTCCAGCAGGCGGTCGTAACGCGCACGGTCGGCGTCCAGTGATTTCAGCTTGACCCGGCACGAGCCGAAGGCGCCGCCCGGGGTATGGGCGAGGGCGCGGATGGCCGCGGCGCTCTCCTTGCTGGTGTCGATCAGCTCTTCGCGCAGGGCACCGAGGATGCCGTTGCGGGCGGCCAGCACCTTGATGCCCTTGGCCCGGGCCTGTTCGATCACCGCTGCGGCCGTGGCGTTGATGACCGCGGTGACACCACCGGACTGGGCATAGAGGAGAGTACCGTTGCGCATGCTTCTACCTGCTCGGGGGAGGGGACATTGCAGGGACATTACCCGGATGCGGTAAAGTGGCGCTATTGCGGTGCAGCGATACCGGTCCGTCCGGGACGCGAACCTTCTTTGTTTTCAACACGTTGGAGTCAGGTCAATGCGATTGGTTCTGTTGGGACCGCCCGGTTCGGGCAAGGGGACACAGGCGACGCGCCTGAAGGAAAAGCTGGGGATCGCCCACATTTCGACCGGTGACATGCTGCGCGCGGAAATCGCCGCCGGCACCGAGCTGGGCAAGCAGGCCAAGACGGTGATGGATGCCGGCAACCTGGTGTCGGACGACATCCTGCTGGGCATGCTGGAATCGCGCCTGACCCAGGCCGATGTCGCCAAGGGCTTCATCCTGGATGGCTACCCGCGCAATGTGGCCCAGGCCAATGCGATGGACGGCCTGCTGGCCAAGATCGGCCAGCCGCTGGACGCGGTGGTGCAGCTGGACGTGGCCACCGAGCTGCTGGTCGACCGCATCGCCGGTCGCGCTAAGGAGCAGGGCCGCGCCGATGACAACCCGGAAGCGGTGCGCCAGCGCCTGCAGGTCTACAACGACCAGACCGCTCCGGTGGTCGACTTCTACGCCGGCCGTGGCACCCTGGCCCGCGTCGACGGCGTTGGCGACCTGGACGAGATCGAATCGCGCATCCTGGCGGCGATCAAGTCGTGATCCGGCGGGGCCGGGACACGGTTCCGGCCCCCGGCGCAAAAAAACACAGGCCTGGTCCGCGAGGATCAGGCCTGTGTCGTTTGATAGGCGCCAGCGAAGGGCTTGCTCAGGGCCCCGCAGCATGAGCTCCCTTGGGGATGGCCTCTTGGGGAGTAGGACCGGTTCGGGTACTGCGGCTGGCAGTTCGAATTGTGTCCGGGTTCACAGAACATCGCTATCGGGAATTCCCTGACAGCAGATTGGAGTTTTCTCACATCCGGTGTAGGAGTTGTCTTACCCGGAGGCAGACATTGGCCCTATACAGTCGTCATCGGTCACAATCCTCGGTCATGAGCAGCGTACATATCCTTGCAATCGCCGGCACCTTCATGGGCGGCGTGGCCGCCCTGGCGCGGGAACTGGGCCATCCGGTCAGCGGCAGCGACCAGGCCATCTATCCGCCGATGTCGACCCAGCTTGAACAGCTGGGCATCACCCTGGACCAGGGCTACCGCGCCGACAGCGTGCCGGCCGGCACCGATGAGGTGGTGATCGGCAATGCGCTGTCGCGTGGCAATCCGGCCGTGGAGGCCGTGCTTGACGCGGGCCAGCGCTACATTTCCGGCGCGCAATGGCTGTCCGAACGGGTGCTGCCGGGGCGCGACACCCTGGCCGTGGCCGGTACCCATGGCAAGACCACCACCACCACCATCCTTACCTGGCTGCTGGAAAGCGCCGGGCGCTCGCCGGGCTTCCTGATCGGCGGCGTGGCCGAGGATTTCGGCGTTTCCGCGCGCCTGGGCCAGGGCCGCGAATTCGTGGTCGAGGCCGATGAATACGACACCGCCTTCTTCGACAAGCGCAGCAAGTTCGTGCACTACCGGCCGCTGGTGGCCATCCTCAACAACCTTGAGTACGACCACGCCGACATCTTCCCGGACGTGGCCGCGATCCAGCGCCAGTTCCACCATCTGGTGCGCACCGTGCCGGCGCGTGGCCGCCTGATCGTCAATGGCGAGGATCAGCACCTGGCCGAGGTGCTGGCGATGGGCTGCTGGACCCCGGTCGAGCGCTTCGGCTTCAACCCGTCGCTGGAATGGCATGCCGAGCTGCTGGCTGCCGATGGCAGCGCGTTCCGCGTGCACCATCGCGGGCAGGCGCTGGGTGACGTGCAGTGGTCACTGCTGGGCCGGCACAACGTGCTCAATGGCCTGGCCGCGCTGGCCGCCGCGCATGCGGTGGGCGTGGCACCGGCCGACGTCATTCCGGCGCTGGCGCGGTTCCGCAGCGTCAAGCGCCGCATGGAAGTGATCGGCAGCCATGACGGCATCACCGTCTACGACGACTTCGCCCATCACCCGACGGCGATCGCCACCACGCTGGAAGGGCTGCGTGCCAAGGTGGGCGATGCGCGCATCGTGGTCGCGATGGAACCGCGCAGCAACTCGATGCGGCTGGGCGCACATGCGCAGGCGCTGGCACCGTCGCTGGCGCTGGCCGATGAAGTGGTGTTCCTGCACCGCCCGGAGCTGGCCTGGGATGCCGCCGCGGTGATCGCCGCGGTGCGAGGCGAAGCCCATGCGGTGCCGGATACCGATGCGTTGCTGGCGCAGTTGCAGGCGAGCGCGCACAGCGGCGACCACGTGGTGTTCATGTCCAACGGCGGCTTCGACGGCGCACCGCGCCGCTTCCTCGCCGCGTTGCAGGCGCGATGAGCGCCGACAGCTCGCTGCCGCTGTTTCCACTGCATACCACGCTGGTGCCGGGCGCGGCGGTGGGCCTGCGCGTGTTCGAGCGGCGTTACCTGGATCTGGTCCGCGACAGCGGCCGCAGTGGCGAGGGCTTTGGCGTCTGCCTGATTCTCGACGGCCAGGAAGTGGGCGCTCCGGCGACGCCGGCGGCGTATGGCGTGCAGGTGCGCATCGAAGATTTCGATGTCGGCGCCGATGGCGTGCTGCAGCTGCGCCTGCGCGGTACCCGTCGCTTTCATGTCGAGCGCACCCGCGTGCGTGACAATGGGCTGGTGGTGGCCGACGTGAGTTGGTGCGAGGAAGATCCCGACGACGAACTGCGGCCACAGCATGCGCTGCTGGCCACGCTGCTGGGACACATCATCGAACAGGCGGGCGAGGCCTATGCGCCGGCCAATCCGGCATTGCTGGACCAGGCCAGCTGGGTTGGCTGGCGGCTGGCCGAGCTGCTGCCGCTGAGCGAGCAGCAGCGCTTGCAGCTGCTGCAGCTGGATGACCCGCACCAGCGCCTGCAGCAGTTGCTGGGCTGGATGCCGTAGAAGCCATCCACGGGTGGGTGTGCACCTTGGTGCACACGTGGGGGTAGCCGTGTAATGCCATCCACGCACGGCGTGGATCTACTGTAGAGCCGAGCCCATGCTCGGCTCCACCGTGGGTGACCGCGCACCGGTACCCGTCAGGGCGTGGTGGTCTTCAACCGCAGCACCGGCAATCCGGTTTCGCTGTGTACATCCTCGCGCTGCGGCAGGCCCTGTACGGCCTCCTTCACCGCGTTCATCGCCGGGTCAACGCCGCGCAGCGGGTGCCACATGCCGATCCATTCAAAGTGGCGCTCGTAGCGCAGGGTCTGCGCGCTGCCCAGCCACAGCGGCGTGTTGCCGGGCTGCAGCTGTGCCGGCGCCGGCCAGAGCCGCAGCACATAGCGCTCATCCGGCTGCGCGCCCTGGCGCACCATCAGCAGTGCTTCCACCCGAGTTTCCAGCGTGGCCGGCAGTACCGGCAGCTCGTCGGCGCCGGTGTTCTTGTCCAGCATCAGCAGCGCCTGCTGCCAGCCGGCCTGGTCCTGCCGCTTCCAGCCACGTGCCTCCAGCTGCGCCTGCAGCGGCGCCAGCGGGCCGGCCACCTGCACGTCCAGCGGCCAGCGCTGATCGTCGTCGAACTCGTTGCGGCGCGCAGGTAGCGTCGCCCAGTCGTGCTGCCACCAGGCCTGCATGTCCATGGCCTGCGGGGCAGGCAGGGTCGGCTCGAAGCGCTCCAGCTTCACCGGGATGTTGCGTGGCGCGTACCACATCGCCGCCAGGGCGAATACGCCGTAGAACAGCCAGGCCACCGGCTTCACCCAGAACGAGCGGTTGAAGCGGCGGCGGTAGGCGATGCCCAGTACCAGCAGCCAGAACGTGCCGAACAGCATGCCGCCGATCACATCGCTCAGCCAATGCGCACCCAGGTACAGGCGTGAGAAGCCGATCAGGCTGACCACGATGCCCGACACCAGGTACGGCCAGACACGGGTGCGGCCGGGCATCTCGCGCGCGATCAGCACAGCGAAGAAGCCGAAGGTGATGGTGGCCATGGTCACCGACACCGACGGGAAGCCGAAGCCACTGCTGGCATCGACCGGGCGCACGACATCCACGGTGGCGCCCAGCAGCATGGTCAGCGCCAGGCCGAAGGCCAGTGCGGCCAGCCAGTGCGCAGCTGCCATCCAGCGCCGGCGCCAGATCAGGTAGCCCATCGCTGCTGCGGTGGCCGGCAACAGCACCTGCCAGGCACCCAGCGACGCCAGCGCGGCCATCGGGTAATCGGCCAGTGGGTTGCGCAGCGCCAGCATGGCCTGGTGCACCAGCAGGTCGATCGCCAGCGGTTCGCCATGCGCGACCACCACGGTCAGCAGCGCGAACCAGCCCCAGCCCAGCACCAGCAGCATCAACGCCAGCATCGCCAGCGGCACCGACTCACGCCGCTTCGGGTCGAGCACGCCCACCGTGTAGCGGCCCAGCGTCGGGTGGCGGTTGGACCAGTCCAGCAGGCGCGCCAGCCAGCTGTCCATGCGCGCGGCCGACCAACGGTAGCCGTACAGCACGATGGCCCAGACCAGGCTGAGGATCACCGCCAGCAGGCCGACCACCACCACCAGGCGCCCGGCCACCGCCGCGACCGCGTCGTAGGCTTCACCGAGGATCCAGCCCGGTGCCAGGAACAGCACCGCCCAGGAGAGGCTGGCGATACCGCTGGCCTGCACGTAGCGGCTGGCGGGCATCTTCATCATGCCGGCGATGGCCGGTACGAACGGCCGGATCGCTCCCACGTAGCGCGCCACCAGGATGCTCTTGAACGCATTGCGACGGAACAGGTTCTCGCCGCGATCGAGCAGCTGCGGGTAGCGGCTGAACGGCCACACGCCGCGCAGCCGGTCGCCCCAGCGACGGCCGATCCAGTAACTGATGCCATCGCCGGCAAACGCGCCCAGCGCCGCCGCTGCCACCGCATACGGCCCGGAGATCTGCCCCAGGCCGATGAACACGCCCACCGCGAACAGCAGCGGCAGGGCCGGCACGATGGCGCCGAGAATGATGACCGCATCGCAGAAGGCGATGAGGAAGATAACGGCACCGGCCAGCACGGGGTGGGCGGCAATCCACGCGAGGGTGGCGTCGATCCATGAAGAGTCCATTGCCCGATTATAGGGGCGTGTAGGTGACTGGTTCCCAGCCGCTTCGTGACCGTTTGCAACCGGCGCCATCGCCTAGAATGGCGGCATGCCTCACTCGCCCGACGCTCAACCGCATGCTTTGAAGGCCGACAGCTTCGGCCGCATCCTTCTCGTGGAAGGGCCGCACGGCCCCTTCGTGCGCCGTGACCTGGGCGCGACACCGCTGTGGTTGCGGTTGCCCGCGTGGTGGTTGGCACGCCGCGAAGCACGCGCGCTGCGCCATATCCACGGCATGGCCGATGTGCCGCAGCTGCTGGCGTGGGATGGCCGCCATCTCGACCGCAGCTTCATGGCCGGCGACGCCATGTACCAGCGCCCGCCGCGCGGCGACCTGGCCTGGTTCCGCGCCGCGCGGCGCCTGCTGCAGCAGTTGCATCGCAATGGCGTGGCCCACAACGACCTGGCCAAGGAAGCCAACTGGCTGGTCACCGACGATGGCCGCCCGGCGCTGATCGACTTCCAGCTGGCGGTGATCGGCAACCCGCGCTCGCGCTGGATGCGCCTGCTGGCCCGCGAGGACCTGCGCCACCTGCTCAAGCACAAGCGCATGTACTGCCGCGAGTCGCTCACCCCGGTGGAGAAGCGCGTGCTCAAGCGCACCTCGTGGGTGCGCGAACTGTGGTTCGCCACCGGCAAGCCGGTGTATCGCTTCGTCACCCGCCGCATCCTGCATTGGGAAGACAACGAGGGGCAGGGGCCGAAGCCGTGAGCGCATCGCAGGTGGTGACCGCCGCGCCGAGTGCGGGCAATGTGTTGCGCGCGCAGATGGCCGGTGCCGACTTCGTGCATGCCTGCCAGGCCAGCACACAGCGCAAGGGTCGAACCGCGTTGCAGGCCTACCGTGACATGGCAGCGAGCATTCCCGGCTGGTTCGACGGGCTGATGGCGCTGCGCAACCGCGGCATGCGCCTGCTGGGCATGAAGGACCTTGGTTCACTGCGCGCGGTGCAGGACACCGTCGATCCCGTTCCCGGCCAGCGGTTGGGCATCTTCACCCTGCAGTCGCTGGACGACGATGCCATCGTGCTGGAAGACGATGACCGCCACCTGCGCGTGCAGCTGGCATTGCAGTGGCAGGGCGATGTGCTGGAAGTGGCGACGGTCGTGCACACCCACAATGCATTTGGGCGGCTGTACATGCTGCCGGTGGCGCCGGTGCACCGGCGGATCGTGCCGCACCTGCTGCAGAAGCAGGTCCGCGCGTATGGGTAGATCCACGCCATGCGTGGATGCGCCGAGGCCGTTTACGAAGGTAAGTGCCGGTGACCTTACGGTGCCGCCGGCACCACCTGTTGGCCGATGAAGTTGCGCTTGGCGTCGAAGTCGTAGGCGATCTGCAGCTGGCCCACATCCGGGCAGGCGTGGCAGTCGCGCAGCGGTGTGCGGTACAGCAGGCGGATGCCGCCGTTCTCCAGTGGCGTCGCGCCGGCCGATTGCGCGGGTGCGAACGGCGTGGCCTGCGGGTTGGCCTTCAACAGTTCCTGCACCGTCGGGTCGGCGCGCAGGGTGTCGTCCAGCTGCACCGCATCCACGTCGATGCGTTTGCCGCCGGCATCGACCAGGCGGGTGCCTTCATTGGTGTTGGCGCGGAACGGGTACTCGACCGTGGCGATGCCGAGGCCCTCGTTCTCGTGCCAGGCGGTCACGTAGGCCAGTTCGCCGGCGCTGGACAACTGCTCGGCCGCGGTGATCGCCTCGGCGCTGGCACCGCCGGCGCGCATCGCATCGCGCAGGCAATCGCGGGTAGCGGCATTCTCGCCCTGGCGGCACGCGTTGAGATCGCCATCCCAGACCACTGCCTCGCTCCAGCGCATCTTGCCGTCGGCGGCGGCTTTCTGCGCACTTGCAGCGTCCCCGGCGGGCGGCGTCTTGTCGGACGCCGGCGAGCGATCCTGGCAGGCGGTCAGCAGGGCAAGTCCCAAGGCAGGCAGCAGCAGGCGGGAACGGCGCATGGCGTAGACCTCGTGCGTTGACTGGAGCCCCGAGTATCGTCAAGGCCAGGTGAACTCCGTGTTGGCGCGGCATACTAGCGGCTCATTGCATACGCTGGAGTGTGGAACGTGGGCAGTCTGCAGGGCAAAACGCTGTTCATCACCGGTGCCTCGCGCGGCATCGGCCTGGCCATCGCGCTGCGCGCCGCGCGCGACGGCGCCAACGTGGCCATCGCCGCCAAGTCGTCGGTCGCCAATCCGAAACTGCCCGGTACCATTCACACCGCTGCTGAAGCGGTGAATGCTGCTGGCGGCCAGGGGCTGGCCCTGAAGTGCGATATCCGCGAGGAAGAACAGGTGCAGGCCGCGGTCGCGGCCACCGTCGACACCTTTGGTGGCATCGATATCCTGGTCAACAACGCCAGTGCGATCTGGCTGCGTGGCACGCTGGACACGCCGATGAAGCGTTTCGATCTGATGCAGCAGGTCAATTCGCGTGGCAGCTTCCTGTGCGCGCAGGCCTGCCTGCCGTACCTGCTGCAGGCGCCGAACCCGCATATCCTCACGTTGGCACCGCCGCCGAGCCTGGCGCCGAAGTGGTGGGCGCCGCACACCGGCTACACACTGGCGAAGATGGGCATGAGTTTCGTCACCCTCGGCCTGGCCGCGGAGTTCGGCCCGCAGGGCGTGGCGGTCAATGCATTGTGGCCGCGTACGGTAATTGCCACCGATGCGATCAACATGATCCCTGGCGTCGATGCGGCCGGTTGCCGCACACCACAGATCATGGCCGACGCCGCGCATGCCGTGCTGGTGCGCGAAGCGGCCGGCTTCCATGGCCAGTTCCTGATCGACGACGAGGTGCTGGCGCAGGCCGGCATCACCGATCTGTCGGGCTATGCCGTGGATGCGTCGCGGCCGTTGCTGCCGGACCTGTTCCTGGATTGAACTGGTTGTGCGAGTGGCAGCCGAAGGCTGCCGCCTTCGCCATGCTGCGCTAGAATGCGGGTCTGTAATCGTTTTCAACAAGGATGTGAACACATGACACGTACGCTTTCCATCGCGGCGCTGGCCGCTTCGCTGTCGTTGGCCCTGACCGCCTGCGGGGGCAAGACGCCCGCAGCCGCCGATGACGCCGGCCCCTCTGGCAAGCAGGAGGCCAGCGCGGCGCCGTCCGACGCACAGCAGCTGTTGACCGCAAAGCTCAACGCTTACATCGGCTGCTTCAACGCGCTTGACTCGAAAACACACGGCAGCCTCGAGTCCTACACGCGCTGGATCAAGGACGTCGACGCCGGCCCGAGCGGGCGCGAGACGCAGGTGTACGGACCGTTCGAAATCAGCGATTACGACATGAAGCAATGCGACGCTCCAGTGACCGGGGCGATCGCTGCCAAGCCGGCACTGGCTGAACTCGATGCCGCTGCGGGTCATTACCAGCAGGCACTGAAGGCACTCGTTCCGGTCAGCAAGGAGGCGCACGATTACTACGATCGCCAGGACTACGAAGACGACCAGTTCGCCAAGGGCAAGCAGATGCACGCGTCCTTGATGGCGGCCTTCAAGGCGTTCGTGGTTGCCAGCGAGACGTTCAACGCCGAGCTGGAGCGCCAGAACGACGCTGCACAGCGCGAGCAGCTCAAGGTGCTGGAACAGGCCGAGGGGCGTACCCGCGAGTATTACCGGCTGGCGATGATGCTGGAAGCGAAGGCCATCGTGGAGCTGATGAGCGAGGACGATTTCGATACGGCCAAGGCCCGCGAACGGCTGGATGCGTTCAACCGCATTTCCGACGAAGCGCATGCCAAGGTGGCCGATCAGGACCCGGGCAAGCTGGACTGGAACAGCTTTGAACGCGAAGCCGAGAGCTTCCGCCGGGAAGGCAAGGAGCGCCTGCAGCGGGTCAGCAGCAAAACGCCCTACAGCGATTTCGAGCGGCGCATGCTGGACTCGCCTTCGATGGCGCCGCGCGGCTCTGCCAGCAAGCTGATGCAGGAATACAACACGCTCGTTTTCCAGAGCAATCGCCAGTAGCCGCAGCGTCCTTCGCGCTGTTTGTGTCGCAATCGAACAGGTCGGTTGCGATGCATCGCATCGCACACTCCCAAACGGCGGGGCCTTCCCGAGGCCGCCGATGCCGATGTTCGCGCCATGCGTGAGGATACCTGGCGCTATTTTCTGCAAGGAATCGATTTGAACACTTCTGCACGCCTGCTTCCCCTTCTTCTGCTCGGCACGCTGGCCGCTGTGGCCGGCTGCGACAAAGTGCCGGCGCTGGCGGCGGCAGACCCCAGCCTGGGCAAGATCAACGCCTACATCGAGTGCTACAACGGCGTTGAACAGCCTGTGCACAAAGGCTTTCAGGCCTACACCGGCTGGATGAAGGATCCTGAAGCGGGTCCGACCGGCAAGGAAGCGCAACCGCGTTCGCCCGGCAAGGTGCTGTCGCACCGCGTCGAGTACTGCGGCCAGCCGATGACCGACGCGCTGGCGAAGACCCCGGCACTGCCGATGGATGGCCCCGCGCGCGATTATCAGCAGGCATTCCAGGCCCTGAATGCCCTGACCGAGCGCGCCGATGGCTACTTCACCCGCGAAGACTATCGTCGTGATGGCGGCGAAGGCATGCGCGCGCAGCACGCGCCGCTGATGCAGGCCTATGCCGCCTTCTTCAAGGCCAGCGAAGCGATGGATGTGGCGCTGGAGAAGAACGAGAACGAGCGCCGCGCCGCGCAGCTGAAGCAGATCGAAGCGAGCGAGGGCCGCTCGCTGGCCTATTACCACCTGCGCATCGTCGGTGATGGCAAGCAGCTGGCGATGGCATTCCAGGGCGACGCGCCGGACCTGGCGGCGTTGCGCAAGGAGCTGGCCGACTATCAGGCGCTGGTGACCGAAGTGCAGAACGGCGGTGTCGGCAAGGACGACCCGATGTGGGGCCACGTGCAGCGTTCGGCCGACAAGCTGGTGCGTACCGCAGGCCGCGGCGTCGAACGCCTGGAGCAGGGAAAGCCGATCAGCGCCGAAGCGCTGGCGGCCGAGCGCAAGGCCTCGGGCAGCCGGCTCACCACTGATCCTGAAGGCGCGCAGTCGACGATCCTGGACGCCTACAACGACCTGGTGACCACCAGCAATCGCATGCGTTGAGTGACGGCGGTCCTCCACGCACGGCGTGGATCCACCACAGGTAGTGCCGGCCGCTGGCCGGCATGCGCCTCAGTGGTTGAACGCATCCGGTAGCTGACCGCCGCACTTGCGGCAGTGGCGTGCATCCGGCTCGTGGCCTTCCAGCCCACAGTGCGGGCAGCCGCGTGCATCGCGGCGTGCGGCCAGCTCGGCCTCGCGCATGGTGCTGGCCAGTTCGGCGGTATAGATGCCGGTGGGCACGGCGATGATGCTGTAACCGATCAGGATCAGCACCGAGGTGACGAAGCGGCCGAGCACGGTCTGCGGCACGATGTCGCCGAAGCCGACCGTGGCCATGGTCACCACCGCCCAGTACATGCTGGCCGGGATATTGGTGAAGCCATGTTCCGGCCCTTCGATCACGTACATGAGCGCGCCAGCGATGATGGTGATGGTGATCACCGTGAACAGGAACACCAGCACCTTGCGCCGGCTGCGCCACAGCGACGTCATCAGGACGCCGCTCTCTTCGATGTAGCGGGTCAGCTTGAGGATGCGGAACACGCGCAGGATGCGCAGCGCGCGCACCACCAGCAGGCTCTGCGCGCCGGGGATGAACATCGACAGGTAGGCGGGCAGGATCGACAGCAGGTCGATGATGCCCCAGATGCTTACTGCGTAGCGCAGCGGGCGCTTGACCACCGCCAGCCGCAGCAGGTACTCGGCGGTGAAGATGAGGGTGAAGCCCCATTCCAGGATGTACAGCCCGGTGGACCATTCGGCATGCAGGTGCTGCACGCTGTCGATCATCACCACCAGGATGCTGGCGATGATCGCCACCACCAGGATCAGGTCGAAGTTGCGCGAGGGCCGCGAGTCGTGGCGGTAGATGATGTCAAACCACCGACGGCGCCAGCCGGTCTCGGTGGCGGGGTTCAGCTGGGGGGCGGAAAACGGTCGCATGGGCGCATTGTGCCGCAGGGGTTCCGGCGCGAGAATGGGCATTCCTGAATCCTGCCGACTGCCATGACCGCCGCGACCGATCCGCTGATCTCCCTTTCGCACTACTACCTGCCGGTCTACAAGCCCCGCCAGGTGGTACTGGAGCGAGGCCAGGGCGCCCGCGTGTGGGACAGCCAGGGCCGTGAGTTCATCGACCTGGCCGCCGGCATCGCCGTGTGTGGCCTGGGCCACAACGATCCGGACCTGGTGGCCGCGCTGGTCGAGCAGGCCGGCAAGCTCTGGCACACCAGCAACGTGTTCTACAGCGCACCGCCGCTGCATCTGGCCGAGGAGCTGGTCAAGGCCAGCCGCTTCGCCGAGCGCGTGTTCCTGTGCAATTCCGGCGCCGAAGCCAACGAAGTGGCGATCAAGATGGTCCGCAAGTGGGCCTCCAGCCAGGGCCGCCCGGCCGACAAGCGGGTGATCATCACCTTCCGTGGCAGCTTCCATGGCCGCACGATGGGCGCGGTGACCGCCACCGCCCAGCCGAAGTACCAGGAAGGCTACGAGCCGCTGCCCGGTGGCTTCCGCTACATCGACTTCAACGATGACGTGCAGCTGGAGACCGCGATGGCCGCCGGCGATGTCGCTGCGGTGATGCTGGAGCCGATCCAGGGCGAGGGCGGCGTGATGCCGGCCAAGTCCGGCTTCCTCAAGCGCGTGCGCGAACTGTGCGACCAGCACAACGCACTGCTGGTGCTGGACGAGATCCAGGCCGGCATGGGCCGCACCGGCACGCTGTTCGCGCACTGGCAGGACGATGTGGTGCCGGACATGGTCACCCTGGCCAAGGCACTGGGCGGTGGTTTCCCGATCGGCGCGATGCTGGCTGGCCCGAAGGTGGCCGAGACCATGCAGTTCGGCGCGCACGGCACCACTTTCGGCGGCAACCCGCTGGCCGCCGCGGTCGCCCGCGTGGCACTGCGCAAGCTGGCTTCGGCAGAGATCGCCGCCAACGTCAGCCGCCAGTCGAAGGCGCTGCGCGATGGCTTTGCGCGTATCAACGACGAGTTCGGCGTGTTCAGCGAGGTGCGCGGCCGTGGCCTGATGCTGGGCGCGGTGCTGAGCAAGGACTTCGCCGGCCAGGCCGGTGCGATCCTCGACCATGCCGCCGAGCAGGGCCTGCTGACCCTGCAGGCTGGCCCGGACGTGCTGCGCTTCGTGCCGTCGCTGAACATCACCGACGAAGAAGTGGCCGAAGGCCTCAAGCGCCTGCGCGCGGCAGTCGCCGCGTTCATCGCCGCGCGCTGAATCCCTGGCGCTGGAGTCGGATCCCTCTCCTGCGGAGAGGGCTCTGATCCCGTTGCCCAGCCGAGCATGGGCTCGGCTCTACAGTGGTTCACGCAATCTGGTAGCGCTTCAGCACCTTGCCCAACCCTCGTCCGTCGCGCACGGTTTCCGCGTGCAGACCAGCCGCGCGTGCGCCGCGCACATTGGCGAACAGATCATCGACGAACAGCGTGCGCGCAGGCGCCACGCCCAGTACGTCGAGTGTGCGCAGGAACGCCTCCGGCGCCGGTTTGCGCAGGCCGAAATCGGCGCCGCAGAACACGCGACCCTGCAGGGCAGGGAACAGCCCCGGCAACAGGGCGGGCAACGCCTGCTTCATCAGCGTACCGTTGTTGGTCAGCACCGCCATCGGCAGCTGCAGTGTTTGCAGCCGATGCAGCACGGCGGACTGCGGATGGCTGGCCGCCTGCCGTGCAGCGAGCCAGGTGGCCACATCGACCGTCCTGCCCAGACGTGCGCCAAGCTGCGCCAGATAGGCTGGGCCCTCCAGTGCGCCACGGTCGTGCGCGGCTTCCAGCCCGCTGTCGTAGAGCGCGGCCTGCACGGCCTGGGTGGGAACATCCAGCGCCTGCGCGAGATGCAGCACGCGCTGCGCGCGCTGGTACTGCACCAGCACGCCATCCACATCCAGCAGCAGCAGGTCGATCCGCATCGGCCGAGCATGCCATTGCGGCTCGCATGCGGGAAACCCTGAAGCTGCCGTGCGACAGACGGTCGCAGACGGGAGCGCATGGGCCTGCCTAGAATGACGTTTGAATCCGCAGGAGATGCAGCGATGAAGGCTTGGACGGTGGCAGTGGGATTGGGTGCGCTGATGCTGGCGCCGTCGGCGATGGCGCGGGTGTGTGCGGTGAGCATCGACAGCACAGACCAGATGAGCTTCAGCAGCCGCGAGATCAAGATTGCCGCCGACTGCAGTGCCGTGGACCTGACCCTGCGCCACACCGGCAAGCTGGCCGCCACCGCAATGGGTCACAACTGGGTGCTGACCCGCACGGCCGACTACCAGCCGGTGGCGATGGCGGGCATGCGCATGACCCTGGCCGACAGCTACCTGCCGAAGGCCGACAAGCGCGTTCTGGCCCACACCAAGGTGATTGGAGGTGGCGAGACCACGCGCGTGCGCTTCTCCACCCAGGGCCTGCAGAAGGGCGGTGACTACACCTTCTTCTGCTCGTTCCCCGGCCACTTCGCGATGATGAAGGGCAAGCTCGTCTTCGGTTGAATACAGCCACGCATGGCGTGGCTCTACGGGTAGATCCACGCCATGCGTGGATAGGCCACGGCAGTAGATCCACGCCATGCGTGGATGGACCACGGCAGTAGATCCACGCCATGCGTGGATAGGCCACGGCAGTAGATCCACGCCATGCGTGGATAGGCCACGGCAGTAGATCCACGCCATGCGTGGATGCCGTACACGGCAGTGCCAACCAAGGTTGGCACCTACCGGGGCAGCACTCAGCCCTTGGCGGCCTTGAACGCCACGCGTGCAGCGGCCAGCGTCGCCTCGATCACCGCGTCGTCGTGCGCGCTGGACAGGAACCCGGCTTCGTACGCCGACGGTGCCAGGAACACGCCCTGTTCCAGCATCGCGTGGAAGAAACGGTTGAACGCCGGGATGTCACAGGCAGTGGCCTGCGCATAGGTCTCGACCTTTTCGCTGGTGAAGAACAGGCCAAACATCGCGCCCACGCGGGTGGTGGTCACCGCCACGCCAGCTTCGGCGGCGGCGGCTTCAAGGCCCGCGCACAGGCGTGCGGTACGCTCGGCGAGGTCGGCATGGAAACCCGGCTGCTGGACAAGCTCCAGCATTGCCAGGCCGGCGGCCATCGCCACCGGATTGCCGCTCAGGGTGCCAGCCTGGTAGATCGGGCCGGCCGGGGCGATCTGCTGCATCAGCTCGCGGCGGCCGCCATAGGCACCGACCGGCATGCCGCCGCCGATGATCTTGCCGAAGGTGGTCAGGTCCGGGGTGATGCCGTAGTGCGCCTGCGCACCGCCAAGGGCAACGCGGAAGCCGGTCATCACCTCGTCGAAGATCAGCAGCGCACCATGCTTCGTGCACAGTTCGCGCAGGTGCTGCAGGTAGCCCTCGCGCGGGGGGATGCAGTTGGCGTTGCCGACCACCGGTTCGATGATCAAGCCGGCGATGTCATCACCCTGCTGCTCGAACAGCGCGGTGGCCGCGTCGAAGTCGTTGTAGGGCAGGGTCAGGGTCAGCTCGCTCAACCCGGCCGGAACACCCGGTGAGGTCGGCACGCCCAGGGTCAGCATGCCGCTGCCGGCCTTGACCAGGAACGAGTCGCCATGGCCGTGGTAGCAGCCTTCGAACTTCACGATGCGGTTGCGGCCGGTGGCGCCGCGCGCCAGGCGGATCGCCGACAGCGTGGCTTCGGTGCCGGAGTTGACCATGCGCACCATCTCGCACGACGGCACCAGGCGGGTGATGGTCTCGGCCATGGTCACTTCGGCCGCACACGGCGCACCGAAAGAGAGGCCGTTGTCGATGGCCTTCTTCACCGCCTGGCGCACCGCCGGGTGGTTGTGGCCAACGATCATCGGGCCCCAGGAACCGACGTAGTCGATGTAGCGGTTGCCGTCGACGTCGTACAGGTAGGCGCCGTCGGCGCGCTCGACGAAGAACGGCTCGCCGCCGACCGACTTGAACGCGCGCACCGGCGAATTGACGCCGCCCGGCAGCAGCTGCTGGGCGCGGGAGAACAGGGCGTGGGACTGGTCGTGGTTCATGGGGCTTTCCTGGGTGTTACGCGAACTGGGCGAGGTAGGCGCGCTGTGCCGCGACCGGGTCCGGCGCGGCGTAGATACCGCTGACCACGGCGACCAGATCGGCGCCCGCATCGATGATGGGACCGACATTGTCCGGCGTCAGCCCGCCGATCGCCACCCGCGGCACGCCCAGTGCGGCGCATTGCCGCAGCAGGTCGGTATGGGCGCGGCTGGTGGTGATCTTGGTGGTGGTGGGGAAGAAGGCGCCAAATGCCACATAGCTGGCACCGGCGGCCACGGCCTTTTCTGCATTGGCCAGCTGGTCGTAGCAGGAGGCGCCGATGATGGCCTCGGCACCGAGCAGCGCACGTGCGCTGGGGATATCGCCGTCGGTGCCGCCCAGATGCACGCCGGCGGCGCCGACCGCTTTGGCCAGCACCGGGTCGTCGTTGATGATGAGCGGTACGCCATGGGCGGCGCACAGGCCCTGCAGCGCAGTGGCCTGTTCCATCCGCAGCGCGTCGCTGGCGGTCTTGTTGCGGTATTGCAGCCAGGTGGCACCTGCGGCCAGCAGCGGTGCGGTGCGCGCCAGCAGGCGTGCGCTATCGGGCTCATCCGGGGTGATCAGGTAGACGCCGCGGGGCGCGGGGGAAGCAGAGGTCATCGATGGCTACCGGTGCGTGGGCCGCGATGGGACAATGGCGGCCCGTGAATCCAGCCCCGATTATCCGATGAGTGATGCCACCCCCACCACCTTGCGTACCTGGATGTGCGTGGTCTGCGGCTTCCTGTACAGCGAAGCGGACGGCCTGCCGGAAGAAGGCATCGCGCCGGGCACGCGCTGGGAGGACATTCCCGAGACCTGGACCTGCCCGGACTGTGGGGTGACCAAGGCCGATTTCGAGATGGTCGAGGTCAACTGACCGCAATGGCCGCTGGGCATGGCCCGGCACTACCGGTGGGTGCGGACCGTTGGTCCGCACACCTGACTGAATCAATGCAGCCGCGGCATCGGTCCGCCGAGGTCGATCAGCTTCTCGCGCAGCCACTGCGCATCGCTGGCCTCGGGATTGCGCTTCAGGTACTGGCCCAGATCGTGGCGGGCCCCGGCCAGGTACTCCAGCTGCAGATAGGCCAGGCCGCGATCACGCAGCGCGTCGTCCTGTTCCGGGGCCAGTTTCAGCAGGCGGTCGGCGCTGCGTGCGGCGCGGTCCCACTCGCCGGCCTCGGCATAGACGCCGTGCAGGTTGCGCAGCATGCGCATCAGGATCGCGCGCGACGGCGCCGGGTCGAGGATCTGCGCCAGCACCTGGTCGTCGGGCATCTGCCCGCCCAGGTGCGACTTGGCGCGTTCGCGCAGCTCGTCCACGTCCAAGGGCCGGCCGCCGTTGAACGGGTCCATCACCAGCACCCCGTCGTCCACCGGCAGGCGCACCAGGAAGTGGCCGGGGAAGGACACGCCGTCAAGCGGAATGCCCAGCCGGCGTGCGACTTCCATCTGCACCAGCGCCAGCGAGATGGGGTTGCCCAGGCGCCGCTCGAAGACCTGGTTGAGGTAGCTGTTGCGCGGGTCGTAGTACTCGTCGTGGTCGCCGCTGTAGCCCAGTTCGTCGAACAGGTGGCGGTTGATCGCCGCCATCTTCAGGGGGCTGTTGTCGATGCTCTCCACTTCCGAGCGGAGGTGGTCGACGTGGCTCTGGATCAGCGCGTCGTAGGTGGACGGCTGCAGATCGGGATACTCATCCCGCGCGATCAGCAGCGCGGTCGGCAACAGTGGCAGCGCCTCGTCTTCGAGGTCGGCCAGTGCATCCCAGTCGGGGAGTGTGATCCGGTCCTGCATGGTCACAGACTGGCGTCATTCGCAGGCGGTTTCAAGCAGTGCCGCGTGAAAAAGCCATGGGTTGGGTCGATGGGCTTCCGGTGGGTGTGGACCTTGGTCCACACCACAGCCTGCCCGTGCGCGGCAAGCCAGTGCCGACCAAGGTCGGCACCTACCGATCCTCCTCAAAGCATGGCGTGGATCTACTCGATGCCCGGGCCGAAGGTCAGCGCGGTGCCGTCCTTCAGCTTCAGCTTCTCGGCCTGGCCGGCATTGAGTTCCAGCACGTAGCGCGCCGGGCCGCCGCTGGGGTAGGGCGGGCACATGTCGCCGGCCGAGCACGGCGGCACGTCGCGCTGCTGGCTGACCAGCTTGCGCTCGCTGTCGAAGTACAGGATGTCCAGCGCGATCTTGGTGTTCTTCATCCAGTACGCCTGCATTTCCTCGCGGTCGTGGACGAACAGCATGCCGTGGTCGGCAGGCATCTGGTCTCGGAACATCAGGCCGCGGGCGCGGGTTTCATCGTTGGTGGCCAGCTCGACCCGGTAGCGGGCGCCATCCAGTTCGACCCAGTGGCGGGCCGCATCGGTGGCACAACCGGCCAGGGCCAGCAGCGGAAGCATCAGCAGCGAACGCAACAGCGACATCGTCAGGATCCTTGGAAAGGGTCAGAGCACGACCGGCGGCTCGCCGCCGACGATCACCACATCGGCGCGACGGCGCGCGAACAGGCCCACGCAGACCACGCCCGGCAGCTGGTTGAGCTCGCGCTCCAGCTTTTCCGGATCGGTGATCTGCAGATTGTGGATATCCAGGATCTGGTTGCCGTTGTCGGTGACCACGCCTTCGCGCCAGGTCGGCTGGCCGCCGGTCATGTCGCGGATCTGGCGGGCGACCAGGCTGCGTGCCATCGGGATCACCTCCACCGGCAGCGGGAACGCACCCAGTACGGGCACCTGCTTGCTCGGGTCGACGATGCAGATGAAACGCTCGCTGGCCTCGGCGATGATCTTCTCGCGGGTCAGTGCGGCACCGCCGCCCTTGATCAGGCACTTGTTCGGGTCGCACTCGTCGGCGCCGTCCACGTACAGCGACAGGTTGCCGCTGTGGTTCAGCTCGATCACCTCGATGCCGTGCTGCTTCAGGCGCGCGGTGCTCTGCTCGGAGCTGGACACCGCGCCCTTGATGCGGTGCTGGATGCGGGCCAGGGCATCGATGAAGTAGGCCACGGTGGAACCGGTGCCGACACCGACGATCATGCCGTCTTGGACGTACTCGATGGCTTTCTCGGCGGCCAGGCGCTTGGCTTCGGACATGGGAGAACTCTCAGGCAGGGAATCAGGATTTCTTTTCCAGCGACAGCAGCAGCTTCCACTGCGCGGCGGTCACCGGGAACACCGACAGGCGGTTGCCCTTGGCAACCAGCGGGAAGCCTTCGCCGAGCTCGTCGGCGTGCAGCTTGATCTCGTCCAGCGCGATCACCTGCTTGAGCTTGCGGTCGAAGGCCACGTCCACCAGCATCCAGCGCGGGTTCTCGCGCGTGCTCTTGGGGTCGTGGTAGTCGGATGTCGGGTCGAACTGGGTGTCGTCCGGGTAGGCCGGGCTGGCCACCGTGGCCACGCCGACGATGCCCGGCACCTTGGTATTGGAGTGGTAGAACAGGATGCCGTCGCCGACCTGCATGCCATCGCGCATGAAGTTGCGCGCCTGGTAATTGCGTACCCCGTTCCAGGGTTCGACCTTGACCTTGGCCAGGTCATCGATGGAGAAGGCGTCCGGTTCGGACTTCATCAGCCAGTAGCGCTTGCGGGCGGTCATGCGTTCACGGGGGCAGCGGAGGGGAACAGGGTGCCGCCTTCGGTGCAGATCGCGTCCACCGGCACGTCCCACGACGCCACCGGCAAGGACTCGACCTGCTGCACCGCGAACGCCGCACCGACCAGCCAGGGCGGCGCCGGCCGTTGGTGGCGGAAGGCGAAGCTGCGATCATACCAGCCGCCTCCCATGCCCAGCCGCCGGCACTGCGTGTCGAAGCCCACCAGCGGGGCCACCACCAGCGCCATCTGTGCCGGTTCCAGGGTGTCTTCCAGTGCGATGTCCGGCTCGGGAATGCCGTAACGGTTGCTGGTCAGTGGCTGCCCGGGTCGCCACGGCGCGAAGCGCAGCACGTCGCCGGCCAGTACCGGCAGGCAGTAGGTAAGGCCTTCGGGCAGTTGCAGCTGCCAGCGATGCAGGGCGATTTCGCCGTCCAGCGCCCAGTAGCCGGCCACGGCACCTTCGCGCGGCGCGAACGGCAATGCCAGCAGGGCATCGGCAAGCGATTCGGCGGCGGCGATGCGCGCAGCGGCGGAAAGGTCGCGGCGGCGTTGCCGCAGGTCGTGGCGCAGGGCCTGGCGCGGGTCGGTCATGGCAGCGTGCGGCAAGGAACAGCCGACATTGTGCCGCAAAGAACAAGGGCGACGCCCGAAGACGCCGCCCTTGCTGGAATATTGCATTCTCCGCAATGTCGATGCATGCGAAACGACCTTGAACCCGGGGGCTCAAGTGGGAACGCTGGAGAACCATCGGGCTTCCCGCTACAAGGCGGACCTGCACTCCCGGCGCTGTCGCGCTCCCGGTGTCGTTCTTAAGGGACAAGGCGAATGTTTGCACATGCCGTCGAGTACCGCAGAGAACGCGTGGCCATTATAGCCAGCGCGCAGATTCTGGATAGGCCGTTCGTCGGCAACAGTCCGTGCCAATTCAGATATGAGAAGACGCGTTGTGCGCGATATTCACGCGCCGCCGTCGATCGCGCGGTCCAGGCGCCGGTTCAGGTCGGCCAAGGTCTGCTGCAGGGCGACCGCCTGGCGGGCGTTCTCATCGCGCAGCAGCTGCAGTTCGTGGGCCAGGTTCAGCGCGGCCAGCACCGCCACGCGATCCACGGCCGCCATGCGGTTGCTGCCGCGGATCTCGCGCATGCGCGCATCGAGCAGCCGGGCGGCGGCCATCAGGCTGTCGCGTTCGTCGCCACCGACGCCCACCGTGTATTCACGATCGAGAATCCGGACACTGACCGGTTCGGCACTCATGTGTGCTGCTCCAGGGATTTGAGCCGGCTGATCATCGCTTCCACCCGCGAGCGCGCCTGCTCGTTCTTGGCCAGCAGCGTGGAACGCTCGGCCACCAGCTGTTCCTGCTGGTGGCGCAGGCTGCGATTCTCCTCGGCCAGACGCTGGTTGCGTTCAAGCAGCGCCTCCACCCGGGCGGCGAAGTCCTGCAACTGGGCGAGGGGATTGGCGGGTTCCATGCGGGCACGATAGGCAAGCCGGGTGAGGGCGGTCAAGCGTTGTCGCAGCAAGGCTGGGCGGCCACGGGAAGGATGCCGTCGGGTTGCTACACTACGGGGTCTCACGGGCGCGCGCGTGCGCGCTCCGGTTTTCCTTATCCGAACGAGCCGCACGATGACCGAACTCCCCTCCGTCGACGACGTTTCCCGCGCCAGCCAGGAGCTGGGACTGGGCGCCACTGCTGCCGAGCTGCATGGTGCGCTGTGTGGCTGGCTGGCCGCCGGCGGTGCCCCCGGTAATGATTGGCCGGCGCGCGTACTGGCCGACGACAACCTGCCGCCGGTGGCCGCCGACAGCGTGCTGGGCCAGCTGCTGCAGGCCACCATCAAGCAGCTGGAAGACCGCGATTTCGCCTTCGAGCTGCTGCTGTCCGACAGCGATGACGTGTCCGCGCAGGCCGATGCCATGTTCAGCTGGACCCGTTCCTTCCTCGGCGGCTTCGGCCTGGGCAGTGGCGGCCACCGCCCGGCCCTGTCAGAAGAGGGCGAAGAAGCGCTGACCGACATGGCCAGCCTGGCGCGTGCCTCCAGCGAGGATTTCGAAGCCGGTGGTGACGACGATGACGAAGCCCTGTCGGAGATCGAGGAGTTCATCCGCGTGGCGGTGCTGCTGCTGCACGGTGACGTGGTGCTGGCCGCGCGCCATCGGCAGCGCCTGAACTGATGGATATCAAGCAGCGCACCGGCATCGCGGCCGGCGAGTACAAGCGTCGCCGCCGCCAGCTGATGGACATGGCCGGCGAGGACGCGATCCTGGTGCTGCCGGCCGCAGCCGAGAAGGTGCGCAGCCTGGATACCCATTACCCGTACCGGCAGGATTCGGACTTCCAGTACCTGAGCGGCTTTCCGGAACCGGAAGCGGTACTGGTGCTGATTCCCGGCCGTCGCCACGGCGAGGCCATCCTGTTCTGCCGCGAGCGTGACGCCGAGCGCGAGGCCTGGGACGGCAGTCGTGCCGGCCAGGAAGGCGCGGTATCGCAGTTCGGCATGGACGATGCCTATCCGATCGATGATCTGGACGACATCCTGCCGGGCCTGCTGGAAGGGCGGTCGCGCGTCTACTACCACTTTGGCCGCGATGCCGACTTCGACCTGAAGCTGATTGGCTGGGTCAACCGCGTGCGTTCGCAGGTGCGCCACGGCGCACAGCCGCCGCATGAGTTCCTGGAGCTGGGCCACCTGCTGCACGAGCAGCGCCTGTTCAAGTCCGGTGCCGAAGTGGCGCTGATGCACCACGCTGCGCAGATCAGCGTGCGTGCACACCTGGCGGCGATGCAGGCGGCGAAGGCGGGCATCCACGAGTACGAACTGCAGGCCGAGCTGGAACGCGTGTTCCGCGCCAACGATGCGGTGCCGGCGTACTCGAGCATCGTTGGTGCCGGCCGCAACGGTTGCATCCTGCACTACCGCGACAACAACGCGCGGTCGCGCGACGGCGAGCTGGTGCTGATCGATGCCGGTGCCGAGTATCGCGGCTATGCCAGCGACATCACCCGCACCTTCCCGGTAAACGGCCGCTTCAGTGCCGAGCAGCGTGCACTGCATGACCTGGTCGGCGAGGCACAGGCCGCGGCACTGGCCCAGGCCAAGCCGGGCGTGCCGTACGAGACCGGCCATCTGGCCGCAGTGCAGACGCTGACCGAAGGCCTGCTGCGGTTGGGCCTGCTGAAGGGCACGCTGGAAAAGAACCTGTCCGAAGGCCTGTACCAGCGCTTCTACCGGCACAAGACCGGGCACTGGATCGGGATGGATGTGCACGATGTGGGCGATTACCGCCTGGCCGGCGACTCGCGCCTGCTGGAGCCGGGCATGGCATTCACCATCGAGCCGGGGCTGTACATCGGCGTGGACGACACGACGGTGGAACCGCGCTGGCGCGGTATCGGCATCCGCACCGAGGATGACGTGTTGATTACCGACGATGGCCATCGCGTGTTGACCGAAGGCCTGGCGCGCAGCGCCGACGAGATCGAAGCGGTGATGGCGGGGTAAGGGGCTTTTCTGCAGGGCTTGCAGCCCTGCACCTGCTCAATGCAACGGCAACGGCGACGGCAAAAGCCGAAGCGGCATTCCGTGGGATGGCGGGGCACTGTGGGTTTGCGGGGACGCCGTAAACCCCCCTCCGCGGTCCGGCCCAGCCGCTGGCGGCTGTGCGTTCGGGCGCTTGCGAAGCAGTGCTTCGCAAGCAAAGCACCCTCACCCATGGGGGCTTGGTCGCCGCATCCATGCGGCTCACACCCCGCAAACCCACAGTGCCCCGCCTTCGACAGGTTCACGCGGCTGTTGGTGGGTGCCGACCGTTGGTCGGCACATCTGTCAGATATCGAATGAATCATCCACGCATGGCGTGGATCTACTGGCCACTGCGGCTGTTGGTAGGTGTCGACCTCGGTCGACACAGAGCGAGCGCAGCGAGCGACCCGCTTTTGCTTATCTTTTTTCTTTTCCGTGGTTGGACGCGCGCAGGAAACTGTCAGAGGTGGGGCGGGGTGGGTTCGCGGGGGTGTCCGCGGCATGGATGCCGCGGCCAAGCCCCCATGGATGGGTTCACGGCGTCCCCCGCGAACCCACCCCGCCCCGCCAAGCACGGCTTTTGATTCAAGGGCCAACCACGAGGGGCTCAGCCGTTGGCCGCCGCAAACACCGGCCGCGTCAGGTTGTCCGCCTCGCCCTCGGTGCACAGCACTTCGTCCTCGATGCGGATACCGCCATACGGACGGAAGAAGTCCACGCGGTCCCAGTTGATCGCATCGCCATGGCCGGCGTCCTTCACTTCGTTCAACAGCATGTCGATGAAGTACAGGCCCGGTTCGATGGTCACCACCATGCCCGGCTCCAGCACGCGGGTCAGGCGCAGGTACGGGTGACCACTGGGGCGCTCGATGCGGCCACCTTCGTCGCTGGCCGCGAAACCGGCCACGTCGTGCACCTGCAGGCCGATCAGGTGGCCGATGCCGTGCGGGAAGAAGGCGGCGCTGACGCCGGTTTCCACCGCGGTCTGCGGCGAGACCTTGATCACGCCGAAGTCCTTCAGCACGCCCATGAGCGAAAGATGTGCGTCCACGTGCAGCTGCTTGTAGTCGAAGCCTGGCCGCACCGCCGCACACATCTGCTGCTGGGCGCCGTCGACGGCGGCGATCATGGCGGCGAACTCGTCATGGCCATGCGCGGCGTAGGTGCGGGTGATGTCACTGGCATAGCCGTGCGCGCTGGCGCCGGCATCGATCAGGAAGCTGCGCAGCGGCTGCGGCGCCTTGCGCCCCAGTTCGGTGTAGTGCAGCACGGCGGCATGCTCGTTCAAGGCCACGATGTTGCCGTAGGGCAGCTCATTGGCATCCTGGCCGACGGCCTGGCAATAGGCCATGTGGATGCTGAACTCGTCGGCGCCATTGCGGAACGCGGCTTCGGCGGCACGATGGCCGCGCACGCCCAGCACCTGCGCCTGGCGCATCAGCGCGATTTCGTACGGCGTCTTGCTGCCACGGTGCCATTCAAGGTAGTTCACCACCGGCGCCGGGTTGTTCGGCACGAAGGCACCCAGCGCGCTCTGCGGCTCGCCCAGGATCGCGCAGCGCGCCGGATCGGCCGGCAGCAGGGCCAGCGCCTCTTCGGGCTTGCGGATGATGTGGATATCGAAGTGGTCCACCCACCAGCCGCTCGGCGCATCCGGCACCACGTGCCAGTAGTCGAAGGGCTGGTGGAAGATCACCGCCGGGCGCTTGCCGGGCGTGAACACGATCCAGCTGTTCGGCACCCGGGTCAGCGGCAGCCACGCCTTGAACTGCGGGTTCACCGCATACGGGTAGTCGCGATCGTCGAACACCTGGTAGTGCAAGGTGCCGCTGGGCACGACCAGGTGATCGAAGCCGCCGCGCGCCAGCGCCTGTTCGGCGCGTCGGCACAGCACGGCCAGGTGGTCGGGATACAGGGCGCCGGGGTCTTGCTGGATCATTGCGGTGGCTCGACACGGAAAACGGCCCTAGATTCTGCCGCATACCGCGAAAAACCGCTGTGCCGGAACCGGCACTCAGGCCGTCGAAAGCGGTTCCTCGTCGCTGTCCTCGCCCACCCACTGGCGCAGCAGCTGGCGGTGTTCGCGCGACAGGGTGAGGAAGCGGAACCCGGTCCAGCTCTGCCCGGGCGCGTGCGCGGGTTCGCTCCACAACAGGTGCACGCCGACGTCGATGGCCTCATGTCGGCCATCGCCCATCGGCAACGGGAAGCGCAGCTGGTACAGCGCATCCTCGCGCAGCACCGCGCTGGACAGCATCAGCATGCCGGTCTCGGAGACGTTGCCGAGACGACCGATCACGCAGTCGCGCATCTGGTCGGTGACCGGCACCAGGTCCGAGACCTGACGGCGGGGCGCACGGCGCGTGTCCTGCGGCGGCGGGGTAGTCATTCGGAGGCCTCCCGGGAAGGGCCGCCGGCCAGGGCACGCAAGGCATCGAGGCTGGATTGCCACGCGCGGTCGACCAGCCGGCCGTTGTCTTCGGTGACCAGCTGCGCGCGGCCGGCGCTGATCTGCCGGGCCAGCGTATCCAGGTCGGTATCGGCGATCTTCTGACCCCGTGGATTGACCAGCAGTGCATGGCCGGTCAACAGGCTGTACCAGGACAGCCGCTGGCGACGCAGCGTGCCGTCACCGTCGTCGATGTCGAACCAGCTGCCGAAGGGCAGGGCACAGAGCTGCTGGTAGGCCGCTTCTTCGGCATTGCTGCGGGTGCTGGCGGGAGCGGCCGCGATTGTGCCGGCCTGTTCTCCCAGCCGCACGCGCGCCTTGAGGCGGGCGCTGAGTTCGGTACGTGAGGTGATGGCATCCTCGCCGCCGGGCGTGGCCAGGCGACGCGCAACCGCAGCGGCTTCTTCGGCATGGTAGCCAACCTGCACGAGCGCAGCCTCCACCTCGGCGGCCAAGGCGGTGTCGGTGCCGCCCGGGGCATCCACTGCCTGCGCGGTCACCGTCGCAATGCGTTCGGTCTGTTGCAGGCGTTCCTGCCATTGCGGCGAATCATCGCCATGGCGCAGGCGGGTCAGCGTCAGGGCATCGGCCCAGGCCTGGCGCAGCAGGGTCTGCACGAAGCGCGGCGGTACCTGCGCATCGCAGCATTGATCGATCTGCAGGTTGGCCTGGCGCCGGGCCAGTTCCAGCCGTTCCTTGCCGCGCGCGGCTTCCACGTGGCGACGTTCGGCCAGTTCGGCGCGGTGTGCCGCTGCGCGCTGGTGCTGCTGCACGTCGTCGTTGGCGGCGGCGAAGACCTCCGGTGCGCGTGCGTCCTCGCCAAGCAGGCCCTGCACGCTCTGCGCCATGCGCTGCAGCAGTTGCGGGTCGACATCGTCGTCGCCCAGCCAGTGGGCGCCGACTTCGGCGATCTGGTTGAGCAGTTCGCGGGCGGGGTGCTCGTCGCGCACGAAGAAGCCCGGGTCGGCCATTGCCGCGCGCGCCAGCGGCACCTGCAGGCGTGCCAGCAGCGCCGCCGGTACCGGGTCGGGGCGTTGCTGCTGTTGCACCTGTTGCATCAGCAGCCGCAGCAGCTCGAGGTTGTCGCGGTCGTGGCTGCCCAACTGGGCCTGCGCGCCATGCTCGCTGCGCAGCTGCGCGACCACCGCAGCCTGCAGGTCGGCCACCCCGGTGGCTGCGCTGGACTGTGCCTGCAGGCGGGCGAGAACCGCGTCCACCGCAGCACTGGGAACGGCCGCGGCCTGCTCGGACGAGCCGCTGGCGCGCCGCGCCTGTTGCAGCAGTTCGTGCAATGCACTGCCGGCGGAGGTGGTCAGCCCGGGCACGGCGGTGCCGGTGGCGCCAGCCTCGTGTACGGCGTCCTGCACCAGGTTCGACCACGAACCGGCAGCGGACGGGCCGTTCCAGCCGGTCAGCGGCGCAGCGCTGCGCTTGGCCGGCTGGGTCGCACGGCCGCCACCCACCGACTGGGTGATGATGCGCCGGGTGCTGGACGAGCGCGCCAGGTACGGGGTGTAGACCAGCCCCGGCAGCACGCCTTGCTGGGCCAGCAGTGCATTGGCGCGGTCGAGCACATCGCCCAGGCGATCCAGCACCTGCCGTTCGAAGCTGCGGTACAGCGCCAGTTGTACGTCGGTGCCGAGCGAATCCTGTTCAGCCAGCCTGCGCACCATCGCGCACAAGGCCTGCGGCGCCAGCGGCAAGGTATCGGTGTCCAGTGCGGGCGCTGCCGCCAGCACGCCCATGCGCTGGCCCAGCAGGTTGAGTGAATTGGCCGAGCGCAGGGTCTCCCGCCGCACCATCTCGGTCAGCAGCAGGTCGCGGTCGACATCGTGCTCGGCCACCAGTGACAGGCCCAGCAGGCCCGGAAGTGGAGGAGGCGCGACGCCGGGCGCGATTGCCGCGGTGGGCTCACGCAGGCGCGTCAGCGCCTCGGCAAGCGCATCGAGCATGCGGTCGGGGAAATGCCCGGCAAAGGCATGCAACTGGCCGCGCTGGGCCATCAGTTCCGCCTGCTGCATGGGGTTGCGCGCGCGATCAGCGTCGTGCAGCAGGGCCTGTTCCAGCGCTTCCACGGTCAGGATCAGGGGGGCGGCCAGCGTCTGCCGGCACAGCCCGATCAACGCTCCCAGCAGCTCGCGCACCCGCGGCGGCAGGTCGGCAGCGGCCAGGCGGGCCTTGTCGGCAGGAGTAGAGGAAAAGACAGCTGACATCTGCGAGTGGTACCCGGATTCCCGCGGATCGATCTGGTGAATCTACCGTGTCGGCCGATGCCGGCGCTACTTTAGGCTGAACGTGAAATGCATCTGCCGGGCATGGCCCCGATGCGCGGTAGTGCCGGCCGCTGGCCGGCAACGCGATCCGCACCGGATTGCCGGCCAGCGGCCGGCACTACCCGTTACGGCGGAGGCCTTACTCCTCCAGGAACAGGCTCACCACATCGTTGGTGAAGCGGCGCCCCAGTTCTGTAGGTTGCACGTGCCCATTCTCGGTCTGCAACCAACCGCGCCGCACGGCCTCGGCCAGCGGTGCATCCAGCACGCTGCGCGGCAGGCCGGTGCGCGACTCGAAATCGCGCAGGCTGAAACCTTCGTGCAGGCGCAGCAGGTTCAGCATGTACTCGAACGGCAGGCGCTCGGGCGCGATCACGTCGTCGCCGCCGAACGAAGCCGCGGTTCCGGCGCTGTCCAGGTAGGCCTGCGGATGCTTCAGCTTCCAGCGCCGCAGCACATGTTCCCCGGCACCGGAACTGATCTTGCCGTGCGCACCGGCGCCGATGCCCAGGTAGTCGCCGAAGCGCCAGTAGTTCAGGTTGTGCGCGCTCTGCCGGCCCGGGCGCGCATAGGCGCTGACTTCGTACTGGCCGAAACCGGCCTGTGCCAGCAATGCCTGGCAGTGCTCCTGCATGTCCCAGGCGTTGTCTTCATCGGGAATGCCCTGCGGCGGCCGCGCGAAGAACACCGTGTTCGGCTCCAGCGTGAGCTGGTAGTGCGAGATGTGCGCCGGCTGCAGGGCGAACGCGCGCTCCAGATCGGCCTCGGCACCGGCCAGGGTCTGTTCGGGCAGCGCGTACATCAGGTCGATGTTGAAGTTGTCGTACCCCGCGTCCTGCGCCATCTTCACCGCGCGCTCGGCTTCGCCGCTGTCGTGGATGCGGCCCAGGCGCTTGAGCATGGCATCGTCGAAGCTCTGGATGCCGAAGCTGAGGCGGTTCACGCCGGCCGCGCGGTAGCGGTCGAAGCGACCGTGTTCGGCAGTGCCGGGATTGGTCTCCAGGGTGATCTCGGCATTGGGCGCGAAGCGCAGGCGCGCGCTGGCCTGCTGCAGGAAACGATCAATCGCTTCCGGCGGGAACAGGCTGGGCGTGCCGCCGCCGAAGAACACGCTGTGCACCACCCGGCCCCAGACCAGCGGCAGGTCCTGGTCCAGGTCGCGCAGCAATGCGTCGATGTAAGCGTCGAACGGCAGCTCACCCTTGGCCTGGTGCGAATTGAAATCGCAGTACGGGCATTTGCGCACGCACCACGGCAGGTGCACATACAGCGACAGCGGCGGCGGTACCAGCCGCACGGCGGTGTCGTGGTCACCCGGACAGGCTTCGCCGGGCAGGTGGTTGCAGTGATCGTGGGCGTGCGGCATGGGCTTCATCGGTAGTGCCGGCCGCTGGCCGGCTTCCCTTGGGTAATCAGGAACGCATCAATACAGCGTGGAAAGCTGCTGCTTGAGCTGCTGCAGGGCGAGGGCGCGGTGGCTGATGGCGTTCTTCAGCGCCGGCTCCATTTCCGCAGCGGTCAGGCCGTGGGTGGTATCCAGGAACACCGGGTTGTAGCCGAACCCATTCGTGCCGCGCAGCTCGCGGATGATCTGCCCTTCCCAGCGGCCCTCGCAGATCAGCGGCTGCGGGTCGGTGGCATGGCGCAGCAGCACGATGATCGCGTAGAAGCGGGCGCTGCGCTGGCCGTCGGGTACCTCGGCCAGCGCTTGCAGCAGTTTGGCGTTGTTGGCGGCGGCATCGGTCGGGTGGCCGGCATAGCGCGCGCTGTACAGGCCCGGCGCACCACCGAGGGCATCGACGATCAAGCCCGAATCATCGGCCAGCGCCGGCAGGCCGGTCGCTTCGCAGGCCGCGCGCGCCTTCAGCAGCGCGTTCTCGACGAAGGTCAGGCCGGTCTCTTCCACGTCGCCCAGGCCCAGTTCGGCGGCCGAGGTGATCTGCAGCGGCAGATCGGCCAGGATCTCCTGCATCTCCACCAGCTTGCCGGCGTTGTGGCTGGCCAGTACCAGTTTCTTCATTGGCGGGGCTCCAGCAGGTCCCAGGTGTTGCCATACAGATCGCGGAATACCGCGACCGTTGCATAGGCTTCTTCGCGCGGCGCCTCCAGGAACTCGACCCCGGCGGCCAGCATCGCCGCGTGGTCGCGGTGGAAGTTGTCGGTGTTGAGGAAGAAGGCGACCCGGCCACCGGTCTGGTTGCCGATGCGGCTGCGCTGTTCCTCGTTGCTGGCTCGGGCCAGCAGCAGGGCGGCGGCGCTGCCGTCGGTCGGCCCGACCACTACCCAGCGCTTGCTGCCCTGGTCGACGTCTTCCAGCAGCGAGAAGCCGAGCTTGCCGGTGTACCAGGCGATGG
This sequence comes from Stenotrophomonas maltophilia, assembly GCF_047497515.2. GTDB lineage: Bacteria > Pseudomonadota > Gammaproteobacteria > Xanthomonadales > Xanthomonadaceae > Stenotrophomonas. The sequence goes on from NZ_JAXAXL020000004.1 coordinate 233,861, forward strand.
CTTCGTCGTAATCGGCCACCACGAGGGTGGTCAGGGCGATGCGGCGGTTCATGCCGACAGCGCCGCCTGCTGTGCGGCCAGCAGTTCGGTCACGCCCTTCTCGGCCAGGCCGAGCAGCGCGTCGAGCTCGTCGCGGCGGAAGGCGTGGCCTTCAGCGGTGCCCTGCAGCTCGATGAAGCCGCCACCGTCGTTCATCACCACGTTCATGTCGGTGTCGCAGTCGCTGTCTTCGGCGTAGTCCAGGTCCAGTACCGGCGTGCCGCGGTACACGCCGACCGATACGGCCGCGACCGCGCCCAGGATCGGGTTGCGCTTGATGTCGCCGCGTTTCATCAGCACGTTCACCGCATCGACCAGGGCCACGTAGGCGCCGGTGATGGCGGCGGTGCGGGTGCCGCCGTCGGCCTGCAGCACGTCGCAGTCCAGGGTGATGGTGCGTTCGCCCAGCGCGTTGCGGTCCACGCAGGCACGCAGGCTGCGGCCGATCAGGCGCTGGATCTCCAGGGTGCGGCCGCCCTGCTTGCCACGCGCCGCTTCACGGTCGCTGCGGGTGTGGGTGGCACGCGGCAGCATGCCGTACTCGGCGGTCACCCAGCCTTCGCCCTTGCCACGCAGGAAGCCCGGCACGCGGTTTTCCACGCTGGCGGTGCACAGCACGCGGGTTTCACCGAAGCACACCAGTACCGAACCTTCGGCGTGGCGGGTGAAGCCGCGTTGGATGACGACCGGGCGGAGCTGGTCGGGCTGGCGGCCGCTGGGGCGGGAATCGGACATGGTGCAGGTTCCGTAATGGCGTGGGAGTACGCCGCCATGCCCGCGGCCTTCACGGGGCGGGCAAGGGGGCTCTGGTGAGGGCGCTAGGGTACCATTCCCCCTTTGCACGCACCGGACACATTCCATGATTCGAAGCATGACCGCCTATGCCGGCGGCGAGCGGGTCACCCCGTGGGGCACGCTGGGCTGTGAGCTGCGCTCGGTCAACCACCGCTTCCTGGAGGTCGGCACCCGCCTGCCCGAGGAACTGCGGGCGCTGGAGCCGCAGCTGCGCGAACGCATTGCGGCGCGCCTGAGCCGCGGCAAGCTGGATCTGGTGATGCGCCTGCGCGCGCCGGAAGTGGCGGGCAGCCTGCAGGTCAATGAGGTGCTGCTGGGGCAGCTGGGCCAACTGGCCCACCGGCTGACCTCCGATTTCCCCAACCTGCAGGTCAGCTTCACCGAACTGCTGCAGCTGCCGGGCGTGACCCAGGGCGAGGCCACTGACGCAGCGGCGTTGCAAGCCGAGGCGCTGTCGCTGCTGGACCAGGTGCTGGACGGCTTCGTCGCCGCCCGCGAGCGCGAAGGCGACAAGCTGTCCACGGCCATTGCCGAGCGCGTGGATGGCATCGAGCGCATCGCCGCCGAAGTGCGCACCCTGATTCCGGCCATTCGCGACGGCCAGCGCGCCAAGCTGGCCGCACGCCTGGCCGATCTGCCGCACCCGGTCGACCCCGGCCGCGCCGAGCAGGAACTGGTGCTGTGGCTGCAGAAGCTGGACGTGGATGAGGAACTGGATCGCCTCGGCAGCCACATCGTCGAGATCCGCCGCGTGCTCAAGCAGCGCGAGCCGGTCGGCCGCCGCCTGGACTTCCTGCTGCAGGAATTCAACCGCGAAGCCAATACGCTGGGCTCGAAGTCGGTGGACAGCCGTACGTCCAATGCGGCGGTCGAACTGAAAGTGCTGATCGACCAGATCCGCGAGCAGGTGCAGAACATCGAGTGAGACGACAGGGGCGCCTTCGGGCGCCTTCTTCGTTCCGGCACTCAGACCACGCTGACGCCCGGCGCTCCCGCGTTCAGGCGGCCCACCACGGCCGCGTGGCCGAACCCGGTGTCGTGGAAGCAGGCGAGCACTGCCTCCACCGCTTCCGGTGCACACGACACCAGCAGGCCGCCGCTGGTCTGCGGATCGGTCAGCAATGGCTGCCAATGCGCCGCCAGGCCCTCGGCGAACTGCACCTCGGCGCCATACGAGGCCCAGTTGCGGCTGGAGGCGCCGGTCACGCAGCCACGCTGCAGCAACGCCAGGGCCTGTGGCAGCAGCGGCACCTGTGCACTGTCCACCTCGGCAGCGACGCCGCTGGCGCGGCACACTTCCAGCAGATGGCCGAGCAGGCCGAAGCCAGTGACGTCGGTCATCGCGTGCACGCCGTCCAATGCAGCCAGCGGCACGCCAACGGTGTTCAGGCGGGTGGTTGATTCGATCATCTGCCGGTAGCCCTCGGCAGCCAGCACTTCTTTCTTCAACGCCGACGAATACACGCCCACGCCGAGCGGCTTGCCCAGCACCAGCACGTCGCCGGCGCGGGCATCGGCGTTGCGCTTGAGCCGCTGCGGATCGAGCACACCGATCGCGGCCAGGCCGTAGATGGGTTCCACCGAATCGATGCTGTGGCCACCAGCCACCACGATGCCGGCATCGGCGCAGGCGCGTTCGCCACCCTGCAGGATGCCGCGGATGGTGTCCTGCGGCAGGGTATTGATCGGCATGCCGACGATGGCCAGCGCGAACAGTGGCCGCGCGCCCATCGCATACAGGTCAGACAGCGCATTGGTCGCAGCGATGCGGCCGAAGTCGAACGGGTCGTCCACGATCGGCATGAAGAAATCGGTGGTGGCCACGATCGCCTGGCGATCATCGAGCCGGTACACCGCCGCGTCGTCGCTGGTCTCACGCCCGACCAGCAGTTCGACCGGCGCGGGAAATGCCGGAACCCCACGCAGCAGCTCGGACAGCACCCCCGGCGCGATCTTGCAGCCGCAGCCGCCACCATGGGCCAGCGAGGTCAGCCGTTGCGGGGCATCGGTCGCTGAGGGAGCGGGGGACTGCGCGCGCGTGGCCATGCCGACATCTCCTGCGGAAACACCAATGGCGGAAGGCAGCAGGAGTCGAACCTACCAGGGAACGATCGACGCCCCCTACTGGGTTTGAAGCCCAGCCGCATGCCCGGATGCGCATGCCTTCCGAAAGTACGGCGATGCCGGTCTGCTCAACCGTGCGGGGCGTTCCATTGCAGATCGCCGCGCGGCCGATGCTGGTCACCGACGCGTCGAGTGTAGCCAACGCGATTGAAGAACTCCAAGATCTGGATGCTGCGCTTGCGGCCCAGGCCGATGGCATCGCGGAACGCGGCCGCATCCACGGTGCCGGTAGCCCGTGACAGCTGCGCGACGATCGCGGCGAGTTCGGCGATGCGGGCCGGTGCATAGAACAGGTCCGGCACCACCTGGAACAGTTCGCCGCGCGCGGCGGCGCGGCGCAGGATGGCGCGGACCTCGTCTTCGGCGAGGCCAAGCCCGTCGGCCAGGGTACGCACCCAGGGCGGATCGAAACCGCCGGCGTGCAGCTGTGGCTGCACGCGTTCGAGCAGCTGGCGTTCGCGTTCCGGTGGTGCGTGGTCGTGGCCGGGCAGGCGCCACCACGCGCCCACGCGCTGCACGCCGCCGTCATCGAGCAGGTCCTGCAGCAGCGCGTTCCACAGGCTGGTCGCCAGCGCAGGAAGGGTGCTGCGCTGCAGGCGTCCGCTGTCGACACCGGGTTCGTCCGGTCGTCGCTCGTGCCAACCCCGCAGCGAAGTGATCACCTGCTCGCGAAGCGCCTGCCAGTGTGAGGCGAGGATGACCACCGTGTCTTCGCGGGTCGCGATGCTCCGTGCACCCTCGGGCAGGTCGATCTGCTCGATGGCACGCCGGCAGTAGCGTTGCAGGGCGGCGACGGACACACCGGCTGGAGCCTGCTGCAACAGCGGGCCGATGCCGGTGCCGGCCGCCAGTAGCTCCAGCGCTGCCAGCCACGCGAGCCGGGCCGGGCTGCGTCGCCGCCGTTGCGGGGGCGCCGGGTCAAGCACGATGCCGCCTCCCAGCGTGTGGGTCGCAGCCGAGTCGCGGGCGATGAAGCGGTCACCGCACATCGCGCAGACCGGGGCATCGAAGACCAACTGCACGCGTTGGCCGATGCCGTGGTCAGGGTCGGGGTCTTCCAGCAGGACCACGTGGGCCTGCCGGTGCATCGTGCCCCAATGGATGTGCAGTGGCGCCCGGTCGCGCAGCGGCGGCGCCAACGCGGAAAGCCGCAGGCGCACGTCGACGCGGGTGGTGGCCCGCATCGCACGCGGATCGGCAATCCAGTCGCCACGATGGATATCGTCGCGGGCGATGGCCGCCAGGTTCAGTGCACAGCGCTGACCGGCCATCGCGTGGTCGCTGGCCTGGTTCTGCGCATGGATGCTGCGCACGCGCACGTCGGTGGCAACCGGCATCAGCTGCAAGTGTTCGCCTGCCGCGGCGATACCGCCGTGCACCGCGCCGGTCACCAGCGTGCCGTGGCCCGCCAGCGAGAACACGCGGTCCACCGGCATGCGGAACAGTTCACCGCGCAGCGCGTCCTGGCGCGCGTTGGCATCGCCCGCGGCCCACGCGTGCAGGTGGGCGCGCAACGCGCCGATGCCTGCATCATCGGGCGCGGTGCTGTTGCAGGCAAACACGGGGGAATCCTGCAGCGGCGTGCCGGCCAGCAGCGCGGCGATCTCGATCTCGACCCGTGCGATGCGCGCGGCATCCACGCGGTCGATCTTGGTCAGCGCCACCACGCCGCGATCCACGCCCAGCAGCTGCAGGATCGCCAGATGCTCGCGGGTCTGCGGCATCACCCCATCGTCGGCAGCGACCACCAGCAAGGCGACGTCGATGCCGGTGGCGCCGGCCACCATCGTATGCACGAAGCGCTCGTGGCCTGGCACGTCCACGAAGCCCAGCGTTGCTGCGGGACCCTGCGCTTCGGTGCCCTCAAGGGGGACGTATGCGTAGCCCAATTCGATGGAAATGCCGCGCGTGCGTTCTTCCTGCAGGCGATCGGTCTCGATGCCGGTCAATGCCCGTACCAGGCTCGTCTTGCCATGGTCGATATGCCCGGCGGTGCCGACGATCATGCCTGCAGCGCGCTCCATTGCGCGAGGAAGCGCGCTTCGTCGACGGGCTCGAGGCAGCGCAGGTCCAGCCACAATGCATCATCGGCGATGCGGCCCAGCACCGGCTGCGGCAACTGGCGCAGGCGCTTGGCCAGGTGATCAAGACCGCCACGACGGGCACTTGTGATGCGCAGCCCGGCACTGGCCAGCTGCGCCTGTGGCTGCGCGCCGCTGCCGATCTGGCTGTGCATCGAGGCATGTTCAAGGATGTAGCCGGCCGCCAACGCTTCGCGCATCGGCGGCAGCAGGCGCTGCGCCTGCGCTTCGATCTCCTGCTGCGTGCGCGACAGGCTGCGCAGGGTCGGCAGCCGCTGTGCCAAGTGTTCCGGTTCACGATACAGGGCCAGTACGGCTTCCAGCGCGGCCAGGCCCATCTTGTCCATGCGCAGCGCGCGCTTGAGCGGGTTGCGGTTGATCCGCGCGATCAGATCGGCGCGGCCGGCAATGATGCCGGCCTGCGGCCCACCCAGCAGCTTGTCGCCGCTGAACGACACGAGGTCTGCACCGGCCGCCAGTGCGTCCTGCACGGTTGGCTCGTGTGGCAGGCCGAACAGGGCCAGATCACACAGGCTGCCACTGCCCAGGTCCACTGCCAGCGGCAGACCATGCTGGTGCGCGATGGCGGCCATCGCAGCGGTATCGACCTTGGCGGTGAAGCCGGTGATTGCATAATTGCTCGCGTGCACTTCCATCAGCAGCGCGGTGCGGGCGCCGATGGCGTTGGCGAAGTCGGCCGGGTGGGTGCGGTTGGTGGTACCCACCTCCAGCAACCGGGCGCCCGCGCTACGCATCACATCAGGAATGCGGAAGGCCCCGCCGATCTCCACCAGTTCGCCGCGTGAGACCACCACCTCGCGACGGTTGGCCAGGCTGTTGAGCAGCAGCAGGACCGCCGCCGCATTGTTGTTGACCACGGTGGCGGCTTCGGCGCCGGTAAGTTCGCAGACCAGCGCCTGTACCCGTGCATCGCGATCGCCGCGACGGCCGCGGCTGAGGTCGAATTCCAGATCGACCGGTGCGGTCATCGCGCGGTTGACCGCGTGCACGGCGGCTTCGGGCAGCAGGGCGCGACCGAGGTTGGTGTGCAATACGGTGCCGGTCAGGTTGAACATCGGCTGCAGGTCCAGCCGCGCATCGTTGGCCAGTGCGGCGTTGATCGCTGCGGTCAGCGCCGGACCGTCGATCGCCTCCTGCAGTTGCGCGGTCGAAAGCTGACCGGCACTGGTGCGGTCACGCAGCATCTGCAGGTGCGCACGCAGCAGTTGGGTGATGCGGCTGCGACCATGGCCTTCCATCAGCCCCGCCAACGCCGGCAGGCGCAGCAGCCGATCCAGCGAGGGCAGGGCGGACGCCGATGCCGGGGCGTGGGGCGTGGCTGTCATCGCCTCAGTCGCCGTCGGATTGCCACAGCAACGGATTCTGGCTGGCGCGTGCATAGCCTTCCTCGCACAGCAGCAGGTCCAGCGACAGCGTGCCGAGGTCATCGGCCACCGGCTCAAGTGCCGGGTCCTTTTCCAGGTACAAAATCTTGCGGTAGCTGTGGCAGTGGTCGCAGGTCTCGGCGCGTATGGCGCTCTCGCGCACGACCTCACCGGTATCGCCGTCCTTGTCGGCCAGCGCGCGGTAGGCGATGTCCTTGCCGGCTGCGCCGCACTGGCTGCACTGCACGCGCACGTAATGCCACTGGCAGGCGCACAGCGAGCACGACAGGTAGCGGTAGGACGCATACGGCGGGCGCGCCTGTACCACGCTGGCCACCGGCAGCGTGCCGCACAGGGGGCACAACCCCGGCGCATCGGGCAGCGGCTTCAGGTCGGTGGGACGGAAGTTGTCCGCCAGCACCGCCCAGTACACCTGCAGCGCGTTCATCACCAGCAGCGCGGCCACCGCATCCAGCGAAGGCGCGTCATCGCGTTCCAGCACCGCATGCGCCTGTGCATCGAGCCATGCGTCATCGGCAGCGGCAACCCGCTGCAATTCCTGCCGGGTCTCCGCCGGCAGTCCGGCCTCATCGGCGCAGTGCCGGCACAGCGTGCGCAGCCAGTCGCGCCAGCAGCCGTCCAGTTGCAGGGTGTTGGCCGGCCGCAACGGCATCCCGGCACCGGCCGCCGCACTCGATTGCTGGGAACGCGCCTGCGCCTGCAGGGGCTCGCGATGCTGCGGCGTCAGCTCGTCCAGCAGCGACTGCTGCGCATCGGCCAGCGCCGCCAGCAGCTGCAGGTAGCCGCCGATGGCGCTGTGCGCAGCCAGGCTGCGCAAGCGCGTCGCACGTCCGGCGAACAGCGACGCGGTATCGGGCAGGATGATGCGCGGAACATCGCGCGAGGCCAGCGTCTCGATCTCACCGGGTTCAAGGATGCGTTGCGCCATGCAGGGCCAGCCGGAAGAACCAGCCTCCATCCTCGCCGTTGTCGGCGCTGGCGTCCAGCGCACTGCCGGCCATTTGAAATGGTTGGGGCCAGATCCGTTTTCCCATGGAAAACGGATCTGACCCCATCGGTTGTTGCCGTGTTCATCGTGTCGACCAAGGTCGACACCCACCAACAGCAGCGGGAAACCCACAGCAGCGGGAAACTGTCGAAGGCGGGGCACTGTGGGTTTGCGGGGTGTCCGCGGCATGGATGCCGCGGCCAAGCCCCCAGGGACGGGTTCACGGCGTCCCCGCAAACCCACAGTGCCCCGCCATCCCCTGGATAGCTGCTGTGGCTTTGGCTTGCAGCGGGTGCAGGGCCGCAGGCCCTGCCACTAACCCTCTTCCCGCCGTCCGCGCAGGATGTCCCGGAACCACTGCCGGTGGTGCTTGTACGCCCACCCATAGGTCACCTTGCCCTGGGTCATCGCCCGCACCGAGCCCTTGATCCAGATCGCCGCATAGATGTGCACCACGATCGCGCACACCAGCACCCAGCCAAACAGCGCATGGGCAAGCACCGAGAAGCGGATCACCCCGATCGGGAACAGGTGGCTGAAGTACTGCCGCCAGATCACGAAGCCGGTCAGCAGCAGTGCCGACAGGCAGCCGATGATGGCCCAGAACAGCAGCTTCTGGCCGGCGTTGAAGCGGCCCACCGGCGGCAGCTTCTCGTCCTCGTTGCGCAGCACATCGCGCATGCCGCGCAGCCACGCGCGGTCGTCGGCAGTGGGCAGGTTGTCGCGCCACATGCGGAAGGCCAGCAAGGCGAAGCCGACCACCATCGCCAGGCCGATGAACGGGTGCAGGATGCGCGTCCACGGCCCGCCGCCGAACAGCTGGGTCAACGGAAACAGGGCAGGGTGGAACAGCGCCAGCCCGGACAGCGCGGTCAGCACGAAGCAGATCGCCACGATCCAGTGGTTGATGCGGGTCGGCGCGCGGTAGCGGATGATCTGCCGCGGGTGCGGTGCGTACTTCATGGCCGCTGCTCCTCTTCGATCTTCTTCGCCTCGTGCTCGGCCTCTTCCTCTTCCTCGTCGTTCACCGTGTTGCGGCCGATACCGATGTAATGCAGGAAGCCGACAAAGGCGGTAGCGGCGATGGCCAGCACGCCCAGCGGCTTGGCCACGCCCTTCCACACTTCCACCATCGGGCTGATGCGCGGGTCCTTGGGCAGGTCGGCGTACAGCTCGGGCTTGTCCACGTGCTGCAGCACGTACATCACATGGGTACCACCGACGCCCTGCGGGTCATACAGGCCAGCGTTCTCGTAGCCGCGTGATTTCAGGTCTTCGACGCGGCCGGCGGCATGCTCGGTCATCGCCTGCTTGCTGCCGAAGGTGATCGCACCGGTCGGGCAGGTCTTCACGCAGGCCGGCTCCTGACCCACCGCTACCCGGTCCGAACACAGCGTGCATTTGTAGGCCTTGTGGTCCTTCTTTGAAATGCGCGGTACGTCGAACGGGCAGCCGGTCACGCAGTAGCCGCAGCCAATGCAGTTCTCTTCCTGGAAGTCGACGATGCCGTTGGCGTACTGGATGATCGCGCCCGGTGACGGGCAGGCCTTCAGGCAACCCGGGTCGCTGCAGTGCATGCAGCCTTCCTTGCGGATCAGCCATTCCAGCTTGCCTTTCTCGTCCTCGTACTCGCGGAACTTCATCACCGTCCACGACTGCTCGCTCAGGTCCGGCGGGTTGTCATAGCTGCCAACGCAGCTGCCGACCTCGTCGCGCAGGTCGTTCCATTCCATGCAGGCGACCTGGCAGGCCTTGCAGCCGATGCACTTGCTCACGTCGATCAGCTTGGCGACCTGGCCGGTGTGCGCACCACGCGCCTCCGGCGAAGGCGTGGTGGTGGCCGAACGGCGGATGATGTCCAGCGATTGCAGTGACATGGCGTGTCTCCTACACCTTCTCGACCTTGACCAGGATGCACTTCGACTCGGGCGTCTGCGAGTTGCCGTCACCGATGGCGTTGGTCAGCGTATTGGCGATGTAGCCGGGCTTGGCTGCACCGAGGAAACCCCAGTGGATCGGTATGCCCACCTGGTGCACGGTCCTTCCATCGATCTGCAGGGCCTTGATGCGCTTGGTCACCATCGCGACGGCTTCGATATGGCCGCGCTTGGAACTCACGCGTACGCGGCTGCCGTTGTTGATGCCCAGCTCGTCGGCCAGTGCCGCGCCGATTTCGACGAACTGCTCGGGCTGGATGATGGCGTTGAGCTTGCCGTGCTTGGTCCAGAAGTGGAAATGCTCGGTCAGGCGGTAGGTGGTGGCCACGTGCGGGAACTCGTCCGGCGAGCCGATCTGCGCACGGTCGCTGGCGAACACGCGCGCGGCCGGGTTGTTCAGCGTCTGCGCCTGGCCTGGGCTGAGCGGGTTGCTGCGCAGCGGCGTATCGAACGGCTCGTAGTGCTCCGGGAACGGACCTTCGGCCATGCCGGCCTTGGCAAAGAAGCGGGCGATGCCTTCCGGGTTCATGATGAACGGGCCCATGCCGCCAGCCGGATCCTCATCAGCCTTGAAATCAGGCACGTCCACGCTGCCCCAGTTCTTGCCGTTCCACGCCAGCAGCGTGCGCCGTGGGTCGAACGGCTGGCCGGCCACGTCGCAGGAGGCGCGGTTGTACATCACGCGGCGGTTGGCCGGCCACGCCCAGGCCCAGCCGAGGGTATTGCCGATGCCGGTCGGGTCGCTGTTGTCACGCCGCGCCATCATGTTGCCGGTCGGTCCCCAGGCGCCGATGTAGATCCAGCAGCCCGACGAGGTGCTGCCATCGTCGCGCAGGTCGCCGAACGCGGCCAGCTGCTCGCCGGCCTTGCGCACCAGTTTGGTCGGGTCCTTCGGATCGAACACATCCACCAGCGCCTTGCCGTTGTATTCCATCGCCAGTTCTTCCGGCGTCGGCACCTCCGGGTTGGAATACTTCCAGGCGAGGTCGCGCACCGGTTCCCACCATGCGCCGCCGTCCTTCTCGTACATCGCCTTGATGCGGTGGAACAGCTCGGACATGATCTCGATGTCGCTGCGCGCTTCGCCCGGTGGATTGGCGCCTTTCCAGTGCCACTGCAGCCAGCGCGAGGAGTTCACCACCGCGCCGTTTTCCTCGGCGAAGGAGGTGGTCGGCAGGCGGAACACTTCGGTCTGGATGGCGCGGGGGTCGACGTCGTTCAGCGCGCCGTGGTTCTGCCAGAAGGCAATCGTCTCGGTTTCCAGCGGGTCCATGCTGACCATGAACTTCAGCTTGGAGAACGCGCTGATCAGCTTGCCCTTGTTCGGCGCCGAGGCCAGCGGGTTGAAGCCCTGGCAGATGTAACCGTGGATCTTGCCTTCGTTCATCAGCTCGTACGCCTGCAGCATGTCGTACGGCTTGTCGAGCTTGGGCAGGTAGTCGAAGCACCAGTTGTTGTCGGCGGTGGCGGCGTCGCCCCACCACGATTTCATCAGGCTGACGTGGAACTTCGGATAGTTCTGCCAGAACGACATCTGGTTGGCGCGCAACGGCTTCTGCGTGCGCTTGGCGATGTAGGCGTCGTAGTCCTGTTCCTCCTGCTTCGGCAAGGTCAGGTAGCCGGGCAGCAGGTCGGACATCAGGCCGATGTCGGTCAGGCCCTGGATGTTGGAATGCCCACGCAGTGCGTTCATGCCGCCGCCGGCCACGCCGATGTTGCCCAGCAGCAGCTGCACCATGGTGCCGGCACGCACGTTCTGCGCGCCCACCGAGTGCTGCGTCCAGCCCAGCGCGTACAGGATGGTCATCGCCTTGTCCTTGCCGGCGGTGGACGCGATCATGTCCCAGACCTGGCGGATGCTGTCGGCCGGCGTGCCGCAGATGCGTTCGACCATCTCCACGGTGTAGCGCGCGTAATGCTGTTTCAGCAGGGTGTAGACGCAGCGCGGGTCCTTCAGCGTCGGGTCGCTGCGCACGAAGCCATCATCGCCATAGACGTAGTCCCAGCTGGAACGGTCGTAGCTGCGCTTCTCTTCGTTGTAGCCCGAGTACAGGCCGTCCTTGAAGGCGAATTCGTCCTTCACCAGGAACGACATGTCGGTGTAGTTCAGCACGTACTCGTGCTGGATGCGGTCCTCGGTCAACAGGTAGTTGATCAGGCCGCCCAGGAACACGATGTCGGTGCCGGTACGGATCGGCGCATACACGTCGGCCACCGCGGCCGAGCGGTTGAAGCGCGGATCGACCACGATCAGGCGGGCCTTGTTGTGGGCCTTGGCTTCGGTCACCCATTTGAAGCCGCACGGGTGCGCTTCCGCGGCATTGCCACCCATGATCAGGATCAGGTCGGCATTCTTGATGTCGACCCAGTGATTCGTCATCGCACCACGGCCTAGTGTCGGGGCAAGACCTGCCACCGTCGGGCCGTGTCAGACACGTGCCTGGTTGTCGAATGCCAGCATGCCGAGCGAGCGCACGACCTTGTGGGTCAGCACCGCGGTTTCATTGCTGGTGGCCGAGGCCGCCAGCATGCCGGTGGTCAGCCAACGGTTGACCGTCTGCCCGGCCTCGTTCTGCTGCACGAAGTTGGCATCGCGGTCTTCCTTCATCAACCGCGCGATGCGGTCCAGCGCATCGTCCCAGCTCAGCCGCTTCCACTCGTTCGAGCCCGGTGCGCGGTACTCGGGGTAGAGCAGGCGCGATTTGCTGTGGATGATGTCGGCCAGGCCGGCACCCTTCGGGCACAGCGTGCCGCGGTTCACCGGATGGTCCGGGTCGCCTTCGATATGGAAGATGCTCGGCTCGGCATTCTTGGCGCCATCGCCGAGGCTGTACATCAGGATGCCGCAGGCCACCGAACAATAGGTACAGGTGTTGCGGGTCTCGGTCGCGCGGGTCAGCTTGTATTGCCGGACCTCCGCGAGCGCGATGCCGGGCGCGAAGCCCATCAGGGCCAGGCTGGAGCCCACCAGGGTTGTCCCGGTGACCTTCAGGAACTGGCGGCGACTCATCGAGGGCATGCCGTTCTCCTTGGATGGCGGGGCGGCACGCAGACCACCCGGCTGTCGGTAGGTACGGGCCGGTTATAGCACAGGGCGCCGGATGCCCATGTGGCACTAGGGCCGGCACCCGTCGGACGGGCGCGCAAAGGGGCCGCTCTGTTAAAGTTGCGTGCCCGCACCCTGGGGAAGCGTCTGCCGGGCCTGGTTCCAGGATGTTCCGCGCAGCCCCCGCCGTCCTGGCGCGATCCTCCGCGCCGGATCTGGAACATCGAGGAAAAATTTTGCGAAATCAACCAGTTGGGTTCCGCGCATGAGCGCCCCGTCGAAGCCGTCGGACGCCGTTGCGCGCGGCACGCTGTACATCGTTGCGGCCCCGTCCGGCGCCGGCAAGAGCAGCATCGTCAATGCCACCCTGGCGCGCGACCCGCAGATCGCCCTGTCGATCTCCTTCACCTCGCGCGCGATGCGCCCGGGCGAAGTGAACGGCCAGCACTACCATTTCGTCTCTGCGGAAAAGTTCGAGGAAATGATCGCCGCTGGCGATTTCTTCGAGCATGCGTGGGTTCACGGCGACTGGAAGGGCACCGCCCGCCAGTCGGTGGAGCCGCAGCTGGCTGCCGGCCAGGACGTGCTGCTGGAAATCGACTGGCAGGGCGCGCAGCAGGTGCGCCAGCTGGTGCCGGGCACGGTTACCGTGTTCATCCTGCCGCCGTCCAAGCAGGCGTTGCAGGACCGGATGCGCAAGCGCGGCCAGGACAGCGAGGCGGTCATCGCCCAGCGCCTGGGCGCGGCGCGTGACGAGATGCTGCACTTCAACGAGTTCGACTACGTGATCGTCAACGAGGTGTTCGACACCGCCGTGGACGAGCTGTGCGCCATCTTCACCGCCAGCCGCCTGCGCCGGGAAGCCCAGAAGGTCCGCCACGCCGGCCTGATCCAGGCCCTGCTGACCCCCGATCCGGGTGCAACTGACTGATTCCAAAAGAATCGGATGGGGGTTGGCTTGATTTTGTCCAGCCCCTGCCAGTACACTCCGTCCCCTTTCCCTCATTCGACTGAGCGGCCGACCGGTCGCCGGGAGCCCGTATGGCCCGCATCACCGTAGAAGATTGCCTGGAAGTCGTTAACAACCGTTTCGAACTGGTCATGATGGCTTCCAAGCGTGCCCGCCAGCTCGCCAACGGCGTGCAGGCCACGCTGGACAACAGCGAGACCGAGGACAAGCCGACCGTGCTGGCGCTGCGTGAAATCGCCGCCCGCAAGATCGACAACGCGCTGATCGACGAAGTCGAGAAGGCCGAGCGTGAGCGCGCCGAGCGCGAAGCGCTGGAGTGGGCCGCCGCTGAAGTGGTCGCCGACGAAGACATGTCCAAGAACGACGATTGATCGCATCGATCAGAGTCATTGCTGGATAGCCGAACAGCCCGCCCCGCGCGGGCTGTTTCGCATTCAGGATTTGCCGTAAACGTCGCGCTGGAATAGGCTTCGGGCATGAACCCAGGCCCCACTGCCAAGGTCGCCGCAGCCGCCACTGCCGCCGTACCCGACTACGTCCTCCAGCTTGAACGCGCCGCCCATTACCTGCCGCCCGAGCAGCTGCCGCTGCTGCGCCGTGCCTGGGAAGTCGGAGCCGCCGCGCACGCTGGGCAGACGCGCAAGTCGGGCGAGCCCTATATCACCCACCCGGTGGCCGTGGCCCAGGTGCTGGCCGAGCTGGGCCTGGACGTGGAAGCACTGATCGCCGCGATCCTGCACGACACCATCGAAGACACCCCGCTGACCCGTGAGGCACTGGCTGCCGAGTTCGGCGAAGCCGTGGCCGAGCTGGTCGACGGCGTGACCAAGCTGGACAAGCTGAAGTTCCGCGACCGCCAGGAAGCGGCCGCCGAGAGCTTCCGCAAGATGCTGCTGGCGATGTCGCGCGACCTGCGCGTAATCATGATCAAGCTGGCTGACCGCCTGCACAACATGCGCACGCTGGGCGCGCAGAGCCGCGAAGCGCGCGGCCGCATTGCCCGCGAGACGCTGGAGATCTACGCGCCCATCGCCCAGCGCCTGGGCATGAGCCTGGTCAAGAGCGAGCTGCAGAACCTGGGCTTCAAGGCGCTGTACCCGTGGCGCCATGCGATCCTGGAAAAGCACATCCGCAGCCAGCCAGTGGTACGTCGCGAGGCGTTGGCGCAGGTCGAAGTCCAGCTGTCGCAGCGCCTGGCCAAGGAGGGCATCGAGCATCGCCTGGTCAGCCGCATCAAGACCCCGTGGAGCATCTACAACAAGATGCGCGACGAGAACAAATCCTTCGACCAGGTGATGGACGTGTTCGGCTTCCGCCTGGTCGTGCGCAGCGTACCCAATTGCTACCACGCGCTCGGTTCGGTGCATGCCACCTTCAAGCCGCTGGATGGCCGCTTCCGCGATTTCATCGCCATTCCCAAGGCCAACGGTTACCAGTCGCTGCATACCGTGCTGTTCGGGCCCTATGGTTCGCCGATCGAAGTGCAGATCCGCACCGAAGAGATGGACCTGATCGCCGAACGCGGCGTGGCCGCGCACTGGACCTACAAGTTCGGCGGTGATTCGCCCAACAGCGCGCAGAGCCGTGCGCATGCCTGGATCGTCGAGCTGATCGATTCGCAGCGCGCCGCCGGTTCCTCGCTGGAGTTCCTCGACAACGTCAAGGTCGACCTGTTCCCGGACGAGGTCTACCTGTTCACCCCGAAGGGCAAGATCCTGGCCCTGCCGCGCAACTCCACCGCGCTCGATTTTGCCTACGCCGTGCATACCGATGTCGGCAACATGGCGGTGGCCTCGCGGGTGGACAAGAAGCTGGTGCCGCTGCGCACCAAGCTGGTGTCGGGCCAGTCGGTGGAAATCATCACCGCACGCTCGGCCACGCCGAAACCGCAGTGGCTGGAGTTCGTGGTCACCAGCAAGGCACGCACCGCCATCCGCCACCAGCTCAAGCAGCTGGAACACGAAGATGCCGTGCAGCTGGGCCATCGCATGCTCGACCGCGCGCTGGAAGCCATGGATTCCTCGCTGGAGCGGCTGCCGAAGGGGCGCCTGGACGCGTTCCTGGCCGAGCACCGCTTCCCGCGCCTGGAGGCCCTGCTGGCCGAAGTCGCGCTGGGCAACTGGATGCCGACACAGGCCGCACAGGCACTGATGGCCTACGCCGAACTGCGCGGTGGCCCGCATTCGCGCCACCACTCGCAGGAAAAGATCCTGATCAACGGCAGCGAACGCGGCGTGGTCACCTTCGCCGGCTGCTGCCAGCCGATTCCCGGCGACGAGATCATGGGCTACCACACCGCCGGCAAGGGCATCGTGGTGCACCGCATGGACTGCCCGAACCTGGCCGAACTGCGCAAGTCGCCCGAGCGCTGGGTGCCGATCGGCTGGGACACCACCGTCTCCGGCGACTACGACACCTCGCTGGTGGTGGAAGTGGAGAACGGCACCGGCGTGCTGGCGCAGCTGGCGGCCGCCATCGCCCAGAGCCACTCCAACATCGAGCGCGTGGACTACCTGGACCGCGACTTCAATGCCGCCGTGCTGGCCTTCAACATCCAGGTGCGCGACCGCAACCACTTGGCCGAAGTGATGCGCCGCCTGCGCCGCCTGTCGGTCGTGCAGTCGGTACGCCGCCAGTAGATCCACGCCATGCGTGGATGCTCCCGGTAGTGCCGGCCGCTGGCCGGCAACCGCGCGATGCCGGCAACCGTTCATGGAGTTGCCGGCCAGCGGCCGGCACTACCATCACCGTGCGGGGGGCAAAGCCGTTTCCCGCAGGGAAACGGATCCGACCCCAGCCGACGTCGCGCCCACCCGGTACAATCACCGCTCTGTTTCCCCCAAGCTCCGGAGCGACCCATGTCCCGCCAGATCATCAACACCGAAAAGGCTCCCGCCGCCATCGGCCCGTACTCGCAGGCCGTGCGCGCCGGCAACACCGTGTACTTCTCCGGGCAGATCCCGCTCGACCCGGCTACCGGCGACATCGTCGGCGCCGGTGATGTCGAAGCCCAGGCCCGTCGCGCCTTCGACAACCTCAAGGCCGTGGCCGAAGCCGCTGGCGGCTCGCTGGACAAGGTCGTGCGCTTGGGCCTGTACCTGACCGATCTGGGCGAGTTCGCCAAGGTCAACGCGGTCATGCAGGACTACTTCCAGGCGCCGTACCCGGCCCGTTCCACCATCGAAGTGTCCGGCCTGCCGAAGGGCGCCAACTTCGAGGTCGACGCGGTGATGGTCATCGACTGACCGCCACGTGGCACGCAAGGCGGCGGTCACCCCGGTCCTGTCACCGTCCGGCGAAGCATCCCTGGCGATGCTCGCTGGCGTGGGCCCGGCCGTGGCCGCCAAACTGCAGGCGCGTGGCCTGGCCACCCTGCAGGATCTCTGGCTTCACCTGCCGCTGCGCTATGAAGACCGCACCCGGCTGACCCGCATCGAAGACCTGCGCAACGGCGTGCCGGCGCAGGTGGAAGGGCGGGTGGTCGCGGTCGAACGCGGCATGCGCTACCGGCCGATGCTGAAGGTGGCGGTGGAGGACGAAGGGCAGGGCACCCTGGTGCTGCGCTTCTTCCATTTCCGCCAGCAGCAGGTCGGCCAGTTCGCGGTCGGCAACCGGCTGCGCTGCTTTGGCACGCCCAAGCCGGGCCACCTCGGCCTGGAAATCGTCCATCCCAGCTACCAGGTGCTGGGCCGCAACGACGATCCCGAACTCGGCGACCGCCTCGACCCGGTGTATCCCACCGTCGAAGGCGTTGGCCCGATGACCATGCGCAAGCTGATCGGCCAGGCCCTGGACCGCCTGCCCGAAGAGAGCACGCTGGAACTGCTGCCCAGCGGTTGGCTGGATGGCCTCAAGCTCCCCTCGCTGCGCAGCGCGCTGCTGACCGTGCACCGGCCGCCGCCGGACGCGGATCTGGCCGCGCTGGCCGCCGGCACCCATCCGGCACAACGTCGCTTGGCGATGGAAGAGCTGCTGGCGCACCACCTCAGCCTGCGTCGCCAGCGCATCGCGTTGCAGGCGCACCATGCGCCGCCGCTGGCCGGCCCCGGCAAGCTGGCGAAGGCGCTGCTGAAGCAGCTGCCGTTTGCGCTGACCGGTGCGCAGGCGCGCGTGTTCAAGCAGATCCGCGAAGACCTGTCGCGGCCCAGTCCGATGCTGCGGCTGGTGCAGGGTGATGTCGGCTCCGGCAAGACCGTGGTCGCTGCGCTGGCGGCAATGCTGGCGGTGGAGCAGGGCAAGCAGGTCGCATTGGCGGCGCCCACCGAGTTGCTGGCCGAACAACATCTCAACAACCTGCGCGGCTGGCTGGAGCCACTCGGCGTACGCGTGTGCTGGCTGGCCGGCAAGGTCACCGGCAAGGCACGCGCCAAGGTGATCGAGCAGGTCGCCAACGGCGAAGCCCAGGTGGTGGTCGGTACCCACGCGCTGATGCAGGAAGCGGTGGTGTTCCAGGACCTGGCCCTGGCCATCGTCGATGAGCAGCACCGCTTCGGCGTCCACCAGCGCCTTGCTCTGCGTGACAAGGGCGCGGGCGCCAACAGCGTGCCGCATCAGCTGGTGATGACCGCCACCCCCATTCCGCGCACGCTGGCGATGTCCGAGTACGCGGATCTGGACGTGTCCGCCATCGACGAGCTGCCGCCCGGCCGCACGCCGGTGCAGACCGTGGCACTCAACAACGACCGTCGCCCCGAGCTGATCGAGCGCATCGCGCTGGCCTGCCAGGAAGGGCGGCAGGTGTACTGGGTGTGCACGCTCATCGAGGAAAGCGAAGAGCTGGATGCAACGCCCGCGCAGGCCACCTACGAATCGCTGCAGGCGCTGCTGCCCGGCGTGCGCGTAGGGCTGGTGCATGGTCGCCTGAAGGCGGCCGAGAAGCTGGCCACGATGGTGGCGTTCAAGGCCGGGGAGATCGATCTGCTGGTGGCAACCACCGTCATCGAAGTGGGCGTGGACGTCCCCAATGCTTCGCTGATGGTGATCGAGAACGCCGAGCGCCTGGGCTTGGCCCAGCTGCACCAGTTGCGTGGCCGCGTTGGCCGCGGTTCGGCGGTGTCGCGTTGCGTGCTGCTGTACCAGGCGCCGCTCTCGCAGATGGCGCGCGAGCGCCTGCAGACCATGCGCGAAACCAACGATGGTTTCGTCATTGCCGAGAAGGACCTGGAACTGCGCGGCCCCGGCGAACTGCTCGGCACCCGCCAGACCGGCCTGGCCGGATTCCGCATTGCCGACCTGGCACGCGACGCCGGCCTGCTGCCGGGTGTGCACGACCTCGCCGAACGCCTGCTGGCCCAGCAACCCGCATTGGCCGACCGCGTGGTGCAGCGCTGGATCGGAACGGCTGTGCGCTACGCCTCGGCGTAAGTGGCGGGGTGAGGCGCTCATCCACGCATGGCGTGGATCTACTGTGTGCGTGAGTCGAGCATAGCTCGACTCCACAGAGCGCCTTTTCGATGATTCCGTGGATGTGTCGACCAAGGTCGACACCTACCAAGGGCCGCGGAAATCTGTCGAAGGCGGGGTGGGTCCGGTGGCGGGGGTGTCCGCGGCATGGATGCCGCGGCCAAGCCCCCAGGGATGGGTTTACGGCGTCCCCCGTCATCGGACCCACCCCGCCATCTCACGGAACGCAGGCTTTTGACGTTGACGTTGACGTTGCCTCTGCAGGTGCAGGGCGCAGCCCTGCCGAACCCCACCCCCCCGTACTTGCAACGGTCATCATCCCGGTCCACACTTCGTTGCCGATCTGAAGACGGCAACGATGACCCACAAGATCCCCCTGTTGATCGACACCGACCCCGGTGTGGACGACGCCCTGGCCCTGCTGATGGCCTTTGCCGATGAACGGCATGACGTGGTCGCCCTGACCATCGCCGCCGGCAATGTCGGCCTGGAATACACCGTCCGCAACGCCCTCAAGCTCTGCGACATCGTTGGCCGCGCCGACGTGCCGGTGTTTGCCGGCAGCCCGGACCCACTGCTGCATCCCTCCGTCGATGCTGCCCACGTGCATGGCCGTGATGGTTACGGCGATGTGGACCTGCCGCCGCCGAGCCGCCAGGCCGAAGCCGAGCACGCTGCGCTGGCCATCCTGCGCCTGTCGCACGAACACGCCGGCGAACTGATGCTGGTGATGCTCGGCCCGCTGACCAATCTGGCGCTGGCGCTGAAGCTGGACCCGACCCTGCCCCAGCGCATCAAGCGCATCGTGGTGATGGGCGGCGCGGTCACCTGCCACGGCAACATCACCCCGGCCGCCGAATTCAACATCGCTTTCGACCCGGAAGCGGCGCACGTGGTGTTTACCTCGTTCAAGCACCTGCTGGTATCGGACTGGGAAGCCACTGTCGCCCATGGCCTGCCGCTGCAGGATGCCGAGCAGTGGCTGCAGGCCGATTCCGATCGTGCCCGCTTCTACGAGCTGATCTCGCGCAAGACCCGTGGCCTGTCCGAGGACAGCAAGGGTGGCCGCTGGTACACCGCCGACGCGGTGGCCATGGCCTGGGCGCTGAACCCGGAAGGGCAGCTGCAGGTCGAGTCGCGGCCGCTGAACGTGGAACTGAACGGCACGTTCAGCCGCGGTGCCACCATCGTCGACTGGAACCGCCAGACCGGCCAGCCGGACAACTGCGATCTGCTGATGGCCTACGACCAGCAGCGTTTCGAGGCCCTGGTACGCCAGGCCCTGGGCGCGGACTGAGGTCGATGTCCCGGTACCGGTTGCCCCGGGCGGCAACCGGTGCTTATAATGCCGCTCTTGACCACCAGCCCATTTACGGTGTGAGCCCATGAAGGCCGATATCCATCCGAACTACCGCGACGTCGTCTTCCATGACGTCACCTCCGATTTCAAGATCCTGACCCGCTCGACCATGGCGACGAAGGAAACCATCCAGTGGGAAGACGGCAACGAATACCCGCTGGTCAAGGTTGAAATTTCCTCGGCTTCGCACCCGTTCTACACGGGCAAGCACAAGGTCATCGACACCTCGGGCCGTATCGACAAGTTCCAGAAGCGCTACGCGCGCTGATCTGTCGATCCAGCTTCGAACCGACGGCCGCGCTCTGCGCGGCCGTTTGTTTTTCCCCAACCCCTGCCCAACGGGTGTTTGGATACGCGGAACACTGCGTTCGTGTGACAACGCTTTTGCCGATCCGGGCCGCTCAACGGCCGGGTTCTGGCTGCCTGTCGTCTACGACTTCTGTCTAGCGCCGGGCAAATGCTGCTGTGCGATAATGGCGTGATCCCCGGCACAGGCCGAGGACGTCATTCACGTGCCTGACCAATGCGCTTGGGCAGGCGCCTTCCCATGAAGGAGCGCACACAGTGTCCGATCTTGATCAGGTCACGCTCAACGCCGGCGATAAGTCCGTCGTTCTGCCCGTCATCAAACCCACCCTTGGCAACGACTGCGTCGACATCGCGAAGCTGACCAAGGAAACGGGGTACTTCACCTACGATTCCGGCTTCACCGCGACGGCCAGCTGCAAGTCCGCCATCACCTACATCGACGGCGACAAGGGCGTGCTGCTGTACCGCGGCTACCCGATCGAACAGCTGTCGGAAAAGTCGAGCTACGTCGAAGTGGCCTACCTGCTGATCAACGGCGAGCGCCCGAGCGCCGAGCAGCTGAAGGCCTTCACCGACGAGCTGGCGGCCGAAGCCAATGTCGATGATTCGATCAACACCCTGATCGGCAGCTTCGCCAAGGATGCCCACCCGATGGCCATCCTGACCGCCGCCATCGCGCAGCTGTCGGGCATCTACCACGCCTCGCTGGACCTGTCCGACGCCGAACAGCGCCGCCAGGCTGCCGTGCGCCTGATCGCCAAGGTGCCGACCCTGTCGGCGCTGATCTACCGCCACGGCAAGGGCCTGCCGGCCAACAAGCCGGATACCTCGCTGGACTACGTCAGCCGCTTCCTGAAGCAGACCTTCGAGTCGGCCGACGGCCAGTACGAGCTGAACCAGGACGTGGTCAAGGCGCTGGACCTGCTGTTCATCCTGCACGCCGACCACGAGCAGAACGCGTCGACCTCGACCGTGCGCCTGGTGGGTTCGACCGGTGCCAACCCGTATGCGTCGGTCGCCGCGGGCGTCACCGCGCTGTGGGGTCCGGCCCACGGCGGTGCCAACGAAGCCGTGCTGAAGATGCTGGAAGAAATCGGCACTGCCGACAACGTCGAGTCCGCCGTGCTCAAGGCCAAGGACAAGACCTCCGGCTTCCGCCTGATGGGCTTCGGCCACCGCGTCTACAAGAACTTCGACCCGCGCGCCAAGGTCATCGGTGAGATGACCGGCAAGGTGCTCAAGCAGCTGGGCGTGCAGGATCCGCTGCTGGACGTGGCCGTGAAGCTGGAACAGGCCGCGCTGCAGGACGAGTACTTCGTCGCCCGCAAGCTGTACCCGAACGTCGATTTCTACAGTGGCATCATCTACAAGGCGCTGCAGATCCCGACCGAAATGTTCACCGTCATGTTCGCCCTGGGCCGTACCTCCGGCTGGGTGTCGCATTGGCTGGAACAGCAGGTCGATCCGGAAATGAAGATCGGCCGTCCGCGCCAGGTCTACACCGGCAGCGACGTGCGCGACTACCAGGGCTGATCGCCCGCAGTAGGTTGTGCTGAAGACGCCCCGCATTCGCGGGGCGTTTTTTTTTGCCTGGCGTTGGTAGGTGCCAACCTTGGTTGGCACGCTCTACGGTATCCCCATAAATCATCCACGCATGGCGTGGATCTACTGCGGCAGCCTGCCTCTGGTGGGTGCCAACCTTGGTTGGCACGCTCTACGGTATCCCCATAAATCATCCACGCATGGCGTGGATCTACTGCGGCAGCCTGCCTCTGGTGGGTGCCAACCTTGGTTGGCACGCTCTACGGTATCTGCGAAGAATCATCCACGCATGGCGTGGATCTACCGCGGCAGCCTGCCTTTGGTAGGTGCCAACCTTGGTTGGCACGCTCTACGGTATCCGCGAAGAATCATCCACGCATGGCGTGGATCTACAGCGGCAGCCTGCCCCTGGTGGGTGCCAACCTTGGTTGGCACGCTCTACGGCATCTGCCTGGAACCATCCACGCATGGCGTGGATCTACCGCGGCAGCCTGCCCCTGGTGGGTGCCAACCTTGGTTGGCACGCTCTACGGCATCTGCCTGGAACCATCCACGCATGGCGTGGATCTACC
>NZ_JAXAXL020000005.1:0-68081 GCF_047497515.2 Stenotrophomonas maltophilia
GCTGCATCACTACAACTGGCACCGACCCCACATGGGGATCGGCAGCCAACCGCCTATTTCCAGAATCCCGCTGAACAACGTGGTGGGTTTACACAACTAACAGTCGGCTCTACAGGACACCCGCACTTCTTCGCCCTCGCCGGACCTGCGGTGCTCGGCTCGCTTGAAGGCGGACTGGAAGGTCAAGATCAACGGCAACGGCATCCACGCATGGCGTGGATCTACTGGGTGCAGCTGTGGCATTTGACCTTGGGTCCGCCTTTTAGCGAGCCGAGCATCGCAGGGGAATCAGGGGCGCAGAGGCGCCGATGTCTGAGCGCAGCGAGTTCGGCGCCGTCCCCTGATTCGCCGAGAAGCACAGGGCACCGGTGCGTAGCACCGGCTCGCGGCCCGGCGGCGTGTTTCTTTGGTTACTTTCTTTGCACGAGCAAAGAAAGTGACACCCCTCCGCGGTCGCGGGAATGATCCGCTACAACCATCCCTTCTGCCGCGCCAGCCGATACGCCTCGATGCGATTGGCCACGCCCAGCTTGCCGATGCACTCGGACAGGTAATTGCGCACCGTGCCGTGCGACAGCCCCAGCTGCTCGGCAATCTCGCTGGCGGTACGGCCCTCGCCCGCCAGCCGCAGCACGCGGCGCTCGCGGTCGGTCAGCGGGTCGGCCTGCGACCACGCATCCAGTGCCAACTGCGGGTCGATCGCGCGGATGCCCTGCTTCACCTTGCGCAGTGCATCGGCCAGGTTCTCCGCCGGTGCGTCCTTCAACAGGTAGCCCAGGACACCCGCTTCCAGCGCGCGGCGCAGGAAACCGGCACGGGCGAAGGTGGTCACGATCACCACCTTGATCGGCAGTTCGTGGCGCGCGATGCGTTGCGCCAGCTCCAGCCCCGACAGGCCCGGCATCTCGATGTCGGTGACCAGGATGTCCGGCTGCAGCTGCTGCAGCATGCGCCAGGCAGCCTCGCCGTCGGCAGCGCTGCCCAGCACGTCGATATCCGGTTCCAGGCCCAGCAGCGCCGACAGCGCGCCGCGCACCATCGCCTGGTCTTCGGCCAGCAGGATGCGGATCATGCGGCACCGTCCTGCGCCAGCGACGACGGCGCTCCCGGGGGGAGCGGTACGGTTGCCGCAACCAACGGCACGCGCACGGTCAGCACGGTGCCGTCGCCCCGCACCGATTGCACCGCCAGCTGCCCGCCCAGCGCCGCCACACGCTCACGCATGCCGCACAGCCCATTGCCTTCAGCCTGTACCCCGCCGCGCCCGTCGTCGCGAATCTGCATTGCCAGCATTCGTCCTTCCAGCATGAATTCCACCCGCGCCTGCGTCGCCTGTGCGTGGCGCACGATGTTGGTGGCCGCCTCGCGCAGCACCAGCGCCAGGCCGCGTTCCACGTCCACCGGCATCGGCGGCGGAGGCGCGTACTGCAGGTGCACCTGCTGGCATTCCAGCAGCAGGCGCGCCGAGGCCAGTTCGCCGGCCAGGTCGCTGGCACGGATGCCGGTGACCGCACTGCGCACCTGTGCCAGCGCTTCGCGGGCGATGTCCTCGGCCTCTCCGATCTCCTGCCGCGCACGGGCATCGCCACGGTCGTGCAGCTTGCGCGCCAGTTCCAGCTTCAACGTGATCAGTGACAACGTGTGGCCGAGCAGATCGTGCAGGTCGCGGCCAATGCGCTCGCGCTCGGCGGTGGTCGCCAATCGCCGCACTTCCTCCTGCGACAACTGCAGCGCGGCATCCTTGTCCTTGTTCACCGCCTCCACGTTCACCACCAGGCCAATGATGAGCGTCACCGCTGGCACCCAGACCAGGCTTTGCCAGGGGTAGTGCGCCAGGTAGGCCACCACATAGAACACCGCATTGAGCACGGCCAGCAGCAACAGGTACCGCCACCAGGTGCCGCGTCCGCAGACCCGCAGCATCACGCAACCGAAGATGAAGTAGCTGATGCCCGAGGGATACCAGGGCACCAGTACGATCGCCAGTGCGGTCATCGCCAGCGCATAGCGCAGTGCGTGGTGACGCGGCGACAGCAGCACGCGCGCATACAACAACAGGAACAGCGGGTAGCTGGCCAGGGTGAACCACAGCCAGCGCAGCGTGTAACCGCCTGAAAACAGCGGCGTCATGAACACCCATACCGTCCACAACAGGTGGATGGCATCGGCCCAGGCCGGCTTGCCGCGGCGCAGGTTGTCGGCCACGGCGGAATCGGGTGCAGGGCGCAGCAGGGACGCAAGCCAGCTCGACGACACGGGGTGATCCAGGCGGGGACGATCGCTGCCGATCATGCCAGTTCAGCCGATCCGGCGCAGGCGGCGCCGCGCCAGCAACAACGCCACGACGGTGACCGCCAGCAGCACCAGCAGATGACCGGCAAGACGGCCCACCGACGGCAGGCCGACCACCGGCAGCGCCAGCTGGGCCAAGTGCCAGGTCGGCCACAGCGGTGCCATCATCGAGAACACCTGGGGCAACGCCGACAACGGCAGCCACAGGCCTGACAGCAGGGCCAGCGGCAGATAGACCAGGTTGACCATCGCCGGCGCCGCACTGGCGCTGACATGGCTGCCGATCAGCAGGCCGATCGCGCCCAGCGGCAGCGCGGCCAGCCCCGCCACCGCCAGCAGCTGCAGCACCTGCGCCGGCTGCAGGTGCACGCCGCCCAGTACCCGCGCCACGCCGATCAGCAACGAGGCCACCAGCAAGGCGAACAGCACCGCCATGATCAGCCGCGCCAGCAACGGGGCCGCCGCCGGCATCGGCAGCGCGCGCTTGAGCGTCAACAGGCCGCCTTCGCGGTCGAGCGCCAGTTGCACGCCGAAGCCGAACAGTGCCGGCGCCATCGCGCCGAACACGCAGTAGGTGGCCAGCAGGTACAGCGGCGCATGGCCACGCCCCAGCAGCACGCCGAACAGCAGGTAGAACAGCACCGGGAACAGCAGCGAGGGCACCGCGAAGGCCGGGGTGCGCCAGGCGCGCCGCAGTTCGGCCTGCAGTTCCGCACGGTAGGGGCGCACGGCGCGGCGCCACGCAGAACGCGGGCGCGCAGCAGGGGTGGTCGGGGTCAGGGTGTTCATGCGGCCTCCCGGGTCATGTCGAGGAAAGCGTCGGCCAGTGCCGCGCCCTGTACTTCCAGTTCACGCAGCTGTGCATCAGCGGCCAGCAGTCGCGCCACCACCGGTTCGGCCGGGCTCGCCAGCAGCTGCAGATGCTCTCCGTCGCGCTGCACCTGCTGCACGCCGGGCCACTGCTGCACGTCGTCGGCAAGCAAGGTGCTGCGGCAGCGGATGCGTCGCGGCCGGTCGGCCAGGCGCAGTTCGGCCAGCGGCGCATCGGCCAGCACCCTCCCCTGTTCCAGCACCACCACCTGCTGCGCCAGCGCCTCGGCTTCCTCCAGGTAGTGGGTGGTCAGCAGCACGCCGCAGCCTTCGGCCACCAGCTGCCGGATCGCCTGCCACATGGTCTGCCGCGCCTGGATGTCCAGGCCGGTGGTCGGCTCGTCCAGGAACAGCACACGCGGGCGGCCACACAACGCGATGGCAAACTGCACGGCACGCTGCTGGCCACCGGACAGCTGGCCGTAGCGGCGGCGTGCCAGCGCCTGCAGGCCGGCACGCCGCAGCACCTCCTGCAACGGCATGGGATCGGGATAGCAGGCGCTGGCCTGCGCCACCAGCTCGTCCACCTGCAGCATCGGCGGCAGGCTGGTGCTCTGCAGCATCACGCCCAGGCCGAGGCGGCTGGCGCGCTGCTGCGGGTCGCCGCCGAGCAACTCGACCTGGCCGGCATCGGCCCGGCGCAGGCCCAACAACACGCTGATCGCGGTACTCTTGCCAGCACCGTTGCGGCCCAGCAATGCCAGTACCTGGCCAGCACGTACCTGCAGGTCGATGCCATGCAGGGCGGTATGGTCGCGGTAACGCACCTGCACCTGCTGCAGGCGGGCCAGCGACGGGGAGATCAGATCCATTGCGTGGTACCGGTAGCGGGGACGTTGCCATCCTGTGCCGCCGTGGTCACGTTTCGCAGTTGCCGCCGTCAGTGACATCAGATGACAGCTGTCACTGCCGTCATCGCTGTGCTTGCCTTCATGCTGTGCCGCACGCTCCACCGCCGGAACCGCCGTCGTCTGCCCTTCCGGCCACACCCGCCCGAACGCCTGTGATGGAACGAATGAACGCTTCTGCCGAGCTGTTGAAGGAACTCCGTATCGACCGCAAATCGCCGCCGCCTGCCTCTGGTGGCAGTGGCGGCGGGCGCCGCTGGCTGTGGATCGCGATCATCGTGGTCGTGCTGCTGCTGGCCGCCGGCGCCTTCGCGCTGTTCGGCCGCACCCCGGTCGTAGAGGTGGAAACCGCGCCCGCGGTGGCCATCCAGCAGGGCAGCGCCAGCAGTTCGGTGCTCGACGCCAGCGGCTACGTGGTGGCCCGGCGCATGGCCACGGTGTCGGCCAAGATCACCGGCAAGGTCCGCGAGGTGATGATCGAGGAAGGCATGCGCGTGGAGCAGGGCCAGATCATGGCCACGCTGGACCCGATCGATGCCGACGCGCAGCGCAGCCTGTATGCCTCGCAGCTGCAGGCCGCGCGCAGCCAGGTCGCCGGCCTGGAGGCACAGCAGAAGCAGGCCGCCGCCGAAGCCAGCCGCCTGCAGGCGCTGGTCGGCCAGCAGCTGGTGTCGCGCTCGCAGTACGACCAGGCCGTGGCCCAGCGCGACAGCCTGCGTGCGCAGCTGGATACCGCACAGCGCAACGTCAAGGTCGCCCACGACCAGCTGGCCATTGCCGACCTCGGCGTGGACAACAACGTGGTGCGCGCGCCGTTCTCCGGGGTGGTCACCGCCAAGGCGGCGCAGCCCGGCGAAATTGTCTCGCCGTTGTCGGCCGGCGGTGGCTTCACCCGTACCGGCATCGGCACCATCGTCGACATGGATTCGCTGGAGATCGAGGTCGAAGTCGGCGAGGCCTTCATCGGCCGCGTGCAACCGAAGATGCCGGTGGAAGCCACGCTCAACGCCTACCCGGAGTGGAAGATTCCGGGCGAGGTGATCGCCATCATTCCCACCGCCGACCGCGGCAAGGCCACGGTGAAGGTGCGCGTGGCGCTGAAGGTGAAGGACCCGCGCATCGTGCCGGAGATGGGCGTGCGGGTCAGCTTCCTGGAGCAGGCGCAGCCGCAGGCCGCCAGCAAGCCGCAGGGCGTGCGTGTGCCGGCCGGCGCGGTGGTGCAGCGTGAAAGCAACACGGTCGCCTTCGTGCTGGGCGATGACAGCCGCGTGCAGCAGCGCACGGTCGAGGCCGGCCAGGCGATGGGCAAGGACCGCCAGATCCTCAAGGGCGTCAGCGCAGGCGAATCGGTGGTGGTCAATCCACCGGACACCCTGCGCGACGGCGCCAAGGTGCAACAGAAACAAGCGCAGTAACGGCCTGGCGCCCCCGCGCGCCGCCGGCAGCACCGCTCGACGCACGCCCGCGGCCATCGCGGGCGCACCGCCCCGTTTCCCGCCTTCCGTGGAGAACCACCCATGTCGACCCTGGTTTCACTGCGCAACATCACCAAGACCTACCAGCGTGGCCCCGAGAAGGTGCAGGTGCTGCACGGCATCGACCTGGACATCGCGCGCGGCGACTTCGTCGCGCTGATGGGCCCGTCCGGTTCGGGCAAGACCACCCTGCTCAACCTGATCGGCGGCCTGGACAACCCCAGCGGCGGCGAGATCAGCATCGAAGGCGAGCGCATCGACCAGATGAGCGGCGGCCAGCTGTCGACCTGGCGCAGCCACCACGTCGGCTTCGTGTTCCAGTTCTACAACCTGATGCCGATGCTGACCGCGCAGAAGAACGTCGAGCTGCCGCTGCTGTTGACCCACCTCAGCGCCGCGCAGCGCAAGCGCAATGCGGAGATCGCGCTGACCCTGGTCGGCCTGGCCGACCGCCGCAGCCACCGCCCGAATGAACTGTCCGGCGGCCAGCAACAGCGCGTGGCGATTGCCCGCGCGATCGTCTCCGACCCCACCTTCCTGATCTGCGACGAACCCACCGGCGACCTCGACCGCCAATCGTCCGAAGAGATCCTGGGCCTGCTGCAGCAGCTCAACCGCGAGCACGGAAAGACCATCATCATGGTCACCCATGACCCGAAGGCCGCCGAGTACGCCACGCACACGGTGCACCTGGACAAGGGCGAGCTGGCCGACGCGCCGCTGGCCCACTGACGGAGGCCACGACGATGAAATACTTCTCGTTGGTGTGGGCACAGCTGTTCCGCAGCCGCACCCGTACCCTGCTGACCCTGTTGTCGGTGGTGGCCGCGTTCCTGCTGTTCGGCATGCTCGACTCGGTGCGCGTGGCGTTCTCGTCCGGGGGCAGCGTGGAGGGCGCCAACCGGCTGGTGGTGGCCTCGCGACTGTCGATCACCCAGTCGCTGCCGATCCGCCTGGAAACCCAGATCCGCCAGGTGGCCGGCGTGCGCGACGTGGCCTATGGCATGTGGTTCGGTGGCATCTACCAGGACCCGAAGAACTTCTTCCCGAACTTCTCGGTGTCGCCCAACTACTTCGATGTCTACCGCGAGCTGCAGATCGACCCGGCGCAGCTGGAAGACTGGAAGCAGACCCGCACCGGCGCCATCGTCGGCGAAACCCTGGCCAAGCAGTTCGGCTGGAAGATCGGTGACACCATCCCGCTGCAGGCGACGATCTTCCCGCGCGGCGGCAGCAACGACTGGCCACTGGAGCTGAAGGGCATCTATCGCTCCAAGGACCGTGCGCTGGCGGCCAATGAAGAACGCCAGTTGATGATGAACTGGAAGTACTTCGATGAGTCCAACGACTACATCAAGAACCAGGTGAGCTGGTACACGGTGACGCTGGACAACCCCGACCACTCCTCGCGGGTGGCGCAGGCCATCGATGCGATCTCGGCCAACTCCGACCACGAGACCAAGACCCAGACCGAATCGGCATTCCAGCAGGCCTTCGTCAAGCAGTTCGCGGACATCGGCATGATCGTCACCTCGATCATGGGCGCGGTGTTCTTCACCCTGCTGCTGTTGACCGGCAACACCATGGCGCAGGCGGTGCGCGAGCGCGTTCCGGAGCTGGCCACGCTGAAGACGCTGGGCTTCAAGGACAGCACCGTGCTGGCCCTGGTGATGGTCGAGTCGGTGCTGTTGATCGGCCTGGGCGGCCTGATCGGCATGGGCCTGGCTGCACTGATCCTGCCGGCGATCGGGCCGAAGAGCATGGGCCTGCTGCCGCCACACGTGCCCACGCCAACCTGGCTGATGGGGCTGGGCCTGATCGTGGTGATCGGCATCATCGTCGGCCTGCTGCCGGCGCTGCGTGCCAAGCGCCTGAAGATCGTCGACGCATTGGCTGGCCGCTGAGGAGGACACCGACATGTTCAAGAGCAAACTCAAGAAGTGGCTGGGCAACGCGGTAACCGTGCTGCTTCTGGTGATCGGCCTGGCGGTGTGGATCAGCCTGCCGTGGATCGGCGTGCTGGCCGTGGCCGTGCTGGTGGCGCTGTGGCTGCTGCTGACCCGCGGTGGCCGGCTGGCACTGGCCGCCACCCGCATCGGCGTGGCCAGCCTGCCGCAGCGCTGGGGCGCCTCCTCGGTGATCGTGGTCGGCATCGCCGGCGTGGTCGGCGTGCTGGTAGCGATGCTGGCGATGGGCGAAGGCTTCCAGGCCACGCTCAACAACACCGGCGACGACACCACCGCCATCGTGCTGCGCGGCGGCTCGCAGGCCGAGACCAACTCGGTGATCACCCGCGAGCAGGTGCCCACGCTGTCCACCCTGCCCGGCATCAGCCGTGATGCGCAGGGCCGGCCACTGCTGTCACCGGAGCTGTCGCAGGTGGTCAACCTGGTGTCGAAGTCCGACGGTACCGACGTCAACGCGCAGTTCCGCGGTGTCGGCCCGCAGGCCTGGGCGGTGCATGACAAGGTCAAGATCATCGAAGGCCGCAAATTCGCCACCGGCCTGCGCGAAATCGTGGTCGGCCAGGGCGCCAAGGGCCAGTTCCGCGATATGGACGTGGGCAAGACACTGACGCTGGGCAACCAGACCTGGACCGTGGTGGGCGTGTTCGCCACCGGCGATGCGCACGATTCGGAACTGTGGACCGACGCCGATACGCTGGCCACCACCTATCAGCGCAGTGCCTGGCAGTCGATCAGCGTACGTACCGATGGCAAGGCCGGCTTCGAACAGTTCAAGGCCGCCGTCGCCGCCGACCCGCGCCTGAAACTGGATGTGGAAACCACCCGCGTCTACTACAGCAAGCAGGGCGGCGGGCTGACCAAGCTGATCGACATCCTCGGCAAGGTGATCGGCACGATCATGGCGGTGGGTGCGGTGTTCGGCGCACTCAACACCATGTATGCCGCCGTGGCCACGCGTGCGCGCGAGATCGCCACCATGCGTGCGATTGGTTTCCGCGGCCTGCCGGTGGTGACTGCGGTGATGCTGGAGACGATGCTGCTGGCGCTGCTCGGTGGCCTGCTCGGGTGTGCAGTGGCGTGGCTGCTGTTCAATGGCTACAGCGTGTCCACCATCGGCAGCAATTTCAGCGCGGTGGTGTTCAAGTTCCACGTGTCGCCGGAACTGCTGTGGACCGGCCTGAAGTGGGCGTTGGGTATCGGCCTGGTTGGCGGCCTGTTCCCCGCGCTCCGCGCGGCGCGATTGCCGATCACCACGGCGCTGCGCGAAACCTGAGCACCACGCAGCGATACAACGCGCATCCTGCAGGGGGACGGAGCGAAGGCTCCGTCCCTTTTCTTTTGCGCATCATCCACGCATGGCGTGGATCTACTGATGTGGTGCATCGCATGTGAGGTCGAGTAGATCCACGCCATGCCTGGATGAAATCGTGCGCACACGCGCCACTACAGATCGCCGCAACATTGCCGCTATCGATGCCTCTGCCCATCGCGCACGCAACGTGCGTGACGCTGCGCACATCGCATCTGTGGATTGTTGGTTGCGATTCATTTTCGCGCAGATCCGGCAGCGAAGAGACAAACAGTTACGAATGGAAACACTCTAGAATCGCGCCCCCCACGTTGGTTTGCAGCACCCCACGCG
Source organism: Stenotrophomonas maltophilia (assembly GCF_047497515.2). Lineage (GTDB taxonomy): Bacteria > Pseudomonadota > Gammaproteobacteria > Xanthomonadales > Xanthomonadaceae > Stenotrophomonas. The sequence continues at coordinate 9,095 of NZ_JAXAXL020000005.1, forward strand.
CCCACAGAACGGGCGCTTGTTTTTCCTGAAACACGAGATGTCACGGATGTCCCTGAAAACCACTCCGCTGCGCAACGCGATCGTCATCGCGCTGGTCGCCAGCTGCACCACCCCCGCCTTTGCACAAAGCGCTGGCGATACCCCGACCAACCTCGACCGCATCGAGATCACTGGCTCGCGCATCCGCCAGGCCAGTGTCGAAACCGCACAGCCGGTCGTCGCGCTCAGCCGCGCCGAGATCGAGAAGAAGGGCTACGTCAACGTCGCCGACATCCTGCAGGATGTCACTGCGGCTGGCGCACCGACCCTGAGCCGCGCTTCGTCGCTGAGTTCCTCGCGCGACTTCGGCGGCATGTACGTCAGCCTGCGCAACCTCGGCCCGGAACGCAGCCTGGTGCTGATCGACGGCCGCCGCATGGGCGTCAGCGCCGGCGGTTATTCCGACCTGGCCTCGATTCCGTCGGCGATTGTCGAGCGCGTGGAAGTACTGACCGACGGCGCCTCCGCGCTGTACGGCTCGGACGCCATCGCCGGCGTGGTCAACATCATCACCCGCAAGAACTTCGACGGTGGCGAAGCCAGCGTCTACGTCGGCCAGTACGGTGAAGGCGACGGCCAGAAGCGCTCCTACAGCGCGACCTTCGGCAAGACCTTCGACCGCGGCTGGTTCAGCGTCGGTGCCGAGCGCACCAAGGAAGACGAGATCCTCGGCAGCGAGCGCGAGTTCAGCCGTTACCCGGGTGGCCCGCGCCACGCCGATGACATCAAGGCACTGAACCAGACCACGCAGTGGGGCACCGTCACCGTCAACGACAAGGCGCTGACCGTGGGTCCTGGCGGCGACCCGGGCCAGAAGGGCAATTTCCATGCGCCCAATCCGGCCGACGGCGCCAACACCAAGACCAACATGAGCCTGCTGAGCGGCCTGGAGCGCACTTCGGTGTTCGCCAACGGCGGCTTCTCGATCAACGATGACCTGCGCATCGTGGCCGACGCGCTGTACAGCAAGCGCGAGTCGATCAAGCACCTGGCCGGTTACCCGTACTCGGTGTCCAGCGCGCAGGCGCGCAACGGCAGCCGTGCGGCCCTGTCCAAGGACAGCGCGTTCAACCACTGGGGCCAGGACGTGCTGTTCTCGCACCGCACCGAAGAACTGCCGCGTGCGACCGAGAACAACCTGGACACCAAGCGTGCCAGCATCGGCCTGGAAGGCAGCTTCGAAACCGGTTCGCGTTACTGGGACTGGAACGTCAGCTACATGTACAACCGCAATGAAGGCGAGCGGATCGGTACCGGCAGCCTGTACCAGCCGCACGTCAACCTGGCGGTCGGCCCGTCCTTCATGGACGGCACCGTGGCCCGCTGCGGCTCCCCGGGTGCGGTGATCGCCGGCTGCGTGCCGTGGAACCCGGCGGCGCCGATGGGCTACACCGGCCCGGGCTCGCTGAGCAACCAGGACGTGCAGGACTACCTGTTCACCCGCTTCGTCGACAAGATGAAGAGCACCACCAAGGTTGCCAGCGCCAACATCTCCGGTTCGGTGTTCACCCTGCCGGCCGGCGACGTGATGGCCGCGATGGGCTTCGAACACCGCAGCGAAGAGGCCAGCTACACCCCGGACCTGATGGTGCAGAAGGGCGAGATCACCGGCACCACCGGCCAGCCGACCCGCGGCGACTATTCGCTCAACGAGGTCTACCTGGAGCTGCAGGTGCCGCTGCTGGCCGACATGCCGTTCGCGCGTGAGCTGTCGCTGGACCTGGCCGGTCGCTACACCGATTACAACACCTTCGGTTCGACCACCAACAGCAAGTTCGGCCTGAAGTGGAAGCCGATCGACAGCCTGCTGGTGCGCGCCACCTACGGCACCGGCTTCCGTGCGCCGACCGTGGACGACCTGTACAGCGGCGGGGCCAAGACCCGCGATTCGTTCACCGATCCGTGCGATACCTCGTTCGGCATCGCCGCCAGCAGCGCCACCGTGGCCGCACGCTGCCAGGCGCTGAAGGTGCCGGCGAACTTCCGCCAGCAGACCGCGTCGGAAGGCAACGTCGCCAACCGTCCGGGCCAGCAGGGCATCGCCGACTTCGACTCCGGTTCCAACCCGAACCTGAAGCCGGAAACCGCCAAGACCTGGACCGTGGGCCTGGTCTACAGCCCCGAGTTCGTGCCGGGCCTGGACGTCAGCCTGGACTGGTGGAAGATCCGCATCAACAACGCGATCGTCGGTGAGTCGGCAACCGACATCCTCAACCAGTGCTACGTGCAGGGTGTGGATTCGGCGTGTGCCCGCTTCACCCGTTCGACCAGCGCCAAGACGCTGGGCCAGGTGACCGCGCTGGACCGCTCGCTGGTCAACGCCGGCTACCGCGAAACCGCCGGCTATGACGTCAGCCTGCGCTACCGCCTGCCGGAAACCTCGTTCGGCCGCTTCGCCGCCACCTGGAACACCACCTACACCGACTACCTGGAGCAGCGCAACGACAACGCCGCCACCACGCCGGTGGAACAGCGGACCGGCTGGCAGGGCAACTTCCGCGTGCGTTCGACCTTCAACCTGGATTGGCAGCATGGCGATCTGGGCATCGGCTGGACCGCCCGCTACTACTCGGGCATGAAGGAAGCCTGCTCGTATGACCTGGGCGGCGGCCCGGACTGCAACATGGCTGGTTTCGTCTCGGCGTACACCGATGCGCAGCCGAGCCGCAAGGTGGGTTCCAACACCTTCCACGACCTGCAGGTGCGTTACAGCCTGCCGTGGGACGGCACCGTGTCGCTGGGCGTGAACAACGTCTTCGACCACCAGGGCCCGATCATGTACAGCCAGCCGAACAGCAGCTTCACCTACTTCGGTGGCTTCGACATCGGTCGTTTCATGTACATGAAGTACCAGCAGCGCTTCTAAGCCTGCAACCGCGTTCCCGCCACAGCCATCTCTCTCCTGGCTGTGGATGGAAGCAGAGCGGCGCCCCTCGGGGCGCCGTTCTTTTTTGCGGGAAGCGGGGTCGCTACCGCTTGGCGCGCATCGTGCGGATGTTGTCACCGACGAACAGCATCAGGCCGGCCCAGATCGCCGCAAAACCGATCGCCTTGCCGGTATCGAATCCTTCCTGGAAGAAGAACACGCCCAGCAGCAGCTGCAGGCTCGGCGCGATGTACTGCAGGATGCCGACCAGCGACAGCGGAATACGCTTCACGCCGTAGGCAAAGCCGATCAGCGGTACTGCAGTGACCGCGCCGCCGAAGATCAGCAGCAGGTCGTTGCGCCAGCCCCAGCCATGGAAGAAGGCACCGCCGTGGCCGTTCTCGGCCCAGATCGCGAAGGCCAGCGCCGGCAGGAACAGGTACAGGCTCTCCACGCCCAGGCCGGCCACCGGATCGACCGAGACCAGCTTGCGCAGCAGCCCGTACAGGCCGAACGAACAGGCCAGGCCCAGCGCGATCCACGGCGGCGTGCCGGCATCGATGGTCAGCCAGGCCACGCCCACTGCCGCCATCGCCACCGCCACCCACTGCAGGCGGCGCAGGCGCTCCTTCAGCACCAGCACGCCCAGCAGCACGTTCACCAGCGGATTGATGAAGTAGCCCAGGCTGGTCTCGATCACATGCCCGGCATTGACCGCCCAGATGTACAGGCCCCAGTTGAAGGCAATGGTCAGGCTCGATGCCAGCAGGATCGGCAGCGCGCGCGGCTGCGCCGCAATCTTCTTCCACCAGCCCAGGCGCGAGCTGATCAGCAGCCAGCCCAGCACCATCACCGTGCTCCAGATGATGCGGTGGGCAATGATCTGGAACGAGGGCACTTCATTGAGCAGGTGCCAGTACACCGGCACCAGGCCCCAGATCACGAAGGTAGACGCGGTGACCAGCAGGCCCCGGCGTTGTTCTTTCTCGTCCATGCTCATTGCTTTCGCGTCCTTGCCATCGTCAATACCACCACGCCCAGAAGAATCACGACCATCGCCAGCAGGTCGCGCCAGCCAAAACGCTCAGCGTTGAGCAGCGCGCCCAGCAGCACCGCGATCACCGGATTGACGTAGGCATAGCTGCCGGCCAGCGCCGGGCGCACGTTCTGCAACAGCCACACATAGGCAGTGAAAGCGACGATGGAGCCGAACACGCACAGGTAGGCCATCGCCAGCACGCCGCTGGTGTCGGGCAGCGTGGTCGGGCGCTCGCCCACCGCCAGGCCGATCAGCACCAGCAGCACGCCGCCGCAGATCATCTGGCCGGCCGCGGTCATGAACGGGCCGGGCAGGTCCAGGCCGCGCGCCCACACCGAACCGAACGCCCAGCCGACCGGCGCGATCAGCAGCAGCACCAACCCGGTCGGCGATGCCGTCAGGCTGCTGCCGGCGTTGAGCCAGACCACGCCGAGGAAACCGATGGCAATGCCCAGCCACTCGCCGCGGCTGGCATGCTGGCCGCGCAGTGCCGAGAACAGCGCCATCCACAGCGGCACCGAAGCCACGGCGGTGGCGGCCAGGCCGGAGGACACCTCGCGCTCGGCCAGCACCACCATGCCATTGCCCAGCACCAGCATGGTCACGCCCATGACCAGCAGGTTGCGCCACTGCCGCAGGGTCGGATTCGGCAGCTTCCAGAACAGGCGCAGCGCCAGGTACATCACCCCGCCGGCAATGATGAAGCGGCTGCCGGAGACCATCGTCAGCGGCAGCGCGCCGCCGTGCAGGGCCTTGGCAATGCCCAGGTAGGTCGAGCCCCAGACCACGTAGACCAGCAGCAATGCCAGCGCAACAAGGCCACCCCGTGGGGCAGCCGCAGACGAAGAGAGAGGAGCCGACATGACGCACCAGCAGGCGGGGGAGAACCGATTCTAGAGCGTTCACCGGACGGAAATCACTCCGGTTTGCGACCGACGGCCACCGCCCGCCGCCGCGAAGTTCCGGCCGCGCGTACGACGATTTAGTTATGGTCCGGCAGGCAGGCCTGCTGCACCCTGTGCGGTTCCCATGCCCTGCCCGCCTCCCGGCACCTGGCGTTGACGTGGGATGCAGTACCTAGGAGGCTGGCCGCGGCGCCCTTCGCGCGCCGGGTACCCGATATTTCCCGCACGGAAGCGCCGCATCGAGGATCCACACCCAGATGAGCACCACGTCCCAACCTGCCGCACCCGCGAACGACCGCGCCGCCCTGCGCCGGTCGATCTCCAACACGCTCAAAGGCTCCGCCGGCAACCTGGTGGAGTGGTATGACGTCTACGTGTACTCGGTGTTCGCCGTGTACTTCGAGTCGCAGTTCTTCTCGCCCGATGACAAGAACTCCACCATGTACGTGTGGGCGATCTTCGCCGCCACGTTCCTGATGCGCCCGATCGGTGCCTGGTTCTTCGGCCGCTTCGCCGACCGCCACGGCCGCCGCCTGGCCCTGACCGTCTCGGTCACGTTGATGGCACTGTGCTCGTTCCTGATCGCCATCACGCCGACGGCGGCCAGCATCGGCATCTGGGCCGCGGTCATCCTGCTGTTCGCGCGCCTGTTGCAGGGCTTCGCCACCGGCGGCGAGTACGGCGCCAGCGCCACCTACATGTCCGAGGCCGCCATTCCCGGCCGCCGCGGCTTCCTGTCCTCGTTCCACTACGTCACCCTGGTCGGCGGCCACGTGCTGGCCCAGCTGACCCTGCTGCTGATGCTGACCTTCTGGGGCAAGCCGGAAATCTCCGAATGGGGCTGGCGCATCGCCTTCGGCATCGGCGGTATTGCCGCAGTGGTGGTGTTCTGGCTGCGCCGGGGCATGGACGAGTCGCTGTCGGAGTCGTCCATCGAAGCCGCACGCGAAGGCAAGGCACAGAAGTCCGGCTCGATGTACGAGCTGTTCGTGCACCAGTGGCGGCCGCTGCTGCTGTGCTTCCTGATCACCGCCGGTGGCACCGTGGCCTTCTACACCTACTCGGTGAACGGCCCGAAGATGATCCAGAGTGCCTTTGCCGGCAACGACCCGATGACCGGCACCCTGATCAACCTGGGCGTGCTGGCGTTCCTGATGGTGCTGCAGCCGGTCGGTGGCTGGCTGTCGGACATCATCGGCCGCAAGACCCTGCTGGTGTTCTTCGGCGTGGGCGGCGTGCTGTACAGCTGGTACCTGATCACCCAGCTGCCGCACCAGCATGACGCCACCCTGGCCTTCCTGACCCTGGCCATGGCCTTCGTCATCCTCACCGGCTACACCTCGATCAACGCGGTGGTGAAGGCCGAACTGTTCCCCACCCACGTGCGCGCACTGGGCGTGGGCCTGGGCTATGCACTGGCCAACTCGCTGTTCGGCGGTACCGCCCCGCTGCTGTACCAGGGCGCGCTGAAGACCGGCCACGTGGACTGGTTCGCCATCTACGTGACCGCCACCATTGCGGTTTCGCTGGTGGTCTACATCTTCTTCCTGACCAACAAGGGCCCGAACTGGCTCGACGGCACCCGCAAGTAAGGGCGCTGCAGTGATCGCGGCCACCGGTGCAATGCCGGTGGCCGCTGTGCAACATCAAGCGGGTGGAACCCGCGCAGTAGAGTCGACCTTGGTCGACTGCGCTTCGATCAGGCCGCGAAAGACCCCGCGCTGCGCGCGATGGAGGCGTGTCATCTGGCGGCACTTGCAGCCGCCGGCGCAGGCAAACACCCGGTAGTGCCGGCCGCTGGCCGGCAACCTCATGAGCCTTCGGAAAGGATGTGGAGTTGCCGGCCAGCGGCCGGCACTACCTCAACGGCGGGCGGCTTCGCTCTTGTCGCGCGCGCCGCGGAACTCCGATTCCTTCTCCCAGGTCGGCCAACGGCGGCTGTTGGCCAGCTCGGCACCGAGGTCGTAGACCAGCAGGGTATCGGCGGCGTGGCCGCTCGGGTCCCAGCTCGGGGTCCAGGCATCGCAGGCCTGGTGGTAGCAGTCGGCGAAGTACTTCTCACGCAGCGCGCGGCCGGCTTCCACGCCGCCGTCCAGCTTGTCCAGGCCCGGGCCGATGGTGATCGCCGGCACGCCCAGGCGGGCGAAGGCGAAGTGGTCGGCGCGGTAGAAGAAGCCCGCCTCCAGGTTCGGGTCCGGGCTGTAGCTGCGGCCGCGGGCCTTGGCCACGCGCTCCAGGTCGCCTTCCAGCGAGACCCGGCCCTTGCCCCACGAAGCGATGTCGCGGGTCGGGCCATCCGGGCTGAACATCTCGATGTTCAGTACGGCGGCGGTCTTGTCCAACGGCGCCAGCGGATGCGCAGCGTAGTAGCTGGCACCCAGCAGGCCCTTCTCTTCGGCGGTCAGCGCCACGAAGTACAGCGTGCGCTGCGGCTGCGGGCCGGCGGCGAACACGCGGCCCAGCTCCAGCACAGTAGCCACGCCGGTGGCGTTGTCGATCGCACCACGACGGATGCGGTCGCCCTTGGCGTCGGGCTGGCCGATGCCGAACGCATCCCAGTGCGCGGAGAAGATCACCGCCTCGTCAGCATGTTCGCCACCGGGCAGCTTGGCCACCACGTTGCGGGTCACCACCTGCTCGCGCTTCAGCGCGAAATCCACGCTCAGCTTGGCGTTGTCCAGCGCCACCGGGCGGAAGTCGGCGCGCATCGCCTTGCGCTTCTCGGCATCGAAATCGAGACCGGCGTCGGCGAAGATCGCCTCGGCCAGTTCGCGCTGCATCCAGCCACGCAGCGGCGTGTGCTGGGCCATCGCCTCGGCCTGGCCGCGCTCGATGTCGAACAGCGGCGAGGTCCCCGAGCCCTTCACCGTGGCCCAGCCATACGCGGCCGGTGCGGTCTCGTGCACGATCAGCACGCCTTCGGCGCCACGGCGTGCGGCTTCCTCGAACTTGTAGGTCCAGCGGCCGTAGTAGGTCACCGCCTTGCCATCGAACGCGCCCGGCGCATCGGCCTCGAAATCGGCATCGTTGATCAGCACCACCGCGATCTTGCCGTGCAGGTCCACGTCCTTGTAGTCGTTCCAGTGGCGTTCCGGCGCGTCGATGCCGTAGCCGACGAACACCAGCGGCGCATCCTTGATCTGCACGCGCTTGCGCGGCTGCAGGCTCTGCAGGGTCACGTCCACGCCGTTGGCCAGCGCGCGCTTGCCCTGCTTCAGCGAGAGGCTGGCCTTGGCCGGGCCGTCCAGCTGTGCGCGCACCAGCGGCACCGGCTGCACCCAGCTGCCGTCCACGCCGCCCGGCTGCAGGCCGTAGCTGCGGAACTGCTCGATCAGGTACTGCACCGTGCGCTCTTCGCCTTCGGTGGCCGGCGCGCGGCCCTCGAACTCATCCGACGCCAGCACGCGCACATGGCGCGACAGTGCCTGCGGATCGATGCCACCGCCGGGCAGGTCATTGGCCGCCTGGGCCAGGCCACCCACGAACAGGCAGGACGACAGCAGCAACACGCGCATCGGATTCACGGCAATACCACGGCAGGCTTGGAAGTCACCAGAGTGTAACGTGGTCGTGACATCGCGGCGCAGGCTTGGGGCTGTGTCATCCACGCATGGCGTGGATCTACTTGATGCGGTCCAGCCAGCAGGCCAGGCCCTGCGCGTTCAACTCGATGTCCATCGCCAGCACGGTGGTCACCGCCGCCTCGTCCAGCGCGCAGCCATGCTGCTGTGCGCGCTCCAGGTACAGCGCCTGCAAGGCGGCCAGCAGGCAGCGACGACGGTCCGGGCGTCCATCGCACTGGCGGCCGATGGTGGCCATCGCATCGATCTGTTCGAACAGGTCGTCGGCCAGTTTCTGCACCTGCTCGACGCGGCCATAGTGGGTCAGGTACATCGCCTGCGGCGCGTAGCCCAGCATGCGCCGGATCGAGGCTTTCATCGCCTCCGGATCGAACTGCACGGGCGACGAGGTGGGGAAGATGAAGGCACCCTGCGCGCTGTCCAGCTCGCGGTAGGAGATGCCGAACGTATCGCCGGTGAACCAGCTGCGGCTGCGCGCGCCCCACACGCAGTAGTGGTGCAGCGCATGCCCGGGCGTGTGCAACAGCACCAGCTCGCGCCCGGCCAGATCGATGCGGTGCCCGTCTTCGGCCACCACCACGCGCGTCTCCGGAATCGCCTCGATGCGGCCGTAGCTGCGCGCGATTTCCTCGGCGCCGTACACCGCTGTGGCACCGGCAATCAGCCGGGTCGGGTCGATCATGTGCGGCGCACCGCGCGGGTGCAGCACCGCCTTGGCGTTCGGCAGCTGCTGCATCAGCAGGCCGGCGCCGCCGGCGTGGTCCAGGTGCACATGGGTGAGCAGCAGCCAGTCCACCGCCTCCACGCCCAGGCCAGCGTCCGCCAGCGCCTGCAGCATCGCCGGCACGGAAAGGCCGGTGCCGCAGTCGACGAACGCGGCGCGGCCGTTTTCTACGATCAGATAGGCCGCGTCGAAATCCGGACGCTGGAAGCCGGTATCGATGGTGTGGATGCTGGGGTCGGCGGTCATCGGCACGCACCTGGCAGGATCGGGAACAGACACCCATGGTAGGCGCGCAGGCGGCCCGGGTTCGATGCGGCTTTGGTCGGGTAGTGCCGGCCGCTGGCCGGCAACCTCGGGGTAGCCTGGTGAATGCAGTTGCCGGCCAGCGGCCGGCACTACCGATCAGCCGCAGCGCAATGCGAACCGCGGCCGCAGCAGCAACGCCAGCACCAGCACCGCCAGGAACGCACCGTAGGCGTACAGCACGGCCAACACCTGCGGCCAGATCGGGCCGGCGCCGGGCTGCGCCATGCCAATGCGATAGCCCCACAACATCGACAGGATGCTCAGGGCGAAGGCCAGCAGCAGGGTGATGCCGTCGAACAGGCGCCGCCGCGCGGTGCGCGGCTGGCGCGGGAACAGCCAGTACAGGCTGCCCAGCAGCAGGAACCAGGGCAGGAACAGCAGCAGCGACAACCAGGCCATCGCAGACTCCATGTCATCGCGCCGGAGGCGCGCGGACATCATGCCATGCGCGCTGTGCCACGGTAGTGCCGGCCGCTGGCCGGCATTCCCCATGCAAATGCTGTGGTAGTGCCGGCCGCTGGCCGGCGTCTTCTATGCAGTTGCCGGCCAGCGGCCGGCACTACCCCTTATTCTTCGCGCAGCACGGCCAGGGCAGCCAGCACCGCATCCACCTCGGCTTCCAGCTTGAACAGCTCACTCTGCAGCTGGTCGCCCTGCTCGGCCTGCTTGATCACCGCAATCAGCTGGCCCGCATCGCGCGGCGAATCGAAGCCTTCGCTCTGGATCAGCAGCGTGCCGTCACCGGCGGTCAGCTTGAAGTAGAAGCGGCCGTCCTTCTCGCGGTACTGCTTGAACAGCGGCGGTGCCACGCGGGCCACGCCGGCATCTTCGCTGGCGATGTCGCCGGCGCTGGACAGGTCGCGCAGGCCCACCGCATGGCGCAGCTCGTCCAGCAGCGGGGCTGCCAGCTGCTCGCGCAGCTGCTGGCCACGGCGCTTGAGCAGCGCTTCAATCTTTTCCGGCTCGGCCATCAGCGCGTTGTAGCGCTCGCGCAGCGGCGAAAGCTCGCTGTCGATGCGCTCGAACAGCTGCTGCTTGGCATCGCCCCAGCTGATGCCGGCCGCGAACGCCTTGGCGAATTCGGCGGTCTGCTCCGGGGTGGCGAACGCCTGGTACATCTGGAACAGCGCCGAGCCCTCGGTGTCCTTCGGCTCGCCCGGTGCGCGCGAATCGGTGAGGATCGAGAACACCAGCTTCTTCAGCTCCTCGCGCGGCACGAACAGCGGAATGGTGTTGTGGTAGCTCTTGCTCATCTTGCGGCCGTCGAGGCCGGCCAGCGTTGCCACCTGCTCGTCGATCACCACGTCCGGCAGCGGGAAGTACTCCTTGCCGTACACGTGGTTGAAACGCTGGGCGAAATCGCGCGCCATCTCGATGTGCTGGATCTGGTCGCGGCCCACTGGCACCTGGTTGGCCTTGAAGATCAGGATGTCGGCGGCCATCAGCACCGGGTACATGAACAGGCCGGCGCTGACGCCCGCATCCTCGTCCACGCCTTCCTCGCGGTTCTTGTCCACCGCCGCCTTGTAGGCGTGCGCGCGGTTGAGGATGCCCTTGCTGGCAATGGCCGTCAGGAACCACATCAGCTCGGTGGTCTCGCGGATGTCGCTCTGGCGGTAGAACCACACGTGTTCCGGGTCCAGGCCGCAGGCCAGCCAGCTGGCCGCGATCTCCAGGGTCGCGCGCTGGGTGCGCTGCGGGTCCTGCGACTTGATCAGGCTGTGCAGGTCGGCCAGGAAGAAGAAGCTCTCGATCCCCGGGGCACGGCTGGCGGCGATCGCCGGACGGATGGCGCCAACGTAGTTGCCCAGGTGGGGCGTGCCGGAGGGGGTGATGCCGGTAAGGACTCGGGTCGTCATGACTGCGTGGGGTAACCTTCGATGAACGGGGCCAGTTTACCTTGCACGCCACCAACCCCGTCAGGGCCCGCGGCGCGTTCATTCACGCAACCCCGCTGGAGACGCCCGATGAAACGCCTGCTGCCCCTGCTGCTGATCCTGCCCCTGGCCGGCTTCCGCCCGGCCCCGCCTCCGCCGCCGGCCTATCCGGGCGGCCCGGTGCGCATGGCCCTGGTCGACCGCGACCGCGGCACCGAACTGCGCAGCTACCCCGCCGAGGGCCAGCGCTGGGTGGCCGGCGAGCGTGGCCATCGCTACGCCGTGCGCCTGTACAACGACAGCCCGCGCCGGGTGCTGGTGGTGCTGTCGGTGGACGGCATCAATGCCATTTCCGGCGAGGATGCCGACCCCTCGCAGACCGGCTACGTGCTCAACCCCGGCCAGCGCGCCGACATCACTGGCTGGCGCAAGAGCCAGGATGAAGTGGCGCAGTTCGTGTTCAGCAGCCCCAGCGGCAGCTATGCCAACCGCACCGGCCGCCCGGACAACATCGGCGTGGTCGGCGTGGCCGTGTTCGAGGAAGCGCGTCGCTGGCGCCCCGAGCCGATCCTGCGCCGTGGCCTGCCTGCACCGACCCCGGCGGCCGAAGCCGCCGCCGATGCCAGCGCCAGCCGCATCGAGGGCTATGCCAGCAAGTCGCAGGCACCGGCGCTGGGCACCGGCCACGGCGCACGCGAACAGTCGTCGGTGCGCGACACCGACTTCGAGCGCGCCAGCCGCAGCCCGGCACAGGTGCTGCAGCTGCGCTACGACAGCGCGCGCAACCTGCGTGCACGCGGCATCCTGGTAGACGCGCCATCGCGCCTGCCGCGCGAACCGCAGGCCTTCCCCAACCGCTACGTGCCGGACCCGCCGGCACGTTGATCGCGCCGCCCAGACAGCACAACGCCCGCAACCTCACGGTGCGGGCGTCGTGTTGTGGGGGAAACGCGTGGGGGAAACCGTGGTGCTTACTTGTAGTCCGGGTAGTCCTTGCTCACGCTGTCCTGGAACTCACGGACTTCCTTCTCAGCGCGGTCCTTGGCCCAGCCATAACGTTCCTGCAGGCGACCCGCCAGGTATTCGGCATTGCCCTCGGCCACATCGAAATCGTCGTTGGTCAGATCGCCCCACTTGGCCTGGGCCTTGCCCTTCAGCTGCGACCACTTGCCGGAAATGATGTCTTTGTTCATTGCTGGGAGTCCTTGGTTGCAACGGCGTTCTTACCGTGGCTCCAGCTTCGCGCAGTGGCTGTTGAATGCCGGTCAACCCGCCATGAAATACATGCTCACCTGCTTGAATGGTTCACTCCGCTTCGACAGCCGTGCAGCGGAAGGCGCGCAAAAAAAAGGGCCGGGGTTGTCCCCGGCCCTTCTTCTCTTTCCGTTCCGTCCAGGGCTCAACGGCCCTTCGCGGTGTCCTCGACTTTCTCGCCCGCCTTCTGCACGTCCTTGCCGGCACCGGCAATGGTGTTGCAACCGGCCAGCAGGGCCACCGAGAACATCGACAACAGCATCAGGGCAACTACGCGCTTCATGGGCTTCTCCTTGGGTTTGCCGCTACACCGCTCAATTCGCGGATGGGATTCTTTCGCTCGGCGGAAGAAGGCCAATGCCCACCGCCGCCGCGTGAAGTGCAATCTGGCGGCAGACGCGTGGAGCGGGTGTGAACGGATCACAGATCCGTTCAGGCCAAAGGCTCAGTCGCGCATCAGGGTGGACTTGCCGAACAGGCTTTCGACCAGGTCCACGGCCAGTTCGGCGGTCGCATTCTGCTTGTCCAACAACGGGTTAAGCTCGACGATGTCCAGCGAGCCCATGCGCCCGGTGTCGGCGATCATCTCCATCACCAGCTGTGCCTCGCGGTAGTTCACCCCGCCCGGCACGGTGGTGCCCACGCCCGGCGCGATGCTCGGGTCGAGGAAGTCCACATCGAAGCTGACATGCAGGTGGGTGTTCTCGTCGATGCCGGCCAGCGCCGCTTCCACGGTGCGCTTCATGCCGTTCTCGTCGATGTAGCGCATGTCATAGACATCGACCTTGTGGGTCTTGATCAGGCGCTTCTCTTCCGGGTCCACCGAGCGGATGCCGATCTGGTGCATCTGCGCCGGGGTGATCGCGGGCGACGTGCCGCCCAGCTGGGTCAGCGCATCCGGGCCGAGGCCGCACAGGCAGGCCACCGGCATGCCGTGGATGTTGCCCGACGGGGTCACATCGCTGGTGTTGAAATCCGAATGCGCATCCAGCCACAGCACGCGCAGGGTCTTGCCCTGCTCGCGGCACCAGCGCGCCACGGCGGTGATTGAACCGATGCCCAGGCAGTGGTCGCCGCCGAGCATGATCGGCATGCGGCCGGCCTGCAGTTCGGCATAGCTGGCTTCCATCAAGGCATGGTTCCACGCCACCACCTCATCCAGGTGGCGGTAGCCTTCCACCGGCGCGGTCCACGGGTTGCGCGGGCCGTCCAGGTTGCCCAGGTCACGCACGTCCACGCCGCGCGCCTCCAGCGCCTCCGGCAGGCCCGCCACGCGCAGCGCTTCCGGCCCCAGCCGGGCACCGCGATGGCCCGCACCCACGTCGGTGGGAACGCCAATCAGCGATACGGAGATGGGATGGGCCATGGGTGCCTCCTGCGGGGGAAAAAGAAGCACAGTCTAGCCAGAGCTGTGTGACACCACTCGCGGCGGTGCAGCAGTGAATTGGCATGGCATGATGCCGCGCGGACCCGCCCCCGCTTCACGGAAGATTGCGATGTCGCCCTTCATCAACACCGCCTGGCCCCGCTTTTTCATGGCGGCGCTGCCCATCGCCGTTTTTGCGGTTCTGTTGAGCAACTCCATCGATGCATCGCCGAACGGCTGGCTGATGCAGGCGACGCTCCTTCTGACGCCCTTCTCGTTTCTGCTGTTCCTCGGGTTGGGTTGGCAGCGCCTGCGCAAGGCGCACGCTGAATACCCGATCCTGAAAAGCGAACTGCACCGCATGCTGGCGGCGTTGATCGGCAACGTGAAGGTGGCCGCGCTGTGGTTCGGCCTGACCATCGTCGGCATGTTCGCCCTGATGCTGGCGTGGGTGCTGCTGCGGAAGAGCGGCGGCTGACAGCGTGGCCAGTCGCGTTGAGGGAACCGCCGACGACCACGCGTTGGTACGGAGCAGGCGCTTCTTCAGCACGCCAATCGCCACTGCCCCGCCACACACGTGAGCGCGAACAGGCGCTCGTAACGCAGCGCAAGTCCTCCAGCGGGCCACTTTTTTGCGCCCTGGCCGCTTATGATGATGGGGTAGAAGTTTCAGGCTGGAAGTTAAGCTGGCTTTACACGCCATTTCGCCCTGCCCGCAGGTGCCTGCGTAGCTGCGCGCCATTTCCAAGCGAATCCGTGCGATGCGCGATATGTCGTTTTTGACATGCAAATGCGCGAAACAGGCCAATCGCGATAATTCATTTTTCCTTTCAGATCACACGATGCCATCGGAACAAACGACTGGTAGGCGGTGATTTGCCGTGTGCATGATGAATCGCCCCCTGCAAAGGTGGCCGGGACTTCCAAGCCCGTTTAATCGAAGCTGTATACGCTTGCCAGCCGGCGCCGTCTTCCCAAGAGCGGCGTCGGCTGGCAATCCGTTCGCCGATCGACGGCGGGCGGTGCGTGGGGGCCCCGTGCCCACCGGCTCATCGATTACCGGTCTTGGAAGCCACGCATCGCCTGCCACCCTCTTCCGGTGGCACCTCTGTTCCTGCCGAGGATGCCCGCATGTCCAAGACGCTCTATCCGTACCTGACCGCCACGCTGGGCGACGCCGCCCTGCACCTGCCGCTGGAGTTGGCGCAGCCCCTGGAAGCCGCCTTCGCCGCGGCAAACGATGCGCCCGCGCCCATCAACCTTCCCGCCTGCCTGCGGCACATCCAGGCCGGCGATGCCGCCGACGGACAGCCGTGGCAGGGGCCGGCCAGCTCGCCCGGGCAAGCGGTGGCCGCCGCGCGCAGGGATCGTGCCGCAGTGGGTCTGGTGTCGGTGCTGGAGCTGTATCACGCCGCCGAGCGCGTTCGCGTGGATGGGGAAGAGAAAGACGATATCGGCGATGGCACGCGCGAGGGGCTGATGCTGGCCTGCCGGGGGTTGGCGGAGTATGTGGCGTTGCAGGTACGTAGCTGAGGCTGCGTTGGCAGTGTCAGCCGCGTTGATCGAAGGATCTGCCCACGTCATGCATTGAGCTGACTCACCGGCTTGGGACGAAGAAACCGCCGAAAGGCGGTTTTTTCATGTTCGTTCCACCGCCTTTGCGACCGGCGGCGCGCCGACGCATCAAGATCGGCGCGTGTGCTTATGCTGCGCTGGCATGCAGGCGTACACCCAGGGCGCGGGTCACTTTGAGGATGGTCGCGAAATCAGGGCTGCGCTCGCCCGACAGTGCGCGATACAGGCTCTCACGCGACAGGCCCGCCGCACGTGCGACCTTGCTCATCCCCTGGGCGCGCGCGATATCGCCAAGTGCCTTGGCAATGAACGCAGAATCGCCATCGCTTTCTTCGATGCAGGCATCGAGATAGGCCGCCATCTCCTCCGGTGTGCGAAGGTGCTCGGCCACGTCAAATGCTTTGAGTTCGACTTTCTTCTTGATGGCCATGATGGGACAGCTCCAGTACTTCGGTAGTGAGTCGTTTCACCTACAGCCCGTTCGACGCCTACAAGGCACGCGCAATCTCCCTGGCCTTCTCGATGTCGCGTTGCTGCGTACCCTTGTCGCCGCCAGCCAGCAGAATCACCCACTGCCTGCCGCGCAGGGTGTAGTACACGCAGTAACCCGGTCCCACATCGATGCGCAGTTCGGAAACGCCATCGGCCAGATAGCGGTGATCGCCCAGATGGCTTTCGCTGAGCCGACCGATACGGGCCATCGGTACGAGCAAACTCGGTTACGTGCTTGAGAGAACAAAGCAATCTTCTCTAATCTATGGAAAACCTCAAAGACCCAACCATGCACAGCGCCAACTCACTAATGAATATACTCGCTTGGCTCAGCGTTACCGTCACCATTCTGGCGATCACCATCATCTTGGGAAGGTTCTATCCACCACAGCTGCTAGCCGCATTCGGCCTGGGCTGCACGTTTCTTGGATTATCTGCCTCATTCGTGTCGGCATACACAGCGTCTAGACGAGCGCGGAAAGTAGAACACATGTCACCAAAGGATTTTTTACCACAAGAGCCTGCTCCTAGTGCCACTTTTGTTGACGAGTCCGGAATCATGGGCCAGCCCCCGCCAAGCCTGGATTCACTTAGCGCTCGACTCGACCAGCTAAAGAGCAGAGTCAACATTCTCCACTCGACTACTGAAAAGAGATTTGCGTTCTCCGATAGACGACATGATGCGATACTCGCGGTACTGCGGCATCAGCGGGAGGTGCTGATCCCCTTGGCGGCTGCCTCAACGTCTAGATACGTGTATTTCTCGTGTTGGCTAACGTTATACGGGGCAGTGCTTTTGGCTTTCCCCATCTGGATCAGCCAAGTCATCTCCGAAGTGAGCAATTCTGCGATCTACGTTTTCGGCGAGCTGCACCGCGTTTTGTGGCTGTAGTCATCGAGGATCTGCTGGCGCGTTTATAGAACCATCGCCATAGGGCAAGCGGGAGCTTAGGAGCCACGGATAACGTCATACAGGGGTGGGAATCCTGCAGGGGTTTCAGAAAAGGCAACCCATGGGTCTGACCGCAAGACGAGTAGATACGCCGGCTTGTGCGCGCGGAGATTCACACCTAACCTGAATGACGTTTGCGCTGCCTACGCAGGGCAACTGACATGCTCACCGGAAGGAGCCTCGTAATGACCGCAGAGTCCACGCTCGTTCGCTTGATTTCCTCGCCACAACCGCGAGCAGTAGCTCTGATTGGAGGCTGGGGGCGAGGTAAGACCCATTTGTGGCGCAACCTAGTCGAGTCCACGCCACACCAACCGCGTGCCAAGTACAGCTATGTGTCTCTCTTCGGAGTCAACAGTCTCGAAGATTTGAAGCTGGCGATCTTTCAGCGGGAGATCGACGCAGGCCCTCCGCTGGCCGAGCCGACTTGGTGGGAACGGATAAAATCAAAAGTGTCCGGGCGAGCCATTGTTGAATCCGCGACGCAGATCGAGAACCCTTGGCTAAACAACCTAAACGCGCTCTACAGAACGATTGCTTTCTCTCAAGTGAGAGAGCGACTCATCTGCCTGGATGACCTCGAAAGAAGGGGGAAAGATCTCAATCTGGAAGAAGTTTTGGGTTTAGTAACCTTCCTATGCGAAGAGCGGCAATGCGCTGTCGTGCTGATCTTGAATGACACCACTATGGACGGCATCGATGATTGGAACAAATACCGAGAGAAGGTTTTCAATGCAGAAGTGACATATCGCCCATCAAGTGAAATGTGCATCGACATAATTCTAGGAACCGACGTTCAGAATGAATGGTACAGAGGCGCGCGCCACGTTCTGATGCAACTGGACGTAAGTAACATGCGCATCATGACCCGTGTAAAGGACGCAATTGCACCCCTCACCGAACTATTTCCAGCTGCATCGGGCCCGACTCAGTTCCAGATCGGCGCAACGCTGGCTCTGTACGTGTACTGCCACAACGCCTCGGGAGAGGGAGCTCCGCCCATGGATCGAGCACTTGCTCACAATCGATTCGCGTTCGCGATGAGCGATGGTGAGCACACTGAGGAAGAGAAACGATGGGAGGCCATTCTGAGCAAGGTTGACTTCTACCCGGACGAGCTTGATCTCGCGGTGACGGCCTACGTCCGGGACGGCTATCCTGACGTTGCAGCGTTCACTGCCCAAGTCGCTCGAATGGAATCTGCGCATCAAGCAAACAGCGCAGACCAAGCTTTCACTTTGGCATGGGAGTCCTATCACAACTCGTTCGACGACAATTCAGAAGATGTCATTGCCAAGTTCGCCGAGGCGTTCCCAGCAGCAGCTTCGACCATGCACGCAATGAACGCGAATTCTTCGATTGCGCTGATGAGGCAGCTGGGGCAGGATCAGCTTGCCGATGCCTTCATCGCAAACTGGATCGCCCCGCGTCGGGGCGCGCGGCGGCGGGAGCTCTCTCTGCATGAGGCTCAGATCTTCGGCCCGCTTACCGACGCAGGGTTCATTAGTGCATTGGACCTAGCGGAGCGAGAGGAAACTACCGAGCCCGACTTGGACGAAGCCTTGGATACCGTAGCCCGAGGCCAAGGCTCGCTTGACCGAGCGCTCCATACGATCTCCCGCTCGGACCTTGAGGAGGTAGTTCATTGGTTTGAACGTAATCCGGGTCGAACGTCTAGAACCTTTATCACTACTAGCATGCAATTTCAGGGTGGTGAACACGTGGCCGTTGCGCAACGCCGAATCCGCAGTGCGCTTGAAACGCTTGCCGAACGGTCTCCCATCAATTCGGTACGAGTATCAGCCATACTCAGGGCCATTGATGGCTATTGACTTCGCTTGGAATTTCGATGAAGTCGAACCCTTGCATGGTTCAGAAGCGCCCAGCTGTGGCCGCATGCCATCCGGCTTATCTCAGATCCGATACCGCGCCGCGTGAAACACGCGCACTGTAGGATTTCGGCCCTGGGCGGCAGCCGACGCCAGTCATTTAATAGCAGCGCCTGAGCGTCATCCTTCCTCATGCGGAAGTATTGGGCCGGTCATAGGCGAATCCATGTCAGATGGAATTTCTAGTCCCATTCATGGTCGGCGAAGTCCTCGTGGGCGTGGCAATCGTGCTTCAATGCGGGCTAAGCCACACGAGCAGCACACCGCGCTAGCCTTCTTCGTTGAAACATCCATTTTCAATGGCGTTTCAGCAAATCCCAAGTGGTGCCGCTTATCCGAATCGAACGGATGACCTACTGTTTACAAGACAGTTGCTCTACCAACTGAGCTAAAGCGGCAAGGATGGATCACCGGCGGCAGTGCCGCGGTCCGGGGATTCTAGCGCAACCGCGTGCATTCCAGCGACCGGCTCTGGGCCGCGCCGCTGCGCTGCTGGGCCTGGGCCGGCTGCGTGCCCGCCGCCAGCTGGCCTTCCAGCCACCATTGGCCGGCGTCGCCGCTGGCCACCAGGCGCGGTTGGAAGCCGGCGGCCTGCACCGCTGCCATGCGCCGCTCGGCACCTTCGCGGTTGCGGTACTGGCCCAGTGCCACGGCGTTGATGTCCTCGCCCTGGCTGATGATGTAGTAGTCGCTCAGGCCGGCGGCGACGATGCGCTTCACCGTGGCCTGCGCTTCTTCCCGGTTGGCGGCAGCCGGCAGCAGCACACGATAGCGGGCACTGCCGCTGGCAGCGGGCTGTTCGCGCAGGCGCACCTGGCTGATGGCGTTGCCGGCCTTGCCCTGCGCGGCGGTCGCCGCGGCGCGGTCGGCAAACGGGCCCAGTGCAACGCAGCGCGGCGGTTCCGGGGCCGCAGGCGGGGTCGCGGGCTTCTCAGGTGCCGGGGTCGGCGCGGGTGGCGTCACCGGCTTGGCCGTTGCGGCAACAGGCGTGGGCTCGGGCTTGGCCGGCACCGCAGGCGCGGGCGTCGCTGCCACCGCGGTCTTCTCGGCCGGTCCGCGCTCCATCAGCGATGCGGTCGGGGCGGCAGCGGTGGCTTCGGCAGCGGCCGTCGCATCAGCCCCACCCGGCACCCAACGCAGTTCGGCCACGCCGGCCGGTTGCGGCGGCGGCGCAGGCGCTTGCGGCGCATCGCGCAGCAGCCACCAGCAGGCGACGCCAAGATTGAGGATGGCCAGTACGACGATCAGGGCACGGGTCAGCATGCGCGGATACTAGCCTGCGGGCTGGTGCACCGCCCAGCGGGCGAGGCCATCCAGCACCAGCGAGGGGTGGTAGTCGGCGCCGGGCAGCAGCGGCATCAGCGCCGGTGCGCCCCCCCCGTGCACCAGCAGCGACGGTGCCACGCCCAGCAGCGCGTGCGCCTGCTGCGCGCTGCGTTCGACCAGCGCCACCGCGGCGCCATCGCAGCCGGAGGCCAGCGCGTCGGCGGTGTCGTTGGCGAATTCGCTGTAGTCGCCGCCGGTGGCCGGCAGCTGCACCGCACGCGCATGCAGCGCTTCGCGCATGGTGGTGGGCGATGCGGAGATACGGCCGCCATGGTGCTGGCCCTCGGCGTCGAGCAGGTCAATCGTCAACGCAGTGCCCACGCCAACCACCAGCACCGGGCACTGCGCCTTGGCCGCAGCCAGCAGGGCCAGGAAGCGGTCAACACCGAACTTTTCCGGCTTGGCATAGGCAATGCGCACGCCGGCACACTCGGCGCTGGTGCGCACCACGTGCACGTGTTCGAAGCGGCGCTGCAGCTGGTCCAGCATGGCGCTGGTCAGCGACGGTGCGGCCACGCTGGCGACGAACGCGGTGGTGCCGCTGGGCAGGCTGTGCGGCGGCTGCCCGGCCATGCCTTCGGCGCCATGCGCCCAGGCCTGCACATCGCCAGCGCGATCACCCTGCAACGGCGCGAACTTGAAGCGCGAGTTGCCCAGGTCGAACAACCAATCGCTCATGCCGCCCTCACGCTGACTTCGCCGGCGTGCAGCAGGCGTTCCTGGCCATCGATGCGCACGCGCAGCGCGCCGTCATCGGCCAGGCCCAGTGCGGTGCCATGCTGCCACTGCCCTTCCAGCTCCACGCGCACTTCGCGCCCGGCCAGCATGTCGAACGCGGCGTAGCGCGGCAGGAACGGCGCCAGGCCTTCGCGATCGAATTGCTCCAGCGCCGGCAGCAGGCGCGTCAGCACTGCGGCGACCACCACGTTGCGGTCCACCGGCTTGCCGGCCAGCGTATCCAGGTCCACCCATGGCTGGGTGATCTGTTCGGCGAACGCGGGCGGCATGTGCGTGTTGATGCCGATGCCGATCACTGCGCGCGCCGGGCCGGCGTATTCGCCACCGCCTTCGGCGAGCAGGCCGACCAGTTTGCGCTTGCCATCGACAATCAGGTCGTTCGGCCACTTCAGCTGCGCCTGGGTGAACCCGAGGTCATGCAGCGCTTCGGCCACGGCGATGCCGGCCACCAGGCTCAACCCGGCCAGGCGGCCCAAGCCACCGGAGTACAGGCGCAGCACCGACAGGTAGATATGCGCGGCCAGCGGCGAGGCCCAGGTACGGCCACGACGGCCGCGGCCACCGGTCTGGCGTTCGGCCAGAAGGACGCTCACTCCGCGCTGGGGCGCGCTGCAACGCAGCAATTCGGCGTTGGTGGAGTCCACCGTCCAGGCCACCTGCAGGTCGTGCAGCAGCGGCAGAACCGCGGCAGGCAGGCCGGCGCGGATCGCGTCCGGGTCCAGCAGGTCGACCGGTCGGGTCAGGCCGTAGCCCTCGCCAGCGCGGCCCTCGACGTCTACGCCGGCAGCCCTAAGTCCTTGAATACGCTTCCAAATAGCCGCCCGGGTCTGGCCCAGCTCACGGGCCAGGGCGTCGCCGGACAGGCGACCGGCAGCGAGTTTGGCCAGCAATTGGCGATCGTCCACGGCAGCTTCCACGAAGTCAGAACGGAATTATGCGGGAAAGCCGCCAGCGACGCCTGCCACTCTGGGTTCCGCAGGGGCTTCCAACGGGGCCTCGGGTTCGGGCTAGAATCGGGAACTCACCTTCCCTTAACGTGGATGTCGTCAATGCGCCGTTATGCCCATTGCCTGATCCTGCTGACGATGCCCTTCGCGGCGTCTGCGACGGCAGCGCTGGACGACAGCCGTGGCGCCTGCGTGTCCTCCAACGGCGATGCCGCTTCGCAGCGTGCACCGACCGCGACCGCTTCGGCAGCTGCCGCCAAGCCGGCGCCGGTACGCCCGGCGGCCAACGGCAGCACCGGCGGCGGTGGCAGCGATGACGACGTGCTGCAGCGCATCCGTGCGCCGAAGTGGCACAGCTACCTGCCGGGAATGTTCCGCTGATCAAGTCGTTGCTGCGCTGGCTGCGGCCTGCGCCGCGGCCGATTGACGATGCACTTTGGGAGGACGCCTGCCGCCGCGCTGCGTGGCTGCACGGCCTGGACGACGCACGCCGCGCGCGCCTGCGGGTGCTGGCCACGCGCTTCCTGCACGAGAAGACCCTTACCCCGATCGGCGAGCTGCAGTTGCAGCCCGGCGATGGCGTGCTGCTGGCCGCGCTGTGCTGCCTGCCGCTGCTGGAGTTCGGCGAAGTGGGGCTGGAAGGCTGGTCGCAGCTGATCGTCTACCCCGATGCGTTCCGCGTGCACCGCAGCCACATGGACGCGGCCGGCGTACTGCACGAATGGGATGACGAACTGATTGGCGAATCGTGGGACAGCGGCCCGTTGATCCTGTCCTGGGCCGATGTGCAGGCCGACCTGGCCGCACCGCACGAGGGTTACTGCGTGGCCGTGCACGAGATGGTGCACAAGCTGGATGCGCTGGATGGTGCGATGGACGGCACCCCGCCGCTGCCACGCCCATGGCAGCGCGAATGGGCGGGCATTTTCCAGCGTGCCTACGATGCGTTCTGCGCGCAGGTGGATGCCGGTGAGGAAACGCTGATCGATCCGTATGCGGCCGAGGCGCCGGAAGAGTTCTTCGCAGTGGCCAGCGAGTACCACTTCTCTGCACCCGACCTTCTGCAGCAGGCGTTGCCGGAAGTGGCCGCGCAGCTGCGGCGGCTGTATGGCGAGCCGCCGAAGATCGAAATACGGTAGTGCCGGCCGCTGGCCGGCAATCTGCCACCTAAGATCTTGAGGTTGCCGGCCAGCGGCCGGCACTACCGGGACACCACGCGTTGTTGCGCCAGGCGATGCCCGGCGGACGGGAACGCGCGGTTTACGGCCCCGGCGGCAGGCGCACTTCGAAGCGGGCGCCGCCCAGTTCACTGGAACGGCCGACGGCCAGTTCGCCGCGGTAGTCCTTGATCAGGTCCTGCACGATGGACAGGCCGATGCCATGGCCCTGCACGCGCTCGTCGCCGCGCACGCCACGCTGCAGCACCTTGCCGATATCGTCCGGGGCGATGCCCGGGCCATCGTCGTCCACCGCCAGCAGCAGGCCGGCGCGGCGCGCGTTCGGGGCCGGCAGCGGCTGCGCGGTCAGCAGCACGCGGCGATTGGCCCACTTGAAGGCGTTTTCCAGCAGGTTGCCGAGCAGTTCCTGCAGATCGCCGGGTTCACCATGGAAGCGCGCGGCCGGGTCGATGTCGAATTCGCACAGCACACCCTTCGACGCGTAGACCTTTTCCAGGCCGCGCACGATTTCCTCGGCGTTGGATTCGATCGGCAGGGGCGCGGAGAACAGCTTGTGGCCCGACGACGCCGCGCGCGCCAGCTGGTACGAGACCAGGTTGTTCATGCGCTGCAGCTGCACGTCCAGTTCCTCGCGCAGCGCGCCATCACCGGCACCGCTGTCCATCTGCGTGCGCAGCACCGCGATCGGCGTCTTCAGGCTGTGCGCCAGGTCGGCCAGGGTGTTGCGCTGGCGCTCCAGGTTCTCGCGCTCACTCTCGATGAAGGCATTGATGCTGTCGGTCAGCGGCTCCAGCTCGCGCGGATGGCGCTCACTCATGCGCGCGGTCTCGCCACGCTGCACCTTGGTCAGCTCGGTGATCACGCGGCGCAGCGGGCGCAGGCTCCACTGCAGGATGACGGTCTGCAGCAGCAGCAGGATCAGGCCGATGCCGCCCAGGTAGAACCAGACGCGGCCGCGGAAGACACGCAGCTGCGCACCCAGCGCGCGCGAGTCTTCCATCACGTAGATGGTGTACGGGAATTCGGTGGCCGGATCGGCGTCGGCATCCCACACCAGGCCCAGGCCATAGCGGTACACCGAACCCTGGCTGCCATCGATCTGGATCATCGGCAGCGGGCCTTCGAATACTTCCTGGCGCGGGGCCAGCAGGCCGCCGCCCACGGTGGGCAGCATGGGGCCTTCGGCGGACATTGAATTGCCCTTGCCGTCAGGCATCACTACCTGCAGGTACAGGCCACTGCCGGGTACGTCGAAGCGCGGATCCGGCGGCTGCTCGCGGATGTACAGCGAGCGGTCGCGGGTGAAGTCGATGCCGGCCGCATAGGCCGTGGCGTAGTTCTTCAGGCGCTCACGCAGGTTCGCCTTCGCCGTATCGGCGAAGGCGGCGTCGAGCGCGTAGCCGGCCAGGGCCAGGAACGCGACCAGGCCCACGGAAGCGGCGAGCATCTGGCGCGCCTGCAGAGAGCGCGGCCGCCAGCGTCGGAAGAACCACAGACGGCCGGACATCGTGTTATCGCCAGGGTGAGCCGGCTCAGCCCTCGTTGCGCGGAATCGCGAAACGGTAGCCGCGACCGCGCACGGTCTCGATCGGCTTCAGTTCGCCATCAGGGTCCAGCTTCTTGCGCAGGCGGCCGATGAAGACTTCCAGCACGTTCGAGTCGCGGTCGAAGTCCTGCTGGTAGATGTGCTCGGTGAGGTCGGCCTTGGAGACCAGTTCACCGGCATGCATCATCAGGTACTCCAGCACCTTGTACTCGTAGCTGGTCAGGTCGACATTGCTGCCGGCGACGCTGACGGTCTGCGCGGCGAGATCCAGGGCGACCGGGCCGCATTCCAGGGTCGGCTTGCTCCAGCCTGCAGCGCGGCGCAGCAGCGCGTTGACGCGGGCCAGCAGCTCTTCGACGTGGAACGGCTTGACCAGGTAATCGTCGGCACCCTGCTTCAGGCCCTCGACCTTGTCCTGCCAGCTCGAACGCGCGGTCAGGATCAGCACCGGGAACTTCTTGCCTTCGTCACGCAGGGCCTTGATCAGCTCCATGCCCGACATCTTGGGCAGTCCGAGGTCGATGATGCCGACATCGAACGGAACTTCGCGGCCCATGTAGAGGCCTTCCTCGCCGTCCTGCGCAGCATCGACGGCAAAGCCTTCGCGCTTGAGCCGGGCTGCCAGGGTCTCACGCAGCGGGGCTTCGTCTTCGACCAGAAGGATACGCATGAACTCTCCCTAGTGTCCTGGGTGTGGCCCGGAGGCCTGTGGGTACGGGTTGATGGCGACAACTATCCCTGTTCAGGGGTTATCGCCGCGTAGTGATGACATATCCGACCGCGGCGTGCGC
Source organism: Stenotrophomonas maltophilia (assembly GCF_047497515.2). Classification (GTDB taxonomy): domain Bacteria; phylum Pseudomonadota; class Gammaproteobacteria; order Xanthomonadales; family Xanthomonadaceae; genus Stenotrophomonas. Next base: position 34,486 of record NZ_JAXAXL020000005.1, read on the forward strand.
GGCTGTGAACGCGACGGGGCGGGGTCGTCCATGTAGCGGACCCGGCCCCGGTCGTCCATGTATTTCACCCGGTTGATGTCACGACCATCGAACGGCACCCGCTCGGCACCGAGGATGTGGCCCCCGGTGGTGCGCTGCACGCGGCGCACGGCATCGGACAGCGAACGCTCGTCGCCACGGCCACCGCGCTCGCCCCGCTCCATCATCTCCGCGCGCCCCTGGTCGCCACGCGGCGGCTGTTGCGCCAGCGCCGAAGACAACGGCGCAGCCGCCAGCACCACGCAGGTGGCCAGGGCAATGCGGCGATGGAAGGGAGCGGAAGACATCGATGCGATCCTAGCCGAGCACGGCGATTCGTTCAAAAGTCGTAAATCCGGGGACCGGGTTCGAGACCCGGCGCTTTACAAATCCTTTGCAAATTCTTGGTTTGGAGCAGTGAATCCGGTCTGAACTTTTCCGGCCCCACCGTCGTGTTGTTCAGCTAAGTGAACATTCGGGACGAATCCTCGTCCCTTGTCAAGTCAGGAATGTGACTTCGGTCACGCTGCGGCGCGATCTGCTTCGCGTTCGGTCACCGCCAGCGCCTGCTCGACCAGGGTCCAGTCGGCGCCCGGGCGGTGTGCGCCCTCGCTCAGCACCTGGCGGAATGCGCGGCCACCGGGCTGGCCGTGGAACAGGCCGAGCAGATGGCGGGTGATGTGCTTCAGCGCCAGGCCTTCGCCCAGGCGCGCTTCCACATAGGGGCGCAGCGCGCGCAGCAGATCGCCACGGGCCTGCAGCGGGGCGCCGGTGTGCAGCGCCTCCAGCTGATGCAGCAGGTAAGGGTCGTGGTAGGCCGCGCGGCCCAGCATCACGCCGTCGACGTGCGCGGCCTGTGCCTGCACCGCCTCAAGGCTGGCCAGGCCGCCGTTGAGCACCACCGGCAGCGCCGGGCGCTCCTGCTTCAGGCGATAGGCCCAGTCGTACTTCAGCGGCGGAACCTCGCGGTTCTCCTTCGGCGACAACCCCTTCAGCCACGCGTTGCGGGCGTGCACCACCACCATCGCCGCACCGGCGGCGACCTGGCGATCGACGAAGGCGGCAAATACGTCGTAATCGTTGTCTTCATCCACGCCGAGGCGGCACTTCACCGTTACCGGGATATCCACCGCATCGACCATCGCCGCCACGCACTCGGCCACCAGCACCGGCTCGCGCATCAGGCAGGCGCCGAAACGCCCAGCCTGCACGCGGTCGGAGGGGCAGCCACAGTTGAGGTTGACCTCGTCGTAGCCCCAGTCGGCGGCGATGCGCGCGGCCTGCGCCAGCAGGGCCGGATCGCTACCACCCAGCTGCAGCGCCAGCGGCTGCTCGCTGCGGTCGAAGCCGAGCAGGCGCTCGCGGTCGCCGTGGATGACCGCGTTGGCGTGCACCATCTCCGTGTACAGGCGCGCGCCCGGGGCCAGCACGCGATGGAACACGCGGCAATGGCGGTCCGTCCAGTCCATCATCGGGGCGACGGACAGGCGCAGGGAATCGGCGTAACGGGCGGTGGCGGACGTCATCGGGGCGTTGATCGTGGAGACTGGCATTGCCAGTGAGATCAATAGTTTACACCGGGTGGCTGAATGGCGGCGGGGCACCCTGCGAAGACACGCTTCGATCCCGCCGACTACCTCGATGACGACGTCGCAATCGCCACCTATCTGAGCGAGGCCTTGGCAGCCGGGGATGCGGGCCACTTTCAGGAGGCACTCGGAACAGTGGCGCGCGCCCGTGGCATGAGCGGCGTTGCCGAGGTCTCCGGTCTTGGACGCGAGAGCCTGTACAAGGCACTGCGCCCCGGAGCACACCCACGCTTCGACACCGTGCAGCGGGTACTGTCAGCGCTCGGCGTGCATCTCATCGTGCAAGCCGACAAGCAACCCGCAGGCACCGCCTGATTGCCGCCGCCGTGCTCGCCGGGCATGGCCCGGCGCTACCTGGGCGCGCTGCGGACTCAATGCCCCGCGCGCGCGCCACCCACCTGCTCGATCAACGTCTGGCTGGCGGCATTGAGCCCCACCACCGTCACCTGTGCTCCATGCGCGGCCAGTTTTTCCTGCGCGCGCTCCAATGCGGCCACGGCGGTCAGATCCCACAGATGGGCATCGCGAAGATCGATCTGCACCTTCGGCGCCACGTGCTGGTAGTCAAACGCCACACCCAGTTGCCCCGCCGAGGCGAAGAACACCTGCCCGCGCACGCGGTAGACCTGCGTGTCACCGGCATCCTCGCGTCGCACCTCCAGCATGCGGCCGACCTTGCGTGCGAAGAACAGCGCCGACAGCAGCACGCCGCTGAGCACGCCCTTGGCCAGGTCGTGGGCGGCCACGGTGACCACCACGGTCAGCAGCATCACCGCTGACGAACTACGTGGATGCGTGCGCAGGTCGCTAAGCGAGCGCCAGCTGAAGGTACCGATGCTGACCATGATCATGACCGCCACCAGCGCGGCCATCGGAATCTGCCGCACCAGGTCGCTGCCATACACCACCAGCACCAGCAGCAGCACGCCGGCCACCAGGCAGGACAGGCGCCCGCGGCCGCCGGAGGTCACGTTGATGACCGACTGGCCGATCATCGCGCAGCCAGCCATGCCGCCGAGGAAACCGGTGACCGTGTTGGCCACGCCCTGGCCGACGCATTCGCGGTTGCGCTCGCTGGGCGTTTCGGTGATGTCCTCGACGATCTGCAGCGTCATCATCGATTCAAGCAGGCCGACCACCGCCAATGTGGCTGACACCGGCAGCAGGATGCGCAGCGTTTCCCAGCTGAGCGGGACATCGGGAATGAGGAAGTGCGGCAGGCTGTCGGGCAGCTGGCCCATGTCGCCGACGCTGCGCACGTCCACGCCAAAGCCGATCACCACGGCGGTGAGCACGACGATGGCCACCAGCGGTGACGGCACGGCGCGAGTGATGCGCGGCAGCAGGTAGATGATCGCCAGCGCGGCGGCGCACAGCACATAGACGGTGGGGCCGCGGCCGATCAGCTCGGGCATCTGCGCCAGGAAGATCAGGATGGCCAGTGCGTTGACGAAGCCGGTGATGACCGAGCGCGAGACGAAGCGCATCAGCGAGTCGAGCTTGAACACGCCGGCCAGCACCTGCAGCAGGCCGGCCAGGATGCTGGCGGCGAACAGGTACTGCAGGCCGTGGTCCTTGACCAGGTCGACCATCACCAGTGCCATCGCACCGGTGGCGGCAGAGATCATGCCGGGGCGGCCGCCAGCGATGGCGGTGATCACCGCGATCGAGAACGCGGCGTACAGGCCGACCTCGGGATCGACGCCGGCGATGAGCGAAAAGGCGATGGCCTCGGGAATCAGGGCCAGGGCGACGACGATGCCGGACAGCAGGTCGCCACGGATATTGCCGAGCCATTGCTGGCGCAGGGGGTAGGACGTTTGCATGGGAAAACTCCGCGCACACGCGGGCATGGCCACGTGGCGCTGCAGTGGAAAGTCACGGGTTCCTGAGCCGGGCGGGCCGGCTGCCGATGTGCGGCAAGGGTCAGGGTGGCGTGATCACTGCAGGGCGGGGTCGATGCGTGGGAGGGGCGCAGTCTACGCCACTGCGACTGCCGGGGACAGGGTTGTCGACTTCGACGGCAGCGGAGCGTGGCTCCGCTCTACAATCGCGCCATGGCCACCGATCGCCCGCACTTCTTCGACCCCGCCACCGAACAGGGCGTGCTGCGCCTGTCGATCGCCGGTGCACTGCTGCTGGCGGTCGCCGCCGTGGTGTTCGGCCTGCTGGCCAATTCCTCGCTGATCATCTTCGACGGCATCTACGGGCTGATCGACGTGGTCATGACCTGGCTGTCGCTGCTGGTTGCACGGCTGATTGCGCTGTCCACCAACACCGATGCGCTGCAATCGCGGCTCAACCAGCGTTTCACCATGGGCTTCTGGCACCTGGAGCCGATCGTGCTGGGGGTCAGCGGCACGCTGATGATCGGCGCGGCGCTGTATGCGCTGGTCAATGCGGTGGATGCGCTGATGTCCGGTGGCCGCCACATCGCATTGGGCCCGGCGATCATCTTTGCCGGCCTGTCACTGCTGGCCGAGAGTGCGCTGGCCTGGTTCGTGCTGCGCGCCAACCGCCGCATCGGGTCGGAGTTCATCGCGCTGGATGCGAAGAACTGGGTGATCGCGGCCAGCATGTCGGCCTGCTACCTGCTCGCTTTCCTCGGCGGCGCGCTGGTGCAGGGCACGTCGTGGGCATGGGTGGGGCCGTACATCGACCCGGCCATCCTCGCCTTCGTCTGCGTACTGGTGATGATCGCCCCGCTCGGCACCGTGCGCCGGGCGCTGGCCGGCATCCTGCTGGTCACCCCGCCGGAACTGCAGACGCACGTGGATGCGGTGGCCCGCGCGATCGTGGCGAAGCATGGCTTCGTCGAGCACCGCAGCTACGTGGCGCAGGTGGGCCGCGGTGAGCAGATCGAGCTGTTCTTCGTGGTGCCGGAAAATGACCCGCCGCGGCCGCTGGTGGAATGGGACCAGCTGCGCGACGAGATCGGCGACGCGCTGGGCGAGGCCTCGCCGGACCGCTGGCTGACCATCATGTTCACCACCGACCGCGAGTGGACGCTCTAGGCCGGCAGGACGATCGATCAAATTATTCGTACGAACTGCAACCCAACGTACGCGGAAACCGGGCAAAGTAAGCTCCAACGCACCACCTACCCACCCACCAGGAGCATCCCGATGTCCATCGAAAAGGTTCTGTACACCGCCCAGGCCACCTCCACCGGCGGCCGCGAAGGCCGTTCCGTCTCCTCCGACAACGTGCTGGACATCCAGCTGTCGACCCCGCGCGAGCTGGGCGGCGCCGGTGGCCCGGGCACCAACCCGGAGCAGCTGTTCGCCGCCGGCTATTCGGCCTGCTTCCTGGGCGCGCTGAAGTTCGTGGCGGGCCAGGCCAAGGTCGCGCTGCCGGCCGACACCACCGTCACCGGCAAGGTGGGCATCGGCCAGATCCCGACCGGTTTCGGCATTGAAGCCGAGCTGACCATCAATGTGCCGGGCGTGCCGCGCGAGCAGGTGGAAGAGCTGGTGCAGAAGGCGCACATCGTCTGCCCGTACTCCAACGCCACCCGCGGCAACATCGACGTGACGCTGGTCGTTGCCTGATGCGGTGATGCCGGCCGGCGGCCGGCACTACCCGCGCGCGGGGCAGAAAAAATGGGCGGATGCCGGTCGAAACCGGGCATCCGCCCATCCCACCTTCGTTGTCCCCTAGGGGGGGCATGAGGTTGCCGGCCAGCGGCCGGCACTACCAGGTCACTTCTCGCTCGTGATGAGCTGCACGACGCTGGAGAAATCCAGCTTGCCGCGGCCGGCCTGGTGATTCATCGAGTACAGGTTGCGGGCCACTTCGCCCAGCGGGATCGAGGCACCGACACTCATCGCCGCTTCCACCGCCAGGCCCATGTCCTTCAGCATCAGATCGCTGCCGAAGCCGCCGCTGTAGCCACGCGACGCCGGGGCGTTTTCCAGCACGCCCGGCCACGGGTTGCACACTTCGGTGGCCCAGCTGCGGCCGGTGCTGACCGCCATCATCTGCGACAGCACCTTCGGGTCCAGCCCGTGTGCCACGCCCAGTGCGATGGCCTCGCCGGTGACCGCCATGATCACGCCCAGCGCCATGTTGTTGCACAGCTTGGCGACCTGGCCGGCACCGCTGGCGCCGACGTGGAAGATGTTCTTGCCCATCGCCTGCAGCACCGGGCGCGCGCGTTCCAGCGCGTCCTCTTCGCCACCGACGATGAAGGTCAGGGTGCCGGCCTGGGCACCGGCGGTACCGCCGGACACCGGCGCGTCGATCATCTGCAGGCCGCGCGCGGCGGCGGCTTCAGAGACCTTGCGGGCGCTGGCCGGCGCAATGGTGCTGCAGTCGATGACCAGCGCACCGGCCGGGATCGCGGCGAGGATGCCGTCCTCGCCCAGGTACACGCCTTCGACGTGGCGGCTGGCCGGCAGCATCGAGATCACCACCTCGGCATCGGCCAGGGTGTCACGCGCGGTGGATGCGGCGCTGGCACCGGCATCGACGGCGGCCTGCACCGCGGCCGGGACCAGATCGAACACGCGCACGGTGTGGCCGTTCTTGACCAGATTGGCGGCCATCGGGCCACCCATGTTGCCCAACCCGATGAATGCAATGCGGCTCATGCAAGGCTCCTTTCAGCAAGCGGAGTGCCCAGGTCGGCCAGCGGATGCGCGGCGTCGGCCCAGGGGGAAGCGAAGAAGGTCTCGGCCCATGCGGTGGTGGCTTCGGCCAGGGTGGCCGGGTTCCACTGCGGGTTGCGGTCCTTGTCGATCAGCAGTGCGCGGATGCCTTCGGCAAAATCGCCGTGGGCGGCGCAATGCAGCGCGGTGATGTATTCCAGCCGGTAGACGCTGGCCAGGTCCTGGCCCGCGCTGCGGCGCTGCAGTTCAAACGCCAACCGCGCCGAACCGGGTGCACCGGCGGCGAGGGTCTTCTGTGCCGCCTGCAACCACGCATCGTCGGCCTGCAGGCTACTGATGCGGTCGATGATGGCTGGCAGGTCATCGCCTTCGCACAACGCATCCACCTGCGCGGCATGGGCCAGCAGCGGGCCGGTGACGGCGTCGCTGGCGTGCGACTGCAGCAGCTGGCTCAGGCGCTCGTGGTTGTGCGCGGCATCGCCCGACCAGGCTACCTGCAGCAGCGCATCGAACACCGCACTGCGGCGTTCTTCGGCCACGTGCACATCGGCCAGGCCGGCGTAGATGGCATCGCCCGGATTGAGCAGCGCGCCGGTCAGGGCCAGGAACAGGCCCCCCTTGCCCGGTACGCGCGGCAGCAACCAGCTGCCGCCGACATCGGGGAACAGGCCCACGGTGATTTCCGGGAACGCCAGCTTGGAGCGCTCGCTGACCACGCGGTGGCTGGCGCCGGACATCAGGCCGATGCCGCCGCCCATCACGATGCCGTGGCCCCAGCACAGGATCGGCTTGGCGTAGGTGTGGATGAGGTAGTCGACGCGGTACTCGACGTCAAAGAACTCGGCAGCGTAGTCGTTCTCGCGGATGTCGCGGCGGCCGGCCTCGCGGAAGGCAGCCATGCTCTTGTACAGGCTGTGCAGGTCGCCGCCCGCGCAGAACGCCTTTTCGCCGGCGCCCTGCAGCACCACCATCGCGATGGCGTCGTCGTCGGCCCAGGCGTTCAACTGCTTCAGCAGCAGGTGCGCCATCGGCAACGAGAAACCGTTGAGCGTACGCGGCGCATTGAGCGTGGCGATGCCGATGCGCGTGCCGTTGCCGGCCACGCGCTCTTCGAACAGCACCGGTGCTTCATCGGCAACGGTGTCGGTGCTCATGCGTTCTTCCACTGCGCGGCGCGCTTTTCCAGGAACGCGGTCACGCCCTCGACCTGGTCGGCGGTGTCGAACAGATCGACGAAGGCTTCGCGCTCGGCCACCAGTGCCGAGGCATGGGTGCCGCTGCGGGTGGACTGCACCAGGGTCTTGCAGGCGGCGATGCTGGTCGGGCTCTGCTTGCCGGCCTTGTTCGCCCACTCCAGTGCCAGCGCCTTGGCTTCACCCTTGCCGACCTTTTCTTCGGCCAGGCCGATCCGCAGTGCGGTTTCAGCGTTGATGCGCTCGCCCAGCAGGATCATGCGCTTGGCCCAGCCCTCGCCGACCAGGCGCGGCAGGTTCTGGGTGCCACCGGCGCACGGCAACAGGCCGACGGTGGCCTCCGGCAGCGCGACCTGGGCGTGCTCTTCGATGATGCGCAGGTCGCAGGCCAGCGCGCATTCCAGGCCGCCGCCCATGGCGTAGCCGTTGATCGCGGCGATCGACACGCCACGGAACCCGGACAGCGCTTCGAAGGCTTCACCGAAACGGCGTGCGGCTTCGCGTGCGGCGGCCTTGTCGCCCGAGGCGAACTGGTTGAGGTCGGCACCCGCGGAGAAGAACTTCTCGCCGTCACCGGTGATCACCAGCGCGTAGATCTCGCGGTCCGCGTTGAGCGCGCCCACCAGGTCGCGCAGCGCGGCCAGGCTGTGCACGGTCCAAGTGTGTGCCGGCGGGTTGTGCAGGGTGACCACGGCGGTGTGGCCATCGGCCTCGACCTTCAGGCCCACGTGCTCCTGGGTACGCCAATCCTTCATCGCAGTTCCTCTTCGGTGTTGAGCAGGTGACGGGCAACGATCACCCGCATGATCTCGTTGGTGCCTTCCAGGATCTGGTGCACGCGGCAGTCGCGCAGCAGGCGCTCGATCGGGTATTCGCGGATGTAGCCGTAGCCACCGTGGATCTGCAGCGCTTCGTTGCAGACGTTGAAACCGGCATCGGTGGCGAAACGCTTGGCCATCGCGCACCACACGTTGGCATCGCTGGCACCGGCATCGAGCTTGCGTGCGGCGGTGTGCACCATCTGCCGTGCGGCGACCAGTTCGATGGCCATGTCGGCCAGCTTGAACTGCAGCGCCTGGAACTCGGCCAGCGCCTTGCCGAACTGGCGGCGCTCGCCCATGTAGCGGCGTGCGGCATCCAGCGAGCCCTGCGCAGCGCCCAGCGAGCAGGCGGCGATGTTGATGCGGCCACCGTCCAGCCCCTTCATCGCCAGCTTGAAGCCGCCGCCTTCCTCTCCCAGAAGGTGGCTGACCGGCACGCGGACGTTTTCAAAGGTGATGCCACGGGTGGGCTGGCTGTTCCAGCCCATCTTCTCTTCCTTGCGGCCGAAGCTGACACCCGGCAGGTCGGCCGGCACCGCAATCGCACTGACACCACCGGCACCGGCACCGCCGGTACGCGCCATCACCACCAGCAGTTCGGTGGCACCCGCGCCGGAGATGAAGGCCTTGGAGCCGTTCAGCACGAAGTGGTCGCCATCGCGCACGGCGGTGGTCTTCAGCGAGGCCGCGTCGGAACCGGCACCCGGTTCGGTCAGGCAGTAGGAAGCCAGCTTGAGGCCGGCGGCCAGATCCTGGCCCCACGCATCGCGCAGTGCCGGCTGGCCCCACTTGGACACCATCCACGAAGCCATGTTGTGGATGCTGATGTAGGCCGCGGTCGACGGATCGACGTTGGCGAGCTCCTCGATGACGACGGCGGCGTCCAGTCGGCTCAGGCCGCTGCCGCCCACTTCCGGGTCCATGTACAGGCCGCAGAAGCCCAGTTCACCGGCCTTGGCGATCGCCTCGCGCGGAAAGATGCCCTCCGCATCCCATCGCGCGGCGTGCGGCGCCAGTTCGGCCTGTGCGAAGTCGCGCGCCGCCTCGCGGTACGCCTGCTGCGCTTCTTCCAGTTCCGTCGTCATCGAGTGGCTCATGGCTGCTCCTGCCGTTACTTCAGGCTGATCGTGGTGTTGACGCCATGGCTCAGCGTTTCGTCATCGAACCAGCGCGCGGTGACCGTCTTGGTCTGGGTGTAGAACAGCACCACCTGCTTGCCGTACGGGCCCAGGTCGCCCAGCTTGGACGCACGCGAACCGGTGAACGAGAACAGCGGCACCGGCACCGGGATCGGCACGTTGATGCCGACCTGGCCGACGTCGATGTCTTCCTGGAACTTGCGCGCGGCGGCGCCGGACTGGGTGAACAGCGCGGTGCCGTTGCCGTTCGGGTTGCTGTTGACCATCGCGATGGCCTCTTCCAGCGTTTCCGCTTCGAGGATGACCAGCACCGGCCCGAAGATTTCTTCCTGGTAGATGCGCATGTCGGTGGTGACACCGGCAAAGATGGTCGGGCCGACGAAGTTGCCCTTCTCGAAGCCATCCACCTGCGGCTTGCGGCCGTCCAGCACCAGCTTGGCGCCCTGCTCCACGCCCGAGGCGATCAGGCCTTCCACGCGCTCGCGGGCGCTGCAGGAAATGACCGGGCCGACATCGGTGCCGGACACGGTGCCGCCGCTGACCTTCAGGGTCTTGGCCTTGGTGACCAGGTCCTGCACCCAGTTGCGTGCTTCACCGACCAGCACCAGGGTGGAGGCGGCCATGCAACGCTGGCCCGCGGCACCGAAGGCGGCACCCACCATCGCGTTGAGGGTCTGTTCCTTGTTGGCGTCCGGCAGCACCACGGCGTGGTTCTTGGCGCCCATCATGCACTGCACGCGCTTGCCGGCCAGCGAGGCGCGGTTGTAGACGTGGGTGCCGACACGGGTGGAACCGACGAACGACACGGCCTTGATGTCCGGGTGGTCGCAGATCGCGTTGACCACTTCCTCGCCGCCGTGGACGACGTTCAGCACGCCCTTCGGAATGCCCGCTTCCAGGGCAAGCTCGACCAGGCGCATGGTGACCATCGGGTCCTGCTCGGACGGCTTGAGGATGAAGGTGTTGCCCGTTGCAATGGCCATCGGGAACATCCACAGCGGGATCATCGCCGGGAAGTTGAACGGGGTGATGCCCGCGCACACGCCCAGCGGCTGCATGATCGTGTAGGTGTCCACGCCATTGGCCACGTTGTTGGCCAGCTCGCCCAGCTGCAGGTTGCCGATGGCGGCGGCGTGCTCGACCACTTCCAGGCCGCGGAACACATCGCCTTCGGCGTCGGGCAGGGTCTTGCCCTGTTCGGCGGTGAGGATGTGGGCCAGCTCGCTCATGTTCTCGCGGATCAGCTGCTGGTACTTCAGGAAAATGCGCGCGCGGGTGCCGATCGGGGTCTTGCGCCAGGTCTTGAAGGCTTCCTTGGCGGCGGCGACGGCGGCGTCCACTTCGCCGGTGGTGGCGAACGGCACCTGGGCCAGCACGTCCTGGGTGGCCGGATTGATTACGTCCTGCCAGTGGGAGGTGGCCGATTCAACGAACTGGCCATCGATCAGCATGCGGATACGGGGCGCTGCAACAGTCATGACGACAATCCCACGGGGTGCGAAAGATGCTTGGCATTATTCACAGCGCCCGCCTCGATTTCTGGGCTGAATCCGCTTAATCTGGCCAACACGCCAGACGATTCATGTTAATTCTGTGAATTATTCAGCCCCTCAGCGACAACTTGGCCTGCGCCTGCTGCGCCTTCGCGAACAGCGCGGCTACAGCCAGGCCGACCTGGCACGGGCGCTGGGGCTGTCGGCCAGCTACCTGAACCAGATCGAGCGCAACAAGCGCCCACTTACACCCGCGGTGCAGAAGAAGCTGGGCGAGGTATTGGGCGACGTTTCCGCGCTGTTCGACGAGGATGAGCCCGCCGCGCTGCAGGAGGCGCTCAGCGAAACCCTGCGCGACCTGGGCCTGGCCGAGGTGAGCGCGACCGAGCTGCGTGCGTTGGCCGGCAACCTGCCGCAGGTCAGCCGCGCCCTGCTCGACCTGCACCGCCGCCACCTGGCCCTGCGCGAGCATGCGGCGGCACTGGAGTTCCAGCTGGGCGAGCCCGGCGCTGGCAGCACCCTGCCGGCCGGCGACCAGGTGCGCGAGTTCTTCAACCGCATGCACAACCACATTCCCGAGCTGGATGAACTGGCCGAGCGCCTGTTCGCCGAATGGGGACTGTCCCCTGGGCACGTGGCACCGCGCCTGCGCCAGCTGCTGGCCGACCGCCATGGCGTGCTGGTGGAAGTGGCCGCACTGCAGGCCGGCCGCGAGAAGCGCCAGTTCGATGCCGGTGCGCGGCGGCTGTGGTTGCCCGATTACCTGGAGCCGGGCCAGCAGGCGTTCCAGATGGCCGCCGAACTGGCGCTGCACGGTTACCTGCCGCAGATCGATGCGGTGATCGCGCGCGCGGGCTTCCACGATGACGCGCGCATCGCGCAGGCGCGCATCGGCCTGTCGAATTACTTCGCCGGGGCGCTGGTGATGCCGTACATGCGCTTCCTGCGTGCGGCCGAGGCCAGCAGCTACGACATCGAACTGCTGGCGCATCAGTTCGGCGTCGGCTTCGAAGCGGTGTGCCATCGCTTGAGTACGCTGGCGCGACGCAGTGCGCCCGGGCTGCCGTTCTTCTTCATCCGCGTGGACCGCGCGGGCAATGTGTCCAAGCGGCATTCGGCCACCGATTTCCATTTCTCCCAGGTGGGCGGCTCGTGCCCGCTGTGGATCGTCTACGAGGCGTTCAACCAGCCCGGTCGCATCCTGACCCAGACCGCGCGCATGCCCGACGGCCGCCGCCACTTCTGGCTGGCACGGCAGGTCAGCAGTGGCCCGGTGGGCCATGGCCAACCGCGCAAGACCTTCGCGGTGGCGCTGGGCTGCGACCTGCAGCATGCGGAGCGGCTGGTGTATTCGCTGGGGCTGGATGTGCAGAGCCCGGGCAACTCGGTGTCGATCGGCCCGGGGTGCCGGGTGTGCCCGCGCGAGGACTGCATGCAGCGCGCGTTCGCGCAGTTGCCGGGGAGGTAGGGGTGGTTCGGCAGGGCTGCGCCCTGCACCTGCCGAAGCCGAAGCAACGGCAACAGCGGGCTTTCCGCGGGATGGCGGGGCGGTGTCAGATTGCGGGGACGCCGTGAACCCATCCCTGGGGGCTTGGCCGCGGCATCCATGCCGCGGACACCCCGCAACCTGACACCACCCCGCCTTCGACAGGTTCATGCCATCTGTCGGAACGAGGTACTGCCCTGGTGGGTGTCGACCTTGGTCGACACGGTAGATCCACGCCATGCGTGGATGTTCTTCGATGAATGTTCGAAATATTCGATTTCGATGGGGTTCCATCCACGCATGGCGTGGATCTACTAAACCTTTCGTGCGTAGGCTGCATCCCATTGCAATGCCCGCCTTGGAGATGGCCATGTCCCTGCCGCGCACTTGCCTGGTCCTGCTGCTCGCTGCCGTCGCGGCGCCAGCGTGGGCAACCTTTTCCATCGTGGCCTGCAACGCGGCCGGCGACTGCGGGGTGGCGGTGGCCACACACAACCTGGCGGTCGGCGGCGTGGGCGTGCCGTGGGCGCAGGCCAAGGTGGGGGCGGTCGCCAGCCAGTTCGAAACCAACCCGACCTATGGCTCCAAGGGCCTGGCACTGCTGGGCCAGGGCCGCACGCCTGCGCAGGTGCTCAAGCAGCTGCTGGAGGAAGACGGTGATTTCGATGGCACCACGCTCGCCGAGCGTCAGGTAGGCCTGGTCAGTGCGCGCGGCGGCAATGCGCAGTACACCGGCGCCACCGCGCAGCAGGCGGATTGGGCCGGTGCGCAGGGCGAGGGCATGCTGAGCGTGCAAGGCAACGGCCTGGCCGGGCCCGAGGTGCTGGCGGCCATGCAACGCAGCTTCTCCGCCTCGCGCGGTGCACTGGCGGCGCGCCTGCTGGCGGCGCTGGAAGCCGGCCAGGCCGCCGGTGGCCAGCGCAGCGGGCAGTGGTCGGCGGCACTGCTGGTGCGCACGCCCGGCGGTGATTGGCAGGACACCGATCTGCGCGTGGATGCCAATCCGCGCGCCGTGGCAAGGCTCCGCGAGCTGTACGACATGCGCCTGTCCAACGACGCGATCATCCGTGCCGAGCAACGCTGGGAAAAGGGCGATGTCGCCGGTGCGCGTGCGGCGCTGGCCACCGCATTGTCACTGGCGCACGGCTGGGACCGCACCTGGGCGCGTGCCGCACGACTGGCCATGCGCCAGGGAGATGCGGCGCTCGCCCGCGAGTATCTGGCCGGTCTGCGCGCGCTCAATCCGGGCTGGGTGACGCAGGAGCTGGCGTTGCCGCTGTATGCGCCGTTGCGGGGTGATGCGGTGGTGGAGGCGTGGCGATAGCTGCCAGGAGCATCCACGCATGGCGTGGATCTACTGTAGTTCCACGCCATGCGTGGATACCCATGGCGCCCCTGGATATCGGCTCAGTAGATCGGCGTCACCTTCATCTGCGGCAGCGGTCGCGGTGCGCCGTCGGTGAGGTCGGGGCCAAGGTCATCCCAGCTGCGTCCCTGCTCGACCATCAGCCCCCACAACTGCTGCGAGGCCAGTCGCTTGTCTTCCGAGCCCAGCTTGTACGACGGCGGTGCCGGCTGGCCACTGGCGACCATCGAATAGGCTGCGCGGTAGGCCAGCACCTGCTGTGCCGGGTCATCGGTGCGCGCCACTTCCAGCGTGTAGCGCTGGTACGCCGAAGCCAGGTTGCGCCAGCGGATCCAGTAGTGGTTGTCGAACGAGAACGAACAGAACCGTGCACCGGCCAGGCTGCCCTTGTCGGCGATGCGGGTGAGCACCTCCTGCGGCATGTCCAGGTTCATGCCACCCTCGTCGCCCTGCAGGCTGACGTGCACGATGCGATCGCGGTAACCCGGCGCGCGCGCCTGCAGCAGGTCGCGCCAGTTCTGCATGGTCGCCACCACCGCGAACAGGAAGCGCCCCAGTTCGGCCGCTGCCAGCGGCGTGGCGATCGACTGATAGGTGCGCTGCCAGCCGTGGCGGTTCTCGGTGGGCAGGAACACTGCGTGCTCCAGCGCCTGGCGGCCGCTGCTGCCATGACTCACGTCTTCGGCGTGCTGCGGGTAGACCAGGTTGATGGCGAAGGTCGGCCAGCGTGGCAACGCCGCATCGAACAGGTGGATCGGGAAATTGCTGCTGATGCCGCCATCGGAGAACCAGCAGATGCGGAAAGCGGTGATCACCGGGCCGCAGGCCTGCCCGGCACTGGTCAGCCCTTCCATGCTGTCGGCCACGTTGTGCTCCGGGTCGGCCGCCGGGGCGGTCGGTTCGCAGCGGCGCTCGCGGCGCGAGGGCTCATGCAACGGCACCGCGCTGATCAGCAGCGGAAAACTCAGGCTCATGCGCGTGGCCACCAGCACCGGCAGCTGCGGGCCCTGCGGCAGGTGGTAGTACTGGCGCCCCTCCACCTCCAGCGGCGGGCCGGCCTTCTGTACCAGCCACTGCACCACGCTGGCCGGGAACAGCTGCTCGAACTCCTCGCGCAGGAACCAGAACTGCGCGCCCCCCAGCGGCAGGGTGCGCGGTTCGTTGTGCGAGACACAGGTGGTGATCATCTGCAGGCTGATTGCATGCGGGCTGTCAGGCTCACCGGCATAGCGCGGCGCGTCGTGCAGGTCGGCGAAGGTCAGCGGGGCATCCAGCGGCTTGCCCGACAGCTGCTGCAGGCAGGCATGCAACCACTCGGTGAGGGCCGGCTTGCGCACGTCGCGGCCGAGCCCGCTGCACAGGCCCAGCAGGTTGCGCCGCGCCACCCGCGCCACCCGCAGCGCGGCACCGGCCACGCCGGCTCCGTAGGCACACAGCAGCGACGGCAGCAACGTGGCGGCCACGCCGCTCCAGCCGCCGCCCCACCAGCCCAGGCCAAGCAAGAGGGCCAGCGACACTAGCACCTCCAACGGCGCGATCTCGAACACGGCAATGGCCAGGCACAGAAGCTTGCGTGGCAGGCCGGCATTGCCGGTCAGCACCACCAGCAGCCGGTAGGCCGCGCGTGCCCCCCGTGCTGGCTGGAACAGGCTGTAGATGAAGCCGCGACGCGACAGCTGGGCCGACACCGCCGACAACCCGCCATAACCGGCGTCGCCGGGCAGGTGTTCGCCCGCCTGCTGGCGGCGATCGCCACACGCCGCCGCGGCCGCCACCGCGGCGGCGATGGCGCCGGCCGAAGTGCCGCCAATGCTCTTGAACCGATAGTCGCGGGCCAGCGCCAGTACCGCATTGGGGTACACGATGCCGCTGGTGATGCCGCCCTTCATGACCAGATCGCAGTACTTGTCTGCCACGCGCCCTCTCCCGTCCGTCGGTGTCCAGTATGGCAAGAGGCGCTCTCACAGCCTGAGAAGTGGGCCACAGCACTGCATGGTCCTGGGCCCTTGACCATCGCGGCCAACGGGTCCACCGTGCACACGCCGAAGGTATCCCTGCCCTCGCTCCGGCAATGGCAGGGATTTAAACGGGAATCCGGTGAAGGTGCCTCACGCGCCCATTCCGGAGCTGCCCCGCAGCGGTGAATGGAAACGAATCCTGCCAACAGCACTGGGCTTGCGCCTGGGAAGCGGCAGGGAGTAGGTGGGCTGCGGCCCGTGTCCATCAGCCCGAAGACCGGCCCCGGCCGGGGGACACGACCGTCCCCTGACTCGACCTGGACTCTCCGCGGGGAGGGTGCCGGGGCCGTCGTTGTCCTGCGCCTGCAGGCGACGCGGCCGCGCGCGTCCTTTTCACGGTAGCTGCCCAGATCTGCTTCCCACGCGCTGATGCATGGGCCACCGCCGTTGCCGACGGTCCATGCGGTACCTGACGATGACCGAGCTCCAACGCCCCACCCTGAACCTGCCGGCCGACGGCAAGCGCCTGCTGCTGCACTCGTGCTGCGCGCCCTGCTCCGGCGAAGTGATGGAGGCGATCACCGCCTCCGGGATCGACTACGCGATCTTCTTCTACAACCCCAACATCCACCCGGTGAAGGAATACGAACTGCGCAAGCAGGAGAACATCCGCTTCGCCGAGCAGCACGACATTCCCTTCATCGACTGCGACTACGACACCGACAACTGGTTCAGCCGCGCGCGCGGCATGGAGAACGAGCCCGAGCGCGGCATCCGCTGCACGATGTGCTTCGACATGCGTTTCGAGCGCACCGCGCTGTACGCGCATGAACATGGCTACGACACCATCAGTTCGTCGCTGGGCATCTCGCGCTGGAAGAACATGGCGCAGATCAACGACTGCGGCATCCGCGCCGCCTCGCGCTATGAAGGCCTGCAGTACTGGGACTACAACTGGCGCAAGGGCGGCGGTGCCAGCCGCATGATCGAGATCAGCAAGCGCGAGCAGTTCTACCAGCAGGAATACTGCGGCTGCGTGTACTCGCTGCGCGATGCCAACCGCCACCGCCGCGAGAACGGCCGCGAGCGGATCAAGATCGGCCTGCTGTACTACGGGCAGGACGCTGAGACGCCGCAGGGCGATTGACGTGTGGGCATGGGGCGGCCACGCTGGTCGCCCCTCATGTTGTGCCGGACCTGCCATGACCGCCCTGCCCGCCGATGTCGCCCTGCTGGTGATCGACCTGCAGCCGGACTTCATGCCCGGTGGCGCGCTGGCCTGCGAGCAGGGCGATGCACTGGTCACGCCGATTGCCGCGTTGCTGGCGCAGCGCCACTACCGCACGGTGGTGGCCACCCAGGACTGGCACCCGGCCGACCACGCCTCGTTCGCCAGCCAGCATCCCGGCAAGCGCCCGTTCGAGACCATCCTGCTGCACGCGCAACCGCAGACCCTGTGGCCGGACCATTGCGTGCAGGGCAGCGACGGCGCCGCGCTGCACCCGGGCGTGGACTGGACCGTGGCCGACCTCATCCTGCGCAAGGGCACGCGCCAACAGGTGGATTCGTACAGCGCTTTCCGCGAGAACCATGGCCCTGATGGCGAACGACCGCCGACCGGCCTGGCCGGCTGGCTGCACGAGCGCCGCATCCGCGAAGTGCACGTGTGCGGCCTGGCACGCGACTACTGCGTGCTGTGGAGCGCGCAGGACGCGGTGAAGTCCGGCTTCAAGGTGAAGTTCCTGTGGGACCTGACCCGGCCGGTGACCGAGGCCAACGACGCGATGGTGCGCGAGGCGCTGGGCAAGGCCGGGATCGCAGTCGTCTGACCGACAACGGCCGGGCTGCCCGGCGGTCGGTGAATGCTGCGTGGTTGAGCGTGGGACACCCATGCTGGGAATGTCGCCTCTGCCGCTTGCAGGCCCTTGCGGACGGCAACACAATGGACCCATCCAGCCCTCCAAGTACGCCCCCCTACAGATCGCGGGACGGCCGAACCGAGGGCTTTTTACTGGATGGAATCGAAAGGGCAAAGGCATGCCAACAGCGATCCTCATCGATGGCGGTTACTTCGTTAAGCGATTCCGCCGGATTGAACCTCACAACGCCAGCAACGGTGAACGTGCCGCAGAAGTAGCGCATCGATGGGCCCTCGCGCACCTGACCTCCTCGGGGTGTGAGCGACGGGATCTCTACCGGATTTTCTTCTACGACTGCCCGCCGCTTCGAAAGCGGATGCACAACCCGATCTCGGGTGCCTGCATCGACTATGCAAGCTCACCGGAGGCACGCTTCAGAATCAGCCTGCACGAGGCCCTGAAGCAGAAACGAAAAGTGGCACTTCGCCTTGGTCATCTCGCGGACTCCAGTTCGTGGACAATCGATTCCCGAACGCTCGATGCACTTCTGAAAGGCAAGCGCGTGTTCTCCACGCTTCTGCCCGATGAGCTTCATCCAGAGGTCAGGCAGAAGGGCGTCGATATGCGCATCGGCCTGGATATCTCTTCACTTTCTCTCAAACGACAAGTCCGTCAGATCGTTCTGGTAGCCGGTGATGCCGACTTCATCCCCGCTGCCAAACTCGCTCGACGCGAAGGCGTTGACTTCATCCTGGATCCGATGTGGTCGCCGATCTCCCAGGGCCTTCTGGAACATATCGACGGTGTCCGTTCCACCTGCCCCAGGCCTGCGGACAGGATCCGGGAAAAGAAGGTGATCGGGCACGCAACGGCAGATGCGACCCGACCCTAGCGGAACACGACCGTGCGGTGCCCGTTGAGCAGGATGCGGTGCTCGACATGCCGGCGTACGGCACGCGCCAATACCAGCGATTCGGTATCACTGCCCAGCCGCACCAGCTCGCGCGGCGCCATGGCATGGTCCACGCGCGCGACGTCCTGCTCGATGATCGGGCCTTCGTCCAGATCCTCGGTGACGTAGTGCGCGGTGGCGCCGATGATCTTGACCCCGCGCGCGTGCGCCTGGTGGTACGGCTGCGCACCCTTGAAGCTGGGCAGGAAGCTGTGGTGGATGTTGATCGCGCGGCCGGCCAGGGCGCGGCACAGCGTGGGTGAGAGGATCTGCATGTAGCGCGCCAGCACCACCAGGTCGATGCGCTCGCGCTCGACCAGGTCGATGATCTGCTGTTCCTGCACGGCGCGCGTGTCCGCGTTCACCGGCAGGTGGTGGAACGGCACCTGGTAGGACGCCGCCAACGGCGCAAAATCGGCGTGGTTGGACGCCACCGCGGCGATATCCACTTTCAACTGCCCGCTGTGGGCGCGGAACAGCAGGTCGTTGAGGCAGTGCCCCTGCTTGCTGACCAGCACCAGCAGGCGCGCGCGGCGACGGCCATCGTGCAGCTGCCAGTCCATGCCGTAGTCGGCGGCCAACGCGGCCATCGCGGCGTGCACGGTGTCCAGCGGCAGGCTGGCGTCGCGGTCGAAATGCACGCGCAGGAAGAAGCGACCGCTTTCCTCATCGCCGAACTGCTGGGCGTCGAGGATGTTGCAGCCGTGGTCGAACAACAGGCCGGACACGCGGTAGACGATGCCGGTGCGGTCGGGGCAGGACAGGGTGAGGATGGAATCGGGGCGCATCGCCCGAGTGTAGGGCAGCGCCCGGCCCGGCGGATCGATGGTCACCGTTGCAACCGAACGACTTGGTTCAGTCCCAAGCGATACTTGGGCTTCCGCATGGCAAGCTGGTCGGTCATGAACCTGTTGCAACTGATCCGCAGCTTCACCCGTACCGCAGAGACCGGCAGCATTGCCGCTGCGGCCCGCACGCTTGGCATCAGCGCCACCGCCGTCGGCCAGAACATCAACCGGCTGGAGGCGCATCTGGGCGTACGGTTGCTGAACCGAAGCACGCGCCAGCTGGCGCTCAGCGAGGCCGGTACGCTGTACCTGGCACAGGTGCGCCACATCGAAGCCGACCTGGCGCGCGCGCAGGCGATGGTCACTGCCGGTGATATCGAACCGGCTGGGCCACTGCGCATCGCCAGCAGCAGCGCCTTCGGCCGCCACGTGCTTGCGCCGTTGCTGCCCTCGCTGCAGCAACGCTACCCACAACTGCAACTGGAGCTGCGCCTGAGCGATCGTGCCGTGCAGCATGGACCGGAAGCGGTGGATGCCAGCATCCGCATCGGTGCACAGCTGGAAGATGGCGTGGTCGCGCGGCAGCTGGCACGCATCCCGTTCGTGTTCTGCGCCTCGCCGGCTTACCTGAAGGCACACGGCACCCCGCAGCAACCCTCGGAACTGGGCACTCATCGCGGCCTGCTGCACCGCTTCCCCACCGACGGCCGGCCGCTGCGCTGGGGCCTGCGGAACGACGGCCAGCGCGTGGATGCGGTGCTGCCACCGAGCATGGTCTGCGATGACATCGATGCGCTGGCAATGCTGGCAGCCGCAGGCGCAGGCATCACCCGCTTGGCCGCGTTCGTGGCCGAGCCGTATCTGCGCGACGGCCGCCTGCAGGCGGTGTTCGGCGCCGACACCGCGTGGCGGCCGGAACCGATGGAGGTCTATTTCTGCGTCAGCGACCGCCGCGACTTCACCGCCAAGATCCGCGCGCTGTTCGAGCACCTGCAGGCCGGCATGGCGCCGGCATGGCGGGTGTGAACGTCAGCGTGCCTTGAATACGCCGCGCGCATCACGCGGCTCGCAGCGCAGGTACTGCGGCGCCGGTTCCACACTCTCGCGCAGCGCGGCGGCGGCGTGCCACGGCCAACGCGGGTCGTACAGGATGCCGCGCGCCAGGGCCACCGCGTCTGCGTGGCGATGGCGCAGGATCGACTCGGCCTGCTCCGGTTCGGTGATCATGCCCACCGCGATGACCGGCATGCGCACCTTGGCCTTGATTGCGGCTGCGAACGGCACCTGGTAGCCCGGGCCGACGGTGATCTTCTGGCGTTCGTCGAGGCCGCCGCTGGAGACGTGCAGGAAGTTGCAGCCACGCGCGTCCAGCACCTGGGCCAGCGCCTCGCTCTGCACCAGGTCCCAGCCGCCGTCGACCCAGTCGCTGGCGGAGAGGCGCACGCCTACGGCGACCTTGTCCGACACTGCCGCACGCACCGCGTCGAATACTTCCACCAGCAGGCGCAGGCGGTTGGGCAGCGAGCCGCCGTAGCCATCGGTGCGGCGGTTGCTCAGTGGCGACAGGAACTGGTGCAGCAGGTAGCCGTGTGCGGCGTGCAGCTCGATCAGCTCGAAGCCCAGTCGCTCGGCGCGCACCGCGCTGGCAGCAAATGCGGCGATGACCTCGGCAATGCCGGCCTCGTCCAGTTCCTGCGGTGCCGGATCGGCAGCATGGAACGGCAGCGGCGACGGCGCCACGGTGGCCCAGCCACGCGCGTCGTCGGCCGGCAGCTGGCCACCGCCGTCCCACGGACGGTTCACCGAGGCCTTGCGGCCGGCATGGCCCAGCTGGATGCCCAGCGGCATCGGCGACCAGCGGCGGACGCTGGTCAGCACCTGCGCCAGCGCGGCTTCGGTACCGTCGTCCCACAGGCCCAGGTCGGCCCAGCTGATGCGGCCGCGCGGTTCGACCGCGGTGGCTTCCAGGATCAGCAGGCCGGCGCCGGACTGCGCCAGGTTGCCCAGGTGCATGGCGTGCCAGTCGCTGGCGCGGCCATCTTCGGCGGAGTACTGGCACATCGGCGCGATCACGATGCGGTTGGACAGGGTCAGGGGGCCGAACGAGATCGGCGAAAACAGCTGGGTCACGGGGATGCGTGGGGACAGGCGGATGGGGGGACGTATTGCACCGCCGCACGGCCTGCGAATCAACCGTCTGGATGGATCGCTGTTTCGCGGGGGCGGGTGGTCGGTAGAGTCGACTGTCAGTCGACTGCTTTTCCAACGGCCGTCGAAAGGCCCGCGCTGCGCGCGATAGTCGACTGACAGTCGACTCTACCTGGCCGACGGTTCGACAACCGACGCCAGCGCCTCGGCGCAATCGCGCTCGTCCTTGAACTGCAGCAGGTCGTCGGCGCGGGTGCGGCCACGGTTCAGCGCCGCCACCGGCAACCCTGCCCTGGCCGCAGCCTGTACGAAGCGGAAGCCGGAATAGACCATCAGCGACGAGCCCACCACCAGCACGGCGTCGGCCTGCTGCAGGTGCTCGTGCACGGCAGCCACGCGCTCACGCGGCACGTTTTCGCCGAAGAACACCACGTCCGGCTTCAGCAGGCCGCCACAGTGCGGGCAGTCCGGCACCACGAAGTCCGAGAAATCCGTTTCCAGATCGGCGTCGCCATCCGGCGCGATGCCGGCCTCCAGCGCGTCCCAGCCCGGATTGGCATCCCGCAGCCGCTGCTGGAACTCCTCGCGGGCGCTGCGGCGCTCGCAGCCCATGCAGCGCACCAGATCCAGGCGGCCGTGCAGGTCGATCACATTCTGGCTGCCGGCGCGCTGGTGCAGGCCATCCACGTTCTGGGTCAGCAGCACCTGCAGCTTGCCGCGGCTTTCCAGCGCGGCCAGCGCCTGGTGGGTGCCATTGGGCCGGGCCAGGCCGAAGCGTGGCCAGCCCAGCAGGCTGCGTGCCCAGTAGCGCTGGCGGGTGGCCGCCTCGCCCATGAAGGCCTGATAGGTCACCGGCGGCGTGCGCTTCCACTGGCCGTCGCTATCGCGGTAATCGGGAATGCCCGAGGCGGTGCTGCAACCGGCGCCGGTCAGCACGAACAGGCGCTGGGCGCGGTCGATGAAATCGGTCAGCGGCGGGCTCATGGCTGCCAGATGGGGGCGCACCCGCGCCCCCGCAAGCGCCGGTTCAGCCGGCGGGTCAGGCTGCCGGCAGCGGCGGCACCGCGATCGGGTGGCCTTCCTCGTCCAGCGCGATCATCACGAAGTGGCCGCGCGTGCACAGCTTGCGCTCGCCGCTGTGCAGGTCTTCGGCCACCAGTTCCACCTCGACCTTCATCGAGCTGCGGCCGACTTCGACGATGCGGCCGATGGTCTCCACCATCTGGCCGATGCGGATCGGCAGCTTGAAGTCGACCTGGTCGCTGCGCGCGGTCACCACGGTGCGGCGCGAGTAGCGGGCGGCGGCCAGGAAGGCGGCCTTGTCCATCCACGCCAGCGCCTGGCCACCGAACAGGGTGCCCAGATGGTTGGTGTGGTTCGGGAAGACGATTTCGGCCATGCGCACTTCGGTGGGCGGCACGGTCTCGGGGATCGGGGTCATGGCGGTGCTTCGCTGTGGGGTGCCGCGATTTTAAGCCAGGCCCCGTGCAGGCGGCGCTACACTGCGCCACGCCCCCTGCCAGGACCGCCCATGCCCGCGACCTCCGACCTGCTGGCCTTTGCCCTCATTTCGCTGGGCATGGTGCTCACGCCCGGGCCGAACATGATCTACTTGGTCTCGCGCTCGATCTGCCAGGGCCGCCGCGCTGGCCTGATCTCGCTGGGTGGGGTGGCACTGGGCTTTGTGTTCTACATGCTGTGCGCGGCGCTGGGCATCACCGCCCTGCTGATGACCGTGCCGCTGGCCTATGACGCGTTGCGCATCGGTGGCGCACTGTACCTGCTGTACCTGGCCTGGCAGGCGCTCAAGCCGGGCGGCCGCTCGCCGTTCGCGGTGCGCGACCTGCCGCCGGACGGTCCACGCCGGCTGTTCGCGATGGGCTTTCTGACCAACCTGCTGAACCCGAAGATCGCGGTGATGTACCTGTCCCTGCTGCCGCAGTTCCTGCATCCGGAAGGCCACGGCAGCGTGCTGGCGCAGTCGCTGGTGCTGGGCTTCACCCAGATTGCGGTGAGCGTGAGCGTCAACGCGGTGATCGCGGTGATGGCCGGCAGCATCGCCGGCTTCCTGGCCGCGCGCCCGACCTGGCAGGCGGTGCAGCGCTGGTTGATGGGCACGGTACTGGCCGGGCTGGCGTTGCGCATGGCGGTGGAGGGGCGGCGCTGAACGCGGCATGCACGTCCAGCGACACGCCCAGCCTCGCACTCAGAACAATTCAGCGTGATAGAAGGTCGGTTGCGCCGACCAAGCGCTGATATCGCCGCATTGCGGCACGCCGGTGTAGTACAGGCGGATGGGAAGGGCTGAGGCCTTCGCGCTGATCAGCATGGCGTAGGTTGCCTTGCAGACCTCGGGTGGCATGCTGAAGTCGCCCTTGCTGATGATGTTGCAGACCGCGTGGATGGGCGAGAGGGTGGTCGCCACGAACACCTTGCCGCTGGCATCGATGGAAACGTTGGTCACCTTGGAATCGCAGTTGGTGCCATAGGCAAGGGAGGGATAGGCGACCAGGACGGCGAGCAGCCCTCCCATCCATCCGCGAAGCACTGTCTTGCGGGTTGCTGTTGCAGGCACTGCAGTATCCATTGCGACCTCCAGGGTCCAATTGCTTCCGCCACCATGGCAGGAATGCGCGTACGGGAGCGACGCGCTGGCATTGCCCGCGCTTCATACCTGCAGTGGCATCCCCTGTTCTTCTCCAGCCCGGCGTGGGTTCGACGCGCCGCCGCGGTTGGAGCCCAGCGAGAATAGCCCATCTTCCTGATCGCCGTGGCGCTTCGCCAGCAGTGATGCGCAACGAAAAACCCCGGCAATGGCCGGGGTTCTGCGTTGCGACAGGCCTGACCGCTTCGATCAGAAGTTCATGTCGAAGGCGACTTCGCCCTGCACGCCGACCTGGTAGGCCGAGACGCGGCGTTCGAAGAAGTTGGTCAGCTCCTGCACGTCCTGCAGTTCCATGAACGGCAGCGGGTTGCGCACGTTGTACTTCTTTTCCATGCCCAGCTTGGCGAAGTGCTGGTCGGCGCAGTGCTGCAGGTACTGGCGCATGTCGCGGGTCGAAATGCCGGCCACGCCGCCGGACAGCACGTCCTCGGCGAACTGCACTTCGCATTCGATGGCTTCGGCCAGCATGTCGTAGACCTGCTGCTTCATTTCATCGTCGAACAGGTCCGGCTCTTCCTCGCGCACCACGCGCACCGACTCGAACGCGAACTCCATGTGCGCGCTTTCGTCGCGGAACACCCAGTTGGTGCCCGAGGCCAGGCCCGGCAGCAGGCCGCGCGAACGGAAGTAGTACACGTAGGCGAACGCGGCGAAGAAGAACAGGCCTTCGATGCACGCAGCGAAGCAGATCTGGTTGAGCAGGAACTGGCGGCGCTCGGCACGGGTCTCGATGCGCTTCAGGTCCTGGATCGAGTCGATCCACTTGAAGCAGAAGTCGGCCTTCTTCTTGATCGAGTCGATGTTCTCCACCGCGGCGAAGGCTTTGACGCGCTCTTCCGGATCCGGCAGGTAGTTGTCGAGCAGGGTCAGGTAGAACTGCACGTGCAGCGCTTCTTCATACAGCTGGCGCGACAGGTACATGCGCGCTTCCGGCGCGTTCAAGTGCTGGTACAGGTTCAGCACCAGGTTGTTGGACACGATCGAATCGCCGGTGGCGAAGAACGCGACCAGGCGGTGGATCAGGTGGCGCTCACCCGGCGACATCTTGCTGTGCAGGTCGGTGATGTCGATCTGGAAGTTGATCTCTTCCACCGTCCAGGTGTTCTTGATCGCGTTCCGGTACATGTCATAGAACTGCGGGTAGCGCATCGGGCGCAGGGTCAGTTCAAAACCGGGATCGAGCAGCATCTGCTTGGGCTTGTCGGCCATGGGTGTTTCCTTGTCTTCTCGGGTCAAAACGCCGGGCGTGGCCCGGCGCTACCTTGGTGTTTCCGTAGTCAGGCAGCAGTGCCGACCAACGGTCGGCACCCACCGCGCGGGGTCAGCCCACCGCGCGGCTGCGCGGCTTACTGGCAGGCTTCGCAGGCTTCCGGGTTTTCCAGCGAGCAGGCGATGGCTTCGTCCGGGCTGAACACCTTGGCCGGGGCCGCGGCGCTCACCGTGGTCTTGGCGATCTTGGTGGCCGGGCGCGAACGCAGGTAGTAGGTGGTCTTGATGCCCTGCTTCCAGGCGTACATGTACATGGAGGACATCGCGCCGATGTTCGGGCTTTCCATGAACAGGTTGAGCGAGGCCGACTGGTCGATGAAGGCGCCACGCTCGGCGGCCATGTCGATCAGCGAACGCATCGGCAGTTCCCACGCGGTGCGGTAGACCTCGCGCAGCGTTTCCGGAATCTGTGCCACGCCGGCGATGGAGCCTTCGGCCAGCTTGATGGCATCGCGCATGTCGGCGGTCCACAGGCCCAGCTTCTTCAGCTCGTTCACCAGGTAGCGGTTGACCTGCAGGAAGTCACCGGACAGGGTCTCGCGCTTGAACAGGTTGGACACCTGCGGCTCGACGCACTCGTAGCAGCCGGCGATCGAGGCGATGGTCGCGGTCGGCGCGATCGCGATCATCAGCGAGTTGCGCAGGCCGTGTTCCTTGATGCGGGCGCGCAGGGCATCCCAGCGTGCGGTGTCTTCCGGCACCACGTTCCAGGCGTCGAACTGCAGTTCGCCGCTGGCGGCACGGGTGTCGTTGAACGACGGGTGCTTGCCACGTTCCTGGGCCAGCTCGCAGGAGGTTTCCAGCGCGTGGAAGTAGATCGCTTCGGCGATCTTCTTCGACAGGGCGCGGGCTTCGGCGCTGTCGAACGGCAGGCGCTTGCGGAAGAACACGTCCTGCAGGCCCATGCAGCCCAGGCCGACCGGACGCCAGCGCAGGTTGGCGCGGCGGGCGGTTTCGATCGGGTAGAAGTTCAGGTCGATGACGCGGTCGAGCTGGCGCACGGCCAGGCGCACGGTCTCGGCCAGCTTCTCGAAGTCGAACTCGTTGTGCTCGTCGAAGTGGTTGCCCAGGTTGATCGAACCCAGGTTGCACACGGCGGTTTCATCGTTGGAAGTGACTTCCAGGATTTCGGTGCACAGGTTGGACAGGTGGATCACGTTGCCCGGACGCAGGGTCTGGTTGCTGGCGCGGTTGCACTTGTCCTTGAAGGTCATCCAGCCGTTGCCGGTCTCGGCCAGCGTACGCATCATGCGGGCGTACAGCTTGCGCGCGGAGATGGTGCGGTTGGCCTTGCCCTGGGCTTCGGCCTGCAGGTAGGCCGCTTCGAAGGCTTCGCCGAACAGGTCGGTGAACTCCGGCACCACGCGCGGATCGAACAGCGACCATTCCTGGTCGGCCTCGACGCGCTTCATGAACAGGTCCGGCACCCAGTTGGCCAAGTTCAGGTTGTGCGCACGGCGGGCTTCGTCACCGGTGTTGTCACGCAGCTCGAGGAAGTCCTCGACGTCGGCGTGCCAGGTTTCCAGGTAGACGCAAGCCGCGCCCTTGCGCTTGCCGCCCTGGTTCACCGCGGCCACCGACGAATCCATGGTCTTCAGCCACGGCACGATGCCGTTGGAGTGGCCGTTGGTCGACTTGATCAGCGAACCACGCGAACGCACGCGGGTGTAGCTGACGCCGATGCCGCCGGAGAACTTGGACAGCTGGGCGATGTCGCCGTACTTGGAATAGATCGACTCCAGCGAGTCCTGCGGCGAGTCCAGCAGGAAGCACGAGGACAGCTGCTCGTGGGTGGTGCCGGAGTTGAACAGCGTCGGGCTGGACGGCAGGTAGTCCAGGTTGCCCATGCGCTTGTACAGCGCCAGGGTCTCGGACACGTCCTCGCTCAGCGCGCTGGCGATGCGCAGGAAGAACTGCTGCGGGGTCTCGATCACCTTGCGGGTGTGCGGGTGGCGCAGCAGGTAGCGGTCGTACAGGGTGCGCAGGCCGAAGTAATCGAAATTCAGGTCCAGCGCGCCGTCGATGGCGTCGTTGAGCTTGCGTGCATTGGTCTGCACGAAGTTCAGCAGGCGGTCGTTGATCAGGCCGACTTCGTGGCCACGGCTGACCGACTGCGAGAAGGCGTAGATTTCCTGGCCCGAGACTTCCTTGGCGATGTAGTTGGCCAGCAGGCGCGCGGCCAGGCGGCCGTACTCGGGCTCTTCACCGATCAGCAGGGCGGCGGTGCGGATGGACAGTTCGTCCAGCTCGCGGGTGGTGGCGCCGTTGTACAGGCCGGAAATGGTGCGGGTGGCCACGCGCATCGGATCGACGGCGTGCAGGCCTTCGGAGGAACGCTGCACCGCGCGCACGATCTTGTTCAGGTCCACCAGTTCGGTGGTCCCATTGCGCTTGGTCACACTCATCGCGTTGGCCGTCGGCGGCGACGTCAACAGGAATTCGCTTTCCTTCTCGATGGTGGCGCTGGATTCGGTGCTCACGGCGTGTGTCCTCTTGGCGTGATTGGGGGTGCTCGATGCATCGGGTGACGCAGCCCGGGACCTGACAGCCCAGGATGGCAGGACGGCGTCGCAGGGGATGAGACCCTGCGCCTGCCACTGCCGTTGACGATCGCGGATGGGTGCTGCTGCCACCCCCTGGAATTGGGGTTGCTGCGACCGACGGCCACAAGATAGTGGGGGTAGTGGGGGCCGTCAACGCCAAATGTAGTGAAATTCGGCAATCCCTTGCGCCGCAAGGATCGTGCCATCGGCGCCTCATCGGGACGCTTCAGACCTGCCGGATCGGGCTGCGCAGTCAAGCCCGAAACGCGTCATCGCGGTGGTACAACGCCGCGCGGAAACGGAACAATGACAGCTTCACATGACAGTGATGAAGCTGGCTAGGGACAACCCTGTGGATAGGTGGTGGGCAGCCGGTGGGAATGCGGTGGACGGATGACTTCCGGCCGGTGACGCCCGCGCGCTGGCAGCGGATGCTGGTCGCTCGCTTCCGGAAAAGGACGGTCCGATGCACCTGCGCTTGAACGCCCTGGCCCTGCTGGCCGCGCTGTTCATCCCCCCGGCGCTGGCCGCCGAGGGGCCGGACCTGCGTTCAGACCAGTGCGGCATCCATACCGACTACGACGTGCTGGTGGACAGCGGCGGCATCTGGCTGCGGCATGGCCCGCAGGCCCCGCACGAGGTGGTGTTCCACGATGGCGAACTGAGCCTGGACGGCACGATGGTGACGGTCAGTGCCGCCGATGCCGCGCGCCTGCGGCAGATGGAGGCCGGCGCCCGCCAGCTGATGCCGGCCGCTACCGCGCTGGCCCACGAAGTCTCCGGGGTCACCTTCGATGCGCTGGACGCCGCCTTCGAAGCCATCACCGGCAAGTCCCGCAACCGGCAGATGCGTGCACTGCGCGGCGAAATGCAGGCCTGGATCGATGCCAGCCTCGGCCGCGGCTACTGGGAACAGGACAGCTTCGGCGATGGTTTCGACGCGCATATCGAGCAGATGGCCGAAAGCATGGCTACGTCGATGACCCGCAGCGTGCTGTGGCAGGTGTTCACCGGCCGCGCCGGCGCCATGGAGCGCCGTGCCGACCGCCTGGACGCGGAAGTCGACCGCCGCATGGAAGCGCGCAGCCAGCAGCTGGAGGCCAAGGCGATGGCGCTGTGCCCGCTGGTGCAGTCGCTGGCAGCGGCCCACGACGCGCTGGAGCTGCGCTACCAGGGACAGCCGCTGCGGCTGCTGGAGCGCGGCGAAAGCGTGCGGGTGGAACACGGCAACGGCTCTGGCCTGCATGTATCGGCCGGGCCGGACGAACGGCCGCGTGGCAACACCGTGGCGCCGACCCGGTAGGCGCCTGCCGTGGTCGTGCCGGCCGCTGGCCGGCAACGCATCCACCCGGAAACCACCCTCACGCCCGGTGCGGGGTGCCCAGGTATTCGGCGCTCTGCATCTCGATCAGGCGCGAGGCAGTGCGCTCGAACGCGCCCTGCAGGCGGGTGCCGGTATACAGCTCGATCGGCGAAGTGCTGGCGGTGCAGACCAGGTTGACGTGGCGGTCGTACAGCTCGTCGATCAGGTTGACGAAGCGCCGCGCCGCATCTTCGTTCAGGCGATCAAAGGCGGGGATGCCGCCCAGGAGCACCGTGTTGAACTCGTGCGCGATCTCGATGTAGTCCGACGGTCCGCGCGGGCCTTCGCAGAGTGCAGCGAAATCGAACCAGGCGATGCTCTTGCCGCGGCCGCGCACCGGGATCTTGCGGCCCTCGATCTCGATGTTGCCGGGCTTGGCCGGCTGCCCGCCACTCAGTTCGTTCCAGCGCGTGGCCAGCCAGTCGTCGCTGTCGGCCGCCAGCGGCGCGCGGTACACCGGCGAACGGGTCAGCGCGCGCATCCGGTAATCCTCGGTGCCCTCGGCGTACAGCTCCACGCAGAAGCGCTGCAGCAGGCTGATGGCCGGCAGGAAACTCTCGCGCTGCAGGCCGTTGAGGTACAGGTTCTCCACCGCCGTGTTGGAGGTGGTGACCAGGGTCACGCCCTCGGCAAACAGGCGTTCCAGCAACCGCGCCAGCAGCATGGCATCGCCGATGTCGGTGACGAAGAACTCGTCCAGCACCAGCACGCGCAGGTTGCTGCGCCATTCCTGGGCGATCTTCGCCAGCGGATCGCTCTGGCCCTGGTGCTCGCGCAGGCGCTCGTGGACGCTGCGCATGAAGCGGTGGAAGTGGGTGCGGTACTTCTGCTTGATCGGCAGCCCGTCGTAGAACAGGTCGACCAGGAAGGTCTTGCCGCGGCCGACACCGCCCCAGAAGTACAGGCCCTTGACCGGCTCGGGCTTCTTCCAGAACGAGGACAGCCGGTCCAGCCAGCCGTCTTCGGCGCTGTCGACCAGGCCCAGGTGGATGCGGTCCAGCTCGGCCAGCGCGGCGTGCTGGGCCGGGTCGTTCTGCCAGTCACCACGGGCGACCCCTTCGGCGTACCGCTGCGACGGGGTCAGCTCGGTTGCGCTCATGCCGCCGCACCCAGCCAGTGCTTGACGCCGTGGGTCAGCGCGCCGCGCAGGTCGATCAGCTTGCGGTGGAAGAAATGGCTGGTCTCGGGCATGCGCACCAGTTCGTGCGGGAGATCCAGCGACGCCAGCCACTGGTAGACCGCCTGCGGGTCGACGATCTCGTCCTGCTCGCCCTGGATCACCAGCCAGCGCGCCGGCGGTGCCACGCCATCGAAGTCCCAGCGACCGGCCGGCGGCGCGATCGAGATCAGCGCTTCGGGCTGCAGCTCGGCGGTCGCCTTCAGCGACACGAACGCGCCGAAGCTGAAACCGGCCAGCCACAGGCGATCATCGGGACGCTGGCTGCGCACCCAGGCGGCGACCGCCTTCAGGTCGTCCTGCTCGCCCACGCCGTGGTCGAACTCGCCAGCCGAGGCGCCGACGCTGCGGAAGTTGAAGCGCACGGTGGTGATGCCCAGCTCGCGCAGGGTGTTGGCGGTCATGGTGACCACCTTGTTGTGCAGCGTGCCACCTTCGGTGGACAGCGGATGGCAGACGATGGCCACGATCGGCTGCACCGGCACATCGGCCTTGGGCAGGTCGACGACCACTTCCAGCGGGCCGGCCGGGCCGTCCAGTTCAAGGCAGGCGGTTTCGCCGGGGGCGACGGGGAACGAGGGCTTGTGCATGGCACCATGATACCGTCCCCCGCCCCTGCCCTGTGCCCGACCCATGCTCTACCTGTCCCTGGCCGTGATCTGCAGTGTGCTGGTTTCGGTGTTGTTGAAGCTGGCCAACCGCCGCGCGCTGGATGTTGCGCAGATGGTCACCTGGAACTATCTGGTGGCGGCAGCGCTCACGGCCGTGGTGCTGCGGCCGCCGCTGGATGCACTGCGCGCGCCGCACGCGCCGTGGCTTTCGCTGCTGGCGCTGGCGGTGGTGCTGCCGTCGATCTTCCTGGTGCTGGGCCGCGCAGTGGCGGTGGCCGGCATCGTCCGCAGCGATGTGGCGCAACGCTTGTCGCTGCTGTTGTCATTGGCCGCCGCGTTCCTGTTCTTCGGCCAGACCGCCACGCCGTGGAAGCTGGCCGGCCTCGGCCTGGGCCTGCTGGCGATGGTGGCAATCAGCCTGCGTCCACGCGGCCCGGCGGTGGCGTCTTCGCCCGGTGGCTGGGGATGGCTGCTGGGCGTATGGGCCGGGTTCGCGGTGGTGGACGTGCTGCTCAAGCAGGTCGCGCTGTCCGGTACGCCGTCGATGGCGGCGGTACTGGCCAGCTTCAGCGTGGCCTTCGTGCTGATGCTGGCGCTGCAGCTGTGGCGGCATGTCAGTGGCCGCAGCCGGCTGGCCTGGCGCAACCTCGGTGCGGGCGCCCTGCTGGGCCTGCTCAACGGCGGCAACATTCTTTTCTATGTGCACGCGCACCAGTCGATGCCGGACAGCCCGGCCACCGTGTTCGCCGGCATGAACATCGGCGTGGTGGTGCTGGGTGCGCTGGTGGGTGTGTTCGCGTTCGGCGAGGCCACCACGAAGTGGAACCGCGCCGGCCTGGCGCTGGCGGTGCTGGCGATCGGGTTGATCGCCTGGGGGTGAGTGCGTCCGGGGTCAAGGCCCATTCCGTGGGAATGGGATCCGACCCCGGCATTGGGCGTTATCTGTCGAAGCCCAGCAGCAGCGGGTCGTGGTCGGAGCTGCGCCACGGGCCCTGCACGTTGCGGCCCTGGTAGCCGCTGGCGTCCTGCTCGTCGGCGTTGCTGTGCCATTCGGCGGCGCCGCGCAGGCGCTTGGCCATGCCCGGGTTCAACAGCGCGTGGTCGAGGCGGCCGGTGTAGCCGTTGTAGACATAGCTGTAGGGATGCTCGACCTTGGCGACCTTGAACGCGTCCTGCCAACCCAGGTCGTGCAGGGTGCGGATCGGATCTTCCATGGCGTAGGCATTGAAGTCGCCCAGCAGCACCGCGTCCCTGGCACCGGTACCGGTCGGGTCGGCCAGCAGCCAGGCGTGCAGCTGCTGCGCCGAGGTCACGCGGGTGGCGTTCCAGCACCCCTGGTTGTCATTCTGGTCGGCGTCGGCGCCGGCGGCATCACGGCACCCCTTGGACTTGAAGTGGTTGGCCACCACCACGAACGGCGCGCCTTGCTTGCCCTGGAAGGCCTGCGCCAAGGGCACACGGCTGTGCTCGACGAACGGGCCGCCGGTCAGCGTGGCGGGCTTTCCAACCGGCTGCAGGCGCGTGCTGCGGTAGATGATGCCGACCCGGATCGGATTGTCGCCGGGGCCATTGCCGGCATCGACGAAACGCCAGTCGCCCTGCGCACCGCGGTCGCGGTTGAGCGCGTCGACCAGTTCGGCGATGGCCGACTGCGGACCGTAACCGTCGTTCTCCAGCTCCATCAGCGCCGCGACATCGGCACCGAGCGCGTTGACCGTGGTGACCAGCTTGGCCACCTGTGCCTTGTGCTCGTCCAGCGTGCGCGCACCGCGCAGGGTCGGGAAGCCACCGCCCTGGCCGTCACCGTTGAAGAAATTCTCCAGGTTGAAGGCGGCCACGTGCAGGCTGCCCGGCACCGTCGGCACCGCCGGGCGCTTCAGTTCCGGCAGCTTCAACACGCCGTCGACCTGCAGGCTGGGTCGACCCTGCGCATCCACCCGCACGATGCCTTCGACGTTGCGCAGCTGCATGCCGGTACGCAGCACCGGGTTGCCAGGCAGGTACGCCACAGCGGCCGGGTCGCGGGCGTCGCTGCCATCGTCCAGCAGCAGGCGGCGACGCTGGTTGTCGGCCATCACCTGCTCGTAGCCGGCGGTACCCGGCGCGGCCACTTCGGTCGGCTGCCAGAGCCGTCCGTCGAAGGCCACGGTGAGCTGGCCGAAACGTTCCAGGCCATCGGTGCCGGCCAGGGTCAGCGGTGCGGCGATGCGCACCCGCTGGCCGTCCAACGCACGCCAGTCGGCCGGGGCGGCGGTCAGGACCACAGTCGCGTTGTTGCGCGCGGCAGGCGCCGCCGGGGCCGGTGCGGCCTGCGGCTGGGCCTGGGCGAAGGCGCTGGCCGGCAGCAGCAGGGACAAGGCAAGGGCAAGGGAACGGCGGCGCATCGACGGACGATTCCAGGGAAGAGGCCGCACAGACTAACCCTGAAATGCGAAACCCCGCTTGCAGGCGGGGTTTCGACCTCGGTGGGCAAAGCCAGGGGAGTGCCGGCCGCTGGCCGGCAACCTCATGACCTTCGTGCGATGCGTGGTTGCCGGCCAGCGGCCGG
>NZ_JAXAXL020000005.1:68091-74886 GCF_047497515.2 Stenotrophomonas maltophilia
CCCCCCCCCCCCCCCCCCCCCCACTACCGGTTACTTCAGGTTGCCCAGCATCCAGTCCACCGTGGCGTGGATCTGTTCCTCGGTCAGCGCCGGGTTGCCGCCCTTGGGTGGCATGATGCCGCCATCCGGGCCGGTATAGCCCTCGATGGCGTGCTTGTAGAGGGTGTCCTTGCCCTGCGCCAGGCGCTTGTCCCAGTGCGCGTGGTCCAGCGTCGGTGCCATGCCCACGCCGGTGGTGTGGCAGGCGGTGCACAGGTTGTCGAAGATGACCTTGCCATCCTTGGTGCCGCCGTAGGCCACCTGCGAGGCAGCCTTGGCCAGCGCGGCGGCCTTGGCCGCCGCCTGCGCGGCGGCGCCGGTGCTGCCGGCATACACCGCGCCGGTGGGCGAGATGCGCTGTTCGGTGCGTTTGGCCGCGCTCGGCGACACCTCGGGCGGAATCCGGGTGTGGATATAGGCAGCAAGGAGGATGAGGCCGAGGGTGATGGTCGCCAGCAGCGCGATCACCATGGAGAAGCGTTTCAGGAACTCCAGATCGTAATTCCGCACTCTTCGTTACCCCTGGCTGATAGTCGTTGGACCACGGCTGAGCGACTGCGTGATGGACCGAGTATAGAACGCACTTCGCGTGCGACAACAGGCGTCACTGCTGATGCGGCGCAGCATGCAGGGCGATGGGGGTCAGATCCCTTTTGCACCGCAAAAGGGATCTGACCCCAGCAACAGAAGCCGGCCAGCGGCCGGCTCTACCGGATTACCGGGCGCCGATCGCGCGCAGGCAGAAGCTGCAGATCGCATCCACCAGCGCGTCCTCGTCGCGATGCGCTTCGCGGCTGGGTGCGGTCGGGCCGACCATCGCCTCGGTGAAGGCACCGACCAGGCAGGCAGCCGCCACGTGCGCGTCCTGCGCCGGCAGTTCACCGGCGGCCACGCCCTCTTCCACCAGGCGCAGGAACACGTCGCCGAAGGCGCGACGGCCGCGCATGCGCTCGGCTTCCACGTCCGGGTCGACCGGTTCGACGATGAAGGCGTGGGCCAACCCCGGCCCGGCCAGGGCGCGGCGGACGAAGGCGGTGATCGCCAGCCGCAGCCGCTCGCTGGCCACCTCCGGGCCGCTGGCGATGCGCTCCATGATCGCCACTTCATGGGCCACCGCGGCGTTGAGCACTTCCACGAACAGCTCGGCCTTGGACGGGAAGTGACGGTAGATCAGGCCGGTGGACACCCCCGCCTGGGCTGCCACGGCGGTCACCGGGGCGTTGCGCCAGCCGCCGGCCGCAACCAGCTC
The DNA here is from genome assembly GCF_047497515.2 of Stenotrophomonas maltophilia. Taxonomy (GTDB): domain Bacteria; phylum Pseudomonadota; class Gammaproteobacteria; order Xanthomonadales; family Xanthomonadaceae; genus Stenotrophomonas. Next base: position 69,380 of record NZ_JAXAXL020000005.1, read on the forward strand.
ACGGGTGGCCAGCAGGATCCGTTCCCGGGCCCCGGCCAGCCGTTCTTCCATCAGTGCAGAGCGTTTGTAGGCCATGTTTTGATTCTATTTTCAATTTTTGAATTTGTGTTCACTTCTTTCCCGAACCCCGCTACGCTGGGCCCATCGCCCGTGCGGGTGACGGTCCTGCCGACCGCCGCCCGCTCCCCCGCCGGGTGCGTCCATTCCCTGTAGTCCCGCCGTGGAGCCACCGCAATGCACGTGCCATCCCTGAACTTCGATCTTGGCGAAGATATCGACCTGCTGCGCCAGAGCGTGGCCCATTTTGCCGCCGCCGAGGTCGCGCCGCTGGCCGCCGAGGCCGATGCGACCAACCAGTTCCCGCTGGCACTGTGGCCGAAGCTGGGCGAACAGGGCCTGCTCGGCCTCACCGTGGAAGAAGCATACGGCGGTACCGGCATGGGCTACCTGGCCCACGTGGTGGCGATGGAAGAAATCTCGCGTGCCTCCGGCGGCATCGGCCTGTCCTATGGCGCGCACTCCAACCTGTGCGTGAACCAGCTGCGCAAGAACGGCAGCGAGGAACAGAAGCAGCGCTTCCTGCCCGACCTGTGCAGCGGCGCCAAGGTCGGCGCGCTGGCGATGAGCGAACCGGGCGCCGGTTCGGACGTGGTGTCGATGAAGCTGCGCGCGGACAAGCGTGGCGACCGCTACGTGCTCAACGGCAACAAGATGTGGATCACCAACGGCCCGGATGCCGACGTGCTGGTGGTCTATGCAAAGACCGACATGGAGGCCGGCGCCAAGGGCATCACCGCGTTCCTGGTCGAGAAGGGCATGAAGGGCTTCTCCACCGCGCAGAAGCTGGACAAGCTGGGCATGCGCTCCTCGCCCACCTGCGAGCTGGTGTTCCAGGATTGCGAAGTGCCCGAAGAAAACGTGCTGGGCCAGGTCGGTGGCGGCGTGCGCGTGCTGATGTCCGGCCTGGACTACGAGCGCGTGGTGCTGTCCGGTGGCCCGCTGGGCCTGATGGCCGCAGCCATGGACGTGGTGATGCCGTACGTGCACGAGCGCCACCAGTTCGGCGAGGCGATCGGCAGCTTCCAGCTGATCCAGGCCAAGATCGCCGACATGTACGTGGGCCTGGGCGCCTGCCGCGCCTATGTCTATGCCGTGGCGCGCGCCTGCGACCAGGGCCGCACCACCCGCCAGGACGCGGCCGGTGCCATCCTGTATGCCGCCGAGAAGGCCACCTGGCTGACCGGCCAGGCGATCCAGATCCTGGGCGGCAACGGCTACATCAACGAATACCCGACCGGCCGTTTGTGGCGCGACGCCAAGCTGTATGAAATCGGCGCCGGCACCTCGGAGATCCGCCGCATGCTGATCGGCCGCGAACTGTTCCAGCGCACCCTGTAAGGCTACCGCGATGACCGTCCTGAACAGCCAGCTGCAACCGGGCAGCGAAACGTTTGAAGCCAACCGCGCGGCGATGCAGGCCGTGGTCGATGACCTGCATGCCACCCTCGCCCGCACGGCACTGGGTGGCAACGAAGCCGCGCGTGCCAAGCACACCGCCCGCGGCAAGCTGCTGGTGCGTGACCGCATCGACGCGCTGCTCGACCCCGGTAGCGCCTTCCTGGAAATCGCGCCACTGGCCGCGCACGGTATGTATGACGATGCCGTGCCCGCGGCGGGCGTGGTGGCCGGCATCGGCCGGGTCAGCGGCGTGGAATGCGTGATCGTGGCCAACGATGCCACGGTCAAGGGCGGCACCTACTACCCGATGACGGTGAAGAAGCACCTGCGCGCGCAGGAGATCGCCGAGCAGAACCACCTGCCGTGCATCTACCTGGTCGATTCCGGTGGTGCGTTCCTGCCGCTGCAGGACGAGGTGTTCCCCGACCGCGACCATTTCGGCCGCATCTTCTACAACCAGGCCAATCTGTCGGCACAGGGCATCCCGCAGATCGCCTGCGTGATGGGCAGCTGCACCGCTGGTGGCGCCTATGTGCCGGCGATGAGCGACGAGACGGTGATCGTGCGCGAACAGGGCACGATCTTCCTGGGCGGCCCGCCGCTGGTGAAGGCGGCCACGGGCGAAGTGGTGACCGCCGAGGAGCTGGGCGGTGCCGACGTGCACACGCGCATTTCCGGCGTGGCCGACCACATGGCCGACAACGATCTGCAGGCGCTGGCCCGGGTGCGCGCGATCATCGCGCAGTTGAACTGGCGCAAGCCGGAACCGGCGATGGCGGTGCAGCCCCCGGAAGAACCGCTGCTGCCGGCACACGAACTGTATGGGGTGATTCCCGCCGACAACCGCAAGCCCTATGACGTGCGCGAGGTGATCGCGCGACTGGTCGACGGCTCGCGCTTCGACGAGTTCAAGCCGCGCTACGGCGCCACGCTGGTCACCGGCTTCGCGCATCTGAACGGCTACCCGATCGGCATCATCGCCAACAACGGCATCCTGTTCTCCGAGTCGGCACTGAAGGGCGCGCACTTCATCGAACTGTGCACCCAGCGCAACATCCCGCTGGTGTTCCTGCAGAACATCACCGGCTTCATGGTTGGCCGCAAGTACGAACAAGGCGGCATCGCCAAGGACGGCGCCAAGCTGGTGATGGCCGTGGCCTGCGCCAAGGTGCCCAAGTTCACCGTGGTCATCGGTGGTTCGTTCGGCGCCGGCAACTACGGCATGTGTGGCCGCGCGTATTCGCCCAACTTCCTGTGGATGTGGCCGAACGCGCGCATCGGCGTGATGGGCGGCGAGCAGGCCGCCAGCGTGCTGGCCACGGTGAAGCGCGATGGTATCGAAGCCAAGGGCGGCCAGTGGCCGGCGGCGGAAGAAGACGCCTTCAAGGCGCCGATCCGCGAGCAGTTCGAGCAGCAGGGCCACCCTTACTACGCCAGCGCGCGGCTGTGGGACGACGGCGTGATCGATCCGGCCGACACCCGCCGCGTGCTGGCCCTGGCCCTCTCGGCCAGCCTCAACGCCGCCCCGCAGCAGACGCGCTTCGGCGTGTTCCGCATGTAACCCGTGCCATGACCGAGTCTGTTGCCATGTTCACCAAAGTCCTGATCGCCAACCGCGGCGAAATCGCCTGCCGCGTCATCGCCACCTGCCGCCGCTTGGGCATCGCCACCGTGGCGGTGTATTCCGATGCCGACCGCAACGCGCGCCACGTGCGCCTGGCCGATGAGGCCATCCACATCGGCCCGGCCGCCGCGCGTGAAAGCTACCTGCGCGGCGACGTACTGCTGGACGCCGCACGCCGTACCGGCGCGCAGGCGATCCACCCCGGCTACGGCTTCCTGTCCGAGAACGCCGACTTCGCCGACGCCTGCGCCGCCGCCGGCATCACCTTCATCGGCCCGCCGGCCAGCGCGATCCGCGCGATGGGCGACAAGAGCGCGGCCAAGGCGCTGATGGCCAAGGCCGGCGTGCCGCTGACCCCGGGCTACCACGGCGACCAGCAGGCGCCGGACTTCCTGCGCGCACAGGCCGACGCCATCGGTTACCCGGTGCTGATCAAGGCCAGCGCCGGTGGCGGTGGCAAGGGCATGCGCAAGGTCGAACGCAGCGAGGACTTCGTCGATGCGCTGGCCAGCTGCCAGCGCGAGGCGGCCTCGGCGTTCGGCAACGATCACGTGCTGGTCGAGAAGTACGTCGAGCGGCCGCGCCATATCGAGATCCAGGTGTTCGGCGACAGCCACGGTGAGGCGGTCTACCTGTTCGAGCGCGACTGCTCAGTGCAGCGGCGCCACCAGAAGGTGCTGGAAGAAGCCCCCGCCCCAGGCATGAGCACCGAACGCCGCGCGGCGATGGGCCAGGCCGCGGTCGATGCCGCGCGCGCGGTGGGCTATGTGGGTGCGGGCACCGTGGAATTCATTGCCGGCCCTGACGGCGATTTCTACTTCATGGAAATGAACACCCGCCTGCAGGTCGAACACCCGGTGACCGAGTACATCACCGGCACCGACCTGGTGGAATGGCAGCTGCGCGTGGCCGCCGGCCAGCCGATGCCGCTGCGCCAGGACCAGTTGGCGATCCACGGCCATGCCATCGAAGCGCGCCTGTATGCCGAAGATGCCGACCGCGGCTTCCTGCCGTCCACCGGCACCCTGCGCCGCCTGCGCCTGCCGACGCCGTCGGCGAACGTGCGCGTGGATACCGGCGTCGAGGAAGGCGACAGCATCACCCCGTTCTACGATCCGATGATCGCCAAGCTGATCGTCTGGGACGTGGACCGAGATGCCGCGCTGCGTCGCATGAGCCAGGCACTGGCCGACTGCCAGGTGGTGGGCGTGACCACCAATGCCGGTTTCCTGCGTCGCCTGGTGAACACCGATTCGTTCGCCCACGCGAAGCTGGATACCGCGCTGATCGAACGCGAACAGGCCGCGTTGAGCCGCGTGGGCGATACCGATGATGCGCTGTGGATGCTGGCCGCAGTGGCCGCCGTCGCCAGCGCGGCGGGTGCCAGCGTTGATGCGCGCGACCCGCATTCGCCGTGGCAGGTGCAGGACGGCTGGCGCCTGGGTGCTTCGGCGCCGCGTGTACTGCCGCTGCAGCAGGGCGAGCGCCGGCACACCCTGAAGGTGTGGGCACAGGCCGATGGCTGGCGCGTGCAGTGCGATGACGCGGCGCCGGTGTGGGCGATCGGAAGCGCCGATGCGCACGGGCTGACCGTGCAGCTGGGCGAACGCCGCTGGACACTGCAGCTGCTGCGCGAAGGCGACCAGCTGTATCTGTTCGGCGCCGATGGCCAGCACCGCTTCACCCTGCATGATCCGGTGGGCGAATCGGACCACGCCACGGTCGATGCCGGCAGCCTGCTGGCACCGATGCCGGGCAGGATCGTGGCCACGCTGGTCGCGGCCGGCACCGAGGTCAAGCGCGGCACGCCGCTGGTAGTGCTGGAAGCGATGAAGATGGAGCACACCCTGCAGGCACCGGCCGACGGCACGGTGAAGGGCTACCGCGCCAAGGCCGGCGACCAGGTCGGCGATGGCGCGGTGCTGGTGGACTTCGAAGCGGCGTGATGGGGCATGGGCCGCGCGGTTCGGGCTGCTGCGCGGCCGGGAGGAATGCGTGCTTACGGTACGCCTGGGCCTGCCCACGTGTGCTCTAATCGGTCATCACCACCCACAGGGAGTAAACAATGATGTCAAGGAAGCCACCGATGACCGCCGCCAATGTGATTCGCTTGCTCGATCTGCTGTGTGGCGATGACGCTTTCCGTGAGGCGTTTTCGAGTGCACCATCGGTGGCCATGGCGCAGCATGGTCTCCAGCCCCTTACCGTCGCAGGCGCATGCATGATTGCTGGTGAGCTCGCACCCAAGGAGGAGTTCATCCGGGTCCGGAATGAACTGCAGCAGCAGCTGGCACGCAGTTCGGTGTTCTCGCACCCTCATTTCTTTGAAGCCGGTGCGATTGCCGCGAGTCTTGCCATGCAAGAAGGCGCTGCCGCGGCCTGAACTCCGCAGGTATCAGTATGGGGGCCCCCGCGGGGGGCCCGC
>NZ_JAXAXL020000005.1:74896-104525 GCF_047497515.2 Stenotrophomonas maltophilia
TTTGGCGCCCAGCGCTGGGCGCCTGCTGACGTGTCAGACCTTCCAGACGCGTTTCAAAGGATCGAATTCGCTGGTTGCCTGCGTTTCTGATCGCCAACCAAGACCGCACATCATCACCGGGCTGGACGCTACGCCATCCAGCCCAAGCATCGCCTCGATGTCTATCTCGTTGATCGCTGCGGTGACATAAGCCGCCAACCCGAGTTCCGTTGCCGACAGCATCCACTGCTGGGAAAGGTGCCCTGCATCGAGCAGGACAGCACGATAGGCTTTGGGATGCTTGCGATACTTCCAGAAGCTGCGCGGAAAGCGAGCGACCTGCACGATATGCAGGGGCGCATCAGCGAACCAGTCCTGCCCAGCCAGCAGTCCGAGTACATGGGAGCGCAGGTCGTCGAGTGCGAAGGGCAGTGCGCGCAACGCGTGTTCCACAGGATGATAGTGGTAGACGCCGCTTGGCAGGCCTTCGACATCGAGCGCGATCACATAGGTCTCGAGCGGATGCAGCCCACCACCTGACGGAATGTTCTTCTTCAGGAACGCCATGTCGTCGCTGGGCCTGACCACGGCGTGCGCCTTGACCGTACGCTTCATCACCTGGGCGAGCAGCGCTATGGGCAGGGGCCTGTCCCTGGCAAAGTTTCGGCAGGTCGCCCGGTTCCCCAACATGGAATCACGGGCGTCGTCCATGCTTTCCGGAAGACGCACGGGTGCGACGTCCGGGGCGATCGTCGCCAGCGGAGGCGGTCCGAAACGGGCGCGAAGATCATGCGCCGTCACCAGCCTCTCGTCGCGCATTTCCTTGGCACTATCGACGCCTTGCCAGCGCCCCAGCCGATGCATGAGTGCAGCCAACGGCCACCAGTTAGAGCTCCGCACCCGCTCGTCACGATCGCGATGAGCGTCCGGAGCATCGGCCCCATCGCCAATGAGGAGGCCCTGTTCGAGCAGATGCAGCCATGCCCCAGTATCCTCGCCGACCGCCGAGGCGTCGACCCAACGCTCGGAATCGATCCGTCCAAGCAGCGTCACGTCTTCCGCACTGACCACCACCGGTGCATCCAGATGGGCAGCCAATGCATGCCAGCGCGGCGTCGACACCAGCCCGGCCTGCCCCTGCAGGAGCAGTTCCAGATCAAGCGAAACCTCGGCTCCTGGCTCGAACATCACGATGGAACATCGGCGGATCTGCATGTGCGCTCCCATCCAAAAACAGGATTATGCGCGCCCACGCGGGTCATGAAGGAAATTGTCCTGTGCGCAGCTTTCGGCAGCCTTTGCTGACCCGCAATACCTGTTCATCCCGCCGTGTTCCGGACCTCAGCGGATGTGCTGAGGCTAAAGCGGAGCGATCCGGCGCCGCTATATCCGGACGTGCCACCGGTCGGTAGCACACTGTCGCCCTACCCTCCGCTACCTGTCCGGAACCACCACCGTGTCAAACGAAAAGAAGCCGCTTTCGCTCAATGATGCCGTCGCACTGCTGGATCTGCTGACCTCGAACGAGGCGTTCCGGGAGGCCTTCCAGCTTGACCCAGCAGGCGCACTCTCCCAGATCAGTGCCGACGCTGCCGAATCCGCCAAGGGCTGCATGATGGCCGGGCCGCTGGCGCCGTCTGGCGCGCTGGCCTCGTCTCGCGATCGCCTCCTTGAACAGTTCACCTCCAAGGGAATGTTCACGGTTCCCCACTGCTTCATCGAAGGTGAGCAGTAAGCCTTCCACCGCTACTGCCGTGGCGAGGGATGGATGGAACAGCCCGCCGCCACGGGAGAGTGGGTGCTGTCGCGTACATTCAAACCACCGAGTACGGCGGAACCGGATGCTTCAGCATAGGCGCGTCCTCGGTGAGCCCGCATCCACTGCTGTTGTTGTTGTTGGCCGGCGTCGTCGCCCAGTTCGCCTAGTGCCTGAGCCAGCACACTGTGAACCTGGAACAGTTCGTTCCCGTTCACAAAGGGCTGGAGTTGCTGAACGGCACCGGTAGCATCCCCCGCAAGACGGCGCTGGTTGGCGCCGACGATCGCCGCCATTTCTCGGGTCTTGTCATCGCCGATCTGCGCTGACAAGGCGGTCAGCCTGGCGTCGAAACGCGAAACGGATGTCCAATGGCCCATCCGCTGGGCCGCGTACATCGCCGTAGCCGCGAAGAAAAGCCGTTGGCCGCGATCCTCTTCGTCAACGTCCCCTGCACGCTCCAGCAGTCGGGCCACCAGGGACGTCACCTCGGAATGGTTCGCACATTGCCCGGCCGCCGCCTGGGTCGCAAGCGCGACCACCGACAGAAACTCGCACACCGATACCGAGTCAGTGCAGTTACGCGAGGCTGCACGGGACTTGTTCACGGCGTCATCCCGCTGGTCCCTGTCGAGGTCGAGCGACACGCTTTCGAGCCAATGGGCAACATCGGGCGCGGGAATGTCGGCAAGCATGCGCGCCGCGCCCTGCAGGTCACCGGATGCAGCAAGCGCGGCGACCAGGTGCCGGTTGGGGCGTCCGTTGCTGAGCGACAGTGCCTGGCGCTGTGTCAGCAGCGCGCCGCTGATGTTTTCCTGGGCCAGCTGGATCCGGCCCAGCAGCTGCAGGGTCACAGGCCGCAGCGGGTTCTGGGGCACGTCTGCTGCCTTGACCGCCTGCTCGGCTTCACCATACCGGCCCAACAGGAATGCGGCCCATGCATGGTTTACGTTTGCCCCGTGATGGTCAGGATACAGATCGGCCAAGGTCCTCCATGCCTCCAGTCCTGCGCTTTCATTGGCCGAGAACATCTCTGCCTTCCAGGCGTCGAGGTACAACTTCTCCCGGGTGCTGAGGCGGTTGCGCAAGCGTTCAATGTCCGCCAGCAGCGTGCGCGCTTCATCGCGCTTCCCAAGGCTGACCAGGATGCGCATCTGCGCCAGCCACGCCATCGCAAACTCGGGGTCGATCTGCGTTGCTATCTGGAAGTACTTGAGTGACTCCCTTACACGGTTGCCTCCATAGATCGCCTGTCCTTTGGCATACGCGTTGAGCGCATCAAGGCTGGCTGTCGCAACCTGCGGCAGCGGCGCGGATGTTCTTCCGATCTGCGCCATGGCTTCGCCCAGGCGCGCGCGCAGCTGCACCACCACCTGGTCACTCGAGGCCAGCGCAGAAGGCAATCCCTTGCCATCTGAATAGACCGAGTAAACGGTCTCGCCATTTGCCGGGTTCACGACATCCACGGCGACGCGGAGCTGAACATGCACCTCTCGGATCGAGGGATCCAACACCGCACGCGCGCCGTCGCGCAAGGCGATCTGGATGGCGGCCGCTCGATCGATCTCGCGCCCCTCCGGCATCAGCATGCGGGTCATGGTGTCGCGTGCCTTCAGATCGCTCAGCACATTCACGTAGCTCGACTGCTCCAGGCCGATGCGCATCGCTTGGCTCAACGCATCATCCAGCAACGGATTGTCAGTCAGGTTGCGCGCATCGGCCATCACCACCCAGTCGCGCTCGGCGAAGGCAATGGCCGGCTGCGGCCGGGTCAACAGCCAGAGGCCCAGCCCGACAGAGGCAATCAGCGCCGCCTGCGCGGCCATTGCCAGCGGGCGCCGCCAGAACGGAACATCAGGGCGTGCCTTGTCGCTGGCACGCGGCCGCTGCAGCGTGCCCTTCCCTGCCACTGCCACGCCCAGCACTTCCATCGGTTGTGCCACGCCACGAAAGCGCCAGCGACCAAATGACTTCCACTGCAGGCGCCCCCCACGTTCGCCCAGTTCACCAGCTGCGCGGCGCACCACTGATTCGGCAGCCGCCGACAACAGCAGTTGCCCGGGCGGTGCCAACTGCATCAGGCGCGCGGCGATCGGCTTGGCCAGGCCCTCCACCTCCACTGCCTTGGATCCATGCGCGATCGATTCGGTGCTGTTGTTCCACAGGATGACCTCGCCCACATGCAGGCCCGCCCGCGCCTGCAGGCGGATGTCGCGGCCCTGCCCCAGCGGTTGCAGGCCACGCTGGTAATCCAAGGCGAAGCCAAGCGCATCGATCGGGCGCTCGAACAGCATGAACAATCCATCGGAGCGGTCGATCAGCTGGCCATTCCAGCGCTGCTGCAGCGCCAGCACGAGGCGATCGTGTTCCTGGAACAGTTCGGCGGCGGCGACATCGCCGATGCGTTCGACCAGCAGCAGCGAATCACACAGATCGGTGAACAGCAGCGCGCGCAGTTGCTGGTTGTGCGGCGTCGACGTTCCGTTGTCGCCATTCATCGCCTCTGTCCTCCCGATCAAGGTGATTCCGCTGCATCCATCCAACGCAGGCAGTTGCCGCCGTCGTGCTTGGCCCGGTAGAGCGCGCGGTCGGCGCTGGCGTACCACTCGCTCCAGCCCGATTCCGGCGCCAGCAGGCTGGCACCGATGCTGACCAGGCTGACGTGCGGCGTGCCGTGGCTGCGTTCGAGCAGCCCATGCACCGCGCTGAGGATGAACTCGGCCGCGTGCTGCACGATCTCATGATTACCACGGCGAAGGATCAGGCAGAACTCGTCGCCACCGAGGCGGCAGGCCAGATCCTGCTCGCCGGCCATCGAGCGCAGGATGTTGCCCATGCTCTGCAGCACGCGGTCACCGGCCTGGTGGCCATGGCGGTCATTGATCTGCTTGAAACGGTCGCAGTCGATCAGCAACAACGCCTGCGGCAGCCCATTGCCGTCGACGCGGCACTCCTGCAGGTACAGGGTGAGGCCGCGCCGGTTGTGCAGGCCGGTCAATTCATCGGTGCGCACCAGCTCACGGGTATGGGTCAGCTGGTGGGTGGTGATGTACAGGTTGTCCAGCGCGGTTTCCAGATCGTGGTTGCGCCGGCGCAGCTGGCTGATCAGGGCCTGCTCGTTGGTCAGCACCCGCATGATTGTGCGGCGCAGGAAGTAGGCAACCAGGCCCGGGTCGGATTCAACCAGGCGATGGAAGTCGGACGGGCCCAGTTCCAGCACTTCACAGTCGACCAGGGCCCGGGCACTGGCGCTGCGCGGATGGTCGCCGACCAGCAGCCCCAGCTCACCGAAGAACTCGTGCTGGCCCAGGGTCTTGATCACCAGGTCCTCGCCGAAGTCCAGTTCGATCTGGCCCTCGAGGATCACGTACATGCGCTCGCCACGGTGGCCACGCTGGAACAGCCACTGTCCGGCATGAAGCTTGCATGCGCGGGCAAACCTGGCGAACAATGCGACCTCGGCATCGGACAGCAGCGCATGCACGATCTCGGCCATCGCCACGCGGGCGATACCTGTCGTCACATCACTGTTCTCGGCCGCACCCCTGCCGGTCATTCCCTGCACCCGCCGCCAGCGTCCCCTGGTGAGCCGCGGAGCATAGCACCGCTTTAAAATGTGCGCCCTATCTCATTTTGAGCTTTCCGGCCCGCGTCTCCAGTGTGAACAAGCAAGGTGGCCGTTCTGGCCGCCAGGGGCCTGGAAAAAGTCGTTCCGGATCAATCCGATGGGCGTCTTCACGGGGTTTCGGCCAAGTTGCCCGGCGATGGGGTGCGCCGGATTGACGCTGCCCACATTCATCCCTATTCGATCGATACAACAACGCCGGCAGGTCCCCCGACCTGCCGGCGTTGCCTGGCCCTTCCGTGGCCACCCTGATTGCTGTCTGGCCCGATCGATTGCCGGTCATCGGCCGGCACGACCGATCACGCGGCGCGTTCGCTGCGCCCGCCGTGGAACTGCTCTTCTTCGGTCGAACCGGTCAGCGCGGTGGTCGACGACTGGCCCTGCTGGATCGCCTGGGTGACCGCATCGAAGTAGCCGGTACCCACCTCGCGCTGGTGCTTGACCGCGGTGAAGCCACGCTCGGCCGCTTCGAACTCGGCTTCCTGCAGCTCCACGAACGCGCTCATCTGGCGGCGCGCATAGCCGTGGGCCAGGTTGAACATGCCGTAGTTCAGCGCGTGGAAACCGGCCAGGGTGATGAACTGGAACTTGTAGCCGTAGCTGCCCAGCTCGCGCTGGAACTTGGCGATGGTGGCGTCGTCCAGGTTCTTCTTCCAGTTGAAGCTGGGCGAGCAGTTGTAGGCCAGCAGCTTGCCCGGGAACTTCGCATGGATCGCCTCGGCAAACCTGCGGGCGAATTCCAGGTCCGGCTTGCCGGTCTCGCACCACACCAGGTCGGCGTAGGGTGCGTAGGCCAGGCCGCGGCTGATTGCCTGGTCCAGGCCGTTGCGGGTCTTGTAGAAGCCTTCCACGGTGCGCTCGCCGGTGGCGAACGGCTTGTCGTTGCCGTCGATATCGCTGGTCAGCAGGTCGGCGGCTTCGGCATCGGTACGCGCCACCAGCAGGGTCGGCACGCCCAACACGTCGGCGGCCAAACGCGCGGCGTTGAGCTTTTCAATCGCCTCGCGGGTCGGCACCAGCACCTTGCCGCCCATATGGCCGCACTTCTTCACCGAGGCCAGCTGGTCTTCGAAGTGCACGCCGGCGGCACCGGCCTCGATCATCGCCTTCATCAGTTCGAAGGCGTTGAGCACGCCGCCGAAACCGGCTTCGGCGTCGGCCACGATCGGCTGCAGGAAGTCGATGTCGTCCTTGCCTTCAGCGTGGTGCAGCTGGTCGGCGCGCAGCAGAGTGTTGTTGATGCGCTTGACCACCGCCGGCACCGAATCGGCCGGGTACAGCGACTGGTCCGGGTACATCTGCCCGGCCAGGTTGGCGTCGGCCGCCACCTGCCAGCCGGACAGGTAGATCGCCTTCAGCCCGGCCTTGACCTGCTGCATGGCCTGGTTGCCGGTCAGCGCGCCCAGCGCATTGACGAACTCGCGCTCATGCAGCGATGCCCACAGCTTTTCCGCGCCCAGGCGGGCCAGCGAATGCTCGATGTGCACGGTGCCGCGCAGGCGCACCACGTCGGCGGCGCTGTAGTTGCGCTGGATGCCTTCCCAGCGCGGGTTGGTATCCCAGTCGTGCTGGATCTGTTCGGCAGTGGGCAGCTTGCTCATGTCTTTCTCCAGTTCGGTTGGTGCGTACAGCGGGGAGGGAAATGGCGGCGGAACGCGGGCGCTCGGTCAGTCGATGCGTGCGTAGGCCGGCAGGGTCAGGAAATCGGTCAGTTCGTCGTTGCGGCTCAGTTCGGCCAGCAGGGCGATGGCTTCGGTGATGCGCGCGCCACCGGGCAATGCATGGGTATCGCCCAGCCGCGCCGGCAGCTGCGCCAGCGTGGCGTCGAGCAGGGCCAGGTCGATCGCGGTGCCGTCGTCCAGCTGCTGGCCCGGCGTGTGCAGCCACTGCCACAGCTGGCTGCGGCTGATCTCGGCGGTAGCCGCGTCCTCCATCAGGTGATGGATCGGCACGCAGCCGTTGCCATCCAGCCATGCGGCCAGGTAGCGCACGCAGACTTCCACGTTGCCGTCGAAACCGGCGCGGGTGATGGTGCCCGGCGGCCGCGCGATCAGCTCATCGCGGCCGACACGCACATCCTGGCGCAACACGCTGTGCTGGTTCGCGGTGGGCATGTGCTCGTCGAAGATCGCCATCGCCACCGGAATCAGCGCCGGATGCGCGACCCAGGTGCCATCGTGGCCCGCGCTGACTTCGCGCAGCTTGTCGGCGCGCACGCGGGCCATCGCCTGTTCGTTGGCGGCCGCATCGTTGTTGATCGGGATCTGCGCGGCCATGCCGCCCATTGCATGCGCACCGCGGCGGTGGCAGGTCTGGATCAGCAGTTCCGAATACGCCTTCAGGAACGGCTGGGTCATGGTCACCTGGCCGCGTTCGGGCAGCACGCGGTCGGCATGGCGGCGGAAGGTCTTCAGGTACGAGAAGATGTAATCCCAGCGCCCGCAGTTCAGCCCGACGATGCGGTCGCGCAGCGCGTGCAGGATCTCGTTCATCTCGAACACCGCCGGCAGCGTTTCGATCAGCACCGTCACCTTGATCTGGCCGTGCGGCAGGCCGAGCATGCCCTCGATGTGCGACAGCGCGGTCTCCCACAGCGCGGCCTCTTCCATGCTCTGCAGCTTGGGCAGGTAGAAGTACGGGCCGCGGTCCCTGGCCTGCAGCGCGCGCGCGTTGTGGAAGGCGAACACCGCTGCGTCGAACAGGCCGCCGGCCAGCGGCTGGCCATCAATGGCCACGTGCTTTTCGTCCAGGTGCCAGCCACGCGGGCGCACGATCAGCACCGCCTGTTCGTCATACGGGCGCAGGGTGTAGTGCTTGCCGGGCTTCCCGTTGGATGCCGGTGCGGTGTACTCCAGGTCACCGCGCACCGCCGCCGCCAGCGACTGCTGCCCGGCCAGCAGGTTGCGCCAGGTCGGCGAGGTCGAATCCTCGAAGTCGGCCATGAACACCTTGGCGCCGGAGTTCAGCGCGTTGATGACCATCTTCGGGTCGGTCGGGCCGGTGATCTCGACGCGGCGGTCCTGCAATGCGTCCGGCAGCGGCGCGACGGTCCAGTCGCCGCTGCGGATGGCGGCGGTGTCTTCGCGGAAATCCGGCAGGCCGCCCTGGTCAAAGAACGCCTGGCGTTCGCGGCGTGCCTGCAGCCGTGCCTGCCGGCCCGGTTCCACCGCACGGTGCAGCGACACCAGCAGGGCCAGCAACGGCGCCGGCAGCACGGTGTCCTGGCCGGCCACGCGGGTCGCCAGGGCGATGCCGGGGGTGGCCTTGGCAGCGGGGGTGGGAACAGCAGAAGCGACGGCGGACATGAGGCGACTCCAGCAGTGGGGGAACGTCTCCACGGTGCCGCCGGGGTCGAGTATTTGGCAAAACAGTTTTTGCAATGTTCTACATAAATTGTGCTAATACTTGTGACGCGATGAGCACACGCACCCCGACAAGTCCTCGTTTTTCCTACAAATCCGACCGGTTGAAGCCACTCCGTGCGTTCTGCCAGACGGTGCGCCTGGGCTCGGTCTCACGGGCGGCTGAGGCACTTTTCGTCAGCCAGCCGGCCATCAGCCTGCAGTTGCAGGCCTTGGAACGGGAGCTGGGGGTGCCGCTGTTCGAGCGCAGCGGGCGCCGCCTGGTGCCCAGCCGCGAGGGCCAGCTGCTGTATGAAATGGCGCAGCCGCTGGTGGAGAACCTGGACGGGCTGGAGGCGCGTTTCCGCGACAAGGTTCGTGGGCTGGACGCAGGCGAACTGAACATCGCCGCCAACAGTTCGACCATCCTGTACCTGCTGCCGAAGATCGTCGAGCGCTTCCGGATGCATCATCCGGACGTGCGCCTGACCCTGCACAACGCGATCAGTGCCGATGGCACCGACCTGCTGCGCGAGGATGCCGCCGACCTGGCAATCGGTTCGATGACCGATGTGCCGGCCGACCTGACGTATGCGCCGGCTTACCGCTTCGAGCAGGTGCTGATCGCGCCGCACGACCATCCGCTGGCCAGTGGCGGCGAGCTGGAGCTGGCTGACATCGCGCGCTACCCGCTGGTGCTGCCGCCGAAGCGGCAGATCACCTACCGGCTGGTCGACCAGGTATTCCAGCGCCACCGCATCGCCTACACCGTGGCGCTGGAGGTGGGTGGCTGGGAGGTGATCAAGCAGTACGTGGCGATGGGCATGGGCATTTCCATCGTGCCGGCGCTGTGCCTGAACGAAGCCGACCACGAGCGGCTGGCGGCGCGCTCGATGAAGCGCTGGTTCCCGGAGCGCAGTTACGGGGTGATCGTGCGACGCGGCAAGGCGTTGTCGGCGCAGGCGCGGGCGTTCATCGAACTGATCCAGCCGGAGTTGTTCAGTCCGCGCGATTACGACCAGAGCGGGCATTCCGAGCGGTGAGGGGTGTGCGGCAGGGCTGCGCCCCACCCCTGCGGTAGTGCCGGCCGCTGGCCGGCAACAGCAACCGCGGGCTTGCTGAGGGATGGCGGTGGCTGTTGGTGGGTGCCGACCGTTGGTCGGCACGGGGTCAGAGCCCGTTGCTGTGCAACGGGCTCTGACCCATTTCCGGCTGGCGATGAATAAACTGGCCCCATGTCCATCGAACTGCGCCACCTGCGCTACTTCCTCGCCGTTGCCGATACGCTGCACTTCGGCCAGGCGGCAGAACGGCTGGGCATGTCGCAGCCGCCGCTCAGCCAGCAGATCCGCCAGCTGGAGGAACTGATCGGCGCGCGCCTGTTCGTGCGCAGCCATCGCCGCGTGCAGCTGACGCCCGCCGGGCAGCTGTTGCAGGAACGGGCACGCGCCATCGTGCAGCAGGTGGAAGCGGCGGTGGACGAGGTGCAGCGCGCGCAGCGCGGCGAGCAGGGCGAGCTGCATATCGGCCTGACCCGGGCCACGCCGCTGTCACCGCAGATTCCGCGTTCGATCCTGCATTACCGCCAGCAGTATCCGCAGGTGCGGTTGCAGCTGAGCGAGATGAACACGCTGCAGCAGATCGATGCGCTGCTCGACGGCAGCCTGGACGTGGGCATCATCCGCAAACGCACGTTGCCACCGGAGCTGGTGGCACACAGCCTGTTCGTCGATCCGCTGGCGTTGATCGTGCATGCCGACCACCCGGCCCTGCGCCGGCTCTCGAAGCAGGGCACGCTGTCACTGCGCGACTTCGCGCAGGAGCCGTTCGTGGCGTTCCGGCGCAGTGCCGGTGCAGGTATCCACGACCACATGATCGCGCTGTGTGCGGCGGCGGGCTTCACCCCGCGCATCGTGCAGGAGGCGGGTGAAGCCTCGACGCTGATCAGCCTGGCCGCCGCCGGCCTCGGCGCGGCGATCCTGCCATCGTCGTGCGATCACATCCGCGTGGAAGGCGCGCGCTTCGTGGCGCTGGCCGACGCCGGTGCGCATTCGGAAGTGCAGCTGGCGTGGCGCCGTGAAGGGGTGACGCCGTTGATCCGCAACTTCGCCACGCTGCTGCGCGAAGCGTTCGCGGAAGGGTAAGCGTGCAACCCACCGGCAGTGCCGGCCGCTGGCCGGCATGCGGATCGCTGTGGAATTGCCGGCCAGCGGCCGGCACTACCGTACGCGTTGGATCACGCCGCTACCGGCTGCGGGGCGCGTTGCTGCAGCGCCCAGACGATACCGCCGCCGATCAGGGTCAACGCGGCGGCGAACAGGCAGACGCCGCGCCAGTCCCAGGCCGTGTACGCCAGCCCACCCACCCCGCCCAGTACGCTTGAGCCCAGGTAATAGGCAAACAGGTACAGCGCGGAGGCTTCGGCGCGCATCGTACCGGCGCGGCTGCCGACCCAGCTGCTGGCCACCGAATGGCCGCCGAAGAAGCCGAACGTCACCAGTGCGATGCCCAGTGCCATCGTGCTCAGCCACGGCATCGCCAGCAGTGCGATGCCGGCACCGATCAGTGCGAACGAGATCGACAGGATGCGGCCACGGCCGTAGCGCGTGGCCTGCTGGCCCATCCACGCCGAACTGAAGGTACCCACCAGGTAAACGCTGAAGATCAGGCCGACCACGGTCTGGCTGAGGTGGTACGGCGGCGCCAGCAGGTGGTAACCCAGGTAGTTGTAGAGGGTGACGAACACGCCCATCAGCACGAACGAGGTGGCGAACAGCAAGGGCAGGCCGGGGTCGGCGAACAGCGCGCGCCAACGCGACGGCAGCTGGCGCAGGCCATCGCGGCGGGCCTGGAAATGCCGCGACGGCGGCAGCTGCAACCACAGCAGCACGGTACTGGCGATGGCGATGATCGAGACCACGCCGATGCCCCAGCGCCAGCCCCAGTGGTCGGCGATGATGCCGGCCAGCAGGCGGCCGCTCATGCCACCGATGGCGTTGCCGCCGATGTACAGGCCCATCGCCAGGCCCAGCGCGCGACTGTCCATTTCCTCCACCAGGTAGGTCATCGCCACCGCCGGTACGCCGCTCAGCGCCAGGCCAAGCAAGGTGCGCAGCACCAGCAGCGTGGTCCAGTCGTCCACCAGTGCGGTGCACAGCGACAGGGTGGCCGACGCGAGCAGCGCGGCGATCATCAGCGGGCGGCGGCCGATCGCATCGGACAGCAGCCCGGCCAGCAGCATCGCCACCGCCAGGGTGCCGGTGGTCAGCGACAGCGACATCGCGCTGCCGGCGGCGGACACGCCGAAGTGGCGGCTGAATTCGGGCAGCAGCGGCTGCACCGTGTACAGCAGGCCGAAGGTGGAAAAACCGGCCAGGAACAGCGCCAGCGCGGTACGCCGGAAGGCCGGCGTGCCCTGCTGGATGCGGGTCTCGGTGCCGGTGTCGGCAGTGGGGAGGCGGCGTTCGACGGCCGCCGCGGTTTCGCCAGTCATGGGATCGATGGGCCGGTGGGGCGGCCGGGCGTGGGAGGGAACGGGCCCAGACTAGGCCCGTTGATCCAGTCGATCCATAACCTGATGAGTCAGGATTGATACACAGGAAGTATCAATTCAGCTTACAGGCGCTGCCACTCGAAACCCTCGCCACGGCGGTAGTACACCGCCACGGCGCGTCCGTAGATCTTGTCGGCGTCGACGAAGCCGAAGAAGCGGCCATCGAAGCTGTTGCCGCGGTGGTCGCCCAGTACCAGCACCTTGCCGGCCGGCACCACCAGATCGGCGATGTCCGGGCCGCCGCCCATGTCCAGGTCAAGATGGGCACGGCGCTGGCCGAAGGCTTCCACGTCCTGCAGGTCGGCGATCTGCAACGGCTGGCCATTGATGCTCAGGTGGCCCTCGCGCATCTGCACATGGTCACCGGCCACCGCGGCCACGCGCTTGATCAGGCGGGTGCCGTCGGCCGGCGAGTCGAACACCGCCACTTCGCCGCGCTGCGGGGCACCGGTCGCCAGCAGCTCCTTGTCGGTAAACGGCAGGCGCAGGCCATACGCGCGCATGTCCACCACTACCCGGTCACCGGGCTGCAGGGTCGGCTGCATCGAACCGCTGGGCACCACATAGTGGTTGGCGAGGGTATCGCGGGCGGCGGCCAGCAGGCCGAGCATCACCAGCAGCGGCAATGCTTCCTTCTTCAGCCAGGCAAGCGCACGTTCGGAAAAGGGCGGGCGGGCAACAGCATCCATGACAGGCTCCGGGTGGGTGGTAGCTGGGTCAGACCACAGGCGGGCGGGAGAGGTTCCCGTGCTGGCATCTTCGTAGCGTCGAGCTTGCTCGACTGCTCTGCGCCCCAGTCGAGCAAGCTCGACTCTACAAAGAGCAAGCCGAGCATGGGCTCGGCTCTACAACAGGGGTTACGCAGGTTTTACGCGCGGGGCCGCTGCCGGGCATCGCACCTTTACGGCCACCGCGCGCATCGTGTGCCCACCGCGCCACAGGGCGCATTCCGCAAGGTGTTGTATGACCCTCCTGGTGATCCGCCACGCGTCCTCGTCGGCGCCGCGCCCGCAGCTGCCGGCGCAGCTGGCCGGCCATCGCGTGCTGTGCAGCGACTGCGCCAGCCTGTCCGAAGTACGCCAGTGCCTGTGCCAGCCGCAGGCGCGTTCGGCCGACTGGGTACTGCTGGATGTCGGCGTGGCCGACGAGGCGCAATGGCAGGCCGAGGGTGGCGCGTTGCAGGCGGCGCTTGAACGGCTGCCGGCACAGTACATCGAACTGCAGGCCCCCAGCGAACCTGGCCTGGATGCACGCCTGCGCCTGCAGCACGGCCCTGCCGCGGTGGTCATCGACCAGCGCAGCCAGCAGGCCGGCTATCCGCTGTCGCTGGCCATCGTTGGCCGCCGCCTGGCGCAGGAGGGCTGAGCCATGTCGATCTTCATCATCCGTGGCCCGGAAGCCGCCGGTGCGCTGATCCGTACCGCCATGCCGCTGCCGGCGCCGGTGCTGAAGTCGCTGGTGCACCGGGCGATCGACGCCGGGACCAGCGTCGCGATCCGTGCCTGCGGTTCGGAGCAGGAGCTGCTGGACGCACTGCGCGTGGCCGACCACAGCCGCGGCGAAGTGACGTTGCTTGATCCCGGCGCGTGCGCCAACAGCCTGCGCCTGCAGCGACTGCTGCCCTACCTGCACAACGCCTACGTGGAAGTGCATGACGACGGTGCGGTGGCCGAACCGTGCCTGCCGGCCGGGGTTGGCCAGCGCCTGGGCATCGCCGCAGGGTATGGCGCGCAGAGCTATGTGCTGGCTCTGGACATCGCGCTGGATCACCTGGGGTTGGCCGAGCAGGCCAACCGCGTGCATGTAGGCACGTAACCCGCTTTTGTAGCGTCGAGCTTGCTCGACCGGTTTTCGTGGAAAGGCAGCCGAGCATGGGCTCGGCTCTACAAGGGCGGGGACACCCGTCGAGCAAGCTCGACGCTACACAACGAAAAACGGCGGGGTTTCCCCCGCCGTTTTCTGCTTCTTATTTCAGCCCGCGGAACTTCAGCAGCGGCTCCACCGACGGGTCCTTGCCGCGGAAGTCGCGGTACAGGGTCGACAGCTCCACGCTGTTGCCACGCGAGAGGATCTTGTCGCGGAACTCCTGACCGTTGGCGGCGGTCAGGCCACCGTGCTCGGTGAACCACTGGTAGGCGTCGTGGTCGAGCACTTCGGCCCAGAAGTAGGCGTAGTAACCGGCCGAGTAACCGCCACCCCAGATGTGGTCGAAGTAGGTGGTGCGGTAACGCGGCGGCACCTGCGGCAGGTCGACCTTGAACTTCTTCAGCGCGCTGGCTTCAAAGGCGCCGACATCCTGCAGCGGCGCGTCGGCCTTCTGCGTGTGCCAGGCCAGGTCCAGCAGCGCGGCCGACAGGTACTCGGTGGTCGCATAGCCCTGGTTGAAGCTGCGTGCCTTGAGGATCTTGTCGACCAGTTCCTGCGGCATCGCCTCGCCGGTCTTGTAGTGCTTGGCGTAGTTGGCGAACACCTTCGGGTCCAGCGCCCAGTGCTCGTTGAACTGCGACGGGAACTCGACGAAGTCGCGCGAGGTGGCGGTGCCGGCGATCGACGGGTACTTCACGTTCGAGAACATGCCGTGCAGTGCATGGCCGAACTCATGGAACATGGTGGTGACGTCGTCGAAGCTGATCAGCGCAGGCTGGCCAGCGGCCGGCTTGGTGAAGTTGCAGACGTTGTAGACCACCGGCTTGGCACCGGTCAGGCCGTCCTGTTCGACGAACACGTCCATCCAGGCGCCGCCGGACTTGCTGTCACGCTTGAAGTAGTCGGTGTAGAACAGGGCCAGCGAGGTGCCGTCCTTGTCGAACACTTCGTACACCTTCATGTCCGGGTTGTAGGTCGGAATGTCGGTACGCGGCTTGAACGTGATGCCATACAGCTGGGTGGCGGCGTAGAAGACGCCGTTCTGCAGCACGTTGTCCAGTTCGAAGTACGGCTTGATCTGCGACTCGTCCAGATCGTACTTGGCCTTGCGCACCTGCTCGGCGTAGAAGTCCCAATCCGATGCAGCGACCTGGAAACCACCCTTCTGCGCGTCGATCACCTTCTGGATCTCGCCGGCTTCGGCGCGGGCCTTGGCGGTGGCGGCCGGCACGGTGTCGGTCAGCAGCTTGAGCGCGGCGGCCGGGGTCTTGGCCATCTGGTCGCCCAGCTGGTAGTCGGCGAAGGTGTCGAAGCCGAGCAGCTTGGCCTTCTGCGCACGCAGCTGGGCCAGGCGCTGCACGGTCTGCCGGGTGTCGTTGGCATCGCCACGCTCGGCGCGGGTTTCCGAAGCCTTCAGCACGGCCGCGCGCTGGTCGCGGTCGCTGAGCGAGCCGAGCACCGGCTGCTGGGTGGTGTTCTGCAGCGGCAGCAGGAACTTGCCGTCCAGCTTGCGGTCCTTGGCGGCGGCCGCCGCGTTGTTGATCGCATCCTCATCGAGGCCGGCCAGCTTGGCCTTGTCGTCGACGACCACGGCGGCGGCGGCAGTGGCGGCCACCAGGCGGGCGTGGAACTGGGTGGAGAGGGTGGTCTCTTCCACGTTGAGCTTGCGCAGCGATGCCTTGTCGGCGTCGGACAGCTGCGCGCCGGCACGCACCAGGCCGTCGTAGTAGTGCTCGACCAGGCGCTTCTGCACCGGGTCCAGCTCCAGCGTGTCGCGCTGGTCGTAAATCGACTTCACGCGCGCGAACAGCTTCGGGTCGAGGTTGATCTCGTCCTGGTGCGCGGCCAGCTTCGGCGCCACTTCTTCCTGGATCTTCTGGCGCGCGTCGTTGGTATCAGCCTGGACCAGGCCGAAGAAGATGCGCGACACGCGGTTCAGGGTCTCGCCGCTGCGCTCCATCGCCACGATGGTGTTGTCGAAGGTGGCCGGCTCGCTGCTGTCGGCGATCTTGCGCACGTCGGCCAGGTGCTGGCGCATGCCTTCTTCGAAGGCCGGCAGGTAGTCGCTGTCCTTGATCTTGTCGAACTGCGGCGCCTGGAACGGCAGCGTGCTGGCGCTCAGCAGCGGATTGGTGGAGGCTTCGGCCGGCTGCTGGGCCGGGGTCTTCTGGGCTTCGGACACGGGGGTGGACTCCTTGCCGGAACAGGCCGCCAGCGCCAGGCTGATGGCGGCGGCCAGGACTACGGTACGCGACATGTAAAACGCTCCTTGGGCAGACGGTACGGAATACCAGCCCTCCACCCTACTCCTGTCGCGCTCGCCCAGCATGTGCCGGACGTGGCGTCTATGCAGGCCCTGCCGGCGGGCTCAGACCGTGCCGCGGGTCTTGCCGATCCAGGGCCGGTAGAACTCGCGGATGGCGGCCATGTCGGCGGCGTCGTCACCGCTGGGGGTGAACAGCGGCCCGATGCCGATGGTCTTTTCCGGGTAGTGGAAGTACGCGGCCAGGATCGGCACGTCGGCCATCCGGGCAATTTTCAGGAAACCGGCCTTCCAGTCCTTCACCGCCTTGCGGGTGCCCTCGGGGGTGATCGCGAACCACATCTTCTCGTTGTTGCGCAGCAGGTCCACCGCCTGGCCCACGGTGCCCTGCGGCGAGCTGCGGTCGAGCGGAATCACGCCCAGCTTGTGCAGCAGCGGGCCCAGCGGCCACCAGAACAGCGAGGCCTTGCCCAGCACCTTCACCTTCATGCCCAGCGCGATCTTGGCGGCCATGCCCCACAGCCCGTCCCAGTTGGACGAATGCGGCGCGATGATGAACACCAGCCGGGGAATGTCCGGCAGGGTGCCGGTCACCTTCCAGCCACCCATGCGCAGCGTGCAGCGCGCCAGCCAGCGCAGGAAGGCGTTGGGTTTGACCTGTGGCATCTGCGGCGGCACGGCCGGCAGCAACGGAGTCGGGTTGTTCAAGCAATCACTCCCAGTCACGTGATGAGCGCCCGCGCTTGATCTGCGCGCGCCCGCGTTTGGCGTCCAGACGACGCAGTTTCGACCCGAGGGTCGGCTTGGTGGCCTTGCGCGGTTTGGGCACGCTCAACCCGGCCTGGATGAAGGCCGCCAGCCGATCGCGCGCATCCTCGCGATTGCGATCCTGGGTCCGGAAACGTTGCGCATCGATGACCAGCACGCCTTCGCCGGTCATGCGCCGGTCACGCCGCGCCAGCAGGCGCGTGCGCAACGGTTCGGGCAACGAGGGCGAGTTGGCCACGTCGAAACGCAGTTCCACCGCGGTGGAGACCTTGTTGACGTTCTGGCCACCGGCGCCACTGGCACGCACGAACCGCTCGACGATCTCGCCGTCGGGGATTTCAAGCTGCGCGCTGATGGTGACCGGTCCACTGCCCATCCGCGCATTGTAGCGGCAGCTACGCGCAGGAGTGCGCATCGCGCGCCGTATGCCGCCGATCAGGTACCGAACACGCCGCCTTCGCCTTGGCTGCGGGTATGCTGGCCGTCCCATGTACCGCAGGAAGCTTCGCATGACCCGCTCCGCACCCGCCCTGTCGTCCCTGCTGCGCCGCGCCGCCCTGCTGCTGGCGCTGGCCGTGGCCAGTGTCCCGGCGCTGGCCGCGCCGCCGACCGACGGCGACATCAACCGCCTGCTCTCGGCCTCGCGCGCGCAGAGCATGATCGACACCATGCTGCCGCAGATCGAGGCGATGCAGCAGCAGCAGTTCCAGCAGGTGGCCGCGCAGCGCCAGCTCAACGCCCAGCAGCAGGAACAGCTGAAGCGGATCCAGGCACGGACCAGCCAGACCCTGCGCCAGGCCCTGTCATGGCAGCAGCTGCGGCCGATGTACGTGGACCTGTACAAGAAGACCTTCAGCAAGGAAGACGTGCTGGCGATGGCCGAGTTCTACGAGAGCGCGGCCGGCCAGAGCCTGCTGGACAAGACCCCGGCGCTGATGCAGAACGTGATGGTGGCGATCCAGGCCCGCATGCAGCCGCTGTTCGCGGACCTGCAGAAGGACCTGGAAGCGATCGTCAACGAGCCGGAAAAGAAGTGAGGTAGGGCCGGCCGCTGGCTGGCAACCTCGTACGGTTGGGATCAGGCAGATGCCGGCCAGCGGCCGGCACGACCGTCTATAGGTCCTGGTTCCAGCCGAACAGGTCCAGCGCCTTCTGGAACCCAGCGTCCAGCGGCGCGCGTACATCCACCATGCCGCCGTCGGGATGCGGGAACCGCAGGCGCTCGGCGTGCAGCAGCATGCGATGCACGCCCTGCATGCGGAAGATGCGGTTGTGGCGGCCATCGCCGTGGCTGGTGTCACCGATCATGTGGTGCGACAGGTGCTTGAGGTGCCGGCGGATCTGCCGGAAGCGCCCGGTCTGCGGCTGGCAGCGCAGCAACGCATAGCGCGAACTGCTGAACTCGCCGATCGGCACCGACAGCTCGCCGGTCGCCAGGCGCTGGAAGTCGGTGATGGCCGGCTTCTTCACCGGCTTGCCCGGGCCGCCGTCCAGATCATGGTCGACCTGCCAGGAGAGCTCGGCCGGCCAGCCGCGGCACACGGTCAGGTAGTCCTTCAGCACTTCGCCGCCCATCAGCGCCTTGCCCAGCGCGCTGGCGGTATCACGGTCGAAGGCCAGCAGCAGGCAGCCGCTGGTCGCCCGGTCCAGGCGGTGGACCAGGAAGATCGGGCGGCCCAGCTGTTCACGCAGGCGGTCGGCCAGGAAATCGTCTTCTCCACGGGCCAGCTTGCTGTCGTGCACCATCAACCCGGCCGGCTTGTTGACCACGGCCAGGCGCTCATCCAGGTGCAGCAGCTGCAGGGGTGCGGTTTCGGTCTCGACCGCAGCGAGGGTGTCAGGTTCGGTGCTCACGGCAGGATTATCGGGGCTGGGCATTGAATGGGGTAGAGCCGGCCGCTGGCCGGCTGCCTCCGGGCAATCGGATGGCTGCGTTTGCCGGCCAGCGGCCGGCACTACCGGGATCAAGCGTTGCGCACCGCCAACAGCTCGCCGTTGCCCACCGGCACCAGACTGGTGCTGAACCCCTCGTCGGCAGCCAGCAGGGCACGCAGCGGCTCCATCTGCGCGGCGTGCGAGATCGCGTTGTCCACCACCAGCAGGCCACCGGGCCGCAGCACGCGGCGCAGCTGTGGCCACCAGCCGGCGTATTGTTCGCGGTCGGAATCGAGGAACAGCAGATCGAGGCTGGCCTCGGCGGCCTGCGCCAGCCAGCAACCGGCGTCACCGTGGAACAGGGTGATGCGCTCGTCCAGGCCACTGCGCGCGAACGTCGCTCGCGCCATCGCAACCTTGTCTTCGGCGTACTCCAGTGTGGTCACGTGGCCGCCGATGGCGGCGGCAGCTTCGGCCAGCCAGAGCGTGGAGTAGCCGTTGGAGGTGCCGATTTCCAGCACCCGCCGCGCCTGGCCAAAACGCACCAGCACCGAGAGCAACTCACCGGTCTCCGGCGTGATGTTGAGCATGCGCCGGCCGCGCTCGGTTTCGCGCGCGTCGTTGTCGGCACCGAAGCGCGCCAGCTCGTCCTTGAGCGCCTGCAGCACGGTGGCTACTTCCACCACGCGCGTGCCAGCGCCACCGCGCCGACCGCTCCGGACAGCCAGCTCCACATCGGCAGGTCGCCCCAATACCAGCCCGGCGGTTGCAGCACGTACATCAGCGCGGCAATGGCCAGCAGGCCAACGCCGGTGATCGCACCCACCGCGCGCTTCTGCAGGCGCTGCACGCTCGCATCCAGTGCGGCCAGGTCGCGCGAACGCATCGACAGTTCGTGCCGGCCCTCCACCTGCTGGGTCAGCCAGGCGTGTACCAGGCGCGGCATGTCCGGCGCATGGGTCATGATTTCCGGCAGGCGCTTGCCGATCTCGCGCACCACCCGGCGCGGGCTGTAGCGCTCGCGCAGGATCTTCGCCAGCACCGGCTTGGCCACCGCCCAGATGTCGATCTGCGGATCAAGCTGGCGGCCGACGCCTTCGATGTTCAGCAGGGTCTTCTGCAGCAGGATCAGCTGCGGCTGCAGGGTCAGCTGGTAGCGCTGCGCCACGCGGAACAGCTTCATCAGCACTTCGGCCAGCGAGATCTGCGACAGCGGGCGGGTGAAGTACGGCTCGCACACCGAACGCACCGCCGCTTCCAGATCATCGATGCGCACGTGGTCGGGCATCCAGCGTGCCTGCACATGCAGTTCGGCGATGCGACGGTAATCGCGGTTGAAGATGGCCATGAAGTTCTCGGCCAGGTAGTACTGATCTTCCTGCGAGAGCTGGCCCATGATGCCGAAGTCCAGCGCGATGAAGCGTGGGTTGGCACGGCGCGCCGGATCGGTGTCGACCCAGATGTTGCCGGCGTGCGCATCGGCGTGGAAGAAGTTGTCGCGGAACACCTGGGTGTAGAACACCCGCACGCCCTTGGCGGCCAGCGCCTTGCGATCGATGCCGGCCTTGTCCAGCGCAGCGATGTCATCGGACGGGATGCCCCACACGCGCTCCAGGGTCAGCGCGCGCTCGGCGGTGTGGCTCCAGATCACTTCCGGCACGTACAGGTCGTCGCTGTTTTCCCAGAAGCGGCGCAGCACGCTGGCATTGGCGCCTTCGCGCTGCAGGTCCAGCTCGGCGGCCAGGGTGTTCTCGACTTCGGCCACCACTTCGCGCGGCCGGATCTTGTCAGCACGCGGGTGGGTGCGCTCGACCAGCGCAGCCAGCGAATTGAGCAGGGCGATGTCGGCGTCGATCTGCTTCTCGATGCCGGGGCGCAGCACCTTGACCACCACCTGGCGACCATCGGCCAGAGTCGCCGCGTGCACCTGCGCGATCGAGGCCGAGGCCAGCGGCTCGGTATCAAAGCTGGCAAAGGCCTCGCTGACGGGCAGGCCGAGTGCTTCTTCGACGATGCGGCGGGCGGTATCACCATCGAACGGCTTGACCCGGTCCTGCAGCAGGGTCAGCTCGTTGGCCACGTCCGGCGGCACCAGGTCGCGGCGGGTGGACAGGATCTGGCCGAACTTGACGAAGATCGGGCCCAGGTCCTGCAGCGCCAGGCGCAGGCGCGCACCGCGCGACTGCGCGGCGATGTCGGCCGAGGCGCGCGGTACGAACGGCTTGGCCAGGCGCAGCCAACGCTCGGCTGGCGTGCCCTGCAGCAGATCGTCCAGGCGATAGCGCAGCACCACCCGGCCAATGCGGCTTGCCCGCAGCACGGCCTTCATGCGGCACCCCGCAGGCGCTGCACGCGTGCGCCGAGGCGCTCGACGTCATCGCGCAGCACATCCACGTCATCGTGGAAGGCGTCCAGTTCAGCGCGCGGCACCACGTCGCGCGACTCCTCGGTGATGAACTCGGCCGCGCTGTGCGCAAGGTCGATCGCGCCCTGGCGCGCGTGCTGCAGCGCGCTGCGCAGGGTGTTGGCCACCTGCACGCCCAGCACTTCACCGAATACGCTGACGAACGGCTGCTGCCAGTCGGGATCGTAGCCCTTGGCCAGCTGCTGCAGGCGGCGCGCCAGTTCGGCATCACCGGCCACGCGCACGCGGCCCTTGTCGTTGCCGTCGGTGCGGCGCGCGTTGGCCAGCAGCGGCAGCTGCGCCAGCACGCCGGCCAGGCTGCTGCGCACGGCCAGGTCGGCTTCCTGCGTGTCGACCGGGCCGACCCGCAGCTGATCGCCCTCGACGCTGATGCGCATCGCCAGCGGCGGTGCTTCCAGGGTCAGGTCGATATGCCTGCCATCCAGGCTGGCCAGCGCGTGGCGGGTATCCGGATCCAGCGCCAGGGCGCGGTTCAGGGCGATCTGCAGGGCGCGGCCGGCGACCGGCTTGAGGGACTTGAGCAGGGAGAGAGCCATGTGCGCATTCTACCTGCGTGGGTGGTGGGCTTGGGCCGGGCTGCCGCCCGGCACCCGCGGAGGCAACTGCAACGGCAACAGCCGAAGCAACAGCAACAGCGGACACCCCCGCAACCGGACCCACCCCGCCTTCGACCGTTTCCCGCTGCCATTGGTGGGTGTCGACCTTGGTCGACACGGTAGATCCACGCCATGCGTGGATGGAATTCTGGTTCATCTTTGCCTCACGCGGAGGGCCGACGAAGGTTCATGCTATGAGGCCACGCAACGCACAGGACATCGCAACACCATGGCACGGACCCGGGTCGGCATCATCTTCGGGGGCAGGTCCTCCGAGCACGAAGTTTCACTGCAGTCGGCGAAGAACATCCTTGATGCCCTCGACCGCGAGCGCTTCGAACCAGTGCTGGTCGGCATCGACAAGCAGGGCCAATGGCATCTGAGCCAGCCGGACACCTTCCTGCTCAATGGCGATGATCCGTCGCGCATCGCGCTGCATCCCTCCGGCCAGTCGCTGGCAGTCCTTCCCGGTACAGAGCAGGCGCAGCTGCGCCCTTCCGATGCGACGGTCGCGCTGGGCCAGATCGATGTGGTGTTGCCGATCGTGCACGGGCCGCTGGGCGAGGACGGTGCGCTGCAGGGCCTGCTGCGCATGGCCAACCTGCCCTTCGTGGGTTCGCCGGTACTGGGCTCGGCGGTGGCGATGGACAAGGACGTGACCAAGCGCCTGCTGAGCGATGCCGGGCTGCAGGTGGCGCCGTGGCTGTGTATCCGTCGCCATCAGGCGGCGACAGTCGATGTCGAGGCGGTGATCGCGCAGCTCGGCCTGCCACTGTTCGTCAAGCCGGCCAACCAGGGTTCATCGGTGGGCGTCAGCAAGGTCAAGGACGCGGCCGGCTTTGCCGAGGCACTCGAACTGGCGCTGCGCTATGACCACAAGGTACTGGTGGAGTCGGCGGTGGTCGGCCGTGAGATCGAGTGCGCGGTGCTGGGCAACGCGCAGCCACAGGCCAGCGTGTGCGGCGAGGTGGTGGTGCACGACGAGTTCTACGCGTACGACACCAAGTACATCAACGAAGGCGGTGCCGACGTGGTGGTGCCGGCGGACATCGACGCTGCCACCCAGGCGCGCATCCAGCAGATCGCGCTGCAGGCCTACCAGGCGCTGGAGTGTGCCGGCATGGCGCGGGTGGATGTGTTCCTCACTGCGGACGGTGGCATCGTCATCAATGAGGTCAACACGCTGCCGGGCTTCACCCGCATCAGCATGTACCCGAAGTTGTGGGGTGCCAGCGGCGTGGACTACACCACGCTGATCACGCGGCTGATTGAACTGGCGCTGGAGCGCCATGGGGCTGACAGGCAGCTTCTGTAGAGTCGAGCCTTGCTCGACTCTACGAAAGGGCGTGCCGGCCAACGGTCGGCACCCACCGGAGAAAACAGTGCCGGCCAGCGGCCGGCACTACCCTGCGGTCTTCTACCCGCGCTTGCGGAACATCGAGATCACTGCCAGTACCAGGAACACAACAAACAGGATCCAGGCGATGTTGCTGGCAGCACCGGCAATGCCGGAGAAGCCGAGCACGGCGGCGATGATGGCGATGACAAAGAAAATGACGGCGTAATGCAGCATGGCGCTCCTCGCAGATGTCCGGGCCGTTGGATGGCGTGGGACCATCCTCCCGATCTGGCGGTGTGCAACCGGTGATGGCGATCTATGCAGCAGATGAAGCCTTCAGCCTGCGCAGCCCTTCTTCGATGCTGACCTGCGGCACGTAGCCGAAATCGCGACGCGCCGGTTCCATGCTGTACCAGTGCGGCGTGCACAGCTGTTCGGCCAGGAAACGGGTCAACGGCGGCTCGCCACGCAGGCGCAGCAGCGGCCACAGCCGCTCGCAGACCGCACCGATGCGATAGGCGGTCTTGAAGCTGATCGCCTTGTCCACCGTCGGCGCCCCCACGGCGGCCAGCAGCTTGTTGACCAGTTCGCGCATCGGCAGCGGTTCGCCGTTGGAAATGAAGTACGCCTTGCCGGCACAGGCCGCGCCCGGCGCCAGGGCTTCGAAGGCGAGGAAGTGCGCCAGCGCGGCGTTGTCGATGTAGGTGGTATCGACCTTGTTGCTGCCATCGCCCACCAGCCGCAGGCGGCCCTGCCGTGCACGCTCGGCCAGGCGCGGCACCAGCTGCTGGTCGCCCGGCCCCCAGATCAGGCGCGGGCGCAGCGCCACCGTCGCCAGCGTCGCATCGTTGGCGGCCAGCACGCGTTGTTCGGCAATGGCCTTGGTCGCCGCATACGGCGCCTGGAAATCCTCGCCGTACGGCACCTGGTCGGCGCCCAAACCTTCCACCGGGTGGGTGGCACGGTGGGTCACGCTGGGCGTGGAGGTGTAGACCAGCCGGCCGATGCCGTGTGCGCGGCACGCGGCGATCACGTTGTCGGTGCCGACCACGTTGGCCTGGTGGTAGCTGTCATAGCTGCCCCACGCGCCAGCCTTGGCGCCGTTGTGGAACACCGTATCGACGCCGGCCACCGCATGCAGCACCGCCTGCGCATCGGCCAGGTCGCCGCGGATCTGGCCCACGCCCATCGCCTGCAGTTCCGGGTAGTGGCTGCGGTTGAACGCCAGCACCTGGTGGCCACGTTCGACCAGCCCACGGCACAGCGCCTGGCCAAGGAAACCACCCCCACCGGTGACCAGGATCTTCATGCGCGCTTCTCCAGTTCGGCGCTGGCCCAGACGGCGAGCTTCTCGCGGCCGATCTTGGCGTTGTGACGGATATCGACGGGGAAGGCCGGATGCACCAGGAAGTGCTGCAGTCCGGCCTCAGGCACGCGGGCTGCGGCCTTGGCACGCAGCGCTTCCTGCAGTGCCGGGCTGTCGGACTGGCCACGCTGCAGTTCCACGCACAGCACCGGCACCTGCGCACCGGCCGCGCCAACGCCGACCAGCGCAGTGCGCGCCACGCCCGCCACGGTGTTGAAGACCGGCTCGACCTGTTCGGTGTACAGCGGCCCGCGCGCGGTTTCCACGCGCTGCGTCTTGCGCCCGCAGAACCACAGGCGGCCCTGCGCATCGAAGTACCCCACATCGCCCATGCGATGAACGACGCGGGTGCTGCCGTCGGCCAGCGTCTCGCCGATCTTCGCCGCAGCCGTCGCCTGCGGGCGGTTGAAGTAGCTGTCGGTGGCGGTCGGCCCGGCCACGGTGATCTCGCCCACCTCGCCGGTGGCCAGCACGCGCGCCTGCGACCAGTCGGCCAGCGGTGCGTCGTCGATGGCGATGATGCGCACCTCGTTCGGTTCCACCACGCTGCCCACGCAGGTACCGGCACCGGCCTCGGTAGCGGCACGCGTGCGTTCCAGCTCGCGCCCCTCGACCACCGCCACCGGCAGGCACTCGGTGGCGCCATACGGCGTCCAGAACTGCGCATCGGCCGGCAGCAGGCGGCGGATGGTGGCGACCACGTCCGGTGGCACCGGTGCCCCGGCCGAGGTCACCCGCGTCACCGTCGGCAGCGGCTGGCCATGCCTGGCCAGCACCCGCATCAGCGCCGGCGAGCCGAACAGCTGGGTCACGCCGAAGCGCCGGATGGCATCGTGCAGGCGTGCCGGATCGGCCTGCGCAGGCCGCGTCGGGTCCATGTCCGGGATCACCGAGGTCAACCCCAGCGCGGGATCGAACAACGCGAACGGCGGGAAGGTCGGCAGGTCCACCCCGCCCGGTTCCATGCCGAACGCGCTGCCCAGCAGCTGGATCTGGCCGACGAAATGGCGATGGCGGTAGACCACGCCTTTGGGCACGCCGGTGGAGCCGCTGGTGAACAGGATCGCGGCCATGTCCTCGCCAGCGGTATCGGCCAACATCGGCCCACCGTTGGCCCCTGCGCGCTCCAGCGCGGCCAGGGTGGTACCGCCCCAGCCGAGGCGGCGGCCGACAGTGACCAGGCGGGCCGCCGAGGGTGCCCAGCGCAGCACCAGCCGCGCCACATGGGCCAGCGGGATGCCGATGAAAGCCTCCGGCTGGGCCTCGTCCAGGCACTGTTTCAGCGCGCGCCTGTCGATGCCCGGGTCGACCAGCACCGGCACCGCACCCAGCTTGAACAGCGCGAACATCAACAGGAAGAACTCCGGCGATGGCCGCACCATCACCACCGTGCGCACCCCGCGGCCGATCCCGTAGCCGGCCAGGCCGGCGGCCATCGCGTCGCTGCGCGTGTCCAGCTGCCGATAATCCAGGGTGACGTCGTAGGCGGCCATGCCGTTGCCGGCGCCACGGCGGCCGGGGCAACGGATGGCGATCTGGCCGGGGCGTTCACGTGCCAGTTCAGGCAGGCGCGCGGCGATGTTGCAGGGTCGGTTCATCCGTTCATTGTCGCCGCTTACGGAATTTCTTGCGCGGCGGCCCACTTCGTGGAAAATCCGCTCCCTCGTTCCCGATTCCGACTGCCGCCCGAGGCGGCTTGCCCATGCAACATCCCTGCATGACCTGCGGCGCCTGCTGCACCCAGTACCGCGTGGCCTTCCACTGGATGGAATCGGACGAGGTCACCCCCGGCGGCGTGCCGCACCAGCTGACCGAAGTGCTCGACCCGCACCGCCTGTGCATGCGTGGCACGCACGCCAAGCCAGTGCGCTGCGTGGCGCTGGATGCGCAGATCGGGGTGTATTCGCGCTGCACCATCCACCCCAACCGGCCCAGCGTGTGCCGCGAGGTGGATGCGTCGTGGGAGTACGGCAAGGCCAGCCCGCAGTGCGACAAGGCACGCATCGCCTATGGCCTGGACCCGTTGACGCTGGCCGACTGGCGCTGGCGCGATGAGGCCGGGAACGATGACGGCCATCCGGACGACAACGGCAACAGCCCGTCCTCGCCACCGCAGGCGCCGATCGCGGCGTGACCGCCGGGGCTCTGACCCATGTACGGCGTAGTGGTAGTGCCGGCCGCTGGCCGGCATCCTCATGAACCTGTCCGGTGTGCCGACCAACGGTCGGCACCCACCCATTCCTCGCCATTATGGGTGCCGACCGTGGGTCGGCACGCCCCTCAGATCGGGTTGTTGTCCAGGAACGCGCGGATTTCCGGCACCAGCACGTCCTGCTTGTCTTCCAGCACGTAATGGCCGGCGTCCTCGAAGGCATGCACCTGGGCCTGCGGCAGCGCGGCCTGGAAGCCCTTCAGGAAATGGTGGTCGAACACGAAGTCGCGCAGGCCCCAGCCGAGGAAGGCCGGGCGGTCGGCGAACGACGGCAGCGCCTTGCCGGCGCGCTCCAGCAGCGACCAGGCCTTGTCGGCCGGCGACAGCGGGATGTCCTGCATGAAACGGATGGTGCTGATGCGGTTGGCGTAGCTGTTGTACGGCGACACGTAGGCGCGGCGCACGTCGGCCGGCATCCTGCGCTCCACGCCCAGCCACGAGGCGCCGGACGAGAACGCGTTGAAGGTGCGGATGATCCACTCGCCGATCTTCCAGTGGCGGCCCAGTGCGATCTGCCATGGCATCTTCTTCGCGGCCGGCATCGGGAACGCGGCGGTGTTGAGCACCACCAGGCGCTTCACCTGGTCGTGGTGCGACAGCGCCCAGCCGAAGCCGATCATGCCGCCCCAGTCGTGCACGGCCAGGGTCACCGGGCCAGTGATGCCCAGGTGCTTCAGCAGCGCATCGAGGTCGTCCACGCGCGACTGCAGGGTGTATTCGTAGCGGCTGTCGTCCGGCTTGTCCGACAGGCCCATGCCGATGTGGTCCGGCACGATGCAGCGGTACTTGTCCGACAGGCCGGCCACCAGCGTGCGCCAGTAATAGCTCCACGACGGATTGCCGTGCACCATCACCACCACTTCGCCGTCGCGCGGGCCTTCGTCGAGATAGTTCATCGACAGGCCGGGGCGCACGTCGAAACGCTGCGGGTGGGCGGGGTAACCGGGAAGCTGGGACATCGGATCGCACCTGTAGAAAGGGCCGGTAGAACCGGCCCTTGGACACTTGGAAAATCATCGCTGTCCGTCGCGAGCGGTTGGCTGGGGCCGCCACGCAATCGCGCAGCAGGTCAGCGGTGACTTTTTTACCAGACCACTTCAGCCATCGAGCAGTTCAGGCCCGAGCCGATGCCGAGCAGCGCGATGCGATCGCCCTTCTTCAGCTTGCCCAGCTGCTTGAGCTTGCTCAGCACGATCGGCACCGAGGCCGGGCCGATGTTGCCGTGCTCGCCGAAGATGGTCATGACCTTCTTCGGGTCGATGCCGAAGTTCTTGATGAACGCGGCGGTGTGCGGCTGGCTGACCTGGTGGATCACGAACTGGTCCAGCTCTTCCACGGCCCAGCCCAGCGCGATCTTGGCGGCGGTGAAGGTCTTCTGCGCCAGCTTGATGCCTTCGATCAGCAGCAGGCGGGTATCGGTGACCATGCGGTCCAGGTTGCCCAGGCACAGCTGGTTCCACTCGGTGGCCGAGCGGGTCACGCCACCCTTGTAGCGCGGGGCGTCCGGCACCAGCTCCGAGCGCGCCATCACCATCGCGGCGGCGCCCGAACCGGTGGTCAGGGCGGCCAGCTCGTTGCGGAAATCGTCGGCGGTGACGTCCGGGGCGGTCATGCGCTCCAGGGTCTTCTCGTACACCAGGTTGGCGGTCTCGCCGTCCACCACCAGCGCGTAGTCGATGTCACCGCGCTCGATCATGCGCGCGGCGATATCCATGCCGTTGATGAAGGCCAGGCACGCATTGGCGACGTCGAAGGTCATGCACTCGTCGCTGACGCCGAGGTTGCCCGAGACGATCGACGCCGTGGACGGCTCCAGGTAATCGCGGCTGACCGAGGTGTTGACCAGCAGGCCCACCTGCGTCGCTTCGATGCCTGCGTCTTCCAGCGCCTTGCGGCCGGCCATGGTGGCGGCATCGGAGGCCAGCACGCCGTTGTCCCACAGGCGGCGGGCGTGGATGCCGGCGATATCGCCGAGCACGTCGGTGCGGATACCAAGGCGGTCCAACGTCGGCTGCAGCCGCTCGTTGATTTCCTTGGTCGTCAGCGTGTGCGGCGCGTCGACGTGTGCCAGGCCGGCGATCGAGACATTCTTGAAGAGCATCGAGGTTAGCGCCAAGGCTCAGGCAAAAGGGGGCGCTATTCTATAACCCCCGGGGCCTTCACCGCATCTTTACGAATTCAGGCTTGGCCGTATGGTGAAGCGTTCAGCGCGGTGGGCACTGGAATGCGGCGAAGCGCTGGCTGCCGTCGGCGGGGGCCGCAGCGGCCTGCACGGCGTTGGCGCCGGCACTCGGGGCCTCGTTGCGGGCCAGGGTTTCCAGCTCTTCCTGCACGCGCAGCGGGTTGCGGTTGTAGAAGCCGACCTTGCTCTTCACGGTCACCACCACTTCGCCCTTGGCGATGCAGCCGGCCGGAACCGGACCTGCCGGCAACACGCGGGTCGCCTTGCCCGCCGGTTCGATCGGCACCCAGGTGCAGGCGGTGACAGTGAGCAGCAGGGAGGACATCAGCAGAACGCGCATGGGCAGATCCTGGAAGGGTATGGGGGGATTCTGCCTGAACAGCCTGAATCGGGGGTAGCCCGGGTTCGGGGTCGGATCCCCTGCAGGGGGCGCTGACCCCGCCTTCGGGTCACGGCGTTGCCGGCCAGCGGCCGGCACTACCG
>NZ_JAXAXL020000005.1:104535-209468 GCF_047497515.2 Stenotrophomonas maltophilia
GCCCCCCCCCCGCCCCCCACTACCGGGGGAGGCCTGCCCGCCGTGGCGGGCAGGCGCATCCCTTATTTCTTCACCGGGTTGCCTTCGGCGTCGATCACCGTCACCTCGCCCAGGTTCAGCGCGCGCACGGCCGCTTCGGTCTGCTTCAGGTCACCCACCACCACCCAGGTCAGCGCCTGCGGCTTGATCTCGGCGGCCGCCTGCTGCACCTGTGCCGGGGTCATCGCCTCGATCTCGGCCTTGCGACGCAGCACGTAATCGTCCGGGCGCTTGAACTGCACGATCGAGCCGATGGTCGCTGCCACCGCGCTGGCGGTCTCGTAGGCGCCGGGCAGGCTGAGGGTCTGGATGTTGCGGATGCGGTTGACCTCGTCGGCGGTGGCCGGCTTGCTGCCATCGGCGAACGCGGCGATCTCCTTGCGCATTTCCGCCATCGCCGGGCCGGTCTTGTCGATCTGCACCGGCGCGCTGGCCATCCACGGACGCTGGCCCACCGAGCTGGTCGCGCTGCTGCGCGCGCCGTACGACCAGTGCTTGTCCTCGCGCAGGTTCATGTTCAGGCGCGAGGTGAAGTCGCCACCGATCACGCCGTTGGCGATATCGAAGCGGGTCGAGCTGGCGGCGCTGGACGGCGGCACCACCTGGCCGGCAAACAGGTTGGCCTGCACCGCACCCGGCTGGTCGATCAGGAACACGCGCGGGCCCTTCGGCAGCGCGACATCGGTGGCCGCCTTCACCTGCGGGGCGTCGCCACTGGCCTTCCAGTCGCCCAGCTGCTTGTCCAGCAGCGGCACGATCTCGGCCAGCGTGGTGTCACCGACCACGATCAGGGTGCCGTTCTGCGGGCGCAGCCAGTCGTGGTGGAAGTCGACCAGGTCTTCGCGGGTCAGGCCGTTGATCGCCGCTTCGTCACCGCTGCCGGTGAACGGAATCGCGTACGGGTGGCCCTTGCCGTACAGCAGCGGCGGCAGCACGCGCATCGCCACCGCACCCGGGTTGACCTTCTCCTGCTGGATGCCGGCGATCCAGGTGGCGCGCACCCGGTCGATCTCGCCCTGCTCGAAGCGCGGCTCGCGCAGCAGGTCGCGGTACAGCGCCAGCGACGGTGCCAGGTTCTCCTTCAGTGCCGACAGGTCCACGCTCATCGAATCCAGCCCGGCCGAGGCATCCAGGCTGGCGCCCAGTGCGTCGGCAGCATCGGCGAAGGCCAGCGAACCCAGCTTGCCGGCACCTTCGGTCATCAGGCTCATGGTGAAGTTGGCGGTGCCCGGCTTGCGGCCCTGGTCGGCGCTGAAGCCGCCCGGGAACTGGTAGCTGAACTGCACCACCGGAATCTCATGGCGCTCGGCCAGGATCACCTGGGTGCCGTTCTTCAGCGTGGCGCGCTGCAGCGCCGGGAACTTCAGCTGCGGGAATTCCCGGGTCTGCGGCACGCCGGCCTTGCGGTCGACCTGCTCGGGCAGGGTGCTGTACTTGGGGTCCACCGCCGGCACGTTGAACGGCTTCGGCGCCTGGCTCGGTTCTTCCTTCAGCGCCACGCGCTCACCCGGTGCGATCACCAGGGTGTGGCTGCCCTTGTCCAGCCACTGCGCGCCCAGGCGGCTGAGATCGGCAGCGGTGGTCTTTTCGATGTTGGCCAGCGAAGTGCGGAAGCAACCCGGGTCGCCGGTGAACACCGCGCATTCGGCCAGCGCGTCGGCCTTGCCGCCGAAGCCACCGATGCGCTCGATGCCGCGGATGAAGCCGGCACGGGCGCCGGTCTTGGCACGTTCCAGTTCGGCGGCGGTCGGGCCCTGCTTGATCAACCGGTCCAGTTCCTCGTCGATGATCTTTTCGACCTTCGCCGGGTCCTGGCCCTGCTTGACCGTGGCCACGATCAGGAAGTTGGAGCCCAGCTGCGACGACGACAGGCCCGAGCCGATGCTGTCCACCAGCTTGTCCTGGTGCTGCAGGCGCTGGCTCAGGCGCGAGGATTTGGCACCGCCCAGCACCTGCGCGAACAGCTGCAGCTGGTCGATGTCGGTGGTGCCGACCTGCGGCACGTTCCAGGCACGGTAGATGCGTGCCTGCGGCACCTTGTCGGTCATGGTCTCGCGGGTGTCGGCGCTGCGCTTGGCCACGTTCACCGCCGGCTGCGCCATGGTCGGGCCGGCCGGGATGCTGCCGAAGTAGCGGGCGACCTTCTCCTTGGCGGTGGCCAGGTCGATGTCGCCGGCCAGCACCAGCACCGCGTTGTTCGGGCCGTACCAGGTGCGGAACCAGGTCTTCACGTCATCCAGCGACGCGGCGTTGAGATCGTTCATCGAACCGATCACGCCGTGGTGGTACGGGTGGCCGACCGGGTACAGCGCCTTGTTGAGCTGGTCCCAGGCCTGGCCGTACGGCTGGTTCTCGCCCTGGCGCTTCTCGTTCTGCACCACGCCACGCTGCTCATCCAGCGCGGCCTGGTCGATCGCACCGACCAGATGGCCCATGCGGTCCGATTCCATCCACAACGCCATGTCCAGCGCGGTGGTCGGCACGTTCTCGAAATAGTTGGTGCGGTCGGTGTTGGTGGTGCCGTTCTGGTTGGTGGCACCGACCTGCTTGAACGGTTCGAAGAATTCACCGTCGTGGTTTTCGCTGCCCTGGAACATCAGGTGTTCGAACAGATGCGCGAAACCGGTGCGGCCGGCCGGCTCATCCTTGCTGCCCACGTGGTACCAGACGTTGACCGCGACGATCGGCGCCTTGCGATCGGTATGCACGATCACGCGCAGGCCGTTGGGCAGGGTGAACTGCTCATACGGGATATCGACCTTGGCCGGTGCCGCCGGCTTGGCGGCCAGCGCGGAGGTGGGCGCTAGCGTGCCCAGGGCGGTGCTGAGGGCGACAGCCAGCAATGCAGCGCGCGGGCGAACGGCGAAAGACATATCCAGATCCTTGGTCACATAGGTGAACCCCGATCCTAGCCTGCGCGCGCAGCGGCAGGAATCGGTCGGCAGTCACTGGGGGTGTTTGTCCCTCTGCGCCATCGATACCCCTTTCCGGCCGGGAAGGGACGGTCACATGCGCCTGCTCCCCGCGTCCGGACAGTGTCCGCGGCAGGCCGAATGGACAGGTGTCCGCCCAGCGGACACTTTCCCACCCAACAAAAACCCTTGTAAATCAATGATTAAAAGTTGGCACGGGGATTGCTTGGTACTTCCTGCGCCAGGAAGGGCTTCAGACGAAAGCTGACTGAAGACTGAACAAATGCAGGAAATCGAAAATTTTCCTTGCAAGCCCAGAATCGGTGTACTACCTTACTACCACACCACTGATCACCAACACTAAACAGGCCCCGTCATGAACGCCAAGACCATTGCCATCGCCATCGCCCTGATTGCCGGCACCGCGGTTGTTTCGTCGGTGCAGGCCTCCGAATCCATCAAGACCTTGGACACCGTGCAGGTCCGCCCGGCCGCCGACCAGCTGGCCCAGCAGGCCTGGGAACAGGCCAGCGGCATCCCGACCCTGGCCACCGTGGAAGTTCGCCCGAGTGTCGACCAGCTGGCCGAGCGCAACGGCTATGCCGCCGCTCCGGTCGCCGCCGCGATGCCGATCACCACCCTGGCCTCGGTGGAAGTCCGTCCGAGCCTGGAACAGCGCGTCGCCCTGGCCGCCGAGCAGGAAGCCCAGCGCTACGCCGCCACCCTGGCTGCGGCCGCCACCAGCGTTGCCAACCAGGTGATCGTCAACCTGCCGGCCCTGCAGGTGCGCCCGAGCGCTGCCGACCTGCAGGCCCTGGCCACCGAAACCGCCCAGGTCCTGCTGCGCCCGTAACCGGTGCCGCCCTGCCTTGCGCAGGGCGTGCGCCGTAAAGGCGGCGGCCGTCGCAGGTACACTGCGCCGATGAATGCCGCGCCCCAGTTCCACGTGATCCTGTTCCAACCGGAAATCCCGCCCAACACGGGCAATGTGATCCGGCTTTGCGCCAACACCGGCGCGCAGCTGCACCTGGTCGAGCCACTCGGCTTCGCACTGGAAGACAAGCAGCTCAAGCGCGCCGGGCTGGACTACCACGAGTACTCGCGCCTGCAGGTGCACCCCGACCTGGACACCGCGCTGGCGCGGATCGCGCCGAAGCGGCTGTTCGCCCTGAGTACCCGGGCCAGCGTGCGTTACGACAGCGTGGCCTTTGAAGATGGCGATGCGTTCCTGTTCGGGCCGGAAAGCCGTGGCCTGCCGCAGGACGTGCTCGAT
Organism: Stenotrophomonas maltophilia; assembly: GCF_047497515.2. Classification (GTDB taxonomy): domain Bacteria; phylum Pseudomonadota; class Gammaproteobacteria; order Xanthomonadales; family Xanthomonadaceae; genus Stenotrophomonas. The sequence continues at coordinate 108,760 of NZ_JAXAXL020000005.1, forward strand.
GCCTTGCCCGATGGCGCCCGCCTGCGCCTGCCGATGCGGCCGGACAACCGCAGCCTCAATCTTTCCAACACCGTGGCCGTGGTGATGTACGAGGCGTGGCGGCAGCATGGGTTTGCCGGCGGCGCGTAACGCCGCAGACCTCTTCTGGTGGGTGCGGACCGCTCATGGTGGGTGCGGACCTTGGTCCGCACCGATGCCCGGTCGCGCGCCGAAGTACTGTGCCGACCAAGGTCGGCACCTACCAAAGCACACCTCGAGTGACCGTGGTAGACGCCATGTGCAGTAGATCCACGCCATGCGTGGATGGTGTTCCCCGCACCACTCAGAACGCGTTGATGCCGGTCAGTTCGCGGCCGATCACCAGCTGGTGCACGGTCTCGGTGCCTTCATAGGTGATCACCGATTCCAGGTTCAGCGCATGCCGGATCGCCACGTGCTCGGTGGTGATACCCGCGCCGCCGAGCAGATCGCGACACTCGCGGGCGATGTCGATCGCCATCCGGCAGTTGTTCCACTTGGCCAGGCTCACCTGCTGCGGCTGCAGCTGGCCCGCTTCCTTCAACCGACCCAGCTGCAATGCCAGCAGCTGCGCGGTGGTGATGCGGCGGGCCATCTCGGCCAGCTTGATCTGTGCGCTCTGGGTGGCGGCCAGCGGACGACCAAACAGCACGCGTTCCTTGGCATAGCCCAGCGCTTCATCGAGGCAGGCAACGGCCGCGCCGATCGGCCCCCAGCTGATGCCGAAACGCGCTTGGTTCAAGCAACCCAGCGGCCCCTTCAAGCCCTTCACGTTCGGCAGGCGATGGCTGTCGGGCACGCGCACGTCGTCGAAGAACAGGGCGCCGGTCAGCGACGCGCGCAGGCTCATCTTGTGCTTGATTTCCTGGGTGGTGAAGCCGGCCATGCCCTTTTCAAGCACGAAGCCCTGGATGCCGTCTTCGGTCTGCGCCCAGACGATGGCCAGGTCGGCCACCGGGCCGCTGGTGATCCACATCTTGCTGCCGCTGATGCGCCAGTCGCTGCCATCGCGCACGGCACGGGTCTTCATGCTGGCCGGGTCCGAGCCGCCATGCGCCTCGGTCAGGCCGAAACAGCCGATCAGCTCGCCACGTGCCATCGCCGGCAGCCACTGCTGACGCTGTTCCTCGCTGCCGTAGGCGTAGATCGGGTACATGCACAGCGAGCTCTGCACCGACACGAAACTGCGCAGGCCCGAATCGCCGCGCTCCAGTTCCTGGCAGATCAGGCCATAGCTGACTGCACCGAGATCACCGCCACCGTACTGGGCCGGCAGGGTCGCGCCGAGCAGGCCGAGCGCGGCGATCTCCGGTACCAGTTCAGACGGGAAACGCGCCTGGTCGAAGGCGTCGCCGATGATCGGCAGCACCCGCTCGTTGGTGAAGCGGGCAACGCTTTCCTGCACCGCGCGCTCTTCCTCGTTGAGCAGGGAACGGACATCGAACAGATCGTACGGATGCAAAGCCATGGCACTCACGCGCAGTCAGGACCGGGCCATTGTCGGTCATCCGGGCAGAGCGTGCCGACCAAGCTCGGCACCCACCAGAGCGGCGGCAGCTACGCTGCAATGCAGCAATCGGGATGTGAACATCGGCGATCTAGCTCGATCACGCGCGGCCCGTTACCCTGACACATTCAAACAACCGTTTCGCTCGTGGCTGCACGCGCGATTTCCAGGCACCGCCGGTGGCCCCGATGCCGGCCCTACCCACGAGTCATGCAATCGATGAGCGCTGAAGCCAACGCCCTGCCCCCGCGTGAAGTAATGGAATTCGACGTGGTGATCGTCGGCGCCGGCCCCGCCGGCCTGGCCACCGCGATCCGCCTGCGCCAGCGCGCGGTCGAGGCCGGCCGCGAACTGTCGGTGTGCGTGCTGGAGAAGGGCTCCGAGCCGGGTGCGCACGTGCTGTCCGGTGCGGTGATGGACCCGCGCGCGCTGACCGAGCTGTTCCCGGACTGGGCCGAGCGCGGTGCACCGCTGAAGCAGAAGGTCACCCGCGACGAATTCCTGTTCCTCAGCGAGACTGGTTCGCGCAGCACCCCCCACGCGCTGCTGCCGGAGTGCTTCCACAACGAAGGCAACTACATCATCAGCCTGGGCGAAGTGACCCGCTGGCTGGCGCAGCAGGCCGAGGCGCTGGAAGTGGCGATCTTCCCGGGCTTCGCCGCCGCCGAAGTGCTGTATGGCGACAACGGTGAAGTGATCGGCGTGGCCACCGGCGACATGGGCATCGAAAAGGACGGCAGCATCGGCCCGGCCTTCGAACGCGGCATGGCCCTGCAGGCCAAGTACACGATCTTCGCCGAAGGTGCGCGCGGCCACCTCGGCCGCCAGCTGATCGCCCGCTACAAACTGGACGAAGGCAAGGACCCGCAGGCCTACGGCATCGGCATCAAGGAGCTGTGGCAGATCGACCCGGCCAAGCATGAGCCGGGCCTGGTGGTGCACGCCGCAGGTTGGCCGCTGGACAGCGACACCTATGGCGGTGCGTTCCTGTACCACGCCGACGGTGGCAAGGTCGCCATTGGCTACGTGGTCGGCCTGGACTACCGGAACCCGTGGCTGAGCCCGTTCGAGGAGTTCCAGCGCTTCAAGACCCATCCGGACATCCGCAAGCACCTGGAAGGCGGCACCCGCATCGGCTACGGCGCGCGCGCGATCACCGCCGGTGGCCTGCTGTCGCTGCCGAAGACGGTGTTCCCCGGTGGCGCGCTGGTCGGCTGCGAGGCCGGCTACCTCAACGCCAGCCGCATCAAGGGCAGCCATGCGGCGATCAAGACCGGCATGCTGTGCGCCGACGCCGCCTTCGACGCGCTGGCCGCTGACCGCCAGCACGATGAGCTGAGCGCGTACCCGCAGGCCTTCGAGGCCAGCTGGCTGTTCACCGAACTGCAGCAGGCCAAGAACTTCAAGCAGTGGTTCAAGAAGGGCCAGACCGTAGCCACGCTGATGACCGGCGTGGAGCAGTGGCTGCTGCCCAAGCTGGGCGTGCGCAATCCGCCGTGGACCCTGCACCGCACCCAGCCGGACCACGCCTGCCTGGAACCGGCGGCCCAGCACACCCGCATCACCTACCCGAAGCCGGATGGCGTGCTGACCTTCGATCGCCTCAGTTCGGTGTTCCTGAGCAGCACCAACCACGACGAGAACCAGCCCAGCCACCTGACGCTGAAGGACCCGAGCATTCCAGTGAAGGTCAACCTGGCCGAGTACGCCGGCCCGGAAGCGCGCTACTGCCCGGCCGGCGTGTACGAGTTCGTCGGCGACGGCAACGATGCGCGGCTGCAGATCAATGCGCAGAACTGCGTGCACTGCAAGACCTGCGACATCAAGGACCCGACCCAGAACATCGTCTGGGTGACCCCGCAGGGCGGCGGCGGCCCGAACTACTCGGGCATGTGATCGCGCCGGGCTGCGACCGCGTGTCGCAGCCCGGTTGCCCCGGCGTGGCGCTATCCTGCCCGCCCATGTGCGCTTTCCGCCTGCTCATCACCGTTGCCATGGCGCTCGCCAGCAGCGCCTGCCAGCGCCCACCGGCTGCCCCGGCCACGCCCGAACAGGCGCAGCAGCAGGCCATGCAGCGCGCGTTTGAACTGTGTGCCGGTTGCCATACCGTGCAAGCCGGAGGCATCCACCGCTTCGGGCCGAACCTGCACGGCATCATCGGCCGTCGCGCCGGCAGCCTGCCCGACTACGGCTACTCCGACGGCATGCGCCGCGCCAACCTCACCTGGACCGCGCAGACCCTGGATGCGTTCCTGCAGTCGCCCACCCACCTGGTGCCGGGCACGCGCATGTACAACGCCTTTCCCAGCGCCGAACGCCGCGCGCTGGTGATCGCCTACCTGCAGCAGCAATCCGCTCAGTGAGCCAGGCGCTGCAGCTGAAGCTGCAGCCGCGCCACGAAGTCCACGACCTCGGCGGACACCGCTTCCGGATCGGTGTCGTCCGCCTCCTGCAGGCGTTCGACCAGTGCATTGGCCTGCGCGGCCAGCGCCGTCGCGCCCACCGCGCCCAGGCCACCGGCTTGGCGATGCAGGTGCAGCGCAGCGGTCGCGCGGTCTCCGGCCTGCAGCGCGCGCTGCACAGCGGCCAGATCGCTTTCACTGGCCTGCAGCAGGCTGTCGCGCAGCTGCTCGGCCACCGCGCGTGAACCAAAGCGCTGCTGCAGCGCCGCCATGTCGGGCAGCGCGGCATCGTCGCGGGCGGTCTCCTGCGCTGCCGGCCCTTCGAATGACTGGCCCTGGGCCTGCGGCAGCCAGCGCAGCAGCGCCGCGCGCAACGTCGCCAGTGACAACGGCTTGGCCAGCACCGCATCCATGCCCGCCTCGCGGCAACGGCGCGCGTCGTCGTCCAGCACGCTGGCCGTCAACGCCAGCACGACCAAGCGGGGTTGCCCGGTGCGGCCCTCGCGCTCGCGCAGCAGTCGGGTAAACGCGAAACCGTCCAGCACCGGCATCCGGCAATCGGTGATGACCAGATCGAAGGGCTCCGCCGACAGCCGGTCCAGCCCCTGCTGGCCATCACCCACCAGTACATGCGGCACGCCCAGCTGCTGCAACCGCCATGCCATCATCGCCTGGTTGGTCGGATGGTCCTCGATCACCAGCACCCGCGCCTGGCGCAGCGCAGCGGGCAGCAGGGCGGCCTGTTCCTGCTCGGCATCCAGCGCTTCAACATCCCCGCTGCCGGCTTCGACCAGCGAAAAGCGCACCTCGGCGCGCGTGCCTTCACCCAGCACGCTGTGCAGCGTCAGCTCGCCGTCCATCATCTGCACCAGGCGCTGGCAGATGCTCAGGCCCAGGCCGGTGCCACCGTGGTCGCGCTGGATGTAGGCGCCGGCCTGGGTGAAGGGCGCGAACAGGTGCTGCAGCTGTTCCGGCGCGATGCCCATGCCGGTGTCGGTCACGCTCAGGCACAGGGGCTGGCCACCCTCCTCGGTGGTCGGCCCCACGACCTCCACCTGCAGGCGCACTTCCCCCTGCGCCGTGAACTTGATGGCGTTGCTGAGCAGGTTGAACACGATCTGGCGCAGGCGCACGCCATCCACCTCGTGGGCCGCGGCCAGCTGCGGGTCGATCTGCACGTGCAGCGCCAACCCGCGCGCGCTGGCCTGCGCCGACAGCAGCCGGCACACGCTTTCCAGCAACGGGCGCAACCGCTGCGGCACCGGTTCCAGGCGCAGCGCGTCCGCCTCCAGCCGCGAGTAGTCGAGGATGTCGTCGAGAATCTGCCGCAGCATCTGCGCCGAGTCCTCGATCGCACCGAGGATGCGTTTCTGTTCGGCGTCCATCGGCGAATGCGCCAGCACTTCCAGCATGCCCAGCACGCCACTCATCGGCGTGCGGATCTCATGGCTCATGGTGGCCAGGAAACGCGACTTCGCATCGGCCGCCTGCTCGGCCTCGGCTTTGGCCGCAGTCAGCGCCTCGGCCTGTGCGCGCGCTTCGCTGACATCCACCCAGTACCCGCTCCAGGTCACCGCGCCGGCTTCGGCCGCATACGGATGCGCCTCGCTGCGCACCCAGCGCGCGCCAGGACCTTCAGTACGCAGGCGGAATTCGAGGATCAACGGTGCGAACTGCCACGCCGCCTGTTCCACCGCCTGCAGGATGCGCGCGCGATCGTCCTCTTCGATGCGCTCCAGCAGGGTTTTGGCATCCTGCTCGGCCTGCTGCCGGGTAATGCCAAACAACGCCTGCAGATCGCCGGCAATGAACGGGAAACTGAGCGTGCCATCGGCCTCGCGGCGGGCCTGGTAAACCACTGCTGGCAGGTTGTCGGTGACCTCGGCCAGGCGCTGTTCCAGATGGCGGCGCCCGGCCACCTCGCGGCGCAGGCGCCAGTAGCCGATGCCATGCACCAGCAGTGCGGTCAGCAGCACCAGCAGCAGCGGCACGCCCCAGCGCAGCGCGGTGGTCCAGTCGACGCCGCTGCGGTATTCCACCGCCAACCAGTCGCCGCGCAGCGCCTCCCGCTTGCGCGGGGGCATCTGCAGCAGCAGGCGGTCGAAGGTGGTGGCCAGGGCGGCATGGCGGCGCTGCACCGCCAGCACCAGCTGGTCATTGAAACCCGCCGGGGCAGCCACCTGCAGCTGCCCCGGAAAACGGTTGCGCAGCAGATGGTCGACCAGCGCCAGGTTGCCCACGTAGACGTCGGCTTCGCCATCGCTGACCCGCTGCAGGGCCTGTTCGGCGCTGCGCGCGGCGATGATCCTGGCCTGTGGCGCCTGCTGCAACACATAGCCACGCACGCGCTCGGGATCGGACAGCAGCACGCGCTTGCCCTGCAGGTCCGACAGCCCCAGCAGGGCCGGGCTGTCCTGGCGGCTGACGATCACGTTCGGCACGCTGATGAAGGGCTGGCTGAACACCCAGTCCGGGCCCAGGTAGCGCGAGTCGGCGGGAATGCCCATCACCGCCTGCAGTTCGCCACGGCGTGCCTTCTCGCGTACATCGAACCAGTCGTGGCTGTTCTCCGGCTGCAGGTTGGCACCGGCCTGGATCAACTGCTGCAGGTACTCGCTGGCCAGGCCGCTGGGCCGGCCGTCCTTGTCGGCAAACGACAGCGGCGCGGCGTTGGGGGCGAAGCCGATCTTCAGCGGCTGCTCCAGCACCCGCTTCTCGGCCTGGCTCAGCGCCAGCTGTGCCGGCGCCGACCACTTCGGCGGCGGCAGCCAGCGCTGGGCAAGGGCGTCGATCTGAGCCTGGCTGGTCGCCGCCAGGGCCAGATCCAACGCTTCAGCCAGCGGCTGCTTGCTGTTGGGGATGCCGAAGTGCAGGCGTTCAGGGGGCAGATCGCTGGGACGCAACAGCACCACCCCTTGCAGGTGCTGGCTGGCAATCAGGTCAGTGGCAACGTAGGCATTGCCGATATAGACGTCTGCTTTGTCGTCTCTGACCATCTGGAGCGCCGTCAGAGTGCTGTTTACGACAAGTTGTCGCGCACGCGGGAACCGTGCGCGCACCTGGCCCGCGGTCAGGAAGTCCTGTTCGATCACCACCCGCAGCCCATCCAGGTCGGGTGTTTCCGAGGCGCGCAGATCCCCGGGCCGGCCGACGATGGCGAGCGGGGCCTCCGCGTAGGCGGTGGTGTAGACCATGCAACGGGTGCGGTCGGCACTCAGGCCGATGTTCATCACCACGTCGATCTCGCCACGACATGCCGCATCCAGCACGGTGGTCCAATCGGGATAGCGACGAGACTCAACCTTCACGCCCAGTTGACGGGCGAGAAGCGACAGATAATCCGGCCCCAGGCCGACCAGCTGCCCATCACGGAGGGACTCGAACGGCGGCCAGCCGCTGTCATACTGCCCCACGACGATGCTCGGATGGGCCGCCAGATACTCGCGCTGCATCGGACTGAGCGGCAACGGCCCCGGCACAGCCTGTGCCAGGGCAACCGGCAGCATCATCACGGCCAGCAGCAGGACCAGCCCGCGAACAGCCCAGCTACGCATCGGCGTCGATCTCCTAGAATCCTGCCAGGGACCGCGATGGTCGCGGCCCAGCCTGCCCGTGGTCATACTAGAGCATGAGCTTGCGCATCATCATCGCAGACGACCACCCGGTGGTCCGTATCGGTACCCGTGCCGTCATCGAGTCGAGCGGGGTGGGCCGGGTGGTCGGCGAAGCCGACAGCGCACAGGCGCTGATGACCCTGCTCGGCAGCCAGCCCTGCGACCTGCTGGTCACCGACTACTCCATGCCCGGCAGCCCCCAGGCGGACGGCTTCGCCATGATCGGCATGATCCGCCGCCGCTATCCCGACCTGCCGGTGCTGATGCTCAGCGTCTCCAACAACCTGGCGATCCTGCGCATGGTGCTCGACAGTGGAGTGCTCGGCCTGGTCGACAAGAGCTCGTCGATGGACGAACTGCCGCAGGCCATCCAGGCGGTCTACCGCGGCCAGCGCTACATCAGCCGCAGCCTGCGCGAGCGGGTGGAGGCGGCCGGCAGCTGGCGAATGCGCGAGGGCGACGGCAAGCCGCTGTCACCGCGCGAGGTGGAGGTGCTGCGGCTGCTCGGCACCGGCATGACGGTAAAGGAAATCTCCCTGCAGCTGCACAAGAGTGTCAGCACCATCAGCCGGCAGAAGGGCGACGCCATGCTCAAGCTGGGCCTGAAAGGCGATGCCGAGCTGTTCGACTACCTGCGTGACGGCAACATCTGAGATCGCGCGCGCATGACCCGCGCACCGATCCTGCTGCACCAGCAACAGGAACACCGGCTGGAGCCCGCCCGCCGGAGATACCAAGTGATGCTGGCCTGAGTCCCGAAAGCCTTGGCGCACAAGGGTGCGGCCTGGCACTCGCCGCCGCTTTCCCAACTGCCGGCTGAGCGGCCGCAGCCACTTTCAGGCTTGCTTCATGCCACCTGCCGCTAGATGAATACGCAAGCCGCCCGGTGGACCCGGCAATGTTCCGGCAATGTTGGAACGCCAGCGTGGTCTCCACGGCAGCTGGGGCGCCCCGCGCCCTCCCTGCCCAGCGTGGCATGCACCTCACAGGAGAACCGAACATGCTCAGTACTTCCACACTCAGCTTCCGTGGTCTGGCGATGGCCCTGGCACTGGTAGCCGGTGTTGCCGTGGTCAGCGATGCCAGCGCGATGTCGAGGAAGGACAAGCGCACCCTGGTCGGCGCCGTGGTCGGTGGCGTGGCGGGCAACCTGCTCTCCAACGGCGACCCTGCGGCCACCGTCGGTGGCGCCGTGGCCGGTGGTGCCATCGGCAACCTGACCACCTCCGACCGCCGCGACCGTCGCTATTACGACAACCGCTACTACGACAACCGCTACGACCGCCGCTATGACCGTGGCTACTACCGCAGCGGTTACTACAACCGCGGTGACGACCGTCGTTGGCAGCGCGATCGCTACTACGACAACCGCTACTACAACGATCGCGGTCGCCATCGCGGCTGGTAAGCGGCTGCACGGCACAGCGCGTGCGGGTGCAGTGACGGGCGGGTCGATGACCCGCCCGTTTGCGTTGGCCGCGGTCATGGCGTTGAATGCGCAGCCTTGGATGTGACTTTCCCCTCTCGGGCTGCGGCATGACTTCTTCCTCCCACCGCGTGCAGGGCCTCAACAACGACGAGGTCGCCGCTGACTGGCCACCGATCAGCGCACGGGACATCGGCGGGCTGCGCGCGCACTACCCGCAGCTCGGCGAGCACAGCCAGCCGCGCTGGCACAGCCCGCGGCCGCTGTCGGCCGCCGCCATTGTCGACGGCGCGCACGGCGCGGTGTTCATCAAGCGCCATCACCACAGCGTGCGCAGCGCGGCCTGCCTGGAAGAAGAGCACCGCTTCATTGCCCATCTCGCAGCGGCGGGCGTGCCGGTGGTACAGGTGCTGGCAGCAGCCGATGGCCATACCGCCATCGAGCACGGCGAGTGGACCTTTGAACTGCACGCCCTCGGCGTGGGCGATGACCTGTACCGCGATGCGGTGTCGTGGTCGCTGCTGACCGATGTTGCACAGGCCCGCGAAGCCGGCCGCACGCTGGCGCGACTGCACCACGCTGCGGCCAGCTACCACGCGCCCCAGCGCAGCACCCATCTGCTGGTTGCGCGCGACGATCTGATCCGTGCCGATGATCCGATTGCAGCGATCACGGCGGAGCTGCACGAGCGCCCCTCGCTGGCACGCTACCTCGCACGCATCCCGTGGGAAGCCCAGCTTCGGCGCGATGTATTGCCCTGGCACAGCGGCCTGGCCGAGCGCCTGCGCGACGAACCCCGGCTATGGGCGCACAACGACTGGCACGTCTCCAACCTGCTGTGGCACGACGGGCAGGTCAGCACCGTGCTGGATTTCGGGCTGGCTTCGCCCACCAGCGCGCTGTTCGACCTCGCCACCGCAATCGAGCGCAATGCGGTGGCGTGGCTGGAACTGGAGCGCGGCATGCAGGCGGTGCGCATCGACATCGCGCTGGCGTTGCTCGATGGCTATCGGCAGGTGCTGCCGCTGTCGGCCACGCGCGTGCACCTGCTGGCCGACCTGCTGCCGATGGTGCATTTCGACTTCGCACTGTCCGAAGTGGAGTACTTCGAAGGTGTCACCGGCTCGACCGCGAACGCCGACGTGGCCTGGCAGCCCTTCATGCTGGGCCATCCGGCATGGTTCCACAGCCCGCCCGGGCAGGCGCTGCTGCAGGCCCTGCACGCGGCCGCGTGACCCGGTTGGCGCACCGCCGGGGACGCGTCATTGGGGTCGGCCTGCATGTGCCTCGGTAGATCGACGCCATGCGTCGATGAGATCTCCCGGTTGGGGGTCAGAGCCCTTTCCTGCGGAAAGGGATCCGACCCCGGAACAGCCTGCATGTGCCTCGGTAGATCGACGCCATGCGTCGATGAAATCTCCCGGTTGGGGGTCAGAGCCCTTTCCTGCGGAAAGGGATCCGACCCCGGGTCGGCCTGCATGCGCCTCGGTAGATCGACGCCATGCGTCGATGAGATCCCCGGTTGGGGGGTCACAGCCCTTCCCTGCGGAAAGGGATCCGACCCTGGGACGGACTGCATGCGTCCGGGTAGATCGACGCCATGCGTCGATGAAATCTCCCGGTTGGGAGGTCAGGGCCCTTTCCTGCGGAAAGGGATCCGACCCCGGGTCGGACTGCATGCGTTTGGGTAGATCGACGCCATGCGTCGATGAAATCCCCGGTTGGGGGGGCAGAGCCCTTTCCTGCGGAAAGGGATCCGACCCCGGGCGGCGCTCGCAAATCCGTACCATTTGTAGTGAAATGGTCACCTGAAGCGGGGGTGCCTGGATCTGCCAGGCTGAGAGAGTCCCTTGGAACCTGATCCGGTTTGCACCGGCGTAGGGAGCTTTGAGCCGCAGCCACACCCCCGTCATGGGCCGTGCACCTGCGCGCCGTCGCTTCGTCTCCCTTGTTGTCCGAAGACGAACCGAATGAACCGCTGCCTGCGCCCCACCCTGCTCTCCCTCGCCCTCTGCGCCGCGCTGCCGCTGCATGCCAGCGAGGCCGACGCTGCCCCCGATGCGGCTGCCACCGGCGCCGAACGTTCGCCCACCGAACTGGCGGCGGTGCGCGTGCAGGCCGGCAAACCGAAGGCGGATACCTCACGCGTGAATGCCTTCGGTGGCGGTTCGTGGAAGGACACGCCGGCTTCGGTGAACGTGCTCGAGCGCGACTACCTTGATCGCCGCCAGGTGCGTTCGCTGTCCGAGCTGGCCAGCAACGATGCCTCATTGGGTGATGCGTATGCGCCCGTGGGCTATTACCAGAACATCGCCATCCGCGGTTTCGCGCTGGATGCCGCCACCGGCTATCGCTTCAACGGGTTGTCCATCGCCGGCGAACAGCGCCTGGCACTGGAGAACGTGCAGGCGGTGGAGATCCTCAAGGGCGAAGCCGGCCTGGCCGCGGGCGTGATGGCGCCGGGCGGCATCATCAACTACATCGGCAAGCGTCCTGCCGAAGTACGCACCGCTACGCTGGGCACCGATTCGGAAGGCTCGCGCTACGTCGCCGTCGATGTCGGCCACTGGATCACCCCGCGCTTCGGCCTGCGCCTGAACGCCGCCTGGGATTCCAGCAATTCCTACGTCGAGCACGCCGATGGCCGCCGCAACTTCTACTCGCTGGCCGCCGACTGGCTGATCGGCGAGCGCGGCAAGCTGGAAGTGGATGCCAACTACCAGACCAGCTCGCAGCGCTCGGTGTCCGGCTACCAGCTGCTGGGCGCGCGTGACCTGCCGCGCGGCGTCGACCGCGAGTACCTGCTCGGCTACCAGCCGTGGCAGCGCCCGGTGGATATCGCCAGCACCAACATCACCGCCCTGCACACCTACGACTTCAACGACGCGTGGCAGTCGCGCGTCTCGGTCGGCCACAGCCGCTCGGTGATCGACGACAACGTCGCCTTCGCCTACGGCTGCTATTACGCCGTGCAATGCGCCGATGGCAGCGTGCCGGGCAACTACTTCGCGCCCAATGGCGACTACGACATTTACGACTACCGCAGCCCGGATGACACCCGCCGCAACCAGCAGGCGCGCGCCGAACTGCGCGGCCGCTTCGAGACCGGCAGCGTCGGTCATCAGCTGACCGTGGGCGCCGACTACTTCCGCCGCACCGTGGACAAGCGGCCCAGCGTCAACGAGTACGTCGGCACCAGCAACGTCCACGACGCGCAGGTGCCGGTGTTCGAGCCCTCGCCGAAGATGCCCGGCCCGTCCGCGCGACGCCTGGACAGCCGCCAGACCGCATTCTTCGCGCTGGACCGGATGAGCTTCGGTGACGACTGGCAGTGGCTGGCCGGTGGTCGCTTCGTGCGCCTGGACGAACGCGCGTACGACAAGCGCGGCACCCCACAGCGCCACAGCCGCCTGTCGCGCTTCCTGCCGCAGACCGCGCTGGTGTGGAAGGCGACTGACCAGCTCAATGCCTACGCCAGCTACGTGCGCGGCATTTCATTGGGCCAGGAAGCGCCGTTCTGGACCAGCAATGCCGATACCTTCCTGCCGTCGGTGCAGTCGCGGCAGCTGGAAGTGGGCGTGAAGTACGTGCCGGTCGAGGCGCTGACGCTGGGCGCGGCGCTGTTCCGCATTTCGCAGCCGTACCAGTACGCCAAGCCGGACAGCAGCGAGGTCGGTTACACCTTCGTCGAGGAAGGCACGCAGACCCACACCGGCCTTGAGCTGACCGCCAATGGCCAGCTGACCGATGCGCTGCAGATCGTGGCCAGCGCCAGCGTGCTGCAGGCGCGCGCGCGCGATACCGGCACGCCGTCCTATGAAGGCCATCAGCTGGTGAACGTGCCGAAGGTGCGCGCCAGTGTGCACGTGGCCTACGCGCTGCCGTTCGTGCAGGGCCTGGAGGCGACCGGTGGCTGGCGCTACGCCGCTGCCAACGTCGCACGTGCCGACGGCGGCGTGCGTGCACCGGACTACTCGGTGTTCGATGCCGGCCTGCGCTTCCAGCATCGCCTGCACGAACGTGCGGTGACCTGGAACCTGTCGGTGGACAACGTGTTCAACCGCTTCTACTGGCGCGATACCGGAAGCAGCGGCGGTGACTACTACCTGTTCCCCGGCGCACCGCGACAGGCGCGCCTGTCGGTGACGTTCGCGCTGTGAACGGCGTCGTGCTCGAGTGGACCGCCGCGCTGTGCAGCGTGCTTGGTGTGTGGCTGATGGCCCGGCGCCGGTTGTCTGCATGGCCGGTCGGCCTGCTGTCAGTGACCCTGTACGGGTGGGTGTTCGCCGAGGCCAAGCTGTACTCGGACACCCTGCTGCAGGTCGCCTTTGGTGGTTTCCTGGTCTATGGCTGGCTCAACTGGCGCCAGCACGCCGCCGATGAGGGCAGCATCCGCATCGTGCCGCTGGCCCGCAGCAAGCTGTTGCGCGACCTGGCCATCGGCCTGTGCGGCGGCGTGGCGCTGGGCGCGGCCATGCACACCTTCACCGATGCCGCGCTGCCGTGGCTGGACGCGATGCTGACCGCGCTGAGCCTGGTCGGCCAGTGGTGGCAGGCGCGCCGCCATGTGGCCTGCTGGTGGGTGTGGATCGCAGTGGACGTGGTCTATGTGGGCGCCTACCTGTTCAAGTCGCTGCACGTGACCGCGGCGCTGTACGTGTTTTTCCTGGGCCTGGCCGTGTTCGGCCTGCGCGCATGGAGCGCGGCCGCACGCGAACCGCAGGGTGTACCCGTACGTTGATGAGGAGGGCCAGACTGTGCGCTGGCCATCCACGGTAGAGCCACGCCATGCGTGGCTGAGGGGTCACCAGCAGGCGCATCCACGCATGGCGTGGATCTACCGGGTAAGCACCAGGCCCAGCCGCAGCGGTTGGCGCATGTCGGCCGGCGGTGCCGCCTGCAACGGCGCTGCCTGCAGGGTCGCGCGCAGATCCGCGTCGACCTGGGCGTCGCCGAGGCTGTCGAATTCCAGTTTCGAGATGCGGCCGTCCGCCGCGATCCACACGCTGACCGGCAGCGGCGTCGGCGCGTCCGGATGGGCCTGCAGCCATTCCAATACACGCTGCGCCTGCGGGTCCTGCTCCTGCTGCAGGCGCTGCTGCAACTGGCCGCCCACGGCGGCGGCATAGGCCATCCAGTGCGCAGGGGCTTCCTGCGCGGCAACGCTGGCACTCCCCAGTGCCAGCGCGCCGAACACCGCGGCCAACGGCCGCCACCAGCGCCGTGCGCCGGTCCTGTTCCCTGCCATGGCCATCGCCTGCCTCCTGCGCTCCCATCCAGCGCGCCATGGTCGGCGTCGTAGATGACAGGCAGATGGCGGCGAGGTAGAGCCACGCCATGCGTGGCTGTTCAGGGCAGCCGGTTGATCCATCCACGCATGGCGTGGATCTACTGGACCAGATCGGCCGATACCTTCGTGGGCGCGACGCGGGGGATGAAGTAGAGCCACGCCATGCGTGGCTGTTCTGGGCAGCCGGTTGATCCATCCACGCATGGCGTGGATCTACCGCCGGCCGCGTACCCGGCAATCAGTCGCCCAGATCGGCCAGCACCTTGCGCGCGGGCGCAAAGAAGGTCACGCCGGTGACGGCGGTGGAGAAGTCGAGGATGCGGTCGTGCAGCGGTGCCGGATTGCCGATGAACATCCGCTCCAGCATCGTCTCGATCACCCACAGGCGGCGCGTGTAACCGATGAAGTAGGTGCCGTACTCACCATGGCCCGGCGTGGCGAACGGCATGTTGTCGCGCAGGATCTCGTGCTCGCCGTCGGCGTCCTCGATCGTGCACAGCGTCTTGTGCGATTTCTGCGCATCGGCCGGCGCGTCGTCCAGCTCGATGTTGTCGTGCTTGGTGCGGCCGATGATCGCTTCCTGCGCCTCGGTCTTCTGCGCGCGCCACGCATCGAGGTTGTGCAGGTACTTCTGCACCACCACGTAACTGCCGCCGGCGTGTTCCGGGTCTTCGTCACCGACGATGGTGGCTTCCGGCAGTGACAGCCCTTCGGGGTTGGCGGTGCCGTCGACGAAATCGAGCAGGTCGCGGCCATCGAAGTAACGGAAACCGGCCACGTCATCCACTGCCTCCACCGCATCGCCGAAGGCCATCAGCAGGTTGCGTTCGAACGCCACGACCAGGTCCATCGTGCGCGCGCGGATGTGGTACAGCAGGTCGCCCGGGGTCGAGACCGCCGTGTGGGTGGCGCCCTTGATCTCGCGGAACGGCTTCAGTTCGCGCGGCGGCGTGGTGCCGACCAGCGGCTGCCACACGCGATGCCCGATGGCCACGTTGCAGGTGAAGGTGCGCTCGATCTCGCGGATGGCCGTGTTCTTGATCAGGTCGTCGGTGCTGGCCAGAACCTCGCGTGCCTTCGCGATCGAAGCCGCGTCATCCTTCACCTTCAGCACCAGGAACGCGGCCGAGTGGGTCAGCGGCGCGGTGATCTGCTGCGGCTCGTTGTCGAGCGTGTGGTTGAGGGCGGTGATCGGTGCGGGCTGGGAGTTCACGGCGGTTCCTGCTGCTGGCTTGAGGCGGGCGCATCGCGCGTGGCGATGTGCGGGCGATCATAGCCGAAGCCCCTGGCCGGCGACGGAGCGGTTCTCAGTACGCAGCCGATGCCGCGTCCGTTTGAGACGGGAGCACGACACTGCTAGCCTGCATCCATTCGGCCGGCGGCAACGGCCGTCCATGCACTTCACGGAGGAAGAAGCCGATGTCCTACGCATCGATGCAGTGGCTGCACGCGCCCGTCGCAATCGTCGCCCTCGCACTGCTGTTGAGCACACCAGTGCGTGCGCATGCCGCAGTCGAGGATTCCTTCTTCACCGCCCTCGACCGCTACGGCGCCGATGATTTCAGTGGGTGTGCGCGACTGCTCGGCGATCTCTTGCAGCGCGGCGATCGTTTTCCCGACGGTGGCGAACTGCTGCTGGTGGAATGCACGGCCGCTGCCGGCGACCGCAGCCAGGCGATGGTCTACGTGAACCAACTGCTACCCAGCGGACGCCTGTCATTCGATGATCTGCTGCACAAGGATCGCCCGGGCCTGAATGCCCTGCGTGCCGATCCAACGTGGCCGGACATGCGGCGGCGCGTGGAAGCCGCCGAGCGGCAACGCCTCGCGCAGTTGGACGCGCCGCTGCGCAGGGAGCTGCTGGAGCGCGCCGCACGTGACCAGGCCGCCCAGCATGTGGCCATCGACGCGGGGGTTGGCGATGCGTTCAAGGGCGTGGCACCGGTAGCCCGGGCCAATGCCGATTGGTTGAAGTCCGTGATTGCCGACAAAGGCTGGCCGACGTATTCGCAGGTCGGCCATGACGGGGCCAAGGCGGCGTGGCTGATCGTCCAGCATGCCGATCACGATCCCGCGTTCCAGGCACAGGTGCTGCCGCTGGTCGAGCACGCGGCGAAGGGCGGCGAGGCCGACCTTCCCGATCTGGCCTTGCTGACCGATCGCGTACTGCTCGCGCAGGGCAAGCCGCAGCGTTACGGCAGCCAGTTCACCACCGCCGGCGACGGTACGATGGAGCTGCGCCCTACCGAAGACATGGACGGCCTGGACGCACGCCGCCAGGCCATGGGGCTGCAACCGCTGGCGCAGTACAAGGCCGTGCTGTCAGAGGCCTATCGCAAGCCGGTCCGCTAGGGCTGTATCAGCCAGGGCGCATCACGGGTCGCTGCAGACGTCGTACTGCTGTGGATGGGTCCAGGCGATGCGCAGATACGCACCCTCAAGCAGGCCACGGTCGCGAAGCCAGGCAAACACCTCGGCCGGGCTCCATTCGCGGCCGGCCGAGAACGCTACACCGAGATCACGCAGTGCGGCGAACAGCCGGGCTTTGCCGAGGTCGTCGCCCACTTCAGCACGCAGGGTGGGCAGCACGCCCTCGAAGCCGAGCGCCTGAAGCGCCTCGTGCACGCCTGCGTCCAGCACCACCACCTGCACGGTGCTGCCATCGGCCTGCTGCACATACGCGGAGAGGGGGATCAGCATGCGGTGGACTCTTCCTGGCTCGGCCCCAGTATGCCCGCTCCACGCCGCGTAATGGTGCCGCTGCGGTCCACAAAAAAGTGAAGCCCGGCGCGAGGCCGGGCTTCGGTTGGCGTGTGGGAGAGAGAGAGAGTCACACGCCAGCACAACACGCACTAACGACAGGCGTTTGTTACCAGGTGAAGCGCGGGCCCACGAACCACTCGCGGTCGCCGGCCTTGGCCAGCTTCACTTCGCCACTCAGGCCCCAGTTCTGGTTGAACTTGGCGGTGGCGCCGACGCGGCCGTAGAACTCGCCGTCCGGGTTGATGCCGTGCTTCTTGGTGTAGTCCTCGTAGCCGGCCATCACGTAGCCTTCCACGTACGGGTTGAACGCGGTGCGCACGCCCACTTCAGTGGAGTAGCCGTTGAAGTCCAGGCCATGCTTCATGTCGTACTTCTGGTACGCAACGCGAGCCACCAGGTCGGTGTTCGGTGCGATGCCGTAGTTGTAGCCGACACCCAGGCGCCACTGGTCGACGTCATTCTTGAACTTGTCGGTCTCCTGCGCGCTGTAGTCGCCGAAGATGTGGAAGTTCGGGTGCACCGCAACGGAACCCTTCACCTTCCAGCCATCGGCGTCGCCGCCCTTGGCATCGGTGTTCACGTAGCCGCCTTCAACGTAGTTGTACGACAGGCCGTCGGTTGCCGATGCAGCGAACGGCAGAGCAGCCAGAAGACCCAGGGCAAGCAGCGAATTCTTGTTCATCGGGACACACCTTTAATTATTTTGGTTTCGTCGACCGCCTCCCGGGAGGGGGAGAGAGAAGAGGCGGTCGACAGGTGTGAATTATCCGTTAGGGGGTCTAATCGACCCTGAATATTGAACTGACTGGTGTATAAATATGGCTCCCGTTCAGGGAACTCCGCCTGCGCAGCGTGTAGCCACGTGCCCATAGTTGGGCACTTGAACGCCAACTATGGGAACACATCGGCGTCCCAACTATGGGAACACTCTCGGGCACCGACTAGGGGTACGCCCCGAGTAGCCTGGGCGAGCGGCACTGAGACCAAGAAGATCTAGGCGTGAATAGCCCTGAGGCTCACTCAGACCTTCCGCTCAGATCGCCGGCAAGGCCGCCGACGCGCAGCGAGCCAGCAGGCCCACCCGACAAAGAAGACGGCAAAAGAAGCGATAAACAAGCCGACGATCAGGATATCTCGATCAATTGCGTTCATGTCCTCGCCACCGTTTGAGGTGATTTTCTTGACTATCTGATGATATCGAAATTGGTTTGGCTCTGCGAACGACCTCAAGCACATCGGCCCATTGCTTTTGAGAGATGGCGGCGATGCAGACGAATCCGTCAACCAAATCAATCAATGTGCTGCCCTCAACACTGCGCAGCATGCAAGGATCTCTCTTCGTCTGCCCGATAGAGCGCCGCCAACTAGAATCTGGCAATCGTGGTGGAACATTGGACACAATTCTAGCCAGCTACCCCTGCTGCGCAGTTGTCCTACTCCGTCAGACTGAAGGGAGCGCATCTTCTCTCCAGCTCCTAGGTCACTCCAATTCCATTCCGCCTCCTGCTACGGTAGCGGGTACGGAGAATTCGCCGAACGAAATCGGCTGAGCATTGACTTCGTCGCAAATGGAAATGAAAAATTTCTAGGGGGGATACATGCATATAAAGAAGATCACGCTACATCGCTTTAAGCAGTTTCGGGACACAGAGATAGAGATTGATCAAGGCCTTTCGCTTGTTGTTGGAGGAAACAACTCCGGCAAGTCCTCGATTCTGCAAGCTCTCGCTATCTGGCAGTTCTG
Organism: Stenotrophomonas maltophilia; assembly: GCF_047497515.2. Taxonomy (GTDB): domain Bacteria; phylum Pseudomonadota; class Gammaproteobacteria; order Xanthomonadales; family Xanthomonadaceae; genus Stenotrophomonas. The sequence goes on from NZ_JAXAXL020000005.1 coordinate 127,524, forward strand.
CAAGACTATGCTAGAGATCGAGAAAGGGCGATCCAGCTGGCTGCAAACCAAGAACAAAACTGGCCTGGGCATGGGTATTGCGGATTTCACGCCGATGCAAATTCCATCGCTCAGCCATCTCTGGACCAATCTGAAGACTAGCAAGGACGACGAGCCCGACGGCTATACACTGAAGATTGGCGTCTATTGGGACCTGCCCGACAAACAGGAGCGGCACTTGGAGATAGGTCTGTCACAGGCCAATGATCGTCTCTTTGTGCGAACCACTTCAACGAATCTGGTAGCTGCTGAGATCGTCAACGCAAAGGGCGAGCCGATCGATGGCAACGTCCCGCGAGTGGGATATCTACCGCCATTCGCTGGCATCACTGATCGTGAAGGCAGACTGACTCCTGCCATGAGAGAACGTCTGATAGGCCAAGGCCTATCGGGTGGAGTCATTCGCAACGTCCTATTCGATCTGCACGAACACAACAGGAGGGAACGTGAACGCCTGCGTGGAAACAGCAGAAAGTTGAAGGATTCCTCGCTGAAATGGCTGCGCTCGAACGACCCTTGGGAGATCCTGCTACGCACGATGCAGTCCATCTTTGCCACTGATTTGAGGGTCGTTCCTTTCAACGAGAGATTTCACAGCTACCTTCGTGTAGAGAGCGCCAAGGGTGAACTGAAGGGTGACACATTCAAGCGACACCCCAAATACACTCCAAGAGACCTTATGGTGGAGGGAAGTGGCTTCCTCCAATGGCTGAGCGTGTACGCCCTCGCACTCTCACCCGATGTCGACGTCGTTCTTCTCGATGAGCCGGATGCACATCTGAACGCGACCCTGCAGAGGGAGCTGCTTATGTCCCTCGGGCACGTTGCAAGCCTCCGCAACAAGCAAGTACTGATGGCCACACACTCTCCTGAACTGATTCGCTTTTACGATCATGGGAAAATTCTGGCTGTCGCAGAAAGAAAGGCAAAGTACCTCCAAGAGGAAGTGGGCAAAGTCAAGGTTCTTGGCGGGATTGGGACGATCCAGACCCCTACCCTGCACTCCTTGATGGAGCACAGACGTATGCTGATCTTGGAAGCCGAGAGCGATTGGCGCTTCCTCCAGCTAATCGCTAAACAAGCAAACTTTGCGTGGCCCAAGAACGTTGTCCCTTGGTACTGGACGGGATCTGCCGGCGAGAGGCAGCAACTCTACCTCCAGCTGTTGGCGGAGATTCCTGGTCTTCGGGCAATCAGCATTCGGGATCGCGACGATGAGCCACATGCGACGGTCGGTAATGATCTTATCGACAAGTCTTTCACTTCCAAACAACCCCATTTCAAAGCCATGAAATGGCGGCGTAGGCACATTGAGAACCATCTCCTCTGCACGAGCGCCATAGCTCGCGCAGCTGGATCACCTCAAGGCGATGTCACCGCCTTCTTCGCCGAGCACGCTCTTGTTATCCCTGCTGATCCAACAGCTAGCGATATCGCACTACCAATCCGTGATGCGCATGGGAAAGAAATATTCATAAGCGGAAACTCCGTTCTTAAAAAATTCCGCGTAAGCAGAGAAGACGTCGCCAGGAATCTAACCTATGGAGAGGTACCCCAAGATATGCATACCTTCTTTGCCGAATTGAGTCAGCTTGCACAGCCCTGAATCCACGCGTCAGCTCAACGTATGCATATAGGTTAGAAGGGGAAGGATGGTCCGGCCCCTCACAATCCGGACCATCCTTTGCAGCCTACTACTTCTTCTTGGCTGCAGACTGCGCCTGAGCGTCGCACCTGTCCTTCAGCGCCTTGGTCTGAGGATCGGCAAGATCCACCTTGAACTTCGTCCGGTCAGCCAGCTGTTCACACGTAGCAGGCTTTGCCTTAGGCGCCTCCTTCACTTCCGACTCGGCATGAAGCGCCGGATCATGTGCGAAGGCCGATGCGGACGCTGCAATGGAAGCGAAAAGGACGCTGATGAGGGCAAAACGATTCTTCATGTTGCTTCTCCTAGGTTGATTTCGGCGTTATGCCGGGTGTCACGGCTGGTAGAGGTCGGCTTGGTAGCCGGTAATTTGCACCTCGATGATCACGGGGGTGCTGCCGCGGTTCTGCCAGTACCACCCATGGGTACCTTCAAAGGGAGCAATGAACGTTCCCTCAGCCTGACGCTGGGCGCCTTCAACGGCGTAGCTGGTCCAGGGGCCCTTCACGTCGGGACGCTCGCCGTGCATGTCCACGGCAACATCAGACGTGGCCTTCCAGCTGAAAACCATCCCAGCGCCCTGAGCCATATGGGCCTTCACCTCCTGGCCCTTACCAGGGGCAAGCTCGATCGTCAGTGAGTCCTGCCGTAAAGGAGTGCTGGCGAGAGAGACAGCGGCGGGTTCGAAGGTCTGCTTGCCATTGCTCCCGAAGGCAACCTTGGCCTTCTCGAACAGCGCCGAGACGGCTTCGGCGCTGCCAGCAGATGCCGGAACTGGGGGAGCTACGGCCTCTACCTGGTCAGTGGAGGCTAGGGCGTCCAGACCCAGAACCTTGCCTACGCCCGTAGGGTCGATTCCGTACTCCGCGGGAAGCACGGTGGTGAGCAGAATCACCCCTGCAACGGCAGCGGCCAGGGCGGTGGATTTCAGCAGCTTGCGAGTGCTGGGCAGCTGATTGGAAAGCGTGATGGACATGAGTACCTCTGTAGATTCAGGAAACGAAGTAGCCGGTGAGCTGCATGCCAACAAGCACGAAGCCGGCGCACATAAGGGCGGTGTTGATGCTGTACGCCTGTCGATGGAATGACGGCAAGCGGCGCCAGAAGCCCATCACGATCAAGATGCCTGCGAGCGCGAGCAGCTGTCCGATCTCGACCCCCACGTTGAAGGCGAGCATGTTTGGGACAAGCCCGTCAGGTGAGAGCGAGAAATCCTGCAGCTTTGTCGCTAGACCAAAGCCATGGAAGAAGCCAAAGATCAGCACGGCGGCTTTGGTGTTGGGCTGTACCCCAAACCAGCGCTTGAACGCGCCCATGTTGTCCAGCGCCTTGTAGACAACCGACAGGCCAATGATTGCGTCGACCAGGTACGCATTCACATGCAATCCGCCCAGGACACCTAGCAACAAGGTGGTGCTGTGGCCGATCGCGAACAACGTCACGTAGATGCTGACATCACGCATCCGGTACAAGAAGAAGATCACCCCGAACAGAAACAGGAGGTGGTCGTATCCAGTCACCATGTGCTTGGCGCCGAGGTACGTGAACGCGATGAGCTGCAGGCCGGTACTGTCTTCCAGGAAGGCCTGGTCGCCTTCACTGACGCCATGCGCCCAAGCAACGCAAGGCAGAAGGATGGCTGCAAGCAGGTAGAGCCACGCTTGGGTTCGTTTGGAAATGGTCAACTGCATGTTCCTGGGAGGGGTTGAGATGGACGGGTTCACGCTGCGTCCTCCTTCCGCTCATCCCCTTCGCGGTGGATGAGGCGATAGAGCGCCGGCAACACCAGCAAGGTCAGCAGCGTGGAGGAGATGATTCCGCCGATAACGACCGTCGCCAGCGGGCGCTGAACTTCCGCGCCAGCCCCAACGTTTAGGGCCATTGGCAGGAAGCCCAGGCTGGCAACCAGGGCCGTCATCAGCACGGGGCGCAGCCGGGTCAGTGCACCTTCGGTTACCGCTTGGTGCAGGGGAGTGCCCTGTTCCCTAAGGCTCTTGATGAAGCTGATCATGACCAGGCCGTTGAGCACGGCGACGCCCGACAGCGCGATGAACCCCACGCCTGCAGAAATGGACAGGGGTATGTCACGCATCCACAGAGCCACCACGCCACCGGTCAACGCAAGTGGAACGCCGCTGAACACGATGGCAGCATCCTTGCCCGAGCCGAACGCCATGAAGAGCAAGCCGAAGATCATCACCAGGACGACCGGCACGACCACGGACAGCCGCTTGCTGGCAGAGATGAGCTGCTCGAAGGTACCGCCATACTCAATCCAGTAGCCTTCCGGCAACTGCACCTCCTGACCAACCTTCTCTCGCAGCTCCTCTACGAACGAACCAAGGTCGCGACCACGTACATTGCTGGTGATGACGACGCGACGCTTGCCGTTCTCGCGACTGACCTGGTTTGGGCCTGGCGCAACTTCAACTTTAGCCAGCTGCCCCAGCGGAACGAACGCTCTCTGTTCGCCGGAACTGGCCCCGAGGGCGACGGCTACCGGTAGCGATGCGAGCGTCCGGGTGTCCTGACGCAGGTTCTCGGGCAGACGAACGACGATGTCGAAGCGACGATCACCCTCAAAGACCTGACCGACCGCCTCACCGCCCAGCGCAACAGAGATGGTCTTCTGGACCTCGTCGATCGAAACGCCATAGCGGGCCAAAGCATCCAGGTCAGGCGTGATGGTCATAAGAGGCAGACCACTGATCTGCTCTAACTTCACGTCTGCGGCGCCTGGGATGGAACCTGCGGCGTCCTCGATCTGGCTGCCGATCTGCGCCAGCTGATCCAGGTCGTCACCGTACAACTTCACCGCCACCTCGGCGCGTACACCGGCAATCAGCTCGTTCATGCGCATCTGCACGGGCTGGGTGAACTCGTAGTTGTTGCCGGGAATTGCTCGGACAGCCTTCTCCAGCTCAGCAATGAGCTGCGCCTTTGGCTTGCGGGGATCAGGCCATTGGTCGCGATCCTTGAGCATGATGAAGGTGTCTGCGACCGACGGTGGCATGGGGTCGGTCGCTACCTCTGCTGTGCCGATCTTTGCGACAACCTCATCGACCTCGGGGAACTTCTTGATGGTCGCTTCAAGCTGGCGCTGCATGCCGATGGCTTGCGTCAGACTAGTGCCGGGAATGCGCAGCGCGTGAAGCGCAATATCACCTTCGTCCAGATTCGGAATGAACTCAGTGCCCATGCGACTGGCCAGAAGACCCGCCAGTACGGTGAGAACGGCTGCACCACCCACAACCAGTTTGCGAGCACTGACTGCCCGTTCCAGCATCGGGCCATACAGCTTGGTCACGCCCCGCATAGCCTTGGTTTCCTTCTCCGAGACCTTGCCCGTGACAAACTGAGCAACCGCAGCGGGAACGAACGTGAGGGACAATGCCATCGCACCAGTCAGCGCGATAACGACGGTCAGGGCCATCGGGTGGAACATCTTTCCTTCCACGCCGGAGAGCGCAAAGATCGGGATGTAGACGGCGGCAATGATGAACAAGCCGAACAAGCTGGGCTTGATCACCTCGGCACTGGCGCTGGCGGCCAAAGCAAAGCGCTCATCCCGGGTCAACAGACGCCCCAGGGCGTGCTGACGCTCGCCGAAGCGGCGCAGACAGTTCTCAACAATGATGACCGCGCCGTCGACGATCAGACCGAAGTCCAGCGCACCCAAGCTCATCAGATTTGCTGAGACACGGTTCTGGACCATGCCGGAGATGGTCAGCAGCATGGTCAAAGGAATGACCGCGGCCGTGATCAGTGCGGCGCGAAGATTTCCGAGCAGAAGGAACAGCACCGCAATGACCAGCAGGGCACCTTCCAGCAGGTTCTTCTTGACGGTTTCAATGGTGCGGTCGACCAGCTCCGTACGGTCATAGACCGCATGCGCGCGGACACCTTCTGGAAGCGTCTCGTCGATCTCCTTCAGCTTGGCAGCGGTTCGCTGAGCGACTTCGCGGCTGTTCTCACCAATGAGCATGAATGCAGTACCAAGTACCACTTCCTTGCCATCTTTGGTCGCTGCCCCCGTTCGAAGTTCGGTGCCCTCGTGAACGTCTGCGAGGTCACCGACGCGAAGCGGCAGCCCCTCGCGATTGGCGACCACGATCTTGCGCAGGCCGTCCATGTCCGCCACTTGGCCAGGAACGCGTACAAGGTACTGTTCACCACTCTTTTCAATGTAGCCGGCACCCACGTTCGCATTGCTGCGCGCCACGGCCTCCATCACATCCTGCATGGTCAGCTCGTACGCCTGAAGCTTGCGCGGGTCAGGCGTGATGTGGAACTGCCGCACATAGCCACCGACGGTGTTGACCTCTGTCACACCTTTCAGATGTCGCATCTGGGGGCGTACCACCCAATCCTGGAGGGTACGAAGCGCCATCGGCGTCCAGGTCTCTTCAGCACCCTTCTCGGCTTCCACGGTGTACATGAAGATCTCACCGAGACCGGTGGCGACCGGGCCCAGCGTTGGCTTCAGCCCAGTTGGGAGCTGGGATGCGGCTTGCTGCAAGCGCTCGGCCACCTGCTGCCGCGCGAAGTAGATGTCGGTACCGTCTTCGAATACAACGGTGACCTGGGAGAGACCATAACGCGAGATGGACCGCGTGTACTCCAGCTTGGCCAAGCCGGCCAAGGCTGTCTCGACGGGGAACGTTACCCGCTGCTCTGCCTCCAGTGGAGAGTAGCCTGGTGCTTCGGTGTTGATCTGGACCTGGACATTGGTGATGTCAGGGACGGCGTCGATTGGCAGCTTGCTGTAGTTCCAGATGCCCAAGCCTGACAGCGCCAGGACCAGAAGCAGCACAAGCCATCTATGCGCGATGGACGCGCGAATGATTCGCTCTAGCATGATGGATCCTTAGTGGTCGTGGCTGGCGCCAGACTTCTCGATGTCTGCACGGATCAGATAGCTCTGCTCGGCGACGTACCGCGTTCCGGGCTTCAGTCCGCCAAGAACCTCTGCCCACTCGCCATCACGCTTTCCAAGCTCAAGCATGCGCACCTCATAGGTATCGCCCACCTGCGCAAATACGACGGTAAAGTCGCGAAATCGCTGGAGCCCTGACTCTTTGACGGCCAGTGGAACAGGTGTCTCGGCAATGATGACCTCGGCCGAGACAGCCATTCCTGGACGCCACTTGCCGTCACCATTGGGGATACTCACGCGCGCAACCACGCTTTGGCCGCTGCTTGCCAGCGGAAGCAGGCTTTGGAGCCTACCTTCAGTCTCCAAGGCACCCGTGGCGGAACGGATCCGCACTGCTTGACCTGGAGCGAGACGCTCGGCGTCAGTGCCCAGAGCTCGTAGATCGACCCAGACCTCTGACAGATCGGCAACGTCGAACAGTGTGTTGTCGCCGGCCACATCACCAACACTGGTGTTGCGCGCAAGAACGATGCCGCTGAAGGGAGCAATCACCGCGTAGGTGCGCATGCTGTCATTGCCTTCAACCGTCGCCAGCGTCTGCCCTGCCGAAACGCGTTGGCCCATCTCGACCGACACGCTGCGGACAATACCTGGGAATCGTGCTTTGACGGCGGCCTGGCGGCCAGTGTTGACCGCGATGTTTCCCATCAGCGTGACCGTATCGCGGATAGTGCCAGCGGTAGCCTCTTCCACCACCACACCCGCATCCTTGGCAGCGCTTGGCTCGATGGTGGTACGGCCTTCATAGGACTGATAGGACCAGGTGTGTGTCTTTCCTCCTACCACTGCGTCTGCCTTCACGTCGAAAGAATGAGGTTCCACGACCTCGCCGTTCCCTACGAGATAGTCGTTTTCGGCGGTGAAAGTGAAATCATTGACCTCACCGTCGAGGCGCTTCAACTGCATTGTTGCCTTCACCTCATTCGGTGAGATCGGCTTGTCATTTCGATAGGCGTAGAGGCGGAACTGAGGAGGCGTGTTGGTTTCATAGACGGTGACTTCAAGTGCGAAATCACCATCGCGGAGCATGCGACCGCGGTTGGGGCCGCGCTCGTAGTCGCCGGCCGCGGCGGCGGATTCTGCGGCTTCTTTCTCAACCGGCTTTTCACCGCCACAGGCGGCCAGTGCCAGCGGAAGCAACATAAGAAGGGCGTAACGATTCATGGGCGGATATCCTGGGCGGAGGCGGTGAGGCGATCTGCCTCGACCAGCAATCGGAGATAGAGTGCGGCGGACTCGACTTCGCGCTCACGAAGGTCGAACAGCGTCTTCTGCGCCTGGCTCAATGCGAGATAGGAGAATCGACCCTCCTCGAAGCCACGACGGCTCTGATTCATCGCCTGCTCCGCCTTGGGGAGCTGCCGCTCACGAACGGAGGTGACCTCCAACTGCGCTTGGCGCAGCTGTTGATAGACTCCGAACAGCTCCTGGTTGAGCTCCAACATTTGTGCTTCACGGCGTGACTTGAGCGCACTCAGTTCGTAGTCGACTTCGGATACCAAGTAGGCTGATCGACGCCGGGTTCCCAAGGGAACCGAGATCGACATGACCAAGCCACTGTCCTTCGTTGCTTCAAGACGGCGAAGTCCAAATCCAACACTCACGTCAGGCTTCGCGCTGGAAACGGCGACATCGCGGCGCGCGGCAAGAACTCTGGACTGGGCATCGAAGGCACGTTGCTGTGGCGCGTTCTGAAGGCGTTCGGACAGCGTCTGGTAGTCATCCAGCGGAGGGAGGATGTTTGTATCGCCGGCGACGGTGTCGAAGTCAGCGGTGAAAGAGCCCCAGGAAGACGCAAGCGCCATGCGCGAGGCCTCCAACCGCTGGACTGCTTGATCACGCTTGAGCTCTGCATCGGCCAGGGCAATTTCAGCGGCCCTCAGGTCTGAATCCGGGTTCCGTGCCGCAGAGACCCAGCGGGCCACCTCTCGCTGAAGCGCGCGGGCCATACGAATCCGCTCTTCCGCATGCTCGACATGCTCCTGCGCCGCAAGCACGTCGATGAATCGACCAGCGGTGCGTGTGGCGATGGCCACCCGGGTCACATCAGCCTCTCGCAGGGCTGCATCCACCTCGGCGCCGCCAAGCGCTTGGCGGGCCGCCCGCTTGCCACCCAGTTCCAGAATCTTGGATACCCGGAACGTTGCCTCGGCAGCGTCCATACCTCGCACGCTGCCACTACCGGCCACGTTCTCCAGTTCTCCGCCGAGCACCAACGGGGCTGCTAAGCCCTCTCGCGCCGCACGGTTCTTTGTCGCCTCTATTTGTGCGGCATCTGCCTGCACGCTTGGGTGAGTGCCCAGAGCGCGGGCGACCGCATCCTCCAGGCGCAGCACTTCGGCGGCGTAGCCAGGAACGGCCACACCGCAGGCGCCGGCAACAGCCAGCGCCCACACACTACGGAATTTCACGGAAGCCTCCGGAAAGAAAGTCAGAACGACGCGCCGCCTTCCGCTACACGGGAGGCGCGCTCAGGCTGCTAGAGCGCAGCTAGGGTCGTCAGACGATCGGAGGTCGGAAGGGTGACGCCGGGTGCCCTGCAGGCACCCTCAGAAGTCGCAGAGCATGGACTTCACCGGCCAGCGGTAGTGAAGCCAGGTAGACGTGGGGCGTGAACAGGCTTCCAGCGAAACTCGCATCTGCCTGATGCAGTACCGCATGAGCGCCAGTGGCGTGATCCGGGTCCAGATTGTCGCCCGCACCGCCGGCATGTGAATGGCCATGATCCACCGCTGCTGCGATGTCATGTTCCAATCCGTGCAGTTCGCTGAGCTGGATCACCATCGGCCGCGCAACGACACTCAACAGCATCAGCGCAAAGAAGCTGATCCTGAGGGCAAGGCCGTGGCGGGCGGAAAGACGCATATAGGTTAGCTTAAGCGGGGCTGGCTGGGGTTGTCGAGGGGGCCGAAACTGGGCGCAGCCCATCGGAAATACCGCACATAGGGCGGTGGCCGGGCCTTAAGCGCACCCGGCCACCGCTAACCGCTGCGGTTTACATCTTCTTGATCAACTCGTACTCCCCTCCGGTGCGGAGCAGAAGCGTTACGGGCTCCTCGCCCCTGTTGCGCCAGAACCATCCGTGGTTGCCGTCGAAGGCAGCCAGGAGCACCCCCTGCTTGGTGGCTTCCCCTCGACCCTTCTCATAGCTGATCGCTCGACCGCCGCCGTCTCCGTGGGCGTCGAAGTTCACGACGCCGCCTTCAACAGACCACTGGTAGCTGGCGCGCTCGCCCGCCTTCATGACGAGCTTGATCTCGGTGCCTTGGCCCGGCGCCAGGACAACCTGTTCTTCGTCCCGCCATTCAGCAGCGGTGGCCGCATTGCTCGCGGCAGGCTTCTGAGCAACTTCAACGGTCTTACGGTTCTGCGTGGACACCTGCGTCAGCAGGGCGGCTGCCTCGTCTTCGGCGGCCTTTGCGTCCATCGCAGCGTCAGCTGCCGCTTCCTCGGCAAGCTGTTCCTTGATCTCCCCCATTTCCTTCAAGCCCAGTACCCGACCAACACCAGTGGGATCGATTCCGTACTCAGATGGCATCACCACTCCAACCAGGAGGACAATGGCGATGCCGGCGGCAATTGCGGTGGTGCGTCCCAACTGGCGGCTGGTGGGGAGGTCGCCTTCGGCGGGCTTACTGTTGTACATGATGTAGTTCTCTTGAAAGTCAGGAAACGAAGTAGCCAGTGAGCTGCATGCCGATCAGAATGAATCCGGCGCAGAGCATGGCGGCATTGGCGGTGTAGGCGTGCTTGAAGAAGCTGGGCGTGCGGCGCCAGTAGCCCATTGCGATCAGAATCGCGCCAAGCGAGAGGATCTGGCCGATCTCCACGCCGACGTTGAACGCGAGCAGGTTGGGCAACAGACCATCGGGTGAGATGTCGTACTCGATGATCTTGGTTGACAGACCAAAGCCGTGGAACAGGCCGAAGATCAACGTCGCAACCTTTGTGTTTGGCTGGAAGCCGAACCAACGCTGGTAGGCGCCCAGATTGTCCAGGGCCTTGTAGACCACAGACAGACCAATGATCGCGTCGATCAGGTAGCTGTTGATGCCCACGTTGAACAGCACACCCAGCAGCATCGTTGTGGAGTGCCCGATCGCGAACAGCGTCACATACAGCGCGACATGCTTCATCCGGTACAGGAAGAACACCACGCCCAGGAGGAACAGGATGTGGTCATAGCCGGTGGCCATGTGTTTTGCGCCCAGATAGGCGAATGCGATCAGATTTACTCCAGATATTTCCTGGATGTAGCCCTTGTCGCCTTCGGCGATCGCGTGAGCCAACGCCCCGTCAGCTGTGAGTAGCAGCATGAACAGGGAAAGCAGTGCGAGTAGAGTTCGCGGCCAGTGCGACCGTAGTGGGGGTTGGAGAAGGACGCGCGAGAGCGCCCCGGATTCAGAACTGGGGATCATGATGAGGATCTACGAATGCGGTCAGCGGACCTCCGCCAAAGCTATCCGCTACGACACTGGGAACCGGCGCAACGTGCTACGAGTGCGCAGAGGGCGCGCACGGCACGTCACACGGATCACTGCGTGTAAGCGGGGTCCGGGCGGGGAACGAATGAATAATTTCTTGCAGCGACGAACGTCCAGTAAGGATTGACTGGACGGGCGCTGCCAAGCCTCTGCTCAGTGCGAGCACGAGGCCTGGGTCTCAGGCGATAGGAGGCCTGAACAGGGATGAGCGATGATGCTGAAGCTCTGCCGCTGGCTGGTGCCAGGGATGGATATCGCTCAGATCAACTCGAGCGGGTCCAGCAAGGCTGGCCAAGATGCCTACAGAAGCCGTCAGATCGGCCTGGTGCAACAGGCTGTGCAATCCAACCGCGTGTTCAAGATCACGGTCTGCGGCATCACTCACCCCAACATGGGGGTGACCATGTTCCACCGCAGCCTGCACGATGTGCTGCAAGCCGTGCAGCTCACCCAGATGATTCAGGACGGGTCGCACGAACAGACTCGCCACCAGCATCATGAAGATGCAGCTGCGCAACAGCACGCTGGTTGGTAGACGAAGGGATCGCACGGGCAAAGACTAGAGGCTTGTTCTGGCAAAGTCGATATGACAACGTCGGGCGCGAGCGGTGAAAGTGCCCTCTCGCGCCCCTTGTTCAAGTTTCCGTCATCCAGGCCAACGAGGGTGCACGTCGTCGATGACATACCGATGTGAGTGCTTGCCGTTGGAAGAAGCGTGTTCCGCCCAGTGGGGATGGTCCGCAGCCAGATCGTCGTGACCGTGGGAGATCTCGTCCGGGTCATGGGCGGGCCAGATTCTCCAGGCGAACACGAATCCGGCGATGCCGACTACTGCCAGTGCCATGATCGCCACTGGCATTCCAAACTTCGCACCCACGGCTCCCGCCAGAGGGTAGGCAATCAGCCAACACACGTGGGAGAGAGAGAACTGCGCTGCGAACAGGAATGGCAGATCGGTGGATTCCGCTGATCGCCGCAGCAGTCTGCCGCCAGGAGTCACCAGCCCCGCATAGCTCATCCCCAACAATGCCCAGCCGGCGAGCACGATGGGCCAACCTATGGAGGAGGGCGAGAGCAGCCAGGTAAGCCCGAGGGTCACAAGTACGATGCACATTGCAAGGGCTGAGGAGAGCATCACGCGCCTGTCAGCCACCCGATCGAGAACCTTGGGGAGGACAAGCGCCGTCAGCATCGAGCCGCCACCGAAAGCTGCCAGCGCCCATGCCACCTGTGACTCTGCTCCGCCGAGAACGTTGCGCACCACAACGACGGTGTTCACGAACACCATGGCGCCGCCGGCGGCCGCACACAGATTAAGGGCAAGCAACCCTTTCAGCCTGGGCGTCTTCAGGTAGATCCGCATTCCTCGAATCGCGCGGGCGTAGGGACCGTCCTTTCTTAGGGACGGAGCAACGAAGGGGAATGCAGTTGAGAACACCAAGATGGCGGATATCACGAAGCCTACGGACGTACCAGCGAACAGGCCGTGGAAGCTGATCAGCGTCAGCAGAGCAGCGGCCAACGCGGGACTCAGCAGGCTCTCCAGGTCATAGGCCAGGCGCGACAGGGACAGTGCTCGGGTGTAGTCGCGTTCCTCCTTCAGGATTTCCGGGATCGTCGACTGGAACAGAGGGGTGAAGCACGCCGAGGCCGACTGCAGCAAGGCAATGAGCAGGTACACCTGCCAGATCTGGTTGACGAACGGCAGACAAAGCGCCGCGCCCGCCCGCACCAGGTCGAGGGCAATAAGCACCGGTTTGCGTAGATTTGCCGGGACGATCGCTCCGGACAGAGGGGCCAACAGCACGTAGACAATCATCTTGATTGCCAGAGCCGTACCTAGCACAGCGCCCGCCTCAGCCCCCGCCAAGTCATAGGCCAAAAGAGAGAGCGCCACGGTAGCCAAGCCCGTGCCGATCAGCGCGATAACCTGCGCAGCGAACAGGTTCCTGAATGTTGGAAAGCGTAGGACCTCGATCATGGCTCACCTCTAGATGGAACAGTGGAAAGCGCCGCTGCCCTGCGGATCGGATTACGATCCGCAGGGCAGGACGTGAAGCCGTGGAAGGGGCTTGCGCTCAATCGACTTCGGGTACCGGCAAGGGGTCTTCAATGCCCGCGGCCTTCCTGCGCGCAGTTCTTCGGAGTACCAGCCCGCACAGCGCAGGCAGCACGAACAGCGTCAGTACGGTTGCCGTGGCAAGACCCCCGATAACCACTGTAGCCAGTGGCTTCTGCACTTCGGCGCCCGTACCTGTTGCAATCGCCATCGGGACGAAGCCCAGGGAGGCAACCAGCGCGGTCATAAGAACCGGTCTAACGCGCTCCATTGCACCCAGTTCGACCGCCTCATCTGGCGGAAGCCCCTCGTGCAGGCGTTTCTTGATCGCGGAGATCAGAACCAGGCCGTTGAGCACCGCGACACCAGATACCGCGATGAAGCCCACAGCAGCTGAGATCGAGAAGGGGATTCCTCTCAACGCCAATGCGAAGAATCCACCGGCCAGAGCAAGTGGCACCGCAGTCAGTACCGTACCTGTCAGCAAACCGTTGCCAATCGCCATGTAGAGGACGGCTGCAATGAGAATGAAGCAGAGAGGCACAATAATCGCCAGTCGCTTCGTTGCTGCCTGCAGATTCTGGAACTGCCCGCCCCATTCGATCCAGGAACCCGTGGGCAACTGCACCTGCTGGGCAATAGCCGCCTTGGCGTCGTCAACGAAGCTACCCAGGTCACGCCCGACCACATTCGCTTCCACATAGATTCGACGTTTGCCATTGTCGCGGCTCACTTCGTTCAGACCCTGTGTGAAGCGGAAACTGACCAATTCACGAAGCGGAACAGACTGACGGCCTTCCTGACTGCCTGGCGGCAGCATAACCGGAACGGCTCCTAGTACATCGAGATCGCTGCGGTCCACACGGGGCAGACGAACCACCACGTCGAAGCGCCGATCACCTTCGAAGATCTGGCCCGCCATGCGACCTGCCAGAGCAGCAGACACTGTGTCGGCCACTTCCTTGACGGTGAGTCCGTAACGGGCGATCGCGGCCCGGTCGAACGCCATGTCAAAGGTCGGGAAGCCTCCCGTCTGCGCCACACGGACATCCGATGCGCCCGGAATCTTCTTGAGGACGGCCGCAATCTTGTCAGCGCTGCCGGCAAGCGCCGTCAGGTCTTCGCCATAGATCTTGACTGCAACGTCGCTACGAACGCCGCCGATCAGCTCATTGAAGCGCATCTCGATGGGCTGGGTGGCGTCATAGTTGTTACCAACAAGAAAGGCTGTCTTTTCTCGAATCCTCTCGATCACCTGCTCTTTGGTCTTCACTCCATCCGGCCATTGGTCCTTGGGCTTGAGGATCACGTAGTTGTCGGACGCATTGGGCGGCATGGGATCTGCGGCCAGGCTTGCGGTACCGGCCTTGGAGTACACCGTCTGTACCTCCGGCAACGTCATCAGTGCCTTCTCAAGAGGAAGGTCGATGGCGACGGACTGCTCGATCGATGTGGACGGGATGCGAACGGAGGACAGGTTGAGATTCTGCTCATCCAATGTGGGCATGAACTCCCGACCCACAAAGCCAAAGGCCACAACGCCGGCCACCAGGACGCCAAGACCACCGGCCAGGTAGGGCATGGGTTGGCGGATTGCGCTGCGAAGCATCGGCTGATAGCGGCTCTTGGTAGCAGCTACTACCCGTACTTCCTTCTCGGAAATGTGGCCCTTGAGCATGACCGCCACCATCGCCGGAACGAAAGTGAGGGAGAGCACGAATGCAGAGGCCAGCGCCAGCATCAGGGTAATGACCATCGGAGAGAACATCTTCCCCTCGACGCCCTGGAAGGTCAGGCAGGGCACGAAGACCAGGAAGATGACCGCCTGCCCATATACGGTCGGGCGGACCATCTCCTTGGACGAGGCGATCGTTTCATGCAGGCGCTCCGATAGATTGAGCGGGCGCCCAAGTGCATGCTGTCGCTCTGCCAGGCGGCGCAGTGCGTTCTCGACGATGATGACCGCGCCGTCGATGATCAGGCCAAAGTCGAGCGCACCCAGGCTCATCAGGTTGCCAGAGATCCCGAGCTTGTTCATGCCGATCGCGGTGATCAGCAGGGACAACGGAATCACCAATGCAGCAATGACAGCAGCTCGCCAGTTTCCGAGCAATGCACACAGGATGACCACGACTAGAAGAGCGCCTTCGGCCAGGTTCTTGGCGACGGTCTTGATCGTTGCGACAACCAGCTGGGATCGGTCCAAGGTGGGAACAATCGTCACGCCCGGCGGCATGGTCTTGCCGATCTCCTGCAGCTTGTCACCCACCGCCGCCGCCACAGTTCGGCTGTTGGCGCCAACCAGCATGAGTGCACTGCCGACGACAGTCTCGTATCCATTGCGGCTGGCAGCACCGCGGCGGAGCTCACCGTCAACGACCACACGTGCGACGTCACCCACCGTTACGGGAACTCCGTTGCGATTGCCCACAACGGCACGGGCAATCTCGTCCACGGAGCGGATGCGGGCGTCTGCGCGCACCAGATAGGACTCGCCCGACCTCTGGATGTAGTCTGCTCCGACCGACAGATTGGCATCCTGCAACGCGTCGGCCAGGTCGGTATAGGAGAACCCGTACTCCGCGAGCTTGCTCGCATTGGGCTCAACGACATACTCCTTGACGTAGCCGCCGAGGCTGTCGACGTCTGCTACGCCTGGCGTCGTGCGCAGCTGAGGCCGCACAATCCAGTCCTGGACTGTGCGCAAGTAGGCCAGACGTGCCATGTTGTCCGTCAGCCGTTCCCCTTGATCAGTCAGGAACGAACCGTCGCTTTGCCAGCCAGGCTTACCATCATTTCGCGGGGCATCTTTGCCATCTGGGTGGGTGAATTCAACGCTGTAGTGGAATACTTCGCCCAACCCGGTCGAAACCGGGCCCATCAGTGGTTCGGCACCCTCCGGCAACTGGGGCCGAGCCTGAGTCAGACGCTCGGTGACCTGTTGGCGCATGAAGTAGAGGTCTGCGCTCTCATCGAAGATCACCGTGACCTGGCTGAAGCCGTTGCGCGAGAACGACCGGGTGTTCGCGACGCCCCGAAGTCCTGCCATCGCGGTCTCGATCGGGTAGGTAACGCGCTTCTCGACCTCCACTGGACTCAGCGTCGGGATGACGGTGTTGATCTGGACCTGCTTGTTCGTGATATCCGGAGTCACGTCGATCGGTAGCAGGTTCAGTTGCCACCCGCCGATCACCGCAATCACCAGTGTGATCAACAGAACCAGCCAGCGGTGCCGTACGGCACCCGTGAGTACTTGCTCGATCATTACTCGTCTCCGCCCGACTTTTTCATCTCGGCTTTCACCAGAAACGCATTACGGGTAGCAACCGGGGTTCCCGCAGTGACGCCAGAAAGGATCTGCGCCATACCACCGCTACGGAGGCCAATGAAGACCGGCTGTGCAGTGAACCCCTTACTGGTTCTGACGAAGAGGACGTCTTTTCCGTCGATGTTCTGGACCGCCTCTTCCGAGACAGACAGCCCCTCACCCGATCCGGAAGCGGTGACCAGCCGGACCTGCACACCGTCACCCACAACCAATCCGTTCGCCTCTGCGCTCGGGGTGATTACGACTGTGGCAGCCCTTGTCAGCCCACCTACGGCGGCAGCAACTGAACGGACCTTTCCTGAGGTGACGCTTCCGTCGGAGCGGGTAATGGACACGCTGTCGCCGGCCTTGATCCGACCGGTGTCACCCGCACGAACGGAGGCCTGAATCTCCACGCCATTGGAACCTGTGACCCTATAAAGGGAGGCCTGCGGCTCGACGAAAGCGCCCAGAGTCACTTGCGAGCTGCTGATGGTTCCATCGATAGGGCTGATGACGTTGACGCTACCTCCTCCATCCACATTGGCGGTGCGTGCCACCAGGGCAGCGCGTTGTGCTTCTGCTTGCGCTGTGAGATAGGCGGCGCGACTCGCCTCAGCCTCTTGTCGTGCCAGCACGCCCTGTGCGAGCAACGACTCATCGCGCTTGACGTTCTTTTCGGCGAGGGAGAGGCTGGCGCTGGCCACACGAAGGTCAGCCGCAATACGGGCCCCATCAGGGCTGGCTACGCGTGCCAGCACTTCGCCCTTCTTCACCTTGTCGCCCACCTGCCGGATGACATCGGTGACGTTACCGGCCGCACGTGCCACCACGACGGCCTCACCACCGGGGATTGCCACGACCGAACCCGATGCGGTGATATTCGCCGCTACCTGAGCGGAAGTGACGGGCTCCACCGAGATCCCGGCAGCGGCAAGATACTCCTTGGGAATCGCGACTTCCTGAGCTGCCTCCGCCTCCGCCGGCGCACTGGCGCTGGCTTCGTCTTTCGCGGGGTCGACCACCGTCTCTGAAGGGGCGGATAAGCGTGCAATGCCAAATCCCGCGCCAAGCGCCAAGGTAGCCACGCCGATCATCGTCAGGGTGTTAACAGCCGGAATACTTCTCTTCATCTACATGTCTCCAAAGGCAATCTGACCGCTGGCCACGGCGAGCGATGCGTAGGCGGCAACGCGTGCGAGTCGTGCATCCACCACGCTCAGCCTCGCGTCCGTCAGCGTGCGACGGCTAAGCAGCAGCTCAACCAGTGGGGTTCTACCGGCCTCGTATCCCAAGCGCGCCATTCGGTAGGCTTCCGTGGCTGCTTCCTCTCCCTTGGAGGCAGCGATCAGTCCTCGCTTGGCGGCGTCAACACGCGCAAGCGCAGTCGCACGGTCCGCCTGGCTCTGGAGGCGTGCTGCATCCAATCGAGCACGGGCGGCGTCGCTCCGTGCTCGAGCCGCGCTGATCCCGCCGCTGTTCCGGTCAAACAATGGGATGCTCAGAGACACGCCGACGACCAATGCGTCCCCACCGGCGGCGAAGTTGCGACGGCCTGCGGTGAGGTTAAGGTCCGGTGCCCGCTTGAAGCGTTCAGTGCGCAGAACCGCATCGCTCGCATCGACGTCTGCCTTCGCAGACAGGACAGATGCCGAATCGACGTTCGCAATTGCGGGCGCAACCCACTCGCGCACCAGGAGTGACTCGGACGTGCCTGAGTAGGGTTCAGCTCTTCCCGCCAGTACTGACAGTTGCTCGAGAGCTGCAGCCGCCTCTGCCTCTCTTGAGGCGGCAATCGCTTCTGCTGAGCTCAAGCCGGCCTGGGCTTGTGCTACGCGCAGGCTGGCCTCCTTTCCTGCGTCAACCAGCGCCTGAGCTGCCTTCAGGTCGCCTCTGGCGCGATCAACATCTTCGGCAGCAATGTTTCGCCGTATCAGCCCAGCCTCGGAAGACGCGTAGGCAACAGCCAAGGCTGCGGCGAATTCGACTTGTGCCTGGTGCTGGCGAGCTTCGGCCGCCTGCAGCCCTTTCTCTCCCGCCTGGATTCGAGCCCCACGTTGGCCAAAGATCTCGAGTGGCTGGCTGATGGTGTAGGTCGTCTGCCGCTGGCTCGCGCCATTGCTGGGGGGAGCGTTGAGATTCTCTGCGAGGGCATCAATGGTGGGGTTACGTAGCGCTCGCGCTTGGCGGGCTTCGCCCGCAGCGGCAGCTGTGTCGAACCCCTTTTCCTGAAGGAAGGGGGATTGGGCCCTGCTCTGCTCGAGCAACGCGCTGAAGTTCGGGGCGTCCGAGGCATAGGCCGCAGAGATACTGGTCAGGGCCAGCATCACCGTCAGGGCAAGCAATGATGGTTTCATGAGGATCCGGTGCAGTGGGGCCGCAATCTCGGCCGTCTTTCTGCACTACGCGGCCTGCGCGGCCTTCCCCTCGAATCCGGCGAAAATTTATTTCCCGCGGCTCAGTGCATCTGTCAGCTTGGCCCGTGCTCTCAGTACGCGACCCTCTATTGTTTTGAGACTGATACCCAGGGCGGAAGCTGCTTCAACCTGGGAAAGGCCGACGAAGGCAGTCAGAACCAGGGCTTCACGCAGGCTCGGGTCGATCGTGTTGAGAACCCTTCTTACTTCTGCGAGCTCAAGCTGAGAGCCGGCAACCTGCTCTGGCCCGGCCTGCTCGGAATGCAGGGCGCGTCCTTCCTCGTCATCCAAAGGCTTGGCCCGGAACAGGAAATGGCGGACGCGTCGAAACCGTTGCGTATCACGAACCTTGTTGATTCCAATACGCATCAGCCAGGGAAGTACCGAGCGCGTCGGATCGTACTCTGACAGGCCTCGCCAAGCGGCAACGAATGTCTCCTGCACGACATCATCGACGTCGGTTTCGGGCAGGCCCATGCCTCGAACCATCTGCTTGATTGCTGGCGAGTGACGGCGGACCAGGCGAGCGAAGGCCTCAGCATTACCTGCCGCAGCTTCAACTGCCCAGTTGTTGTCGTCCTCGATGGTCACAACGTTTGTGTGGCTCAGGGAGAGTCGGTGCGAAGTGCTTCAAGGAGTGCCTTGTCGTAGGCCGGCCGGTGCTCGGGTTTCAAGCCCTCGCGCATCTCGAACACATGCTCGAGCGTGATGCGCTGGAGATCGCCCGCAGCCCGCTCCACCTCACGACTTGCACGTTCCACCTGGGGGTTCCATTTGGGGTCAGCCGCGATGGCGTCCGCCAGCTGGCGGTTGGCAATCCGCAGGCGCGCTTCGATCTCACCTCGCCTTGTTGCGAACAGCTGTTCCTTGGCCTGGAGGATCTGCTTCTCCGAGTCGTCCAGAGGCACCACGGCGTGAAGGCGTTCATGGAGATCGCTGTGCCCAGGATTGAGCGAGTGCCAGGTCCAGCCGATAGCCAGCGCGCACACGACGCCAATGATGGCGCCAGCGATTGTTGCCAGCGGCAGCCTCATGAGGGGTCCGATTGCCATCAGCGTTCCACCAGTAGAGCGTATGGGGACATGGAAGCTGGGGCCGCGACCCATGTCGGGCGCGAGGGTGCCTGGGTGACAAAGAAGGCGGAGCCTACTCCTCCGCAGGTAAGCACCGCCGCGAGCGCGGCGCATGCGAGTGCCCGGCGGAACTCTCGCTTACCGGCCCATTGCGAAGGGGAAGCTTCTTGGGACAAGCGCTGAACTAGCACATCAGTGGCCTGCTCATTGCCGCAGGGCCGAGTGGCAGCCGAGGCCCTTGTCAGCCATTCATCTACGTCACTCATTTGAAGTTCTCCTCATCTGCCCTTCTTTATACGCACGCCAATCCCCCTTCCCCTCAAAGCTGCACATCAGTTCCCTCCAGCATTCGTGCTTGAGTTCCCCAAGTCCCGCCCTGAAGTTCCCCAAGTCCCGCCCTGAACCGTCCAGAAAGCCCTGCTCTGGGCTGGGAGGCAATGCCACCTCAGATCGAGGTCCTGTTCCCCTAATCACCGACCTTGCCGCCCCGCGCCTCAATTTGCTGAGTCAACACCGAGAGCAGCTGCTGGAAGGCCGCGTTGAAAATCCACCCGCCCTCCGGCCCGTGAGCCTCAGTGATCCCAGGAAGAATCGAGGCCCAGGCTCTCGATAACAAGTCTGGATACGGATGCGTGATGATTAGCGTCCGCACCCCGTACTCCAGGGCCTTCAAGTAGCCACGGTGCGCCGCAAGATCTGTCTCGCACGCCTCTAAGCGAGCCTTTAAGTCAGAAATCTCAAAATTCATTCCAATGTGCTTCTAGATGGACAATCGTCACAATCCGCATGATATTGCCGCAAGCCAGTGGAGCGCGCGCACTTGAGTATCCTGAACGTCCTGCTTAGCCCTGAACGGATGCTGGTTGCAGTTGACACTCTCGCCGAGGATGCACTCACCGGCGCCAAATCGTCCGGCGCGAAGTTCTTATTGATTCCACAACACAACGTGGTGCTTGCCTGCCGCGGTAGCACTCAATTCTTCCTTCGGATCTACGCACTTATGCTGCAGGCCAGCTTTCGGGCGGACTTCACAATGGAGCAGCTAGCCAAGGAACTGACATTGGTGATCGACCAGCTTTGGCCTGAGTACGAGAAGGCAGCCCTTGAAGCAGGCCTGTCGAGGCAAACCCTAGGCACCGAACTGGTACTTGGAGGGTGGTGCCCACGCGCCGGACGAATGATAGCCACCGCCTACGCCAAGTCCAACAGCACCGCAGCAACGGTGGTGCAACCCTTGGTCGGAGGTCTGGCGTCACCCGGCGAGCCCTTGCGGGCCATGCCTGACAGCTTTGCGGCGGATGCGGTAATTGAGGCGGGCAGGATTCAAGCGGCATGGTTAAACAGCGCCGCTGGCCGGCAGGTCGCAGGTGGTCGCCTGCTGGCAATCGACCTGCGCCAAGGGCGATCGGTCGTCCAAGATCTTGGACAGCTCTGATGCTCTGCGCATCCGTCGACGTAGCAAACAGCACTTATGCCACCCTTCGGCACTATTGCTGACACCTCGCAACCGTGGAATGCACTCGTGTTCGTCAGGCAGACGGGGCATCTAAGACCAAGAGACTTCTAAGACCACCAGGAAGGCTTCAGCTCATAGATTGGGTATACGAGCTACGCCCTTCATCCCTCCCACTGGGAGAAGAAGGCTACAGGCAAGTTCCGCGGATCGCACGATGTTCGATGCGACATCCATCTCGATGTGGATTCGTTTTGCCACGGCTTCGGATATCAGCAGCTGTCCTTGTAGCGAAAGTTTCAACTGACATGCAAGACGAAATGCTCTGTTTATCGTTCTTCGCGAAACACCGCGAATCATCATCTGTTGCCGCCTTAGCCGGACCGCATAGTGAGCGTGGTGGTGCGGTAGGCCAGACTTGAACGACCCTCGTCTTCCGCTCAGCTGCGCAAGCACCTGGAAGGATGGAAGGACGCACTGGTCATCACCAAGCAGAGCGTCAATCAATCGAGCAAACTCTCTTCGCTCATCTGCCACTCGACCGCGTCCTAGTGGGAGCTCCGGATTCGATCCAATTCCAGGCAGAAGTTCGGACGCAGATTCGATAGGCTGGAGAAGAATGTCCAAGACAGAAACGCACTGATTTGCCGATAGATTGAGTAGCTCATTGAACTCTAATCGACTCGGATCATTCCTTCTAAAGAGTCTGAAGCAATTCACTCTAGTCCAGCTCTTGTAGTCAGAATAGCTTGCAGGCAAGCGTGCAGGAGGTCGGTAATCCAACTTTCGCCCCTCGCCTCTAGCCACGACTGCCTCTATAAACACCTCCAAGTTCGAGAGTTCAAGCCTCTGATTTGGATGATTTGAGCACCAAGAGATCAGTTCCTCTATGCACTGATTGATCCAGCGCTGAGTCGGGTTCGCCGAGTCAAAGCGTGTGCGCCTGTCTAGGCGATCTCCGCAGGATGGGCACTTTCTCAATGCAATGCTCTTCAACTTCCCGAGTCCACAATTGGAACAGCTGTTCTCAATCCTGGCGTCGTGCAGCGAGCAGTGAGAATAAGCATCGAAGCTCCAAATCAGCCTCTCTGTGGCGCTCTCGTCCATATCGCTAGCTCCGATGCAAATCGGACACCAAGCGGCGTGTCGACTCCAGCTCGCTGCCCTTGAGGAGACGATCTCTGAGAGTCCATACAAAGTAGCACCGACAAGTGACTGCCCAGTCAGCTTCTCTAGTGAACGCGCACGCCGTACTGACACAGGCCCGAGCCCATCGAGTCTGCGCTGATCAATGTATCTAGACGGCACCTCCGACGAGTGGGTGTCGATAAGCTGAAGCATCTTGCACCACGAAATTCCGCTGAGCTTAGCCAAGCGATTTGCGTATCCATTGAGCGACTCTGTCCAGGGAGTACCTGCATCACGAAGCTCAAGAGGTGGAAGTACCGTCCATCTTGGTGGTTCCATCCTCACAGATCGCCTTCGCTAGGCAATGAGCCCTTGATGGTCAAGAAGTCCGCTAGGCGTAGAGAACGCTTGCCATCGGCAAGTCTATTGAACGCGTCTATCTCTCCCCAGAGCAGCCTGTGATTCCTTTCGGTTCCAGACGCTGCTCGCAGATGCCCGAGCTCGATGGTATTGGAACCATTGCGACAACGCTCTTCATTCGCCCGCATCAAGTACCGCAGAGTTGGGCCAAAAATTCCTCCTCCATTGAGAGCAATGAGCTCTAGGTTTTCCTGGAGAAGGCTACCTTTTGAAAGTGGAAATCCCTTGCCGATCGCCTTGATCAGAGAGGCGTAGGATCGCAGGTCGTCATTGTCATTCAGACCGTACGGACGCATATAGAGAACGTCAGATCTATTGAACACCTCTTGGGAATCCTCATAGAGCGTGGACGCTTCATGGGTTCCTATCATGATCGCCACACAACCAATTTCTTCAACAAGCGCCATGATGCCAAGCATGTAGTTGCGTGAACTCTGACTCTTCGGAACCCTGCAGATGTTCGCAGCCTCCTCTATGACGATGTACCTCAATCCGCGAATTCTAGACATGCGCTCAAACGAAAGACGAAGGTCTCTCTCCGCTGTTCTCGCGCGCACTTCACGCCAGAACACTGAAGAGGCTCGCCGCTCTGCGGCCACGTGCGTTTGGTCAGGATCGCCACCGGTTTCCATAGCATTAGTCCAGCTAGTGTCGGGCTCAGTTATTTCCTGATGTAGGCGCAAAGCGAAGTCTTTCGGATTGAACTTGTCGCCCTGATTCAGGATTGCCCTTACGGAGATCAGCGGCAAGTGGCCTGTTGGCCAAAGTTGGGGATTTCCTCCGAGCTCAGGCAACAGCTGCCGACGCAACTCGCTCTTTCCTGACCAGGAGGGCGCTATCAACCAAACAAAGTCTCCTGGCCGAGCTCTCGAAACTGATTTCAGTAGGCTGTGCTGGGTAGTTAGAAAGCGCTGATGTGGTATGAAAGGGAAGCTCATCTCATCAGCTGGAAAATGGGGCAGGATGCTAGCGTCCATGCGAATCCCCTTCCACAATGAGATCGGGGAGCTCATCAAAGTTGACGACCAATCTCGCTTGAACCTTCGATCGACTCGCATTTGGCGGGGCTTGCGTTTCCTTTCCACTTGCTAGCCCCATATCATTGGCTCGCTGCCTGGCGTTGGCCATGCTCGTCCTCTCATAGTTCTTACGCTGCAGCTCCTCCTTCTTGCTCTCAACATCCGGCGTGATGAACTGCTCCCACATTGCCTCGAAGTGACGATCCTGCTCGGAGTAGTGACCAATCTCCGAGACCTTCGAGCACCATGCCTTGTAGCGTCTCTTCGTGGTCTGAATCCAAACGAATGAAATATCCTCAGGATCACGCCGAGCACTGAGGATCTTCTCTTCATGCGCGCGCGACGCGAGATCCGCGTTCGTGTAGCTTCTCCTCCAGTGTCTGATCCCCCTTGTTCTTTCATAAGAGCATGATTTCAATTTCACTGAAGTTTGAAATAGGAAGTCATCGTCTACAACCGTTGGTATTCCAGAGTTTGGAGCAGTCAACTGACTGTTCTCAAATCGCTCTCGCGCACCTGCGAAGCCATCCACGGGCATCTCGGGCATCAGGCTGTACAGAAGGTGGTGAATTTCGGATTCTACGGTCGAGAAATCTAGGCGCGCGGTCGATCTGCTTTTGAATTTTCCATCGACACTTCTACCGGCTTTATCTGGCTTTGTGCTCCCAATCAATTTGTGGCTGACCATGGAATTGATAAGCCCTTGAACCGTCTCACACTGTGAGTTGAAGCGACTCGCGCCTGTCGGCACTGTGAGTATGGAGATGCCATAGGTTCGACAGAGATCACCTAAGGCTGACTTCAGATCAGTGCCTCGATCGATCACGATTGCGTGTGGAAGCTTCGCGTGCTCGCGCACATAGTTCCTCAGCAAAATTAGTGGCCCTTCGCGCCGAGCGGGACCGAAGACAAAGGCATGGGCCATAACCTTAGACGACGCTTCGTCACGGCCGCAGTACAGTACCGGGCAGTGGTCTTGCTGCCCTTCGTCTTCTTGTGTAAAGACTCGGTTGTCAACCTTGGTTGCATCGATGTGCAGGACAGAGTGCACAGCAAGCGCTTGGCCTGATCTAACCCGAGCGTCGGAACGCGGCCTATTTGCTTGATAGTTTCGCTTACCGCCGACAGCAAGATCACGTTGCCCCCTTGAAACGGATCGAACTCTTCTGACGAGCGCCTTCCGGCCAGGCACAGGAACGCCAGCGCACTCGCACTGCAGGGCTAGCTCACGATACAGATCGGCTAGCGTCGCAACCTTACCCTTTAGCCAATGTGAGCCAATGACTCCGCGTACAAGTTCTGATTGCGCGTGAGTGAGACGACTGGATCGGTTCCCGCACTTTGCGTAGTTGGTGATGAGATCATCTAGAGGATTGCGACCCTCTGCGCGCGCTAGTCTCACCCGCTCCTCCAACTTCCTCATCTTGGGTGTCGCTCGCTTTCCTTCACGAGCAAGGCATTCAAGCTTCTTCAGCCTTGCAACTGCCTTTGCCACATCAACTGAACTTGCGAGCGCAACTGGGCCGCTAGCTTCGGCATACAGGTTGTTGATGTTCTTACAGCACTCGGCCGCAATCGCCTCCGCCTGCTCTTGACTTAGGCTTAAGAGAAAGTTGCGCGTATCGGTAATCGGTATGTGCCCTATGGGCCCGTGGACTAGCCTATCCGCCAAGAGTCCTGCTGCGACCCCAGCGTTGAACCAAGGGATCTCTTCCATAAGAAACGCGATGCTTTTTGGCCCCATGTAAAGCTGCTTTTCCACCGCAGCAAAGCCCTCTCGGCGCACCATTGAGAGATCTTCATCCCAGTTTTGGTAGATGAACTGCAAGTTCCTATGGTATCGGCTGATGTTGCTGGGTGAGGCCCAGATCTTGTACTCGATCCCATGGGATGCTGCCCATCGCTCATACACCAGATTGCGATATTTCCCACCGTCCAGCACCCACTCTTCGGGCTTTCTCTCCACAAGAGTGCTGAGCTTGGAGATGGGCTTACATTCCACGATTTCCACGGAGGACCGTCGAACCACAAAGAAGTCTGCATGGGCGGTGCACACATGATTGCCGCGCCTTATGCCACGACAAGTGACCTGGCAAACATATGAGATGACGTCAGGATCAATTTCTAGCTCATATGCAAATGTTTGCTCGACTGTATGGCTTTCCAGCCTGCGAACATCGCGACACTTTCTTGAATAGAAGTCGACGACCACATTGTCCAGTGCATAGGCGCCAACGCTGCGCCCTGGTTCCTGGCCAAAGAGCTCGAGTGCGAAGGACCTATCTTCTACTGATAGATCTAGCGTTCTTAGATGATCCCTCAGCTGATCTGGGGTCATTGCCATCTCCCTCATGGTGGGAGATGGCTGCACGGCCCCCTCCCGCTTTGACGAGCACTTGAAAGAAGCACGGGTCGGGAGTAGATTCAGCTACGCGGAACTAAGCGCTAGCTGCGAACAAGCCCTGGCCTGCCAGCCAGGGTTTGTTGTTTCTTCTCCCCAGAGATCTTTCTTACTTAGCTCATTGCACGGGCTCCTTGATAGGTGCCTGCCGAAGGGACAAACGTCCACGGCGACCTGGAAAGTTCACCGCTTCGATGCCTAAGCGCCCCTGCACTGCAGCTCGTCTACCTGCATCTAGGCTACGGAATCCAAGTAGCTGCCTGGCATCCCCCACGCGAACACAGATCCCAGACTCATCAACGATCCTGTCTGCCAGTTCCTCTTCTGAGGACGCTTCAAGTGCCGCTCTTTGCAGGGAAAGTGCGTTCATTCCTCCAACATACGCAAACCAATGCTCGTTGCAAGCTCGTTGAGTCCCTCTGCATTTCGCAAGCCATAAATGGTTATACCTCCTTTAAAATCAATCCATTACAATCCTTGAAGCCTTAGTACGTCGAGCGTTCTCCGGACGAGTCGAATGCTAGATTGGAGCCCATTGCGCGAGTGGAACTAACAGTGGCTTTTCATTTGTGGGTCCATGCCACATTGATTAGCGACTTCTTGCATTGCGCGTTGCGTCCATCCGAGATCCGTGCTGCCTCACTAGGTTCAGCCACGTCTTCACAACCTTGCATCGGAATCCAGGTAGGTGGCAGACGCCAGCAGACTGCACGGTCTGGAGAGCGGATATTCATTCGCGTACCCATAGTTGGTTCAGCTATGAAAGAAGTCTCCAACTATGCAATCATTTCCTTCGATATCAATTAGCTACGCTACGAGCGCCCCGACTATGGGGCCAAAGTGCTAATAGTCGGTGAATGTAGAGCCTCGGCTGCACCCAACTATGAGGCCAAAACGCGCTCTAACTATGGGCACGTGGCTACGTGCGTGGCATTCCAACCCAGGGTTGCAAGATGAAGAGACTGCCGTGCCTGCTTCTGCTGCTCACGATGGTGTTGTTTGCCCAAGGCGCGAATGCGGCCCCTTCTGCAGTGGGGGTCAATGCGGCCACGCTGGATGACTTCCTTGAACAAGTCGAGAAACGCAATGCGGGCGTCGGCAGCGTGTCCGTCTTCAGGCGCGGGCAGCAGGTCTACAACAGAAGCTTCGGGCAGAAGCACCTGCCGCCCACCGTGTACGACGCCGACACCCGCTACCCGATCGCCTCGGTGACCAAGATGGTCACCGCCATCCTGGCGTTCAAGCTGATTGAAGAAGAACGGTTGAGCCTGGACGATCACCTGTCGGACGTCTTCCCCGACATGCCGTCGGCGCAGCAGATCACCGTCGGCCATCTGCTGGCGCATTCCAGTGGCCTGGGCAACTTCG
Organism: Stenotrophomonas maltophilia; assembly: GCF_047497515.2. GTDB lineage: Bacteria > Pseudomonadota > Gammaproteobacteria > Xanthomonadales > Xanthomonadaceae > Stenotrophomonas. The sequence continues at coordinate 155,273 of NZ_JAXAXL020000005.1, forward strand.
CGATAAGGGATGGCGAGGTCTGGGTGGTGGACGAGGTGAGCCAGGCGCAGATTCTGGACGAGATAAGAAGGCAGGGCACTGCGTTCGAGCCGGGTACGCGCGTGGCCTATTCCAACTCTGCCTACCTGCTGCTGCGGATGATCCTGGAACAGCGCTACGGCGCGGACTACCAGCACATCGTCCAGCAGCAGATCGCAGAACCACTGGGGTTGCAGCGCTTCGCCGCAGCACCGTCGCACACCGCCAACACCTTCAAGTCCTATGCATACGCAGGGCAGTGGAACGAGATCAAGGACATCGCGTATACCAACGTGATCGGTGTGGGCGACATCGCCAGCACCACGCACGACCTGAACGTGCTGATCAACGCGCTGTTCCACTACCGGCTGCTGCGCAGGGAAACCGTCGAGCAGATGATGCCGGTCGCCGGCGCGGGCTGGGGAAAAGGACTGGCCGAGTTTCCGTTCGGCGAGCAGCGCTTCCTGGGCCACGGTGGCGATGTCCTGGGCGCTCATTCGCGGGTCATCTACAACCCGGTGGATGATGTGTCGATCGCGTACTCCACCAATGGCGAACGCATTCCGACGTCTGATTTCCTGCAGACCCTCGTCGGCATTGTCTACGGTCATGGCTTCACGCTGCCGGATTTGAAGTAGCAGCGTTTCCGCCTTGCATGAACGCGCCAACGCCTTACAGGTGACATCGGCTTCATACTGATGAATTGGCACTTCTGAACAGGCGCAAGGCGATCCGCCGACGTGCATCAGCTCGCCTGGTCCCGCTTGTTAATCCTGGGTCAGAGGCAGGCTTCACGGCGCTTCCACGTATTCAAATTGCAGCTGAAAGCGCTTGTCAGCGCCGGGAACAAACGCCGCTATATTCCAGCTTCCCCAGACGAAGGAGGGAGTGCAATGAACCTGAACCCGCAACACATGAAGACGGCCCGCGCACTTGCTGTCGCGCTCATCGCCACCGTGAGCCTTGGCGCCTGTGCGTCTTACAAGAACGAGTTTGCAACCATCAACTCGCGTCTCGATCAGCTCGACGTCAAGGTGCAGGGTGCTGCGCAGAGCGCGGAGTCCGCCAACCAGTCCGCACAGCAGGCCAATCAGCGCCTGGACCAGATCGAAGGCCGCGTCCAGCAGCTTGAAAGGGCACCCGCCGGCCGCAAGCCGCGCGGCTGATCGCTCCCTCACCGTTTGAATTGATCCATCTCTGCATCGGGAACCAGTGGCCTTCGCCGGCCACTGGCATCCTTCCACCCAAGATTGCATTGCAAGGAAAGGAGCCGTCCCATTCGTACCTTCCCCTCCCCTGCACGCCGCGCCCTGCATGCCGCACTGTTCATGGCACTGGCCGTTGCGTGCAGCGGCGTAGCCAACGCCAGGGACAAGGACGCACCTGCACCACCGGTAGCCGCCGTTGATGAACTTCCACCTGACCAGAGCGTGTCCGAAACGGTGATCGAACTGGCCGGTTGGGTCGTCGCCAGCAAGGACAACCAAGGCTATCCGTTCGCCGTCATGGACAAGGCCGCGGCGCAGGTTCTGATCTTCAGCGGCGACGGCAAGCTGCGCGGCGCGGCACCGGCGCTGTTCGGTTCGGCCATCGGCGACCACTCCGCACCCGGCGTTGCCAAGCTCGCGCTCAGCGCGATTCCCGGCCACGACCGCACCACGCCTGCCGGCCGCTTCATTGGTGGCTATGGCCCCTCCGACGATGCCGGGCGTGTGCTGTGGGTGGACTACGATTCCGCCGTTTCGCTGCATCCGCTGCCGCCGGGCAGCCCGAAAGAGAAACGCGCCGAGCGCCTGGCCTCGCCGACGCCGGACGACAACCGCGTCACCCATGGCTGCATCAACGTCTCGCCCGCGTTCTACGAGCAGATCGTGCAGGCCACGTTCGAGAAGGGCGGCGTGTTCTACATCCTGCCGGACAAGGATTCGATCGCGAAGACGTTCCCGGAGTTCGCGCAGAGCCGGGGCGATGTAAAGGACGAGGACGAGAAGGGCACGCGACACGCTGCGAAGTAAGAGTGGGCGTACACTCCGCGTCGGTGGGACTGCGTTTCGCGGTCCTGCTCAACGTTGGTGCCAGGTGTCCATGCCCGTTTTCGAGTTCAAAGCCCGTTGGAAGGAAGAGCTTGTGTGTACCGGTCCAGGCGGCGCATTCGTTCTCGAGCTGCCGATGGGGAGGCTGACCGCCTACTTGCCCTCCGAAGACGCATTCCGAAGCAACGCCCCTGCGTGGGCGGCCGATCTCTGGCCTCAACTCAGAGATGAGCTTGAACTATGGTGCGTGAACCATCAGGCGGCATTGGTCGTGGATCCCACGGCCCGGGTCTACTGACTTGATGCGGTCGCTCGGGCAGTCCGGAACATCACTGCCGTCTCCTTGGCATAGGCCGTGGCGCGGGGCATGCGTATTTTTCTCAGATAGTTTCTTAGATCTGCATCCTCGCCACGATGCAACCAGTACTCGATCAGATGACCAATGGGCATGTGCAGGTTTGCAGGCTCATTGACAATATTGTCTGGTCCTCCTTCCGCTTCCATGTATGCAGTGAGCTTCTGCGCAATGTATCTGAAGGTCTGAACGCGTTCCGCTTCAATCAGGCGCAGTAGCGCTTCAGGCGTCACCTCGGCGTACTCCATCCATTCTTCATGCAAGCGGACAATAACAGCCCTAATGGGTGCATCTTGGTTGAAAGAATGTCCGATCAGATGCGATTCCAGTTCAGACAGGTAGTCGCGATAGGCAGCAGAGACCAACAGATCCCTCAGATTCATGGTGCGCAGTCATGGAAAGGAAGAGCCGTTTGTAGCAAGCAGACTCTGACTCCTTGAAGTGCGAATTGCGACACCATTGCGGTGGCAAGCGTACTCCATTGCGGTGCTCCAGCAGGCACAACACCGTCTGCGCCTACTCCCAAAGCAGGCAGGCCTTCTGCTGAAGCGCAATGTTGTGAGCGATCGGGGTCGTTCGATAGTTCACCATGGCGATCTTGCTGCCTCCAACCCGCCTTGTCGTCATCGGCCCGGTGACGTGGCAGAGCGCGGCACCCTCAACTTCGACCCATGTCGCATATTCCCCATCCCGCTGCGCCCCTTGCGGCGCCTCGCTCTGCGGCAACTTAACAGCATGCAAGAATGCCGAAAGCGTCTTCGATCGAATGCTGTTTGCAACTCTTCTCATTGGCGTTGCGCAGCGACGGCGATACAGATGGCGTGCCACCGGAAAAGGGTGGCCGGGCCTCGAAAACCCGTCAGATCACGAACGTTGTTTTGCGCTTGCCGGCCGGCGTCACCTTGTGTGGCGCCGGTCGGTTCGCCTGCCGGCCATGGCGGGCGGAGCGTGGAGGCCTTGCGCCTGCCGGTCTTGTTCGTGATCTTCCCGGTTTTCGAGCCACGTCTCCGCCCGCCACCTTTGTGTGGCGGCTACCGTCTGTCCTGCACGGAGCCTCTGCCATGAGCACACCCGAATCCTCCCGCCTGCGCGCGCAGTACGAACCCGCCAACACCGACGCGCCTTCGGACGCACCACACGCACGCGATCCCCTCGGTTTCATCGCCACGCTGGACCGCATCGGCAAGGGTGCCGCTGCCGATGGCCAGCCCTGGCCCGAGCGGCAGCTGATGCCCGCACGCCGCATGGCCCTGGGCGATGCGGACTGTGCCGTAGCAGGCCAGCGCGTGACGTTGGAACTGTTGTTGGCTGCCGAACGCGTCCGGCAGAACGGCGACGAGACCGAATATGTGGGCGACCGCGTGCTGGAAGGCCTGGCCATGGCCTCGTTGGCATTGAACGCGCAGATCGGCACGCGGATGCGTCCGGACGAGTAATACGGGCATTATCGCCTGCGCTGGCGCCGGGCATGCCCCGGCGCCAGCGCAGGCCCCGCATTACTCGCAGGCATCGCCCTCGTCCTTGAACAGCGCTTCGTCCAGCGGGCGCTCGCGTTCAATCAGCGCGCGTTGTTCGGCATCCGGCTCACCCAGCCACCACACCCTGCAGCGCGCGGTGAGGCGGCCGACCATCTTCGCCTGCGTTGGCGAGTACAGCATCGCCAGCGCGGTGCCGGGGCAGTCATGCGCCTGGCAGGCGGTGTAGAACCACCAGGGCTCGCCCTGCAGCACCAGCAGCTCGCCCGGCCCGCTGGGCCCGCTCAACAGTCGTTCGCGCAGCGACGGGATGTCCTTGTCGGTGGACTCGGCGGCCTGCGTACCCTTCATCAATGCATCGAACGCGGCCAGCACCTTCGGGTCCTTGCGGCCACAGTCGTCCACCGTGTTGCCGCCCACCAGGGTGAAGAAATGGGTCGCCAACGGGTTGTCCTTGCAGCTGAGTTCGCCGCCGGCGCCGGCGTCTTCCGGCTCGCCTTCGTTGTCCCACACCGACGGGTCCACACCGTCTTCGATGGACGGTTCGTTGTCGACCACGGCGGCGGGGGCAACCGGTGCTTCAGCGGGTACGGCGGGTGCAACCGCAGGCGTCGTTTCGTTGCGCTGTTCCGGCGCCTGCCCGCAGGCCGCCAGCAGCGCGACCAGCGACGACATCGCCATCGTTCGAATCTTCATTCCGTGTCCTGCAGCTTCCATTCGAGACCCGGCGCAGATGCATGTTGCGCACCTGCCGGAGACACGATTGTACGGATACAGGCCGCGTGCGGCGGCGACCCGCAGGCCGCCGCCGCTGCATCGATCACGGCGGCAGCGTCTTCTGCACGCTGATCTGGATGCCCTGGTTGTCGCGGCTGCTGCTGTCGAACTGGCTCTGGTACTCGGCACGCAGCGTCCAGCCCTTCAGCGTCTGCAGGCCGATACCAGCGCCCAACAGCGTGTGGTTGCGCGACTGGCGGTCGAGCGTGGCGCGGTAGACCGGCCCGGACATCAGATCCACATAGCGCATGAAGGCCTGGCTGGAACCCTGCATGTCGTGGCCGAACTCGGCGCGCAGCTGCGGCGTCCACATGCCGTAGTCGCGCTTCACCAGCCACTGCGCCAGCACACCGGCCGTAGCGGTGCTGGTGTTGACGGTCTGCCGCTGGTAGTCGAGTGCGTACACGTCGTCGCCATGCTCGCGATAGCCGTCCAGCGTGGCACGCGCCAGATCCAGGCGGCCATACGGCGTAAGCAGCACCGCATCGCTGCGATGCTGGTAGCCGGTGGAGAACGAAGCGAACCACTGCTTGCCGTCACGGCTGCCGTAGGCGGTGTTGCCGTTGTCGGTGATGAAGCGGCGCGCATCGAACGTCAGCCACTGGTAGCCGAGCAGGCCATCCACATAGAACCCGCCTTCGGGATGGAAGCTGCCGTAGCCGGCGATGCTGTAGCCATCCACCGTGCTGCGGCTGCCGTTGCGGCCGATGTCCGACGCATCGTGGCCGTAGCCCAGGCCGGCACCCAGGGTCAGCGACGGGCTGAGCTGGCGGTCGGCGCCCACGCTCACGCCGGAGGTGGTGAAGTCGATGCCATTGCTGCCGGCACCCGGCTTGAGCGTGCCGAAGTTCACCGCGCCACCGGTCCAGAAGGCGAAGCCATCAGACGATGCCGCAGCGGGCGCCACGCTCGACTGCAACGCGGGTTCGTCGATCAACGACAACGCTTCACCGCTGGCGCCGATGCCCTTGCGCAGCAGATCATCCGGCTGCCCGCGGCGCTGGCTGCTGGCCGAACTGAAGGTGATGCCGTTGCTGAAACCGGCACTGCCGCCACCGGCGCGCAGGCTTTCCAGGCGGCGCTGGAAGTTGGTGATCTGGCCCACCGCCATGCGCCGCGCACCTTCCACCTGCGCATCGAGCACGCCCAGCACTTCGGCATCACGCGAGGGATCGCTGCGCGGCTTGACCATCACATCGATCGTGCCCGGCGCCGAGGTCGCATACGCGTTGCTCAGGGTGTAGGTGATGCGCACCGCGCCGCCGAACGTCGCCGCTGCAGTGAAGGCCAGCGTGTAGCCCGTGCCGCTTGCGGAGATGCTGGCGGTACCCGCTTCGGCCGGCGACACCGAGACCAGGTTGGCGGCAGTGAACGGGCCGCCGCGCGCGGTCGAGGTGAGATCGACGTTGACCACGCGTCCGGCAACTGCCGAGGCGGTCAGTGCCGGTGCCACCGGTCGCGGATTGACCGTCACGCTGACCCGCGCCGGTGCCGAGACACCGAACGGGTTGCTGAGCGTGTAGTCGAAATCCACGGCGCCGGAGGCGTCCGCTGCAGCGGTGTAGACGATGCTGGCGCCCTGCACCACCGCCGTGCCCGACGACGGTGCGCGACTGATCGCAACCGCGGTGAACGGGCCGTTGATCGCCCCGGCCTCGGCCTGCACGGTGACCGACTGGCCGGCCAGCACGGTGGCGCTCTGCGCGGCAGCCACCGGCACCGCCAGCGGGGTCACTGTGATGCTGACCGTCGCCGCCGTCGAGGTGCCGCCAGGACCGGTGGCGGTATAGGTGAAGCTGTCACTGCCGAAGAAGTTGCTGGCCGGCGTGTACGCCACGGCAAGCCCGGTGACGGTGGCGGTACCGTGCGCAGGCACCTGTGCGATCGCGATGCTGGTGATCGGGCCGGTGTCGTTGGCGGTGACGTCGATGCTGGCCGGTGCATTGGCCGGTGTGGTGGCCGTGTCGTTCACCACCACCGGTACCGGCTGGTTGATGCCTACGGTGAACGCCTGGCTGCCGGTGAAGCCGAAGGTATCGGTCGCGGTGACGGTGAAGCCGTAGCTGCCCGCGGCGGTCGGTGTGCCGCTGAGTACGCCGGCACTGCTCAACGCGATGCCCGGCGGCAGCGTGCCCGCGGTCACGCTGTAGGTGAAGCTGCCGCTTCCACCGCCGGCGCTCAGCGTCTGGTTGTACGCAGCCGCCACCTGGCCACCCGGCAACGTGGTCTGGATGAACACGATCGCCGGCGCGTTCACTGCCATCGTATAGGCCTGGCTGCCGGTGAAGCTGAAGCCATCCGTCGCCAGCACGGTGAAGGCATAGCTGCCGGCCGTGGTGGGCGTACCGCTGATCACGCCGCTACTGCTCAGCGCGATGCCCGCGGGCAGCGTACCCGTGCTAAGGCTGAAGGTGTAGGCGCCATTGCCGCCGCTGGCAGTCAATGTCTGGGTGTAGGCGATGCTGCCGGTTGCAGCAGGCAGGGTGGCCGGCGTGATCGCGATCGTCGGCGCGTTGACGGTGAAGGTGTAGGGCTGGCTGCCGGTGAAGCCGAGGCTGTCGGTAGCCGTGATGGTAAAGGCAGAGCTGCCTGCGCCGGTCGGGGTGCCGGACAGGACGCCTGCACCGCTCAGGCTGATCCCCGGCGGCAGCGCGCCCGCGGACACGCTGAAGCTGTAGCTGCCGACACCGCCGCTGGCACTGACCGACTGCAGGTACGCCCCGCCACCGGTCGCCGCTGGCAGCGTCGACGGCGTCAGCGAGATGGTCGGCGCGTTGACGGTCAGCGAATACGACTGGCTTGCGCTGAACGGTGCGCCGGTACCCGTACTGCTGTCGGTCGCCCGCACGGTGAAGGTGAAGTTGCCGGCCTGGGTCGGCGTGCCGGACAGCACGCCGCCGCTGGACAGCGCCATGCCCACTGGCAGCGCACCACTCTGCAGCACGTAGGTGTAGCCGGGCGTACCGCCGCTTGCGGAGAAGCTGTGGCTGTACGCGGTGCCGGCACTGGCATTGGCCAGGCTCGCCGCAGGCAGCACCACGACAGCGCCACCGACGGTACCCGAGTAAGCCTGGCTGCCACTGAACCCGCCGTTGTCGGTCGCCCTGACGGTGAAGTTGTAGGAGCCCGCCTGGGTGGGCGTGCCACTGATCACCCCGCTCACCGTGTTCAAGGACACGCCTGCAGGCACTGCGCCTGCGACGATGGCGTAGCTGTAGGCCGGCTGCCCGCCGCTGGCCACCAGGGTCTGGTTGAAGGCAGTGCCCACTGACATCGCAGGCAGGCTCGCAGGTGTCAGCGTGATGGTCGGCGCCGCCACGGCCAGTGTGTAGCTGCCGGTGACGGAGAACGGGGCACCGGTACCACTGGAGCTATCGGTAGCGGTCACGCTGAAGTTGAAGGGGCCGGCCGCGGTCGGCGTGCCCGACAGGCTGCCGCTTGGCGCCAGGCTGACGCCGGGCGGCAATGCGCCCGAAGTGATCGCGTAACTGTAGGGCGCCGTGCCGTTGGCGGCGGTAAAGCCGATGCTGCCCAGCGCGGTGCCGGCCGTCGCATTGAGCGTGGCACCCGAGGCCGGTGACAGCGTCAACGTTGGCGCAGTCACGGTGAGGGAATAGGCCCGACTGCCGGTGTACGGGCCGGTGCCGGTACTGCTGTCGGTGGCGGTCAACGTGACGTTGTAGGTGCCACTGCCCGTAGCCGTGCCGGTGATCACGCCGGCACTCGACAGGCTCAGGCCGGGAGGCAGCGAACCGGCGGTCACTGCATAGCTGTAGCTGCCGGTACCGCCGGATGCAGTCACGGTCTGCGAGTAGACCGAGGCAACGGCTGCGTTGGGCAGCGTGGGCGGCGCGATCGAGATCGTCGGCGCGTTCACGGTCAGTGTCAGCGGCGTGCTGGTGGTACTGAAGGGACCGGAGCCACCGCTGCTGTCGGTAGCAGTAACCGTGAAGTTGAAGGTGCCGCCTGCGGTGGGCGTACCTGCCAGGCTGCCGTTGCTGGCCAGGGTGACACCGGCCGGCAGGCTGCCCGAGGCGATCGAATAGGCATAGGGCGCGGTGCCGCCCGTTGCGCTGGCCAACGAGCCACTGTACGCGGTACCGACCGTTGCGGCCGCCGGATTAGCCGGTGCATAGAGGAGCGTGGGGGCAGCGATGTTCAGCGTCAGCGTGCCGCTGGTGGCGCTGAACGGCCCGGCGCCGGTGCTGCTGTCGGTCGCCCGCACGGTGAAGTTGAAGGTGCCGTTGGCGGTCGGCGTGCCGGTCAGGGCGCCGTTGCTGGCCAGTGTCAGGCCGGCCGGCAAGCTGCCCGAGGCGAGCGCGTAGCTGTACGGCGTGGTGCCGCCACTGGCACCGGCCAGCGACTGGCTGTACGCCACGCCGACGGTGCCTGCGGGAGGGCTGGTAGGGGTGTAGGTAACGGTGGGCGGCGAGACGGTGATGGTCACGGTTGCCGGTGCCGATGTGCCGCCGGCATTCGTGGCGGTATAGGTGAAGCTGTCCGCCCCTGCGAAGCCGGGCGTGGGGGTGTAGGTGATCGATGTTCCCGATGCGGTCGCGGTACCGTGCGTGGCCTGCGTGCCGACCGCAACCGAGGCGGGAACGCCGCCGGTGATGTTCAGGGTGATGGGATTGTTGGTGCTGCCATAGGCAACTGTCGCGCTGACCGGATTGGCGACCGGCGGCACCACGTTCTGGACGTTGATCGACAGGCTGGTTGCCGAGAAGAACGGCGACGGCGTGCTGCTGTCGGTGACGCGCACGCTGAAGTTCTTGTTGCCGAGCACGGTCGGCGTACCACTGATCGTGCCATTGCTGGCCAGCGTCAGGCCGGTCGGCAGCGTCGTGCCGCCATCCAGCGCATAGGTATACGGCCCGTTGCCACCACTGGCGGCGAGGCTGAAGGAGTACGGCGTATTGATGACCGCGGCAGGCGGAACGTTGGTCACGCTGATGGTCGGTGCCGCGATGGAAATCGAATAGCTGGCGATGCCGGTGAGCGGCACGCCGGCACTGTCGGTGGCGGTGACCGAGAACGAGTACGCGCCCTGCGTGGTGGGCGTACCGGACAGGACGCCACCGGTACTCAACGTCACCCCGGCTGGTAGTGCGCCGGACGTGACGGCGTAGCTGTAAGGCGCGGTTCCGCCGGTGGCCACGAACGTGGTGGAGGGATACGGCGTGCCCACCGTTCCGCCGGGAACGGTGGCCGGTGAAATCGAGATCGGCGACGTGGCCGCCTGGATGTACAGGTTGACGATGACGTTGTTGCTGCCGGAGCCATCATCGAAGGCAAAGCTGTCGGTGGTGCTGCCATTGCCGCTGTGGGTGTAGCTGATTTTCGAGCCCGCGTGGTTGGTGACGGTGGCAGTACCGTTGCTGGCCTGCGTGGTCACGTTGCCGATGCCGAAGCCGGCCTGGCAGGAGGTGACATCGATGATGATCGACGTTCCTGCCGGCATGGGCGAGGCAGCGCTCGCGTTGGGGGGAATGAACGGTGTGCACGCTGCGCTGGCGATGCCAGGCAATGCCAGCATGACCAACCATAGCAACAGCACGCCCAGCGGACCGGGAATGCTGCGGCCGAGTCCAAGGCGCATCGCGCCGCGATGCATCGACTCTGCGTACCCCATGTTGTGCCCCCTGCAACCCGGCATCATGCCGGGCAATACGACGGTGATAGCCGCCGTGGCCCGTGAACGAGCAGCCCCGGTACCGGACTTTCCCCACCGGCAATTACCTGCCCATGCCTGGCGGTCCTGCCACCCTGAATCCTTCAGCCCCTTGGGGGCAGCAAGCGGCATATTCTGAAACAAATGCAGCACCACTTGTCAAGGCACCAGTTAATGCGCCAGAGTTAACCGGCCGGCCAGGGGCTGGGTGCCGGCGCCAAAAACCCAAGGGGATCCGTATGTCGCAGGCTTTTCTCGGGCAGATAATGCCCGTGGCATTCAGTTTTGCGCCCAAATACTTCGCCCTGTGCAATGGGCAGACACTCCCCATCGCACAGAACCAAGCGCTTTTCTCGTTGCTCACCACGATCTACGGCGGTGACGGCACGACCACGTTCCAGTTGCCCGACCTGCGCAGCCGGACCCCGATCGGTTCCAACAACGGCACCGACATGGGCCAGAAAGGGGGGGCGGAAACGGTGACCCTGCAGGTCAACCAGATTCCGCCGCATACGCATTCCTTCGCTGGCACGACCGCCACTGCAACCTCGCGCATTCCCACCGGCAACGTACTGCTCGGCGCAACCGGCACGCAGAACGTCTATGGCGCTTCGGGAGGCAGGCAGGTCGCGCTCAATGTGCTGGACAACGCCGGACAATCGCAGGCGCACGCGAACATGCAGCCCTACCTGGCGCTGAATTTCTGCATCGCGCTCAGCGGCATCTTCCCTTCGCGCAACTGACCGGAGCTCCTGCCATGTCGCAACCCTATGTTGGCGAAGTCCGCATGTTTCCCTACAACTTCGCTCCGCTGGGCTGGCTGGACTGCGATGGCAGCCTGCAGTCCATCGACGAGTACGACGTGTTGTACAACCTGATCGGCACCACCTACGGCGGCGATGGCGTCAACACGTTCGCATTGCCTGACTTGAGCGGCCGCATCCCGGTGCAGCAGGGCACAGGTACCGGGCTGGGCACTTACGTGCTTGGGCAGAAGGCCGGTACCGAGAAGGTCACCTTGGCCGCCGGACAGCTGCCCGCGCACAGCCACGCGTTCAACGCGGTGGACTCGGCCGCCAGTGCCGCAACGCCCGCCAACACGCTGCAGCTGGGTTCGGTCAGTGGTGACACGATCTACACCACCAGCACCACCGGCATCGCAAGCGGCACCCTGGCGCCGGCGGCAGTGGGTTCTGCCGGTGGCAACCAGCCGCATGACAACACGATGCCGACCCTGACCGTGCGCTACTGCATCTCCGTCTTCGGCATCTATCCCTCGCAGGGCTGACGATCATCGATCGTCCACAAGGAACCCATCATGAGCGATCCCTTTATTGGCGAGATCCAGATGTTCGGCTTCAACTTCGCGCCGGCGCGCTGGGCAATGTGCCAGGGACAGTTGGTGCCGCTCCAACAGAACGTCGCCCTGTTCTCGCTGCTCGGCACCACCTTTGGTGGAAATGGCACATCCAACTTCCAGCTGCCCAACTTCATCGGCAACACCCCGGGGGGCCAGGGCAGCGGCCCGGGGCTGTCACCGCGCGTGATGGGTGAAACCTACGGAAGCCCGAGCGTCACGCTGCTTCCCAACCAGATTCCTGCGCACAGCCATGCCGCCCGAATCTACAACCAGCCAGAGCCCACCCTGCGTACCGGCATCCCTGCCCAGGGCGATGCCCTGATCACACCGGAGTCGGCGACCATCCTGGCTGTCAACGCCACGGCCAACAGCCCCTATCCGCCGGTCACCGTCGGCACGGCCGGTAATGGAGACGCGCATGAGAACCGACAGCCCTATCTCACGCTGAACTTCTGCATCTGCCTGCAAGGCATTTTTCCTTCGCGGCCGTAGCAATGTTCGCGCAGTTGAGCTTTCCGCCTGCGCAGGCGACGTGGCTGCCGGCGGCGGAACAGCCGCTGCCGGCAGGTGTGTGCTGGCGTGAAGCCCGGCAGGATGACCTGCCGTTCTTCCGCCAGCTGTTTGCCGAAACACGCGCCGCGGACTTCGCGGCACTGCCGTGGCCGGATGTGCAGTTCCAGGCGTTCCTGGACAGCCAGTTCGCCCTGCAGCACCTGCACTACACCACGCACTACGCGCCCGCGCATTTCCTGCTGATCGAGCAGGCCGGCCTGCCCGCTGGCCGCCTGTACCTGCACGACGACGGGCACGAGATGACAATCATCGATATCGTGCTGGCCGATGCGGTACGCGGCCTTGGGATCGGTTCAAGCCTGCTGCGCGTGGTACAGGCCACCGCACGTCGCGATGGCCTGGCGGGCATCGTGCTGCACGTTGAAAAGCGCAATGCAGCGGCACAACGGCTTTACCAGCGCCTGCATTTCACTGTTGAAGCCGACACCGGCAGTCACCTGCGGATGCGCTGGGCGGCGGCGGCGGTCAGTTGAACAGCGCCTGGTAGATGAAGCCGGTCCGATCACGCGCGATCGGCACCAGGAAAATGCCGAACTCGCCGAGCCCGTGGTGGCGCATGGTGTAGGTGCGCTGCGGGAACAGCACTGCCGATTCATTGCGGAACAGCAACGAGAACGGCGCGCGCACCTGGCCCGTGATGCGCGGATCAGCCAGCGGCGCGGCCTCCACCAGCACGAAGGGCACGCCGGTGTTCTCGATGTCGGCGTTGAATGTTTCGTTGAGATGACCTGCGAACTGGTCCAGCTGGAAAAAGTGCATGTGTCCCCTCCCCCGGTTGCTGTCGAGCATGCCGAAGCGGACGCGCGCTTTCAACGGGGTCGGCGTCGATGCCTGCCGCGTGCCGATGGGAGATACTCGCCTTCCGCGCACCAGCGCGCCAAAGGACTGAGCCCATGCGTATCTGCCTGCTGCTTTTCGCACTGTCCGGCCCGCTGCTGGCAACCGCGAGCCCACCCCCGGTACCGGCCGCCACCCGCCTGCCCGATACCGACCTGCCCGCACCACTGGATCGCGTGCTGCGCGACTACGAGCAGGCGTGGCGCAGCGGGGATGCCAAGGCACTGGCCGCGCTCTTCGCCGAGGATGGCTTTGTACTGCAGAGCAACCAGCCAGCGGTGCGCGGGCGCAGTGCGATCCAGGCCGCGTATGCCGGCCAGGGCAGCAGCCCGTTGCGGTTGCGTGCGCTGGCCTACGCCGTTGAGGAAAACACGGGCTACATCATCGGTGCGTACCGCTACGGCAACAACGTGGGCGATACCGGCAAGTTCACGCTCACACTGAAACGCGCGGGCGATGGGCCGTGGATGATTTTCTCGGACATGGACAACGGCAACGCGCCGCCACGGGCGCGGTGATCGGGCGTTGCGGCACATCCACGCCATGCGTGGATATGCAGCGCGCGTGATGCCAAGCAAGCTTGGCACCCACCAGGGCCTGTCTCCGCCCGGCACCCGCAGGGTACTCCCTGATGCAAAAACCCCGGCGCGTGGCCGGGGTTTTCGATTCACTTGAACAGCGTGTCCGGATATTCCGGTTTCTGTTCCCGCGCCAGCAGCGCGCGCAGGCCTTCTTCCGGGGTCTGCTCACCGTGCAGCACGGCACGCACGCGGTCGGAGATCGGCAGGTCGATGCCATGGCGGCGTGCCTGTCGCATCACTTCGTCGGCGGTCTGCACCGACTCGACCACCTGGCCGATTTCGCGCACGGCATCCTGCAGCGTCTGGCCACGGCCCAGGGCCAGGCCCAGGCGGCGGTTGCGCGACAGGTCGCCGGTGCAGGTCAGCACCAGATCGCCGAGGCCAGCCAGGCCCATCAGCGTTTCCGGCTTGGCGCCGATCGCAGCGGCCAGGCGCAGCATCTCGTTGAGGCCCCGGGTGATCAGGCCGGCACGGGCGTTGAGGCCCAGCTGCATGCCATCGGCCACGCCGGTAGCCACGGCCAGCACGTTCTTCATCGCACCGCCCAGCTCGGCACCGACCATGTCGTCGCCGGTGTAGGCGCGGAACGCCGGGCCGTGCATGGCCTCGGCCACCGTCTGCGCGAACTCGGGCACGTCGCCGTGCACGGTGATCGCGGTCGGCAGGCCCTGGGTCACTTCCTTGGCGAACGACGGCCCGGTGACGACGGCCAGCGGCACGTCCTCACCCAGCACTTCGCGCGCCACTTCATGCAGGAAGCGGCCCGAACCGGGTTCGAAGCCCTTGGTGGCCCAGGCCACGCCGGCACCGGCCGGACGCAGCGGCGCCAGCGCACGCACGGTTTCACCGAATGCGTGCGACGGGGTCACCACCAGGATCCAGGCCGCGCCTTCCACCGCCGACGCGAGGTCGGTAGTGGCACGCAGGCTGTCCGGCAGCGGAATGCCCGGCAGGTAACGCGGGTTCTCGTGGCGCTGGTCGATGGCTTCGACCACGGCCGCGTCGCGCCCCCACAGCACGGTCGGGTGACCGTGCCGTGCGAGCAGGCTGGCCAGCGCGGTTCCCCAGGAACCGGCGCCGAGCACGGCGATCTTGTCAGCGGTAGTGCTCATCCGTGACGTCGCAGCAGGGATCAGGCGTTGCCGGCCGGCTCGGAGTCAGCCAGCGACGGTGCGTCGCCCTGCTCCTGGCGCTGGCGCAGGGTTTCCGCGTACAGGCCTTCGAAGTTGATCGGCTGCAGGAAGAACGGCGGGAAGCCGCCGGCCTGGATCAGGTCGCTGACCAGCTGGCGCACGTACGGGAACAGGATGTTCGGGCACTGGGTGCCGAGCAGCACGTCGATCGACTGCGGGTCCAGGCCAACCAGGCCGAACACGCCGGCCTGCTTCACTTCGGCCACGTAGGCGGTGCGCTCACCGGCCTGGCAGGTCAGGGTCACGGCCAGCACGACTTCGAAGGCGTTCTCACCCAGGCGCTGCACCTGCTGGTTCAGATTCAGCTGCAGCTCCGGCTGCACCTGGTCATTGAAGATGGTCGGTGCGTTCGGCGACTCGAAGGAGACGTCCTTGACGTAGATCTTCTCGACGGTGAAAGCGGGGCCGGTAGCGGCATCGACCGGCGCAGCGGCGCCGTTGGTGATCTCTTCGGACATTTCCAGTAACTCCAATGAATGCAATGAAAACGAGGGTCGAACTACTGCGATGGGGGCGGTATCAGGCCCATACAAGGCCAGATCCGCCACCTGCGACGATCAGTTGCGGCCCTTGACCAGCGGCAGCTCGGCCTGCTGCCAGGCAGGAATGCCGCCGTCGAGCACGTAGACCTTCTCGAAGCCGGCCTTCTTCAGCGCCTTGGCGGCGGTTTCGGAGGCATTGCCGCTGCGGCACACCAGCACCACCGGCGACTGCCTGGCGTTGGCCACCAGCTTGTTGTCCGGACCAAAGGCACTCGCCTGGGCGTTGCGGCTGCCGGCAATGTGGCCCTTCTCGAAGTCGCCGCTGGCCGACAGGTCGACCACCACCGTGCCACCCGCGTTGATCAGCTGGGTCAGTTCGGCGGGCTTGATGCCCTTGAAGCCCCGGAACAGGCGGCGGATCTCGGTGACGATGATGGCCACGGTCAGGCCGACCAGGGCCGCGGACAGCATCGGGTTTCGGCCTGCGAAGGCCAGCAACTCTTCGTAATTCACTCAGGTCACGGGTCGATTAAGCGGGCGCCGATTGTCGCACAAGCCGGACGCGGCCCGTCACTGCCCCTTCCACAGGTCCGGCAGGCCTGCGGTCTGCCACCAGCGCTTGGCCTCCGGGTCCCAGCGCCAGCGTTCGACCACCACCACGGTGCGCTCGGCCTGGGTGTTCTGGTTGATCACCCCGATTTCGACCCGGCGTTCGACCTGGCCGCCATCCAGCGCGGCGCTGCTGCGCTCGCGGTAGGACGACACGCGCAGCTGCGCGTAGCGGTTGAGCTCGAATTCGGTGGGCGGCTTTTCCTTGCGCTGCTTCGGGTCGAGATAGCCGATGGCATCGTCCATGCTGCCCCAACGGATGGTGGCGCCATACGCTATCTGGGTCTCTTCCAGCAGCTTGCGCTGCTTGCGGCTGAGGTCGTCAGCCGAGGCCACGGCGCTGGCCAGCAGCAGGGAGCAGATCAGGAACTGGATGAGGCGGCGCATCGGTGGTTTCCCCAGAACGTCAGCCTGCCATCCTACCCTTTGGCGAAGGCAACGAAGCGACCACTGAACTCGGCAGCGGGCTTGCCATCGGCACCGGGCTGGGTGGCGATGATGCTGATGCGGGCCTTGCGGCGCTGGCGGAAGGTATTCAGGAAGGCATCCCAGCCGCTGGCCTCGGCCGCTTCGGCATGGGCGTGCAGGTCTTCGTAGACCGGGGCCAGGTAGCGCAGGTTGCTGTCGGCCACGTAGACCTCGGCATCGTGGCCGGCCAGGCGCAGGCGCAGGCTGACCAGCGCCCAGCCGGACAGGGTCAGCACCGAGGCCAGGCTGCCGCCAAAGGCGTTGCCCTTGTCGTTGACGTTGGCCGCCAGCGGCGCGGTGATGCGCAGCACGCCGTCGGCATAGCCATCGAGGCGGATCTGCATGGCGCGCACCGCGGGCATGCAGTCCAGCACGTCCTGCAGGGCGGCCAGCGAGGAAGTCAGGGCATCAACGGACATCGGAGCAGCGACCACGACAACGAAGGGCCCGCATAATGCAGGCAATGGCCGACCATACGATACCCACTGGCGCCGCCGGTTCCGAAGCGGGCTGGACCTTCATTTCGCTGCGTCCGCAGGGCCAGCATGCGGCCTTGCGCCGCGCCGTTGCTGGGCTGGGCGGGCATCTGCTGGCGCTGTCGCCCTGGCGCCTGCAGCGCCTGCACGGCACGCCGGTGGTGCGCCAGCTGCAACGCGCGCTGAACTGCGATCGGGTGGTGTTCACCAGCCCCGCAGCGGTGGCGGCGGCGGCCTCCCTGCTGCCACTGGTGGCGGCCCAGCGCAGCCCGTGGCTGACCGTGGGCGAAGGCACCGCGCGTGCATTGCAGGCGCAGGGTGTCGTCGAGGTGCATGCGCCGCAACGGATGGACAGCGAAGGCCTGCTGGCGCTGCCGATACTGGCCGAGGTGCAGGGCCTGCGCATCGGGCTGGTCACCGCGCCCGGGGGCCGTGGCCTGATTGCCACGCAGCTGGAGGCGGCGGGTGCCACGATTGAACGTGCCGACGTCTACCGGCGCCGCCTGCTGCGCCTGCCGCCGCGCGCACTGGCACGGCTGCCGCATTCAGCGCATCCGTGGCTGCTGGCGGTGAGCAGTGGCGAGGCGCTGCAGCATTTCTGGCAGCAGTTGGCTCCGCCCCTGCAGCGGCGCCTGCAGGCACATGCCATCGCCGTGGTGGCCAGTGATCGGCTCGGCGAACAGGCACGCAGCCTGGGCCTGCAGCGCGTGGTACGTGCCGCCGGGCCGACCAGCGCACAACTGGTGGCCGCTGCACACGCCACGCTCACCGTCCCGGCAGCGACCTGAACAGGGACGGGCATCACGCTTGCCGCTGTCGTCGGCAGCAGTGATGCTGTGCATAACGCGGCCTGCCGGTACCGACTGGTGACACGGCCGACAAGGAAGCCTGATGAACGAGACCCCGCCCGTTTCCCCACCCCGCCGACCCGTGCGTTGGCTGCTGCCGCTTGCTGGCGTGGTCGTGCTGGGTGCGGGCGGCTATGCCGGCTGGTACCTCTGGCACCAGCAGCAGGATGAACAGCACGCGCAGGCGCAGACGACGGCCGTGCAGCTGCAGGGACTGCAGGCCACGCTGGACGCACTGCGCCGTGACCAGCGCGCGACCAGCCAGCGCCTGCAGGACGCGGCCACCACCAACCGGGTGCTGCGCGACGAGATGCTCGGCCTCTCGCAGCGCAGTGCGCTGCTGGAAGAGAACCTGGCCAAGCTGGCCGACAGTGCCAACCAGGGCCGGCAGGCGGTGCAGCGCGACGAGGCCGAATTGCTGCTGACCCAGGCCGCGCAGCGCCTGAACTACGCCGACGATGTGGACGGCGCGCGCCGCTTGTATGCGCAGGCCGCCACTGCGCTGGCCGACCTGCCCGACAGCGACGGCCTGAACCTGCGCCAGGCGCTGGTGCAGGAGCGCGATGCACTGGATGCGCTGGGCGCGGGCCCGCGCGCGCAGTCGCTGCAGCGCCTGGATGCATTGGCCAAGGCCTTGCAGGGGCTGCCTTCGCAGGTGACCGGCAGCGCCGTGGCCGGCACCGCCAAACCCTGGTGGCAGGCCACGCTGGCACCGTTCGTGGATATCACCCCGAGCCGCCAGAACGGCCCGCTGACCGCTGCCGAACGCCGCAACGCCGACGATGCATTGCAGCTGGAACTGACCCTGGCGCGCGCCGCGATCGAGCGTGGCGACCGCACGGGCCGCGATACCGCATTGGAACGCGTGGAGCATTGGGCACAGCGGCGCTGGCCGGATTCACCAGCCCTGCGCGCGCAACGTGCTGAACTGAAGGCCTTGCGCGAGCTTCCGCTGCAGGCCAGCAACAGCGTTCTTGGCAGCACCCTGCAGCAACTGCGCACCCAGACCGACCGGAGGTAATCCCGCATGAAACCCCTGCAATCCCTGGTCGTACTGTTGCTGGCCGTGGCCATCGGCGTGGTCGCCGCGCAATGGCTTGGCACCGATGACCTCAACCGCTACGGCGAAGTGACCCTGCGCTATGGCGGCTACGACTACCACAGCAATCTGCCGAAGGTGGCACTGCTGACGGTGATCACGGTGTTGGTGCTGTGGCTGCTGTGGAGCCTGATTGCCGCACCGTTCCGTGCCTGGGGCCGCTATCGCCGCAAGCAGGGCCGGGTGCGCCTGATCGACGGCCTGCAGGCCTACGAGCACGGTCAGTGGCAGCGTGCCGAGAAGCTGCTGGACGGTGCCGCCAAGGACCCGGAAGTGAGTGGCGTGGCGCTGGCCAACGCGGTGCGCAGTGCGCAGGCGCGCGCCGATGGCCCCGCCGGTGAAGCGCTACTGCAGCGCCTGGGCGAAAGCGATGCCACGCTGCAGGCGCTGCTGCGCGCCGAACAACTGCTGGCCCGCGATCTGCCGGTGGATGCGATCAACGTGCTGGACGCGGCGGCCATCCAGCCGCTGCCACCACGCGGCCTGTGGCTGCGCACCGAAGCGCTGGCACAGGCCGGGCGCGCCCACGAGGCCTACGGCCAGCTGGGCGCACTGCGCCAGAGCAAGGTGCTGCCGGCCGACGCCAACAGTGAACTGGAAGCGCGCCTGGCCGCACAGGCGCTGCTGGAAGCGGCCGACGTCAATGCGTTGGCCGCGCAGTGGGAGGCCACCCCGAAGGCGCTGCGGCCGACCCCGGATGTGGTCGGCGCGTATGCCAGCCGCGCCGTGGTGCTGAACTGGGATGAGCCGGCACTGCTGGCGCTGGAACAGGCGCTGGACCATCGCTGGGACGACGAACTGGTGGCGCTGTATGGCCGCCTGCCGGCCGAGCGCCTGGCCACCCGCCAGGCCAACCTGGCCCGTTGGCGCAACGTACATGACGGCTCGGCCGCGCTGCGCCTCGCACAGGGCCGCGTGGCGCTGGCCCAGCAGCAGTGGGATGCCGCCGATACGTTCCTGCACGAGGCCATCGCTGCTGGCGCCGGGGCACCGGCGTGGGAAGCGCTCGGTGAACTGTTCGCGCAGCGTGGCGAACACGCGCTGGCTGCGCAGTGCCTGGCCAATGCCCTGCGCCTGCAGCGCGGCGAGAACAGCCTGGAACTGGTGCGCGGCATCGAAGCGCCGCCGCGGGCGACGGTGGAAGAGCAGCCGATCGTGGCGCAGCCACCGGTCTATGACGCCAACGAAGAACGAGACGAATTCGGCAACCCGCGCTTGCCCTGATCGCCGATGACGCGTGCCGACCAACGGTCGGCACCCACCGAAGCAAAAAAACGCCGCCCATCGGGCGGCTTTTTTTTAGGTAGATCCACGCCATGCGTGGATGCGATCAGCGTTCGACGATCGCCACCACGCCCATGCCGCCAGCGGTGCAGATCGAGACCAGCGCGCGGCCACCGCCGCGTTCGGCCAGCTGCTTGGCGGCGGTGGCGATCACGCGTGCGCCGGTGGCGGCGAACGGGTGGCCGGTGGCCAGCGATGAACCCAGCAGGTTGATCTTGTCCGGGTCGATGCGGCCCAGCGGTGCATCCAGGCCCAGGCGGTTGCGGCAGTAATCCTCGCTCTCCCACGCACGCAGCGTACACAGCACCTGGGCGGCGAAGGCTTCGTGGATCTCGTAGATGTCGAAGTCCTGCAGGGTCAGGCCATTGCGCTTGAGCATTTCCGGCACGGCGATGGTCGGCGCCATCAGCAGGCCCTCGCCATGCACGAAGTCCACCGCCGCCACGTGCGCATCGCGCAGGTAGGCCTGCGGCTCGTGGCCGTGCGCGCGCGCCCACTCTTCGCTGGCCAGCAGCACCGCAGCGGCACCGTCGGTCAGCGGGGTGGAATTGGCCGCAGTCAGGGTGCCACGGCCGGACACCTTGTCGAACGCCGGCTTCAGCGTGGCCAGCTTTTCCAGCGAGGTATCCGGGCGCAGGATGTTGTCACGCTCGACGCCACGGAACGGTGCGATCAGGTCGTTGAAGAAGCCACGCTCATAGGCGGCAGCCAGCTTCTTGTGCGAGGACACCGCCCATTCGTCCTGCGAGTCGCGCGAGATGTTCCATTCCTTGGCCATGTCCTCGCAGTGGTCGCCCATGCTCTTGCCGGTACGCGGCTCGGCCACGCCCGGGAATTCAGGCTTCAGTTCGGACAACTTGAAGCCGGAGGTGAGCGCGCGGATCTTGTCGCCGGTGCTCTTGGCGCGGTTGGCAGCCAGCAGGCGTGCGCGCAGCTTCTTGCCGTAGACGATCGGCACGTCGGAGGTGGTGTCCGAACCACCGCCGATGCCCGATTCGATCTGGCCCAGCGCGATCTTGTTGGCGACGGTGATGATGCTGTCCAGCGAGGTGCCGCAGGCGCGCTGCAGGGTGATGCCCGGCGTCAGCGGCGACAGGCCGGAGGACAGCGTGGCTTCGCGGCCCAGGTTCCAGTCGCTGGAGTGCTTGATCACCGCACCCATCGCCACTTCACCCAGCTGCTGGCCGTGCAGGCCGAAACGTTCGACCAGCGCACCCAGCGTACGGACCGACATGCCGAGGTTGCCGACATCCGAATACGCGGTGTTCTGGCGGCAGAACGGAATGCGGACGCCACCGAGGATGGCGACGGGACGAGCGTTGGGCATGGAGATACCTGGCATGGATGAGGGTGTCTGCAACATGGCCTGCACGACGGAGCAGGCATAATGGAGCCAAGTGTAGCTGCCGCCCTGTGATGGGCCAACCGTGGAACCATGAGCAAACCCGACCCTGCGATGAATGCCCTTGGCGTGCTGGCCCTGGAACTGGCCGGCGGCGAAATCCCCCGCCAGGGGGTACTCAGCGCCGAACAGGCCGGTGAACTGGCCGAACGCGTCGGCCGCGACCTGTCCAAGCTGGTGCCGCAGGTGGCCGAGCTGGACCTGGTGTTCGCCGGCGCCCATTTCGACCCGGCCGAAGTGCTGCGCCCGGGCTGGCCGATCCATCGCCGCCTGGAAGAACTGCAGATGCGTGCGCCGGGCCGCAACCAGGGCCCGCGCCTGCTGGCGTTCGGCACCGATGCCAACGGCGACGTACCGCTGCCGTTCCAGGCCGATGCCAGCCTGGTGGGCGGTGGCCTGCGCGTGGTGCCGTTCCTGCTGACCGGCAGCGACGTGGCCACCACCAACGCAGTCGCCAATGCGCTGGAAGAAACGCTGCTGGCCAACGGCATGGCGCATGCCGACACCGCACTGATGGCGCAGAACACCTTCGGTGCGCGCATCGAGCACGCGCGCTATTTCACCGTGAACGACCTGGCCGCGATGATGTCGATGCAGTACGACAACCAGGGCCTGGCCGCGCTGTGGCCGCTGATCGAAACCGCGATCATGGCCCCGGGCGAGGACGAGTGGCTCAATGCCGCGCCCGAGCCGCTGCTGCGCTACACCCATGGCGAGGCACGCATGGCGCTGTTCGACCCGGCCGGCTGGTGCGCGCACTACGACCACGGCAAGAACGATTGTGACCGCCTGAAGGGCATCTACGAGCAGTTCCTGATGCGCCAGCGACAGATGGCCGCGGTGCTGGAAGCACACGGCGTGCCGGTGCTGTTCGTGCACTGCGAGGCCGGGCAGGACGCGCGCGAGCTGCTGGCGCGCTGATCCGGGGGGCCTGTTGGTAGTGCCGGCCGCTCAGGAAAAACGCCGGCAAACGCCGGCGTTTTCCATTTCCGGCAAGGCTGTCCTTACGGCGCCTTCTTGATCACCGCACACGCCAGGCGTGCACCGGCATTGCCGGTCGGCTGGGTCTTGTAGTCGTCCGCATCGGCGTGGACGATCAGGCCGCGGCCGATGATGTCGAAGTCATCACCCTTGCCGATGTTGACGTTGCTCGACACCGGGCCGTCGACGGTGGCCACGCCCTTGTCGTCGGCCTTGATGTTGGGCATGTCGCCGCCGTGGTGCGGATCGGTGGCCACATTGCCGTGATCCTGGTGGCCCGGGTTGAAGTGGCCGCCGGCGCTCATGCCATCCGGCGCGCTGCAGTCGCCCTTCTCATGGATATGGAAGCCGTGCTCGCTGCCCGGCTTCAGGCCGGTGATCTGGCCGGTCACGTGGACCTTGCCGTCGACCACCTTGAAAGTGACGCTGCCCTTGGCCTCGTTGCCCTGGGTCGGTGCCAGTTCAGCGGTGGCCGAGGCCTCGGCCGCGGGTGCAGCTGCCGGTGCCGGGGTGGCCGCCGGTTCGGTGGTAGCGCCCTCGGCCGGAGCGGCCGGCGGGGTTTCAGCCTGCGGCGCGGCGGGCTGCTGGCCGCAGGCCGCCAGGCCCAGCGCGGTGATGGCGGCGAACAGCGAAGTGTGGATCAGACGCATGCAATCTCTCCCTGGATGAAGCCTGCAGTGATCAGCGGACAACCCGGATCACGCCACAGGCAATGCGGACGCCGGCATTGCCGGCGGGCTGGCTGCGATAGTCGTCGGCGTTGGCATGCACGACCAGTGCACGTCCGGCGATATCGGTGGCGGCGCCTCCGCCAAGGGTAACGCCCTTGAGGTGGATATCGACGTTGGCGCGGCCCTGGGCGTCGGCACGCAGGTTATCCATGTCGCCCAGATGGTGCTTGCCGGTGCCGGCGCGGCCATGCGCGGCGCCACCGGGGTTGAAGTGGTTGCCGGCGCTGCTCGCATCCACGGCACTGCAGTCGCCGCGCTCGTGGATGTGGAAACCGGCCTGCTGCATCGGCTGCAGGCCACCGATCAGGCCAGTGATGTGGATGCCACCGGGCTCCACCATCAGCGCGATGCGGCCACTGACGATGCTGGCCGAGGCCGGCGACAGATTGGCCTCGGCCTGCTTGGCGGCGCTGACCACGTTCGGCGGCGGCGGCGTGGGTTCGGCCTTCTTGGGTGAGCTGCCACAGGCAGACAGCAGCACGGCGGCGGACAACGGCAGGATGGCAAAGGACAGGCGCATCGAAGACTCCTTGCAGATAACACTAAGGACGGCATCGTCCATGACGGATCAACAGTTCGGCAAGCGCGCGCGAGGGCCGCGTGCAGGGCACGTTCAATGCCCCCCGCGGCGGCGACCGGCGCCCAGCTTGCGGGTCAGCGTATTGCGACCCAGGCCCAGGCGGGCAGCGGCTTCGGCGCGGCGGCCATGGGTGATCTGCAGGGCGGCCTCCAGCAGCGCATGGTCGACCCGCTCGCGTACCTGCGCATGCAGCCCTTCCACGCCTTCGGCCAGCTGACGGCGCGCCCATTCGGCCAGCAGCGTTTCCCACTGCCCCGGATCGGCCGCGCTGGCGCTGCTGCGGCGGCCCCGCGTGCGGTTGAGTGCAGTATCGACGTCGGCCACGCCGATGGTGTCGGCAGCGGCCAGCGCGGCCATCCGCCAGCACACGTTCTCCAGCTCGCGCACGTTGCCCGGCCAATCGTGCTCGCGCAGCGCCTGCAGCGCGGCGGCGGTGAGCCGCTTCGGCGGCGTATCCAGCTTGCGCGCGGCCGCAGCCAGGAAGGTGCTGGCCAGCTGCGCGATGTCCTCGCGGCGTTCGCGCAACGGCGGCAGCTGCAGGCGTACCACGTCCAGGCGATGCAGCAGGTCGGCGCGGAACTTCCCCTGCGCGACCAGGCCTTCCAGATCCTGGTGGGTGGCGGCGACCACGCGTACATCGACGCGGATCAGCTCGCGGCCACCGACGCGGAAGAACTCGCCCTGGGCCAGCACCCGCAGCAGCCGGGTCTGCAACGGCAGCGGCATGTCACCGATCTCGTCGAGGAACAGCGTGCCGCCGTTGGCCTGCTCGAAGCGACCGATGTGGCGGCGCTGCGCACCGGTGAAGGCGCCGGCTTCGTGGCCGAACAACTCGCTTTCCAGCAGTTCGGCCGGAATCGCGGCGGTATTGAGCGCGACGAACGGCCCGTGCGCACGCGGCGACTCGCGATGCAGTGCATTGGCCACCAGCTCCTTGCCGGTGCCGGTTTCGCCGGTGATCAGCACCGCCAGCGGAGCCTGTGCCAGGCGACCGATGGCGCGGAACAGCGCGCGCATCGGCGGGGTATCGCCCACCAGTTGCGGCGGCTGGTCGCTCGGGGTTTCGGCCGCGGACGTGGGCGCTGCCATGGCCGGTGCCACCGCCGGTAGCACGCGCTGCGCCAGCGCCACCGCATCATCCAGGTCGAATGGCTTGGACAGGAATTCATGCGCGCCACCACGGAACGCACCAGCGGTGCTGGCCACATCGGTGTAGGCCGACATCACCACCACCGGCAGCTGCGGCAGCGCGGCCTTGAGCTTGTCCAGCAGCACCAGGCCGTCGTCGCCCGGCATGCGCACGTCGGTGAACAGCAGCGCCGGCGGCGGACCCTCGCCCAGCGCCTGCAACGCCGGGGCGGCGCTGTCGAAATCAACGACCTGGTAGCCCGCTTCGCGCAGCGCGGTGCACAGCACGAAGCGCACGGCGCGGTCATCGTCGACCACCCAGATGCGCTGCGCGGCGGTGGAACGTTCAGACATCGCGCGAGGCCTCCTCGGCCGGGGCGGCGCCGCTGGCGATCGGCAGCAGCAGGGTGAATACGGTATGGCCCGGACGCGAGCGATAGGTCAGCGTGCCGCGATGCTCGCGCGCCACCTGCTGGGCCAGCGCCAGGCCCAGGCCAGTGCCTTCGGCGCGGCCACTGACCAGCGGCAGGAACAGGTGTTCGGCCAGTTCCTCCGGCACGCCCCGGCCGTCGTCGGCGATTTCCAGGCGCAGTGCCAGCGTATGCAACTGTTCGGCAACACGCACGCCATGCTCCACCCGCGTGCGCAGGGTGATGTTGCCAGCACCGGCCTGGATCGCATTGCGCACCAGGTTCCACACTGCCTGGGTCAGGCGGTCGGCGTCGCCGTGGAATTCGGGAATGCTCGGGTCGTAGTCGCGCTGCAGGCGTACCGCCCAGCCGGCCTCGTTCTCGGCCAGGCGCAGCACGCGTTCCAGCGCAGCATGGATGTTCAGTTCGGCATGCGGTGCGGCCGGGGCCGGCGACAGCAGCTGATCGAGCAGGCCGTTGAGGCGCTCGATCTCCGAGCCGATCAGCTCGATCAGTTCACGTTCGCTGGCATCGCGCTGGGCCGCGCGGCGGGCCAGCAGCTGGGCCGCGCCCTTCAGGCCCGCCAGTGGGTTGCGCAGCTCATGGGCCAGCCCCTTCAGCGCCGCGCTGAGCGCGCTGGGCAGGGCCTGGGTGGGGTCCAACCCGGGGAATTCATCGACCGGATGCGCCTCCAGCAGCCAGCCGCCATCATCGCGGCGGCTCATCCAGCCCTCGGCGAAGCGCGGCGCCTCACCGGGCACCGCCAGCGCCAGCCGGTGCAGGCGCAGGCTGTCGCGCTCATCGCGGGCCAGGAAATGGGCCAGTGCCTCGCCCTGCACTTCCAGCGCGGCCAGCGGCCGACCCAGCAGGCGCCGCGCACTGACGCCCAGCCAGCGGGCGAAGGCCGGATTGCAGCCAGCAATGCAGCCATCGGCGCCGGCCCAGGCCAGCGGCGTGCCCAAGGCATCGAGGGACGGCGGGGGTGCGGGGTCGGACATTGCACCAATGTAGTGCAAAACGGGGGGTTGGGGTCAGAGCCCTTTCCTTGCGGAAAGGGCTCTGACCCCACGGCAGCTACAGCTTCATGTTCAGGCCGACGAACACGCTGCGGCCCGGGGCGGGCGAGAACATCGGGCGGGCGCTGTCCCAGAAGAAGCTGTCGTACCAGGCATAGGCGTACTCGCGGCCGGTGACGTTCTTCAGCTGCAGGTCCACGCTCCAACGCGGGTTGATCTGGTACGCGGCGCTGAGGTCGAGCACGGCGAAGCCACCGAACTTGCCGGCCTCGTTGCGCTCTTCCAGGTAGTAATCGCCCTGCGCACGCGCCTGCAGGCCTAGGCGCAACGCATCACTGGCGCGATAGTCCACGCCCAGGTTGCTGATGTGGCGCGGGGTGGCCGCCACTTCCCTGCCCTGCAGCGAAATGCTGGCGTCGCGGTCGTCGCGGGTGATCTTCGCTTCCTGGTAGGCGTGCGAGCCCCACACCGTCCAGTCATCGCCCAGCTGCAGGCTCAGCTGCGCATCCACGCCGCGGCGGCGGGTCTTGCCCAGGGTGACCGTGGTGCCGGTGGCCGGCATGTTCGACACCTCGTTTTCCGCGTCCTGCTGCCACACCGCCAGGCGCGCCTGGCTGCCATGGAACGGCTGGAACTTCAGGCCCAGCTCCATGCCGGTGTTGGTGGACGGCTGCATCGGCGCCTGCCCCGGGGTGAGGTAGGCCGGCGCGGTGGAGCCGGTGAGCACCTGGAAGGTGCGGCCCCAGTTGGCGTAGACGTGGGTGGTGTCGCCCAGGCTGTGGATGACGCTCAGCTTCGGCTGGCCGATGGTGCCGTAGTCCTGCAGGCGGCCGCTGACGCCGTTCATCAGGTGCGTGCTGCCACTGAAGCGGTCGATACGGTAAGCCGGCACGATCTTCCACGCCTCGGCGGGCTGGTAGATGGCCTGCACGTAGGCGCCCCAGTTGTCGAAGCTGTGGCGGTCGTCGTTCTGCACGCGCGCCGGTGCCTGGCTGAAATCGGTGGGTTCGGCGTAGGCGTAGCGCTCGCGGAGGTAGCCGTTGTCCTGCTGCTCGTAATTGAGGCCGCCTTCGACGGTAAGCGCGGGGCTGGCCTGCCACGTGAGCGTGCTGAGCAGGCCGGCCTGGCGTTCATCCCAGACGCGACGCTGGCGCGGCAGGTTGCCGGTGGGAAGGTCGCTGAAGGTCACGCGGCGGTCGTCTTCATAGCGGTTGTAGTACAGCCGCGTGCCGAAGGTGAGCGCGTCGGACAGCTTCAGGTCGACGTGCGCGGCGATCTGCCGCATGTCGCGGTCATCGCCATCGTTGCCGTTGCGCAGGTCGCTGCCACGGCGATGCGCGTGCAGTTCGTCAGCGGTCATGAAACCGGGTTCGTCGGCTTCGTGGTGGTACGCGCGCGCGGTCAGGCCCACGCGCAGGCCGTCGTCCAGCGAGCCGTAGAACCATTTGCCGCCCAGCGAGTACTTCTTCGAGGTGTCGTGGTCGCGGTAGCCATCGCTGGCCTGGGTGCCGACGAAGTAGTTCTGCGCGAAGCCATCCGCTTCGCGGCCCACCGCCAGCTGCGCGTCGCGGGTGTTGTAGCTGCCGTAGGCCAGCCGCGCATCGGTGTAGTTGCCGCCCTGGCGCGTACCGAAGTTCACGTTGCCACCGATGTTGTGCAGGCCGTAGCGCGGATCGTTGGTCCCGCGCACCACTTCGATGTAGCTGATTTCCAGCGGGAACAGCATGTCGATGAAGCGTTGGTTGCCGCTGTTGACGTTGCTGGGGATGCCGTCGATGAGGGTCTTGATGGCGTTGAGGTAGCCCTCGCCGTTGAAGGCACGGAAGCTGACCTTGCCCGATTCGGCACCCTGCCGCGTTTCGGTGAGCTGGATGCCGGGCATCTGCCCCAGCAGCTCCCAGCTGTGCGAGACATTGCGGTCTTCGATCTGGTCCGCGCCCAGCACGTCCACCGAGGTCAGGACCTGGTGGGCGCTCAACGGGCCTTCGCCATGCTGGTGCACCTGCACCTTGCCGAGGGTGAGCGCGGCATCGGCCGACTGTGCGAAGGCTTCAGGGGCGAACGGGGCGGTCGCGAGGGCGGCAACCAGCGTGGAGATCTTCATGGGGGATGGAAGGACGCGGATGAAATGTAATTATATAACATTGCATGCACGAGACCCGTAGAGTCGAGTTTGCTCGACTGCTCCTGGCAAACAGCAGTCGAGCAAGCTCGACTCTACAAAAGCGGGGTGGAGCTGTGTTTACACCGGGTAGCCGGTGGCTTCCCGGGCCTTCTTCCAGGCGCTTTCGAATTCGCGCGCGGTGATCTCGTCGTCCTCGTCGAAATCGAGGAACGACACCGGCTGGTCAGCCAGCAGGAAGCGGTCATCGCTGTGGGCATGCTCATCGGCCCAGACCATCTTGGTGCCGTAGATTTCCACCTGGCGCACGATCTTCTCGCCACGCGCTTCCATCAGCACGTTGCCTTTGCCCACGCCCGATTCGGCCCAGTGCTTGTAATACTTCTTGGCGGTATTGTTCTTGATGTTCTTCATTGCAGGGGTCCTGGCCGCGGCGGCGGCCGGAGAGTTCGGAATGGCGCCATTATCAGACATTTGGGGTCATAGCCCTTTGCCGCGCAAAGGGATCTGACCCCAGCCGACCTACTGCGGCAACGCCACGCCCTTCGGCCACAGCATCCAGATGTTGCCCTTCTGCTTCATGTCACCGGCCAGCTTGCCGGCAGCATCGCCGCTGCCCCAGTACAGGTCCGCGCGCACTTCACCGGCAATGGCGCCGCCGGTGTCCTGTGCAGCCACCGGGCGCACCACGGGCGTGCCGTCCGGGCGGGTGGTGGACAGCCACAGCAGGCTGCCCAGCGGCACCACGGTGCGGTCCACGGCCACGCTGTAGCCGGCGGTGAGCGGCACGTTCAGCGAGCCACGCGGTCCTTCCGGGCTGTCGGGGTTGCGCACGAAGAACACGTAGCTGGGATTGCTGCGCAGCAGTTCCGGCACGCGCGCGGGATTGGCCCGGGCCCAGGCACGGATCGCGTCCATGGTGACGTCTTCCTTCTTCAGCTGGCCCTGGTCGACCAGCCAGCGCCCGATCGCACGGTAGGGATGACCATTCTGCTCGGCGTAGGCCAACCGCACCTGCGTGCCGTCAGCCAGGCGCACCCGGCCGGAGCCCTGGATCTGCAGCAGCTGCAGGTCCATCGGGTCGGTCAGCCAGGCCAAGACTGGCGCCTTGGCCCCTTTGCTGGCAATCGTGCCGGCGTCGTCGTACGGCTTGAGCACCTTGCCCTCAACGCGACCACGCAGGCGCTTGCCCTTCAGTTCCGGGTAGACGCTGTCCAGCTGCACCACGATCAGATCATCCGGCGTGCCGTACACAGGCACCGTGGCAGTGGCCGTGCGGGTGAGGCTGCCGGGGTAGATCGGTTCGTAGTAGCCGGTGATCAGGCCATCGGCCTGGTGGCCCCCGGCGCGCAGCGCGTAGACATCGAGGTCGCGCTGCAGGAACTGGCGGATCGCGGCCGGGTCCTTGTCTGAAACCGCCGCTGCGGTGGCGCAGGGTTTTGACCAGACCGCATCGTTCTTCAGGCGGGTGCAGCTGCTGCGCCAGGCAACGAAGCCGGCCTGCAGATCGCTGTCGGAGACCGGCGGCAGCGCGCTCCATACCGCCTTGGCATAGGTGGCCGCAGGCGGGGTGGGCGGCGTTGGGGCGTCGGAGACCGTGCGGGGAGCGGTGGTGGAGCAGCCGGCGAGCACGGCCGCGGCCAACAGGACACAGTGCTTGCGCTTGAAGAAGGTGGCGGAATCGATCATGCCGCCATGGTGGCGGGCCGGCCGCTGGGCGGCAACCCAGCGCGGGGTCAAGTGTTCATGCGCCGGGTCACGGCGTCTGCAGCAGCAGCGAATGCAGGATGCGGGCGTCTTCGGCATCCAGCGTCTTCGGCAGGTCGTCGCGGCCACGGAAGCGGCGGTGGAAGGCGGCGACGGTGGCGTCACGGTTGTCCAGCGGATAGCCGAAGCGGGCCAGCGCATTCCACGCGTCGAAGCCTTCCGGTGCGGCACCGTCGGCCGCGCGCGGCCAGACACCGAAACCGGCCTCGGCCAGCTGCTGCCAGGGGAAGAAGCGGCTCGGATCCTGCTTGCGCGTCGGCGCCAGGTCGGCATGGCCGATCACCTGACGCGGCGGAATGTTCAGGCGAGTGGTGAGATCGCGCAGCAGCACGATCAGCGATTCGATCTGTGCTGCACTGAACGGGCTGCGGCCATCGTTGTCGAGCTCAATGCCAATCGAGGCTGAGTTGAGATCGGTGATGGTGCCCCAGCGCCCGGCCCCTGCATGCCAGGCGCGGCGCTCATCGGCCACCAGCTGGTAGCGATGGCCATCGGCGCCGATCAGGTAATGCGCGCTGACCGGCCCGCCGCTGTTGGCGGTACGCAGCGTATGCAGGCTCTGCTGCACCGATTTCTGCTCGGTGTGGTGGATGACGATGATGACCGGCGTGCGCGCATTCTGGTTGGGCGATGGCACCCAGGTGGCAAGCGGGTTGTGGGTTTCCTGCGGCGTGGAGGCGCAGGCGGCCAGCAGCAGGCAGGCCGAGAGCATCAGGGGCGTGCGGATCGGGTGCATGGCCGGATTGTGCGCGATCAGGCGCGATGATGCATGCAGCCGTGCCGAGCAAGCTTGGGACCTACCAGAGAGGATGCGGTAGATCCACGCCGTGCGTGGATGGGCTACCCGCTGTGCCGACCAACGGTCGGCACCCACCAGAGCAGGAGCAGTGCCAGGCAAGCCTGGCTCCCACCAGAGCAGCCCCAGACCCTGTGCCAATCAAACTCGGAACCCACCAGAAAGGATGCGGTAGATCCACGCCGTGCGTGGATGGGCTATCGGCCGTGCCAAGCAAGCTTGGCACCCACCAGAGCAGGAGCAGTGCCAGGCAAGCCTGGCACCCACCAGAGCAGTGGAAGTGCCGGCCAACGGTCGGCACCCACCACGTCAGTGCACCGCTACCTCAGGCCTCGTAGGCCGATTCACCATGCGATGTGACATCCAGGCCGGTGCGCTCCGCTTCTTCGGTCACGCGCAGGCCGACCACGCTGCGCACCACCAGCAGGATCAGCGTGGTCACCACCGCCGACCAGACCACGGTAAGGCCGACGCTGACCACCTGCACCCACACCTGATGGGCAATATCCAGATCGGCCTTGGTGCCGCCCAGCGATTGCGCGCTGAACACGCCGGTGAGTATCGCGCCGACGATGCCGCCGACGCCGTGTACGCCGAACACGTCGGCGGTGTCATCTACCTTCAGCAGGCGCTTCAGGCCAGTGACACCCCACACGCAGACCACGCCGGCGACGAAACCGATCACGATCGCGCCAAGCGGACCGACGGTGCCGCACGCCGGGGTGATACCCACCAGGCCGGCCACCGCACCCGAGGCGGCGCCCAGTGCCGACGGCTTGCCCTTGCCGATGGCTTCCACCAGCGTCCAGCCCAACACGGCAGCGGCGGTGGCCAGCACGGTGTTGAGGAAGGCCAGCGAGGCGACGGTGTCGGCGGCAGCCGCGGAGCCGGCGTTGAAGCCGAACCAGCCCACCCACAGCAGCATCGCGCCGATATAGGTGAACGGCACGTTGTGCGGCTTCAATGCGGTCTGGCCATAGCCCAGGCGCTTGCCGACGAACCACGCAGCGACCAGGCCGGCCACACCGGCATTGATGTGGACCACGGTGCCACCGGCGAAATCGATCGCGCCCAGTTCACCGAGGTAGCCGCCACCCCACACGATGTGCGCCATCGGGATGTAGCTGAGGGTGAACCACAGCGCCGAGAACAGCAGCACCGCGCGGAACTTGATGCGCTCGGCGAAGGCACCGACGATCAGCGCGGTGGTGATGCCGGCGAACGTCGACTGGAAGGCCACGAACAGATAGTCCGGCAGGCCCTTGATCGGCGTGTTGCCGACCGAGTCGGGGGTGAAGCCCTTGAGGAAGGCGAATTCGGTGAACGAGCCGAAGAACGGATTGCCGGCACTGAACACCGCGCTGTAGCCATACGCCACCCACAGCAGCAGCACCAGCGAGAACACCACCAGGATCTGGCTGAGGATCGACAGCACGTTCTTCGAACGCACCAGGCCGCCATAGAACAGCGCCAGCCCGGGTACCACCATCAGCAGCACCAGCAGGGTGGAAGTGAGCATCCAGGCCACGTCGCCGTGGTCGAAGGCCGGCGCGGCAGCTTCGGCGGCGACCGGTGCCGCAGCCACCGGGTCCTGAAGCGGCTCGACCGCCACGCTTTCGCTGGGCAGCGGCGAGACCTGGGCCTGGGCATGGGCGTTGCCCGGCCAGGCCCCGGCCGCCAGCGCGCTGAGCAGCATCAACAGGCACACGATATGGAAGCGGGCTTGCCACCCGGTGAGAAGGCGCATCTTCATGGGGGAATCTCCGGAAGGGGGATTACAGCGCGTCGGCACCGATCTCGCCGGTGCGGATGCGGATGACCTGTTCGACGGCGGTGACGAAGATCTTGCCGTCACCGATCTTGCCGGTGCCTGCCGACGACTGGATCGCCTCGATCACCGCATCGGCACGCTCGTCGGTGACCACGGTTTCGATCTTGATCTTGGGCAGGAAGTCGACGACGTACTCGGCGCCGCGATACAGCTCGGTGTGGCCCTTCTGGCGGCCGAAGCCTTTCACTTCGGTCACGGTGATGCCCGACACGCCTGCGTCGGAGAGGGCCTCGCGGACCTCGTCGAGCTTGAACGGCCGGATGATGGCGGAGATCAGTTTCATGCGCATGTCCCGAGGGTGGATGGGGCCAGCGCGCCAGCGCGCGTTGGCTTCAGGCAACCACGGGCCATCAGGGTGATGGCCGTGGCTGTTGCACCGGACACGTACAGGGCCGGGACGGCCGTGCCTCTCTCCTTGCACGACCGACGCGGGAGGGAGGGCGGCCCTGGTCGCGTATCCGGTCTCTCTTGCCCCTGTTTCAGCGGACTGACAGTCCGCTCTACCACAGCGGGCCAGCGGCCCGCTCTACCACGGCGGGCCGGGCCCGCCGCGCGGCTCCCCAGCCGCGAAAACGGAGGCGATGGCGGCGGGTGGGAGGGGGAAGCCCACCGCCATCGCATCCGGTCAGCT
Source organism: Stenotrophomonas maltophilia (assembly GCF_047497515.2). Lineage (GTDB taxonomy): Bacteria > Pseudomonadota > Gammaproteobacteria > Xanthomonadales > Xanthomonadaceae > Stenotrophomonas. The sequence goes on from NZ_JAXAXL020000005.1 coordinate 188,807, forward strand.
GGCGTAGTACAGCTGGTATTCCAGCGGGTGGGTGGCCGCGCGGAACTTGGTCACTTCCTGCATCTTCAGCGCGATGTAGCCGTCGATGAAGTCATCGCTCATCACGCCGCCGGCCTTGAGGAACTCGCGGTCCTTGTCCAGCGCTTCCAGTGCCTGGTCCAGCGAGGAACAGACCTGCGGGATCAGCTTCTCTTCTTCCGGCGGCAGGTCGTACAGGTCCTTGTCGCTCGGCGCGCCCGGGTCGATCTGGTTCTTGATGCCGTCCAGGCCGGCCATCATCAGCGCGGTGAAGGTGAGGTAGCCGGACTGGATCGGGTCCGGGAAGCGCATTTCGATGCGGCGCGCCTTCGGGTTGGACACCCACGGAATGCGGCACGAGGCCGAACGGTTACGCGCCGAGTAGGCCAGCATCACCGGCGCTTCGTAGCCCGGCACCAGGCGCTTGTAGCTGTTGGTGCCCGAGTTGGCGAAGGCGTTGATGGCCTTGGCGTGCTTGAAGATGCCGCCGATGTACCACAGCGCCAGCTGGCTCAGGCCGCCGTAGCCGTCGCCGGAGAACAGGTTGGCGCCGCCCTTGGACAGCGACTGGTGCACGTGCATGCCGCTGCCGTTGTCGCCGACGATCGGCTTGGGCATGAAGGTGACGGTCTTGCCGTTGCGGTGCGCGACGTTCTTGATCACGTACTTCATGCGCAGCAGTTCGTCGGCCTTCTGCACCAGGGTGCTGAACTTGGTGCCGATCTCGCACTGGCCGGCGGTGGCCACTTCGTGGTGCTGCACTTCCACTTCGATGCCGACCTGTTCCAGCGTCTTGCACATTTCAGCGCGCAGGTCGTGCAGGGTGTCGGTCGGCGGCACCGGGAAGTAACCGCCCTTCACGCCCGGGCGGTAGCCGCTGTTGGCGCCGTCGTACTTGGCGCCGCTGTTCCACGCCGCTTCTTCCGAATCGACCTGGAAGAAGGTGTGGCCCATTTCATTGGCGAAGCGGACCGAATCGAAGATGAAGAATTCCGGCTCCGGGCCGAAGAACGCGGTTTCGGCGATGCCGGAGGACTTCAGGTAGGCCTCGGCACGCTTGGCGATGCCGCGCGGGCAGCGGCCGTACGGCTGCATGGTGGCCGGGTCGAGGATGTCGCAGCTGATCACGATGGTCGGATCGGCGTAGAACGGATCGACGTACGCGCTGGCCGGGTCCGGCAGCAGCACCATGTCCGACTCGTTGATGCCCTTCCAGCCGGCGATCGAGCTGCCATCGAACATCTTGCCTTCTTCGAACAGCGACGGCTCGACGATGCTGATCGGGAAGGTCACGTGCTGCTCGACACCACGCATGTCGACAAAGCGCAGATCGACGAATTCGATCTGGTTGTCCTTGATCAGCTTCTCAACGTTTTCCACGGACATCGGTACGACCTCGGATGGGGATGAATGCCTGCTGAGGTACAGCAATGACCGTGCCAACTTTTCGCCGATCGCAAGTGATTGATTTCAAAAAGGCTGCCCCCGGCCGGTGCGCAGCCTCGCGCACCAATCGGGTGCATGCGTCACCAGACGCACCCGTTTGGTGCAGCACGGATCGTCTATCCTCTCGACCTTCTTCCTTCCGCCGCGCGTGCACGCACCGTCCATGTCCGACCTGCTCTCCGCCCTGCTGCTGGGCATCCTCGAAGGCCTCACCGAATTCCTGCCGATCTCCAGCACCGGCCACCTGCTCATCGCCCAGCACTGGCTGGGTGCCCGTTCGGACTTCTTCAACATCGTCATCCAGGCCGGCGCGATCGTGGCCGTGGTGCTGGTGTTCCGCCAGCGCCTGCTGCAGCTGGCCACCGGCTTCAACCAGCGCGAGAACCGCGAGTACGTGTTCAAGCTGGGCGCCGCCTTCCTGGTCACCGCCGTGGTCGGCCTGGTGGTGCGCAAGGCGGGCTGGTCGCTGCCGGAAACCGTGACCCCGGTGGCCTGGGCGCTGATCATCGGCGGCGTCTGGATGCTGCTGGTGGAGGCCTACACCGCGCGCCTGCCCGACCGCGACCAGGTGACCTGGACGGTGGCGATCGGCGTGGGCCTGGCGCAGGTGGTGGCCGGTGTGTTCCCGGGCACTTCGCGTTCGGCCTCGGCGATCTTCCTGGCCATGCTGCTGGGCCTGAGCCGCCGCGCAGCCGCCGCCGAATTCGTGTTCCTGGTCGGCATTCCCACCATGTTCGCCGCCAGCGCCTACACGTTCCTGGAAATGGCCAAGGACGGGAAGCTGGGCAGCGAGAACTGGACCGACGTGGGCGTGGCGTTCCTTGCCGCAGCCGTCACCGGCTTCGTCGTAGTGAAGTGGCTGATGGGCTACATCAAGTCGCACAAGTTCACCGCCTTCGCGGTTTACCGCATCGCGCTGGGCGCCGCGCTGCTGCTGTGGTTGCCGTCCGGCAGCTGAACAGTGCCGGGGCGCGGCAACCCCGTCGCCGGCCCCACCCCGTTTCCCCCACGGTTCCCCAAGGAGAATCACCATGAACCGCAAGCTCACCCTGCTCCTCCCGCTGGCCCTGATGGCCGCCTGCAGCCAGACCCCGGCCCCGGCCGGCACCGGCGGCGACGACGTGGCCCCGGCCGCAGCGAAGGCGGCGGACCAGCAGACGCTGGCGCACCTGGATGCGCAGCGCCTGCAGAGCCAGCACTGGCTGCTGCAGCAGGCCACCGGCGCCGACGGCAAGCGCATCGATGCGCTGTTCGCCCGCGAAGACAAGCCGGTCACCCTGGACTTCGCTGATGGCCGCCTGTCGGTCAGCAACGCCTGCAACCACATGGGCGGCAGCTACACCCTGGCCGATGGCAAGCTGACCGTGGGCGCCATGGCGTCGACCATGATGGCCTGCACCGACAAGGCGCTGATGGCGCTGGACGAGGCCGTGTCGAGCCGCCTGCAGGGCGAACTGAAGGCCACGCAGGATGCCGACGGCAAGCTGACCCTGACCACCGCCAAGGGCGACGTGCTGGTGTTCAACCCGGAACCGACCGCTGAAACCCGCTACGGCGGCGCCGGCGAAACCGTGTTCCTGGAAGTGGCGGCCAAGACCGAGAAGTGCTCGCACCCGCTGATCCCGGACTACCAGTGCCTGCAGGTGCGCGAGGTGAAGTTCGACGACAAGGGCCTGAAGCAGGGCGAGCCGGGCAAGTTCGAGAACTTCTACGGCAACATCGAGGGTTACACCCACGAAAACGGCGTGCGCAACGTGGTGCGCGTGAAGCGCTACGAAGTGAAGAACCCGCCGGCCGATGCGCCGTCGCAGGCGTACGTGCTGGACATGGTGGTCGAGTCGGCCATCGAGAAGTGATGTAGAGCCGACCGTTGGTCGGCTGGCTCTTGAAGGGCGGCCGAGAGGCCGCCCTTCTTCGTGGTGGGTAGAGCCGGCCGCTGGCCGGCTGCCCTGCGCGGCACCGCCAACACACGGATGGTGCCGGCCAGCGGCCGGCACTACCCGGATGCATCGGGAGATCGGCATGAAGCACGTCCCCGCCCTCATCGCTGCTGCGCTGCTGGCCATGTCCGCGGATGCGGCCGTTGCCAGCACGCCCGGCAGCGATCAGCTCGAAGCACACCTGTGGCAACTGGCGCGCGCCACGGATGCGCAGGGCCGGCGCGTCGATGCCTTGTTCGTCCGTGGCCACGCGCCCTATACGCTGCGCTTCCGGTCCGGTTTCATGAGCGAGTTGAACCTGTGCAACCAGGTCAGCAACGCGTACCGGCTGCAGGGCAACCTGCTGATCCTGCGCAACGGCGTGCAGACCGCGGCCCAGTGCATCGACCCGAGGATGACCGTGCAGCAGGAACGCGCGGGAATGCTGATGCGCGGTGGACATTCGGCACCGACGCTTGCGTTGGATGACCACGGCGCCCTGGTGCTGCGCAATGCGCAGGGCGACACCGCAGTGTTCGAACCGGTGGCGCTGCAAGCGGATGAATGAAAAGGGCGGCCGGCTGGCCGCCCTTCTCGTCTGGGGTAGAGCCGGCCGCTGGCCGGCTGCCATGAGCGAATGCGGCAACACACGGACGTTGCCGGCCAGCGGCCGGCTCTACCCAGTGTGCCGCTCAGCCCAGCGCCGGGTTCAGCGTGTAGGTGCCGTGCAGCGCGGCTTCGGCCAGCACGTGGCCGTGCATGGCCCGATACGCGTCGGCGGCGGTGAAGCGCTGCGGCAGCTCCAGCGTGGCCACGTCCAGCGCGAACACGCGGAAGAAGTAGCGGTGCACGCGCTCGTCGTTGAACGGCGGGTACGGGCCGTCGTAGCCCAGGTAATCGCCGGCCATGTCCGGGTTGCCGGCGAACCAGCCGGTGAAGTCATTCAGGCCCTGGCGGCTGCCGGCCGGGCCAGCCGGTGCGGGCTTGCCCTTGACCACGAAGCCATCGCTGCAGCTGCCCGCGGCAATCTCCTGCACCGTGGCCGGGATGTCGGCCATCACCCAGTGCACGAAGTCGCACCGCGGCTGGTCGCGCGGCACGCTCATGTCGCTGCGGCCGACCGTCTCCGGCACGGTCGGCACGTCCGGGTCCACGCACACCAGCAGGAACGAACGGGTGCCGGCCGGCGCCCCGCTCCAGGCCAGGTGTGGGTTGCGGTCAGGCGCGAAGCCGTTGGCATCGCCGGCGGCGAACGCACGGTCGATCGGCGCGCCAGGGGTCAGGCTGTTGCTGCTCAGCTGCATGGGACTCTCCTCACTCTCCCGGGTAACCCAGGCGCACCGCAACCGGGGTGAGCTGGGCGAAGGCGGCGCTCATCACGTCGCGGTAGTTGCGCCAGTGGCCCGGCGGCAGGCGCGGTGCACCCAGCTGCGCGGCCGGCGGCATCGGCCGCTCGAACAGGCGGCCCAGCAGTTCGGCCATCGCGCGCGGATCGTTGCCGATCTGGTCGATGCGCAGCAGCACGTGCGGGTACAGGTCATCCTCGTGCAGCGTGGCGATCTGGGTCAGCGCGCGCGTCAGCCACTCACTGGCTTCGGCCAGCGAGGTCATCGCCAGCGGCGCGGCGGCACCGTAGGCCACCCAGTCCAGCAGCATGTCGCGCGGGTCACGCAGCACCAGCAGCAGGCGGCCCTGCGGCAGCTGCGGGCGCAGCGACCACAGCAGGGCGTTGTCCCACCACAGCAGCCAGTCGATCACGGTGTCGCTCTGCAGGCCACGGGCCGGCAACTGCTCGCGCCAACGCTGCACCAGCCGTTCCGGGGTCAGCACGCCCGACGCCAGGTCCTGCAACGTGTGGTAGTTCTGGAAGGCATCATCGGGCGGGGTGTCGGTGTAGCGGTCGCTGCGCAGCACCGGGCTGGCGGCGGCCAGGCCGGTCGCCACGCGCTCCACGCCCGAACCCGGCGGGCCCCACAGGAAGATCGGCGCGGAGCTGGTATCGCCCTCCAGGCTGCCCTTGTCCGGCCAGCTTGGCGGCGATTTGGCCTGCGGCGGCAACGGCAGGCGCTGCGGAGCCTGGTCGGCCTGCAGCGACATCCAGGTGCGCAGGGCCTCCTGCGGCTGGCCGGCACGGTCCTGGATTTCACCCAGCCAGGTGCGCAGGTCGGCGCGATGGCCTTCCGGTGCCAGCTCGATCAGCGCCTGCACGCGCGCTACGGCCGCAGCCGGATCGCGCTGCAGCAGGCCCTCGACCAGGCGTGTTTCACCACTGACGCGGCCCGGCTCCAGGCTGACGATGCGCTCGGCGACCGCTTCGGCCTGTGCGTGTTCGCCCACCATGTCGTGCAGGCGCAGGCGCGCCTCCAGGGGCGGCAGATGCGCCGGCATCGCCGCCATCCAGCGTTCGACCGTGGCCACTGCACTTTCACTGCCAACCTGCTCGATGGCCAGGCGCGCCAGCCATACGTCGTGCAGCTGGTCCTGGGTTTCCAGCACCGCATCCAGGCGCGCACGGGCTTCGTCTTCGCGGCCCAGGCGCTGCCACGACATCAGCAGCAGCTGCAGCACCTGGCGGTCGTCCGGCTGCGTTTCCAGCAGCGGCAGCAGGTAATCCAGCGCCTGCAGCGGCTGGCCATTGCGCAGTGACAGCTCACCGGCCAGGCGGCGCATCGACGGCACGTCCATCTCCGGCTGCTGCAGGGCTACCTGCATCGCTTCGGCGGCGGCCGCCACGTTGTCCTGGCGCAGCGCCAGCTGCACCACCAGGCCGTGCAGCGAGGACAGCGACGGGTTCAGTTCGAGCACGCGGCGGAACGACTGCTCGGCGAACGCCAGCATGTCCTTGCCCAGATAGGCGAAGCCGAGCGCGTACAGCACGCGGGGGTCGTCCGGCAGCGCCTTGCTGGCGGCCGACAGCAGCGCCAGCGCGCGGTCGGCATCGCCGCGGCGCAGGGCGACCATGCCGTCGATGGTCAGCAGTTCCGGATGGTCCGGCTCCACGCGCGCGGCCAGCGTCGACACGCGCTGCGCTTCGTCGAAGTCGTTGCGGCCGATCGCCAGGTGCGCCTGCATCAGGTAGGCGGAGAAAGAATTCGGATCGAGGCCGGTGGTCCGCACCAGGGCGTCGTCGGCCCCTTCGAACTGGCGCAGCGCCAGCAACAGGCCCGCGTGCTGCAGGTGCAGCTGGGCATCGTCCGGGGCCAGCCGCAGCGCCTGCTGCAGGGCGTCCATCGCGTCCTCGGCCTTGCCCTGCTGCTGCAGCGCAAGCGCCAGCCAGCGGTGGGCATCGGCCAGGCCGGGTTCGTCATGGGTCCACGCCTGGGCCAGCTGCACGGCCTGGTCGGCCTGGTTCTGGCGCAACGCCTGGATGATCTGGTCTTGCATGGCAGTCCGGTTCAAGTGCAAACCCGCATTGTAGCGGGCTGAAAGCCGGTGCCGGTTCAGGCCTGCAGAACCCGCCGCAGGCGCTGCGCCACCCAGCGTTCGGAGAAGCCGTCGCCCCGCCAGTTCTCGATGAAGCCGCAGTGGCCGCCCCAGCAGGCGGTTTCCAGGTGCGCCTGGCGCGGCAGCTGCCAGTTGCTGAAGGTCGCATACGGAATCACCGGGTCATCCTGTGCCATCAGGATGTCGGCCGGTACCTGCAGGTTGGACAGGCGGTCGCCGGCAATCGAGTAACCATCGAAATAGGCCTGCAGCGAGCCGAAGCTGGTGTGGCGCTCGACCAGCCAGGCGGTCAGCGCGCGGATGTCCAGCTTCAGCACGCGGTCGTCGCAGTCGCTCAGCTCGGGGAACAGGTCGCGCTTGCGGCGCAGCGAGCCGGCCCATTTGCGGCGGAAGTACCAGTCGTACATCGCCGGGCCGTTCTCGATGCTCTCCATGGTCAGCGCCGGGTCCAGCACCGGGCAGACCGAGGCCACGCGCTGCAGTGGCACGCCGGCGGCCGGTGCGCGCAGGGCCAGGCGCAGCACGAAGTTGCCGCCCAGCGAGTAGCCGGCGGCCACCAGCGGCAGCTGCGGCCAACGCTGGGCGATATCGCCCGCGGCGTGCACCACTTCGTCGATCAGGTTGGAGTGGAAGATGCCGCGATTGAGATGATGGGTGTTGCCGTGGTCGCGGAAGTTCAGCCGCACCACGTCGAAGCCCTGCTCCAGCATGCGCGCGGCGGCCATGCGCATGTAGCTCGATTCGGAACTGCCTTCCCAGCCATGCAGCAGCAGCGCCATGCCCTGCGGTTCGCGGCCTTCGACATGGCTGTACCAGCCCTGCAGGCGCACGCCGTCGCCACCGTCGAGGATCAGTTCCTCGCTGACCGCACCCGTGGCCGCCAGCAACAGCAGGCCGCGCTGCAGGCGCATGCGGCTGGAGCTGAGCATCGACTGCAGATGCGGGTTGCGCAGCCAGCGCGGCGGCTGATAGTCAGCCGCATGCAACGTCGGCGTGCCGGCGTCCAGGACAGGTGGCGGGATCAGGGCCACCGTGCGCTCACCCGGTGCTCATGGCCGCCACGATGCGCGCGCGCGAAGTTTCCGCGATGCGCCGACGGCCTTCCAGGTCCTGCGCACCGATCGGTGCCAGGAAGTGCACTTCCGCACGTCGCGCCGGCTCACCGAGCAGGCGCAGGAAATTGGCGAAGAAACTCTCGCCCGGGCCGAACGCGACAATGGTCTGCGCATCGCCCTTCTCGCCGTACACCAGTGCCACCGGCTGCACCGGCACGCCGGTTTCAACGGCGGCCTGGAAGATGCGGGCATGGAACGGGCCCACTTCGTGGCCGCCGCGGGTGCGGCCTTCCGGGAACACGCCCACGGCCTTGCCGTCGCGCAGGCGATCGGCCATCACCTGCATCACGCCACCGAGCGATTCGGTGTTGCCACGCTGGTGGAAAATGGTCTGGCCGCGCGCGGCCAGCCAACCGACCAGTGGCCAGCTGGCGATCTCGCGCTTGGCGACGAAGCCCATCATGCGCTGGCTGTGCAGGATGCAGATATCAACCCAGCTGACGTGGTTGGCCACGAACAGCACGGCGCCGGGCAGCGGCCTGCCGATCTGCGCCAGGCGGAAGCCGAAGATCCACATCAGCCCGCCCTGCCACCAGTTGACCACCTTGGCGCCAAAGGTGGCCTCGCCCACGCGCAGTTCGCCCCACGGCGGAAGCATGCCGATCAGGATCAGCGGCAGGAACACGGTGATGTGGACCAACAGCAGCGGTACGCGGTACAGGTAACGGCACACACGCGCCACGCCGCCACGGGGGGCCGGAGTGGGGGAAGTCATCCGCGCACGATACCGGAGGGCCGTCATCGCTGCCAGCCGATTTAGGCCATAACGCCCATCGACAGGGGCAATCGGCGGGGAACGCTGGGTTCTGAAGCCGTCGACCTGCCCGCGCGGGGCTCAGCCGTGGCCGGCGGCCACCACCGCCAGGGTGAGCCGCGAGATGCACACCAGGCGGCCCTGTTCGTCCTCGATGCGGATTTCCCACAGCTGGGTGCTGCGGCCCACGTGCAGCGCGCGGGCGGTGCCGATGACCGTGCCCGAGCGCACTGCACGCACGTGGTTGGCGTTGATCTCCAGGCCCACGCAGATCTGCTTGGCAGTATCCACGCACAGGTTGCCGGCACTGCTGCCCAGGGTCTCGGCCAGCACCACCGAGGCGCCGCCGTGGAGGATGCCGTAGGGCTGGCGGGTACGCTCGTCCACCGGCATCGTGGCCTGCAGCCAGTCCTCGCCGGCGGCGCTGAAGACGATGCCCAGGGAATGGATGGCCGTGTTGTGGCTGAGCGCGTTGAGCTGCTCGATGGAAACGGCTTGGCGGAACACCTGGGTCATGCGGGCACCTTCAGAGGATGGGAACGAGGCCGGCGCCGAATGCAGTCAGCATGCGCACCAGCAGCCACTTCGGGCCGACGTTGACTTCCGGGAAGTCGCCGACGGCGACGTAGCAGGTGTGGAACGCCGGGTCCTGCCGCGGCAGCGGCTGCGGGCAGTCCGGGCCGGGCTTGAACTCGTAGTCGGTGGCGTAGCGCCACGGCCAGAAATCGAGGATCGGCAGCGCTTCGGAGGCTTTGCCAACGCTGTAGTTCAGCCCCGACAGCACCGGCGGCTTGGCCCGCGGCGCCACCGTCCAGGAGTTCTGCGGGTGGGTGTCACGGAGGATGCTCTCGGCCAGCTGCTCGGCAAAGACCGGGTCGTCGATGATCACCGCGCCTTCGGTGTTGTAGTTCTCGCTGCGCGGATCGAAGTTGTGGGTGCCGACCACGCCGATGCGGCGGTCGACCACCAGCGACTTGGCATGCAGGCCCATGCGCGCGCCCTTGCGGGTGACCGGCAACGGCTTGTTGACCGCCTTGCTGCCGAGGAACGAGGGCCGTGTCTCGGTACGCAGCAGGCGCGTTTCCACTTCGCTGCCGGCGGCGCGGCGGCGCGCACGCGCGTTGTCGTAGGCACCGTCGCTGTGGCGATGGTTCAGCGAGCCCTGGGGGCTGCCCGCGCTGGAGCCGCTGCCACCGCTGCCGCGTGCGTTGCTGCCGGCCGCACTGCCACCGATCCAGGAACTGCGGTCGCCGCCGCTGTCGCCTTCGGGGGGCGCGATCGGGTCGGGCAGCAGGTTGCGGTAATCGACCGGCGCATCCAGCGGGAACGGCTTGTATTCAAAGATGTTGAAGCCCAGTTCGCGCATGTTGCGCCGCTTGTACTTGTAGGACAGCGCATACACGATCGGATTGTCGGTGGCCGCCAGGCTGTTGCTGGACACCACCACGCGTGGCGGCTGCGGCCGCTTGCGCAGCTCGCGGAACAGCGCCTGCGCCGGCTTGGACAGCACCAGGTACGGCGTCTGCAGGATCACTTCCTTCTGTGCACTGGCAATCAGCGCATCCAGCTGCGGCTCGGTCACGTGCTGGCCGGCCAGTGGTGCATCGGCCTGCTCACGGCGGTGCTTGCGCGGCAGGTCGGCCACGTAGCGCACCGAGGCTACCGGCAACGCGGTATCGACGAAGGAACGGGTGACGAAGTCCATGTCGTTGGCTTCGGCGCTGACCCGCTGCACCCTTTCCGGGCGGCGGAAGCTGGCCGGCGGCAGGATCGGCACGCCCTCGCGCAACAGCGTGCGGCCCACGTCGTTCAGGCGCTCGGCCGGCACGCTGCGGTGGGCACGCCAGAACGCATCGAAGTTGGCCGCCATCGCGCGTGCTTCCGGGCCGGCGATCAGCACGTCACGGTCGCGGAAGTTGTACTCGCGGTCCCAGTCGTAATAGTCGTCCTGGTAGTTGCGGCCACCGACCACGCCGATCGCATCGTCGATCACCAGCAGCTTGTTGTGCATGCGCTGGTTGAACCGGCGGAAGCAGCACAGCACGCTGCCGGCGTAGTCGAAGTAGTTCAGCCGGGCCTTGCCGAAGGTCGGGTTGTAGACCCGCAGCTGGAAATTCTGGTGGGCCCCGGACAGGGCGCCGAGGATCTGCAGGTCGGAGATCGCCGAGAGCTGGTCGATCAGCAGCCGCACCTTCACCCCGCGCCGCGAGGCGGCCAGCAGCTCGTCGATGACCAGCCGCGCGCTGTCGTCCTTGTCGAAGATGTAGGTCTGCAGGTCGATGCTGCGGGTGGCGCTGCGCAGCAGGTTCAGGCGTGCGACCAGGGCACCCTCGCCCTCGTCGAGCAGGGTGGCGTAATGCCGCGGCCGCTCCGGGGTGGATTCGGTGAATGCGCGGCCGGCCAGCGCCCGCAACGGCGAGTCCTGCGCGCAACGGTCGGCGCGCTGGCAGTCAACCTCGGTCGAACGCGCCTGCACGGCGATCGCTTCGGCACGGTCGCGCTCGGCATGGGAGAGCGATGCACAACCGCTGCCCAGCAACACGGTTGCCAGCGCCAGTACGCGCAGCAGGAGATTCACGGTTTCGGCGCCTCACTCAGGCGCGCACGCAGTACGAAGGTCACTCGATCACTCAAGGCAAGCTGCCAGCTGTCCATGCCATACCGGCCCCGCTGTACGGTACCGCGGCTGACGACGTCGCAATCATAGCCGGGTCGGGCGCAGTCCGCCTTCTCGACCTTCAGCAGTTCGGGGTGGCTGATCCCGCGCAGCGTCAGCCGGCCATTGATGTCGCCGCCGTTTTCCACGGTTTCCGGCCAGTACGGCAACGAGTCGAACTCGACCACCGGATGGCGGCCTGCGTCAAAGAACTCTTCGCCGCGCATCCAGCCGGTGTAGCGCGACTTGCCGGGAATCTCGACCGAACGGGTGAACATCTTCAGGTGCACCTGGTGGCGGCCATCGGAGAGGACTTCGATGCGGCCCTCGAAATGCGGGAACACCCCTTCGATGCGCTGGCCGAAGCGGGTGCGTACCTCGAAACCGATCTGCGAGCGCTGGGTATCCAGGCGAAGTACCCGGTGCGCTTCGGCAACCACCGGTGGCAAGGTGGTCGGCGTGGGCACGGTGGCCCAGGCCGGGCCGATCGCCAGCAGCGCGGGCAGCAGGAAGCGGCTGCGCCGCGCCAGGCTCATCGGATCACGGCCACCAGAACGCGTTCAGGCTGGCCACGCCCGGCTCGATCGCGGCCTCGCGCGGGAACCCGAGCACGGCGATGCCGGCCGGCGGCATGCCGCGGTAGTCGCTGCTGGTGCCCTCGGTCATCAGCGCCACCAGGCGCTCCAGGCCGGGGTTGTGGCCGACGACCAGCACGCGGTCGAGATCGCGGCGGTCATCCACCAGCGCCGCCAGGGTGCCGGGGGTGGCCTCGTAGATACGGTCTTCCAGGCGCTTTTCCACGTAACCGATGGTGCCCAGCACGGCTTCCAGGGTTTCGCGGGTGCGCCGCGCCGGCGAGCACAGCACGCAATCCGGCAGCAGGTTGTTTTCCTTCAGCCACCTGCCGGCGGCTTCGGCTTCGGCCAGCCCCACCGGCGACAACGGCCGGTCGAGGTCGGCCTGGCCGGGGGTGGCCGGTTCGGCATGGGCATGGCGCAGCAGGATCAGTTCACGCATCGCGGTTTTCCATGGAGAGAGGGTGCAACAGGCAGAGTGATGCACGCGTCACAGCTTCAGCCAGGACAGCAGGGGTTCCCAGTCGGCCTGGTGCTCGCGCACCTGCGCCGAGCGGTAGTCGAACAGGCTGCGGCCCAGGCCGGTCATCACCACGTAGCTCTGGCTGTCACGCAGCTGCGCGACTACCGGGTAGGGCCACTCGGCCAGCATCTGCAGCGCCTGCTGCGAGGTCTGGGTCCAGGGCTTGGTGCGGTTCAGGACCAGCCCCACCGGCAGCTTGCGGCTGTGGACCCGCGGGTTCTGGGCCAGGCTGTTGAGGAAGCCGACGATGGCTTCGATATCCAGCGCCGAGGGCAGCACCGGCACCACCACCGCGTCGGCGGCATCGAGGAAATGGGGGATATCGTCGGCCAACGCGCCGGCCGGTGCGTCGATGATGACGGTCTGGGTGCCGTCGGGCAGCTTCTGTGCCCACTGCTTCTTCCGATACACATCGATGGGGAGCACCGCGCTTTCCAGCCCGGCACGGCGTTGTGCCCAGCGGGTGCTGGAGCCCTGCGGGTCGGCATCGGCGATCACCGTGGCCTTGCCCTGCAATGCCGCGTACGCGGCCAGGTGGGTGGCGATGGTGGTTTTGCCCACCCCGCCCTTGGAACCGGCCACCAGGATCGTCTTCATGCCAGCCTCGCTTCCGGGTACGTGCCCCGAGCGTACACCGGCGGTGGTGACGGGAGGTAGCACCGCGCTGAACCCGTCGCCATCGCCTTTGCTATCGTGGCGCCCCCGAAGGATCGAACCGGCATGAGCGAACTGCAGGACCTGAGCGCACTGATCCGCGCCAATACCCCCCTGATCGTGATCGAGACCCAGGATGAGGGCCGCATCGTCGAGCTGTTCCGGCAGACGCTGATGCATGTCTGGCGGGCGCTGCACCGCTGGTCGATCACCGAGGGCCTGCGCCGCATCGACCTGGACAGCGAGGACCCGCCGGTCGGGCCGCCCGATGCCAGCGCGGCGCTGCAGATGATCCGCCAGGCCGACCAGCGCGGGGTCTACCTGCTGCTCGATTTCCACCCCTACCTGGGCTACGCCAGCCACCAGCGTGCCCTGCGCGACCTGATCCAGCGCCGCCACAGCGAACCGCACGTGCTGGTGCTGATCGGCGCCAAGGTCGAGCTGCCGGCCGAGCTGGAAGCGCTGGCGGTGCGCTTCAACCCGCGCCTGCCCGACGCCAATGCCCTGCTGAAGATGCTGCGCGAAGAGGCCGACGCGTACGCGCGCGAGCATGGTGGCCGCCGCGTCGAGGTGGACAGCGAGGCGGTGAAGAAGATCCTGAAGAACCTGCAGGGCCTGAGCCTGGTCGATGCCCGCCGCATCGCGCGCCAGCTGATCTACGCCGACGGCGCGCTGCGCGACGACGATCTGCCGCAGCTGGCGCGGCTGAAGTTCGAGCTGCTCAACCGCAGTGGCCATCTGTTCTTCGAGCACGACAGCGCGCGCTTCGGCGACGTGGCCGGTGCCAACCGCCTCAAGCGCTGGATCAACCAGCGCCGCGTGGCGTTCATTGCCGGCTCGGCGCCGGCCGGGCTGGACCCGCCGCGCGGCATGCTGCTGCTGGGCGTGCAGGGCTGCGGCAAGTCGATGCTGGCCAAGGCCACCGCCGCCGGCTTCGGCGTGCCGCTGCTGCGCCTGGACGTGGGTGCGCTGTACAACAAGTACCACGGCGAGACCGAGGCCAACCTGCGCCAGGCGCTGGCCTCGGCCGAACAGCTGGCACCGTGCGTGCTGTGGATGGACGAGATCGAGAAGGGCCTGGCAACCGGCGGCGAGGATGGCGGCGTGTCGCGCCGGGTGCTCGGCCACCTGCTGACCTGGATGGCCGAGCGCAAGGCACCGGTATTCATCGTCGCCACCGCCAACCAGGTACATGAGCTGCCGGCCGAACTGCTGCGCAAGGGCCGCTTCGACGAGATCTTCTTCGTCGACCTGCCCACGCCGGACGTGCGCGTGGAACTGCTGCGGCTGCACCTGGGCCGGCGCCAGCTCAACGCCGACGACTTCGCACTGCCGGCGCTGGCTGCTGCTGCCAACGGCTTCTCCGGTGCCGAGATCGAGCAGGCGATCGTGGCCGGGCTGTATGCCGCGCACGCGGAAAGCCGGCCGCTGGACACCGAGCTGCTGATGACCGAGATCCGCGCTACGCGGCCGCTGTCGGTGCTGATGGCCGAACAGGTGGAGGCACTGCGGGCGTGGGCGTCGGGGCGGACGGTGTCTGCGGACGACTGAGGGGTTTCCCGCGAACGGCGCAGCCCCTCGTGGCGGGTTGGCCGCGAACATCAAAAGCCGCGCCTGGCCGGGCGGGGTGGATTCGCGGGGGACGCCGTGAACCCATCCCTGGGGGCTTGGCCGCGGCATCCATGCCGCGGACACCCCCGCGAACCCACCCCGCCCGGCCTCTGACAATTTCCGAATGCGTCCGCCACGGAAAAGAAAAAAGAAGATCAAAAGCAGAAGCCGGTTGGCTGGCCGCCTTTTGTAGAGCCGAGCCCACGCTCGGCTGCATTTCGATCAGATATCGAAAAATCGATTCCGATGTGGATTCATCCACGCATGGCGTGGATACCGTGTCGACCAAGGTCGACACCTACCAGCAACAGGGAACTGTCAGAGGCGGGGCGGTGTGGGCAGGCAGGACCGTTGGCGCCATGGATGGCGCCATCGAGCCCCCATGGATGGGTTTACGGCGTGTCCTGCCTGCCTACACCGCCCCGCTCCCTCGGTAAGTCCGCTGTTGCTGTTGCTTCGGCTGTTGCCTCTGCGGGTGCCGGGTGCAACCCGGCCGAACCCCTTCCTCAGGGCCAGGCAGGCGGCGCGGCCACCCAGGCCTGCTGCACTTCGGCCAACGACGCACGCTCGTCCTCGCGCCAGTGCGGCAGCAACTGCGCAAACTGGGCACTGCTGCTCCACTGCGACGGCTCGGTACGTACCGCAGCCGCATACCACCGCACCGCCTCCTGCTTCTGCCCAGAGCGCCACAGCGCCAGCGCATAGGTGGGCGGTACCCAGCTGGGCTTGCTGCGGGCATTGCCGGCCGAGGCCACCCACTGTTCCAGCGCCGCCTCCGGCTTGCCCTGGCGCAGCAGATCCCAGCCATAGTTCCAGCGTACATTGCGGCCAGCGCTGCTCTGCGCCGGCGCCTCCCTCAGCGCCTCGCCGTACAACTGCTCGGCCAGCTCGGTGCGGCCCTGGCTGCTGGCAACCGAAGCCAGCTGCACCGTGGCTTCCAGCGCACGCCGCCCGCGTTCACGCAGCCTGACCAGCTGGGTCACCAGCTCATCGCCCTCGCCCTGCATGGCCACCATCGGCGCCGCGGCCAGGTCGCTGTCGAAATAGAACTCCTGCGGTGCCGGCACCGCCGGCGCGGCCCACGCGCTGAGCGCTCCCGAGGCCAGCAGCACGCTGGCCAGGATCTTTCCTGCAACTGACATTCCTTCTCCCCAGGCTGCACAACCGCAGCCTCCCTCTCTCCCGCCGATCCTAACCCCAGCGGCGGCGCGGGCGCGAGTGCCGGGGCCGCTACGGCCCCGCTGCTACAATTCGCGCCTTTCCCGCCGTGTGCCTGCACGCGGCCGGTGCCAGCCGATCCTGACCAGGCCAGCCATGACCAGTACCGCGCAACTCACTTCGCCGTCTTCCGCCGACCTGCTCGATCGTGATTACACGCTCGATCACAAGTACACCCGCAACGAGGGGCGGATCTACCTCAGTGGTGTGCAGGCGCTGGTACGGCTGCCGTTGATGCAGCGCCTGCGCGATGCCGCCGAAGGCATCGACAGCGCCGGTTTCGTCAGTGGTTACCGCGGCAGCCCTCTGGGCGGCTTCGACCTGGAGCTCTGGCGCGCACGCAAGCACCTGGACGCGGCCAAGGTGAAGTTCACCCCGGGCCTGAACGAAGACCTGGGCGCCACCATGGTGTGGGGCACGCAGCAGACCAACCTGTTCCCCGGCGCCAACGTGCAGGGCGTGTTCGGCATGTGGTACGGCAAGGGCCCCGGCGTGGACCGCTGCGGCGACGTGTTCAAGCACGCCAATGCCGCCGGCACCTCGCGCTACGGTGGCGTGCTGGCACTGGCCGCCGATGACCATGCCTGCCGCAGCTCGACCCTGCCGCATGGCAGCGAGGACGAGTTCGTCAGCGCGATGATGCCGGTGCTGAACCCGGCCGGTGTGCAGGACATCCTCGACATGGGCCTGCTCGGCTGGGCGATGAGCCGCTATACCGGCCGCTGGGTCGGCTTCAAGACCATCGCCGAGACGGTGGAATCGTCGGCTTCGGTCGAGGTCGATCCGCTGGCGCGCCGCATCGTGTTGCCGGACGACTTCGACATGCCCGGCGGCGGCCTCAACATCCGCTGGCCGGACCCGCCGCTGGACCAGGAAATGCGCCTGCACCGCTATGCGGTGAAGGCGGCCCAGGCCTTTGCCCGCGCCAACCGCATCGACAAGGTGGTGATGGACGCACCGCGCGCGCGGCTGGGCATCGTCACCACCGGCAAGAGCTACCTGGACGTGCTGCAGGCGCTGGAATACCTGGGCCTGGACGAGGCGGCGTGCGCCGACATCGGCATCCGCGTGTACAAGGTCGGCATGACCTGGCCGCTGGAACCGGAAGGCATCGCGCGCTTCGCGCAGGGCCTGGAAGACATCATCGTGGTCGAGGAGAAGCGTGCCTTCATCGAGCGCCAGATGAAGGAACAGTTCTTCAACTGGCCGGCCAGCTGGGGCCAGCGCCCGTCCATCGTCGGCAAGTACGACGAGAGCGGTGAATGGATCCTGCCGTCCACCGGCGAACTGACCCCGGCCACCATCGCCGGCGTGATCGGCCGCCGCATCCAGAAGTTCTTCAACAACGACTCGATCGAGCAGCGACTGCAGTGGATGCAGGAAAAGGAAGCCGAGCTTGCGTTGCCGCGCGCCAGCTTCCCGCGCGTGCCGCACTACTGCTCGGGCTGCCCGCACAACACCTCCACCCAGGTGCCGGAAGGCTCGCGTGCGCTGGCCGGCATCGGTTGCCATTACATGGTCACCTGGATGGACCGCAGCACCGACACCTTCACCCACATGGGCGGCGAAGGCGTGACCTGGGCCGGGCAGGCGCCGTTCACCGATACGCCGCACGTGTTCCAGAACCTCGGTGATGGCACCTACTTCCACAGCGGTTCGCTGGCGATCCGCCAGGCGGTCGCGGCCGGCGTCAACATCACCTACAAGATCCTCTACAACGATGCGGTGGCGATGACCGGCGGCCAGCCGGTGGACGGTCCGCTGAGCGTGCCCGACATCGCCAAGCAGATGCGTGCCGAAGGCATCCACACCATCGTGGTGCTGTCGGACAACATCGGCAAGTGGACCGGCCAGCGCGAGCACTTCCCCAGCGACGTCGAGTTCCACGACCGCAGCGAACTGGATGCGGTGCAGAAGCGCCTGCGCGAAGTGAAGGGTGTTTCGATCCTGATCTACGAGCAGACCTGCGCCACCGAGAAGCGCCGCCGCCGCAAGCGCGGCAAGCTGGAAGACCCGCAGAAGCGCGTGCTGATCAATTCGCTGGTCTGCGAAGGCTGCGGTGACTGTGGCAAGAAGAGCTTCTGCGTGTCGGTGCTGCCGAAGGAAACCGAGTTCGGGCGCAAGCGCGAAATCGACCAGTCCAACTGCAACAAGGACTATTCCTGCGTGAACGGCTTCTGCCCGAGCTTCGTCACCGTGCACGGCGGCCAGCCGCGCAAGGGCAGCAAGCGCGATGCCTCCACGCTGCTGGACAACCTGCCGGCACCGACCCTCCGCGGCACGCTGGAACAGCCCTGGAACATCCTGATCACCGGCGTCGGCGGTACCGGCGTGGTGACCATCGGCGCACTGCTGGGCATGGCCGGCCACCTGGAAGGCAAGGGCGCGAGCGTGCTTGACCAGACCGGCCTGGCACAGAAGGGTGGCGCGGTGACCACGCACATCCGCATTGCACGCCGGCCCGAGGACATCCACGCCGTGCGCATCGCCGCCGGTGAGGCCGACCTGGTGCTGGGCTGCGACATGGTGGTGGTCAACGACTACTGGGCACTGTCGAAGGTACGCGCCGGCCGCTCGCAGGTGGTGTTGAACACCTACGAAGCGATGCCGGGTACCTTCACCACCCGCCCGGACATGCAGTTCCCCGCCGCCGACATCATCGCCGGCGTCCGCGTGGCACTGGGCGGCCAGGAACCGCTGCTGCTCGATGCCACCCAGCTGGCCACCGCGCTGCTTGGCGATGCCATCGCCGCCAACCTGTTCATCCTCGGCTATGCGTGGCAGCAGGGCCTGGTGCCGCTGTCGTTCGAATCACTGATGCGCGCCATCGAACTCAACGGTGCAGCCGTGGCGATGAACCAGCAGGCCTTCGCCTGGGGCCGCCTGGCCGTGGTTGACCCGCAGGCCGTGCAGCAGGCGGCCGGCCTGGTGCGCAACCGCCATACCGATACCGAATCCACCCCGGGCCCGCTGCATCCGCTGCCGCCGGGCGAGTGGGAGGGCAACGAATGGGGCGCCACCGCCGCGCCGCGCAACACCGGCGACGAGCGCGAACTGCGGGGCCTGCCCTCGCACGGCGGTGACGTAGCGTTCCTGCCGCTGGACGACGCGCGCCTGTCGCGCTCGCTGGATGAAATGATCGAGCGCCGCGCCGCGTTCCTGGTCGAGTACCAGGATGCCGCCTATGCCAACCGCTACCGCGACCTGGTGGCGCGCGTGCGCGCGGCCGAAGCCGACCGCATCGGCGGTTCCACCGCGCTGACCGAGACAGTGGCGCGCTACCTGTTCAAGCTGATGGCGTACAAGGACGAGTACGAAGTGGCCCGCTTGTACACCAGTGGCGACTTCCAGCGCCGCCTGCAGCAGCAGTTCGAGGGCGACTACCAGCTGCGCTTCCACCTGGCGCCGCCGCTGTTCGCGAAGAAGGACGAGCAGGGCCGGCTGCTGAAGAAGGAATATGGCCCGTGGATGTTCAAGGCGTTCGGCCTGCTGGCGAAGCTGAAATTCCTGCGTGGCGGCCGCTTCGATGTGTTCGGGCGCACTGAAGAGCGCCGCATGGAGCGCAGGCTGATCGGCGACTACGAGGCAACCGTGCAGGTGCTGCTGGACGGCCTGGATGACGACCGCCTGGCGCTGGCGGTGGAGATCGCCAGCATTCCCGAGCACATCCGCGGCTATGGCCACGTCAAGGAAGCCCATTTCGAACAGGCCAAGGCACGGGAAGCGGTGCTGCTGGCGCAGTGGCGCAATCCGAAGGCGCTGCACATCGTGCAGGTGGCCTGAAGCGGGTGCCGGCCAGCGGCCGGCACTACCGGCGATTCAGCCCAACCGCCACAGCAGCAGGCGGTTGTTGGCCGGCATCGCCACATCGCCCAGTCGGGTGAATCCGTTGTCGGCGGCCAGCGCCTGCACCGCTTCACTATCGCGGATGCCGCTACGCGGATCACGCGCCTTCAGCCAGGCATCGAACTGCGCGTTGCTGTCGCTGGTGTAACGGCCGCCGTAGTTGAAGGGGCCATACACCGCCAGCAGCGCGCCGTGGCGCAGTACCGGCGGCAGCGCGGCGAACAGCGCCTGCACGTGTTCCCAGCTCATGATGTGCAGCGTGTTGGCGCTGAATGTGGCGTCGAACGTACTGCCCTGCGGCAGGCTGAGGCCAGGCGCCGGCGGCAGCTCTACCTGCAGGGCGAGCGGCGGCAGCAGATTCAGCAGCGCAGCCTCCGCGCGCCAGTCCTCGATGCCAGGCAGATGGTCCGGATGATCGCTGGGCTGCCAGCGCAGCCACGGCCAGCGCTCGGCAAAGAAGGCGGCGTGCTGGCCGGTGCCGCTGCCGATTTCCAGCAGGCGATGACGGTCGCCCATCCAGGGGTCGAGTGCGGCGGCGATCGGTTCGCGGTTGCGCGCGCAGGCTTCTGAATACGGCTTGCTCGACATCAGGACGGTGTCCAGGCGGGGTCGGCCCCATTGTGCACGAGGGGGGATGACTGAGCAGGGCTGCGCCCTGCACCTGCCGAAGCAACCGCAAAAGCCGAAGCAACGTCAAAAGCTGGCTTTCTGTGGGATGGCGAGGCGGGTCCGGTGGCACGGGACGCCGTAAACCCATCCATGGGGGCTTGGTCGCGGCATCCATGCCGCTCACACCCCTGCCACCGGACCCACCTCGCCTTCGACAGATTTCCGCGATCTGTTGGAAGTACTCTTGGGGTCAGATCCGTTTTCCACAGGAAAA
>NZ_JAXAXL020000006.1:0-58581 GCF_047497515.2 Stenotrophomonas maltophilia
CCAGCCACGGCTGCAGGCGCAGCCGGTAGCGCGCCAGGCCACCATTGCTGCCCAGCCGCTCGGCGGCGGTGATGCGGCCATGCAGCGGGCGCACGCTGCCATCGGCCTGTTGCAGTTGCAGCAGCGCGCCCTGTCCGATCAACGGCGCCAGCTGCAGGCCGGCGTCCAACGACAGGGCGGTGATCGTCCACTGGAAACCGATGCCATCGATCTGCTCCACGCCATCGAGGGTTTCGGCGACCAGCACGTCGGAACCACACGGCGTATGCAGTCTCAGGAAGCGATGCGCATCGCGGGGCATCGCCAACGCCGAGCGCAGGGCAATCCATTGCGAAGAAGGTAAGGAGCCATCCATGGGGCAACGCGCACAGGGCCGAGGGGCTGTGATCGTGTTGCGTGAATTGGGACCGATGAAGAGGCAAACACGACACGGCAGACAGGGCCACCGTGAAACGCAGGCGCCACGTGGGCGCCGGGCGCGCTAGGAAAAGTACGAAATACCTGTCAGCGGCGCGGCAAGGCGGCTGCAACCGCCAGCGTGCCCGCCTGAAAACGGCAGCGAGCCACGGTAGTGCCGGCCGCTGGCCGGCACCCCGATATCGCTCGATTCAGTGCGCCATGCCACGCGTGATCGCCGCCGCACGCTGCTTCAGCTGGGCCACGGCATCGGGAATCATTTCCATGCCTACATCCAGGCCCGGGTTCAGCACCAGGCCGACGCCGTCGCCGATACCGGCCAGCAGCGCGTGCACCGCGATCGGCATGGCGTGCGCAAACTGCGGCAGCTGCTCATGCCACAGGCCGGCGCGCTCGGGGGCCGTGAACACCGCGAACATCGGCTCGCCGCTCTCACTGGTCAGCACCAGCGGCGAGATGCTCTCGTCCCAGGCGCCGTCTTCACCAATGGCCTTGTCCAGCAGCACGAACGCCGTCGAGGTCAGCAGGCCGTCGAGGAACTGCGATGCGGTCAGCGTGCCGTCCTGGGCCTGCAGCAGGCGCACCTCGAGGTCGTTGAGGGGTTCGAACGGAGTTTCGTGGTCCATGGTCGGTTCCGGTACGTGATTGCTGGGCAGACTTTAACAGGCCCGGCCCTCAACCGATGTATCCGTGCCGCCACAGCCAACCCAGCAGGGCCAACCCGGCCACGACCACCAGCATCAGCGGCAGGCCAAAGCGGTGCCGCCACGGGATCGGCACCCCACCCAGCTGCTGGTCCATGGTTTCGGTGTCCAGTAGCCAGCCGTGCTCGCACCGGGTGCAGGCCAGCTCGTAGCGGCGTTGGTAGGCGAAGCCGAACAGCAGGTCGATGCGCGCCATCTTGTAGCGCAGCTGCGGGGCGAACTCGGTTTCTGTCTGGCAGCGCAGGCAGTGATGGGCTTCCGTAGGACCGACGATCACCACCCGTTCCTGCTGGCCGATCAGGATCATGGATCAGCGCGCCTGGCAGGCGGGCTGCTGCAGCAACCACTGCTGCGCCGCAGCCAGCGTCGCGGCATCGCTGTCGGTGCGCTGGTCCGGTTCGATCTTCAGCCCATCGCCCCGGCCATTGCGGTCCTGCATCACGCTGGTGGTCAGCAGCAGTGCGCTGCCATCGACCAGCGGTCGCATCACGTTGGCAGTGGACAGCCCCGAGGTCGGTTGGCCGAAACTGCGCGTCTGAGGGCGACCGCGGAAGGCAAGCACGGTCGCCTCGCCGGAACTGGCGGTGCGCGGCCCGGTCAGCACCGCCACAGGCGCGCCTGGGTGTTTCAGCAGATAACCGGGCCCGCCAAGATCAACCTGCAGGCGCCCGCCAAGCCGCACGCTGGACGGCGTCAGCTGCCAGCGCGTGGGACCGTCCGCGGCGGCGAAGGACCCCACGTCCTCGTCGGCGCTGGGCGTGGTGCGCAGCAGTGGCGCTGCGCCCAGCAGCATCGGCCACATGTTGCCGCCGGTATTGCCACGCAGATCAACGATCCAGCCGCAACGATGGCGGCCGTCCTGGTCCCGGATGATCGCCTGCCAGCGCTGCGCACGTTCCTTCATCTGCTGGTGCGCGGTGGGGCCCTGCATGACGCTGTAGCCCCCGATTTCCACTCGACCGATGCGCGGGTCCAGCGCTTCGACCGAAGCAATCGCTGCACTCGGCACCGGCGTCGCTGCGCCATTGGCGCGTGCCAGGCGTTCTGCCTTCGCCTGCAGCTGCTTGGCGCTGATCCACGTGCCATGCCCGCCGGAACTGCGGCCGGTGGCCTCCTGCAGCACCGCGCGGGCCTGCACTGGATCGTTCTGCGCCGCCTTCAGGCGCGTACGGATGGTCGGCCAGTCCACGCGGTCGCGGTACAGCGACTCCTTCTCCAGCATGTCCAGCAACTGGGCCTGCGCCTGTGCTGTCGGCAGGTCGATGGCGTCCGGGGCGGCAGCTTGTGCGCTGCTGCAGAACAGGGCGCCCAGTAGAGCGGCCATCACGCGGAAATCAAGCGGCATTCGACGTTCCTTCGTCGTGGATGAGTAGCGCAGCATACGCGCTTGCCGCTGTCGTTGTATGTCGGCTTTGGCACGCGCCGCGCACAACAGCATTTACAACTTTGCCCATGTTGTCACTTCGGCAAAAGCGCGAAAGTAACTCTGCCGGCGCGCTTTGCGCTGGCCGGGATTGGCGTCCTGAATCAAACATCGAAGCGATCGAGTTGCCGCCTCAACGGCAATCGCGACAATGCACCTGCTCGCCCATGGCGGGCGGTGCGTGGGGGTCCTCGTGATCCGTCGGCTTTTTTCGCTTCGATTTTGACCGGCACGCCAACCCGCACCGCCCGCCACCTTGCATCCCGCAGGTGGCCTTGCCTTGTGAGGTTGCTGCCATGAACACGCCCTACCCCAACTATCCACGCCTGCATGCCCTGCTGGGCGACGCCCTGCCCGGCCTGGCGCTGTCCACTCCCGTGGCTGAGGCGCTGGAAGACGCCTTGTGCGAGGCCGACGGCGATGCCGCGCCTTCGGCCTTCTTCGCCAGGTTGCGTGGTATCGCGCAGAGCCACGCTGCCGATGGCCACGCCTGGCGCGAACGGCACCTCAGCGAGGCGCGTGGCCGGGAACTGGCCGAGGCCACCCGGTGCCTTGCGGCGGTATCCGCCTGTGGGGGTGTGTTGCTGGCGGCGCAGTCGGCGCGCGAGATGGATGATGTGGCCGCGCAGTGCCCGCCGCAGGTGGAGGAAGGCCTGCTGCATGCGGTGGTGGTGCTGGCCGATCACGCGGGCGGGTTGGTGGCACCCGGTGCACTCGCGGGATCGTGACGCCGATGGATTCGTGTCGACCAAGGTCGACACCCACCAGAGCAGATTATGGCGCCGGTTGGAATCCAGAGCGGATTGGAATCCAGAGCGCACGATGGCAGCAATGGGGTGAGTGCCGACCCAGGCTCGCGGCCGTCACCAGTCCGCGCGCAGGCCGATGTTGCCTTCGATGATGCGGCGCTTCTCGTTGCGGTCACCGCCCAGTTCGCGGGTGTAGTCGGCCACCGCATACGCGCTGATGGTGCGGTTGAAGCGCCCGACCACGCCCACGCCGGCTTCCAGCGCACGCGAGCGCTGCGAAGTGACGATCACGTCGTCGTCGAAGCGGATGCGATCTTCGCCGGAACGGCCATGCCAGTAGTTGAGCTTGAAGTACGGCTGCCAGCCGTTGTCGGCCAACTGATAATCACCGGCCAGGCGCAGGCCGATGCGGCCGGTCCAGGCGTTGTCGTTGTCGAAGCGCACGCTCGATACCGCATCGCGACGGTCATCCAGCGCGGTGCGCTGCCAGATCACCTGTACCTGCGGCTCCAGCCACCAGGCCGACTGGCCGAACTGCAGCAGCGGCTTGCCGGCCTCCACCGACACGCTGGTGCCATCGCCCTTGATGCCGAAGCCCAGCCCGCGCGAGGAACGTACGCGGCCGTCGTAACGGCTCTGCATCGCCACCGCATCGATATAGCCACCGTTGCCGCCGGTAAGTGTCCAGTACACGCCTACGTGCTTGTCATCGAGGCGGTTCTGGCCCACCTGCACGTTCTCCCAGCCCAACGCAAGGCCGGTGGTCTTGCCCTGCGCACGGGTGCGGCCGACAAACACGCCGATCTGGTTGCGATGGCTGTCGCTGGCCGCGGCCCACACGTCCAGGCCGGCCTGCAGGCCCATCACGTCGCCGTCGAACCCGGGCTGTGCATCGCCCTTCCAATGGATCTCGCTGCTCTGCCCGACCAGCCGGCCCCAGGCGGTGCGCAGGCTGCCCTGGTTGTACAGCAGGCGCTGCTCGCCCTGGCGCTCGTGGAACGTGCCGAGGCTGGCCAGCGAGGTCTCACGCAGCAGCGGTGGCACCACCGCGTAGGCGGCGGTCTCCACGCGGTACAGCGGTACCACCGCACCTTCGGCCGGACGCGCACCGGGTGTGGGCGGTGTGCCGGTACCGGGCAACGCCCCACCGGCAACGGGTACGTCCGGCACGGCCGGATCATTCGGCGGCGCCACCGGGGCGGGTTCCGGCGGTGGCGGTGGCGGTGCGGTCTCTCCCGCAGTCAGGTCCGGATCGGTGGCGCCTTCCGGCGGCGGTGGCGGTGCCGGCGTAATCGGCGGTGGTGGTGCCACCGGCGGCGTCAGTGGCGGTGGCGTGGCGCTGCCGCCGCCGTTGGGTGCTGGCGTCGGCCCAGCCACCAGGGTCGAGCGCAGGTACCAGTTTTCGCCGGTGCCGGCGCTGACACCGCCCTTGAACAGGAAGTACTCGTAGGCACCGGCCGCCACCGGGGCGAACAGCGAAAACGCGCCGGGGGCGGTGCTCGCACCGTTCAAGGCCTGCACCACCAGGATGCCGTCTGCGAGCGTGGCCGCACCGCCGCCGCCGGCGTTGAGAATGCCGATGCCGGTCGTCCCGGTTGCGGCGCCGCCATCGATCACCAGCCGGTCGCTGGTGGAATTGTCCGCGCCCAGCACGGTGCGCAGGTACAGCCCCCCCCCATCGCCTCGGTAGTTGCCTCGCACGGTGAACACATCGCCGGCACCGGTGCCGGTCAGGTCGATGCGCCCGGCGTTGACCATGTCCACCAGCGCGGCGCCGTTGAACGGACGGATGGCATGGCCACCACTGCCCGCGTAGACGGTACTGGTGTCATCCACGCTGAGCGTGCCGGTGCCGGTGGTGCTGTCACCCAGCACCAGGTCGCCGTCGAAGGTCAGCTCGGTGCTGTTGGCCAGGCGGATCACCTCCCAGTTCTGGAAGCGACCGACGCCCGCGGTTTTGACGTTGCTGAAATTGAGCTGGTCCACGCCGCTGCCGCCGTCGAACAGCGGCACCGCGCCCAGGTTGCCCTGGTTGAGATTGCTGAGGTTGGCCACGTCGTTGTCCGGCCCCATATCGATCGCGCCGTAGACGATGCCACCGCCATTCCAGTTGAACGTGTCGTTGCCGGTGCTGAGCAGCACCTGCCCGCGCACGGTGCCATCGGTGATGGTCACGCTGTCGGCACCGCCGCTGACGCTGATGTTGCCGCCGATATACGCGGTGCCGGAAATGATGATGGTATCGGTGTCGAAGCCGGTCACCACGTTGCCGTCCACCGTGCCACCCGACTGGTCCCACAGGTTCTTGTCCAGCTTCATGTTGACGCGGCCGATGCGGCCGCCGGTCATCCACGCCTGGTCGCCGTCTTCGAACGCACCGATGATGCGGCCGCCGCTCATGCGGAACGTATCGATGTTGTCGCCCTGCTGCAGGGCGCCCACGGTGCCACCGGTCATGACGAAATCATCGCGGCCGCTGCCCTGTGCCACCACGCCGGTAACGGTACCGCCGCTGACCGTCACCTGGTCGTCGCCTGCGCCCTGGTCGATGCTGTCGATCGTGCCATTGCCGAGCAGCAGCACGTCGTTGCCATCGCCCTGCACTACGCCCCCGCTGATGCTGCCGCCCAGCATCTCCAGGCGATCATTGCCCGCATCGAACTGCACGCCGGTGCGGCCGCTGATCGTGCCACGGTTGACCAGTATGCTGTCACCGGCACCCACGAACTGCAGGGCCGTGTTGTTGCCGGTACTGATGCTGCCGAGGTTGTCGACGCGGCTGCCGCCACCGAGCTGCACGGCCACGCCGCCGACCGAACTGATGGTTCCCAGGTTGGACAGCGCATGACCGCCAGCACCCACTAGCGCGATGGCACTCGCACCGCCGCCCTGCTGCAGCTGCGCGCCGCTGGCCACATTGACGGTGATGCCAGGCGCCCCGGTGGCGGTGATCGGAACCGTCTGCGGGTTCGGCGGGCTGGCATCGCAGGTGACGGTCTGGCCGGCGACCGGCGCGACGGTATCGCAACCGGCCCAGGCCGCGCTGGTGGCCAGCAGCAGGACAGAGGGCACGGCCAGGGCCTGCAGCACGGAAACGGAGAGACGGCGCCGGCGAAACGCGTGCGGGACGGCACGGGACATACAGCACTCCTGGACAGAGAATCAGGAACTGCGGATATGCGGCATTGCACTTGCAGTGTGGCGTGCGGTGAAAGATCTCGACAGGCGAATTTATGCCTCAGCCCGCCCAAGCCTGATGTGAAGCCGGGCGATCATCACCCCGCATCTACGTGACTGAAATCATTCAGCGTTGCGGTGGCCACACGCCACGCGCGGCGCATCCACGCATGGCGTGGATCTACTGGCCCACTTGGTAGATCCACGCCATGCGTGGATGAGGTGCCATCAGATCTTCAGGTAGATCTTCCGATGATCCAACCACCAGGCCACACCCCACCACAGCGTGACGAACGCCAGCGCCTGGTAGATCCACGCCATGCGTGGATGAGGTGCCATCAGATCTTCAGGTAGATCTTCCGATGATCCAACCACCAGGCCACGCCCCACCACAGCGTGACGAACGCCAGCGCCTGCAGCATCGACGCCAGCTCCAGCGCCTGCGGCATCGCATGGGCCAGCTGCTGCCAGACCCAGCCCCAGGCGCCGGTCGCCATCAGCACCACCGACATCACCGAGGCGCCCAGATACGCGGTAATTGCGTTGACACCGAAGCGCCGGCCCAGCGCCGTCCAACCCTTGCGGTCGATCAGCACATGGCCCAGCCACAGCGCCAGCGCTGCAAGACCGCCTGTCCACAACACGTAGCTGGGCGTCCACAACTGCTTGTTCAGCGGCAGCACGAAGGCCAGCAGCAGCCCGAGCACGGCGGTCGCTACGCCCAGCCCGGCCAAAGCCGCCGAACGACCGTTGCGCAGCAGGCCGCCGGCCAACAGGCCGAGCACGGTGCTGGCCAGGGCACCCAGGGTGCTCAGCAGTCCTTCCGGGTCATGGCCAAGCCCAGTATCGGCGTGCCACTGGTAGATCCACGGGGCGAACAGCGTGGTATCCAGACGGCTGGCCGGATTGGTCCACGGCGCCAGGTCACCGATGCCCAACAGCAGCACGCTGTACCCCAGCAGCAGCGCAACCAGCACGCCTGCCTGCACGCGGGGCCGCGCATACACCGCCAGCACGCCCACCAGCGCCGCACACACGGCGATGCGTTGCAGGACGCCCCAGATGCGGAAATGGTGTGTATCCAGCGCCCACCAGATCAGCAGATGCAACAGCGCGCCGGCCACCAGGATGCGCAGCGCGCGCTCCAGCACGCCACGCGCCAGCGCGGGACGTGCAGCGGCATCCAGCGCGCGCGGTGCCACGCTGAAGGCCATGGATACGCCGACCAGGAACAGGAAGAACGGAAACACCAGATCGGTGGGCGTGCAGCCGTGCCAATCCGAATGGCGCAGCGGTGCAAACACCGCGCTCCAGTCACCCGGATTGTTGACCAGCAGCATCGCCGCCACGGTGATGCCGCGCAGGGCATCGATCGAGCCGAGGCGGCGTGGCGGCATGCTTCCCTTCAAGGGCTCGGCCATCAGGCGGCCTCGTACTGTCCGGCGATCCAGGTGCCACGCACCTGCAGGGCGTCATCCAGCAGCACCAGGTCGGCCTGGTAGCCCTCGGCGATGTGGCCCAGGCGGTCATCGACATTGAGGAACTGGGCCGGATAGGTCGAGGCCATGCGCGCCGCTTCGGCCAGTGGCTGGCCGAGCAGCTGCACGGTGTTGCGCACCGCGGTGGCCATGTCCAGCGCCGAGCCGGCCAATGCACCGGCGGCATTGCGCACCACGCCGTCGACGGCGGTGATGGTTTCGCCGTACAGCACGTAGCTGGGATCATCGGCACCGACCGGTGGCATCGCGTCGGTGACCAGCAGCAGGCGACCGCGCGGCTTGGCCGCCAACGCCACGCGCAGGCTGGCCGGGTGCACATGCACGCCATCGACGATGATGCCGATCCAGCTGTCGCGGTCTTCCAGCGCAGCGCCCACCGCGCCCGGCTCGCGGCCCTGCAGCGGCGACATCGCGTTGTACAGATGGGTGAAGCCGCGCACGCCCGCATCCAGGCCTGCGCGGATCTCTTCGTAGGTGCCTGCGGTATGGCCGGCCGCCACGATCACGCCACGCTCGACCAGCGCACGGATGGTCTCCAGCGGCACGCGTTCCGGTGCCAACGTCAGCAGCGTCACGCCGTTGTCCAGCGACGCGGCCAGCGCGATCTCTTCTTCATCCGGCACGCGGAACTTGCTGGCGTCGTGCGTACCTTTGCGCGCCGGCGCGATGTACGGCCCTTCCAGGTGGATGCCGATCACGCCGGGCACGCCCTGTTCAATGGCCTCGCGCAGCGCAGCGATGGCGTCACGCATGACCGCCACGTCATCGCTGATCAGGGTGGGCAGCATCGCGGTGGTGCCGAAACGGCGGTGCGCCTGCGCGATGGTGCGCAGTGCCGCCACGTCCGGCGTGTTGTTGAACAGCGCGCCGCCCCCGCCGTTGACCTGCACATCGATGAAACCGGGCAGCAGCCAGCCGCCGCCCAGATCCACCTGCTCGGCCGCCTGGCCGAGCTGCGGCGCGGCATCGGGCAACAGCGCGCTGATGCGGCCATCCTCGATCACCACCGCCAGATCGTCGCGGAATTCATCGCCTGCAAGGATGCGGGCGTTGCGCAGGACCGTGGCCATCAGACCGTCTCCGTGACCTTGTTCAGGTGCGGCGGCAGATCCGGGTTGAAGCCACGGCGCAGCGCCAGCGCGTTGATCGCGCGGTAGAAGCTCTGTACAGCCAGCAGCGGTGCACACAGCGGATGCGGCGCCGCAGCCACCGGCAGATTGCCGCCCGCGCCGGCCAGCCATACCTGCGCGCCGCGCGCGGTGAACTCATCGACCACGGCGCGGGTGCCGGCACCGGTCTCGTCGGGCTGGGCGAAGGCCAGTACCGGGAAGTCACGGTCGACCAGCGCCATCGGGCCATGCTTGACCTCGGCCGAGCTGTAGGCCTCGGCATGCAGGCTGCAGGTCTCCTTGAACTTCAGCGCCGCTTCCTGCGCCGCCCCCAGGCCCAGGCCGCGGCCCAGCACGAACAGGTTGGTGGCCTCGACCAGGCCCTCGGTCACCGCGCTCCAGTCGCACTGCCAGGCCGCACGCATCGCATCCGGCAACAGGTCCAGTGCGGCACGCAGGTTGCTGTCCTGCTTCCAGTACGCGGCCAGCTGCAGCAGCGCAGCCAGCGAAGCCAGGTAGCTCTTGGTGGCCGCCACGCTCTTCTCGGCGCCGGCATGCAGCGGAATGACCGTGTCGGCCAGCTGCGCCAGGGGCGAATCCTCGACGTTGACCAGCGCGATCACGCGCGCACCGGCCGCCTTGGCGGCCTCCGCATTGCGCAACAGGTCGGGGCTCTTGCCCGACTGCGAGATGACGATGAACAACGCGCCACGCAGTTGCAGCGGTGCGGCATACACCGAGCCCACCGACGGCGAGGCGGAGGCCACCACCAGGCCCAGCTGGGTCTCCAGCAGGTACTTGCCGTAGGTGGCGGCATGGTCGGAACTGCCTCGCGCGCAGGTGACCACGAACGGCGGCGGCGCCGCGCGCAGGCTGGCGGCCAGGGTTTCCATGGTGGCGTGGTTGCGCGAGAACTGGCGGGCAACCACGTCGGCCGCTTCAGCGGCCTCGGCGAACATCAGGGTGGCAGTGGGGTCTGACAGCGACATGGCGGGCTCAGGCAGGATCGGAAGGAAGGGGGCGTGCGCCGGCCGGGCGCATCGGCGCGGTCGAACCGCGCACCACCAGCTGCGGCACGAAGCCCTGGTTGTGCAGCGGTGCCGGCGCGTCGTCGTAGGCATCGCTGCGCAGCTGCGCGATCAGCAGGCGCGCGGCGTGGCGGGCGATGTCCTCGGTGGCCTGCTTGGCGGTGGTCAGCGGCGGCCACGACTGGCGCGAGAACGGGCTGTCCTCGAAACCGGCGATGGACAGGTCATAGGGCACGTTCATGCCGGCCGACTTGGCGGCGGCCAGCACGCCGGCAGCGATTTCATCGTTGGAACCGAAGATGGCGGTAGGCGGCTCGCGCAGCGCCAGCAGGCGGCGCGCGCCACGGAAACCGTCGTCGAAGGTGTAATCGCCCTGCACCACCAGATGCTTGTCCACGGTCATGCCGTAGTCCTTCAACGCAGCCTCGTAACCGGCGTAGCGCTCACCGGAGGAGCGGTGCGAAATGCCGCCCCAGAGGAAGCCGATGCGCTGGTGGCCGAGCTGGATCAGGTGCTCGGTGATTTCGTAGGCGGCCTCACGGTCGTCAACGAACACGCAGGCACCGTCGGCCGGGTCTTCGGTGGCGGCGATGATGCGCACCAGCTTGATGCCGCGCGCGGTCAGCGCCTGGATCAGGTCGCGGCGCTCGGACATCGGCGCGGTCAGTACCAGCCCGGCCAGGCGCGAACGCTGTACCCAATCAGCCAGTTCATCGGCCAGCAGCGGCGAGCTGGAATCGCACGGATGGATCTGCAGCCCGAACCCGGTCTCGCGGCAGGCAGCAAGCACGCCGTTCTGCACGCCGATGATGTGGTACGGATTCGGGTTGTCGTAGACCAGCCCGATCACGAAGGTGGTGCCGCTGCGCAGGTTGCGCGCCGACGGATCGGGCTCGTAGTCGAGTTCGGCAATGGCACGCAGTACCCGCGCACGGGTGGCCTGCATCACCGACGGCTCGTTGTTGATCACCCGCGAGACCGTCTTCAGCGAGACCTTGGCCTTCTCCGCAACGTCCTTGATGGTCGCTCTGCGCATGGGTTTTCCCTGGGGTTGGCTGCCGTCCATCATCGCCGATCAGGCCTTGTCCTGCGGCAGGCCGGCGCGATGGCCGATCACCGAGTAGAACAGGATGTACAGGTAGCACGGCACCATCAGCAGCACGAACACCAGCTGGAAGTCGATGTGCTGCTTGAGCAGGGCGAACAGCTGCGGAATGATCGCGCCGCCGGCAATACCCATCACCAGCAGCGCCGAACCGGTTTCGGTGAAGCGGCCCAGGCCGCGGATCGCCAGCGGGAAGATCGCCGGCCACATCATCGCGTTGGCGAAGCCCAGCAGGGCCACGAAGGCCACCGATACGTAGCCGTGGGTGGCCCAGGCGCCGAGGCAGAACACCACGCCCAGCACGGCGGAAATGGTCAGGTAGCGCGACTGCGAAACAACGCGCGGAATCAGCAGCAGGCCGATCACGTAGCCGATGAGCATGGCAAACAGGGTCAGCGAGGTGAACATCTTGGTCTGGTCCAGCGGCAGGTCGAAGCCGTGGCCGTAGGTACCAATGGCATCACCTGCCATCACCTCCACGCCCACGTAGACGAACAGGCACAGCACGCCCAGCCACAGGTGCGGGAACTGGAAGATGCTGCGGCGTTCGGCAGCACCCGGCGCCGCCGGCGTGGCGTTGGCTTCGGATGGCTTGATCTCCGGCAGCGGCGAGAACAACACCGCTACCGCCAGCACCACCAGCACCCCGGCCATGGCCAGGTAGGGCGCGTGGATCTTGGCGGCGAACTCGTTGAGCAGCTGCGCCTTGGTGGCGTCATCGGCGGTGGCCACGGTGGCCGACAGGTCGCCGATGCCATGCAGCACCAGCGTGCCGATCAGCACCGGGGCGAGCATGCCGGCGATCTTGTTGCAGATGCCCATCAGCGCGATGCGGCGTGCCGCTGTTTCGATCGGGCCAAGGATCGAGATGTAGGGGTTGATCGCGGTCTGCAGCAGGGCCAGGCCGCTGCCGATCACGAACAGGCCACCGAGCGCCCCCGGGTACCAGCGCTGGGTGGCGAATTCGCCGAACAACGCAGCGCCACCGGCCATCACCACCAGGCTCAGGCTCAAGCCCCGCTTCATGCCGGTGCGGCGCAGGATCCACGACGACGGCAGCGCCAGGAAGAAGTAGGACAGGTAGAACACCATCAGCACCAGGAAGGCACCGACCTCGCTGAGTTCAAATGCCAGCTTGACGAAGGTGATCAGCGGGCCGTTGAGCCAGGTGAAGAAGCCGATCAGGAAGAACAGCACACCGACGATGGCGATGGAGGTGGCCACGTTCGGGCGCACGCTTGCAGCGGAGACGGCGGACATCGGGAAGGGCTCCTGCGGCGACGGCCGCAGAACGCGGCGTCGGAGAGTGGCTGGGAACAACGTTGTCACATTCTTTCGATGGACAGCCGCGGTTTGTCAACTTCCCTGCACGCCTTCGCAGACCCCGTGCTGCACTGCGCAACCCGATCACGGCGCATCGTGCTGAATGCGCTGGAGGCCTTGGGCCCCATGCAGCAATGGTTCCCGCGTGAAACCCATGCTCACGCCATGTAAACGTTTACTGCACGGCACATTCGTTGCGACGCAGCAACGAAAGTGTCACGAACTCGTTGACATCGTTGTCAGCGGGGTTACAGACTCCGCCCCAATCGCCGGCCCCGTTCCCGGGTCCGGCCCCACCTGCAGCAGGAGCCCGCGTGACCGCCAGCCACCCCGCCCCGGCCCATGTCCTGTCCCGAGTCGCGCCTTCGTTCCTGGCCGCCGACGTCGGTGGCACCCATGTGCGCGTGGCCCGGGTCCAGGCCAGCGGTGATGCCGCCCACCCGGTGCAGGTGCTGGAGTACCGCAAGTACCGCAATGCCGACCATGCCGGCCTCAGCGCGATCCTGTCCGACTTCCTTGGCGAAGGCCCGCGGCCCTCGCATTGCGTGGTCGCCAGCGCCGGCTATGCCCGCGAGGACGGCACGGTGATCACCGCCAACCTGCCGTGGCCGCTGTCGGCCCGCCAGGTGGAGGCCGACGTCGGCCTACAGCGGGTCTACATCGTCAACGACTTCGAAGCCGTGGCCTACGCCGCCGCGCAGGTGGACGCCAGCGGCGTGCTGCATCTGTGCGGACCGGAGACCGCCGCGCGCGGCCCGACCCTGGTGGTCGGCCCGGGTACCGGCCTCGGTGCCGCGCTGTGGATTCCCACCGCGCACGGCCCGGTGGTGCTGCCGACCGAAGCCGGCCAGCCGACCCTGGCCGCCAGCACCGAACTGGAAATGGCCATCGTCCGCCACATGCAGCGTGACCGCGCCCACGTGTCGATCGAACATGCAATCTCCGGCCCGGGCCTGATGAACCTGTACCGCGCAGTGTGTGCACTGCAGGGACAGGCACCGACGCTGGCCAGCCCCGACGCGGTGACCGCCGCCGCCATGGCCGATACCGATGCGCATGCGCGCCAGGCACTGGATGTGTTCTGCGGGCTGCTCGGCAGCACCATCGGCGATATGGCCCTGTTCTATGGCGCCCACGGTGGCGTCTACCTGGCCGGCGGCATCCTGCCGCAGATCCGCGAATACCTGCATGCCAGCACGTTCGTCGAACGCTACCTGCAGAAGGGGCCGATGGGCGAAGCGCTGGCACGCATCCCGGTGAAGGTCGTCGAGCATGGCCAGCTGGGCGTGGTCGGCGCTGCCAGCTGGTACCTGCAGCAGTCGGCCGCCTGACACCGCAACAGGCTTCAACGCAATCGCAGCACGCAGTACGTGGCACGCCAACGCACGGGACTTCGCCGCCACCCCGCGCATGTCTTCGCAACCGTAATCGAACACCGCCGCCGGCATCCAATCGAGTGATGAGGAGAGACATCATGAACACCCGCAAGACCCTGCTTTCGGCCGCCATCGTCAGCTGCATCGCCTTCAGTGCGCATGCGCAGCAGGCCGCCCAGACCGCCACCGACCTGGATACCGTGCAGGTCACCGGCATCCGTGGTTCGATGGAAAAGTCGCTGGACACCAAGCGCGAAGCCAACGCGCGCGTGGAAGTGGTCACCGCCGAAGACGTCGGCAAGCTGCCGGCGCACAACGTCGCCGACACCCTGCAGCGCCTGCCGGGCGTCAACATCAGCTCGTCCAGCGCCGACGAAGGCGGCTTCGACGAAGCCGACCGTGTCAGCCTGCGCGGCACCAGCCCGAGCCTGACCCAGACCCTGATCAACGGCCACAGCGTCGGCTCGGCCGACTGGTTCGTGCTCAGCCAGGGCAGCAACGTCGGCCGCAGCGTCAGCTACACCCTGCTGCCGTCGGAACTGGTGCGCTCGGTGGAAGTGAACAAGTCCTCGCAGGCCAAGCTGCAGGACGGCGGCACCACCGGTACCGTCAACATCCTGACCCGCAAGCCGCTGGAGTTCTCCAAGCAGATCACCGCTGAAGCTTCGATCGGCGCAGTACGTTCGGACCAGGCCAAGTCGAATGACCCGCAGCTGTCGGGCCTGTTCAACTACAAGAACGATGACGGCACCTTCGGCGTTATGGTGCAGGGCTTCAGCCAGAAGCGCGAGCTGCGTCGTGAAGCGCAGGAAATCCCCTCGGGCTTCTTCAAGATCGATCCGAACGGCTCTGTCGCCAAGTCCAACCCGGACCTGGCCGGCGTCTATGCGCCTGCGCTGCTGGGCTCGACCCTGTTCGAACAGACCCGCGAGCGCAAGGGTGGCCTGATCTCGCTGCAGTTCAAGCCGGCCGACAATCTGACCCTGGGCCTGGAAGGCTTCAGTTCGAAGATGGAAGCCAACAACTACAACCG
Organism: Stenotrophomonas maltophilia; assembly: GCF_047497515.2. GTDB lineage: Bacteria > Pseudomonadota > Gammaproteobacteria > Xanthomonadales > Xanthomonadaceae > Stenotrophomonas. The sequence goes on from NZ_JAXAXL020000006.1 coordinate 14,944, forward strand.
CAACTTCATGTTGTGGGGTAGCAAGATCATGGGCGATGACAAGAACGACGCCGGCGTGATCACCCGTCCGGGCCAGGCGCCGCTGCCGGGTTATGTGGTCAAGGATGGCGTGCTGACCAACGCCAACTTCGCAGGTGTCGCCGGCACGCCGTACGCGGTGTACGACATGATCTACCGCGAGGCCACCGCCAAGAGCAACTACATCACCCTCGACGCCGACTGGCAGATCAACGACAGCCTCAACGCCAAGTTCCAGGCCGGCAGCACCAAGGGCACCGGCACCACCCCGCGCCAGTTCATCGCGGAAGTGACCGTGGCCGACGGCGGTGGCGCCAACTGGACCACGCACGGCAACGGCTCGCCGGTGGACTGGAACGTGGGCGGCGACATCAGCCCGAACGGCGTGACCAGCTTCGGCACCTGGGGCAACCAGGAAGTGACCGCCGAAGACAAGGAAAAGTGGTTCACCGCCGACTTCAACCAGTACTTCAACGATGGCGGCGCGCTGAACTCGCTCGACTTCGGTGTGCGCTATGCCGACCACAAGCGCGAGGCGCTGTCGCCGGAAGGCGCAACGCCGGGCGCGATCTGGGACGCACTGAAGGGCGCCCCGACCGGCAGCTTCCCGGGCGGCTTCGCCGGTGGCATCGGCGGCAACTTCCCGCGCAACATCTGGTACTACACCCCGGGTGCGCTGAAGGACGCCGTGCTCAACAACTCCACCTGGCTGGCCGGCAATGATGGCCCGACCGGTCGCCACAACTACGGCGCCGAGTGGAAGGTGGCCGAGAAGAACTTCGCCGGCTATGTGCAGGCCAACTTCAGCGGCGATCGCTGGAGCGGCAACGTCGGCCTGCGCTACGTCAACATCAAGCAGGACATCGACACCTACCAGGCGGTCAGCGACCTCGCCAACGCCGACGTCAGCAGCCTGTTCGGCAAGTGGAAGTCGCTGTCGTTCGAGAACAAGCACGACCGCATCCTGCCCAGCGCGAACCTGAAGTTCGATCTGGCCGATGACCTGGTGTTCCGCTTCGCCGCGTCGCAGACCCAGACCCTGCCGGACTTCTCGGCACTGGGCGCCTCGTCCTGGGGTTCGGACCTGACCAAGGTCGGCGGTGGCGGCAACCCGAAGCTGAAGCCGGTGCTGTCGACCAACTTCGATGCCAACCTGGAGTGGTACTTCATGCCGCGCGGCCTGGTGTCGCTGGGCGCGTACTCGATGAACCTGAAGGACTACGTGGCCTTCGGTACCCAGACCCAGATGCTGTACAGCGAGCTGAGCAACCAGCTGGAGGCCTACCAGGTCGCCGTGCCGGTCAACGCCGACGGCAAGGTCTACGGCATGGAGGTCGCCTACGAACAGCCGCTGGGCGAGAACTTCGGCCTGAATGCCAACTACACCTACGCCGATGGCAGCACCTCGCACACCTGGGAAGACGGCAGCAACAACCTGCTGGGCACCTCGAAGAACACCTACAACGTGGGCGCCTACTTCGAGAACGACACCTTCGGTGCGCGCGTCAGCTACACCTACCGTTCCTCGTTCCTGATCGGCCTGAAGGGCGCGAGCCCGTACTACCAGGATGATTTCGGCACCCTGTCGCTGTCGCTGAGCTACAAGGCCACCGACTGGATGAGCGTGAGCTTCGATGCACTGAACCTCAACAACCCGACCCTGAAGTACTACCAGAGCGCCTCGATCCCGAGCGCGTTCTATGAAAACGGTCGCCAGTACTACCTCAACTTCCGCTTCAAGTACTGATCCAGCGGCGGCAACATCGCCGAGTCGTGCACGCACGCCGGGCCTGGGTCATTCCGGGCCCGGCGTTTTTCATGTATAGCGTTCATCGCACCGTTCCAAGGAGTCGTACCGATGGTCAAGCCTTCCCGCGCCCGGATGCGCAGCGCAGTGCTGCTGGGCAGCCTGCTCGCCCTCCTGCCGGCCACGCCGGCACTCGCCGCCGATCCCACGCCCGCCGCCGAAGCGCCCGGCCCGCAGCTGCGTGCCGGCAGCCTGATGCTGATTCCAGCCCCGGCCAAGGTGCAGCGCGGCCAGGGCAGCGGCATCACTGTTCGCGCCGACACCGTGCTGCAGGCCGAGGGCGAAGCCGCGCAACGCGTCGCCAACCAGTTTGCCGACCTGCTGGCGCGCAGCGGCGGCCCACGCCTGGCGCTGGCCAAGGGCAAGGCGGCAGGCAACGCCGGCAGCATCCGTTTCCAGATCGTGCCCACCTTCCGCGACAGCGGCGAAAGCTACACGCTGGACAGCACCGCGCAGGGCGTGGTGATCCAGGCCGGCAACGAGACGGGCCTGTTCTATGGCGCAACCACCCTCGCCCAGCTCGCCACCGGTGGCAGCGGCGGCGTGCTGCCGGCGGTGCAGATCCAGGACGCGCCGCGTTTCAGCTGGCGCGGTTTCATGCTCGACTCGGCGCGGCATTTCCAGAGCCTGGACGAGATCAAGCGCGTGCTCGACGCGATGGCCGCGCACAAGCTCAACACCTTCCACTGGCACCTGACCGATGACCAGGGCTGGCGCATGGAGATCAAGCGCTACCCGAAGCTGACCGAGGTGGGCAGCTGCCGCCTGCCGGCCGGCGACGGTGGCATCGACCCGGTCAGTGGCCAGGAACATCCGTACTGCGGCTTCTACACGCAGGAGCAGATCCGCGACGTGATCGCCTATGCCGCCAAGCTGCATATCCAGGTGATTCCGGAAATCGATGTGCCCGGCCATGCCACCGCCGCGATTGCCGCGTACCCGGAACTGGGTTCGATCAACACCCCGCTGAAGCCGATCAGCGAATGGGGCGTGTTCCCCAACCTGTTCAACGTGGAGGACAGCACGGTCACCTTCCTGGAGAACGTGCTGGAAGAAGTGATCGACCTGTTCCCGGCCAAGTACGTGCACGTCGGTGGCGACGAGGCGGTCAAGGACCAGTGGCAAGCCTCCAAGCAGGTGCAGCAGCGCATGCGTGCGCTGGGCATCAACAATGAAATGGCCATGCAGAGCCACATCATCAAGCGCCTGGAGACGTTCCTTGAGGAACACGACCGGCGCCTGATCGGCTGGGACGAGATCCTCGAAGGCGGGTTGCCGCCGCAGGCCACGGTGATGTCGTGGCAGGGCACCGAAGGCGGCCTGGCTGCAGCCAGTGCCGGCCATGACGTGATCATGTCGCCGGTCGGCTACCTGTACCTGGACTACCTGCAGACCGCCTCGCCGAACGAGCCGCCGGGCCGTCCGGCCCAGGTCAATCTCGGCAAGCTGTACAACTTCGAGCCGGTGCCGGCCGAACTGGCCGCCGACAAGCGCGGGCACATCCTGGGCCTGCAGGCCAACATGTTCACCGAGCACACGCGCAGCTATGCACGCCTGCAGCACAACCTGTTCCCGCGCTTGGCCGCGGTGGCCGAGATCGGTTGGAGCACGCCGGAACACCGCGACTTCCGCGACTTCCTCGCGCGCCTGCCCTCCCAGCTGCAGCGTTACCGTGCCTGGGGCCTGGCGTACGCGCAGACGCCGTTCGAAGTGGGCGTGGACTACACCGACAACCGCGCTGCCAACACCGTGACCGTGTCCCTGGCCAACCCGCTGGGCTATGAAGTGCGCTACAGCGTCGATGGCCAGCCGGTCAGCGCGCAGTCGCCGCTGTACCAGCAGCCGCTGACCGCAACGCTGCCGGCCACCGTGCAGGCCGCCGCGTTCTATCAGGGCCAGATGTTGGCCGCCAAGCCGACGGTCGCAGCGTTCACCGCGCAGTCGCTGCTCAGCCGCCGCAGCGATGAGCTGCTCAGCTGCGTGGGCCAGAAGGGCCTGGTGTTGCGCCTGGAAGACGACGGCCCGCGCGAAGGAACCCGTGCGGTGTTCAACGTCGATATCTTCCAGCCGTGCTGGCGTTGGCCGCAGGCACAGCTGGATGGCGTCGGCAGCGTGGAAGTGCGTGCCGGCCGCATTCCGTACTACTTCCAGCTGGCCCATGACGAACCCAAGCGCCGCTTTGAAAAGGCCAAGCGCGCGCATGGCGAGATGCAGGTGCGCCGTGGCGATTGCAGTGGCAAGGTGCTGGCTGAAGTTGCGTTGCCGGCCAAGCCGGATGCGGATGGCTTCGTGACCCTGCGCGCCGCACTGCCGAAGGGCACCGAGGGTACCGGTGACCTGTGCATCAACTTCACCGGCGACACGCGCCCGGCGATGTGGGTGCTGGATGAGGTGACGCTGCAGAAGTAACGGCAGGTCCATCCTGGTGGGTGCCGACCTTGGTCGGCACCCCGGGCAGTTCATCCACGCATGGCGTGGATCTACGGGTGGGTGCCAACCTTGGTTGGCACGCTGTTACCCCCGCCAGCGCAGCAGCAGGTCGCGCAGCGGGGTCAGTGCCGTGGCCATGCCGGCCAGCACGCCGATCGTGTTGGCGAGCGCATCCATCGGGTCGGCCATGCGGTCATCGGTCAACGCGCCCTGCGCGAACTCGATGCCGATCCCCATCAGCACCAGGCCCACGCCCACCCACAGCAGTGGCCTGCCCCGGCGGAACAGCTGCACCGCGCTGCCGGCCAGGATGAAATAGGCGAGGAAGTGCTCGCCCTTGTCGCTGTTTTCCGGCAGCGGAATCGGCGGCGGCGGGATCAGGCAGACCACGATCACCAGCAGCACCGCCAGCGCCCACAGCATGGTCCACAGCCGCGGCCGCCGCAGCGGCTTGATCACCGGCAAAGCGCCGCTCACAGGCGCCAGCTCAGGTCACCCAGCTCGAAGGCCGGCTCGAAGTCGACGCCACGCTGCAGGCCGATGGCCTGGAAGCGCTCGCCCATCTCGGTGGGCAGGGTCAGCTTCTTCACCTGGTCACGCAGCTGGATGCGGCCGACTTCATCAGTACGCTCCTCGGCCAGCAGCAGCACCTGGTCCAGGCCGTTGCCGAGCAGGAAGCTGGCCTGGCTGCAGTAGCCAGCCAGTTCGAAACCGCCATGCAGGCCGGCCTCGGCCATCGCCGTGAAGTCCACCGACGCGGTGATGTCCTGCAGGCCGGGCCAGCGATGCACGTCGTTGTGCACGTGGTGGCGGTAGAAGGCGCGCACGGTGCCATCGTCGCGATCGTGCTGGTAGAACTCGCCGCGGTTGTAGCCATAGTCGACGAACAGCATCGCACCGCGCTGCAGGCCACCGGCCACCGCCTGCAACCAGTACGGCAGCTGCGGCAGCACTTCGGAACGGTAGCCCTCGGCGAAGGGCTTCTCCAGGTAGCGCTCGATGTGGCGCACCGCCCCGTTGAGCAGGATGTCAGCCGGCTGCGCGCCGCGGATGAAGTTGCCATCGCCATCCAGCTCGACGGTTTCCTCGTAGACCTCGCCGTCCTTGATCAGGAAGCGCGGGGTCGGCAGCGCGTCGATCACCTCGTTGGCGAACACCACGCCCTCCCAGTCCTCTTCGAACGGGCGATCGATCCACTCCACGCGCGCGGCCAGCTCGGCCGGCAGGTTCTGCTGCCGGCGCTGCTGCTGGCGTTCGCGCAGGTCGGCACTGGGTTCGAGGATGGCATAGCGCGTCGGCAGCGCGTCCAGCTCGGCCAGGCGCAGCAGCACCGCCTCGGCGAAGGCACCGGTACCGCCGCCCAGTTCCAGCATCCGCGCCTGCGCGCCCAGCTGGGCGAACACCGGCGCCAGCGCGTTGGCCACGCTGCCGGCGAACAGGCTGCCGAGCTCGGGCGCGGTGGTGAAGTCGCCGCTGCCACCGAATTTGCTGGCGCCAGCGCTGTAATAGCCCCACCCGGGGGTGTACAGGCACAGCTCCATGAAGCGCGAGAACGGGATCGCCCCGCCCTGCGTAAGGATCTCGGCGCGCAGGGCGGCGGCCAGCTGGTCGCTGTGGGCCAGGGCATCGGCTTCGGGCAGGGGGAACGTGGGCTGCATGGCGTCTTCGAATGCGGTGACAATGGTGCACAGGATAGCCGAGCCTTGGAGGACCCTCATGAGCGACACCGCCCCCGTGGCCCTGATCACCGGCAGCGCACGCCGGATTGGCGCGGCCATCGCCCGCCAGTTCCATGCCTGTGGCTGGTCGGTGGTGCTGCACGCCAACACCTCCAGCGCGGAGCTGCAGCAGACCGCGTTCGATTTCGACAATGTGCGCCCGGGCAGCGTGCTGGCCCTGCAGGCCGACCTGCGTGACGCCGATGCCCTGTCCGATCTGGTGGAACAGGCGGTCACCCATTTCGGGCGCCTGGACGCGCTGGTCAACAACGCCTCCAATTTCTTCGCCACCCCGCTTGGCCAGGTCACCGCCGAGGCGGTGGACGAACTGTACGCGGTCAACGCGCGTGCGCCGCTGCTGCTGTCACAGGCTGCCGCGCCCTACCTGCGCCGCCAGCACGGCTGCATCGTCAACCTGACCGACCTGCACGGCACCGACCCGATGCGCGACCACATCGCCTACACGATGGCCAAGGCCGCGCTGGAGATGGCCACCCGCTCGCTGGCGCTGGAACTGGCGCCGAAGGTGCGGGTCAATGCGGTGGCGCCCGGCGCGATCCTGTGGCCCGAACAGGGCAAGGATGATTTCGCGCGTGAGGCACTGCTGGCACGCACGCCGCTGGCGCGGATCGGCACGGTCGAGGAAATTGCCGAGGCGGTGTACTGGCTGGTGACCGAAGCCAGCTTCGTCACCGGCCATACCCTGCGCGTGGACGGCGGGCGTACGGTCAGCTGAAAGGTTGCCGGCCAGCGGCCGGCACTACCGGTAGTACGGGCCACTGGCCGGCAACCTCGGTCATCCGAGGTCAACCACCTCGAATGCCTCGCCGCACTGCGGGTGCGCGCGCCACAGCGTGGCCAGGTCCTGGCCGCTGACCGGGTCGATGAAGCCGGGCGCGATGTCGGCCAGCGGCTTCAGCACGAAGGCATGCTTCAGTTCCGGGCGAGGGATGCGCAGATGGCCAGGGCCTTCCACCACCAGGTCGCCGTAGAACACCACGTCGATATCCAGGGTCCGGTCGGAGAAGCGCGGCCCGCTGCGGTCACGGCCGTGCGCGTCTTCCAGCGCATGCAGCCAGTCGTCCAGCGCCTGCAGCGGCAGGTCGGTCTCGATCGCCACCGCGTTGTTGAGGAAGGCCGGGCCATCAAAGCCGACTGCGGCGGTACGGTAGGCGGGGGACACCTGCAGCGTGCCGAAGCGCTCGCGCAGGGCCGCCACCGCGGCGTGGAGGTAGCGGCGGGGCTGGACGTTGCTGCCCAGGCTCAGGAGCACGATGGTCATGCGGTTCAGGTGACAGTGCTGGGGGGCGTGGACATGCCGTCGTCACGGCGGCCTGCCTACAATCCGGGACGCACATGATAGGGCACCGACATGACCTATTGCGTTGGAATCGAGGTGGACGAAGGCCTGGTCTTCGCCGCCGACACCCGGACCAATGCCTCGCTGGACGATGTGCGCGTGCACCGGAAGCTGCACGTGTTCGAGTACCCCGGCCAGGCGGCTTATGTACTGATGGCGGCCGGCAACCTGGCCACCACCCAGTTGCTGGTGTCGCGCCTGGTGCGCGATGCCGAAGAACGGCGCACGCCCAACCTGCGCGACATGGCCCACCTGTTCGAAGCGGCCGAGTACGTCGGCCGGCTGCTGGTGGACAGCCAGGTGCACAGCACGCACAGCGAGCACGGCCATGACGGGGTCAACACCCAGGCCACGCTGATCTTCGGCGGCCAGGTCACCGGCGAGCGGCCGGGGCTGTACATGATCTACCCGCTGGGCAATGCGATCGCCGCCTCGCCGGAGACGCCCTACCTGCAGATCGGCGAATCCAAGTACGGCAAGCCGATCCTCGACCGCATCCTTACCCCGGCCACCCACCTGGAGGATGCCGCGCGCACTGCCATCGTGTCGCTCGATTCGACCATCCGCTCCAATCTGTCGGTGGGCCTGCCGATCGACCTGGCGTTGCTGCGCAATGGCGAACTGCGCATCGGCCAGCAGCTGCGGCTGGGGGCGGATTCGGCGTTGTATGCCGACATCCACCAGAACTGGTCGCGGCGCCTGGAACAGGCGGTGGACGCGCTGCCGCGGTTTCCGTGGGAAACCACCGAACGGTAGTGCCGGCCGCTGGCCGGCAACTGCATTGATCCCGTCGCGGTGGATGCCGGCCAGCGGCCGGCACCACCAGGGCATCAGCCCAGCGCTTCGGCCACCGCGCGGAACACCTTCTGCATCTGCAGCGGCTTGTGCAGCACGTGCACCTCCACGCCGGCCGGGAAGGCCTCGGCCGGCACCGCCATTGCAGGATCTTCCAGCACCAGAGCCGGGCCGCCATACCCCAGCGCGGCCATTTCGCCCAGCAGCTGGCTGGCCGGCAGCAGCTTGGAACCGGCATCGGCGATCACCAACGCCGGCATCGCCTCCTGCTGCATCCAGCGCAGTGCAGCTGCGCCATCGGAGGCCAGCTGCAGCTGGTACCCCTGGCTCGACAGCGCATTGCCCAGCAGCGACAGGCGCGTAGCCTCGCCATCGACCACCAGGATCGACTGACCGCTGCCCAGCGCCACCAGCTGCTCGACCGGCTCACTGCCATCGATGGCGTCATGCATCGGCAGCCGCAGTTCAAAGCAGGTGCCTTGGCCTGGCTGGCTGCTGACGTGAATGCTGCCGCCGGCACCTTCGACGATGCGCTTGCAGGACATCAGGCCCAGCCCGGTGCCATCGGCCTTGGTGGTGAAGAACGGGTTGAACAGGTGCGACAACGTGTCCGCATCCATGCCTATGCCTTCATCGACCACCCGGATATGCATCCAGTCCACGCCGTCGCGCTGGCCGGCATGGCCGGCGGTCAGGCTCAGGCGGCCGCCGTTGGGCATCGCCTGGATTGCGTTCAGCGCCAGGTTCAACATCACCTGCTGCAGCTCGGTGTAGTTGGCATCGACCACCAGGCCGTCATCCTGCACCTGCAGTTCCAGCCGCACCGCATCGGGCACGTTGCTGCGCAACAACAGCGCCACGGCATCGAACAGGCCCTTGATCTCGATGCGCTCGCTCGGTTTGCGCGAACCGCGCACGAACGACAGCATCGACTCGGCCATCTCGTGGCCGCGGCGGCCGCACTCGGCGATGACATCGGCCAGGTGGTGCAGCTGCGGGTCTTCGGTACGCGCCTTCAACAGGTCCGGCATGATCAGCAGCGGCTGCAGGATGTTGCGCAGGTCGTGGCTGAGGCCGGCGGCCAGCAGCGACAGGCTTTCCAGACGCTGCGCACGCATCAGCTCGGTCTCCACCCGCGCACGCTCCACCGCACTGCGCGCATCGCGGATCGCGCGCGCCACCGCCGACGGCAGGCGTGCCGGCAGGTGCTTGATGATGTAGTCGTTGGCGCCCTTCTGCAGCGCCTCCACCGCGTTCTCCTCACCCATGGTGCCGGAGACGAAGATGAAGGGTACTTCCGGCGCAGTCTCGCGCACGATGCGCAGCGCGTCGTCGCCGGAAAAGCCGGGCATGCTCAGGTCCGACAGCACGATGTCCGGCTGGAACGCCGCCAGTGCCTGGCGAAGTTCAGCCTCGCTCTCGACCCGCTCGAAGCGGGCGTCCAGCCCCGCCTCAAGCATCTGTTCGGACATCAGCTCGGCATCTTCCGGTGAATCCTCCACCAGCAGGATGCGCAGCGCCCCCAGGGCGGGACCGGTCAAGGGCATGGGCTCACTCGAGTTCCGGTGCCTGGTTGATCAACGCCCAGAACTTGCCCAGGGTCTGTACTGCGCCGAAGAACTGGTCCACGTCCACCGGCTTGACCACGTAGGCGTTCACGCCCATGTCCCAGCTGCGGGCCAGATCGCTTTCCTCGCGCGAGGACGACAGGATCACCACCGGAAGGCGCTTGAGTTCTTCGTGTTCACGGATCTGCCGCAGCACTTCCAGGCCGTCCATGCGCGGCATCTTGATGTCCAGCAGCAGCACGGCGGGCAGGCCTTCCTCGCGGCCGGCGTATGCACCGCGGCGCAGCAGGTAGTCCATCACTTCCACGCCATCCTCGACGTGCACGATGGGATTGGCCAGCCGCGCCTCTTCCAGGGCATCGATCGCCATCTCGGCATCGGCCGGGCTGTCTTCGGCAAGAAGAATGGTGCGCAGAGTCGTCATGCAGAGGGACCTTGTTTGTCCGCGTCGATCGCGGGAGGCAGGTAGAAGTGGAAAGTGGCGCCGACGTCCGGTTCGGCCTCGGCCCAGATACGGCCGCCATGGCGGGTCAGCACGCGGCGCACGCTGGCCAGGCCGATGCCGGTGCCCGGGTAGTCGCTGGCCTTGTGCAGGCGCTGGAACACGCCGAACAGCTTGCCGGCATAGGCCATGTCAAAGCCTGCACCATTGTCGCTGACCGTGAACTGATGACCGCCATCGGGCTGCTGCTGGTAGTCCACGCGGATCTTCGCCGGCTCGCGGTTGCCCGAGTACTTCACCGCATTGCCGAGCAGGTTCAGCCAGACCTGGCGGATCATGTTCTCATCGGCCACCACGATCGGCAGCGGCGCGATGCTCCACTCCACCTGGTGCGGGTGGCCGCTGTTCTCGGCCTCGGCCTGCAGGTTCGAATCGAGCATGGCACGGGTATCGGCCACCAGCGACTGCATGTCCACCGCCTGCTGGCGCATGGCAACCCGGCCCAGGCGCGAGTACACCAGCAGATCGTCGATCAGCGCCGCCATGCGCCGCGCGGAGCCGGAGATCACCTCCAGATAGTGGCGGCTCTTGTCGTCGGCGGCCTCGCCCAAGTGGCGCGACAGCTTGTCGGAGAAGCCGGCCACGTGGCGCAGCGGTGCGCGCAGGTCGTGCGAGACCGAATAACTGAACGCTTCCAGTTCGCGGTTGACCTCCGACACCTGGGCGACCTTGCCTTCCAGCTGCCGATTCAGCTCTTCCACGCGCAGCTGCACGGCGCGCTGCATGGTGACATCGCTGATGGTCAGCAACACCACTTCGTCATCGGTATCCGGCAGTGGCATGCGTCGTGCGTTGAGCAGCATGTAACGCACCATGCCGTCGGCGGTGCGCTGCTCATGTTCGAAGTCCCACAGTTCGCGGCCACGCAGCAACACGTCGGACAGGCGCTGGCGCACCACGGCATCCTTCCATCCGCCGTCACCGACGGTTTCCAGCAGCAGGCCATCGGCGCGTTCGTCCTGCAGGCCGTACAGTTCAGCAAAGGCGGGATTGTGCAGCTGCACGCGCAGGTCGCGGTCAAGCAGCACGATCGGTTCGCGTACGGTCTGCAGCACCGAGGCCGCACGGGCCGCCGACCGCAGCGATTGCCGTTCCGCCTGCAGGCGGCGGCCGATCTGCCGTTGCAGCAGCCACAGCACCAGGCCGAGCAGCGCCAGCTGCACCACCAGCGAGCTCCATGACACCAGCTCGGTCTGCTTGCGCTGGCGCGCGGCCTGTTCGGCGCGCAACGTCAGCAGCTTGTATTCGCTGGTCTGCAACTCCTCCACCAGGCCGCGGATCGGATAGCGCGTGCTCAGGTCCTGCACCAGGGCGCGCTGGTCACTGTTCGGCTCGGACTTGGCCAGTTCGCGGGCCACCGCCATCCGGCCTTCCAGCATGGATTCGATGCGGCCGATGCGGATCAGCTGATCGGGATTGTCGCGGGTCATCCGCCCCAGTTCGGCGAGCCGTCCGGGAATCTCGTTGGCCTTGGCCATGCGTTCGCGCAGGCCCGGCGCATCAATGCCCTTGGACAGGGTCAATGCCGCCGATTCGACATCACGGACGTCCGCCTGCAATTGCTGCAGGGCCACGCCCACGGCCTGGGTATGGTTGACCCAGGCCATTGCTTGATCGTTGTCCTGCTGCAGCTTGCGCAGGGTCAACCACGGCACCACGATGATCGCCACGGCCGCCAGCGCCAGGGCCGGCAACCGCCAGCGGTCCCAGATGTCGTCACTGAAAACCAGCGCCATAGTTCCTCGTCAGCACGGCCGCGAAGCGTCCGCCGGGCTCAGCCCGGCTGCGGCGGAACCGGCAATATAGCGCAGGCGATCACACTGGCGGGCGTTCCGGCCCGGCTGGCTGGACGGGTTGGCAATCGGACCTGTAGAGCCGAGCCCATGCTCGGCTGCCTTGGAGTCCAGCCGGGCATGGCCCGGCTCTACAGATCAGCGGGCGCCCCACGCGGGGGCACCCACCGGGTTCAGGTTCAGCGCTTGGCGGCGGCACTGACCTTCAGCGCAGCAGCATCAACGCGGGTCACGCCCTTGATGCCCTTGGCGGTGGTGACCGCCTTGTCCTTCTCGGCCTGGCTGGCGACGGCGCCGCTGAGGCTGACCACGCCATTGACCGTTTCCACCTTGATCTCAGTGCCCGGAACGTTGCTGCTGGCGAGCAGGTCGGCCTTCACCTTGGTGGTGATCCAGGTATCGGTCACCGGCTCGTTGGAGTCGTGGCGATCGGCATGGGTCGCCGGATGCGTGCTGGTCGGCGGGCTCTTCGCGGCCGGATCCTTGGCGAATGCAGCGGAGGAGGACAGCGCCAGGCCCAGCGTCAGGGCAGAAGCAATCAGCGTGCGGGTGGTATTGCTCATCGTGTCGTACTCCTTCGGGATGTGCTGCCAGTCTGGACAAGCAGGCGTGGAGCAGGCGTGGCGTTGCGGTCACGCCGCCGTGAATCGGGCCCCGCGCGAGGGCAACGGTTCAGTTTTGGAGCGTCGCCAACCTGTCGATTACCCTGTGTATTCCACAGCCCCCACAGCCGGAGCCCTGCCATGCGCCCCGACCTGCAACTGGCCCTGATCGGTTACGGCCTCGCCGGCCGTGTCTTCCATGCGCCGCTGATCCAGCACACGCCGGGCCTGGCACTGCACAGCATCGTCAGCTCCCAGCGCGACACCCTGCTGCGCACGTTCAGCGACGTGCACGTGCGTGCCACGCCGCAGGAGGTTTTCGATGATCCGGCGGCGGATGCGGTGGTGATCGCCACGCCGAATGCCCAGCACGCGCCCCTGGCCATGGCCGCGTTGGCCGCCGGCAAGCACGTGCTGGTCGACAAGCCATTCGCTCTGGATGTTGCCGAAGCCGAAGCGATACTGGCTGCCGCGCGCGATGCCGGCCGCATCGCGACCGTGTTCCAGAACCGGCGTTTCGATGCCGACTTCCTCACCCTGCAGTCGCTGCTCGCCCAAGGCACGCTTGGCGAGGTGGCCGAGTGCCATGCGCATTTCGACCGCTACCGGCCGCAGGTGCGCGAGCGCTGGCGCGAACAGGAAGGACCCGGCAGCGGCCTGTGGTACGACCTGGGCCCGCACCTGCTGGACCAGATGCTGGTGCTGTTCGGCTGGCCGCAGGCGATCGACGCCGACCTGGCCGTGCAGCGCGAAGTTGGCAGCGGCATCGATTACTTCCATGCCGTTCTGCATTACCCGCGGCACCGCGCGATCGTGCATGCCGGTTCACTGGTGGCAGCCCCTACGCCGCACTTCAGTGTGCATGGCAGCACGGGCAGCTGGATCAAGCACGGCCTGGATGTACAGGAGGCGCAGCTGCGCCGCGGTGTGGCGCCGGGCGCACCCGGCTGGGGCATCGATCCGCGGCATGGCGAGTTGGTGCGTTGTGATGCCGAGGACAACGTGCAGCGCAGCACCGTCGACAACCTGCCCGGCGATTACCGGCGGCTGTATGCACAGTTCGCGGCGGCGATGCACGGCGATGGCGAAGCGACGGTCAGTGCGGTGCAGGCGCTGCAGCTGATGCGGTTGCTGCAGGCCGGCATGGACAGTGCGCGCGAAGGGCGGCGAATCGCGTTGGACTGACCAGTAGATCCACGCCATGCGTGGAGGACGTGGAGGCGATCGGAGACAGCTTTCCTGATGGGGTCAGAGCCCTTTCCTGCGGAAAGGGATCCGACCCCGGTGCTTCTTACGACTTCTTGATGGCGTGGCCACCGAATTCGTTGCGCATCGCCGACAGCAGGCGGTCGGTGAACGAATTGGATTCGCGCGAGCGCAGGCGTTCCAGCAGCGACAGCGTGATCACCGGTGCCGGCACATCCAGGGCAATCGCTTCGGCCACGGTCCAGCGGCCTTCGCCGGAATCTTCCACATAGGGTGCGATGCCATCCAGCGAGGGATTGCGCTTGAGCGCTTCGGTGCTCAGGTCCAGCAGCCACGAACGCACCACGCTGCCGTGGCGCCACACTTCGGCCACCTGGGCCAGGTCCAGCTCCATCTCCTGCTTGCGCTTCATCAGCGCGAAGCCCTCGGCGTAGGCCTGCATCATTCCGTACTCGATGCCGTTGTGGACCATCTTGGTGAAGTGGCCGGCGCCGGACGGACCCACACGTGCCCAGCCGCGATCCTCGGCCGGCGCCAGCGTGCGCAGCAGCGGTGCGATCTGTTCCACCACCGAAGCCTCGCCACCCACCATCAGGCTGTAGCCTTCCTGCAGGCCCCACACGCCACCGCTGGTGCCGCAGTCGACGTAGCCCAGGTCGTCTTCGGCCAATGCCTTGGCGCGGCGGATCGAATCCTGGTAGTTGGAGTTGCCACCGTCGATGACGATGTCGCCCTCGGCAAGATGCGGGGTCAGCTGGCCCAGGGTCTGGTCGACGGTCTCGCCGGCCGGCACCATCAGCCACACCACGCGCGGCACTGGCAGCGCAGCGACGGCAGCGGCCAGCGAATCCACCACTTCCAGGCCGGCTTCGGCGGCACGCTGGCGCGCACCCTCGCCCGGGTCGTAGCCGACCACGCGGTGGCCGCCGCGATGCAGGCGCTGGGCCATGTTGGCACCCATGCGGCCGAGGCCGATCATTGCAATATCCATTGTTTCACCTTCAGTTAGGGTCTAGGGTCAGGCTGCCTGGCCTGCCGGTGGCCGCGCAGTGGCGCAGCTGCGCCTCGCGCCAACGCCGGTAGAGCGTGGTATGCAGATTGTGCACCGCCAGGTCGATCGAAAACGGCGTTCGTGGGTTGCGATCAAGCAGGCGGGCAACGTGGTAGCCGATGGGACGTATACCGCGCGGGTGCACATAGATCACGAACTGCTGGTAGAACGGATCGTCCAGCAGCTGGTCCATGCGTGCCAGCGTGTCGTGGTAGCGCGGTGCCAGCCGTGCGCGCAGGTCCGGGTCGCGCTCGAACAGCAGGCGCTCGAAGTAGCGTTGCCCGACGCGCGGGATGTCCTGCGCGAGTTTCCATAGCTCGACATTGCGCTGGTCGTACCAGGCCAGCCCGCCGTGCAGGGCCAGCGCCTGCGCAGCGCCCTCGCCCACCTCGACCACCACGAAGTTCTCGGCCTGGTTGCTCAGATCGTCCAGCGTGCCCTTGTCGTACACATGTTCGATGAAACCCGGCACACCGACGAACGCCTGCCGCCCCATCATCGACGTGCGCACGGCCTTGCCATCGGCGAAGAAATCACCTGCGTTTGCACCCAGCAGGATGCTGTCGGTGTCATGCAGCGCCAGGAACGTGCCAATCGACAGCTCCGCGGGTTTGAACTCGGCATCGAACGCAGCATCACCATACAGCTCGCGCTGCGTGGCCAGCTGCGCGACCTGGCGGCCGACGCCACATTCGGCACGCACGCTGCCGCTGTAGAACGTCTGCAATGCACGGCTGTTGCCGGCGCTGGGCACGTAACCACGGCCGAAACTGCGTGTGCGCTGCCACCCTTGCGATGGTGCACCGCGCAGGCCGAAGCCGATCCAGCCCAGCTGCGGGCCGGAAAAACGGAACGTGGGATTGTCCTGCAATGCGGTCGCCGCACGTTGCGTGGCGGCGCCCAGTTCGAACGCATAGGCGCAGACCGTGGCCGGGTCATCCAGCAGTTGCCGCAGTTGTGCCTGTCGGGCCGCAGCGGGCATTGCGGCCGGCCACTGCACGTGCAGATCGCCCGCCGCCTGCGCCTCGGCCAACGTGGCGCGCGTGCACACGACACCGCCGTGCACCTGCGGCGTGGCCACCGCCGCCTCTTCGAAGCGCCAGCCCAGCCGCTGCAGCAGGCCCTGTGTGCAGTCGACAGGCGTGGCCGCCGTCCCCAGCACGGGCACCAGCAGCAGGGCCATGCCGATCAACCTGCCGCGCACGCTCATCCCTGGTCCGTGGTGGCCGGTGCAGGTTCAGGCGTTGTGGCCGCCGGCGCCGCAGGCGCAGTGGCATCGGCAGGCAGATACTGCTGCAGGCGCTGGAAGAAGCGGCGATAGAATTCGGCATCGGTCACCGTGCTGCTGGCCACTTTCACCAGCGAGTCGTCGTTGCTGCCGAACGGCAACGATACCGAACCCAACGCGCCGACACCGACGCTGGCCGAGGTCGGGCTCTTCTTCAGTGCATAGCGATCCTGCACCGCGCTGACGAACACCAGGGTCTGGCTGCCACGGGGCGCGCAGGAGATGCGCAGAACCAGTTGCTCGTGATCGTCGTCGCGGGGCTGGAAGTTCTTGTTGCCTTCCACCTGCGACGCATCCGAGCGCGCAATGGCGTAGCCCTGGCTCAGCAGGGTGCGCCGCGCTGCCTCGCAGGCTTCCCCCGGGCCACCCTCGACGGTGCGCGAGAAGGTGTCGCCGGAATCAAAGGACTCACGCAGCAGGGTGCTGTCGGCGGCGCGGCCACCACAGGCCGACAGGATCAGGGCGCTGGCGAGGGCGACGGCAGCGCTGGAAAGACGGGAGGCCCGCATGGGTACTCCTGCAAGGACGTTAAAGCCAAGCGTAGTCCTGAGGCCGTGTGTGGCAGGTCGACATGGCAGCCCGCGTTGTTCCCGGTTCATGCACGGAAAAGCAAAGGGGCCGGCAATGCCGGCCCCTCGGGTATACGCGCGCTTGGCGGCTCAGTCGGCCCAGCGGCCGGCGCCGGTGGACTGCGGCAGCACCTGCGCCGACAGCGGGCGGTCATTGGCCAGCAGGTTCACCGCATCGGCCAGGATCGAAGCCGACTCACGCAGCAGCGGGTCCGGACGCTTCTCGGCGGCCTTCTCGCGTGCGGCATCCTTGACGATGTCGCGCTCGTTGCCGGTCAGGCCGTCGTCGCTGCTGTCATCGGCCAGCGGGTCCAGGGCCAGGCCCAGTTCCTTGCGCTGCACCTGGCGCTCCTTGCGCTGGGCATCCTGGCGCTCGCGTTCGGCGCGGCGGGTCGCCTCGTTCAACGAGATGTACTTCTTCGCCGCTTCGGTGCGGAACTGCTGCACGTCCTCGTTCCACCACTGGAATTCCTTGTCGGTGGCGATGCGGGCATCGTGACGGGTTTCCAGCTTCGGCAGCAGCGGTGCGAAGTTGCCGTACTGGGTGTGCGGCACGGCCGCGATGCGGGTCCACGGCAACGCGTTGTCGTAGGTGCTTTCGCCGAACTCAGTGGCATCGACGCTGGCCGGGAAGGCCAGGTCCGGCACCACACCCTTGTGCTGGGTGCTGCTGCCGCTGATGCGGAAGAACTGGGCGATGGTCAGCTTGACCTGGCCGAAGCGCTGCGTTTCGCCGCTCGGCCAACGGTCGAGGTCGACGATGTTCTGCACGGTGCCCTTGCCGAAGCTGGTTTCACCGATCACCAGGCCACGACCGTAGTCCTGGATGGCGCCGGCAAAGATTTCCGAGGCCGAGGCCGAACCGCGGTTGATCAGCACCGCCAGCGGGCCATCCCACGCCACGCCCTGGTTGCGGTCGCTGTTGACGGTGACGCGGCCACCGGACTCGCGCACCTGCACCACCGGGCCCTGCTCGATGAACAGGCCGGTCAGTTCGATCGCTTCATCCAGCGAACCACCGCCGTTGTTGCGCAGGTCCAGCACCACGCCATCCAGCTTGTCGTTTTTGAAGCCGGCCAGCAGCTTGGCCACGTCGCGGGTGGCCGAAGCGTAGTCGGCGGCGTTGCGGCGGCGGCCTTCGAAGTCCTGGTAGAAGGTCGGCAGCTTGATCACGCCGATCTTGCGCGCCGGCTCACCGTTGGCGGCCGGAATGGTCATGGTCTCGCCCTTGGCGGCCTGTTCGGCCAGGCGCACCTTCTGCCGGGTCAGCACCAGGGTGTGGTGCTTGCCGTCGGCACCTTCGGCGGCCGGAATGAATTCCAGCTTGACCTGGGTGTCCTTGGCGCCGCGGATCTTGGCCACGACATCATCGATGCGCCAGCCGATCACATCCTCGACCAGGCCGGACTTGCCCTGGCCGACGCCGACGATGCGGTCACCCGGCTTCAGCGTGCCGTCCACCGCGGCCGGACCACCGGCGATGATCTCGCGGATCACCACCACGTCGTCCTGGCGCTGCAGCTGCGCGCCGATGCCTTCCAGCGACAACGACATCGCCTGGTTGAAGTTCTCGGCGGTGCGCGGGGTGAAGTAATCGGTGTGCGGATCGACCGCGCTGGTATAGGCGTTCATGAAGAACTGGAAGACGTCTTCGCCCTTCAGTTCATTGACCGACTTTTCCAGCGTCGCGTAGCGCTTGTCCAGCGTCTTGCGGATGTCGTCCGGCTTCTTGCCGGCCAGTTTCAGGCGCAGCCAATCGTTCTTGACCGACTTGCGCCACAGCTCGTCCAGCTCGGCGCTGCTGGCCGCCCACGGCACCTTCTTGCGGTCGTATTCGAAGCGCTCGTCGGTGGTGAAGTCCGGCTCCTGCTTGAGCAGCTTGCGCGCGTAGGCCACGCGCTCGCCGACGCGCTGCTTGTAGACGGCGAACACCTGGAACGCCGGCTCCAGCTCGCCGCCGCGGATGGCCGAGGAGATGTTGGCTTCGAACGGCGCGAAGCGCGCCACGTCGGCCTGGGTGAAGTACTGCTTGCCGCCGTCCAGCGTCTCCAGGTAGCGCTTGAACACGTCCTTGGAGGTGGCCTCGTCCAGCGCGCGTGGGCGGTAGGCATAACGGCTGTCGGACAACAGGCCGTACACCAGCTTGGAGGTGGTCACCTGATCGGCGGTGGCCGCCGCGGGCAATGCAGGCGAGTCGGCCTTGGCCGC
The DNA here is from genome assembly GCF_047497515.2 of Stenotrophomonas maltophilia. GTDB lineage: Bacteria > Pseudomonadota > Gammaproteobacteria > Xanthomonadales > Xanthomonadaceae > Stenotrophomonas. The sequence goes on from NZ_JAXAXL020000006.1 coordinate 33,859, forward strand.
CAACGCCAGCGGCGCGACCAGCGCCAGGGCCATCAGGAATGCGGGGGCTTTGAATTTCATTGACGTGCTCGAAGGCGCCTTGCCAAGGGGGAGACTGCGGGGTGTTCAGACACCACGACAGTGCCGAAAGTTGCCGGGTTTGTCACCCGGCCGCGCTCGGTGGAAAACCAGCCTAGCGGGGCCGGTGTAGCAAATTGTGAATGCAGGCGAAGGCGTGCGGACCAACGGTCCGCACCCACCAGGGTGGTTCGCTCCCACCCGTTAGCGCCGGGCCATGCCTGGCAAAGGCGTGCGGACCAACGGTCCGCACCCACCTCAGGAGACGCCGGCGCCCTTGGCCTGCACGTCGGCGTGGTACGACGAGCGCACCATCGGGCCGGAGGCCACGTGGCTGAAGCCCAGCTCGTAGCCGTAGTCTTCCAGCGCCTTGTAGTCCTCGGGGGTCCAGTACTTCAGCACCGGATGGTGGTGCGCGGTCGGCTGCAGGTACTGGCCGATGGTGATCATGTCCACGTCGTGCGCGCGCAGGTCGCGCATGGTGGCCTTGATCTGCTCGAACTCCTCGCCCAGGCCCAGCATGATGCCGCTCTTGGTCGGCACCTCGGGGTGCTGCGCCTTGAAGTTCTTCAGCAGGTTCAGCGACCACTGGTAATCGGCACCCGGGCGCACGTTGCGGTACAGGTCGGGCACGGTTTCGATGTTGTGGTTGAACACGTCCGGAGGGTTCTGCGCCAGGATCTCCAGCGCGCGCTCCATGCGGCCCTTGCCGCGGAAGTCCGGGGTCAGCACTTCGATGCGGGTACCCGGCGACTTCGCGCGGATGGCGCTGATGCAGTCGACGAAGTGCTGGGCACCACCGTCGCGCAGGTCATCGCGGTCGACGCTGGTCACCACCACGTACTTCAGGCCCATGTCGGCCACGGTCTGGCCGAGGCTGGCCGGCTCGTTGGCATCGGGCGGCTTCGGGCGGCCGTGGGCCACGTCGCAGAACGAGCAGCGGCGGGTGCAGACCTCGCCGAGGATCATGAAGGTGGCGGTGCCGTGGCCGAAGCACTCATGGATGTTCGGGCAGCTGGCTTCCTCGCACACGGTCACCAGGCGGTTCTCGCGCAGCTTGGCCTTCAGGTTCTGCACGGCATTGCCCGAAGGAATGCGCACGCGGATCCACGACGGCTTGCGCAGCACCGGCGCATCGGCGAACTGCACCGGCGAGCGGTTGATCTTGTCACCGCCCAGCTGCTTGACCCCTGCCTGCAACGGCGCGGCGGACGGAGAGTCGCCCTGCACGATCTGCAGGGGAATGGAACGGGCGGTGGTTTCAGTCATGGCAGTTCCGGGGGGCGGTCAGGCGGCCGCAGAAAGATCAGGCAGTTCGGGCGTGTGCTGCAGCAGCAGGCCGAACTGGCGGGCCAGGTGGTCCAGCAGCACCGGCTTGACGGCATCCATCCCGGAGGGGCCGCCCAAGTCTACCACCGAGGTCACCTGCAACCCCTGATAGCCACAGGGATTGATGCGATGGAAGGGTTCCAGGTCCATGGCCACGTTGAAGGCCAGGCCATGGAAGGTGCAGCCGCGGCGCACGCGGATGCCGAGGGCGGCGATCTTGGCGCCCCCGACGTAGACGCCCGGGGCGCCGTCACGGCGTTCAGCACCGATGTTCCACTCGGCCAGGGTGTCGATGATGGCCTGCTCGATGCGGCACACGTAGTCGCGCACGCCAATACCCAGCCGTGGCAGCCGCAGCAGCGGATAGACCACGATCTGGCCGGGGCCGTGATAGGTCACCTGGCCGCCACGGTCCACATGCAGCACCGGGATCTCACCCGGCGCCAGCACGTGCTCGTCCTTGCCAGCCTGGCCCAGGGTGAACACCGGGTCGTGCTCGACCACCCACAGCTCGTCGGGGTCGGCGTCGCTGCGCTGGTCGGTGAAGCGCTGCATGGCACGCCACACCGGCTCGTAGGGCTGGCGCCCCAGGTCGCGGACCACTGCCGGGCGTGGCGGGCGTTCTTCCGGGGCAGCGTCGGCCGGGCAGCTGTCGGCTACAGCGTCCACTTCACTTCCGGATGATCGCGCAGCGCCTGGTGGGCCAGGTCGTACTGCTCGCGGCTCTCGGCCTTGAACACCATGCGGATGGAGACGTACTTGCCGTTGGACGAGTGCTTCCAGCTGATGCGTTCATTGACCACATCGATGCCGGCGGCCAGCAGCAGGCGGGGAAGCTCGTGTTCCAGGCCGCGGTTGGCCGGGCCCATCGCGCTGAGCTCGAACTGACCGGGGAACTGGAAGCCGTGTTCGGGGTTGTCGGACTTGATTTCCATGGACCCATTATCGGGCCGCAGGGCAACAAACCCAAGAGTATTCATCAAAGTCAAAGGCGGCACCGGCGAGCCGCTGCGTTGCAGCGGGGCCGCGCCCCTGGCAGGGCCGTCCACGAAGGCCGGCCCCGGCAGGCGGCGCGTGCCGGCGCGGGGCCGGCACGCAGGCGGCTTACTTGGCCGTTTCCATCAGGGTGGAGTTGACCCAGCCCTTGTTGCCCATTTCGTCTTCCACTTCCCACATGGTGCCTTCCTTGACGCCGGTGGGGTACAGCAGCATGCCCGGCTCCAGCGAGCGCACCGGCGCGCCGGTGCCCTTGGCATTGGCCAGCAGGCGGCCGGCCTTGAGCATGGTCACGGCCTGGCCCGAGTTGGCCGCCGAGGCGTTGGCCGGCAGGCCACCCAGCTCGGCCACCATGTTGGTGTAAGCCTGCAGGTAGGCCAGGGTGATCACCTGACCGACTTCGGTGTTGGCATAGCCACCCACACCCATCGCGCCGATGCCGCCGCCGCCGAACAGACCGCCACCGGCGCCCCAGCCCAGGTCGGTCTTCTTCGAGTTGCCCTCGACGATGGCCACCTGCTCGGAGGAACGCACGTCGGTCAGGGTGAGGGTCACGTCCGCGGTCTTGCTGCGGAAGTTCAGGCCGCCGACCACGGCACCGGCCTTGCCGCCGATCAGGCCGCCCAGCAAACCACCGATCGCGTTGCCGCCGGCATTGCTGTTCTGCGAGATCAGGTCCGGCACCAGCACGTAGTCGGCGGCACGGATCTGGCCCTTGCCGATGTTGGAACGGCCGCGCAGCTGGCCTTCGCTGGCCAGCGCACGCTCGGCCTGTGCGGCGGCCATGCCGACGCCACGGTCGACCAGCGTGAAGCACTTGGACTTGTTGACGAAGACCTTGATCAGCTTCGACGGCGCCGGCAACTGCTGGCCGGTCCACCAGTTCACCACGTCTTCCGGCTCGATCACCGAAATGGAGCCCAGCGGCTTGGTGCAGACCGGGATCTCGGCCTGGCCCTTCTTGCTCTGTTCCTGGGCCGAAGTGCGGCTGTTGGCGAAGCTGTCGCGCAGACCGGCCGATGCCGGGGCACTGATGGCCACCAGACCAACGCCCAGCAGCGCGCAGGCCAACGCATGGGCGAGCGAATTCGATTTGTTCATTTGAGTCATCCAGCACTTTGCCGACGGCGAAGCGCAATCCATGGGTTGAGAAAGGGTCTGGGACCTGAATCCTTTGTGACGCCTCCCCAGGCGCCGGCGCAGAGGATAGGGCATGCCCCCACCCAACCACAACCGCAGCTGACTGCAAACGCCCAAGACGACTCGATCGGCATGCCGGGCCGCGTCGCCGGGTGGCGTGGGTCACTGCCGCGTATCACATTGTGTCAGTTGGACAATGTTGTTTTCGGAACAGACAAGTGATGGCCGCGTGGTCGTTCCAGCGCCCTCGCAGGGGTACCGTGTCGCGGCCGAAGACGACGAAACGAATCCGCCCCCCATGAGCCCCCCTTCCACGCGCTGCCTTGCCGCCCTCGGGCTGTCCGGCCTGCTGGCTGCATCCCTTCCCCTTGCCGCCCAGGCGGCCGAACAATGTGGCCCGGACGCGATGCGCGACCACCCGCCGCAGATCAATTTCCGCGTCGACAACGACCTGTTCGGTGGCCGCCACCAGGACCAGGGCTATACCAACGGCGCGCAGCTGACCCTGGTTTCGCCGAACCTGGTCGACTACACCGACGACCCGTGCCTGCCGCGCATGGCGCGCTGGGTGAACCAGTACCTGGAAGGCCTGCACCCGGGCCGGTTCGAACAGCAGAACATGATCTTCAGCATCGGCCAGGGCATCTTCACCCCGACCGACCCGGCCCGCCGCGACCTGATCGAGGACGACCGGCCGTATGCCGGCGTGCTGCTGGCCAGCTTCGGCTTCAACGCACGCAGCGGCGACCGCCTGCAGACCACCCAGCTGGCGGTGGGCGTGGTCGGCCCGTGGGCGCAGGGCAAGCAGGTGCAGGATGCGGTGCACAGCATCCTGGGCGACAAGAAGTTCGAAGGCTGGGACAACCAGCTGCACAACGAACCGGTGTTCATGCTGACCCATGAGCGCATGCGCCGTTGGCCGGCCGATGCCAGCGTCAATGCCGGCGGCTGGGGCTGGGATGCGATCAGCCACTACGGCGGTGCGATCGGCAACCTGGAAACCAAGGCCAACGCCGGTGCCGAAGTGCGCTTCGGCTGGAAGCTGCCCGACGACTTCGGCAGCACGCCGCTGCGCCCGGCCGGTGAAAACACCGCGCCGACGCGAGGCGGCCGCCCCAGCGGCTGGTCGTGGCACCTGTTCGCCACCACCGACGCAGCGTGGGTGATCCGCGACATCACCCTGGATGGCAACACCTTCCGCAGCAGCCACAGCGTGGACAAGCGCCACGTGGTGGCCCAGGGCGGTTATGGCATCGCGGTGATGCGCGGACGTTGGAAGTTCGCGGTCGCGCGCTACCACAGCACCCGCGAGTTCTACGGCCAACGCCAGTCGCCCGTGTTCGGCAGCTTCACCATCAGCCGCTCGCTGTAAGCGAGGGGCTGAGGGTGAAGCGGGTAGGTGCCGACCGTTGGTCGGCACACCGGTTTGCTTCGCTCGCTATAAGCGAGGAATTGATGGTAGTGCCGGCCGCTGGCCGGCTGCGGGCACAGCCCGGATGGGTTCATGAGGAGCCGGCCAGCGGCCGGCACTACCCGCATCCGCAACCGCCATCCCGAAACGAAAAAGGCCAGCATTCGCCGGCCTTTTTCGTTCACCACGCCTGGGCGTGGATCATTCCGATTCCCACCACATCCAGAAGCTGTCCCACAGGCGCTTGAAGAAGCCGGCCTGTTCGACGGCAGCCACGGCCACCAGCGGTGCCTCGGCGATGACCTTGCCATCCAGGGTGACCTTCACGGTGCCGATCTGCTGGCCGGCGGTGAACGGTGCTTCCAGGGTCTTGGGCACGTCGATGCTCGGCTTCAGATCGTTGTAGCGGCCGCGCGGCACGCTCACCAGCATCGGCTGCGCCACGCCCAGCTGCACCTTGTCGGTGGTGCCCTTCCAGACCTTGTGTTCGGCCACGGCCTTGCCCGGCTCGTACAGGCGGTGGGTCTCGAAGAAGCGGAAGCCCCAGTTCAGCAGGGCCAGGCTGTCATCGGCACGCTGTTTCTCCGACGCACCGCCCAGCACCACTGCAATCAGGCGCTGGTCGCCACGCTGCGCCGAGCTCATCAGGCAATAGCCGGCCTCGGAGGTGTGGCCGGTCTTGATGCCATCGACGCTGCCATCGCGCCACAGCAGCAGGTTGCGGTTCGGCTGCTTGATGTTGCCGACCTGGAATTCCTTGATCTTGTTGTACGCGTAGGTTTCCGGGTAATCGCGCACCATCGCGCGGCCCAGCAGCGCCAGGTCGTAGGCGGTGCTGTGGTGGCCCTGTGCGGTCAGGCCGTGGGCGTTGACGAAGTGCGAGTCCTTCATGCCGATCTTGGCGGCGTAGCTGTTCATAAGCGACGCAAAGGCTTCTTCGCTGCCGGCGACGTGCTCGGCCAGGGCGATCGCGGCGTCGTTGCCGGACTGGATCGCCATGCCCTTTTCCATGTCTTCCAGGCGCGCGGTCTGGTTGACCGGGAAGCCGCTGTAGCTGCCATCGGTACCGGCGCCACCTTCGCGCCAGGCGCGCTCGCTCATCATCACCTGGTCATCCGCACGGACCTTGCCGTTCTTGACCTCGGCGGCGATCACGTAGGAGGTCATCACCTTGGTGATGCTGGCCGGGGCCAGCTGCTCGTGGACGTTTTCGCCAGCCAGCACCTGGCCGGTCGCGTAATCCATCAGCACCCAGGCCTTGGACACGCTCGGCGCCGGGGCCGGCGGAGTGGCGACGGTGGCCGGGGCAGCAGCGGCGGCGGCAGGTGCCGGCGTGGCCGGCGTCGGCAGCGGCGTCTGGGCGGAAGCCAGGCCCACCACCAAGGTGGCGGCCAGGGCGGTGGCGGCGGAACGGAAATTCATTGGACAGCAGGCTCCAGGGGACGGCCGGGAATGGAGGGTGGAACGTAACGGCCATTGTAAGGCCGGGGGAGCACGGGCCGGCAGCACCGGCCCGGGCGGATCAATCCTTGACGATCTGCGGCGAACCCAGGCCCAGACCGGCGATGCGGCCGACAAGTTCCGCGGCGCTGGCATGGTCGCTGGCGGGAACGCGCAGGCGGAACAAGGTGCGGCCACCGGCAGCAATATCGCTGATGGTGGCGCCGACGATGCCGGCGGCGTTGAGCTGGCCCATCGCACGGTTGGCATTGTCGCGGTTGGAGAAGCTGGCGACCTGCACCATCACCGCGCCCACGACCTGTTGCGAGAGGCTGGGCGGCGACGGGGCGGTACGCACTGGCGCCGGAGCCACCGCACGCGGGGTCGCGCTGGCTACCACGGCCGGCGCAGGCACCGTACTGCGCATCGGCGGCGCACTCGGCGGCAGGCTGCTGACCGCCACGTCCGGCGCGGTGCTGGCTACGCCCTGGGTGGTGGCCGGCTGGCCGCGTGCCGGGGCGCCTTCGGTGGGCAGGCGATTGACCAGGCGATCGATGTCACTGTCTGCGGAGGCACGCGCGGCCGGGGTTGGACGCGCGCTGGCCACGGCGGTAGCGGCGGCCGCTTCGGCGGCGCGGCGCTCGCGGCGCGACGGCTTCTGCGCCAGCAGGTTGCTCTCGCCCGGCTGCAGCGCACGCACCTCGACATTGCCGGTGCCGCGCTGGGTGATGCCCAGGCGCACAGCGGCCGCATAGCTCAGATCGACGACGCGGCCATCGTGGAACGGGCCACGATCGTTGACGCGCACGATCACCGATTCGCCGTTGTCCAGGTTGGTCACGCGGGCGAAGCTGGGCAGCGGCAGCGTCTTGTGCGCGGCGGTGAACTGGTACATGTCGTAGACCTCTCGGTTGGAGGTCAGGCGGCCATGGAACTTGGCGCCGTAGTACGACGCGGTGCCGCGCTCGACGTAATTGCGGGTGTCGTCAAGCACGTTGTACGACTTGCCCAGCACCACATACGGCGTCTTGTTGCCGATCGCCGAGCGTTCCTCGGCGGTCACTTCCGGCTCGGGAATGCAGGCCACGTTCGGAATGTAGGTCGGCGTGCTGTCCTTCACCCCGGGCTTGTACAGGCCACCGGCGGTGTAATTGCCACGGGTATTGAGGTCTTCCTTGGCCGCCGCATACGGCGAACCTTCCGGGCAATGCGCCGGGCGTGAGCCGCGGCCCTGCACCAGCGTGCCGCTGGACTTGCCACCATGGCCGGCCGTGGCCGGCTTCTTCGGCGCGCTGCTGCAGGCCGCCAGCGCGAGGACGATCAAGCTCGGGACCAGCCATCTGATGTTCATGCCGGGGGCAGCTCCTGTCCGGCAATGGCCTGGGACAACTGGAACACGGCCATCGCGTACATCTTCGAGAGGTTGTAGCGGGTGATCGCGTAGTAGTTCTGGAAGCCCAGCCAGTACTGCTTGCCGGTGCTGCCTTCAAGCGTGATCGGGGTGGCGGTGGCACCCGGCTGCACCGCCGCACTGGGCTGGTAGCCACGCTGCGCCAAGTCGGCCAGCGACCAGGTGGGCATCCACTCGGTCGGGTTGAACTCCTCGCGACCCGGCGCCAGCGTGGCCGGCACGGCGACCTGCCCGCCCCGCACCCAGCCGCCCTTCTTCACGAAGTAGTTGGCGATGGACGAGAACACGTCGTCGTAGCTGTTGAACAGGTCGCGGCGGCCATCGCCGTTGCCGTCCACCGCATAATCGAGATAGCTGGACGGCATGAACTGGCCCATGCCCATCGCACCGGCATAGCTGCCCTTGAGCGTAGTGATGTCCAGCTTTTCTTCGCGGCCCAGTTCGAACAGCTTGGCCAGTTCGTCGCGGAAGAACAGCTCGCGGCGCACTTCGCGTTCCAGCTTGGCCGGATCGCCGCTGCGCGGGTAATAGAACGCCAGCGTGTACAGCGCATCCAGCACGCGATGGCTGCCGGCATTCTTGCCGTAACTGGTTTCCACGCCGATGATCGCCACGATCACTTCGGCCGGCACGCCGGTGCGCTGCTGCACGCGATCCAGTTCGGCACGGTGTTCAGCCAGGAACGCGCGGCCGCCATCGATGCGTGCCTTGCTGATGAACATCGGCCGGTACTCGTTCCACGGCTTGACCCGTTCGGCCGGGCGCGACATCGCGGCGATGATCGGCTGGCGCACCTGCGCCTGGTCGAGCACGCTGCTGATCTGCTCCGGCTTCAGACCATAGCGCTTGGCGGTATCGGCAATGAATCGGGCCCGCGCGACCTCGAACGGCACCGGGGTGAGATCGACCGGCGGCGCGGTGGCAGCGGTGGCTTCGGGCGTGGCCTCGGCCGGGCCATGGGCCTTGCTGGCGGGCTGGCGTGGCGTACTGCTGGCCTGGGGCGAAGACGGTGGGGACTTCGGCTGGGTCGCGCAGGCGACCAGGCCGAGGGTGAGCATGCAGGCCAGAGTGCGTCGAATCATCGTCGCAGGTTAGCAGGTCATGGATGAATTAAAACCCCTAACACCATGAATCACAACGATTTGCCCGCGTTCAGCGGGAAATGTGAAGACGTCGTGAGCAGCCTACCCCATTCAGACAGAGGTGGCCGGTTGCGTCCCCATCCCCGCAGACGCAACCGGCAACCGGATCCGGTCGGTACCTGCGCGGCTGCCGCTCCCCAGTGGCAGTACCCCGCGCTCCCTGTACCCGTTGGATCAGTACTGCTTCCCGCCCGACGCCCCCTCGCGCTGCAACGATTGACGGCGCGCCGTGCCGAACGGGCCGCCATTGTGCAGGCCGATTACGACAAGTCCATTGATCAAGATCAACGCGACGTAAAAGTGTGACCCGTCTAACATTTTTTATGGACTTCGGTCAGTGGCACTGCAGCTGCGGGCTGCTGTGAGAACGCTTCCACAACGGGCGTTGCGCAGAGTCAGGAACTTTCCAGCCAACGGCGCAGCCCCTCGTGGGTGGGGTTGTCGCTGAAAGCAAAAGCTGCGAGTGGGTCGGTCGGGTCGGGTACGCGGGGGACGCCGTGAACCCATCCATGGGGGCTTGGCAGCCGCATCCATGCGGCTGACACCCCCGCGTACCCAACCCGACCGCCCTCTGACAGATGTCGGTGGCCTGCCACCCACGGAAAAGAAAAAGAAGATCAAAAGCGGGTCGCGCGCTGCGCTTGCTCGTGAGCCGAGCATGGCTATGCCGGTCGTCCTGACCGGCACCCTTCGGGCCGTCGCCGTGGGCGACGTTGGCAGCGGCTCCTGCCGCTGCCTTCGGCTCTACACAAGGCAATGAAGCGATCCGCCAGGCCGCTTTTGCTTTTGATCTTCTTTTTCTTTTTCGTGGGTGGACGCGCCCGCCCCAATTACATGACCCGCGTTACGCAACCACCCACGAGGGGCTGCGCCGTTGGCTGGAAACCCTATCCCCCGTGCACGGGCCGGTGCCCACGCACCGCCATCACCAACCCGATACCGGCCAGCAGCGAAACCGCCGATGTCCCGCCATAGCTGATCAACGGCATCGGAATGCCCACCACCGGCAGCAGGCCGGAAATCATTCCACCGTTCACCAGCACATAGACGAAGAACGCCAGCCCCAGGCTGCCGGCAAGCAACCGTGCGTGCGTGTCGCGCGCGTGCACCGCGATCCACAGGCAGCGCCCGACCACGAACAGGTACAGCGCCAGCACCGTGGCCACGCCGATCCAGCCGAACTCTTCAGCCAACACCGAGAACGCGAAGTCCGTGGTGTACTCGGGCAGGAAGTCCAGGGTGGCCTGCGTGCCCTGCCCCCAACCGCGCCCGTCCCAGCCACCGGAACCGATCGCGATGCGCGACTGCAGGATGTTCCAGCCGGTACCGAGGGGGTCCGCCGCCGGGTCGAGGAAGGTCAGCACGCGATCCTTCTGGTACTGCCGCAGCAGGCCGAACCACGCCAACGGTGCGGCGACCGCCAGGCCGGTCGCGCCGGTCGCCACCCAGCCCCAGTGCAACCCGGCCAGCAACAGCGCGAAGACGCCGCTGGCCGTGACCAGCGTGGCCGTGCCCAGGTTGGGCTGCATCAGGATCAGCACCGCCGGCACGCCAATCAGCACCGCAGCGGTCAGCACCGTGCGCGGCGACGGCGGCAGCGGCTGCCGGTGCAGGTACCAGGCCATCATCAGCGGCAGGCTGAGCTTGAGCAGTTCGGACGGCTGCAGGTAGAACACGCCCAGGTTGAGCCAGCGCTGCCCGTACTTGCCGGTGCCGATTACGTACACCGCCATCAGTGGCAACATCGACAGCGCGTAGAGCGCTGGTGTCCACGCGCGCAGGCGCAGCAGCGACACACGCGACAGCAGCCACATGGCCAGCAGCCCACCGGCAAAACGCGCGGCCTGGCCACCCACCGGTCCGGACACGCTGTGCAGTACCGCCAGGCCGGCGCCCATCAGAATCAGCAAGGCGGCCAGCAACGGCAGGTCGATCGTGCGCACCGCCTCACGGCAGCCGCCAAGCAGTCGTTTCCATTCCACGCTGGCCACGGTAGCAACGGGCGCTTGCGTGAAGCTGTCATGCGGCAGCTGCATTTGTAGAGTCGAGCCGTGCTCGACTGCCTTTCATGCAGCAACAGAAGCAGTCGAGCAAGCTCGACGCTACAGAAGAGCGCGGCCGGTGTTATCCGTAGCCGCCGTGTACCGGGTTGTGGCTGCGCACCGCCATCACCAGACCGAAGCCGGCCAGCAATGACACCGCCGAAGTACCGCCGTAGCTGATCAGCGGCATCGGCACGCCCACCACCGGCAGCAGGCCGGAAATCATGCCGCCATTGACCAGCACGTAGACGAAGAACGCCAGGCCGGTGGCGCCGGCCAGCAGGCGCGAATACGAGTCGCGCGACTGGCTGGCGATCCACAGGCATCGCCCGATCACCACCAGGTACAGCGCCAGCACGGTGGCCACGCCGATCCAGCCGAATTCCTCGCTCAGCACCGAGAACGCAAAGTCGGTGGTCTGCTCGGGAATGAAGTTCAGGTGCGACTGCGAGCCCTCACCCCAGCCCTTGCCGTCGAAGCCGCCGGAACCGATCGCGATCTTCGACTGGATGATGTTCCAGCCCGCGCCCAGCGCATCCATCTCCGGGTCCAGGAACATCATGATGCGGTCCTTCTGGTACGGCCGCAGCAGCCAGAACCAGGCCACCGGCGCGACCGCAGCCACGCCCCCCACGCCCAGGCCCACCCACCACCACGGCAGGCCCGCCAGCAGCAGCACGAACACACCACTGGCGGCGATCAGCACGCCGGTGCCGAAGTCCGGCTGCAGCATCACCAGCCCGGTCGGTACGCCGATGATGACCAGCGCCACAAGCACGGTGTTGAAGCGTGGCGGCAGCGGCATCCGGTGCAGGTACCAGGCCACCATCATCGGCAGGCTGACCTTCAGCAGTTCGGCCGGCTGCAGGTAGAAGAACTTCAGGTCCAGCCACTGCCGTCCGTATTTGCCGGTGCCGAGCACGAACACCGCCAGCAGCGGGATCATCGAGATCGCATAGATGAGCGGGGTCGCCGAGCGGATACGCAGGATCGGCGCCCGCGAGATGCCCCACAGCGCCGCCATGCCCACTGCGAAACGCGCCCCCTGGGCCATCACCAGGCCGTCGCCACCGGCGCTCTTCAAGGTGGCCAGACCGATCACCATCAACGCGCCCAGCGCCAGGCACAACACCCAGTCGAGCGTACTGAAGAAGCGGCGCAGCATGTCGCCGGCCCAGCGCAGGAACACCTTCATCGTGCGGCCTCCGCAGAGGTCGGGCGCGGCGTAGCCGGCAGCGCGGCGGCGGCCGGTGTGCCCGGCGGCGGTGCCGGAGCCGGCTCCGGCGCGGGCACGCCGACCAGCACCGGGTGTTCGGCCAGCTGCGCGGCAGCCAGATCACCGGCCTGGCGCGCGCCGGCGTCTTCGTTGTCGAACGCGGTGGCGCCGATGGCAGTGGTGCCGCGCTCGCTGTCCAGCGGCTGCATGCCTTCGGGCATCTTGCCCAGCAGGTAGGCATCGAACACCTTGCGCGCGATCGGCGCGGCGGCCGAACCGCCGTAGCCACCGCCCTCCACTGCCACCGCGATGGCGATCACCGGGTTTTCGACCGGGGCGAAGCCGACGAACAGCGCGCGGTGGCGCAGGTGCATCGGCAGGCTCTTGGGGTTCACCGCGGCGGTGCCCTTGCGGCTGATGACCTGCGCGGTACCGGTCTTGCCGGCCATCACGTACGGCGCACCGACCGCCACCCGCCAGCCGCTGCCGCCGGGCCGCATGGTCGCCATCATGCCCTCGCGCACGGCCTGCACGTTGTTCGCGTTGGGGCTGACCGGCTTGCTTTCGCCGGGCGGCGTCGCCGTCCAGTCGCTGTCGAACCCGTCGCGCTGCTGGATCACCAGGTGCGGGGTGCGCAGCTGGCCGTCGGCCAGGCCGCTGACGCCGCGCGCCAGCTGCAGCGGGGTGACCTTCCAGTCGCCCTGGCCGATGCTGATGTTGACCGTATCGCCGGGGTACCAGGCTTCCTTGCGACTCTTGCGCTTGTAGGCCGGCGACGGCAGGATGCCGCCGATCTCGCCGGTCAGGTCGATGCCGGTCGGCTGGCCGAAGCCGTAGTACTCCATGTAGTGGTCGAAGCGCTCGATGCCCAGGTCCAGCGCCAGCCGGTAGTAGTAGGTGTTGACCGATTCGGCGATGGACTTGCGCAGGTCGGTCCAGCCGTGGCCGCCGCGATGTGCATCACCCCAGCCACGGCTGGTGCCGGGCAGGTAGAACATGCCGGTGGACAATATCTTGTCTTCCGGACGGCGCACGCCCGAGTCCAGGCCGGCCAGGCCGATCAGCGGTTTCAGCGTGGAGCCCGGGGCAACACCGCCGAGCACCAAGCGGTTGAACTGCGGCCGCGACGGGTTTTCGTTCAACGCCTTGAAGTCGGCATGGGAGATGCCGTTGACGAACAGGTTGGGGTCGTAGGACGGCAGGCTGACCATCGCCAGCACCTCGCCGGTGCGCGGGTCCATTGCCACCGCCGAGCCTTCCTGGTCGCCGAAGGCGGCGACCATCGCGCGCTGCAGGTCGGCGTCGATCGACAGGCGCAGGTCGGCACCGGACTGCGCGGCGACGCGGCCGATGGTACGGATCGCACGGCCCTGCACGTTGGTCTCGACCTGCTCGTAGCCGACCTTGCCACGCAACTGCTGCTCGTAATAACGCTCCAGGCCGGACTTGCCGATGTGGGTCAGCGCCGCATTGCCTTCACCGAGGATCTCCAGGTCCTTGTCATCGACGCGGCCGACGTAGCCGATGATGTGGGCGAACAGGTCGCCGTACGGGTAACGCCGGGTCAGGTAGGGCTCCAGCTCGACGCCGGGAAAGCGCCAGCGGTCGACCGCAAAACGCGCCATCTCCTCGTCGTTCATGCGCAGCTTCAGCGTGACCGGCAGGAACTTGCGGCGGGCCTTGCGCGACTTGTTGAACGCTTCCAGCTCTTCCGGGCTGATGCTGATGATCTTCGCCAACCCTTCCAGGGTGGCATCCATGTCCTTGACCTTGTCCGGGGTCACGTCCAGGCGGAACGCTGGCACGTTCTCGGCCAACAGGCGGCCGTTGCGGTCGTAGATCATGCCGCGCCCGGGCACCACCGGCCGCGGCTTGATGCGGTTGGCCTCCGAGCGCGTGGCGTAGACGTCGTGGTCCAGCACCTGCAGCTTGAAGTACCAGCCGCCCAGGCCCAGCAGGCAGACCAGCACGCCGAGGAAACCCAGCGCCGCGCGGCGGCGGAACTGTTCGGCTTCGGCGTGCGGGTTCTTGACCTGGCGGCGCGGGATCATGGCTCAGCGCCCGCGCTTGCCGAAGCGCACCGCGTCCAGCAGCACGAACACCAGCGGCCACAGGCCCATGCCCAGCAGCGGCGCCCACCAGTACGACCACGGCAGCGTCGGTTCACCCACCAGGATATGGACCAGCGCGCTGACGATGCGATCGTTGAACAGCAGGCCACCGATGGCCAGCATCTGCTGCGACATCGGGAAGAAGCGGATGCGGGCACGGAAGCGCTGCAGGATGAAGGCCAGCATCACCAGCCGCAGCGCCTGTTCGCCGAGCACCCCGCCGTACAACAGGTCGGCAATCACACCACTGGCGAACGCGATGCCCAGGCCGACGCGCTCGGGCGCTTCGATCACCCAGTAGGCCACCACCAGCGCCAGCCAGTACGGGCGCAGCGGCTGCAGCAGCGCCGGCAGCGGCAGCAAGCCCAGCAGCAGCGCCACCACCAGGCTGGCCGGCAGCACCCACGGGTTGTCGCGCAGGCGGCTCATCGCTGCGCCTCCGGCGTGGTCGGTTGCCGGCCAGCGGCCGGCACTACCGGAGCAGCAGGATCAAGGGAGGATGCGGGGGCAACAGTCCTCGTTTGCGACGAGGGCTGTTGCCGGCCAGCGGCCGGCACTACCGGAGCACTGGCCGGCGCCGGCGTGGTTGCAGCAGGCACGGCTCCCGTCGGCGCGGCAGCGGCGCTGGCCGGGCCGCCTGGCGCGGACGCGTCCAGCTGCAGGCGCAGCTCCGCCGGAATCCGGATCGCCGCGCCCGGGCGCAGCAGCAGTACGTCGCGGCCGCGGTCGAGCTGGGCCGCCGGCTTCAGTTCGCCGACCAGGAAGGCATGGGTATCGTCCGGACGCAGGCCGGTGATGGTGCCGACCGGGAAGCCGGCCGGGAAGCGCCCCCCGAGACCCGAGGTCACGATCTCATCGCCGACTTCCACGCCGGCGCTGAGTGGGATGTCGCGCAGTTCCAGCGTGTCGCCGCGGCCGTAGACAATCAGGCGCACGCCGTTGCGGGCGACGGTCACTGGTACCGCGTGATCGGGATCGGTCAGCAGCAGCACGGTGGAAGTGCCGCCGGTGACGCTGATCACCTGCCCCATCAGGCCACCGGCATCGATCACCGCCTGGCCGACGTGCACGCCTTCGCGGCTGCCGGCGTCGAGCACCAGGCGCTGCTTCACCGGGTCCAGGTCGATGTCCAGGATCGGGGCCAGCTGCACGTCCAGGCCACTGCGCTCGGCCACGTTCAGCAGTTCGCGCAGCTGGGCGTTGTCCAGCGCGGCGGTCTGCAGGCGGGTCAGGCGCGCGTTGGCCAGCAGCAGCTGGTTGCGCAGTTCGCGGTTCTCGGTGACCAGCTGGCCGTGGCTGGCGGCCGAATCCTTGACCTGGTTGCCCAGCTTGCCGGGCAGGCCGGCCAGCGCCCAGACCGGCTGCACCAG
The DNA here is from genome assembly GCF_047497515.2 of Stenotrophomonas maltophilia. Lineage (GTDB taxonomy): Bacteria > Pseudomonadota > Gammaproteobacteria > Xanthomonadales > Xanthomonadaceae > Stenotrophomonas. Next base: position 49,524 of record NZ_JAXAXL020000006.1, read on the forward strand.
GCTGTTGGCCTGCTCACGCAGACGCGCAAGCCAACCGGCCTGGTCGTCGAGCACGATCAGGGTGATGGCCAGCGCGAGGTAGGCCAGCAACCGCAGGGGGCTGGCGGCATCACCGGATCGGGAGGCGACGGGAGGACCGGCGTAGGGCGGCACGGCAACGATTCAACTGGCAGAAGGCGGAGGGGAAACACGCAGACGCCCTGCCGGTGTCGGCCCGCCATTGCGGCGGGCCGCACCCCGGAAGGGCGCGGCGGGCAGGAACGGCCGGGACGGCTTATTCCGGCGCAAAGAACTCGTTGCCGTGCATGTCCACCAGCTCCAGCGCACGACCGCCACCGCGGGCCACGCAGGTCAGCGGATCGTCGGCCACCTGCACGTGCAGGCCGGTTTCCTCGGAGATCAGGCGGTCCAGGTCGCGCAGCAGGGCACCACCACCGGTCAGCACGATGCCGCGCTCGGCGACGTCGGCGCACAGTTCCGGCGGGGTCTGCTCCAGCGCCAGCTTGACCGCGCTGACGATGCCCGACAGCGGTTCATGCAGGGCTTCGAGCACCTCGTTGGAGCTGATCTTGATCATCTTCGGCACGCCCTCGGCGAGGTTGCGGCCGGAGATCTCCATCTCGATCACTTCTGCCTGCGGGTAGGCACAGCCCAGCTCGACCTTGATGCGCTCGGCGGTGGCTTCACCAATCAGCATGCCGTGGTTGCGGCGAACGTAATTGGTGATCGACTCGTCGAAGCGGTCGCCGCCGATGCGGACCGACGCCGAATAGACGATGCCGTTGAGCGAGATCACCGCCACTTCGGTGGTGCCGCCGCCGATGTCGATGACCATCGAGCCACGCGCCTCGGTGACCGGCATGCCGGCGCCGATTGCTGCGGCCATCGGCTCTTCAATCAGGAACACGTCGCGGGCACCGGCTTCCTCGGCCGATTCCTTGATCGCGCGGCGCTCGACCTGGGTCGAACCGGCCGGCACGCAGACCAGCACGCGCGGGCTCGGGCGCAGCACGCGCGACTTGTGCACCTTCTTGATGAAGTGCTTGAGCATCGCCTCGGTATAGGTGAAGTCGGCGATGACGCCGTCCTTCATCGGGCGGATGGTGGTGATGTGGCCCGGGGTACGGCCGAGCATCTGCTTGGCTTCGGCGCCTACGGCTGCCACCGAGCGGGTGCCACCGATGGCACGGTCCTGGCGCACGGCCACGACCGACGGCTCGTTCAGCACGATCCCCTGCCCGCGCACGTAGATGAGGGTGTTGGCCGTGCCCAGGTCGATGGACAGGTCGTTGGAGAACATGCCGCGGAGTTTCTTGAACATCTGAGGAAGGAGTCCTGAGGGGTGTCGCGCCCAACGCGGGATGGCGAAAAAATGGGCAGAAATCGAGGCCGACAAGCCTAGCAACCCGCCTGCCGCCGAGCAAGGAAAAAACTAGCTGAACCCGCGTCTTCACAGGCTTTCGGCCTGATCGGGCATTACCCGGTTCTGGCCCTGAGCGGCACCAGCGGGTAACCTTTGCGCCGTCGGGCGCCCAAGGGCGCCGTTTGCTTGCCCGCCGAGCCGGGCTGGCCCACCCCAAAATTCACCGCATAGGCTTACATCGATGTCCGCTCTGATCTGTGGTTCTCTTGCCTTCGACACCATCATGGTGTTTCCGGACCAGTTCAAGAATCACATCCTGCCGGACAAGGTGCACATCCTGAACGTGTCCTTCCTGGTCCCGCGCATGCGCCGCGAGTTCGGCGGCTGCGCCGGCAACATCGCCTACAACCTGCACCTGCTGGGCGGCCAGCCGATCCCGATGGGCACCGTCGGCTCGGACTTCGGCCCGTACCGCGAATACTTCGAAGGCCTGGGCATCGACCTGACCCGCGTGCGCGTGATCGATGAGCTGTTCACCCCGCAGGCGTTCATCACCACCGATCACGACAACAACCAGATCACCGCCTTCCACCCGGGCGCGATGATGCGTTCCTACGAGAACCATGTGCGTGGCGTGCCGGGCGTGACCCTGGGCCTGGTCGGTCCGGACGGCCGCGAGGGCATGATCCAGAACGCGCTGGAATTCCACGAAGACGGCATCCCGTTCATCTTCGACCCGGGCCAGGCGATGCCGCTGTTCAACGGCCCGGAGCTGCGCGCGTTCATCGAGCAGGCCGACTACGTGGTGGTCAACGACTACGAGTCGAACCTGCTGCAGGAGCGCACCGGCTGGGATGAGAAAGAGATCGTCAGCCGGGTCAAGGCCTACATCACCACCCGTGGCCCGAAGGGCGCGGTCATCCACACCCCGGAAAAGAGCTACGACATCCCGCCGGCGCACGAGCGCCGCGTGGTCGACCCGACCGGTTGTGGCGACGCCTTCCGCGCCGGCCTGATCTACGGCATCCAGAAGGGCTATGACTGGCTGACCATCGGCCGCATGGGCAACCTGATGGGCGCGCTGAAGGTCGAACACCCCGGCACGCAGAACCAGCGCTTCACCTTCGATGAGTTCAACGAGCAGTTCAAGCAGCAGTTCGGTTACGCGCTGAGCGCGTAAACCGAACTGCCCGCGCATCTGTTCGGTGGGTGTCAACCTCGGTCGACACGCTATGCCCTGGTAGGTGTCGACCTCGGTCGACACTGCCGGCCAGCGGCCGGGACTACCCCTTCTGCTGCCAGGCGGCCAACAGGTCGCGGCAATCGGCGAAATGCCAATCGGCGCGGCCCGGCCACGGGTTCTCCGGCAGGTTGACCAGCACGGTGTGGGTGCCCGCCGCGCGACCGCATTCCAGATCGTAGGCGTGGTCACCGACCATCACCGCCTCCCCGGCGGGAATGCCCCAGCGCCGCAGGTGCTGCTGCAGGCCATCCGGTGAAGGCTTGGGCACCGCTTCATCGCGGCCGACGATGTCGGCATCGTCGAACAGTTCCCCGGCCCCGATCGCCTCCAGCGTCAGCTTCGCCAGCGCGTGGTCGTTGCGGGTCAGGATGCCCAGCCGGCAACCGTCGCCGGCCAACGCACGCAGCAGTTTCACGGCACCCGGCGCCGGCAGCGCGTCCTCGGCCAGCGCGCGTTCGTGATCCAGCAGCCACTCACGCTTGGCCTGCGCCGGTGCGTCCGGCAGCGCCGCGATATGGTCGAGGATGTCTTCCTCGGCCGCGATCTGCAGTGCACGGCGGATCGCGGCGAAATCATGCACGGCCACCGTCAGCGTGCCGTCCATGTCGAACACCCAGTGCCGGATCGCGGACAACGCGTGCACTGCGCTGCCCGTCGCAACCATCACTGCCACCACTGCGGCATGCGGCTGGCGTCGACACCGCCGGTCTCGAACACGGCGGTACGCGTACCACCGGCCTTGACCGGGAACTCGATGCTGATCGACTTGCCCTTGCGCGCCAGCTTCCACAGCGCCTTCTGATCGGTGATGAACATCGCAATGGCTTCATCGGTCTTCGGGCGCCAGGCGGCCATCGACACCGGCTTGCCGTCGTCCACGGTCACCTTCACCGTGCACTGCGGGCAGCGGAAATCGCCGGCCTGCAGCACCAGGTAAGCGTGGCGCTTCCACTCCGGATGATCGCGGAACACCAGCTGCACCGGCTTGGCACCGCTGCCATCTACGTCCACCCGTTCCTTGCTGTAGATCTGTGCGGAGACCTGGTTGCCCTTGCTGCCCACCGGAATCTGGTTGTACTGCCACAGCGCCTGCATGCGGCGCAGGTCGCGCGCGGCGTCGCCCTTGGCCTTGACCTCATCGAAGCCGGCGGCGATGCGCTCGGCGGCGGTGGTGTCCTTGTACTGGTCCAGCAGCGAAGCGCCATGCAGGCGTGCGCGCTCCCAGTCCTGCGCGGCCACGGCCATGTCGTACTGCTTGGCGACGTCCTCGGCCTTGGCTTCCTTCTGCGCCTGCACGGCGGCCGCGGCGGCTTCCTGCGCCTTGCGCTCTTCCTCCGGGTTGCTGCAGGCAGCCAGGGCCAGGGTGCAGGCGGTGAGCAGGATCAGTCGTTTCATGGCAGAGGTCCTATGCGAGTGCATCCCGATTCTATCGGCAGCGAAAAGCGGATACACCAACGGCGGGTTTCCCCGCCGTTGGTGGTGAAGCAGTGACCGGTTGCCGGCCAGCGGCCGGCACTACCGCTTACTTGGCTTCGGCCTTGGCCAGCATGTCCTGCACCGAGGCGGTGGTGATCGGGTGGTAGCCCGGCTTGGCCTTCTCGAAGGCCTGCTTGGCCAGCTCCAGCCCCTTCGGCGTCTTCACCAGTTCGGCGTAGATCGGCATGATCAGCTTGCGGCGACCGACGCGCTCGATGAATGCCGCCGCCGCTTCGTTGGCCTGCTCGTAGCCGCTGCGGATCGCCAGCGGATACCAGCGCATGGCGATCTCGCCATTGGGGGTGCCGGTGAAGTGGAACGCCTTGTCCAGCGTGGCCAGCTTGTCCAGCGGCTGGGTCGTGCCCAGGCCGTCGATGAAGCGCACCCATTCCTGCGTGCTCCAGTCGGCGATGACCTGGCTGCTCGGCACGGTGCCGGCGCTGGCAAAGGCGATGCGCGCGGTATCGACGCTGCTGAAGTTGCGCGACTGCGCCTTGACCGCGAACGCCGGGATGCCCGGCTCGTCCAGCCACGCCTTCAGTTCGGCCTCGGTCACCGCCGACGGGTTCTTCGGCAGCAGGTTCTTCTTCAGGTACTCGACGAACTGGTCGGTGTTCGCGCTCTGGAAGGCATGGTCATCGAACCAGCCACGCAGGAACGGGTCGAAGGTCTCGCGGCCGAAGCGCTGTTCCAGGAACTCCAGGAACCACGAACCCTTGACGTAGGCGACCTGGCTGAGGGCTTCGTCGGGGTCACGCTCGTTCAGCGGCGGCAGCGCCAGCGCCTGGTCGGCCGGGCTCATGTCCTTCACTTCGGCCAGCAGGTCGGTCTGGTCGATCTGCTTCTCCATCTCGGCCATCTCCTTGCCGTACAGGGCTTCGGTGATGCGGCCCTGGACGTAGGTGGTGAAGCCCTCATTGAGCCAGATGTCCTTCCAGCTGGCGTTGGTCACCAGGTTGCCCGACCAGCTGTGCGCCAGTTCGTGGGCGACCAGCGACACCAGCGACTTGTCGCCGACGATCACGGTCGGGGTTGCAAACGTCAGGCGCGGGTTTTCCATGCCACCGAACGGGAACGACGGCGGCAGCACCAGCATGTCGTATCGGCCCCAGCGGTATTCGCCGTACAGCTTCTCGGCGGCACCGATCATCTTCTCGGTGTCTTCGAATTCCTTGGCGGCCTTGTTGACCATGGTCGGTTCGGCCCAGACACCCGAGCGGCCCGAAATCGGCTCGAACACCAGGTCGCCGGCGGCGATGGCCAGCAGGTAGGACGGAATCGGCTGCGGCATCTTGAAGGTGTAGTCACCATCACGCGCGGCCTTCGGATCGTTGTCGGCGCTCATCAGCACCATCACGTCCGGGCGCGAGACCACATGCGCGCTGTAGGTGAAGCGCACGCTCGGGGTGTCCTGCAACGGCACCCAGGAACGGGCGTGGATGGCCTGCGACTGGCTGAACATGAAGGGCAGCTTCTTGCCCTCGGTCATCGACGGCGCCAGCCACTGCAGGCCCGAGGCGGTCGGTGCGGTGTGGTAGGTCACTTCCACCTTGGCCGGCTGCTCCGGGGCTTCGATGGTCAGCTTGCTGCCGAACACCTTGTCAGCGGCGGCCAGCTCGAACTTCAGCGGGCTGCGCGCGCCATCGGCGGCGACGGCCTCGACCTTGGACACGGTCAGCTCGCGGGTGTCGAGCACCAGCTGCTTGGCGTCCTTCTGCTTCCATTCCAGGGTGTAGGTGGCGGTGCCGCCGATCTGCTTCTGGTCGAAGTCCAGCTTCAGATCCAGCGCGATGTCCTTGATGACGACCTTGTCCGGCTCGGCATACGAGCTTTCGTCGTGGCTGCGGTTCTCGGCGTTCACGGGGGCGGCAGGGGCCTTTGCGGCAGTCGGGGCGGCGGCGGGCGCGGCCGCCTCCTGGGAGCAGCCGGCGGCCAGGGCCACGGCCAGCGGAAGGAGCATCAGCGGATTGCGCATGAATCGGGACCGTTACGGGGATCAAACCCCAATGGTACCTCCCTCCGGCCCCGCAGGCGTTGCGCGGTGCGGGGTAATGGCGACCAAGGCCGATCCTGTGCCTCCGGCGCATGCCAACCAAGGTTGGCATCTACCACTCTGATTGGCACCTACAGGTAGGTGCCCACTCTGGTTGGCATCTACAGGTGGGTGCCAACCTTGGTTGGCACGGATCTTTCATCGCTCGCGGCAGGCCGGTGACGACCAAGGTCGGCACCCACCAGAGCGGATGACCGCGGCCTGGGCGTGCCAACCAAGGTTGGCATCTACCAAGGCAGGGCTTACAGCTTGTAGCCGGAATGGATCGAGACGATGCCGCCGGTCAGGTTCTTGTAGTGGCAGCGCTCGAAACCGGCCTCCCCCATCATCGCCTTCAGTTCTTCCTGCGGCGGGTGCTTGCGGATGCTCTCGGCCAGGTACTGGTAGCTGTCCGAATCGTTGGCGAACAGCTTGCCCAGCTTCGGCAGGATCCGGAACGAGTGGAAATCGTAGATCGGCTTGAACCAGTCCGCGGTGACTTCGGAGAACTCCAGCACGCGGGCCTGGCCGCCCACCTTCAGCACGCGGTACATCTCACGCAGGCCGGCGTCCTTGTCGGTCACGTTGCGCAGGCCGAAGGCGATGGTGACCAGATCGAAGCTGTTGTCCGGGAACGGCAGGGCTTCGGCGTTGCACTGCACGTAGTCCAGGCCGAGCACGAGGCCGCGGTTGGTCAGGCGGTCACGACCGACCGACAGCATGCCGGCGTTGATGTCGCCCAGCACCACCGAACCCTCGGCGCCAACGCGCTCCTTCAGCAGGGCGGCGATATCGCCGGTGCCGCCGGCCAGGTCGAGTACGCGGTCGCCCGGCTTCACCTGCGCGGTCGCCACGTAGTAGCGCTTCCACGCCCGGTGCACACCCAGGCTCATGAGGTCGTTCATCAGGTCGTAGTTGCGCGCGACCGAGGTGAACACCTGGCCGACCAGCTTCTGCTTGTCCTTGGCGGCGACGTCGCGGAACCCGAAATGGGTGGTACCGGCTTTGTAGGGGGATTCGCTCATGGCCCCGATTATCGCACCGCCGGCGGCCAGCGGCACCCCCTGCCCGTATCATGGCGGGCCACGACTTACCGGAGCCCCGCATGATCACCACGCCCGACTACCAGGCCCTGCTGCAGACCGCCATCGCCGAAGCCCGCCAGGGGCTGGCCGAAGGTGGCGTGCCGATCGGCGCAGCGCTGTACCACAACGACGGCCGCCTGCTCGGCTGCGGCCACAACCGCCGCGTGCAGGAAGGCGACCCTTCCGTGCACGGCGAGACCGACGCGTTCCGCAAGGCCGGCCGCCAGCGCCGCTACCAGGACACCATCATGGTCACCACCCTCGCCCCGTGCTGGTACTGCTCGGGGCTGGTGCGCCAGTTCAACATCGGCACCGTGGTGGTGGGCGAATCGCGCACCTTCCAGGGCGGCATCGACTGGCTGCGCGAGAACGGCGTCAACGTGATCGACCTCGACAACCAGGAATGCGTGGATCTGCTCGGCGGCTTCATTGCGCAGCATCCGGAGATCTGGAACGAAGACATCGGTGAATGAGCACCGCGCAGCGTACTGTTGAACCCGCTTAATGAACGCTTCAGTGCTGGCACGTCCTTGTGCCGGCAGCGTTTGCGGCCATTACCGTGAACCCGCGCACAGTCAGCGCAGGGGTCTGCACACGCTGCGGTAACACCCCACCCGCGCAGTGCGCCTAGGGTGGGGTTACCGGGACTTCCTTCCCCCGGCGGAGCCAGCCATGTGCGCGCACGCCGTACGCCCCACGCCCGACCCGATCCTCGCCGCCATCCGCACGCGCCTGCAGCAGCAGTTCGTGCTGCACCAGCGTAGCGCCCTGTTCTGGTCTGCCTACCAGGGCCTGCAGCTGGAACTGGTACAGGACCGTCCGCTCGACCACGAGCGCCTGTGCAACGCAATGGCCGACATGGCCGAAGAAATGGGCGCAGTCGAGCATGCGCAACTGATCGGCAATCGCAACGCAGACTGCACATCTCCCTGACGCGGCATCCACTGCCGCTCAGGCCACACTGCGATGAACCCCCACTCCCATCCACTTCAACCGATTGGATCGACATGCACGCTGAAGTTCCCACCATTCCCCCGGTCATCAACGTAGACGCCGAGCTTGACCACTGGCGCCGGCAGCATGCCGACGGCGCATTGCCGCACAATTCGTTCGGCTCCTACGTGCCGTGGATCAAGTTCGCCTGCGATTCGCTGATCACCCAGCCGCGCGCCAGCAATGCGCAGCGCGACGAGATGTTCCAGACCCAGTACGCCCTGCAGATCATGCCGCGCCTGAGTGAAGCCCAGGCCCGTGAGTTCGTCGACCGCTGCTGGCAGCACGTCTACCAGACCAGCCGGGTGCGCCTGCAGGATGCTCCGCGCCTGCGCGCCTGAGCTGCACGGCCCCTGCACAAGCCACTGCCGATCATCCTCGTCACCTGAGTGGGACGACGAAGATGAAAGCAAGAAACCTGTTCAATACGATCGCCAAGAAGGCCGCGGCCGCCACCGGTTCGCCGTGGACGTTCCTGGCTGCGGTTGCGATCGTGGTGATCTGGGGCATCAGTGGCCCGGTGTTCGGTTTCAACGACACCTGGCAGCTGGTGATCAACACCGGTACCACCATCATCACCTTCCTGATGGTGTTCCTGATCCAGCACACGCAGAACTCGGATACCGCGGCGATGCAGATCAAGCTCGACGAGCTGATCCGCGCCACCGCAGAGGCCAACAACGAGCTGCTGGACCTGGAAGAGCTGGACGAAGAGCGACTGGAAGAGATCCGCCGCGAGTACGAGCGCATGGCGCGCGAAGCCGGTGATGCGCTGGCGCGTGTGCGCGCCTGCCATGCCACCCGCCGCGACGATGAGGCGGTGTAGCCGGCCCTGGAAATGACAGTGCCGGCCACCCCCCTGTACA
>NZ_JAXAXL020000006.1:58591-128682 GCF_047497515.2 Stenotrophomonas maltophilia
CAGCGGCCGGCACTACCACCGATCATCCAGGTAGCGCCGGCCGCTGGCCGGCTTCTCTCAGCTGCGCTCGTGCCAGCCGCCGCCCAGCACCTTGTACAGGGTGATGCGGTTGGCCTGCTGCGCCAGTTCGGCCTGCACGCGGGTCTGCTGCGCGGTGTAGGCGGTGCGACGTGCATCGAGCAGGGTGACAAAGCTGTCCAGTCCCGCGTCGTAGCGCGCCTGCGACAGGCGGTTGGCCTGCTCGGCCGCATCCACCAGGCGTTGCTGCGCGCTCACCTGTTCATCCAGGCTGGCATTCAGCGCCAGCGCGTCGGCGGTTTCGCGGAAGCCGACCTGGATCGACTTCTCATACTGCGCCAGTGCGATATCGCGGTCGGCATTGGCAATGGCCAGGTTGGCGCGCAGCTTGCCGCCCTGGAAGATCGGCAGGGTGATCTTGGGCAGGAAGCTCCACACGCGGGTGCCGCTGTCGAACAGGTTGGACAGTTCGGTCGACCCACTGCCGATGCTGCCGGTCAGCGAGATGCTCGGGAAGAACGCTGCGCGTGCCGCGCCGATGTTGGCGTTGGCGGCCAGCAGCTGGTGTTCGGCCGCCATGATGTCCGGGCGTTGCAGCAGCACATCGCTGGGCAGGCCTGCCGGCGGCGGCGCCAGTGCCAGCAGCTGCGGTTCGACGCTGTCCGGCAGCAGCCCCGCATCGAGCTGGCCACCGGCCAGCAAGGCCAGCGCATTGCGGTCCTGGGCCAGTTGGCCACGCAGGCGTGCAGCGTCAGTGCGCGCGGTTTCCACCAGCGTGCGGGTCTGGCTCAGTTCCAGTGCCGAACTGCCGCCGCGCTCGTGGCGGGCTTCGGCCAGGCGCAGCGAATCCTCGTAGGTCTTCAGCGTTGCATCGGCAATCTTAAGCCGCTGCGCATCGGCGCCGTAGGTCAGCCATGCGGTGGCGGTCTCGGCCACCAGGCTCAGCTGCGCATTGCGGCGGTTGGCGGCTACGGCAAAGTACTGCTGCAGCGCCGCCTCACTGAGATTGCGCACGCGGCCGAACAGGTCCAGTTCGAACTCGGCCACGCCGACACCGGCGCTGAACTGCTCGGTGACACCGGCATCGGTGCCCTGGCGCTGCATCTGGCCAGTCACGGCCACGCCGGGAACACGATCGGCACGCTGCACGCGGTACTGGCCACGCGCGCGCTCGACATTGAGCACGGCCACGCGCAGGTCGCGGTTGTTCTGCAGCGACTGGTCGATCACCTGCTGCAGGCGCGCATCGGTGAAGAAGTCGCGCCAACCGACGGCGGCGACATCGGCCACCTGGCCCTGCGTGGCTTCTGCCGGCCACTGCGCCGGTATCGCCGGAGCGACCGCGGTGTCCTTCGGGGCCAGGGTGGAGCAGCCGCCCAGCGCGAGCACGGCGGCGATGGAAAGGAACAGGGATGCACTTTTCATGGGGATGACTTCCATCGGTACTGCCGGAAGGCAGGAGGTGATGCCGGCCAGCGGCCGGCACTACCGCTTCGATAACGCCAGCCTGGGGCCGGCGCGACCATTTCGCTTACGTCGCGGATTTGCGCTTGAACACGCGCTGCACCACCACGAAGAACAGCGGCACGAAGAACACGCCAAGCGCAGTGCCAACGATCATGCCGCCGAGCACGCCGGTGCCGATCGCCTGCTTGGCGCCGGAGCCGGCACCGGTGGAGATCGCCAGCGGCACCACGCCCATGCCGAAGGCCAGCGAGGTCATCACGATCGGGCGCAGGCGGTCGCGCACGGCATGCATGATCGACTCGATAAGCCCCACGCCCTTCTCCAGGTTTTCCTTGGCGAACTCGACGATCAGGATCGCGTTCTTGCTGGTCAGGCCCACCGTGGTCAGCATCGCCACCTGGAAGTAGATGTCGCGCTCCAGGCCCTTGAACGTGTTGGCCAGCACCGCGCCGAGGATACCCAGCGGGGCGGCCAACAGCACCGCGGTCGGCACGCTCCAGCTTTCATACATCGCCGCCAGGCACAGGAACACGATCATCAGCGACAGCGTGTACAGCAACGGCGTCTGCGAGCCAGCCTGGCGTTCCTGGTAGGACATCGCCGTCCACTCGATGCCGAAGCCTGCCGGCAGCTGCTTGGCCAGCTGTTCGATCTCGGCCATGGCATCGCCCGAAGCGACACCCGGGGCCGGTTCGCCCTGGATTTCCATCGCCGACACACCGTTGTAGCGCTCCAGGCGCGGTGAGCCGTAGTCCCAATGCTTGGTGGCGAACGCGCTGAACGGCACCATCTCGCCCTTGTCGTTCTTCACCGACCAGAGGTCGAAGTCCTCCGGCACCATGCGGAACGGCTGGTCGGCCTGCACGAACACGCGCTTGACGCGGCCGCGATCGACGAAGTCATCGATGTACGAACTGCCCCACGCGGCGGCCAGGGTGCCGTTGATCTGGTCGATCGACAGCCCCAGCGAGGTCGCCTTGGCCGCATCGATGTCGATGCGGAACTGCGGCGTGTCTTCCTGGCCGTTCGGACGCACGTTGGCCAGCTTCTTGCTGCCGGCAGCGAGGCCGAGCAGCTGGTTGCGCGCGGCCACCAGGGCCTCGTGGCCCTGGCCACTGTTGTCCTTCAGGAAGAAGGTGTAGCCCGAGGCGGTACCCAGTTCCGGAATGGCCGGCGGCGGGAAGGCGAAGATGAAGGCATCCTTGATCTGGCCCAGGGCCGCCATCGCGCGTCCGGTGATCGGCATCACGCCATTGTCGGCGTCACGCTCGCTCCAGTCCTTCAGCTTGACGAAGGCCATGCCCGCGTTCTGGCCCATGCCGGCGAAGCTGAAGCCCTGCACCGAGAATACCGACTCCACTGCATCCTTTTCGTTCTGCAGGAAGTGGTTTTCCAGTGCCTGGATCGACTCCAGCGTACGCTCCTGGGTGGCACCGACCGGTGCCTGCACCAGCGCCATCAGCACGCCCTGGTCTTCGTTGGGCAGGAACGAACTGGGCAGGCGCACGAACAGCACGCCCATCAGCACGAAGAGCGCCGCCACGATGCCCATGAAACGCCACGGACGGTGGATGATGCCGCGCACGCCGCGCTGGTAGCTTTCGCTGGTGCGGTCGAAACCACGGTTGAAGCCATTGAAGAAGCGACCGGCCAGGCCGCGATGGGCGACGTGGTGCTCACCCTTCTTCAGCGGCTTGAGCATGGTCGCGCACAGCGCCGGGGTCAGCACGATCGCCACCAGCACCGACAATGCCATCGCCGAGACGATCGTGGCCGAGAACTGGCGGTAGATCACGCCGGTGGAGCCGCTCATGAAGGCCATCGGCACGAACACCGCCGACAGCACCAGGCCGATACCCACCAGCGCACCGGTGATCTGGCCCATCGACTTGCGGGTGGCCTCCAGTGGCGACAGTCCTTCCTCGGACATGATGCGCTCGACGTTCTCCACCACCACGATGGCATCGTCCACCAGCAGGCCGATGGCCAGCACCATCGCGAACATGGTCAGCATGTTCACCGAGAAGCCCAGCATCGCCAGCACGCCGAAGGTACCCAGCAGCACCACCGGCACGGCGATGGTCGGAATCAGGGTGGCGCGGAAGTTCTGCAGGAACAGGTACATCACCACGAACACCAGCACGATCGCTTCGATCAGGGTCTGCACCACACCCTTGATCGACACGCGCACGAACGGGGTGGTGTCGTACGGGATCTCGGCCTTCAGGCCGGCCGGGAAGAAGCTCTTCATGTCCTGCAGCGCGGCATCCACGCCGGCGGCGGTGTCCAGCGCGTTGGCGCCGGTGGCCAGGGTGACCGCCAGGCCGCTGGCCGGCTGGCCGTTGTAGCGGGTGACGAAGTCGTAGGACTCGGCACCCAGTTCGACGCGGGCGACATCACCCAGGCGCAGCTCGGCACCGTCCTGCGCACCGCGCACGATGATGTTGCGGAACTGCTCCGGGGTCTGCAGGCGCGACTGCGCGTTGATGGTGGCGTTGAGCTGCTGGCCCTTCACCGACGGCGCACCGCCGAGCTGGCCGATGGCCACCTGGGCGTTCTGTGCCTTCACCGCTGCGGTCACTTCGGCAACCGACAGGCCATAGGTGTGCAGCTTGTTCGGGTCCAGCCAGATGCGCATGGCGTACTTGCCACCGAACACCTGGATGTTGCCCACGCCCGGCACGCGGCTCAGGCGATCGACGACGTTGGAACCGACGTAGTCGGCGATGTCGTTGGCGTCCATGCTGCCGTTCTCGGACACGAACGCGATGACGTTCAGGAAGCCCGAGCTGGACTTGGCCACGTTGATGCCCTGCCGCTGCACTTCCTGCGGCAGCAGCGGCATGGCCAGCTGCAGCTTGTTCTGCACCTGCACCTGGGCAATGTCCGGGTTGGTGCCGCTCTCGAAGGTCAGGGTGATGGTGGCCTGGCCGTTGGACGAGCTGTTGGAGGAGAAGTAGATCAGGCCATCAAGGCCCTTCATGTTCTGCTCGATGATCTGCGTCACCGAGTCCTCGACCACCTTGGCCGATGCACCCGGATAGGTGGCGCTGATTTCCACTGCCGGCGGCGCGACGTTGGGGTACATCGAGACCGGCAGCTTGAACAGGGCCAGGCCGCCGGCGAGCATGATGATGATGGCGATGACCCACGCGAAGATGGGTCGATCGATGAAAAAGCGTGCCATGGGGTTCTCCGCTTACTTCGCGTCGCCGGCCGGGGCGGCAGGCTGGGCGGCTGCCGCCGGCTTGGCCGGTGCAGCGCCCTTCTCGGTGGCCTTGACCGGCATGCCGGGGCCGATCTTCTGCAGGCCTTCGACAATGACCTTGTCGCCGGCCTTCAGGCCGTCATCGACCAGCCACTTGTCGCCGACCGTGCGGCTGACCTTGACCGGGCGCACTTCGACCTTGTTGTCCTTGTCGACCACCATCGCCGTGGTGTCGCCCTTCGGATCACGGGCGATGCCCTGCATCGGCACCAGCACGGCATCGCTGCGCACGCCGCCGCCGATCACCGCACGCACGTACATGCCCGGCATCAGCAGGCCATCGGGGTTGTCCACCTTCACGCGCAGGCTGAAGCTGCCGGTGGCCGGATCGACGCTGACTTCGGAGAACTCCAGCGTGCCCTTGTGCTCGAAGGTGCTGCCGTCTTCCATCAGGATGCTGACCGGCAGGGTCTGGTTGTCCTGCAGGCGGCCGGCGGCCAGTTCGCGGCGAAGCTGCAGCAGCTCGGCCGAGGACTGGGTCAGGTCGACATAGATCGGGTCCAGCTGCTGCACGGTGGCCAGCGCGTTGGCCTGGCCGGCGCTGACCAGCGCACCCTGGGTGACGCTGGACTTGCCGATGCGGCCGCTGATCGGCGCGGTGATGCGGGCGTAGCCGAGGGTGACATTGGCCGCGTCCAGCGAGGCCTTGGCCGCACCGACGTCGGCCTCGGCCTGCTTCTGCGCGGCCACGGCGTTTTCCAGGTCCTGCTGGCTGACCGCATCGACCTTGGCCAGCTCGGTGATGCGCTTGGCGCTCAGGCGGGCGGCGTTGGCAGTGGCCTCGGCGCGCGCCAGCTGGGCGCGGGCGCTGTTGGCCTGGGCGCGATAGCTGGCGTCCTCGATCTGGTACAGCGGTTCGCCGGCCTTGACCATGCTGCCTTCGGTGAACAGGCGCTTGGCGACGATGCCGCTGACCTGCGGACGCACCTCGGCGACCAGGAAGGCATTGGTGCGGCCCGGCAGTTCGCGGGTCAGGCCCACGGTCTCGGACTTCAGCGTGACCACGGTGACGTCGCCCGGGCCCTGCTCGGGGGCCTGGGGTCGGCCGCCGCAGGCAGCCACGGTCGCGGCGATCGCCAGCGACAGCGCAATGGGTCGGATTCGGCTCAGCAACATGACGGAAAGGCTCTTAAGGGGGAGGAATCTCAAAAAGCGCTGATACGGGCCGAAAGCGCCAGCAGACAACGCAAACCGGCGTGGAGTGGTGGGCAGGAACGGCCTGCCACGCACACGGCGGGAATGATGGGAGCGAAATATACATACATGCTTGTTTGTTTGTAAACCGGTACAATTCAGCCACGTTTCACCTGCACTCGTACCCATCCATGGCCCGCAAGACCAAAGAGGACACCCAGGCAACCCGGGAAGGCATCCTTGACGCCGCCGAATCCTGCTTCCATGAACACGGCGTGGCCCGTACCACGCTGGAGATGATCGGTGCCCGCGCCGGGTACACCCGTGGCGCGGTCTACTGGCATTTCAAGAACAAGGGCGAGGTGCTGGCCGCGATCGTCGAGCGCGTGCATCTGCCTTTCATGCAGGAACTGGAGCGCACCTCCACCGACCAGCGCGACACGCCGGTGCACGACCTGCGCGCGGTGATGATCCACTCGTTCATCGAGTTGTCCGAGGACGAGCGCCTGCGCAAGACCATGGAAATCATGCTGCGCAGCGATGCCTCGGCCGATACCAAGGTGTTGACCGAACTGCAGCAGGCCGGCTTCCGCGATGCGCTGGACCGGATGGAGCGCGCCCTGCGCCGGGCCGGCGACCTGGGCCAGCTGCGCGACGGTGCCGACCCGAAGATCGCCGCACGCATGCTGCACGCGACCATCCTGGGCGTGCTGCACGGTGCGATGGTCGAACCGGACCTGATGGACCTCAAGCGCGACGGCATGCTCGCGCTGGACATGACCCTGGCCGCCTACGTGAAGGATGGTGTGTTCGTGCCGGGCACCGTGCCCGAGCCGCTGCCCGAGGCGTGAGTGGGTCGCTGCCGCCCTCGCGTCACCCATGAGAGGACAGACCGATGATCCTGGACAACGTGGCCTGGGGCTTCATCGGTTGCGGCAGCGTCACCGAGAAGAAGAGCGGTCCCGCGCTGGCCAACACGCCCGGGTCACGGGTGGCTGCAGTGATGCGCCGCAATGCGGCACTGGCCGAGGATTACGCACGGCGCCATGCGATTCCGCGCTGGTATGCCGATGCCGATGCGCTCATCGCCGATCCGGAGGTGAACGCGATCTACGTCGCCACGCCGCCCTCCACCCACATGCAGTACGCGTTGCAGGCGATTGCGGCCGGCAAGCCGGTCTATATTGAAAAGCCCATGGCGATGGACCTTGGCGAGTGCGAGTGCATCCTGGAGGCCAGCGCACGCAGCGGCATCCCGGTGTTCGTGGCCTATTACCGCCGCGCCCTGCCCCGCTTCGCGAAGGTCAAGCAGTTGCTGGACAGCGGCGCGATCGGTTCGCCGCGCAGCGTGCGCGCAACCCTGCATCGGCCACACTCGGCGCATGCCACGTCGCCGGACTTCTGGCGCACCAACCCGGCGATCGCGGGCGGCGGCCTGTTCGTCGATCTCGGCTCGCACACCCTGGACCTGCTCGACCATCTGCTGGGCCCGCTGGGCGATGTCAGCGGCCTGGCCAGTTCGCAGGCAGGCGCGTATGCCGCCGAGGACAGCGTCTCGATGTGCTTCCGCACCGGAACCGGTGCGCACGGCATCGCACAGTGGAGTTTCTGTGCGTTCCGCCGCCAGGATGAGATCGACATCACCGGCGACCGTGGGCAGCTGCGTTTTGCCACCTTCGAGGATGTTCCGGTGCTGCTGGAAACCGAATCCGGCGTGCAGACGTTCGAGATCCCGAACCCGCCATCGATCCAGCAGCCGTTGATTGCCACCCTCGTGGATGAACTACGCGGCCACGGACGCTCGCCCTCGACTGGCCTCAGTGCCGCCCGCACCAACGCGGTGATCGACCAGGTACTGCGGGCCTACCGGGCCAGACAGTGAATCCACGCCATGCGTGGATGCCCTTCGCGCCAAAAAAAAGGCCGCCTTTCGGCGGCCTTGTGCATTACAGGATGTAGCGGCTCAGGTCCGGGTCCTGCACCAGCTCGCCCAGGTGGGCATCGACGTAGGCACTGTCGATGGCCAGCGTCTCGCCGTCGCGATCCGGCGCCTCGTAGCTGAGCGAATCCAGCAGGCGCTCCAGCACGGTGTGCAGGCGACGGGCACCGATATTTTCCTGGCGCTCGTTCACCTGGAAGGCGATCTCGGCCAGGCGCTCGATGGCATCGGCGGTAAAGCTGACCTTGACGCCCTCGGTGGCCAACAGCGCTTCGTACTGCTTGGTCAGCGCGGCCTTCGGCTCGGTCAGGATGCGCACGAAATCGTTCTTGCTCAGCGCGCCCAGCTCCACGCGGATCGGGAAGCGACCCTGCAGCTCCGGAATCAGGTCGCTGGGCTTGGCCAGGTGGAACGCGCCCGACGCGATGAACAGGATATGGTCGGTCTTGATCGTGCCGTACTTGGTGGACACGTTGGAGCCTTCCACCAGCGGCAGCAGGTCGCGCTGCACGCCTTCGCGCGACACGTCGCCACCACCGACGTTGTCACCACGCTTGGCGACCTTGTCGATCTCGTCGATGAAGACGATGCCGTGCTGTTCGCAGGCTTCGATCGCCGCGGTGCGGATATCGTCCTCGTTGACCAGCTTGCCGGCCTCTTCTTCCACCAGCAGCGGGCGCGCGGCCTTGATGGTCAGCGTGCGCTTGTGCGCCTTGGCGCCGCCACCAAGGTTGGCGAACATCGACTTCAGCTGCTGCCCCATCTCCTCCATGCCCGGCGGGGTCATGATGTCCATGCTGACATTGGCGGCCAGGTCGAGTTCGATCTCGCGCTCGTCCAGTTCGCCATTGCGCAGCATCTTGCGGAACTTGATGCGGGTCTCGTTGTCCTGCGCCGACGGTTCATTGCGGGCCACGTCCGGATCGAAACCGATGCCGCCGCTGCGACGCGGCAACAGCGCATCGAGAATGCGGTCTTCGGCACGCTCTTCGGCCTGCGTACGCACGCGCACCTTGGCCTGCTCGCGGTACAGCTTCACTGCGGTATCGGCCAGGTCGCGGATGATCTGCTCGACGTCCTTGCCAACGTAGCCCACTTCGGTGAAGCGGGTCGCTTCGACCTTGACGAACGGCGCGTTGGCCAGCGTGGCCAGGCGGCGCGCGATCTCGGTCTTGCCGACGCCGGTCGGGCCGATCATCAGGATGTTCTTCGGCATCACTTCATTGCGCAGCTCGGGCACCAGCTGCATGCGGCGCCAGCGGTTGCGCAGGGCGATGGCCACCGCGCGCTTGGCGTCGTGCTGGCCGACGATGTGCCGGTCCAGTTCCTGCACGATCTCGCGCGGGGTCATGGTGGCGGAGGAAACTTCGATCTTCGACATGGATGTGCTCACGAATTCGTTGTCTACGATGCCGGAACCGAACGGCCCCGGACGGTAGCGCCGGGCCATGCCCGGCGAATCTGGAATGTCTGCGACGGGTTCCCCGTCACAGCTCCTCGACCACTACGTTGCGGTTGGTGTAGATGCAGATGTCGCCGGCGATGCCGATTGCTTCGCTGGCAATGGTGCGTGCATCCAGTTCGGTGTGCGCCATCAGCGCGCGGGCGGCCGACAACGCGTAGGAGCCACCGGAACCGATGGCGATGATGCCGTCCTCCGGCTCGATCACATCGCCGGTGCCGCTGATGATCAGCGAGGTTTCCTTGTCGGCCACCGCCAGCAGGGCTTCCAGCTTGCCCAGGCGGCGCTCGGTGCGCCAATCCTTGGCCAGCTCGACCGCCGCGCGCTGCAGCTGGCCGTGCTTTTCCAGCTTGGCCTCGAACAGCTCGAACAGGGTGAAGGCATCGGCGGCGGCACCGGCGAAGCCGGCCAGCACCTGGCCGTCGCGGCCGAGGCGGCGCACCTTGCGCGCATTGCCCTTCATCACGGTGTGGCCCAGCGTGACCTGGCCGTCGCCGGCAATGGCCACGTGCTCGCCGCGACGGACGCAGACGATGGTGGTGGCGTGGAAAACGTTGGGGTTCTGACTGGGGTCCATGCGGCCTCCGATAGCTGTTCACGGGACATGGGGACAGCGCCGGGTGCGATCAAGCCTGCGCCGATGGCTGCCGTTCAGCGCTTGGCGTGCGAAGGCCGCTCCGGATTCGGCTCGATCCCCCAGGCGAGGTACCAGTCTTCGCCCTGCGTCTCGATCGGGTGCTGGGTGCGGCCGGAGCCGTTGCCGCAAGCCAGGGCGTCGGCGGCGCAGTAACGGTCGCAGCCCCAGCAGATGCGCTCGGGGTGTTTGGGATGCAACGGAATGGGCTTCGCCATGGCGGCGGTGTCCTCGTGGCCTGCGGCCACGGTGCGCCGGTTGCATTCGACCTGCCCTGATCCAGATCAAGGGCGGGCTATTCAGCCTTGTCGTCCTTGCTGCGGCGCTTGGCGCGCGGGTGCGCAGCGTCGTACACCTTGGCCAGGTGCTGGAAATCGAGGTGGGTATAGATCTGGGTGGTGGCGATGTCGGCATGGCCGAGCAGTTCCTGCACGCCACGCAGGTCACCGGACGATTCCAGGATATGGCTGGCGAAACTGTGCCGCAGCATGTGCGGATGCACGTGCTTGAACAGGCCCTGGCGCTGCGCCAGCTGGCGGATGCGGATCTGCACTGCACGCTGGCTGATCGGCCCATTGCGGCCGGGGAACACCGGCGATGCCGGGCCGCCCCCGCTTTCCGCTCGCCACGCTTGCAGCGCCTCACGCGCCGGCCGGCCGAACGGTACGCGGCGCTGGCGATTGCCCTTGCCCATCACGTTGACCAGGCCGCTGGCGAAGTCCAGGTCGCGCCAGGTCAGCGCGCAGACTTCGCTCAGGCGCAGGCCCGAGGAATAGAACAGCTCCAGCAGCGCGCGGTCGCGGCGGCCGAGCTCACCTTCCGGTTCCAGCTCGACCAGCTGCACGGCTTCATCGGCATCGAGCACCTGCGGCAACCGCCGCGGCGCACGGGGTGCCTTCAGGGTTGCGGCGGGACTTGCTTCGATGCGCCCGTGCTTGAGCAGCCACGCGTAGAAGCTGCGGCAGGCGGACAAGCGGCGCTGCAGGCTCTTGGCCGAGAGACCGCGCCGGTGTTCATCGGCAACGAACTGGCGCACCGCGTCGGTCTCCAGCGCCTCCACCGCCACGCCGCGCGGTTCGGCCCAGACCGACAACGCGTCGAGGTCGCGGCGGTAGGCGTCGAGCGTGTGCGCCGACATCCGCCGCTCCACCTGCAGGTGCTGCAGAAAGGCCTGTACGGCACTCATCGCCGGCGTGTCCTGCTCAGTCCTCGAAGCGCTTGAGGGCCGTCGCCAACGCCTCGCCCATCATGCGCAGGAACAACGTGCCCATGCCCGGGTAGAACCGATTCGGATCATGGCTGCCGACCGCGATCAGGCCCACGCCCGGCTGCGGCAACAATGCGGTGGTCTGCACTTCCTCGCTGCGCACGCCATACAGCACGGCGTTTTTTTCCGGCTGCAGGCGGCCACAGATCGGCTCGCCGTCCTTCAGGCAATCGCGGAACGGGCCGAGCTGCGGATCATCCGCCGCGATCACCTGCAGCCAATCAGCCTGCTCCAGCCCGGCCACGGGCGTGTGCACCACCAGCCGTACCAGGTCGCCAGCGAAGTCCTCCTGCAATGAAGCGGCCATCGCGCGCAGGGTGTCGGCGGCGTTGTCCTGCTTCATCAGCGCCAGGGTCAGCTGGTGCGTGCGTACCGCCAGGCGCTCGTTGACCTGGGCGGTCGCGCCCAGGTCGGCCAACCGTCGTGCCAGCTCGCGGTTCTTCTCGCGCAGCACTTCCAGCTGGTAGCTGGCCAGCGACGCGGTCGGGCCGTCGTCACGCGGCACCACCAGGGTCAGGGCCAGATCCGGGAACTGCTTGAGGAAGCCCGGATGCCGCCGCAACCAGGCGGCAACTTCGTGGGCCCCGAGCTTGTCGACGGTTTCGGTCATGCGATCCACTCCCCTTCGAAGACGAATGCGGTCGGACCCGCCATCACCACCGGCTGGCCATCGCCCGGCCACTGGATGCGCAGGTCGCCACCGGGCAGGCTGATGCGTGCATCACGCTGCAGCCGGCCGCGCTGCATCAGGGTGACGGCGGCGGCACAGGCGCCACTGCCGCAGGCCAGGGTTTCGCCGACGCCACGCTCGAACACGCGCAGGCGCGCATGGTCCGGGCCCATCACCTGGGCAAACCCCACGTTCACCGAGCGCGGGAACGACGCATGCTGTTGCAGCAGCGCACCGACGCGCTCGACCGGTGCCGCATCGATCAGGCCCACTTCGATCACCGCATGCGGGTTGCCCATCGACACCGCGGCGAACCGCACGCTCTCGCCCTGCAGCGGCAGCAGGTATTCCTCGCGCGGGTGGGCAAAGCCCACCAGCGGCACATTGGCCGGCTCGAACGCGGGCACACCCATGGTCACCGCGAACTGGCCATCGCCCAGCACCTTCACTTCATGGCTGGCCAGCGGGCTGTCGATGACGAACACATCGCCCTGCGCACTGCCCTCGCGCACCAGCCACGCGGCAATGCAGCGCGCACCGTTGCCGCACTGCTCGGAGTTGGAACCGTCGGCATTCCAGATCCGGTACGACGCCACCGAGCCTTCCACACGCGGCGCTTCGAGGGTCAGGATCTGATCACAGCCCACGCCGGTATGACGGTCTGCCAGGCGCGCGGCCAGCTCGGGCGTGGGCGGCGCAGTGCCATCACGCAGGTCGATCACTACGAAATCATTGCCCGCGCCGTGCATCTTGCTGAAGCGCAGGGCCGTGGAACCGGCCTTACTCATTCCCGCCGTCCACCGGCTTGATCGGGTCCGGGGTGACCGAGGGGCTGCCGTCGCTGGTCGGCTGGGTCGCGGCCGGCGTGGCCGCCGGGGCCGCTTCAGGTGCAGCTGCCGGTTCGACGGTCTCTTCCACCGGCACCGGCTTCTGCGGCAGTACCAGCGGGCCCTTGTTGCCGCAGGCGGCAAGGAACAGCAGCGAGGCCGCTGCCAGCGGAATCAGGATGGCGTTTCGATGGGGGATCTTCATGCCCCGAGTATAGCCATTGGCGGCTGAGCGGTAGGTACAGGGGATCGGGTTGCCGGCCAGCGGCCGGCACTACCGCAGCCGCTCAATCCACAGGTGGCGGCAGCGGCCGCGTCCACAGCCAGATCGCCACCACGGTCATGCTGCCGATCGAGAACCACTTCACCCAGGCGATCGGCACGCACCACAGCATGATGCCGGCGCACACCGCCATGGTGATCGTGGCCATCCATTTACCGTAGCGGCTGACCGCGCCATGCGCCTGCCAGTTGGCGATGGCCGGGCCGAAGCGCGGATGCTGCAGCAGCCAGCTGTGCAGGCGCTCGGACCCGCGCGAGGCGGCCCAGGCAGAGATCAGGATGAATACGGTGGTCGGCAACCCCGGCACGAAGATGCCGACGATGCCGGTGCCCAGGCTGGCGTAGGCCAGCAGCCACCACGCCCAGCGGAAACGCACCACGCGCGGTGGCGTGGCGGTATCGCGGGATGCGGGGGGCTCGGGCAGGCTCATGGCCGCAAGGATAACGGTTCGGGGTGCCCGGCAACGCCCGGCACCCCTTCGCCGTCAGGGCTGGGCGATGCCCAGCTGCTGCAGCACGAACGCGTACGACTCGGACAGCTCGCGGTAGCGCTGGAAGCGCCCCGACTTGCCGCCGTGGCCGGCTTCCATGTTGGTGCGGAACAGGATCGGGTAGTGGCCGGTGTTGTCGTCACGCAGCTTGGCCACCCACTTGGCCGGCTCCCAGTACTGCACCTGCGAATCCCACAGGCCGGTGCCCACGAACAGCGCCGGGTAGGCCTGCTGCTTCACGTTGTCGTAGGGCGAGTAGGACAGCATGTAGTCGTAATACTGCTTCTGCTCGGGGTTGCCCCACTCGTCGTATTCGTTGGTGGTCAGCGGAATGGTCGGGTCGAGCATGGTGGTGACCACGTCGACGAACGGCACCTGCGCCACCATCACCCGATAGTCCTGCGGCGCCTGGTTGGCCACCGCGCCCATCAGCAGGCCACCGGCGCTGCCACCGGACGCGGCGACGCGATCCTTGGCCGCCCAGCCCTGCGCGACCAGGCCGCGGGTGACGTCGATGAAGTCGTTGAAGGTGTTCTGCTTGTGCAGCAGCTTGCCGTTCTCGTACCAGTCGCGGCCCATCTCCTGGCCGCCGCGGATGTGGGCGATGGCATACACCACGCCACGATCGAGCAGGCTCACCGCGGTCTGGTTGAAGTACGGGTCCATCGACATGCCGTAGCTGCCGTAGGCGTACTGGAACAGCGCACCCTTGCCGTCCTTCTGGTAGCCCTTGCGGTAGACCAGCGACACCGGCACCTTCACGCCATCGCGCGCGGTGATCCAGACGCGATCGGTTTCGTACTTCGAGGCGTCATAGCCGATCACCGGCTGCACCTTCAACTGACGGCGCTCGCCGGTAGCGGTGTTCAGCTCGAATACGGTGGTCGGGGTGGTCATCGAGGTGTAGATGTACCGCAGCCACGGCGTGTCGGCCTCGGTGTTGTCGCCCAAGCCCATCGAATACGCCGGCTCGTCGGCCTTCACGTAGTCGCTGCGGCCGTCCTTGAACAGCAGGCGGATGCGCTCCAGGCCCTCGGAACGTTCTGCGATGGCGGTATAGCTGTCGAACAGCTCGAAGCCTTCGATGAACACCGCATCGTCGTGTGCGATCCAGTCCTTCCACTGCGCGCGGGAGGTGGCGTCGGTCGGCGCGGTGACCAGCTTGAAGTTCTTCGCACCGTCGTTGGTGCGGATCACCCAGCGGCCGTCGTAATGATCGGCGTCGTACTCGACGTCACGCTGGCGTGGCGCCAGCACGGTGAAGGTGGTCGGGTCGCTGGCCGGTGCGTAGCGCTCTTCCGAGGACACGGTGCTGTGCACGCCGATGGTGATGAAGCGATCGTCGCGGGTGCGGCCGATGCCCATGTAGAAGCTGTCATCCTTCTCTTCGTAGACGACGGTGTCGGCGCTGGCCGGGGTGCCCAGCACGTGCTTTTTGACGCGCACGGTCAGCAGGGTTTCCGGATCGTTCTCGACGTACAGCACGGTGCGGTTGTCGTCGGCCCACACCAGGTCGCCGGAGCTGCCGGTGATCACATCGGGCAGCACCTTGCCGGTGGCCAGGTCCTTGAAGCGGATCGTGTACTGGCGGCGGCCGACGTCATCATCGGCCCAGGCCAGCAGCTGGTTGTCCTGGCTCACTTCCATCGAGCCGACGCTGAAGTAGCCCTTGCCGGCCGCCATCGCGTTGACGTCCAGCAGGACTTCCTCGGCCGCCTCCATGCTGCCCTTGCGGCGCGCGTGGATCGGGTAGTCCTGGCCGGTCTCGTAGCGGCTGTAGTACCAGTACCCGCGCTCGCGCGCCGGCACGCTGGAATCGTCCTGCTTGATGCGGCCGACGATCTCCTTGTACAGGGTGTCTTCCAGCGGCTTCAGCGGTGCCAGCAGCTGGTCGGCGTAGGCATTCTCGGCCTGCAGGTAGGCCAGCATGTCCTTGTTCTCGCGCTTGTCGTCGCGCAGCCAGTAATAGTCATCGTTGCGGGTCGCGCCGAACGGCGCCTTGACCACGTGCGGATGCTTGGCGGCATCCGGCGGAACGGGCGGAGTGGCAGCAGTAGCGGTGGTGGTCATCAGGCTGGCAAGCAACAGGCAGAGGGTGGATTTCATGAGATAGGGCTCCTTGAGCGGCAATGCAATGGCGTCCTTGTGCCTGAGTCTGGGTCGCGGAAGGACTGCCGGCAACCCTGCCGGTAGTGCCGGCCGCTGGCCGGCAACCTCATGAACTCCGAAGCGGGCCGTAATGCCGGCCAGCGGCCGGCACTACCCCGGCACGCGGCGTACCATGGGCGCATGAGTACCCTGCCCCACACGCCGGGCTACAGCCGGCGCAGCCATGAAATCGCCCCGTTCCACGTGATGTCCCTGCTGGCCCGCGCGCAGGCGCTGGAACAGGCCGGCCACGATGTGATCCACCTGGAGATCGGCGAACCGGACTTCACCACCGCCGAACCCGTGGTACGCGCGGGCCAGGCCGCACTGGCCGCCGGCCATACCCGCTACACCGCCGCACGCGGCCTGCCCGCCCTGCGCCAGGCGATCAGCGGCTTCTATCGCAGCCACTACGCGCTGGACATCGACCCCGAGCGCATCCTGGTCACCCCGGGGGGTTCCGGTGCGCTGCTGCTGGCCAGCAGCCTGCTGGTCGATCCGGGCCGCCACTGGCTGCTGGCCGACCCCGGCTACCCGTGCAACCGCCACTTCCTGCGCCTGGTCGAAGGCGGCGCACAGCTGGTGCCGGTCGGGCCGGATACCGCCTATCAGCTGACCCCTTCGCTGGTGGAACAGCACTGGAATGCCGACAGCGTCGGCGCGCTGGTGGCTTCGCCGGCCAATCCCACCGGCACCGTGCTGTCCACTGATGAACTGGCGGCACTGTCGCAGAGCCTGCACGCGCGCGGTGGCCATCTGGTGGTCGATGAGATCTACCACGGCCTCACCTACGGCCTGGACGCACCCAGCGTGCTGCAGGTGGACGACAGCGCGTTCGTGCTGAACAGCTTTTCCAAGTACTTCGGCATGACTGGCTGGCGGCTGGGCTGGCTGGTGGCGCCGCCGGCGGCCGTGCCTGATCTGGAGAAGCTGGCGCAGAACCTGTACATCAGCGCATCGAGCATTGCCCAGCATGCCGCGCTGGCCTGCTTCAGCGAGGAATCGATGGCGATCTTCGAGCAGCGCCGCGAAGCGTTCCGCCAGCGCCGTGACTTCCTGCTGCCCGCGTTGCGTGAGCTGGGCTTCCGTATCGAAGTCGAGCCGCAGGGCGCGTTCTACCTGTACGCCGACGTCAGTGCGTTCACCGACGACGCGCAGGCGTTCTGTGCCCACTTCCTGGAAACCGAGCACGTGGCATTCACCCCGGGCCTGGACTTTGGCTTCCATCGCGCCAACCAGCACGTGCGGCTGGCGTATACGCAGGAAGTGCCGCGGTTGCAGGAAGCGGTGGCGCGGATTGCGCGCGGGTTGAAACGCTGGGGCGCCTGATCGCCCGGCGCGAACGGCATCCACGCATGGCGTGGATCTACGGGTCCGACGCACGGTGCATGGGTAGATCGACGCCATACGTGGATGCGGGGACCCAACGAAAAACGCCGCCCGAGGGCGGCGTTTTTCATTCCATCACTTACCGCCCAACCGCTCCCACAGGAAGCTGTAGGCCAGCGCCGACATGTGTGCGGCCTGCGCGTTGTTGGCTGCGCCGCCGTGGCCACCTTCGATGTTCTCGTAGTAGGTCACGTCCTTGCCGGCGTCGATCATCTTGGCCGCCATCTTGCGGGCATGGCCCGGGTGCACGCGGTCATCGCGGGTGGAGGTGGTGAACAACACCGGCGGGTAGTTCTTCTTCGCGTCGAACAGGTGGTACGGCGAGAAGGTCTTGATGAACTCCCAGTCGCTGGTGTCCGGGTTGCCGTACTCGGCCATCCACGAGGCACCGGCCAGCAGGTGGCTGTAGCGCTTCATGTCCAGCAGCGGCACCTGCACCACCACCGCACCGAACAGTTCCGGGTACTGGGTGAGCATGTTGCCGGTCAGCAGGCCACCGTTGCTGCCGCCCTGCACGCCCAGGTGCTTGGCAGTGGTGATCTTGCGCTTGACCAGATCGCGTGCCACCGCGGCCATGTCTTCATAGGCCTTGTGGCGGTTCTGCTTCAACGCCGCCTGGTGCCAGCGCGGGCCATACTCGCCACCGCCGCGGATGTTGGCGACCACGTACACGCCGCCCTTGTCCAGCCAGGCGCGGCCCATGCCGCCCGAATAGCTCGGGGTCAGCGAGATCTCGAAGCCACCGTAGCCGTACAGCAGGGTCGGATTGGAGCCGTCGAGCTTCATCGCCTTGTCGTGCACCACGAAGTACGGCACGCGGGTGCCATCCTTGCTGGTGGCGAAGTGCTGCTCGATCACCTTGCCCTTGGCATCGAAGAAGGCCGGCATGGTCTTCAGCGTTTCCGGCGGCTGGCCGATCTCGGCCAGGGCCAGCGTGGTCGGGGTCAGGTAATCGGTGGCGGTCAGCCACACCGCGTCACTGTCGTTGCTGTCCACGGCGGCCACGCCCAGCGTGCCGAAGGCCGGCGCACCGACGAAGCGGCTGGTCTGCCAGCCATTGGCACCCGGGGTCAGCACCGACAGGCGGTTCTTGACGTCATCCAGCACGTTCAGCACCAGATGGCTCTTGGTCCAGGTGGCGCTGGCCAGCGAGGTGGTCGCGGTCGGGGTGAACAGCACGTCGAATTCGCGCTTGCCGGCCAGGAAGTCGTCCAGCTTGGTCGCCAGCAGTGAACCGGACGCATAGGTCTTGCCACCGACGGTCCACGGATCACGCAGCTCCAGGGTCAGCCACTGCTTGTGCAGGCCCTTCTCGGCCGAGTTCGGCGCGTCGATCTTGGTCAGCGTGCCATCGTCGCCACGCAGGTAGATCTCGTTGTTGTAGAACGCCAGCGTGCGGCTGACCAGGTTGCGTTCGAAGCCCGGGGTGTCATCGTGCATCGCCGCGATGTACATGTCTTCCGGCTTGCCTTCATAGACCACGCTGGCCGAGGTCATCGGCGTGCCGCGCTTCCACAGCTTGGCCACGCGCGGGTAACCGGAGGTGGTCATCGTGCCGGCACCGAAGTCGGTGTAGACGAAGACCGTGTCGCGATCGATCCAGTTGAGGCCACCCTTCGATTCCGGGCGGAAGAAACCGTCCTTGATCCAGGTCTTGTTGGCCAGGTCGAACTCGCGGGTGACGTCGGCATCGGCACCACCGCGCGACAGCGCGATCAGGCAGCGGCTGTAGTCCGGGCGCAGGCAGTCGGCGCCGTGCCAGACCCAGTTCTCACCCTCGGTCTTGTTCAGCGCATCCAGATCGAGCACGGTTTCCCACTGCGGCGAGGCCTTGCGGTACTCGGCCAGGGTGGTACGCCGCCACAGACCGCGCTCGTGCTGCTGGTCCTTCCAGAAGTTGTAGTAGTAGTCGCCGATCTTCTGCACGGCGGGAATCTTGGCGTCGGAGTCGAGCACCTCGCGGATGCTGGTCTCCATCTGCTTGAAGGCCGGGGTCTGCGCCAGGCGCGCCTCGGACTTGGCGTTCTGTTCCTTGACCCAGGACAGCGGCTTGTCGCCGGTGACGTCCTCGAGCCAGGCGTAGCGATCGGTGTCTTCAGCGGCCACGGCGGTCCCCACCGAGGCAGCGGTCATCATGCCGGCCAACAGGCAGGCGGAAGCGAGTCGTGACATTGCAGCTCCAGGCAGTCATAAGCCGAGGAACGCTAGCACGGATCGCGACGGTCGCCCCCGTGTCGAAGGTCAGGCCGCCGCCGTCGAGCCACGGCGGCCACGGACCGCGCCACGGCTGCGGCGACGTGCCTGTCCACCGGTACGTCGCGCCAGCCGCAACCACGACAGGCGTGGCAGCGGAAAGCGCAGCAGCGCCCACCACGCCACCAGCGGCATGCCCACCAGCCACATCGGCAGCCAGCCCAGCCAGGCATGGCTGCCGCGTGCGGCCGGCCAGACCAGCACCAGCGCCACGCCGGCCAGGGCCAGTTGCTGCACGCTGCGCAGCAGGCGTGGGTCGGCGCGCTCCAAGCTGACGCGTTCAGTTGCGGGGCGGCGGACGGAACGTGTGTTCATGCGGCTTCTCCGGTGGACAATGCAACACAGCTTGGGCAAGGCCCTTCTCACAGGTTGCGACACCATTGACGGATCGCGTGCACACAGTCGACCATGCGCGTGCAAGCCCACTGGAGCCCGCTCCCGCATGACTTCGATCCGCCCGCTCTGCGCCGTGCTGTTGGCCTTGTCCCTGGCGGGCCCCGCCGTGGCCGCCAGCGAGCCGCCCTCGCCCCGTGCCGGCGCCCCGCGTGCGGCCGCCCTGGACGCGCCGATCGACCTCAAGCGCTTCATGGGGACCTGGTATGTGATCGGCCGCGTACCGAACTTCATCGAACGTGGCCACGTCGCCAGCGTCAACGAGTACGAACTGCGCGACGAGCACAAGGTCGGCATCACCTACCGTTACCGCGATGGCTTCGGCGAACCGCTGCAGGAAGTGCGTGCACGCGCCAGCGTCGATCCGGACAGCGGCAACCACGGCTGGCGCACCTGGTTCTACCGCGTCGTCCCGACCCATTCGCGGGTGCTGGAAGTCGCACCGGATTATTCCTGGGCACTGATCGGCTACCCGGGCCGTGAGATGGCCTGGATCTTCTCGCGCACCCCGGACATGGACAAGGCGCTGTACAAGGAGCTGGCCGAGCGCCTGCGCGACGAGTACGGCGTGAATACCGACAAGCTCAAGCGCGTGCCGCAGCACCCTGAGCAGGTCGGGAAGCTGGGCTACGAAGTACCGAACGTGCGTTGATCGGGTCGTGGCTGCGGAGCCGGGTCCGTGCGACCGGCTTCACGCCGCGCGTGGCTGCACCCGGCGTTCGATTTCGCTGCGTGTTGGCAAGGTCTTCAGATCGTAGGCCGCCTGCATCGCGAGCCAGGACGCGGCATCCCCACCGAAATGCCGCGCCAGCCGCGCCGCTGTATCCGCCGAAATGCTGCGTTGGCCGTGCACGATGGCGTGCAGTCGCGTTGCGGGCACATCCAAGGCCTTCGCCAGCGCATTCACGCTCAGCGCCAGGGGCAGCAGGAACTCTTCGCGCAGGATCTCGCCAGGATGGATGGCGCGCATGCCGTTGTGGGGACGCTTCATGGCGGGCACCTCAGTGATAGTCAACAATTTCCACGGCGTCGGCGCCGCTGTCGGTCCAGGTAAAGCAGAGCCGCCACTGATCGTTGATACGAAGGCTGTATTGCCCTCTCCGATCGCCTGACAGCGCCTCGAGGCGGTTCCCGGGCGGGCTGCGGAGGAAGGCCAACGTCTGTGCCGAATCGAGCAGTTGCAGTTTGCGTTCTGCCACGCGCCGGATTGGACGCCAGGCGCGGGGGCAGGTTCCTTCAAACAGGGCGCGGGTCTGCTTGCAGCGGAATGAACGGATCATTCCGTTCAACGTATTACGTTGAACGGAACATACCAAGGAAGGCGCTGTGCTGCCAGTCCCAGTCTGGCGATATCGATTCCTGATGGGCGTGGCGGCTTCCAGAGTCCCGCGCTATGACAAGCCCAACATCGACGTTCTGCAGGTTGCCGGCCAGCGGCCGGCACTACCCGAGCGATGGCGGGGGCCGCCCGGCACCCCGTTACTTGCGGCTGTAATGCGCGACCAGGCGGTCGCCGAGCATCTGCAGCAGCTGCACCAGCACCAGCAGCAGGACCACGGTGACCAGGGCCACGTCGGTGTGCGAACGCTGGTAGCCGTCGCGGAAGGCCAGGTCGCCCAGGCCGCCGGAACCGATCGCACCGCCCATCGCGGTGAAACCGATCAGGGCCACGGTGGTGACCGTGGCACCGGCGATCAGGCCGGGCCGCGCTTCCGGCAACAGCACGCGGGTGACCAGCTGCCAGGTGGTGGCGCCCATCGCCTGGGTCGCTTCGATCACGCCGCGATCCACCTCGCGCAGCGCGGTCTCGACCAGGCGCGCATAGAACGGCGCAGCACCAATGACCAGCGGCACGATCGCACCGCGTACGCCCAGTGACGTGCCCATCAGGAACAGGGTGACCGGAATCAGCACGATCATCAGGATGATGAAGGGCACCGAACGCAGCAGGTTCACCACCAGCGCCAGCACGCCGTAGGCGAATGGCCGGCGCTTCATCTGCGGCGCACCGAACAGGTACAGCAGCACGCCCAGCGGCAGGCCGATGGCCAGGGTCAGCGGCAGCGAACCGAGCAGCATCAGCAGGGTGTCGACGGTGGCTTGGCCGATATCGGCCCACTTGCCCGCATCCAGGTGGCGGAAGAAGCCGCCGGCAGTGGCGATGATCATCGACGCAGTTCCTCAACGTGCACGCCGGCAGCCACGAACGCGGCCTGCGCGGCGGACTGGTCACCGCCCACCAGGGCGACCACCAGCTGGCCATACGGGGTGTCCTTGATCCGGTCGATACGGCCGGACAGGATGTTGTAATCGACGCCGGTCTGGCGCGCGACGCTGCCCAGCAGGGGCTCGTAGGTGTCGCCACCGAGGAAGGTCAGGCGCACGATGCGTCCGCCCACCACGTCGAAATCGCGATGCAGCGCGCCTTCGTCCACATGCTCCGATTCGCTGACGAATCGGCGGGTGGTCGGGTGCTGCGGGTGCAGGAACACCCGGGTGACCGGTCCGGTCTCGACCATCTGCCCGGCGTCGAGCACCGCGACGCGGTCGCAGACGCGACGGATCACATCCATCTCGTGGGTGATCAGCACGATGGTCAGGCCCAG
This sequence comes from Stenotrophomonas maltophilia, assembly GCF_047497515.2. GTDB lineage: Bacteria > Pseudomonadota > Gammaproteobacteria > Xanthomonadales > Xanthomonadaceae > Stenotrophomonas. The sequence continues at coordinate 80,840 of NZ_JAXAXL020000006.1, forward strand.
CTCGCGGTTGATCTTCGACAGCAGCGACAGCACCGAGGCGGTGGTCTGCGGATCGAGCGCACTGGTGGCTTCGTCGCACAGCAGGATCTGCGGGCGGGTCGCCAGCGCACGTGCAATACCCACGCGCTGCTTCTGGCCGCCGGAAAGCTGCGCCGGGTACTTCTGCGCGTGCGCCTCCAGGCCCACGGTCTGCAGCAGCTCGGCCACGCGCGCATCGATCTCGGTCTTCGGCGCGCCGGCCAGCTCCAGCGGGAAGGCGACATTGCCGGCCACCGTACGCGACGACAGCAGGTTGAAGTGCTGGAAGATCATGCCGATGCGCCGACGCAGCGCGCGCAGGCCATCGGCGTCCAGTGCGGTGACATCCTCGCCACCGATCAGCAAGCGGCCGCCACTGGGTTCTTCCAGGCGGTTGATCATGCGGATCAGGGTCGACTTGCCCGCGCCGGAATGGCCGATGATGCCGAAGACCTCACCGGCCTCGATGGTCAGGTCCAGCGGTTGCAGCGCGCTGACTTCGCGGCCGGCAACGGCATAGGATTTGTGCAGGCGCTGGAACTCGATCACAGGCGTGGCTCACCGGCTGGGTGACGGAAGGGGGCGTGCAGCCTACCAGCGCCGGCGGTCGCGCGCCCGCGCCATGAGCCAGAATGTTATTCCTTTTGGTTCTAAGCCGCCCGTGAAGCCTCGCACCCGTAGCGCCGGCCGCTGGCCGGCAACCGCAACGGATCCCTCCAGCGTGAGGAGTTGCCGGCCAGCGGCCGGCACTCCCCCCCCGGGGTTCAGGGATGATCCAGCGGCTTTGGCGGCTCCTGCCGGTTCACCCGCTCACGGTGCAGCAGGTACAGGCCAGAAGCGACGATAATCGCCGCGCCCACCCAGGTGTAGGCATCCGGCAACTGGCCCCAGAAGGCCAGATCCCAGCCGATCACCCAGACCAGGCCGCTGTACTCCAGCGGTGCGATCATCGAGGCCTCACCCAGCTGGAAGGCCTTGGTCAGGGCAATCTGGCCCAGCGCCCCGGCCAGGCCCATGCCGGCGATCAGCGGCGCGTGCGCCAGCTGCAGCGGCACCCAGCCGGGAAGGGCCAGCAGGCCCGCACCGATCGCCATGATCACCAGGAACCAGACCACCATCGACTGCGAGGTATCCGTGCGGGTCAGCAGGCTGACCGTGATCGCGGCCACGGCGTAGGCGGTGGCCGCGGCCAGCACCATCAACCCCGGCACCGAAATGAAGCCGTCCACGCCCGGCCGCAGCACCACCAGTACGCCGACCAAGCCGATGCCGATGGCGACCCAGCGCCGCGGCCCGACCCGCTCACCCAGCAGCGGCACCGACAGGGCGGCGATCAGCAGCGGAGCCACGAAATAGATGGTGTAGGCGGTGGACAGTGGCAGGTCGCGCAGGGCGAACACGAAGCAGCCGATCATCGCCATGCCCAATGCACCGCGCAGCAGGTGCAGGCCCCAGCGCCGTGGCACCAGCGACCGCGGCCCGGCACTGACCAGCACCCAGACCAGCACGAATGGCAGCGAGGCCGCGCCGCGCAGGAAGGTCACTTCCAGGGTCGGGTAGCTGGCCGACAGCTGCTTCATGCCAGCGTCCATCAGCGAGAAACAGGCGACCGCGGCGACCATCCAGGCCACCGCGCGCGAGGGGGAGCGTTGCACGTTCATGGCCCATTATCGCCGACCGCGCCGGATTGTTGGGCCGAGCAAGCTCGACGCTACAAAAAGCTGGCAGGTCGGCACGATAGAATGGCCCTCACTGAATCCTGCGGAGCCGCGCCCATGCCTTCCTTCGACGTCGTGTCCGAAGTCGACACCCACGAACTGACCAACGCCATCGACCAGGCCAACCGTGAGCTGGCCACCCGTTTCGACTTCAAGGGCGTGGACGCCAAGTTCGAACGCGACGGCGAGGTCATCAACCAGACCGCGCCGACCGAGTTCCAGCTCAAGCAGATGAACGACATCCTGCGTGCCCGCCTGGCTGCGCGCGGCATCGACGTGCTGAGCCTGGAGTTTGGCGACATCGAGACCAACCTGGCCCAGGCCCGGCAGAAGATCACCGTCAAGCAGGGCATCGAGCAGAAGATCGCCAAGAAGATCGCCGCTGCGCTGAAGGACGCCAAGCTGAAGGTGGAAAGCCAGATCAACGGCGACAAGCTGCGTGTGCAGGGCAAGAAGCGCGACGATCTGCAGGACGCGATCGCCGTGCTGAAAGCTGGCAAGTTCGACCTGCCGCTGCAGTTCAACAATTTCCGCGATTGATCAACGCCGCCGGGCACGCCCCGGCGTCCCGCCCGATCAACCGCGCAGCAGCTTGTACAGCGTGGTGCGTGAGATGCCCAGCTGGCGAGCGGCCAGGCTGAGATTGCCGTCCGCTGCCTGCGCCGCACGGCGCGCCGCCTCCCGCTGCTGGTCGCGCAGCAGCGGGGCCGACAGCGTCGCCGGTGAAGGCCGTTGCGCGCTGCGACCGGCAACTTTTCGCGGTGCCTGCAGATGCTGCAGGTAGACCGCACTGCCCTCGCCCAGCCGGACCCGATGCGGCGCCCCCGGCTGCAGCAGGCGTCGCCGCTGTGCGGCACTGGCGCCGGCAAACACCGCCTCCAGGCTCAGCAACGGCAAGGGCCCGCGCCGCGGCAGGCCCAGCAGGCGGCGGGCAACACGGTTGGCCGCGCGCAGCTGGCCGTCCTCCTGCACTGCCAGCAACCCTTGTAACGGGGACCCCAGCCAGCGCGGATCGTGCTGCAGCGCCAGCAGGTGCACATCGGCAAGCGTGTGGAACAGCCGGTTCTCGCTGGCCAGTGCGGCCTGCCGAAAATAGCCCTGCAGCAATGAGGGATCGCGCTCGCCCAGCCCGGTGATATCGATCACGCCGCAGACCTGCCCGTCGAGATCGTGCAAAGGCTCGCTGAGACAGAACACCGGCGCGAAACGCTGGAGGTAATGCTCGTTGCCGCGCACCAGCGCAGGCAGGTCATCGGCCAGGCTGACCGCCGGCGCGGTGGTGCCGATCTCGCTCTCGCCCAACCGCCGCCCGACCTGGATCGGCCGCAGCAGCGGTGCGTCTTCCAGGCCATGGGCCTGCTGCGCGATCACCATGCCCTCGCGGTTGGCGCAGAACATGGTCCAGCCGCGTCCGCCAAAGGCGGCCCACAGCTGCTCCAGCTCCGGTTGCACGCAGCGTGCCAGGCGACGGTCGTCGCGCTCTGACAGATGCCGGCCATCGCCCTGCAGTGGCCGGTAGACCGGCTCCTGCCCGGGTTGCAGGCCGGCCGCGCGCGAACGCAGCCACGACTGCTGCAACGGCAACGGCAACACGCTCAAGGAACGCGCATCGCCCTCGGCGAAGGCCGCGCGTGCCGCTACCAGCTGCTGTTGCCCGACGGTCGTGGCGATCATGGAGGCAGCGTACACCCGCCAGCGGCAACGCCACGTTACGTCTGGGCAACGGAACGTTTCCGCCGGCGGTTCAAACACGGGGTCAGAGCCGTTTTCCTTTGGAAAACGGATCCGACCCCATCGCGTAAGGTTTGCCGGCCAGCGGCCGGCACTACCGATGCCCGTTACGCTGCGATGCGCAGGATCGGCTTCAGGGTGATGCCCTTCGTGCTGTCCTCGGCCGCCTGGTTGATCTGCTCCAGCGGGTAGAACTTCACCAGCTTGTCGAACGGGAAGCGGCCCTGCTGGAACAGCGTCACCAGCTGCGGAATGAACACCTGCGGCACGCTGTCACCCTCCACGATGCCGCGGATGCTGCGGCCGCCCAGCAACAGGTTGTTCACATCGAAACTGGCGGTGGTGCCCAGCTTTGGTGCGCCGACCACGCCCATCATGCCCAAGCCTGCCAGTGCTTCGATACCGGCAGAGAGCACCTCCGGGCGACCGGTCGATTCCAGCGCAAAATCAGCACCCCCGCCGGTGATCGCACGCACGGCCTCGACCACATCGGTCTCGCGGCTGTTGACCACGTGGGTGGCGCCCAACTCCAGCGCCAGGTCCAGCCGCGACGGCACCACATCGATGGCGATGATGGTGGTGGCACCGGCCACCTTGGCCGCCATCACCGCGCTCAAGCCGACCGCGCCGGCACCGTAGCTGGCGAAACTGCTGCCCGAGCGTACCTGCAGCGAGTTGAGTACCGCGCCAGCACCGGTCTGGATACCGCAGCCCAGTGGGCCCAGCAGTTCCAGCGGTGCATCGTCGGGCACCTTGATCGCATTGATCTCGCGCGCCAGCGCATGGGTCGCGAACGACGACTGCGCGAAAAAGTGATCGTGCAGCGGCTGGCCCTGCGCATCGGTGATGGCGGTATGGCCGTGACCGTCATCGCCGCCGAAGTTCAGCGCGAAGAAGTCCTTGCAGTAGGCGCCATGACCGCCCCGGCACGGATTGCAGTGACCGCAGGCGCCATAGGTCAGCACCACGTGATCACCGACCTTCAGTTCCTTCACGTTGGGGCCGACCGCTTCCACGATGCCGGCACCTTCGTGGCCCAGTACCGCTGGCAACGGCACCGGGTAGTACTGATCGCGCACGATCAGATCGGTGTGGCACAGGCCGGTGGCGATCACCTTCACCACCACCTCATCGTCCTGCGGGCCGCGCAGCTGCGCCTGCTCGATGACGAAGGGCTGTTCCTTGCCGCGGACCACGGCAGCGGTGATCTCGCGTGTTGTCGTGCTGCTGCTCATCGCATTGCTCCTTCGATCAGATCGGGTAAGCGGGCGCTTCGCCCTTGACGGTCAACCACTGCCATTGGGTGAACTCTTCCACGTTGGCGGGGCCGCCGATGCTGGTGCCGTTGCCGGATGCACCGACGCCACCGAAGGGATTGATCACTTCGTCGTTCACGGTCTGGTCGTTGATATGCAGCAGGCCGGTGCGCAGCCGCTCACCGAGCTTCAGCGCGCGCCCGACGTTGCTGGAGACGATGGCCATCGACAGGCCGTACTCGCTGTCATTGGCCAGGCGCACGGCTTGGTCGTCATCGTCGAACGGCACCACCACCGCCACCGGCGCGAAGATCTCTTCGTTGAATGCAGGATTGTCGGCAGAGACGTTGCCAAGCACGGTCGGCGCAAAGAACAGATCGCGATGCGTGCCGCCGGCTTCCAGCGAGGCACCGGCCTGCACCGCCTGCTCGACCACGCGCGCAGCGTGGTCACGCTGGCCGGCATTGATCAGCGGGCCGATCGCCACGTCTTCGCGCGCCGGATCGCCCACCTTCAGCGAGTTGGCCTTGGCCACCAGCTTCTGCAGGAACGCGGCGTGGATCTTCCGGTGCACCAGCACGCGGCCGGTCGCCATGCAGATCTGGCCCTGATGCAGGTAGACGCCCCACGCGGTATTGGCCACCGCCAGGTCAAGATCGGCATCGTCGAGGATGATCAGCGCGTTCTTGCCGCCCAGCTCCAGCGAGACTTTCTTCAGGTGCTTGCCCGCCGCTTCGCCGACCTTGCGCCCGGCCGCCGTGGAGCCGGTGAACTGGATCATGGCCACGTGCGGATCGCTGGTCAGCGCGGCACCGGCCGCGCCATCACCGGGCAGCATGTGCAGTACCCCTGCTGGCAGGCCGGCCTGCTCGAACAACCGTGCGATCACCGCCCCGCCACATACCGCCGTGCGTGGGTCCGGCTTGAGTACCACCGCGTTGCCCAGCGCGATCGCTGGCGCCACCGCGCGCATGGCCAGGTACAGCGGGAAGTTGAAGGGCGAGATGACCCCGACCACGCCCAGGGGCCGGCGCCGCGCCAGGTTCAACCGGCCGGGCTCGGACGGCAGGATCTCGCCGGTACTGCGTGAAGGCAGCGCCGCCGCCTCGTGCAGGGCCTTGATGGTGACCTTGGCCTCGAAGCCCGCCTTGAGCCGGGTCGAGCCGCTTTCGCGCACCAGCCACTCGACCAGGGTGTCGATGTTTTCTTCGGCCAGGCGTGCCGCCTTGCGCAGCACCTCCGCGCGCTGCTCGTACGCCGCCGCCGCCCACGCCTGTTGCGCCTGCGCAGCGGCCGCCGCCGAGCGCGCCACCTGCGCCGGATCGGCCAGGCCGATCTCGCCGAGCGCGTGGCCGGTGGCGGGCTCGATCACCGGCTGCCGTTGCGTGGCCGCCTGCCAGTGGCCATCGAAGATGGCGCCGGCCCAAAGGGCGTCCGGCAGCCACGGGGAAGATGCAGTCATGGGTGTCCTCCTGTGTCGTGTGCCCATTCCACGCCCGCCGCCCGCGGCAGGCAATCGGCCATCCATCGATGGCCCGCAAGCGATTGAATCGGCGGGAGTTTCGAGCATGGCGACTGTCCAGTTCCTGCACAGTGAACAGCGCAGCAGCGGCACACTGCCTACAATGTCCGCCCCCGCCAGCCGACGTGCCCGCCATGACCGATGCCCACCTGCCCACCGATGACCCGATCGCCGCTACCCGGCTATGGCTGGAGCGCATCGTCATCGGCCTGAACCTGTGCCCGTTCGCCAAGGCGGTGTACGTGAAGGACCAGGTCCGTTTCGTGCTCAGCGATGCGACCACAGCCGAAGCCCTGGTCGAGCAGCTGGCCGAGGAGCTGGTGCTGCTGCGTGACACGCCGGCCGAGCAGATCGACACCACGCTGATCGTGCACCCGCAGGTGCTGACCGACTTCCTCGACTACAACGACTTCCTCGACAACGCCGATGCGGCGATCGAAGCGCTGGACCTGCAGGGCATCCTGCAGGTCGCCAGCTTCCATCCGGACTACCAGTTCGAAGGCGTGGCTGCGGACGACGCCAGCAACTACACCAACCGCGCACCATTCCCGACCCTGCACCTGCTGCGCGAAGACAGCGTGGCACGCGCGGTGGACGTCTATCCAGACCCGGACGTGATCGTCGAGCGCAACATCCAGACGCTGGACCGCATCGGCGTGGACGGCTGGTACCGCCGCCTGCGTGGCGACGACCTGTCATGAGCCGCGTGCCGCCCATTGCTGCCTGGCCGGCCGCGCCGCTGTCGGGAAAGGGGGTGCTGGTCACCGGGGGTGCCAACGGCATCGGCCGCGGCATCGCCCAGGCCGTGCTCGGTGCCGGGGGACGCGTGCTGATCGGCGACCTGGACATGGAGGCGGGACAGGCCTGCCTCGACGAATGGCAGCGCGGCGATGACGCCGCCTTCCAGCGCCTGGACATCACCGACGAAGCCAGCGTGCGCGACTTCATCGCCGTGGCCCTGCAGCGTTTCGGTCGTATCGACGGACTGGTCAACAATGCGGGCATCGCCGGCCCGCACGGCACCCTGCTGCAGGACATGGGCTGGGACGAGTGGCAGCGCCGCCTGTCCTCGCTGCACGGTGCATTCCTGTGCAGCAAGCATGCGCTGCCGGCACTGTCGGCCAGCACGGCGGGGGCCATCATCAACATCGCCTCCACCCGCGCCTGGCAATCCGAAGCGCACAGTGAGGCCTATGCCGCGGCAAAGGGTGGGCTGGTCGCCTTCACCCACGCGCTGGCGATCAGCGCCGGCCCGGCGGTGCGGGTCAACAGCATCAGCCCGGGCTGGATCGGTACCACGGCCTGGCAGGCGCCGTCGCGGCGCCACGAACCCGACTACGCGGCCACCGATCACGCCCAGCACCCGGTCGGCCGTGTTGGTCGCCCCGAGGACATCGGCGCGCTGGCGGTGTACCTGCTGTCGTCGCTGTCCGGCTTCACCACCGGCCAGGACTTCATCGTGGACGGTGGCATGACCCGGAAGATGATCTACGCCGAATAGAGCACCGCTCTTCGGTGGGTGCGGACCTCGGTCCGCACCATTGCCAGCAAGTGCCAACCAAGGTTGGCACCTACCAAGGCGTTACGCCATACCCGAATGGCGCAGCAGCGCGTCGATCTGCGGTGCGCGGCCACGGAAGGCCTTGAAGTTCTCCGCCGCCGGGCGGCTGCCGCCGCGTGACAGGATCTCATCGCGGAAGCGCGCACCGGTTTCAGCCAGTTCCTGCGGTGCTTCCTCGAACGCCGCATAGGCATCGGCGCTGAGCACCTCGGCCCACTTGTAGCTGTAGTAACCGGCCGCATAGCCGCCAGCGAAGATATGGCTGAACTGGTGCGGGAAGCGGTTCCAGGCCGGCGGATGATTCACCGCCACTTCCGCGCGCACGCGATCAAGCAGCGCCAGCACGCTGTCCTGCGCCGGTTCGAACTGGCTGTGCAGCAGCATGTCGAACAGACCGAACTCCAGCTGGCGCACGGTCGCCATGCCGCTGTGGAAATTGCGCGCGGCCAGCATGCGCTCATACAGCGCGCGCGGCAGCGGCTCGCCGCTGTCCACGTGCGCGGTCATGCCCTGCAGGTGGTCCCACTCCCAGCAGAAGTTCTCCATGAACTGGCTGGGCAGTTCCACCGCATCCCATTCCACGCCATTGATGCCGGCCACGCCCAGTTCGCCGATGCGGGTCAACAACTGGTGCAGGCCATGGCCCATTTCATGGAACAGCGTGGTCACTTCGTTGTGGCTGAAAGTGGCCGGCTTGCCGTTGGCACCACGGCCGAAGTTGCACACCAGGTAGACCAGCGGCGTCTGCACGCTGCCATCGGCACGCGCACGACGGTTGCGGCAATCATCCATCCACGCGCCACCGCGCTTGCCTTCGCGCGCATACAGGTCCAGGTAGAACTGGCCGACCAGCGCACCCTGCGCATCGACCAGGCGGAAGAAGCGCACGTCCTCGTGCCACACCGGCGCGCTGTCCGGCTGCACGCGCAGGCCGTACAGCTGCTCGATCACCGAGAACAAGCCACCCAGCACTTTCGGCTCAGTGAAGTACTGCTTCACTTCCTGCTCGGAATAGCTGTAGCGCGCCTGCTTCAGGCGGTCGGCGGCGAAGGCCAGGTCCCAGGCCTGCAGCTGCTCGATGCCCAACTGTTCGCGGGCGAACTGCTCCAGCTCGGCACGGTCCTTTGCCGCGAACGGCCTGGCACGTGCGGCCAGGTCGCGCAGGAAACCCAGCACTTCGGCCGGGTCCTGCGCCATCTTGGTCGTCACCGAATAGTCGCCATAGGAACCGAAGCCGAGCAACGCGGCCAGTTCAGCGCGCAGGGCCAGGATGCGGTCGATGTTGCCGCTGTTGTCCAGCGCGTCGTCGCCGAATTCGGAGGCACGCTGCGCACTGGCGCGATACAGGATCTCGCGCAGATCGCGGTCTTCGCCCCAGGTCTGCACCGGCAGGTAGCACGGCATCTGCAGGGTCAGCTTCCAGCCCTTGTTGCCGTCTTTTTCCGCTGCCGCATGCGCGGCCGCCTTCACGTCGTCCGGCACGCCAGCCAGGCGTGCCTCATCCTCGATGATCAACGACCACGCATCGGTGGCGTCGAGCACGTTCTGCGAGAACTTCGCCGACAGTGCCGACAGTTCCTCCTTGATCTCTGCGAAGCGCTGCTGCGCCTCGGGTGCCAGCTCGGCACCGCCCAGGCGAAAATCACGCAGGGTGTTGTCCAGCACCTTGCGCTGGGCCTCGTCGAAACCTGCGGCCTCCGGGCTGGCAGCCAGCGCCTGGTATTGGCGGTACAGCGCCAGGTTCTGGCCCAGCGCGCTGGCGAAGCGGGTCACCCGCGGCAGGTTGCTGTTGTAGGCCTCACGCAGTTCCGGGGTGTTGACCACGCCCTGCAGGTGGCCGACCAGGCCCCAGGCGCGCCACAGGCGCTCGGTGGCGTCGTCCAGCGGGGCGACGAAGGTCTCCCAGCGCACCGGCTGCACCTGCTCGGCGGCGCTGACGGCCGCTTCGGCCTCGGCCAGCAGCACATCCAGCGCCGGCGCCACGTGCTCGGGGCGGATCGCCTCGAAACGCGGCAGGCCGGAGAAATCGAGCAGGGGGTTGGCAACGGTCACGGCAGATCTCCAGGGTACGGGCCCGGCAAGCGGGCAGCCTTGTACATATGGCGCTGGCGGGCGTGGCTGACAAGGGGGCATGGGCCAGCATTCACGTCGGCCTTACGGTCCGCCGCCGAAGCTCTGGTTGCGGGGGAGTCCGCAGCGGTAGGTACCGAACGAGGCCCCACATGGAAGGTCTGGCTGCAGTTGCATCCGCCCCAATCGCCGGGTCGTTGGCGCTGTCCGCCAGCGCCGCCGAGCTGACCTGGATCGCCGCACTGTGCGATGCCGGCGATGACGCGCCACGCCACCTGCAGCAATTGCAGGCCGTGCTTCAGCAGGGTGGCACCTTCAACGACACGCAGGAGTGGTATCCGTTCGAGGTGATCGAACGTGGTGCCAGCCAGCTTCAGCTGGGCCATGAGCGCGAGTTCGTGATCTGCGTGCTGCTGTGGCTGCAGGCACTGGCCCAGGGCCGCGCCAGCGGCCTGGACCCGAGCCTGCACCTGGATGATCGCGCGATGGACATCGAGGCGTTGCCCGATGCCTTGCGTGATGCGGTGCTGGATGCGTTCACCGCGGCGGGATACTGAGTATGTAGCGTCGAGCCATGCTCGACGGCTCTCCGTTCCGGATTCATGACCCCGGCAGCAAGAGGCCAGAAGCAGTCGAGCATGGCTCGACGCTACGCAAGCGCTACAGCGCTTCCAGGCTGCTCCACGGCAGTTCGGGCAAGCCCTGCCCGGCCACCGCTGCCGCCAGCTGCGCATCGGCGCGCTCGACATCAATGCCCTGCCGCACGTACCACGCCGGGTCGTAATAGCTCTGCGCGTAACGCTCGCCGCTGTCGCACAGGATGCTGACGATGCTGCCGTGGTGACCGGCCTCGCGCATCCACTGTGCGGCCTGCAGTACGCCGATGAAGTTGGTGCCGGTGGAACCACCGACGCGGCGGCCGAGCTGGCGGCTGACATGGCGCATCGCGGCCAGGCTCAGCGCGTCGGGCACCTTCACCATCGCATCGACACTGGTCGGGATGAAGCTCGGCTCCACCCGCGGCCGGCCAATGCCTTCCACGCGCGAGCCGCCGCTGCAGGTCAGGCCGCGCCAGTCCTGATCGCCGGCCACGGCCGCCTGGTAGCCATCGAAGAACACCGACACTTCCGGGTCCGCGCACAGGATGCGGGTGTCGTGCCGGCGGTAACTGACATAGCGGCCCAGCGTCGCCGCGGTGCCGCCGGTGCCGGGGCTGCATACGATCCATTCCGGAACCGGGCTGGGCTCCTCGGCCATCTGCTTGAAGATGGATTCGGCGATGTTGTTGTTGGCACGCCAGTCGGTCGCGCGCTCGGCATAGGTGAACTGGTCCATGAAGTGGCCGCCGGTTTCGCGGGCCAGCTTTTCCGAGTCGCAGTTGAGGTCGCAGGCGCGCTCGACCAGGTGGCAGCGGCCACCATGGAATTCGATCGCCGCGATCTTCTCCGGCGAGGTCGTGGCCGGAATCACCGCGATGAACGGCACGCCCAACAGGCGCGCGAAGTAGGCCTCGGACACCGCCGTCGAACCGCTGGAGGCCTCGATCACCGGCCGCCCTTCGCGCAGCCAGCCATTGGTCAGCGCGTACAGGAACAGCGAGCGCGCCAAGCGGTGCTTGAGGCTGCCGGTGGGATGGCTCGATTCGTCCTTCAGGTACAGGTCGATGCCCTTGAACCCGGGCAGCGCCAGCGGGATCAGGTGGGTGTCCGCAGAGCGGTTGAAATCGGCTTCGATCTTGCGGATGGCGGCGGCCACCCATTCACGCTGCGACATGGCGGTCAATCGTTGTGAGGACGGAACGGTGCGATCCGGCCATTGTACGTCGCGGTGCCGTCAGGTGCTGGCCGGTAGAATGGCACCATCCGGCCGGCAACGGCCCTGTCTGAAGGACCTCCCCCATGACCATTCCCGCCCTGCGCGATGTCCCCGGCGTCGCCGCCCAGGCCCCGGCCGAGACCACCGGCTTCGTGTTCAACCACACCATGCTGCGGGTCAAGGACATCACCGCTTCGCTGGACTTCTACACCCGCGTACTGGGCTACCAGCTGATCGACAAGCGCGATTTCCCGGAAGCCCAGTTCAGCCTGTACTTCCTGGCCTACGTGCCGGCCGGCGCGGTGGTGCCGGAAGACGATGCCCAGCGCCGCCTGTGGATGGCCGGCCTGCCGGGCGTGCTGGAGCTGACCCACAACCACGGCACCGAGACCCAGGACGGCGCGGTCTACCACGACGGCAACAGCGACCCGCGCGGCTTCGGCCACATCTGCGTGTCGGTGCCGGACATCGAGGCCGCCTGCCAACGTTTTGAAGACCTGGGCGTGACCTTCCAGAAGCGCCTGACCGACGGCCGCATGAAGAACCTGGCCTTCATCAAGGACCCGGACGGCTACTGGGTCGAGATCATCGCCAACTGACCCACAAAAAGCGGCGCCGTTCCGGTAACGCCGGGCCATGCCCGGCGGCCCTCCTCCAACATTCATGGCACGATGGGGCCGGAAGCGACTTGATCCCCTCCGTCCCCTTTTTTGCGAGGCTCGTATGGAAACGATGGAACTGCACCGTGGCCGCCTGATCGACCACATCCAGCTGGTGGTGCGTGACCTGGCGGCCAGCCGCCGCTTCTACCAGGCGGTGTTCGACACCATCGGCATCCCGGTGGCCGGTGAAGGCGATGATTACTTCTGGGCCGACGAGCTGTTCATTTCCAGTGCCAGCAGCGAGGCCGCCGCCGGCCAGCTGACCGGCCGCCACCACCTGGCCTTCCAGGCGCGCGACAGCGCCACCGTCGATGCCTTCCACGCCGCCGCAATCGCTGCTGGCGGTACCGACAACGGCGCGCCGGGCGAACGCCCCTACCATCCGGGCTATTACGGCGCCTTCGTGCTCGACCCGGACGGCAACAACATCGAAGTGGTCTATCACGGCCCGGCGAACTACAGCGCCGATTCGGTGAAGGTCACGTTCTGATTTCACCGATGCCGTGAACGAAGAAGCCGGGCAATGCCCGGCTTCTCTGCTTCCAGCACTGCAACCTTCAGTGCGCCGCCATGTAGATGTCCTGAAGCACCGCCTTTTCCAGCTCCAGCTCGCCCAACAGGTTCTTCACGATGTCGCCCAGGCTGAGGATGCCGACCAGGCGGGTGCCGTCGGTGACCATCAGATGACGGCGCCGCGAGTACGTCATCAACGACATGGCCTGCTTCAGCGTGGCCTCCGGCGCGATGCCTTCCAGGCCGGTGGTCGGCACGCTGGAAATCACCCGGCGACCGGCCTGCGGGCCGTCGTCGGCCAGGGTGCGCACGATGTCCTTCTCGGAAATGATGCCGACCGGGGCATCGTCCTTCATCACCACCAGCGCAGCGATCTTGTTCGCGCTCATCTTGTGGGCGGCGGCACCGATGGTGTCTTCGGCGTCGATGGTGATGACAGCTTCTTTCTTGGATTGCAGGAGTTCGCGGACGTTCATTCTTGTTTCCTGGTGCAGGTCACTGAAGTCAAAAAAGTGTGCTCTTCCGATACGCCCCCTCCCCGGGAACAGACCTTTCAGCGCACGTCTGGCGCACCCGCCTGCCGCTGGAAAAAAATCGGCAGACGACGTGCTGCAACGCGAACGAGGCGGGTTCAACCGCTCAGCCCATGCCTCGGTCAAATCGATTCTACGACTGCGACCTTCGGTCACTACCGGCATCGATAGGACAGTTCGTCGTGGGAACCAAGCGACGATCCAGAGAATGGCACCGCGGCTGAAACCGCCGCTGAATACAGGCGGCATTGCGCATTAAAGATTGATCGCGGCCTGCCGACGGCGGACAGAACAGCCGACGGCTGTCCCACTTGCCACGGTCACCGGCGCAAACGAAAGGGGCCCACACGGGGCCCCTTCGCTTGCAGCATCCCACCCTTGGCGCAGACGGCCTTACTCCACCGTCACGCTCTTGGCCAGGTTGCGCGGCTTGTCCACGTCGGTGCCGCGCGCCAGTGCGGTGTGGTACGCCAGCAGCTGCACCGGGATGGTGTGCACGATCGGGCTGAGCACGCCGGCATGGCGCGGCGTGCGGATCACATGCACGCCTTCGGACTCGTTGAAATTGCTGTCCTGGTCGGCGAACACGAACAGCTCGCCGCCACGGGCGCGCACTTCCTGCATGTTCGACTTCACCTTCTCCAGCAGGCTGTCGTTGGGCGCGATCACCACCACCGGCATGTCCTCGTCCACCAGTGCCAGCGGGCCATGCTTCAGCTCACCGGCCGGGTAGGCTTCGGCGTGGATGTAGGAGATTTCCTTGAGCTTGAGCGAGCCTTCCAGCGCGATCGGGTAGTGCAGGCCGCGGCCGAGGAACAACGCGCTGCTCTTGCGCGCGAAACGCTCGGCCCAGGCCGCGATCTGCGGCTCCATGTTCAGTGCGTGCTGCACGCTGCCCGGCAGGAAGCGGAGCTGCTCCAGGTAGTCCGCTTCCTGTGCCGCATCGATGCGGCCCTTCAGCTTGCCCAGCACCACGGTCAGCTGGAACAGCGCGGCCAGCTGGGTGGTGAACGCCTTGGTCGAGGCCACGCCGATCTCGGCGCCGGCCCGGGTATAGCAGACCAGTTCACTGGCGCGCGGAATCGCGCTTTCGGGCACGTTGCAGATCGACAGCGTGTGCTTGTGGCCCAGCGACTTGGCGTACTTCAGTGCTTCCATCGTATCCAGCGTTTCGCCGGACTGGGAAATGGTGACGATGAGATGCTTCGGGTTGGCATACGCGGCGCGGTAGCGGTACTCGCTGGCGATTTCCACGCTGCACGGCAGGCCAGCAATGGCCTCGATCCAGTAGCGCGCGGTCAGGCCGGAGTAGTAGCTGGTGCCACAGGCGATGATCTGCACGCCTTCGATGCCCGACAGCACCGCTTCGGCGTTCTTGCCGAACAGCTCGGCCGGGAAACCACCGGCGTCGATTGCCGCCTCGATGGTGTCGCCCAGCGCGCGCGGCTGCTCGTGGATTTCCTTCTGCATGAAGTGGCGATACGGGCCCAGTTCCAGCGAGGCCAGCGACACATCGGACAGATGCACGTCGCGCTCGACCGGCTGGTCGTGCTCGTCGAAGATGCGCACGCCGTCGCGGCGGATCTCGGCGGTGTCGCCCTCTTCCAGGAAGATCACCTTGCGGGTGGCCGAGATCACGGCCGAGACATCGGAGGCGACGAAGTTCTCGCCCTCGCCCAGGCCGATCAGCAGCGGGCAGCCCATGCGTGCGCAGACGAAACGTTCCGGCTCGGCGCGGCTGACCACGGCCAGCGCGTAGGCACCGGTCAGTTCCTTCACCGTGTGCTGCAGCGCCACCAGCAGGTCATCGCCACTCTTCAGGTGATGGTGCATCAGGTGCGCGATGACTTCGGTATCGGTCTGCGATTCGAAGGTGTAGCCCAGTGCGATCAGCTTCTCGCGCTGTTCTTCGTGGTTCTCGATGATGCCGTTGTGCACCAGCGCCACGCCCTGGCTGATGTGCGGATGCGCATTGGCTTCAGTGACGCCGCCATGGGTGGCCCAGCGGGTGTGGCCGATGCCCAGCACCGCGTTGAAGCCCTCGGCCTCGGCCGCCATCGCCATTTCCGACACGCGACCGGTACGACGCACGCGGCGCACCTCGGAGCGCTCGGCCTGGTCGATCACCGCGATGCCGGAGGAATCGTAACCACGGTACTCCAGCCGCTTCAGGCCTTCGATCAGCACCGGCACTACGTCGCGATCAGCGATCGCACCCACGATTCCACACATGTCACGCGTTTCCTTGAAGACGTTCGGCGCATTCTAGCCTGCGTGTCCGGCTTCCCCCTCCTGTCCGCTTAATGAAAGTGTCCGGAAAGGTGTCCGCGGACACCCGGACACTGCAACCACTTACCCAACCCATTGATGGGAAAGGAAATAAAGTTGGCACGCTACGTGCTTGGTACTGGCTACCACCGTCAGGCACGCTCCCGATGATCCGCGACACTTCCGCACAGGACCAGATCGTTTCCTCCACCCCGGCCAGCGCGCCGCGCGCCCACTGGCATCGCTACCGCTGGCCGGCGCTGGGCGCCATTGCCCTGCTCGCTGGCATCGGCTGGGCGGTGCACGCCTGGTCCAATGCCAGCCGTTCCTACGACAGCAGCCGCGTGCGCATCGCCGAAGTGAAGCGTGGCGACCTGGTGCGTGACATCGCGGCCGACGGCCGGGTGATCGCCGCCAACAGCCCGATCCTGTATGCGATCTCGGCCGGCACCGTGGACCTGAAGGTGGTCGCCGGCGACGTGGTCAAGAAGGGCCAGGAACTGGCGATCATCGACAGCCCGGAACTGCGCAGCAAGCTGGCCCAGGAACAGGCCACCCTGGCCGGCCTGGAAGCCGAGGCCAGCCGCGCCGCGCTGGATGCGACCCTGGCCCGCGCCAAGTCGCGCAAGGAAACCGACCAGGCCACCATTGAACGGCAGGCCGCCGACCGCGATCTGCAGCGCTACCAGCGCGGCTACGACGGCGGTGCGGTGCCGCAGATCGACCTGGCCAAGGCCAAGGACTCGCTGAAGAAGGCCGACATCACCCTGGCCAACGCCACCACCGATGCGCGCCTGCAGAGCCAGGGCGCCGACCTGGATGCGCGCAACAAGCGGCTGCTGGCCGATCGCCAGAAGGCCGTGGTGGCCGAAGTGCAGCGCCAGGTCGATGCACTGACGCTGCGCGCTCCGTTCGATGGCCAGGTCGGCCAGGTGCAGGCGGTGCAGTCCACCAACCTGGCCGCCAACGCGCCGGTGCTGGGCGTGGTCGACCTGTCCAAGTTCGAAGTCGAGATCAAGGTGCCGGAAAGCTTCGCCCGCGACCTGGCGATCGGCATGCCGGCGCAGCTGACCGGCGGCAACGGCCAGCCGTTCCCGGGCGAGATCAGCGCGGTGTCGCCGGAGGTGGTCAACGGCGAAGTCAACGCCCGCGTGCGCTTTGCCAGCGCGCAGCCGGAAGGCCTGCGCCAGAGCCAGCGGATGTCGGTGCGCGTGCTGCTCGATACCCGCAAGAACGTGCTGAAGGTCGAGCGCGGCCCGTTCGTCGAACAGGGCAACGGCATGGCCTACGTGATGGATGGCCGCACCGCCGTGCGCCGTCCGGTGGAACTGGGCGTCAGCAGCCTGGGCGAAGTCGAAATCAAGTCGGGTGTGCAACCGGGTGACCGCATCGTGGTCTCCGGCAGCGACCTGTTCAAGGACGCCGAACGCGTCTCCGTCAACTGATACCTGAACCCTGAATCCTGGAGAGAGGACACCCCATGTACATGCTCGAAATGCGTTCGGTCGCCAAGGTCTTCCGCACCGAACAGGTGGAAACCCACGCACTGCGCTCGCTGGAACTGCAGGTCAGGGAAGGCGAGTTCGTCGCCGTCACCGGCCCGTCCGGCTCCGGCAAGACCACCTTCCTCAACATTGCCGGCCTGCTGGAAACCTTCACCAGCGGCACCTACATGCTCGACGGCCAGGACGTGAGCACGCTGGGCGACGACGCCCGCAGCCGCCTGCGCAACCAGAAGATCGGCTTCATCTTCCAGGGCTTCAACCTGATCCCCGACCTCAACCTGTTCGACAACGTCGACGTGCCGCTGCGCTACCGCAAGATGAGCGCCAACGAGCGCCGCGAACGCATCGAGAAGGCGCTGACCCAGGTCGGTCTCGGCTCGCGCATGAAGCACTATCCGAACGAGCTGTCCGGTGGCCAGCAGCAGCGTGCGGCGATCGCGCGCGCCCTGGCCGGCAGCCCGCGCCTGCTGCTGGCCGACGAACCGACCGGCAACCTGGATACGCAGATGGCGCGTGGCGTGATGGAGCTGCTGGAGGAGATCAATGCCGCTGGCACCACCATCGTGATGGTCACCCACGACCCGGAACTGGCCGCGCGCGCGCAGCGCAACGTGCACATCGTCGACGGCCAGGTGACCGACCTGGTGCGTGAGCCGGTGCTGGCCACGCCGCGCCACATCGTCGCCGTCAACGAGTGAGGGCCCGACCATGTTCGCCTACTACGCCCGATTGGCGGCGCGCAGTTTCCGCCGCAACAAGGTCCTGACCGCGCTGATGGTGATCGCCATCGCGCTCGGCATCGGCGCCTCGATGACCACGCTGACCGTGTTCCACGTGCTGTCCGGTGACCCGATTCCCGGCAAGAGCGACCGCCTGTTCTACGTGCAGCTCGATGCCGCGACCGGCGCCTACGTTGCCGGCGAAGAGCCGGAAACCCAGCTGACCCGCTTCGACGGTGAAGCGCTGCTGCGCGAAGCCAAGGGCGAACGCCAGGCGCTGATGAGTGGCGGCGGCGGCACCATCGAGCCGGACAACAGCACCCTCAAGCCCTTCAGCATCGACACCCGCTGGACCTCGGCCGACTTCTTCCCGATGTTCGAGGTGCCCATGCAGTACGGCCGGCCGTGGACGCGGGAGGACGATGAAGGCCGCGCACGCGTGGTGGTCATCTCCAAGGCGCTCAACGACAAGCTGTACCAGGGCGCCAACAGCGTGGGCCGCGACCTGCGCATGGAAGGCCAGAGCTACCGCATCGTCGGCGTGATGAAGGAATGGAGCCCGGAGCCGCACTTCTATGACCTGACCACCGGCAGCTACGGCAAGAACGAAGACCTGCTGCTGCCGATCTCCACCTCGTTCGACCTGAAGCTCGGCAACAACGGCAACATGAACTGCTTCGGCGAAAATCCCGACGGCAACAGCTACTCGCTCAATGCGCCGTGCGCGTGGCTGCAGTACTGGGTGGAGATCGACCCGGCCAAGGCTGGCGACTACCGCCGCTACCTGGAGAACTATTCGACCCAGCAGCGCGAGGCCGGCCGCTTCAAGCATCCGCCGAACGTGCGCCTGCGCACCGTGATGGAATGGCTGGACTTCAATGGTGCGGTCCCCAGCGACGTGCGCCTGCAGCTGTGGCTGGCGCTGGGCTTCCTCGGGGTCTGCCTGGTCAACACGGTGGGCCTGCTGCTGGCCAAGTTCCTGCGCCGCAGCGGTGAGATCGGCGTGCGTCGTGCGCTCGGCGCCAGCCGCGGCCAGATCTTCCTGCAGTGCCTGGTGGAAGCCGGCGCGGTCGGCGTGGTCGGCGGCGTGCTGGGCATCGGCCTGGCCCTGCTCGGCCTGTTCGCGGTGCGCCAGCAACCAGTGGAGTACGCCAAGCTCGCCCACCTGGACGGCAACATGCTGCTGCTCGCACTGGGCCTGACCCTGTTCGCCAGCCTCGCCGCCGGTTTCCTGCCCGCCTGGCGCGCCATGCAGGTCACCCCGGCCATCCAGCTCAAGTCGCAGTAAGCATCCGAACGAGGACTCCCATGGACATCCGCCCCATCCTCAGCACGCTGCGCCGGCACAAGACCGCCGCTGCCCTGATCGTGCTGGAAGTCGCACTGACCTGCGCCATCGTCTGCAACGCGCTGTTCCTGGTCAGCCAGCGCGTGGAGAAGATCAGCATGCCCAGCGGCATCGCCGAGAACGAACTGGTGATGCTGCGCGTCAGTGGCATCGGCAAGCAGACCGACGCACTGGCCCGCACCCGCGAAGACCTGGCATCGCTGCGCGCCATTCCCGGCGTCAGCAACGTCACCATCATCAACCAGGTCCCCTTCCGCAACGGCTCCTCCAGCAGCAGCATCTCGCGCGTGATCGACCAGGAACGGCCAACCACCAACGCCTCGATGTACATCCTGTCCGAGAACGGGCTGGCCACGATGGGCATCAACCTGATCGCAGGCCGTGATTTCCTGCCCGACGAGTACCAGAACTTCGAAGACGTCAGCAAGGGCGGCCCCAAGGAAAAGGCCATCCCGGTCATCTTCACCCAGGCCACTGCCGCCAAGATGGAACCCAACGGCAGCGCACTGGGCAAGACCTACTACATGGGCAAGCAGTCGCTGCATGTGGTCGGTATCGTCGATACCCTCAGCACGCCCAATGGCTGGAGCGACAACTGGACCAACTCGATGCTGCTGCCGGTCCGCACCACCTTCGACAAGGGGGGCACGTACGTGCTGCGGACTGCGCCGGAACGCCGCCAGGACGTGCTCGACGCCGGTGCCGCCGCGCTGGAGCGCAACGATCCCAACCGGCTGATGCGCGACAAGCTGACCTATGAAGACCAGCGCAAGGACTTCTTCAAGAACGACCGCGCGATGGTCGGCCTGCTGATCACCGTCAGCATCTCGCTGCTGGTGGTCACCGCGCTGGGCATCATCGGCCTGGCCAGCTTCTGGGTGCAGCAGCGCAGCAAGCAGATCGGCATCCGCCGCGCACTCGGCGCTACCCGCGGGCAGATCCTGCGCTACTTCCAGACCGAGAACTTCCTGCTGGCCACGCTGGGCATCGTGCTGGGCATGCTGGCGGCCTACGCCATCAACCTGGCCCTGATGAACCTGTACGAGCTGCCGCGCATGCCCCTGTACTACCTGCCGCTGGGTGCGCTGCTGCTGTGGGTGCTGGGCCAGATCGCCGTGTTCGGGCCGGCGCGGCGTGCCGCGGCGGTACCGCCTGCGGTCGCCACGCGGGGCGCGTGAGATGCGCGCCTGCGAAGCGCTTCTAGGCCTGCTGTTGTTGCCACTGCCGGCGCTGGCCGGCGCTGGCAGCGCGCAGACGCTGGAATGGCGTCAGGAGGGAGCGCGGTTGTCACTGCGCTCGACCGAGGGCCAGGTGCATGTGGACGCCGCCAGCCCCGAAGCGCGCTTCGGCGTGCGCAGCGGCGACCGCATCCTGCGCGTGGACGACACGGCGGTGCGCCGGGTTGAACATCTGGCCGTGGCCCTGCGCCATTCCTACGCGTCCACTGCCTATCTGTTGCTGCGCCGCGACAAGCGCGAACTGACGGTGGCCGTCGACGCGGCGGCATGGCGCCAGGCGCTGGACGCGCCACCGCCGCCTGCGCCGCCGGCACCCCCGGCCCGGCCCCGGCGCTGAGCGGCCGCCGCTCCTGCACAGCCACGGGTTTGGCTATGCTTGATGGGTGGCGCCGGGCTCTCCCGGTGCGTGGACACGAACGGCTCCATCGGCGCCGCCCATCCCTTTCTGCAGAACCGCTTGATGCCTGCGATCCTGATCATCGACGACAACGCCAGCGTGGCCACCGCGCTGGACGTGCTGTTCTCCCTGCACGACATCGACACGCTGCAGGCGCAGACGCCCGCCGACGGGCTGGCGCTGCTCGAATCACAGCCGATCGACCTGGTCATCCAGGATATGAATTTCAGCGAGGACACCACCTCCGGTGAGGAAGGCGAAGCGCTCTTCGCGCAGATCCGCGCACGCCACCCCGACCTGCCGGTGATCCTGCTCACGGCCTGGACCCACCTGAGCAGCGCAGTGGACCTGGTCAAGGCCGGTGCTGCCGACTACCTGGCCAAGCCGTGGGACGACCGCAAGCTGATGACCACGGTCAACAACCTGCTGGAACTTTCCGAGGCACGCCGCGAGCTGGACCGCCGGCGCGCGCGCGAACTGCGCCAGCGCAACGCGCTGGAAGAGAAGTACGACCTGTGCGGTGCGGTGGTCGCCGATCCGGCCAGCGAGCGTGTGGTCACCCTGGCCTGCCAGGTCGCGCGCTCGGAACTGCCGGTGCTGATCACCGGCCCCAACGGTGCCGGCAAGGAAAAGATCGCGCAGATCATCCAGGCCAATTCGCTGGTCGCGAGGGGCGCGTTCGTGGCGGTCAACTGCGGTGCCCTGCCCTCCGAACTGATCGAAGCCGAGCTGTTCGGTGCCGAGGCCGGCGCTTACACCGGCGCGACCAAGGCCCGCGAAGGCAAGTTCGAAGCTGCCGACGGCGGCACTCTTTTCCTCGATGAGATCGGCAACCTGTCACTGGGCGGGCAGATGAAGCTGCTGCGTGTACTGGAGACCGGCCGCTTTGAACGCCTTGGCTCCAACCGCGAACGCCAGGTCAAGGTACGCGTGGTCAGCGCGACCAATGCCGACCTGCCGGCGATGATCCGCGACGGCACGTTCCGCGAAGACCTCTACTACCGCCTCAACACCGTCGAGCTGGTGCTGCCACCGCTGGCCGAGCGCCCCGGTGACATCGTGCCGCTGGCCGAGCGCTTCCTGAGCGCAGGCAAGCCGCTGAGCGGCACTGCAGTCACCGCCCTGCAGCGGCACACCTGGCCGGGCAACGTGCGCGAACTGCGCAATGTGATCCAGCGCGCCGAGCTGCTGGCCACCGGCAACCACATCGACGTTGCCGACCTCAACCTGCCCCGCGCCACGGCCGCGCCGCGGCCTGCGCCCAGCACCGGCAATGATCCCGACCGTGCACGCATCGAGGACGTGCTGTCGCGCAACCATGGCGTCATCGCACAGGCCGCTGCCGAACTCGGCCTGAGCCGCCAGGCGCTGTACCGGCGCATGGACCGCCACGGTATTCCACGCGAATGAAGCGGCGCTCCTTCACCTTCCGCCTGTTCCTGCGCCTGCTGCCGGTGCTGGCGCTGGCCGCCGCGTTGCCGTGGCTGCTGGCCTACTGGATGGACCATGGCTGGGTGGTGACCACGGTATCGGCGCTGATCCTGCTGTCGCTGATGTGGTGGACGCTGCGCCGCGCGACGGCACCGGTGCGTTCGCTGATGCGCGCCCTGTCCGGCACCACCAGCAGCTACCGCGATGGCGAGTACAACTTCGGCGTGCATTGGCCGGGCAATGATGAACTGGGCGACCTGGTGCAGGCCCACCGTGAACTGGGCGACGTGCTGCGTGCGCAGCGGCAGGGCCTGGTGCAGCGCGAACTGCTGCTGGACACCATGGTGCAGAACACGCCGGTGGCGATGCTGCTGATCGCTTCCGGCGGCGATGGCATCGCCCGCGTGGTGTTCTCCAACCTGGCCGCGCGCAAGCTGCTGCACGGCGGCTGGAAGCTGGAAGGCCAGCGTTTGGAGGACGTGCTGGAGCAGGTGCCGGTGGAGCTGCGCGATGCCATCGCCCGGGGCGGCGACAGCCTGTTCGCGGTGCATGCCGAAGGCGAGGACGGTGATGAAGATGACGAGCAGGTCTACCACCTCTCGCGCCGCGCGTTCCAGCTCAACGGTCGCCCGCATGACCTGCTGCTGGTGCGCCTGCTGACTGCCGAACTGCGGCGGCAGGAAGTGCAGACCTGGAAGAAGGTGATCCGGGTGATCAGCCACGAACTGAACAATTCGCTGGCACCGATTGCCTCGCTGGCCCATTCCGGCGGCGTTCTGGTACAGCGCGAGCGCTTCGACCGGCTGCCGGAGATCTTCACCACCATCGAAGACCGCGCGCGCCATCTGGAAGGCTTCATCCGCGGCTATGCGCGTTTTGCCAAGCTGCCACAGCCGCAGCTGCAGACCGTGCACTGGGCACCGTTCCTGTCCAGCCTGCGCCAGCAGATTCCGTTCACCATGGATCGCGAGCCGGACGAAGAACTGAGCAGCCGCATCGACATCGCGCAGTTCGGCCAGGCGCTGCTGAACCTGCTGAAGAATGCGCACGAAGCCTGCGCCGAAGCCGATCCGCCCAACGACGATGTGCAGGTGCAGCTGACGCGGCTGCCGCAGTGGCTGCGCCTGGATGTGCTGGATCGCGGCAAGGGCATGAACGAGCAGGTGCTGCAGAACGCGCTGATGCCGTTCTATTCGACCAAGCGCAATGGCACCGGGTTGGGGCTGGCGCTGACGCGCGAGATCGTGGAGGCGCACGGCGGACGCGTGTCACTGCAGAATCGCGGTGATGGCGGGTTGTGCGTGTCGATCCTGTTGCCGGTGGGTTGAGTAGGCCGATGGGGTAGATCCACGCCATGCGTGGATGTGCCGACCAAGGTCGGCACCTACCAGATCTGCCGCATTGCCACGCGCAGATGCATAGGAAACCCCAGGGCGGCCTCTTCGGCCATCACTGCCTGCAGACCCGCGCCCCACTCCACTTCCGGCACGATGACGAATCCTTCGCTGGCATAGAAGGCTGCATTCCACGGCACATCGGACAAGGTGGTCAGCACAGCGGAGCGGTAGCCCCCCGCGCGGGCGTCTGCCAATGCATGCCGCAGCAACGCGCGGCCATGGCCACGACGCGCATGCGCCGGGTCCACATCCATCTGCACTACGTGGAACTCACCGGCCAGCTCGCCGGCAAGCAGATAGCCGGCGATGCTGCCGTCAGCCGCATCCACCACCCACAGTTGCCGGCGTTCAAGGCCGTCCTGCAGCGTCTGCAGGTCCAGCCCATGGCCGGCGAACACCGGATAGGCCTCATGGCCCTTCAACACCTCGCCGGCGCGCTGCTCGATGCCCGGCAGCACGCCGAGTTCATCGGCGTGCGGAATGCGGGGCTCAGGACTTCCTGAGCGGGCGCTTCCAGCCATCGATGGTTTCCTGTCGTGCACGTGCCAGTGTCAGCTTGCCGTCCGGCGCATTGCGGGTGATGACCGAACCGGCGGCGATGGTCGCGCCGTCGCCGATGGTCACCGGCGCCACCAGCGAACTGTTGGAGCCGATGAAGGCGTTGTCGCCGATGGTGGTGGTCGACTTGTTCACCCCGTCGTAGTTGCAGGTGATGGTGCCGGCACCGATGTTCACCTTGCTGCCAATCACGGCATCGCCCAGATAGGTCAGGTGGTTGGCCTTGCTGCCCACACCCAGCGTGACCTTCTTGGTCTCAACGAAGTTGCCGACGTGCACACCATCGGCCAGCACGGTGCCTGGGCGCAGGCGCGCGAACGGGCCGATCTGCGCCGCGCCCTCGGTGACCACGCCTTCCAGGTCGCAATGCGCGCGCACTTCGGTGCCCGGCCCGAGGTTGACATCCTTCAGCCGGTTGAACGGACCAACAGTGACGCCGTCACCGAGCACGATGTTGCCTTCCAGCACCACGTCGACGTCGATCAGCACGTCGCTGCCGACGGTGACGGTACCGCGGATGTCCAGCCGCGCCGGATCACGCACGCGCGCGCCCTGCGCGCACAATGCACGTACCGCACGACGCTGCCAGGCACGCTCCAGCTGCGACAGCTGCCAAGGATCGTTCGCTCCTTCGGCTTCCTGCGCGTCGGCCACCAGCGCCATCTCGGCCGGGGTGTACTCGTGTGCGGCGAAGGCGAACACGTCGGTCAGGTAGTACTCGCCCTGCGCGTTGCTGTTGGACAGCTGCGACAGCCAGCGGCGCAGCGCGGTGGATTCCGCGGCGATGATGCCGGTGTTGATGATGCGCACGCGCAGCTGCTCGTCGCTGGCATCCTTCTGCTCGACGATCGCACCCACCTTGCCTTCGGCGTCGCGCAGCACGCGGCCATAGCCGGTCGGGTCGTCCACCTCGGCCACCAGCACCGCCAGCCGGCCTGGCTGCGCCAGCAGGTCGCGCAGGGTCTGCGCGCGGATCAGCGGCACATCGCCATACAGCACCAGCACCTGTGCGGCATCGGGCACCTGCGGCATGGCCTGCGCGACCGCATGGCCGGTGCCGAGCTGCTGTGCCTGTTCGGCCCATTGCAGGTCCTGCTGGCCGGCGAAGTACTGCCGCACGGCTTCGCCGCCATGGCCGTAGACCACGTGGATCGCCGCCGGTTCCAGCTCGCGTGCTGCGGCAATCACGTGTGCCAGCATCGGCTCGCCGGCGATCGGCTGCAGCACCTTCGGCAGCACCGACTTCATGCGCTTGCCGGCGCCGGCGGCGAGGATGATGACGTGCAGGGGTTGGCTCATGGCAACGGCAGTCCGTGGTTCGATGCCGATGATTCTAGAGCGTGGGCCGTTAACATGGGCATCCCTCTCCCTTCACCATGCCGATGAGCCTCGTTCGCCAGGGAAGTGCCTACCTCGTCATCGGGCTCGTGCAGCTGCTGGTCGACTGGCTGGTGTTCGTGGTGGCCACGGCGCTGGGATTGCCGGTGGCCCCGGCCAACGTTGCCGGGCGCCTGGCCGGCATGCTGCTCGGCTTCTGGCTCAACGGCCGCTACACCTTTGCCGAGGCCGGCAGCCACCGGCTTGGCTGGAAACGCTTCGGACGCTTCTTCGTACTGTGGCTGCTGATGACCGCGGCAAGCACGCTGCTGGTGAGCCTGGTCGACCACGCACTGGGCCTGCAGTACGCGTGGCTGGCCAAACCCCTGGTGGAGGGCGGACTGGCCTGTGTCTCGTTCCTGTTGATGCGCTATGTGGTGTATCGCTGATACAGCGCCAGGATCGGGATCGGGATCGGTAGCGTCGACCGCTGGTCGACTGCTCTTCCTTCAGACCGCGAGAATCCCGCGCTGCGCGCGATAGTCGACTAACAGTCGACTCTACCCAGCCAAACAAAAACGCCGGCACTGGGCCGGCGTTTTCGTGGATGCAGCGCGTGAACCTCAGTGCTTGAGGGTCTTGCGCAGGCGTTCCAGGGCCTGCAGCTGGACAACGGCTTCGGCCAGCTTCTGCTGGGCTTCGGCCACTTCCATCGCTTCACCGCGGTTGGCCAGGATGCGCTCGGCTTCTTCCTTGGCCTTGCGGACCGAGGCTTCGTCGATGTCCTGCGCGCGGATCGCGGTGTCGGCCAGCACGGTCACTACCTGCGGCTGCACTTCCAGGATGCCGCCGGAAATGGCGAAATCCAGCTGCTCGCCGTTCGGCGTGGTCACCACCACCTTGCCCGGCTTCAGGCGGGTGATCAGCGGCGCGTGCTTGGGCGCGATGCCCAGTTCGCCCAGCTCACCGGTGGCCACGACCAGGGTCGCTTCGCCACGGAAGATTTCCTGCTCGGCGCTGACGATGTCGCAACGGATCGTGCTCATGCAAATCTCTTCGCTGTTCGCGGCGGCGCAATGCCACCGTGGGAGTCCACCGGTGCGGGCGGTTGCCCGACACCGGCGTCAGGTCGGGCAGGATTGCTCCCGCCCGTCCCGGATCAGGCCTTCTCGGCCATCTTCTTGGCCTTCTCGACCGCTTCTTCGATGCCGCCGACCATGTAGAACGCCTGCTCCGGCAGGTGGTCGTACTCGCCATCGACGATGGCCTTGAAGCCACGGATGGTGTCCTTCAGCGGCACGTACTTGCCCGGCGAACCGGTGAACACTTCGGCCACGTGGAACGGCTGGCTGAAGAAGCGCTCGATCTTACGGGCGCGCGACACGGCCTGCTTGTCCTCTTCGGACAGCTCGTCCATGCCCAGGATCGCGATGATGTCCTTCAGTTCCTTGTACTTCTGCAGGGTCTGCTGGACGCGCTGGGCGGTGTCGTAGTGCTCGTGGCCGATGACCAGCGGGTCCATCTGGCGGCTGGTGGAGTCCAGCGGATCGACGGCCGGGTAGATACCCAGCGAGGCGATCGAACGCGACAGGGTCACGGTCGAGTCCAGGTGGGCGAAGGTGGTCGCCGGCGACGGGTCGGTCAGGTCGTCCGCGGGAACGTAGACGGCCTGGATCGAGGTGATCGAACCGTTCTTGGTCGAGGTGATGCGTTCCTGCAGGACGCCCATTTCCTCGGCCAGGGTCGGCTGGTAACCCACGGCCGACGGCATACGGCCCAGCAGTGCCGACACTTCGGTACCGGCCAGGGTGTAGCGGTAGATGTTGTCGACGAACAGCAGGACGTCCTTACCCTTGCCGTTTTCGTCCTTCTCATCGCGGAAGTACTCGGCCATGGTCAGGCCGGTCAGGGCGACGCGCAGACGGTTGCCCGGCGGCTCGTTCATCTGGCCGTACACCATCGCCACCTTGTCGAGGACGTTGGAGTCCTTCATTTCGTGGTAGAAGTCGTTGCCCTCACGGGTACGCTCACCCACGCCGGCGAACACGGACAGACCGCTGTGCGCCTTGGCGATGTTGTTGATCAGTTCCATCATGTTGACGGTCTTGCCGACGCCGGCGCCGCCGAACAGGCCGACCTTGCCGCCCTTGGCGAACGGGCACATCAGGTCGATGACCTTGATGCCGGTTTCCAGCAGTTCGGTGGCCGGGGACTGGTCTTCGTACGACGGGGCCGCACGGTGGATTTCCCAGCTGTCGCTGGCGGCCACCGGGCCGGCTTCGTCGATCGGACGGCCGAGCACGTCCATGATGCGGCCCAGGGTGCCAGCACCGACCGGCACGGAGATGCCGCGGTTGGTGTTGGTGGCGACCAGGTTGCGCTTCAGGCCGTCGGTGGAACCGAGGGCGATGGTACGCACCACGCCGTCACCCAGCTGCTGCTGGACTTCGAGGGTGATTTCGGTGTTGTCGACCTTCAGTGCGTCGTACACCTTCGGCACCGACTCACGCGGGAATTCGACGTCGACGACCGCGCCGATGATCTGAACGATCTTGCCCTGACTCATTGCTGCATCCTCTAATGTGTGCTTTGAACGAACGCGGTCAGACTGCTGCCGCGCCGCCGACGATTTCGGAGATTTCCTGGGTGATCGCTGCCTGGCGCGCCTTGTTGTAGACGAGCTGCAGGGTGCCGATCAGCTTGTTGGCGTTGTCGCTCGCCGCCTTCATCGCAACCATGCGTGCCGCATGCTCGGAGGCGACGTTTTCCAGCAGTGCCTGGTACACCAGCGACTCGATGTAACGCGTCATCACGTGCTCCAGCACGGTCGCGGCATCGGGTTCGTACAGGTAATCCCAGTCGTGGTGAGCGACCTGCTTCTCAGCCGGCGGCAGCGGCAGCAGCTGATCGAAGCTGGCCTTCTGCGTCATGGTGTTCACGAAGCGGTTGTAGACCAGGTACACGCGGTCGACCTTGCCTTCGGTGAAGGCGTCGAGCATGACCTTGATCACACCGATCAGCGATTCCAGCTTCGGCACGTCGCCGATGTGGGTCACGCTGCCGACCATGTTGACCTTCACGCGGCGGAAGAAGGTCGATGCCTTCTGGCCGATGGTCACCAGGTCCACTTCGGCACCCTTGTCCTGCCATGCCTTGGCTTCGCCCAGCATCTTGCGGAACAGGTTGTTGTTGAGGCCGCCGGCCAGGCCGCGATCGGAGGAGATCACGATGAACCCGACCCGCTTGACCTGCTCGCGCTCGACCAGGAACGGATGCTGGTAGTCGGTGCTGGCCTGGGCCAGGTGGCCGATCACCTGCTTCATCGCCTGCGCGTACGGACGCGAGGTCTTCATCCGATCCTGCGCCTTGCGGATCTTGGAGGCCGAGACCATTTCCAGGGCGCGCGTCACCTTGCGGGTGTTCTGCACGCTCTTGATCTTGGTTTTGATTTCGCGTCCGCTTGCCATCTCTTGTTTCCCGTGGCGCGGGGCTGCTGCCCCGCGTTGTTCAACCGTTTGTCATCTGGTCCAGCGGAGCCAGCGGCTCCGCTCTACAGGACCGCGATTACCAGCTGCCGGTGGTCTTGAACTCGGCGATGCCCTTCTTGAAGGCACCTTCGATGTCGTTGTCCCAACCGCCGGTGGCGTTGACCTTGCTGACCAGCTCGCCCTGGGTGTTGGCGAAGTGGGCGTGCAGGCCTTCTTCGAACGCCAGCAGCTTGTTGACCGGCACGTCGTCGAGGTAGCCCTCGTTGACGGCGTAGATCGACAGTGCCTGGTTGGCGATCGACATCGGCGCGTACTGCTTCTGCTTCATCAGCTCGGTGACGCGCTGGCCACGCTCCAGCTGCTTGCGGGTCGCTTCGTCCAGGTCCGAGGCGAACTGCGCGAACGCCGCCAGCTCACGGTACTGGGCCAGCGAGATACGGATGCCGCCCGACAGCTTCTTGATGATCTTGGTCTGGGCCGAGCCACCGACGCGCGACACCGAGATACCGGCGTTCACGGCCGGGCGGATGCCGGCGTTGAACAGGTCGGTTTCCAGGAAGATCTGGCCGTCGGTGATCGAGATCACGTTGGTCGGAACGAAGGCGGACACGTCGCCGGCCTGGGTTTCGATGATCGGCAGCGCGGTCAGCGAACCGGTCTTGCCGGTGACCTTGCCTTCGGTGAACTTCTCGACGTACTCCTCGGACACGCGGGCTGCGCGCTCGAGCAGGCGGGAGTGCAGGTAGAACACGTCACCCGGGTAGGCTTCACGGCCCGGCGGGCGCTTCAGCAGCAGCGAGATCTGGCGGTAGGCCACGGCCTGCTTGGACAGATCGTCGTACACGATCAGCGCGTCTTCGCCGCGGTCCATGAAGTACTCACCCATGGTGCAGCCCGAGTAGGCGCTGATGTACTGCATGGCAGCCGATTCGGAAGCGGTCGCGGCCACCACGATGGTGTGGGCCAGCGCGCCGTTCTCTTCCAGCTTGCGCACGATGTTGGCGATGGTCGAAGCCTTCTGGCCGATCGCAACGTACACGCACTTGATGCCGGTGCCCTTCTGGTTGATCACCGCATCGATCGCCATCGCGGTTTTGCCGGTCTGGCGGTCACCGATGATCAGCTCGCGCTGGCCACGGCCGATCGGGATCATCGAGTCGACCGACTTGTAACCGGTCTGCACCGGCTGGTCGACCGACTTGCGCCAGATCACGCCCGGAGCAACGCGCTCCACCGGAGCGGTCAGGTCGGTGCCCAGCGGGCCCTTGCCGTCGATCGGCTCGCCCAGCGCGTTCACGACGCGGCCCAGCAGTTCCGGACCGACCGGCACTTCCAGGATGCGGCCGGTGGTCTTGGCGACGTCGCCTTCGCGCAGGTGCTCGTAGTCACCCAGCACCACGGCGCCGACCGAGTCGCGCTCCAGGTTCAGGGCCAGGGCGAAGGTGTTGTTCGGCAGTTCGATCATTTCGCCCTGCATCACGTCGGCCAGACCGAAGATGCGCACGATGCCGTCGGACACGCTGGTCACGGTGCCTTCGTTGCGCGATTCCGCGGCCAGCTTGACCTTCTCGATGCGGTTCTTGATCAGTTCGCTGATTTCGGAGGGGTTGAGCGTGGTTGCCATCGTCAAGTCCTAGTGCCGGCAGCGGGGCCGGACGTTAAATGAATTCAGTTAGCGAGCGCGGTCTGCAGACGGGCCAGCTTGCCCTTCAGCGAACCATCGATGACCACGTCGCCGGCGTCGATCACGGCGCCGCCGATCAGCGAGGCATCGACCGCGGTGGTCACGTCGACCTCGCGGTTGAAGCGCTTGCGCAGCGCGACCTTGATCGCATCCAGCTCACCGGCCGACAGTTCGGCCGCCGAGGTCACCGTGGCCTTGACCACGTGCTCGGCTTCGGCGCGCAGGGCGTCGAACATGCCAGCGATTTCCGGCAGCAGCGGCAGACGATGCGAGTCGGCCAGCACGGCCAGGAAACGCGAGTAGGTCTCACCGTGGGTTTCCGGCGCCAGCAGTGCGACGGCAGCGTCGCGACCCAGCTCCGGGTTGGCGAGCAGGGCCGCCACGCGCGGGTCGGCGGCGACGTGGGCGGAGAACGCCAGGGCGTCCGACCACGGCGCGAACGCGCCTTCGTCGCGCGCGGTCGCGAACGCGGCGCGGGCGTACGGGCGGGCAAGCGTGAGGGCCTGGCTCATCCTTAGATCTCCGAGGCCAGCTCGTCGAGCAGCGCCTTGTGGGCGTTGGCGTCGATTTCGCGCTTGAGCAGCTTTTCGGCACCGGTCACGGCCAGCGCGGACACCTGCTTGCGCAGATCTTCACGGGCACGGTTGGCGGCGGCGTCGATTTCAGCCTGGGCCAGTTCCTTCTGACGGGTGGCTTCGGTGATCGCTTCGTTACGGGCAGCATCAACGATCTGGTTGGCGCGCGCGTGGGCCTGGTCGATGATCTCGTTGGCCTTGGTGCGTGCTTCTTTCAGCGCTTCGTTGACCTTCTCCTGCGCCTGGGCCAGATCTTTCTGGCTGCGGTCGGCAGCAGCGAGGCCTTCAGCAATCTTCTGCTGGCGCTCTTCGATCGCGTTCATCAGCGGCGGCCAGATCTTGGTCGCGATGATCCAGATCAGACCAGCGAAGGCGAGCGCCTGCGCGAGAAGGGTGAAATTGATATTCATGGTTAGCTCGATCGCTGGTTTCGGGGTGGACGTGCCGCCGAAGCGGCACATCCGGCCTTCATCCGAAACCGGGTGCATCAGCACCCGGTCGTCTCAAACCGCTGTATCAGCCGGCCAGAGCCTTGGTGACGGCGCCAGCGAAGGCAGCCGACAGCGGGTTGGCGAAGGCCAGCAGCAGGCCGACGGCGACCGAGATGATGAACGCGGCGTCGATCAGGCCGGCGGTGATGAACATGCGGACCTGCAGGACCGGGATCAGTTCCGGCTGGCGGGCGGCCGACTCCAGGAACTTACCAGCCATGATGGCCAGACCCAGACCGGCGCCCAGCGCGGCCAGGCCGATCATGATGCCGACGGCAAGGGCGGTGGAGCTCTGAATCTGCGCGAAGTTGGTCAGGACGGCGAAGTACATGGTTATCTCCAGGAACTTAAGTTGCTAAGGGTGATGAAACGGATGAAGGTTGAAACGCGTTGAAGCTTGAAACTCAGTGAGCGTCTTCCGACAGGCTCAGGTACACGATCGACAGCATCATGAAGATGAAGGCCTGCAGCGGGATCACCAGCAGGTGGAACAGCATCCAGCCAAGGCCGAACGCACCACCGGCAATGGCACCGAAGAAACCGGCACCACCCAGCACCCAGATCAGCAGGAACACGATTTCGCCGCCGAACATGTTGCCGAACAGTCGCATCGCCAGCGAGATCGGCTTGCTCAGCCACTCGACGATGTTGAGAATCAGGTTGAACGGCATCATCCACTTGCCGAACGGCGCCGTCAGGAATTCCTTGATGAAGCCGCCCAGGCCCTTGGACTTGAGCGCGAAGAACAGCATCAGGAAGAACACGCTGATGGCCATGCCCAGGGTGGCATTGACGTCAGCGGTCGGCACCGGCTTCCAGTAGTGCACGCCCGCCCATTCCAGCGGCTTGGCGATGAAATCGGCCGGGATCATCTTCAGCAGATTCATCAGCAGAATCCAGAAGAAGATCGTGATGGCGATCGGCGTGACCAGCTTGCTCTTGCCGTGGTAAGTGTCCTTGGCCTGGCGGTCGACGAACTCCAGGCAGATCTCGACGAAGGCCTGCCACTTGCCCGGCACGCCGGCGGTGGCCTTGCGGGTACCCAGCCAGAACGCGACCACGATCACCAGGCCCATCAGGACCGCGGTGAGGAAGGTATCGACGTGGATATGCCAGAACATCCCCTCGCCCTTGCCGACCGGTGCGGTCAGGTTCTGCAAGTGATGCTGGATGTAGCTGGTAGGGGTTAGAGCCTCGCCCGCCATGTGTCCGGAACCTTAGTTAATTGAATTCTGTCAACGCCTGGCCATGGCCAGGACCTGGAACATCAAGCCGACGGCGATACCGGCCAACAGCGCCAATGCAGGCAGCTCGAAGACCAGGAACCCCACCAGCAGGACGCCGAAAACCACCACCCACTTGGCCACGATCGCAATGATCAGGCGAGCCATCGCCGATCCTGCGGCCACGGCTCCCCCGCTCAGTGCCATCCGCGCTGCCACCCAGCCACCTGCCGAAATGGCCACACCGGACGCCAGCGCGCCGAGGGCATATTTCGGACCCACCAGCAGGAAGGCCAGGGCCAGGACAGCGACTGCGGCCAGCGGGTAGACCGCGGCGCGCAGCATCAGTCGCCGACCCGCATCAACGGAGTTCAGCACAGGACGTCCCGCGTGGTTGCAAGTGGAGGGCTGAGGCGGCTACAGCAGAGGGGGCCTCATCGAGCCGCCAAATTATAGCAATGGGACAATTTGCGAGACAACCGCTGCCTGTTCATCCCGGGAAGCCGCAAGTTGCGGTAACGGTTACATTTTTGCGTACCACCCGGGGGACAATGACGTCCGTGTCATGTTGCGCTGCAATATTGGACGTTGGTCGCAGGCGCGGAACTTTCGCCACAGGCACCGGTCCGATCATTCGACCTGCCTGCAGCTACCTCGTCGACGCTCCGCCCCGCAGGTCCCACGATGGCCCCGAAGCCCCGCTCCGGGGCCATCTCTTTGCATCGTGGCGACAGCGCTGAACCGTGCACATCGCGTGGACCATACGTTCACGGATGGTGGACGCCACCGTCCGGCACAGTGGCTTTCATTCTGATGAACCACTGCAAGGACTCTTCGATGCGCCCCGTTCCCACCCTGCTCGCCCTTTCCCTGCTCGCCGC
The DNA here is from genome assembly GCF_047497515.2 of Stenotrophomonas maltophilia. Lineage (GTDB taxonomy): Bacteria > Pseudomonadota > Gammaproteobacteria > Xanthomonadales > Xanthomonadaceae > Stenotrophomonas. The sequence continues at coordinate 114,759 of NZ_JAXAXL020000006.1, forward strand.
CGGCGCCTCGTTCGCCAATGCCGCCCATGCCGCTGAAGGCGACGACCGTTTCGCCATCCGCCTGGGTGCGATGAACATCGATTCGGACAACACGATCCGCGGCAAGACCAATGTGGCTGGCCAGGACATCTCCCTGAACCAGGACTTCAAGCTGGGTGGCAAGGAATGGGAGCCGCGCATCGACGGCATGTTCCGCATCAGCAACCGCCAGCGCCTGCTGTTCAACTACTTCAAGTACGACAAGGATCGCCGCGAGACGCTGGACCAGGGCATTTCCTTCGGCGGCGAGAACGTGCCGGCCGGCAGCTTCGTGAAGGGTGAACTGAAGTACCAGGTAGCCAGCCTGGTCTATGACTATTCGGTCGTCGATACCGACACCTTCGACCTCGGCCTGCAGATCGGTGGCGAGTACGCCAAGGTCAGCACCAAGGGTTATGCCGACCTGGGCACCGTCTATGAAGGCCAGTTCCTCAACGAGAAGGCCGACGGCATTGCGCCGGTGGTCGGTGCGCGCATGACCTTCACCCCGTCCGAGCGCTGGATGATCACGCTGCAGGGCCAGTACCTGAACACGCGCTGGGGCAGCTTCGATGACTACAAGGGCGACCTGAGCCGCGCCAATGCCATCGTCGATTACCGCTTCACCAAGAACTTCGGCGTGTTCGCCGGCTACGACTGGTTCAAGCTGGACGTGGACAAGAAGGGCAGCGACGGTACCGTCGGCCTGAAGCAGGAATTCAAGGGCCCGGTCGCAGGCGTCAGCTTCGTGTTCTGATCCCCCGCCCCTTCCACGGCACTCTCTCTCCTGGCGCGGCCTCCGGATTATCGGGGCCGCGCTTTTTCGTGGGCCAACCAACGAGCGCGGCCTGACCTCGACGCAGATTAGCGCTGCGCGTCTTGCACCAGCCAGCCGACTGTCTCAAGAAAGAGGTCGAAGCTGAGGATGCCCACGCCCATCGCGGAGAACATGGTGGTCCCCATTGCATCCTTGAGGGTGACCTTCTCCGTCCATGTGCTGACGTCGACGTCACGCAGGGTCGAGATGGGCACGCTGCGGCCCTCGACCTGCAAGCAGTCCCGGCTGAGAGTGATGGGGCGGGTGGACACCTCGAGGAACCGGCCCGATACCCGCTTCTTCCAGACTTCCCCCGTGGGAACATAGTTGAAGGTAACCGTCTCACCAGCCTGAAGGGCTGCGATCATCACGGGCAGTCGCTCGCGTACATGTAGTTCGCGTACGACCTGCTGGAATTCGTAGAAGCGCTTGAGACTGTCGTTCGACCAGTGGAACGTGTCGGTGCTGTCTCGACGATAGGCAAGGTTGCTCATCAACCCTGTGAGCACCGTCTGACCAGAACTGAAGAGGTACACATCCTCCATCTCGGCAAACGCCACATAGCTGCGCTGCGAGCCGATGACCTGCACCAGACCGTGCTCATACACCTCATGACGGGCTGCGCGCAGGCGCCTCTGCCACGGCACCACTGCGAAGAAGCCGCAGGCGATTGCCACGAGCAGTGCAACGGCCCAGAGAATGGCGGACTGCGCATCAGCAGGCGCCTTGTTCCTGACGGAGAACAGAAATGCCGCGAGCAGCAGGGTGCTGGCGCCAGAGACCATCAGGAAGTAGATGGCCCCTTGGCCGTAGCGATAGATCTTGATCAGATTGCCGGTGGGCGAAGAAGCGGGATGTTCCATTGCGACAATGGCTCCATGGAAGGGGGCTATCGGAACAGAATAGGCACAGTGCCGCGATCACTGCCGTCGCACGGCCTCATCCGAACCGGAAATACCTTGGATATCGACGACACCAAGGACGTCGAATGACGTCAATTGCGCGTCGTATACGGCGGCTTGTGTCGTTTAAAGCTCGCTTACGCGCTATGCGCAGTGGTATGAACGGACGCCCAGCGCGAACCATGCTTCCCGGTACCGGCGCATGGAAATGCAAGCGTAGATTCCGCAGTGACGCTTGATGCGACACCCCCTGAAAGCACGACCCCGGGCCGCCCTAACAAAAAACCCGGCTTTCGCCGGGTTCTTCGTGTGCAGCACGCGGGCGCCTTACTTCTTCTTCGGCATGTACAGATCGGTGATCGTGCCGTCGTAGATTTCCGACGCCATCGCCACCGATTCGCTCAGCGTCGGGTGCGCATGGATGGTGTGGCCGATGTCTTCGGCTTCGGCACCCATCTCGATGGCCAGGCCGATCTCGGCCAGCAGGTCACCGGCATGCACGCCGACGATCGCACCACCGATGATGCGGTGGGTTTCTTCGTCGAAGATCAGCTTGGTGAAGCCCTCCGTACGGCCGATGCCGATCGCGCGGCCGCTGGCGGCCCACGGGAACTTGGCCACGCCGACCTTCAGGCCCTTGGCCTTGGCTTCGGTCTCGGTGACACCCACCCAGGCGATTTCCGGGTTGGTGTAGGCCACCGACGGAATCACCCGCGCCACCCACTCCTTCTTGTGGCCAGCGGCCACTTCGGCGGCCAGCTTGCCCTCGTGCGTGGCCTTGTGGGCCAGCATCGGGTTGCCGACGATGTCGCCGATGGCAAAGATGTGCGGCACGTTGGTGCGCATCTGGCGGTCCACCGGGATGAAGCCACGCTCGGTGACCTGCACGCCCGCCTTCTCGGCATCGATCTTCTTGCCGTTCGGCGAGCGGCCCACGGCTACCAGCACGCGGTCGAAGGTGCCCTGCGCCAGGGCGGGCGACTGGCCTTCCTCGGCGGCTTCGAAGGTGACGGTGATGCCCTTGGCATCGGCGGTGACGCCCGAGGCCTTGGTCTTCAGGTGCACTTCGATGCCCTGCTTCTTCAGGCGGTCGGCCAGCGGCTTGACCAGGTCCTTGTCGGCGCCCGGCATCAGCTGGTCCATGAACTCGACCACGGTGACCTTGCTGCCCAGCGCGCCATACACGGTGGCCATTTCCAGGCCGATGATGCCGCCGCCGACGACCAGCAGCGAGCCCGGCACTTCGGCCAGCTCCAGCGCGTCGGTGGAATCCATCACGCGCTTGTCGTCCCACGGGAAGTTCGGCAGCTTCACCGCCTGCGAACCGGCGGCGATGATGCACTTCTGGAAGCGCAGCAGCTGGGTGCTGCCATCGGCGGCAGTGATTTCCAGCTCGTTGGCCGAAACGAACTTGCCCACGCCCTGCACGCTGCGGACCTTGCGCTGCTTGACCATGCCGGCCAGGCCCTTGGTCAGCTGGTTGACGACCTTTTCCTTGTACTGGCGCAGCTTGTCCAGGGTGATGGTCGGCTTGCCGAACTCGACGCCGAAATCACCGGCATGGGCCACTTCGTCGATGACCGCTGCGGCATGCAGCAAGGCCTTGGACGGAATGCAGCCGACGTTGAGGCAGACGCCGCCGAGGCTGGCGTAGCGCTCGACCAGCACGGTATCCAGGCCGACGTCGGCGGCGCGGAAGGCAGCGGTGTAGCCGCCCGGGCCCGAGCCCAGCACGACCATTTCGCATTCGATGTCGGCCGGCTTGCCGCTGGACAGCGCCGGCTTCGGTGCCGCCGGCTCGGCCGGGGCGCGGTGCGACGGGGTCACCGGCGGCTTGCTGGCCGGCGCAGCGGCGGCCGGAGCCGGTGCCGCGGCCTTGGCCGGGGCTTCGGCGGCGCCTTCGGTTTCCAGCACCACGACCACGGCGCCTTCGGACAGGCTGTCGCCCAGCTTGACCTTCAGTTCCTTGACCACGCCGGCGGCCGAGGACGGCACTTCCAGGGTGGCCTTGTCCGATTCCAGGGTCACCAGACCCTGATCCTTCTTCACCGTGTCGCCGACGGCGACCAACACTTCGATCACCGGCACATCGCTGTAATCGCCGATGTCGGGAACCTTGACTTCAATCGTGGCCATGGTGGTTTTCCTCATGCCCGGCCGGCATGGCCGGCGGGCTGTCACTGCATCTGTTCACGCGGCCGCGCCAGGGGGCAGCGGCCACACGGTGGGGGCGAAGCGGTGCCTTACAGCAGCACGCGGCGCATGTCGGCCAGTACCTGCGACAGGTACGTGGTGAAGCGTGCGGCCAGGGCGCCATCGATGACGCGGTGGTCGTAGCTCAGCGACAGCGGCAGCATCAGCTTCGGTGCGAACTCCTTGCCATTCCAGACCGGCTGGATCGAGGACTTGGAGACGCCGAGGATGGCCACTTCCGGTGCATTGACGATCGGGGTGAACGCGGTGCCACCGATGCCGCCCAGCGAGCTGATCGAGAAGCAGCCGCCGCTCATGTCGGCCGGGCCCAGCTTGCCGTCGCGCGCCTTCTTGGCCAGTTCGCCGGTTTCCTGCGCGATCTGCACCACGCCCTTCTTGTCCACGTCGCGGATGACCGGCACGACCAGGCCGTTCGGCGTGTCGGCGGCGAAGCCGATGTGGAAGTACTTCTTCAGGGTCAGGTTTTCACCGCTGGCATCGAGCGAAGCGTTGAATTCCGGGAACTTCTTCAGCGCCGCGGCGCTGGCCTTGATCAGGAAGGCGAGCATGGTCAGCTTGATGCCGGCCTTCTCGTTCTCCTTGTTCAGCGCCACGCGCAGGCCTTCCAGGTCGGTGATGTCGGCCTGCTCGAACTGGGTGACGTGCGGGATCATCGCCCAGTTGCGGGCCAGGTTCGCGCCGGAGATCTTCTTGATGCGCGACAGCGGCTGCACTTCGGTCTCGCCGAACTTGCTGAAATCGACCTTCGGCCACGGCAGCAGGTTCAGGCCGCCACCGGCGGCAACGGCACCACCGGCAGCGGCCGGCACGCCGCCGCTGAGCGCGGCCTTGACGAACTTCTGCACGTCACCCTTGGTGATGCGGCCGCCCTTCTCGGTGCCGTTGATCTGCAGCAGGTCCACGCCCAGTTCGCGGGCGAACACGCGCACCGCCGGGGTGGCGTACGGCACCTTGGCCGGCAGCACGCCATCAGCGTTGAACTGCACCGGCGGGCTGGACGGAGTGCCGGCCGAGGCGATTTCGCGGGCGGCCAGCTTGTCCGGCTGGGCCGGAACGGCGACCGGCTCGACCTTGGTGGCGGTTTCGGCGGCGGCCGGGGCAGCAGCAGCGGCCTTGCCCGGGGCCGGCGCGGCAGCGCCTTCGGCCTCGATGATGGCAACCACGGCGCCCTGCGACAGGGTGTCGCCGACCTTGACCTTCAATTCCTTGACCACGCCAGCGACCGAGGACGGCACTTCCATGGTGGCCTTGTCGCTTTCCAGCGTGACCAGGCCCTGGTCCTTCTTGACCGTGTCGCCGACGGCGACCAGCACTTCGATGACCGGGATGTCGGTGTAATCGCCGATGTCCGGCACCAGGGCTTCAACGGCACCGCCGCTGGCAGCCGGCGCGGCCGGGGCAGCCGCCGGGGCCAGGGCGCTCTGGGTGGCGGCGGCCGGGGCAGCGGCCTTGGCCGGGGCCGGGGCAGCAGCGGCCGGCTTGGCGGCTTCGCCTTCGGCCACTTCGATCAGGGCCACGACCTTGCCCTCGGAGAGGTTGTCGCCCACCTTGACCTTGATTTCTTTGACTACGCCAGCCACCGAAGACGGCACTTCCATGGTGGCCTTGTCGCTTTCCAGCGTGACCAGGCCCTGGTCCTTCTTGACCGTGTCGCCGACGGCGACAAGCACCTCGATTACCGGGATATCGCTGTAGTCACCGATATCGGGGACAAGTGCTTCCTTGATTTCGGCCATGGGGATAACTCCGGCAATCTGGTGTAGGGAAACGTCTATTGTGCGGCCAGCGGGGTCCAGCGCCAACCGTTACAGGTGTTTTCAGTACGCACGCAGCCGGGACAGGCTGTTGCTCATGCCTCGCGGCCGCGACCAGTCGGTAGCGTATTGTCCGGACGATGTCCGCTTCATGTCGCCAGTGCGTCGGCCACCGGTTGCCAGGCCAGGCGCAGCCGCGGCAACGACCAGGCGGCATTGGCCGGACTGGTGGAAGGCAGTGCCAGCAGCCTCGGCGCACTGCCCAGCTGCGGCAGCACCCAGCGCTGGAAGGCCTGCAGCGCGGCGCCACCATTGCAACCGATCAGCTCCAGCTCAGGAAGCGAAGCGATCAGTTCCGGCAATGCATTGGGCACTTCCGTGCCGCGCACGATGTCCGCATCCAGGCTGCCGCGCCGTTCGCACTGGCCGATCACATCCCACACGCCGACGCCTGCTGCCTGCAATGCCAGCAGCCGCTGCGTGTACGGCAATGCCGCGTCGAACCCGCAGATATCCGCCAAAAGCGGCCAGAAGCGGTTGCGTGGATGCGCGTAGTAGCGTTGCTCCTGCAGTGATGCCACGCCCGGCATCGACCCCAGCAACAGCACCCTGCAATCCACGTTCACCTGCGCTTGCAGGCCGATGCATCGTGTCGCCGTGCTCACATCTTCTCCAACTTGGTGAATGCCAGCAGTGGTCGAAAAGCCCATGAAAACAGGCTTTTCGCACTCATCGCTGAACGAGGAAAACTATTTTTTAACGCGCGTCGGATTCGATTCATGTTGAGGCGACTACGGTGTGCTCGCCCCGCAACCGGGGGCCCAAAACAAGAAACATTAGGAGATACCCCCATGCGCTCCATCCGTATCCTGAGTCTCGCCCTGCTGACCTCCGCCGCCTTCGCGCCGGCCGCTTTCGCCCAGGACAGCAGCACCGATACCGCTTCGGGCAAGCATTTTGCCGTTGTTGGCGGCATCTCGCTGCTGCAGCCGAAGAATGACCCGATCGACGGCATCAAGAAGACCGATGGCGGCCCGGCGCCGACCGTCAGCTTCAGCTACTACGTCAACGACAACTGGGCCGTTGAGCTGTGGGGCGCCGCCGACAAGTTCGACAACAAGTTCAAGGGCCCGAACAACGTTCGCGTTGGCTCGGTCGAGCAGCAGCCGGTCGCACTGAGCGGCCAGTACCACTTCGGCCAGGCCGACAACGTGTTCCGTCCGTTCGTGGGCGTCGGCTACTACCAGTCGAGCTTCAGCAGCGAGAAGCTGGCTGATGGCACCAGCTCCGACATCCGCCTGAAGGATGCCAAGGGCGTGATCGGCACCGTCGGCGTGGACATGAACATCAACTCCACCTGGTTCGCCCGTGCTGACGCCCGCTACATGCGCGCCCGCCCGGACGTGAAGGTCGGCGGCGAGAAGATCGGCGAAGCCAAGATGGATCCGTGGACCGTCGGCTTCGGCATCGGCGCCCGCTTCTGATCCAGGCACCACGGCTTCATTGATGTAACGCGACGGGCCCTGCGGGGCCCGTCGTCGTTTCCGTCACCCGCGGCCTGTAGAGTCGGGCGTGCTCGACTATCGTCAATGCAGTCGAGCAAGCTCGACGCTACAGACACAGGACACGGAGGCACGATGGACGAAGTCGACCTGCTGGTGATCGGTGGCGGCATCAACGGTGCCGGCATTGCCCGTGACGCGGCCGGTCGCGGCCTGCGCGTGCTGCTGTGTGAACAACACGACCTCGCCGCGCATACCTCCAGTGCCAGCAGCAAACTGATCCACGGCGGCCTGCGCTATCTGGAACAGGGTGAACTCGGCCTGGTCCGCAAAGCGCTGGGTGAGCGCGAGGTGGTGCGCCGCCAGGCACCGTACCTGGTCCATCCGTTGCGTTTCGTGCTGCCGTGGGAACCGCATCTGCGCCCGCGCTGGATGCTGCGCGTGGGGTTGTGGCTGTACGACCACCTGGGCCGGCGCAGCGCCGCTTTCCCCGCCTCGCACGCGCTGGATCTGCAACGCGACCCGCTCGGCGCCTGGCTCTCCCCTGCGCTGCGGCAGGCGTTCAGTTATGCCGATGCGCAGGTCGATGATGCGCGACTGGTCCTGCTCAACGCACGGGATGCCGCACAGCGTGGCGCACAGGTGCAGGTACGCACGCGCTGCGTGGACCTGCACGCCGTCCAGGGCCGCTGGCGAGTCCTGCTGGAAACCATCGACGGCCAGCAGCGAACAGTGTTCGCGCATGCGGTGGCCAATGCCGCGGGTCCTTGGGCCGGCGGCCTGCTGGAACGGATGCAGGCACGCAGCAGCGGCCCCGCCCTGCGCTTGGTGCAGGGCAGCCACATCGTGCTGCGCCGCCCTTGGCCCGATGACAGCGCCTGCCTGCTGCAGCAGCCCGACGGACGTGTGGTGTTCCTGCTGCCGTTCGCCCATGACCACCTGCTGATCGGCACCACCGATACCGACTACCGCGGCGACCCGGCGCGCTGCAGCGTGCTGCCCTCTGAAGTGGCGTACCTGTGCGACGCCGCCAATCGTTACCTGCGCGAACCGATCGCCGCCGAAGACGTGGCCTGGCAGTTCGCCGGTGTACGCCCGCTGCTGGCCGATCCGGACCCGCGCGCGGCGAAGCTGAGCCGCGACTACCGCTTGCAGGTACAGTCTGATCCCGCGCCGGCACTGCACGTGCTCGGCGGCAAACTGACCACCTACCGGGTACTGGCCGAAGAAGCACTGGACCTGCTGCGCCCCGCCCTGCCGAAGATGGGACCGGCCTGGACCGCAACGGGCGCCGCACTGCCGGGCAGCGACTGGGGGGACGCCGCACAGGCATGCGCCCGCCTGCTGGCACTGGCTCCCTGGTTGCCCGCGGCTATCGCGCGACGCTGGGCCGAGGCCTATGGCAGCCGCAGCGCGACGCTGCTGGGGGACGCCCAGGCCGTGGGCGATCTTGGCGAACACTTCGGTGCGGGCCTGCATGCGCGCGAACTGGTCTTCCTGCGCGAGCACGAGTGGGCGCACGACGCCGACGATGTGCTGTGGCGGCGGAGCAAGCTGGGGTTGCGGCTGGACGCCGCGCAGGTGGCACGGCTGCAGGCATGGATGGATAGACGGTAGAGTCGAGCTTGCTCGACGCTACCCATACCATCGCTACCGGAGACGCTGCATGACGCCCCGCTACGTGCTGGCCATCGACCAGGGCACCACCAGTTCGCGCGCGATCCTGTTCGACCGGGCCGGCGACATCGTCGGCAGCGCGCAGCGTGAGTTCGCGCAGATCTTCCCGCAGCCCGGCTGGGTCGAGCACGATCCCCGCGAGATCCTCACCAGTGTCTATGCCACGCTGACCGAACTGCTCAGCCGCGGGCAGATCGACCCGCGCCATATCGCCGCACTGGGCATCACCAACCAGCGCGAGACCACCGTGGTCTGGGACCGCGCCACCGGCCAGCCGATCCACAACGCCATCGTCTGGCAGTCGCGCCAGAGCCACGCCATCTGCGAACGACTGAAATCGCAAGGGCATGAAGCACTGGTACGCGAGCGTACCGGCCTGCTGATCGACGCCTACTTCTCCGCAACCAAGGTGCGCTGGATCCTCGACCACGTGGAAGGCGCGCAACAACGCGCCGAGCGTGGCGAGCTGCTGTTCGGCACCATCGACAGCTGGCTGGTGTGGAACCTCAGCGGCGGCCAGGCGCACGTGACCGATTACAGCAATGCCGCGCGCACCCTGCTGTTCAACATCCACACGCTGGACTGGGATGACGACCTGCTGGCGCTGCTGGACATCCCGCGCGCGATGCTGCCGCAGGTGCGCGATTCCAGTTCGGTCTACGCGCACACCCGGCCACAGTTCTTCTTTGATCATCCGATCCCGATCGCCGGCATCGCCGGTGACCAGCAGGCGGCACTGTTCGGCCAGGCCTGCTTCCAGCCAGGCATGGTCAAGAACACCTACGGCACCGGTTGTTTCATGCTGATGCACACCGGCACCCAGGCGGTGCGTTCGCGCAATGGCCTGCTGACCACCATCGCCTGGGGCATGGACGGGCGCGTGGAGTACGCGCTGGAGGGATCGATCTTCATCGCCGGCTCGGTGGTGCAATGGTTGCGCGACGGCCTGCGCATGATCGAGCGTGCCGGCGACAGCCAGGCTCTGGCGGCGCAGGTGCCCGACAGTGGTGGTGCGTACCTGGTGCCGGCCTTCGTCGGCCTCGGAGCACCTTACTGGCGCAGTGATGTGCGCGGCGCGATGTTCGGCCTGACCCGTGGCACCCGCAAGGCGCACTTCGTGCGTGCGGCGCTGGAATCGATGGCCTACCAGACCCGCGACGTGCTGGACGCGATGCAGTCCGATGCGGGTATCGCGCTGACCGAGCTGCGCGCCGATGGCGGTGCGATCGGCAACGATTTCCTGGCCGGCTTCCAGGCCGACATCCTCGGCGTACCGTTGCTGCGGCCGCGGCTGACCGAGACCACCGCACTGGGCGCGGCCTACCTGGCCGGGCTGGCGGTGGGGTTCTGGTCCAGCCGCGAACAGATCGCCGCGCAGTGGGGCCTGGACCGGCGCTTCGAGCCGCAGATGGAGGTGGCCCGGCGCGAGAAGCTGTATGCGGGATGGCAGCAGGCGGTGGCCGCCACCCTCGCCTTCCACGTCGATTGAGGGTAGCGCCGGCCGCTGGCCGGCAACCCCATGATGTTTGGGGGAGCCCCTGGAGATTGCCGGCCAGCGGCCGGCACTACCACATGGCCAGATGCAGTCAGAACGCCGGCAGCACGGCGCCCTTGTACTTGGTTTCGATGAAGCTCTTCACCTGCGGGCTGGTCAGCGCCTTGGCCAGCTTCTGCACGCGGGCGTCGTCCTTGTTGTCCGGGCGCGCGACCAGGAAGTTCACGTACGGCGAATCCTTGCTCTCGATCGCCAGTGCGTCCTTGGTCGGGTTGAGGCCGGCATCCAGCGCGTAGTTGGTGTTGATCAGGGCCAGGTCGACCTGGTCCAGCACGCGCGGCAGCATCGCCGAGTCCAGCTCGCGGAACTTCAGGTTCTTCGGGTTGGCGATGATGTCGCGCTGGGTCGACAGTGCGTTGGTCGGGTCCTTCAGCTCGATCACGCCGGCCTTGTGCAGCAGGATCAGCGCGCGGCTGTTGTTGCTCGGGTCGTTCGGAATCACCACGTCGGCGCCTTCGCGCAGCTCCGCCAGCGATTTGATCTTGCGCGAATACGCACCGAACGGCTCGATGTGCACGCCGATCACCTTCACCAGGTCGGTCTTGCGGTCGCGGTTGTAGGCATCCAGGTACGGCTCGGTCTGGAAGTAGTTGGCGTCCACCTGCTTCTGCACCAGCTGGTCGTTGGGCTGCACGTAGTCATTGAACACGCGCACGTCCAGGTCCACGCCTTCCTGCTTCAGCAGCGGCTTGACCACCTCAAGGATCTCGGCGTGCGGCACGGCCGTGGCGGCCACCACCAGCTTCTGCGAGGGTTCGCCGGACTTGCCGCAGGCGGTCAGGGCCAACGCAGCAGCAAGCAGGGGCAGCAACAGGGTCTTCTTCATGGGCGGTGGGGTTCTCGGGGGGGGAGGGTCAGGCGTTGTCGTAGTTGCTCAGGGCCAGCTCAAGCAGCGCCTTGGCCTGCTCGCGCAGCATCACCGGCTCCACGATCTCGGCATCCGAGCCATAGTGCAGCACGTCCATCAACAGCTCGCGCGAGACGCTGTACGGCACCTTCAGTTCATAGCGGCCATCGGCCAGGAAGCGACCCTGCTGCTTGGAGTGCCAGTGCTCGTCGGCCACCCAGCGCGCCGCCTTGGCACTGAACAGGATGGTGGCCCAGCCCTTCGGCGCGCCGGAGAAGATGCCGTAGCTGGCACCGAGCTGCTCGTCCAGTTCGCTGTCGGCCACGTCGCGGGCGGTGCTGTCGACCACCCGCGCCTTGTAGATGCGGTCGACGGCGAAGCTGCGCAGTGCCTCGCGGTCGTGGTCCCAGGCATCCAGGTACCAGTTGTCGCGATAGTGGGTCAGGCGCTGCGGCGAGACGGTGCGCTTGGTCGGCTCGTCGGTGGAGCGGGCGCGGTACTCGAACGCCAGCTGGCGGCGCTCCAGCACGGCCGAGGCCACGCTGCGGAAGCTGCCTTCATCGAACTTGCGGCCGCGATGCGGGATCACCCGCACGCGGTCCACCGGCCAGCTGGAAACGCCGGCCTGGGCCGCCAGCAGGCTCTCGATGCGCTGCTGCAGCGGCGCCAGCACCGAGGACAGCACACCGCCGCCGGTACGCGCCAGCAGGTGCTGCGAGGCCAGCAGGGCATGCAGCTCCTCCGAGCTCAGCCACAGGCCGGGCAGCTCGAAGCGGTCGCTCTCGTCGGCGTGGTAGCGGAAGCCGGCCTCACCGTCGCCCTCGATCGGCGCCATCAGCGCATCGCGCAGGAAGGCCAGGTCGCGGTAGACGGTGGCGCGGGAACAACCGAGCTTGTCCTGCAGGGTCGCCACCGTCACCGGATAGCGCGCGGACTTGAGCAGACGATGCAGGGCGGTGATGCGTTCGTATCGGTCCATACCCCCGATTATGTCCGACTCGCGGGTCTTGTGTGGGACGTTTGGGCTATCGTGATCGCCCCTGCCCCCATGGAACGCCCGATGCGCCGGTTGCCTGCCCTGTCCCTGCTGGCCTGCCTGCTGCTGGCTGCCTGCGATCGCGCGCCGGCGCCGTCCCCCAGCGGCACCGCCCTGCCTGCTGCCGATCCGGCACAGGCGGTGCTGGGCGCCAGCCAGCGGTTTGCCGCCCTGCGCAGCTTCCACGCCGAGCTGGAGGTAGTGGGTGGCGCGCAGCCGGTGCGCAGCGCCATGGACTTCGTCGCCCCCGATCGTTTCCGGGTACAGACCCCGGCCGGGCCGCAGACGATCATCGGCGACACCATGTACCTTCAGGCCGACGGCGCGATACGCCAGGTGCCGACCCCGGCGGGGCTGCTCGAACAGTGGCGCAACCCGCTGCCGGCCGATGCCCTGCCCGCCGACCTGCAGGCCGAGGATCTTGGCAGCCAGGCGCTGGAGGGCGTGGAGACGCGCCACTACCGCCTGCGGGGTGCGCAGCCCACCGAACGCCTGGAGTACTGGGTGGACGCCCAGGGCCTGCCGCGGCAGATCGTGCGCAGCGGCAGCAGCAATGGCCACAGTTTCCAGGTGCGCCTGCGCTACTCGCGCTTCAACGACCCCGCACTGCGTATCGAGCTGCCCTGAATGGGCGATCGCAGCAACGCCTGCTGAAGCACGCTTTGGATCGATTCGGACCGCCATCACGCTTCCAGTATCATCACCGGCTGTTAACCGTTTCGGAGAAGCCTCGATGTCCCTGCGCGTGTCCCTGCTGATCCCCCTGCTGCTGTGTGCGCCGCTCGCATACGCGCAGGACGCCTCCGAGCTGGCGGCGATGTCCTCGCCGTGGAGCGGCAGCGGCGGCGAGCTCGGCTTTGCCTCGGCACGCGGCAACAGCAGCACCGAGAGCTTCAACGGTCGCCTGCGCCTGCGTTATACCGATGGCGACTGGGTGCACAGCATGGACCTGTTCGGCCTGCGCTCGAGCTCCAAGGTGACCGAGACCGCCGACGACGGCACCACCACCCGCCGCAACAACACCACGGCCAACCGCTACACCGGCAGTGCCGGCAGCGCGTTGCAGCTGGGCGAACACCGCCAGCTGACCGCGACGGTGCGTACCGAGCGCGACGACTTCGCCACTTACGACCGCCAGAGCTCGTTCGGTCTGGGCTACGGCACCCGCCTGTGGAACACCGAGCGGTTCTCGTTCGATGCGCAGATCGGCCCCGGTGTGCGCCGCACCCACAGCACCGAGGACGACCGCACCCGTACCGGCATGATCGGTCGCGGCCTGTTCGACCTGAAGTACTCGCTGACCGACAACACCGACCTGGTCAACACCCTGCTGGTCGAATCCGGTTCGTACAACACCTTCGGCCAGAACGATTTCGGCGTTTCGGTGAGCATGAACGAGCACCTGGCGCTGAAAGCCGGCTGGCAGGCGCGTTACAACAGTGACGTGGCCGAGGACAAGCGCAAGACCGATACGCTGACCACGATGAACGTGGTCTACAAGTTCAAATAAGAAACGGGCGCCAAGGGCGCCCGTTCTTCTTTTGGGTAGTGCCGGCCGCTGGCCGGCAACTGCATCCAACAGGGAGCACCAGGTTGCCGGCC
>NZ_JAXAXL020000006.1:128692-184393 GCF_047497515.2 Stenotrophomonas maltophilia
CCGGCAACCTGGTGCTCCCTGTTGGATGCAGTTGCCGGCCAGCGGCCGGCACTACCTAGGGTGGCTCAGACGTTGAGCAGTTCACCGGCACCTGCATCCAGCAGCAGCTTCGCCACCTGCTGGCCCAGCGCATCCGGGTCGCTGGCCGGTCCAACCGCTTCGGCACGCACTGCACGGCCGTCACTGGCACTGCCGACCAGCCCCTGCAGGTGCAGGTCCTGGCCCTGCCACTGCGCGATCGCCGCGACCGGCACATGGCAACTGCCATGCAGCGCCCGGTTCATCGCCCGCTCCGCCTCGACGCAGGCACGCGTCGCTGCATCATCCAGGCCAGCGAACAGCGCCATCAGGCGCGCATTGCTGCCGTCGCACTCCACCGCCACCGCCCCCTGTGCCGGTGCCGGCAACCACTGCGGCGGCTGCAGGCGCGCGACGATGCGATCGCCCAGGCCCAGCCGTTCCAGCCCGGCCACGGCCAGCACGATGGCGTCGTAGCCACCGTTGTCGAGCTTGGCCAGGCGGGTGTTGACGTTGCCGCGCAGGTCCAGCAGTTCCAGATCCGGGCGCAGCGCGCGCAGCTGGGCCTGGCGGCGCAGCGACGAGGTGCCGACGCGTGCACCGATCGGCAGCGCCTCCAGCGACGCATACAGGTTGGAGACGAAGCCGTCAGCCGGATCATGGCGGGGCAGCATGGCCGGCAACGCGAACGGCGCGTCCAGCTCCATCGGCACATCTTTCAGCGAGTGCACGGCGCAGTCGGCCTCACCGCGCAGCATGGCCAGCTCCAGTTCCTTCAGGAACAGGCCCTTGCCACCGATGGCGGCCAGCGAGCGGTCCAGCACCTCGTCGCCGCGGGTGCTCATCGGCACCAGTTCCACATGCAGGCCGGGGTGGGCCTGGCGCAGGCGGTCGGCGACGTGTTCGCTCTGCCAGAGGGCGAGCGGGCTCTTGCGGGTGGCGATGCGGACGGTTTCCATCCGGGCATTATCGCGCCTTCGGCGGGGATACGGCCAACGGCGGAGCCCCTCGTGGCTGGCGGGGGATACGGTTGAAGCAACAGCCGTGCTTGGCCGGGCGGGATGGACTGCGCAGGGGCCGCTGCAAGTACGTCCATGTAAGCTCGGTCGCCGCATCCATGCGGCTCACGCCCCTGCGCAGCCCACCCCGCCCGGCCTCTGACAGTTTCCGTGTGCGCCAGCCACGGAAGATCAAAAGAAAAGAGCAGAAGCAAAGGCAACAGCCGGCGGCTTCCGGGGTCAGATCCCTTTTCCGCAGGAAGAGGGATCTGACCCCTCTTTCCCACCCGATAACAACAATGCCTTTGCCGTCCGACGCTGAAATCTGTCGAAGGCGGAACGGTGTGGGCATGCAGGGGTGTGAGCCGCATGGATGCGGCGACCAAGCCCCCAGGGATGGGTTCACGGCGTCCCCTGCATGTCCACACCGTTGCGCCATACGCGCAGCAATACAGAGCCGACCAACCCGCTGTTGCTGTTGCTGTTGCTTCAGACGTTGCTCGCAAGCAGTCGCGGCCGCAGGCCGCGCGGAACCCTCACAGGTGCCGCAATTCCTGCTTCAGGGTCGCCACGCAGCGGCGGCTGACTTCCAGCGGCTGCTTGCCATGCCGCAGTACGGCCTGCACCTGCCCACCGGAACCGCGACGCAGTTCCACCAGTTCGTGGCGTGCCACCAGGCAGTTGCGATGGATGCGGATGAAGCGGCTGGCGAATTCTTCCTCCAGCGACTTCAACGATTCCTCGATCAGGTCTTCGCCGCGCGCGTGGTGCACCACCACGTACTTCTCTTCGGCCTGCAGGTAGTGGATATCGTCCAGCGCAATCAGCCGCAGGCTGCCGCGCAGGCGGGCACACAGCATGCTGCGCGCCTGCTGGGCGCCGCGCTCCTGGGGCTGGCCACCGCGGCCGGCCAGGAAGGTGCGCGCACGTGCGATCGCCGCCGCCAGGCGTTCGGCGCGGACCGGCTTCATCAGGTAATCGATCGCTGCCGCTTCAAATGCCGACAGGGCATGCGCGTCATAGGCGGTGCAGAACACCACCGCCGGCCGCGGCTCGAAGCTGGCCAGGTGGCGGGCCGCTTCCAGGCCATCCAGCCCCGGCATCGCGATATCCAGCAGGACCAGGTCCGGCTGCAGTTCCGCGCACGCGTGCAGGGCCTGCTCGCCGTTGCCGGCCTCGGCCACTACGTCCACGCCCTCCTGCGCGGCCAGCAGGCTGCGCAGGCGCTCGCGCGCCAGCGGTTCGTCATCGGCGATGACTACCCTCACGATCGCTCCCTCACTGGATCGGCACTGTCACCTGGCAGGCATAGTAGCCTTCGCTCCAGCCGGCCGTCATCCGCGCGGCACTGCCGAAACGCCAGGCCAGCCGATGGCCGATGCTGTGCTGGGCATGCCCGGCGCCACGCGCCAGCGCCAGACCGGGTGCCTGTGGATCGGGCGCAGGATTGTGCACATGGATCTGCAGTTCATCGCCGACCCGGAGCAACCGCAGCTCGACGGTACCGCCCTCCGGCAGCCGTGAAATGCCGTGCAGCACGGCGTTTTCCACCAGCGGCTGCAATACCAGCCTCGGCAATGGCAGGTCCCATGGCAGCGGTTCATCGCGCTGCCAACGCACCTGCAGGCGTTCGCCCAGGCGCAGCGATTCGATGGACAGATAGCGTTCGGCCAGCTCGCACTCGTCGCGCAGGGTCGAATCACCCTCGCCCGCACCCAGGGCAGCGCGGAACAGATCCGAGAGATCGAGCACTGCACGCTCGGCCACGGCCGGATCGCGATGCAGCAGACTGGCGATCAGGTTCATGCTGTTGAACAGGAAGTGCGGGCGGATCCGCGCCTGCAGCGCATCGGCCTGGGCGCGCGCGTTGGCCTGCACCTGCGCCGCCCAGCGATCGCTGACATAGAAGTAGCGCAGCGCCAGCGCGGTGATCAACGCGGTGGTGGCCGCGCTGCCGAGGGTGAAGCGCCAGAAGCTGATGCTGCCGGTGAAGTTGTCACCCAGCACCGCGTACAGCGCATGCACGATGCCGGCACAGAGCACCGCAATGAGGGCCGCCAACACGATCGCCGCCGCTGCGCCCAGCAACTGCGGCAACCTCGACAGTGCCTGCCGCAGCAGGCACAGGCTGGCGGTCACGGCCAGCGCCAGCCACAGCGCGAAGCCGCTGGCCGACAGCAGCTCGCCGAGGGTCCAATGCCGGCTGCCATCGGGCGCCAGCGCCAGCACCACCACCACCAGTTCGGCCAGGCCAAGCATCGCCGCCAGCCGCGGCAAGCGGCACAGTTCCGGCATCCATGGCGGTGTGCTGGCCGGGGACATGGCTCAGGCGGCGTCCAGCCGTACCTGCAACCAGTCACCCAGCGCCTGGATCTCTTCAGCGCAGACCTGGTGGGCCATCGGATAGCTGTGCCATTCCACGTCCAGGCCCAGCGTGCGCAGCGCCTGCGCGCTGTGCGCGGCCACTGCCTGCGGAATCACCGGGTCGCTGCTGCCATGGGCCATGAATACCGGCGCCTGCACGGCACCGTCAATGCGCGTGGCGCCTTCCGCCTCGGGCAGGTAGGTGGACAGTGCGATCAGGCCCGCCAGCGGTGCGCTGCGCGACAGCGCGGCGGTCAGGATGATCGCGCCACCCTGCGAGAAGCCCGCCAGAAAGATCTTCTCCGGCGCAATACCGCGCTCGATCTCGCGGGCAATCAGCGCATCCAGCTGCTGCACCGATTCCTGCACGCCGGCCATGTCGGCACGCGAACGGAAGTCCATGCCGACGATGTCGTACCAGCCACGCATCGGCACGCCGTTGTTGATCGTGATCGGCCGCACCGGAGCGTGCGGGAACACGAAGCGCAGGGCCGGCCAATGCGGCCGCACCAGTTCCGGCACGATCGGCGC
Organism: Stenotrophomonas maltophilia; assembly: GCF_047497515.2. Classification (GTDB taxonomy): domain Bacteria; phylum Pseudomonadota; class Gammaproteobacteria; order Xanthomonadales; family Xanthomonadaceae; genus Stenotrophomonas. Next base: position 132,604 of record NZ_JAXAXL020000006.1, read on the forward strand.
GAAATCGTGGCCGTCGGCACCCAGGCCGTGCAGCCAGATCACCGACCACTGCGGCGAAGCGCCGGTTTCCTGTTCCACCGTTTGCAGCATGATGCGGCTCCTTCAAGTTCGAGCCGCATTATGCCGCTGGCCTGCGGCGATCAGTACAGCGCCGGTTGCTCGGCGGCTTCCCGGCGCAGTTGCGCAGCCCGTACCAGCACGGTCGGCGGGATGTTCTCTTCGGGGATGTCGAGCAGGCCGAGGCGATGCAGGAAGGCGCCGGGGCCACGCGAAGAGGTCAGCGCCACCACCGGAACGGCCAGCACCATGCCGATCACCACCGGCGCCATCCAGGCCGCCAGCGACGGCGACACCGCCCACGCCAGCACGCCCATGAAGGCGCCGAACACGCCGAGGCCGCCGTAGCCGCGGATCAGCGCCATCCACGAGATGCCGCCGTCGTCACGCTGCTGTGCGTCCCAGCCGGAATCGCGGCCGGACAGCACTTCGGCCACGCCGCGCGACTGCACGTACATCACCACCGGCGCCATCAGCGCGGCCAGCACGGTTTCCACCAGCATCGACACGAACGCACGGATCGCGCCGCCACAGCCGCGGCGGTCGACCGGGTCCAGCAGCATCGCCAGGTAGCCCAGCACCTTGGGCAGCAGCAGCACCGCCATGGTGGCGGCGAACAGGCGCACCACCTGCTCCTCGTCCTGGGCGCGCCAGTACACGCTGGGCGACAGGTGCAGCAGGGCGTTGAAGTCGATGCCCTCCTGGAACAGCGGAATCGCGATGCCGATCAGCATCAGCATCGCCCACATCGGCGCGGTGAAGTAATGGCCGATGCCGATCAGCATGTGGGTACGGCTGATCCAGTGCAGGCCGCGGCTGCCAACCACCTTGCCGTGCTGCAGGTTGCCCTGGCACCAGCGGCGGTCGCGCACCAGCAGGTCGGTCAGCGTCGGCGGGCCTTCTTCGTAGCTGCCGCCCAGGTACGGCACCATGTGCGCAGCCCAGCCGCCACGGCGCATCAGCGCCGCTTCGACGAAATCGTGGCTGAGCACGTGGCCGCCGAACGGCTTGCGCCCCGGCAGCGCCGGCAGGCCCGCGTGGTCGGCGAAGGCGCGGGTGCGGATGATCGCGTTGTGGCCCCAGTAGTTGCTCTCGGCGCCATGCCACCAGGCCACGCCACGGGCGATCACCGGCCCGTACACGCGGCCGCCGAACTGCTGCATGCGCGCGAACAGGGTGCGGCCGCCGATCACCGACGGCAGGGTCTGGATCAGGCCAACGTCGGCGTTGTGCTCCATGCCGGCCACCAGGCGCACGATGCTGTCGCCGGTCATCAGGCTGTCGGCATCGAGGATCAGCATCTGCGGGTAGGCGCCGCCGAAGCGGCGCACCCAGTCGGCGATGTTGCCGGCCTTGCGCCCGGTGTTGTCGCCACGGCGGCGATAGAACAGCCGCGTCATGCCATCGGGCACCCGCTCACGCAGTTCGGCAAACACCTGTTCCTCGGCAGCGGCGATGTCTTCGCGGCGGGTATCGCTCAGCACGAAGAAGTCGAAGCGCTCGAGCTGGCCGGTCGCGGCCACCGATTCATAGATCGCCTGCAGGCCCGCCAGCAGGCGGCGCGGGTCTTCGTTGTAGGTCGGCATCAGCAGCGCGGTGCGGCTGTGCACGGTCGGCAGCGGCTTGTCCGGGTCGATGCCGAGGCGGTAGCCGCGGTCGAACACGGCGGTCAGGAAGCCGGCCAGGGCACTGGCGAAGGACAGCGCGATCCAGGCGAACAGGCCGACGAACAGCACCAGCAGGCAGGCTTCCAGCACGCTGATGCCATTGGCCGACAGCACCCGCCACATCATGCGGGTGGCAACGGCAGTCATGGCCAGCGTGCCACCGAAGATATAGAACCGGCGCAGGCCGATCAGGCGCGGTGAGGTACGGTGCCGGCGGACCTTCAGCTCACCGTCGCGCAGGGTCTGCTCGGGCATCGGCAGCGGCGATTCGGCGGGCAGCAACGCCCAGCCGGCGTCGAGCCGGGGCGCTTCCGCTTCCGCGTGGATGGTTTGACCCCCCATCACCGCTTACTCCCCACGGTCGGCATGGCCGGCCATCCCGGCCGGGCCGCATGCACGAAGGTTCCCGGCGCGCCTTCCCGGCGCCCGCACTTGTCCTGGCTGTGCCGGCCCTTGGCCGCACAGTCGATGTCTGTCACTACCGGAACCCACACGATCTCCAACGGGGCGGAATCGAAAATGCGGCCCAGTTTATGGGGCCGGATGTAAGCCGCGCGCGAAGGCCTACGCCGGGATTTATCCCCATTCAGCAAGTAGCAGGCGAACACGCCCGCCATTCGGTCGATGTCGTTGCGTTGCGCCCGGTACTGGATCGTAACAAACGCGAACGGTTATCATTTCATCAACCAGGCAGGTCACCGTCTCCCGTACGGCCGCGACCCACCCAGCTGCGCCGGTCCTGACCGCGCGCCAACGACCCACGGAAGGGGGCTGCCTGCTGTCTGCCTGCGCCTGCGCTTCCACCGGGTCCCTCCTCTCTCCCATGGAAGCCGTCATGACCCTGCCGTCCCGTTCCCGTTCCGCGCGCCTGCCGCGCACCCGCCTGGCCAGCGCCTGCCTGCTGGCCCTGCCCGGCCTGGCCGCCGCCGAGGCCAGCGCCGACGCCTCCACCAAGGATCTCGATACCGTGGTGGTGACCGCCTCGGGCAACCAGCAATGGATCAAGGATGCGCCTGCCAGCATCAGCGTGATCAGCCGCGAGGACATCGAGCGCCAGCCGGTGCACGACCTGGCCACCCTGCTCAGCCGCGTGCCGGGCGTGACCGGCGGCCTCAGTGCGGCCGGCGAGCAGTCCAAGATCAAGCTGCGCGGCATGCCGTCCAACTACACGCTGGTGCTGGTGGACGGCAAGCGCATGGGCAGCTCGGCCTCGACCAACTACCGCCCCGATCTGGGCCGCCAGGACCTGAACTGGATTTCGCCGGACCAGATCGAGCGCATCGAAGTGGTGCGCGGGCCGATGTCCTCGCTGTATGGCTCCGACGCCATGGGCGGGGTGATCAACATCATCACCAAGCGCATCGGTGATGACTGGAACGGCAGCGCCACCCACAGCTACACGCGACCGGGCGACGACAAGCGCGGCGACACCCAGCAGATCGGCGCCACGTTCTCCGGCCCGCTGGGCGAGCGCTTCGGCCTGCGCATCGGTGCCAACAGCATGCGCCGCGACTCGGACCAGTCCAATGGCGGTGTCTACGGCAATGCCTACGCCGGCGAGAAGGACCGCAACGTCGATGCGCTGCTGCAGTGGACGCTCAGCGACGCGCAGGAACTGTCGCTGGAAGCCGGCCACGGCGTGCAGCAGGCCTTCATCGATGCCGCGCTGGAAAAACAGGACGAAGGTGCCTGGGGCGCCACCGAGCTCAAGCGCAGCTCGCTGGCGCTCAACCACGATGGCAAGTGGCGCTTCGGCAACTCGAAGATCAGCGCGTACTGGACCGAGTACAAGAACGACATCGGCGCCACCGGCCGCTCCGAGGCGACCGACACCATCATCGAAGGCAGCCTGACCACACCCTTCACCCTCGGCGTTGAACACCAGTTCGCCGTGGGTGGGCAGTGGAAGCGCCAGGAGCTGACCAACACCGACACCATCGGCCGCGCACCAATCGACTACGCCGGCAATGCAGTCAGCGGCTCCGATCTGGAGGTCGATACCTGGGCACTGTTCGTCGAGGACGAACTGAAGCTGCACCGCACCCTGGCACTGACCCTGGGCGCGCGCCTGGACCACCATGAGAAGTTCGGCGGCCATGTCAGCCCGCGCGCCTACCTGGTCTGGCACCCGGCCGAACAGTGGACGATCCGTGGCGGCGTCTCCAAGGGCTTCCGTGCGCCCAGCCTGACCGAGAATTCGGCGACCGCGGCCACCCAGTCGGGCGGTCGCGGCTGCACCTCGCTGATCCCGCTGGGCTACACCCGCGGCGGTTGCTACATGGCCGGCAACCCGGACCTGGATCCGGAAACCAGCACCAACCGCGAGATCGGCATCAGCTTCGACAACGACCGGGTGGATGCCGGCCTGACCTACTTCCACACCGACTTCAGGAACAAGATCGAGTACGCCCCGCTGGGCAGGTTCAACGGCATCTGGTGGACGCGCATGAGCAACGTGCAGCGCGCACGCACCAGCGGCATGGAAGGCAACCTCAATTTCCGCTTCGGCCAGCACTGGCGCTGGCGCACCTCGGCGACCTGGATGAAGGAAGCCAAGAACCTGACCACCGGCCGCAACCTGATCGACACGCCGGAGTTCTCGGGCTATTCGTCGCTGGACTGGACGCCCAACGCGGCGTTCTCCAGCAGCCTGTCGGCGCAGTACACCGGCAAGCAGGACGGCGTGGCCACGACCTTCCTCAAGGCGTACACGCTGTACGACCTGACCGCTGCATGGAACGTCAACGAGGTGCTGACCCTTCGCGGCGGTGTCAGCAACCTGGCCGACAAGAAGCTGTATGCCGAAGGCTCCACCGACTACTTCGTGGCCGGGCGCAGCTACTTCCTGAGCATGACCGCGCGGTTCTGACCGAGCGCGCGCGGCGATCGCGCTGGCGGCAGGCCAGCGCGATCGGCGGTGTTGCGGGTTACTCGCTTTCCAGTGCGGCCGGTGCCGCGTCCCGCGTGGCCGCCGTGCGTGCACGGTCCATGGCCACCGCCAGTTGCTGGCGTGCGAGCAGTTGTTGTGCCTGCACCACTTCAGGTGTCGGCAGGAGCACCGGTCCCGGTGCGTTTTCCGGTGTAGCAGGTGTGGTCATGCAACCTCCATGGACATCCCGCCGCCGCTCGGATTCAGCTGGGGCGGCAGCGGAACTGCGCACCCTATCCTAAAAACAAGGCGGGCGGGTGACGGTGCGGCACGGGGCCGCAGGCCAACAGGGCTCTGCGCGTCACAAATTTGACGCTAATGGCTGGTTTCCTGAACCGGACCGCCAGTACCATGTAATCGTTTTCCAACAAGGACGTGTACGTCAATGAATGCAGTCGACCTCTCCCGCTTCAGCCCGAAGTGGCAGTTCCGCTTCACCTTCTTCCAGCAGCACGGCGCCCCCAAGGAGCCGGGCTTCAAGCAGGCCTGGAAGGCACTTTCCTTCGGCGACCGCCTGAAGATCAACGTCAATGTCTTCGCTTTCTTCTTCGGCGCCATCTACCTGTTCATCCTGGGCATGTGGCGCAAGGCGCTGGTGGTGATCGGCATCAACGTCGCGCTGGTGATCATCAGCCTGTTCCTGCCTGACTTCGTGGCACGCGCGCTGTTCGTTGCCATGAACTTCCTGGTCGCCGCCAGCACCAACTACAGCTACTACCTGGAGCAGGTGAAGGGCCAGGCCAGCTGGAATCCCTTCGAAGGCATGTTCTGAGCGGTTGCCTGGGCCGGAGCTGATCCGGCCTGCGCACGGAAACGACGACGCCCGGCCTTGGCCGGGCGTCGTCATTTGCACATGCCGCAACCTCAGGCCGCGCGGCGGGCAGCGGCCACCGGTTCGGCCTGCAGGCGGAAGCGCGAGACCGCCACCGCCAGCTGTTCGGCCTGTTCTTCCATCGCGCGCGCGGCGGCGCTGGCTTCCTCCACCAGCGCGGCGTTCTGCTGGGTGGTCTCGTCCATCTGCACCACGGTCTGGTTGACCTGTTCGATGCCCGCCGACTGTTCGCGCGAGGCGGCCGAGATTTCAGCCATGATCTCGTTGACCCGGCCGACCTGGCCGACGATCTCCTGCATGGTACGGCCGGCACCATGCACCAGCTGCGCACCGGCGCCCACCTGAGCCACCGAAGCGTCGATCAGTTCCTTGATCTCCTTGGCCGCGCCCGCCGAGCGCTGGGCCAGCGCACGCACTTCGCTGGCGACCACGGCGAAACCGCGGCCCTGCTCACCGGCACGCGCCGCTTCGACCGCCGCGTTCAGCGCCAGGATGTTGGTCTGGAAGGCGATGCCATCGATCACCGAAATGATCTCGGCGATGCGCTGCGAGGAGGCCTCGATCTGCTCCATGGTCTGCACCACCTGGCTGACCACCTGTCCGCCCTCGCTGGCCACACCGGCCGCGGAGCCGGCCAGGGTGTTGGCCTGCAGTGCGTGGTCGGCGTTCTGGCGCACGGTGGAGGTCAGTTCCTCCATCGACGCGGCGGTCTCCTCCAGGTTGGCGGCCTGCTGCTCGGTACGCCGCGACAGGTCGCTGTTGCCGGCGGCGATCTCGCCCGCCGCCAGGCGGATGCTGGACGCCGACTGCTGGATCTGCCCGACGATCTGGGTCAGCTGCTGCACGGTGCTGTTGGCATCGTCGCGCATCACGGCGAACACGCCATGGAAGTCACCGTGCATGCGCGTGCTCAGGTCGCCGGCGGCGATCGCCCGCAGCAGGGTCGACAGTGCCGCCAGGTTGTGGTCGCTGACCTGCATCATCGTGTTGAGCGTTTCCACCATGCGGCGGAAATCATGGTCGAAGCGCAGCGCATCGCCCCGCACCGCGAAGTCACCGGCGGCGGCCGCAGCGGCCAGCTGCTGGATCTGCTCGTTGATCGCGGCCAGGTTGTGCTTGGTCGTGGCCATCGCCGCGGTGAACACCGCCTTCTCGCCCGGCAGGGCCTCCATGTCCACGCTGAGATCGCCCACGGCGTAGCGCTGCATCACTTCCACCAGGCGCTGGGTGACGGCGTTGCTGGAGGCCACCAGCTGGTTGCTGTCGGCCACCATCCGCCCGTACTCGCCGGGGAAGGCGGTGGCATCCATGCGGTAGCTGAGCTCGCCGGCATCGTGGCGGCGTGCCATTTCCGCCTGTGCGGCCATCACCGCCTGCAGCTGCCCGCGCATGCCCTGCATCGCCTCCAGCAAGCGGCCCACTTCGTCGTTGCTGCGCGCCGGCAGCGTGCTGTCCAGCCTGCCTGCGGCCACATCTCCGGCCACCCGCACGGCTTCGGCCAGCGGCCGGATCGCCAGGCGGCGCAGCAGCACGTAGACGCCTGCGCTGAGGGTCAAGGCGGCCACCACGCCAACCAGCAGCGTCAGCCACAGCAGCTGGCGCGCCTCGGCGACGATCACCGCATGCGGCATCACCACGCCCAACGCGAAGCGCTGCGGGGCATCGCCCACGCGCAGCGGCACGTACACACGCACGTTGCCGGCGGCATCCGGGGTGAAGGCTTCAAACCGGCGGTCGGCGGCGATGTCGGCCAGCATGCTGCGGGTCGCCGCATCGCTGCGCGGCTTGCCGATTTCAGCCGGGTTCGCCGACGCCAGCACCACGCCCTTGGGCGACAGCAGCTCGACGCGGCCAGCGCCCATCGGCGCCAGCGTGGCCAGGTGCTTCTGCAGCGCCGCCAGCGAGAAGTCGACGGTGAACACACCGAGGAAGTTGCCGTTCTCGATGATCGGCGTGCTCAGCGTGCTCATCAGCACCCGCTGGCCGCCGATGTCATACGCATAGGGTTCGCTGACCTTCGGCAGCTTGTCGCGGCTGGGGCCCATGTACCAATCGGCAGAACCATCGGCAGCGGCCGTGTAATCGGTCATGGCCGACTGCTGCGGCGTTCCGTCCTGCCAGGCCCAATAGCTCATGTAGCGGCCGGTGGCGTCGTGCGCCTCGGTGTTGACGAACTCGGCGTCCTTGCCATCGAAGGCATCGGCTTCCCACATGGTGCTCTTGCCCAGCCACTCGGGATGGGTACGCAGCTGCTCGCCAAGCACGGCGGCCAGGCTGGCGCGGTTTGGCGCATCGCCACGTGCACGCTGCGCAAGCACGGCCTCAACCATGGCGTCGTTGCTGGCGAAGGCCGTTCCCAGGTCGGCCGCCACCTGGCGCGCCTCGGCGTTGGCTTCGCTGGTCATGGTCTGGCGCGAGGCATCGATCAGGCTGGCACTGGCCTGGCGGTAGATCAGGAACGCGGTCAGGCCGAAGCACAGCAGCGCGATCACGGCAGTGCCCAGCATCAACTTGTGGGCGATGCTGCCCGGGCGGTGGGCAGCGGCGGAGCGGGAAGGAGGCATGGAAGGGTCCGCAAGGCAGTTCAGGACGACCGGCACCGCGAGGGCACCGGGCAGGCGCGCGATCCGTCGCGCAGGCCGCCGGCCGCCGGGCCACGCCCGGCGCTGGAAGCGCACCGGGTTAGCGGCCGGCCGCCAACGAGGTTGAGGCGACCGGCGCGCACATTCCTGAATCTGCTCAGGGAGGGGTCAGCAACCGCCCCCGATACCGGCCTACTCCGCCACCCGGTCCTTGATCCACTGCGCCCGCGGCAGCACTTCGATGCTGCCGGCGGCGTACTGCTGCAGCACATCGTCCGGGCCGAAGCGCGGCTGCCAGCCCAGCTCGCTGCGGATGCGGGCACTGTCGTAGACGCGATCGATGCTCAACGGCAGCGGCCAGCCGCGCCGTTCGAACTCGGCCAGCAACTGCGGCACGCGCCGCGCCAGTACGCTGCGTGGCTGGGTCGCCAGCTGCAGGCAGTCCTCGCGCCGGAACGGGGTTGGCGCACAGGCGATGTAGCGCGCGAACGCCGCGCCCTGGTCGTACAGCAGCGCCGCATGCGCACTGGCCACGTCACGCGCGTCGATGCCACGGTGCAGCCGGAACATCGCCATCCGCTCGGGCGGCTCAGGAAAGCAACGGCCCATGCGCAGCACGCGCACCTGGAACGCCGTGCTGGCCGCTGCTTCGGCCAGCGCCTCGGCCTGCAGCTTGCTGCGGTGGTAGATCGTGCGCGGCAACGGCTCGGTGTCTTCGTCGATCCAGCGGCAACCGCCTGCTACCACGGCATGGCCATACAACGCCGTGGTACTGGTCAGCACGAAGCGGCGGGCACCGGCCTCGCGCGCGGCCCGCAGCAGCTGCGCTGTCGCGTCCACGTTGATCTGCTGGAACACCGCATCCGGCACCAGCCCGACGTGCGGCGCATGCAGCGCCGCAGTATGGATCACCGCATCGACGCCCCGCATGGCGCGCGCCACGGCCTGATGATCGGTGACATCGGCAACGATGCGGGTGGTCGCGAACGGGCTGCGATCCAGCCCCACCACTTCATGCGCAGCCGCCAGCGCGCCGAAGATCGCGCGCCCGATCCGCCCGGAACTGCCGGTCAACAGGATCTTCATTGAGTCCATTCACTCGAAGCGCCCGGGAACTACCGGGATGATTCGATTCTAGGCGTGCCGCCTGTCGTCTGCGATAGGACGGCGTTGCAAATATGCGTTCATCGCGACGACCTTGGCGTCGCCAGCAACTGCCGCGCGATGAACAGCGGATCATCGCCGCCCGGTACATCAGGCGTAACACCGGTGCGCTCCCAGTTGCCGCCGGTACGCAGATTGATCGGTCGCCGGTCCGGAATGCTGATCTGATAACCGTCCGGCAGTTGCACAGGATCATCGAACATATGCGCGGCGCCGCCACTGCGGCCGCCGACGATGCGCGCACGCCCCAGCGCCTGCAGCGAGTACGCCACGAACTCGGCTGCGGAACCGGTGCGGCGATCGATCAGCACCACCAACGGCTTCAGGTACGACGGCAGGCTGGGCGGCGGCAATGGCACCGGGGTGCGCCGGCCGCGCTGCTCCAGCACCTGCACCCCGGTGACACCGGGTTCCAGCAGCGTGCGCACCAGCAGATCCGCGCTGCCATCATCTCCGCCGCCGTTCTGGCGCAGGTCCAGCACCAGCGCATCGGTATCGGCCAGCAGGGCGAACGCTGCGGCCAGTTTGGGCCGGGCCAGGTCGAGCGGGTAGAAGGTGCTCAGGCGCAGATAGCCGACGTTGCCCTCCAGCACCCGTACCTCGCGCACGCCCGCAGCGGTGCCGCGTGCATCCGCACGCCAGGCCATCAGCCAGTCGTCCTGGCCGGCAGCGGCGTCCACGCGTTCCACATGGAAATGGCCGTCGAACACATCCAGATCCTGGTTCAACCGGGCGCTGAAGGCCTGCGGGTCCGCGCAACTGTCCGCGTAGCGCTGCCGCCTTGACCAGTCACGCAGGGCCTCGGCAATGCGCGCGCCTTCGGCCACGTCCAGGTACTGCGCCTGCACCGCCGTGGCCGCCGCCTGCAGCACGGCGTCCTGGGCCGGACAGGACGCCGCCAGCAACGCGCCCAGCATCCACGAAACCGCCATGACCGCACCTCGCGTTGATGATATGTAAGCGCTTATATATCATCCGCGCATGGATCTCAAACACGCCACCCTCGGCACCCTGCTGCGCGCCCTGCTGGATCAGCTTGATCCGGCCGTCGAGCAGGCCTACCGCGAGCTGCAGCTGGATTTCCGCCCGCGCTACACGCCGGTAGTACGCACGCTGATGACGCAGGGACCGTGCCGGATCAAGGACCTGGCGCTGGCCTGCGGGCTCAGCCATTCCGCGCTCAGCCAGACGGTGACGGCGATGGCGCGTGATGGCTGGCTGCACGCCGCGGTCGGCGAAGATGGCCGCGAACGCATCCTGCAGCTGAGCCCGCACGCGTTGCAGGCCGTGCCGGCATTGCAGGCGCAATGGCAGGCCACCGCGCGCGCCGCGCGCAGCCTCGACGCCGACCTCGGGCAACCGCTCGAGCAGGTGCTGCGCGACGCACTGCGGGCGCTTGAACAGCGACCGTTCGCGCAGCGCCTGCGCGAGGCGCGCCACGGCGACGCGCCGGTCGATCCCGGCTGAGTCGGACAGCGCGCGATTGCCGGTCGGCTCCAACCGCTGCGCATGTCCGCATCTGAATGGCCGCAGGCGTCGATCGCATGCGCAGGCCATGTGAAGACAATCGCCGCGATGGCGACCTGGGCTTAGCGCGCCATGCCCAAGCATGGCGCTGTCGTCGGAGACGGCGATGCCCACCCTACTGGAGACTACATATGGCTGACCGACAGCGCGGCACCTCCCAACGCGGTTTCGCTTCGATGGACCAGGAGAAACAGCGCGCGATCGCCGCCAAGGGCGGACGCGCCGCACATGCCTCCGGCAATGCGCATGAATTCAGTCCGGACGAAGCACGTGTCGCGGGCCGCAAGGGGGGCGAGGCGATCAGCCGCGATCGCGAACACATGGCCGCGATCGGGCGCGAGGGTGGCCATGCGCGCCACAGCAACGCTCGCCTGCAGCAGCAGCAGGACAACGCAGGCTCCGCCAGCGATCCGCAACGCCAGCAGGGCTGAGCCCGCGCAATCAGGCCGCCACGCGCAGCCGATGCAAGGCGACGGCTGCCAGCAACGCGAGCAGGCCGGCGATGGCCATCGCACTCCCGAAGCCGCTGGCCATCGCACTTCGGTACCAGCCCGCGACCTGCGGCACCGCGTGTGCCGAGGCGGGATGCAGGATCAGCGCGCGGGCCTGCGCGGCCAGTCCCGCCTGCCCCGCGCCCTGCGCCGTGGCGGTGAATGCCTGCACCGCACGCAGGCTCATCAGGCTTCCCAGCAGCGCGATGCCCAGGCTCATGCCGGCCTGGCGCAACGCGTTCATGGTGGCCGACGCGATGCCGGCGCGCTCGGCGGGCGCGCATGCCATCACCGCCATCCCGGTGGCCGGCACCGCACATCCCATGCCAGCACCCAGCAGCATCAGCAGCACGCTTGCGTATGCGGGCGAGGTGGCCGGCGTGAATGTGGCCATCGCGCACAGCGCCACCCCGACCAGCGCGTAACCCAGCACCAGCGCGCGGCGCAGGCCGGTGCCTGCCACCAGGCGACCGAACAGCAGCGACACCCCGCCCATCATCACGAACTGCGGCACCAGCTGCGAGCCGGCCAGCGCGGCGCTGTGTCCTTGGGCCTGCTGGAAGAACATCGACAGGAAGAAAAGGCTCGCATACGCGGTGAAGCCCAACACGAACGATGCCAGGTTGAGCATGCCGAAGCGGCGATCGGCGAACAGGTCCAGCGGCAGCAGAGGGCATGCCACGCGCCGTTCAACCATGCCGAACAGAAGCAGGCTGATGCTGGCGATGCCCAGCGCGAGCAGCGTTACCGAAGCCAGCAGGCCGCGTTCGCCGATCGAAATCAGGCCGTAGCTCAACGCGCCCAGCGCGAGGATGCTGAGCAGTTGCCCGGCCGGATCCAGCGCGGCATGCTGCGGATGCCGACGCTCCGGGATTCCCCAGGCGCCGAGTGCGAGAGCGATCACCCCCAGCGGCAGGTTGATCAGGAAGATGCTGGGCCACCCGGCCCGCTGCACCAGCACGCCACCCAGCAGGGGGCCCAGCACCAGCGCCAGCGCACTGAACGCCGACCAGCCACCGATCACGCGCGCGCGTTGGCGTGGATCGGGGAAGGCGTGACTCAGGATCGGCATCGCGCTGGGAATCAGCAAGGCACCGGCCACGCCCTGCACCGCGCGCCCGGCCACCAGCGTCGACAACGTGCCGGCGCAGGCGCACAACAGCGAGCCCCCGGTGAAGGTGGCGACGCTGATCAACCACATCCGCCGGTGGCCATGCCGGTCGCCGAGTGGTCCGGCCGACAGCATCAGCGCCGATAGCGCGATCGCGTAGGCGTTGATCACCCACTGCAGGCCGGCCATGTCGGTCTGCAGTGCCTGCTGCAGGGTCGGCAGGGCCACGTTGACGATGCTGATATCAAGCGAGGCCAGGAACGTGCCCAGATAGGCCGCCAGCACCAGCGCCGGCCGTTGGAAGCGATGCATGTGCAGAGCCCCGGGTAAGGAGTGCACGCATCCTAGCCATTGACTGACCGTCGGTCAATGACCGGCGGTCAGTCGACACGCCGGGTTGGCTAGAATGGTCCCGCCTCATCCGGATCACGCCCCATGCAGACCCCAGCCGTCGCCAGGCCTCGCACCAAGCCCGCTGAAACCCGCCAGGAGGAACTGATGGACGCCGCACAGGCGCTGTTCCTGGCGCAGGGCGTGGAAGCCACCACCATCAGCGAGATCGTCGCGGCGGCTGACGTGGCAAAGGGCACTTTCTATACCTATTTCGCCTCCCGCAACGAGATCCTGCAGGCACTGGCGCAGCGCTACACCCGGCAGTTCATCGATGCGGTCGATGACGCCGTGCAACGGCAGCCGGCCGCCGACGGCGTGGCGCGCCTACGCGCCTGGATCCGCGCCAATATCGAATGCTACGTGCGTACCCATGCCCTGCACGATGTGGTGTTTGCCCACCACCACCATCATCAGCGCGGCAATGCCGAACGCAATGCGATCCAGCAGCAGCTGCTGGACATCCTCGAAGCGGGCATCAGTGCGGGCCTGTGGACGCTGCCCACGCCGCAGGTGACGGCATCGCTGATCTATGCCGGCGTGCATGGCGCGACCGATGACCTGATCGCCTCACCGGCGCAGGATGCGGACCGCTTCATCGCAGCCGTAGTGACCGATTGCCTGCGCATGGTTGGTGTGTCGCCCAGTTCGGCACGGGGCGCGCGGAAGCGCTGAGGTCCTGCACTTCGCTCAGGCGTGAGCGAGGATGTTGAGCAACCGGCCGAACGTATCGCGCACGAAGAAGCGGCGCACACCCCAGGGCTCGTCGGCCGGTCCGTACTCCACTGCAATGCCGGCCGCGCGCATGCGATCCAGCACTTCCTGCAGATTGTCCACCTCGATCGACAGGTCCGGCACGGCGGTGCCGGAACCGCCTTCACTGGCAAAACTGACCTGCGCCAGGGCATTGCCCTGCCCGCCGTAGGTGACGATCCAGCCGTGGTCCATCACCACCGGCATGCCGAGCAGGTCGCCATAGAACGCAGCGGCGCGTTGCGGATTGGGCGTGGCGATGTTGGCAACGACGCGTTTGACGGCCATGGTTCTTCACTGCTCCCGATAACGGGTCGAGATTACCGTATCCATTCCGGCATTACGTCCTGAAACAGAAGAGCCCCGTCGATGACGGGGCTCCACGTACGGCTCAAACGGCGCGACTCACACGCCCATGCACAGGTCGACTACGCAGGTGTTGTACGCCTGTTGGCATTCACCGGCATCAACACCGCTGGCCAGGCACATCTGGTAAGCCCGCCAGCACGGCTTGTCGCACGGCTCGACCGGCCCTGCCACTGCCACCGAACCGGTGCAGGCCAGCGCGAACACCGCACCGGCGACCATCTTCTTCAATGCACGCATCGTCATCACTCCCTGATAAGCCTGGTGAGCCCAGGCCGGCCCACCGTAGCGGGGCCCCCGGGAGACCAGGTGAACATCCGCATCACAGATCCTTAACCCGTTTGCAGAACGCCAGTCGCTCATGCGTGAATGAAGATCGATTGAAGTCGCGTCGCCCACCCGTTGCACCCGGTGGAGTTGAACGCCTCGAGCCGAACGTTCTTGCCCGATGTCAGCGCTGCCAACGCCGCCGCGTATGCTTCCTTCGCCCCGGGCCGGGACATGTCAATCGCAAAGGTATCGGTTTCGCCCCGGGCCGGGACATGTCAATCGCAAAGGTATCGGTGTTGCAGAAGGCGGTACTCGAAACGTGCACGTACACGATTCCCGCAGGGCCATCCATGTAAGGGCGTAGCGACAGAATCGTCAGCTGGTCGCTGGTCGGTTCAGCCTTCAGAGGAGCGGAAAGGGACAGGGCCAATGCCAAGGTCACCGCACAAGCGAGCGTGCCACGGATTCGCGCAAGCATGGTTTCTCCATTCATGTAGTGGGTGGCGCAGAGATAAAGCCGGATCAAGGCGCGTTCAGTGTGATAGCCTTGAGCGTGAAGGTCCCCGAGTTGCATCCGTCCACGCGCAGGTGGACCACCTGCTTGTTCTGCAGCGCCATCAACAGCATCGAGATCATTTCCTTTTGCATCGGATGGTCGTTGCTCAAGATGAAACGATTCCCCTGACCGCAGTTCACCGAGGACGGAACCGCGCCCTGGGTATTCACGTAGGTGCCTTCACCACCCCAGCCGGTTGAGATGGAGACAATCCGCAGGCCGTCAAGGTTGAGAGGCTCTGCGCTGACCGTTGAAGCCAATCCGGTCGCAAGCACGGCCATCGCCGTGGTCAACAACCTGCTGCCAAAGGCAGCACGCAAACGCGATCGAACGCGCACTTCGCTCATGCTCCTGATTCCCCTGTTCATGGTTCGTTGTTGCCAATGCCCAGCCGGTGCTCAGCGCAGATCAGCCAAGCAGCAGCTGGTACAGCAGCGGCACAATGTCGCCCTGTGGGCGCTGGACATGTGAGACATCGGACACCGCGGCACAACTCCCCGCGGCGCTGCAGGCAAGCACACGGTAGGAGTAGCTGGTCGCCGGACGTGCGCCCGAAGTCCAACTTGCTGCGTCACCTTCATAGACCGTGGTCCAGGTCACTCCGTCCACGCTTTCCTCGACAACGTAGCGGACAGCAGAGGCCACCGGCGACCAGCCGACAAAATCCTTCGCGGCCGGTGAGCGGCTCATCGGAACCGCTGTCTTGGCGACCAAGCTCCCGCCCAGCGTGATGTAGTCGGTCCGCTTGCCCTCGCGCTCGCTCGCCTGGTAGCGCAGGACGCCGCTCTGGTCGTACATCGATGTGATCCGGCCGAGCGGCGAATCCGTCTGCGTGCGGCGTCCATGGGCATCGTAACGGTAGCTCTCGGAACCGGCCGCCGTGCGCAGACGATTGCCGAAGTCGAAACCGAACGGCTGTCCGTTCTTCAGCCTCAGATTTCCCTGCGCATCGTAGGCCAGGCCGACCACGGTCGCCCCTCCGCACCCGTTGACCTTCACGTTGGTCAGGCGCCATGCGTTGTCATAGCAGTAGTGTTGGTCACGCCCGAGAATCGTCACGCGCGTGAGGTTGTCCAACGCGTCATAGCTGTAGCTCGCCGCGCCAAACATCGGCGAGGAGGCCGAAACGAGTCGATCCAGCGCGTCATAGCCCAGATTACGGTTGCCACGCTGGTTGCGACCCGTAGCCCCGTCGGTGATTGCCATCACGTTGCCGACCGCATCGTAGTCGTAGCCATCGCTGAGGATCCGGGTTGCGCCAAGCGCATCCTGGCTTACATCCGGCAGCTGGCGCGCGTTCTGCACCATGGTGTGGACGATACCGTTGCCATAAGTGAACTGGCGGATTGCGCCGTTGGGGTAGTACCCCACGCCGACGGCGTAGGAACCGGCCTGCCCGGACTGCCCAAGTGCGTTCGGCGCATACGCCACGACGCTTCCGGAGGGATAGCGATGGGCAGACAGATTGCCCAGTGCGTCGTAGGCGTAGCCCATTGCCAGCGCTTCCCCGTCCGCCGGGCTCTGCACCTCACCGATGAGCAGCCCGCGACGGTTGTACGCATAGCTGTTGTGCGTCTCCACCCCGGCATTCAACGTGGTGACCTGCTTGACCAGGCCATCGGGCCAGTAGCTCCAGCGCTGGTTGCCATTGCCGTCAGGAAACTGCAGCGATGCCAGCCGATTGCGTGCGTTGTAGGAACGCACGACCCGGCGGCCGCTGGCGGCGGCGACATCCTGGTTGCAGTTGCCAGCATCGGACAGGTCCAGGCCCTGGGTGCTTCCAACCGGATTGGATGCGGCATCGTAATCAAGTACGGTCGCACCGGTTTCCGGCTCGATCGTCTTGCACAGCCGCTGCGCCGCGTCGTAGACGTAGCGTCGGGTTGAGGTGACCGCGCCATTGCTGGCCCTGCGGGTGATTGACGTCGGCTTGCCGAAGACGTCCCGCGGGATGTCCAGCACCGCGCCCTCCGCCAGTTCGATACGCACCGGCCAGTCGAGCTTTGCAGCATCGGCACCGGTGTAGGTCACCACGGTCGGAACGCCCCTGGCATTGGTCGTGCGCACGCGCCGGCCCGCCAGGTACTCGGTCCTGCTGACCAGTGCGCCGATCTCGGAGTCCTGGCTGACCTGGACCGCCCGTCCCAATGCGTCGTACGTCGTACGGACGCCCGTACCGGCGTCCTGGACCGCACCGATCCCCGCAACGGGGTAAGACTGGAAGGTGACCCGCCCTTGCGTGTCATAGGCGGTCACCGAAGCCCGCTGCGTGCCGGCTTCATTGGCGGCGTCGTACTCGCGCACCAGCAGTGGGCGCCACAGCGCGTCGTAGTAGGTGACCTTGCGCGCATTGCCGGTGCTGACCGTCTGCCGCCAATGGCCTGCAGGAATGCCGTACTCGGCGCTGCCCACCTGGGCGAACTGGGTCGTGGTGGATGCCCAGTCCACCGTGTCACCGTCGGGATAGTCGATCAGCGACATGCGCCCCACCGCATCGTAGTCGTAGCGCGTGGTGTTGCCCCGGCCGTCGGTGATCCACCGTATCCAGCCGTTGTCATCCACCCCCGCAGACTGGGATGAACCATCTGGATACTGGATGCTCCCGGGGATGCCCCGCTTCCAGCCGGACAGATTCACTGCATTGCCACGCCCGTCCAACACGGTGCGAACGGTACCGTCGCCGTTGTAGTAAATGGTCTGCTGCAGAACCCCGAAAGCATGGATCCGCTGCGGCTTGGCGGTCGCCGGGTCATAGTCGATCTGCGACTCGATACGGCCCGTGTCCTGGTTGACTGTCGTGCGTACCTGGCCCAGCACCCATTTCGACAGATCATCGTAATAGGTGATGACGTCCGTCTTGCTGTAAGACTGAGCCTTGGCGCTACCTGCCACGGTGCCCAGCAGAATCATCGCGGAAAGTGCAGCAACTCGACGCATACTCAATCGGCCTGTTCGCAGTGGACGACGATGGAACAACCTGGATCGGGCCAGAATGACCGGGCCCGCACTCATTCAAGGAAAACAGCGCGCACGCGAACAACCGGACGCGGCTGCGCCCGGTTATCGGTTGAGCTGGATGATGGACGAAGCCCCCTTCGTCATGCCGTGCCTGTTCCTTGGACTCAGCCAAGTATAACCACGACAATCAGGCCAGGAACATTGCCCTGCGCCGCTCAGGCCGGCGGCAGGTGGCCGGGGCAGTACACTGCCCCGGCCGCGGCGGCCCTGGGGAGAAGGCCGCCTTCAAGCGTCAGGCCGCCTTCATCGCGTGCTTGCGCGCGCGCATGACGTTGTGGCATTCCTGCACGTCCGGCAGCAGCTGGGTCACTTCCTGGCGCACGGCCGGCGGCAGATCGTTCTCCTTCAGCACATCCTTGAACGCACCGAGCAGGCGATCTTCGGATTCTTCCAGCTCGGCCACGTAGCCGTAATTGGTGTCACCGAAGGCAGCGCGCACCTTGCCGTAGAACTGCTGCATCGAGCCGACGACAGTACCGTGCTCGGCCGGCTTGCCACCGCTGGCAGCAACCGAGCCGCTCAGTGCAGCGACGATGCGGCCCTTGACGCCGGCAATACGGGTGAACAGTGCCGACAGCTCGGCATCCTTCACCTTGGTCGCGGCTTCTTCGTAGAACGACTTGCCATCACGGGCGATCTCGATCAGGTCGTTGAGGCGATGTTCGATGGTGGACTGGGTGCTCATGTCATTGCTCCTGTGTAGTCGATTCCGTGGGGAAGAGGCAGCTTGGATGCTGCCTGCGAGACCACTGTGGACAGGGCCGCGTGCTTCGCGGGTGAGCATTGATTGATGCATGCATCACCTCACCCAACCCGCACTGACCACTTCACGCCACGCTGGAAAGGCGTTCACGCGGCGTTTCCCGCATTGGCCTCACCAAGGGACGAAGAGAATGACCAGAACGATGACGAGTACCGCGGCCAGCGCCCCCATCAGCACATTCCGCTGGCGCCAGCTGGGCTTCGGTTTTCCTGGAGTATTCATGGGATTCACACCTGTTTCTGCGGATGACCCCGCCAGCCTGATGGATCTGCATCAGTGCCTGCGTAGAGGGCACGTGCAAGCGACGTGCATGCCGCTGGAGCCGATGTCGATTCCAGGCGCTGTCGTTCGTCGGAACACTGGAAGCCAGGCCTGTCGGCCTGCAGGAGCCTCCCGATGTCCCCCATCCTCACTGCCTTCGCCACCTCGCCCGACCGTGGCCAGGGGCTGGCCCGCGACATGCGCGTGCGCTGGGCGCTGGAAGAACTGGGCGTGGCCTACGACGTGCAGCTGCTCACCTTTGCCGAGATGAAGCAGCCCGCCCACCTGGCGCGGAACCCGTTCGGGCAGATTCCCACCTGGCAGGACGGCGACCAGGGCCTGTTCGAATCCGGCGCCATCGTCCTGCACCTGGCCGAACAGCACCCGGGCCTGCTGCCGCGCAATGCGGATGCGCGCATGCGCGCGATCATGTGGATGTTCGCCGCGCTGAACACCGTGGAGCCACCGATTGTTGAACGCTCGATGGCCTGGGTACTGGAGCGCGGGCAGCCCTGGTATGCACAGCGGCTGCCGATGCTCGACGAGCGGGTGCGGACGCGACTGGCGCAGTTGTCGGCAGCGCTGGGGGACGCCCACTGGTTGGATGGCGAATTCAGCGCGGGCGACCTGATGATGGCCTCGGTACTGTTGCGCCTGAAAAGCAGTGGCATTGTCGATGATTAACCAACGCTGGTCGCATACGTCGCACGTGCGACGCAGCGGCCGGCCTACCAGCACGCCTTCGACGCGCAGCGGGCGGTATTCCAGAACGGGCAGCTCCCGTGAGCCGCTCATCGCGATCGCTTGCCTACCTGCGTGGCCGCACCCTGCGCGCCTGGACGCCGACCATCCCTTTCACGCCGTCAGCGGCGCAGTTCGGCCTCAGGTGCCAGGGTATGGATCACCTTTCCCTGCGCATCAAGGAACTCGATCGCGCCGTAGCCTTCCGCTGTCACCGTCAACCGCAACCGGGTGCGGTCTGCCTGGTCATTCAATGCGATCGCCGGCGTGCCGTCTGCAGCCACGACCAGGCCGATACGGGTAGGCGCCTGCACACCGGGAATCAGCTTGTTGTCGAGCGCCGGCTCGCGGATCAGTTTCGGCGCCTGGTTGATCGAAAAGCTCACCTGCCCATCGGGCGACACCCGCCAACCGATCGCATCCATCGCCGGATGATCCAGCGCCAGCACCGCCATGCCACCATCAACGTCGGCGGTACCAAAGCCGCCGCGCTCGCTGCCGTTGTCGTCGTACAGCACCATGCCGGCCACGTTGAACGCGCGCTTGTACTGGATCCCGTCGATGATCGGCGCCGGCGTCTTGCCGGACAGCGTCATGCGGATCACGCCTTTGTCGTCGACGATGTCGATGCGGCGCGCGGTGATGCGATCGCTTTCGGGCGCTTCCACGCGGGTCTGTGGGGCCTTGTCCACGATCAGGCGCTGCAGCGTTTCCACCGACGGGCGCTTGGGTTGTGCGGCGCCTTCGGACGCAGCGACCGCGGCAGCGGGGCAGACGAAGAGCGCCATCAGCAGGCAGGCACTGCGCATCACAGGGTCTCCGGGTGAGACCGCGCCGGGCGCTGGCAGGCCGCCTGCACCAGCATCAGTTGTGCCATCAGGATCAGCATCGCGCATCCGGACAGCAGCCATGGATCGATATACCACTGCGCGTTGAGGCTGAACTCGCCGGCGGAGATGCGCTTCCAGCCGTTGAAGTGCTGCATCGCCGCGACCACGAAGGCGAAGCCACCCGCGGTATACGCAAGCCACGGCACCACGATGCGTCCCGGTCGTGCGAACAGCAGCAGCACGCCCAGCAACCCGATCACGCTGCGCTGCACGCGGCAGTACGGGCAGACATAGGCCATTCCGCTCCATTCCACTGTCCACGCCAGAAGGCTGATCAGCACACTCACGGCGCCTGCGATGTACAGGACTCTGGGTGCAATGGTGGTGGTGCCGCTGTATGCCATGTCCTGCCTCCCTCCCCGGTCGATCGGTGCAGGGTAGCGCGGTTGTGACCCCGCCGGGCAAGCTCAGTGCAGCGGATCGGCAGACACGCCCTCATGGGTGATCCTCACCGGCAGGATATGGCCCTGCGCACCGAATTCCATGCGCTCGATGGCGGTTTCGCGATGGTCGCGGGCGCTGTCACCGTGCGGGCGACGGTGGTAGACGATGTACCAGCGATCGGTACCCGGCACCTGGATGACCGAGTTGTGGCCGGCACTGGTCGCGATGGACGCGTCCTGCTGCAGCACCTTGCCCACGCGCTTGAATGGTCCGGTCGGCGCGTCGGCCATGGCATACGCCACCGAGTAATCCGGGCCACCCCAGCCACCTTCGGACCACATGAAGTAATAGCGACCGCCACGCTTGAACATCAGCGGGCCCTCGACGTATTCCGGCGCCGGGGTAATTTCCTTGAACAGCGTGCCGTCGGCCAGCGGCAGCACGCCGGTGAAATCATCTTTCAGGCGCACGATATTGGCGTGTTTCCAACCGCCGTAGATCATGTACCAGGCGCCATCGTCATCCTTGAACACGAACTGGTCGATGGGTTGTGCGCCATTATGGAAGGCACCCACCAGCGGCTTGCCCAGCAGGTCCTTGTACGGCCCTTCCGGGCGGTCGGCCACGGCCACGCCGATACCACCCAGCTCGCTATTGGTCTTGATGTCGTTGGCGGCGAAGAAGAAGTAGTACTTGCCCTTGTTTTCCACCACCGACGGCGCCCACATCGCGCGCCTGGCCCAGGGCACGTTCCTGGCGTTCAATACGTCGGCGTGCTTGGTCCAATGCAGCAGATCAGGCGAGGAAAATGCATCGAAGGTGATCTGCGCATCGTAGTCCGCCGAGGTGGTCGGGAAGATCCAGTAGCGGTTGCCGAACACCGCTGCTTCCGGGTCGGCATACCACCCCTTCAGGATTGGATTACCCGAGGTGGCCGGCGGCGCGGCCTGCGCGCCCGTTGCCAGTGCCGCTGCCATGCAGGCGGCCATCATCCACGTGCCCAACGCCATGCCCTGCGCTCCCGTGCTGGATGGATGGGAGCATGGTAGATCGATTCAGACGCAGGCGCAGGCAGGCCTCATCCCTTCTTGATAACGGTCCGCTTGCCGATGGTGCTGGTCTTGCCAGCGGTCGGCTTGGCCAGGCCAGGAATCAGGAAATCGGTGGCCTTGTGGCCCATCGACACCTTGGACGCCAACCAGCGCGGCATGCGTCCGCGACCGGTCCAGGTCAGGCGCTTGTACTCCGGATCGCGATACTTGGGCGCGACTCTGCCGGATTTACGGCGGGCGGTTTTGCGGGCCCGCGCAGGTGCTTCCGACGCTTCGTCACCGAAGAGTTCTTCGAGGGTGTAACCGGCTTCGGCCGCCGCAGCCTTCAGCATCCGCCGCACCGCACTGGCCGGACGGCGGCTGGAAACCAGCTGTTTCCGCTGTTCAGCGGCAACCACCAGGGCGCCCAGCTCGCGAAGGCTGAGCGATTCAATATCGATCGTCATGGCGGGAAAGGTCTACTGCGGCGTAGCGGCTGTCAAGCGGTTCCGGCGGCCGGCCTACACACCGGCTTCACCGTCGCTGGGCTCCGATCGCCTTCGCTGGCCATTCCCGAGGACGTTGATGTGAGCACTTCATCGCATTCGCTTGCCTACCTGCTTGCGCGCATCCTGCTGATGGCGCTGTTCCTGGTCTCCGGCCTGGGCAAGCTTGGCGATCTCAGCGGCACCCAGGGCTACATGGAAGCGATGGGCGTGCCCGGCATCCTGCTGTGGCCGACCATCGCCTTCGAGATCGGCAGCGGCCTGTGCATCCTGTTCGGCTTCCAGACCCGGCTGGTGTCGATCGTGCTGGTGGGTTTCAGCCTGGTCACCGCCTTCATCTTCCACCACAACCTTGCCGACCCGACCCAGCAGATCATGTTCCTGAAGAACCTGGGGTTGGCCGGCGGCTTCCTGTTGCTGGCCTGCACCGGCGCCGGGCGTTACAGCATTGATGGGCGCGGGCGGCGCGGGTAGGCGCCGATCCGACGCCTGCGCGCCCGAGGCGAAGTTCGTGCCGGACAGCTACGGTTCCGCGCGACTGATGGCCGCCAGCAAACACGGTGGCAATGCTGGAATCTGCATTGCCGATGTCGGCCAGCGCAATGGCGTCAGTCAGAAGCAGAGCCTGGATTCCAGGTGATGACCTGAACGTCGTAGATCTCGCATTCGGTTTCGTCCATGGGTTCCCAGTGGTCGCTCGCCAGCTCAAAGAAGGCATCGGGTACCTCCATGGAGAACGTTGCGCCTTTCTCCCGATTGCGCTGGCGGACGCGATCCCGACGAATGTCACGCGGCGCATCCAGGAGATACACGACCAGATCGCAACCCGCCTCCCTGGCCTGCGCGTAGAAATTCTCGCGGCTGGCCTTCTCCACCAGACCCAGCTCAAGCACAACGTCGCGCCCCGTATCGAGTACTTCGCGGGCCGTGACCCATATCTGATCCAGGCAGCGCGCCTTCCTTGCCGCATACCACTCCATCAGGTTGGCGGCGGGACGGTCCGGGCTGTACAGCCGTACGAACCACGCATCCAGAATGAATCCTGCGGCGTTATGACGATTCCGCAGCTCGGCAACAAACGTGGATTTGCCCGCACCAACGGGTCCTTCGACAAGGTGAATCGTTGCCATCGTGGTTGAGCCATCCTTCATGGCGTTCAGGGCCAGAACGGCCGTCAGAAACAAATGCCTGCTTCTGGGTCGATAGCAGAACTGCCCAGAATATAGCCATAAGCATCGCTGGCACCAACGGCCATACCCGGCCTACGTGTCCGTGAAAACGGGGGAGAACCCGGGCTCCCGCCTGCACGGAAGGCATCGTCCAAGGCCTTCGGGATCTTGGGGCATTTCTTCCCCGCATCATGGGTGTAGAGCGCGGCGAACTCCTGCAGCGACGGGGTGGCGCCGATCATCCTGACCAGCTTCTGGTAGGCGGCAGTGATCTGGGCGGAGTAGCACAGGTCGAGATCTGACACCAACCATCATCGCAGTGACGTGAACCACTCGACTGGGGAACGATTCGTCCACGATCAGGCAACACTGGTGATCATTGCCCCCACGGAGGAGCCCTAGAGTCAGCAACGATGGGGAATGCTCTCCTTGCCTAAGAAGTATGCAGTTTGATCGAAGCATTGCTCCCGCCAGAATCAGCAAACCGCCACGCCAAGCTAGCGGATATAAGTTGGAACGCCGGAGAGTTCACGTCGCGTTTATCTTCACGGCCGATCTTATGACTCCAGGAAGGAACTCAGATGCGTTTCAAAATCACACAGGCAATCCTCGGGATCTCACTTCTCACAAGCGCGCTGTCTGCACACGCAGTCCAGGCGATCACTTGCAATGACTGCACGCTGACAAAGCGGCAAACGCAATCACAAGAGCGCGGCAACGGCGACTACTATTTCTGGGATTTCAAGAACCGACGCATGTACCACATGAAGGTCTCGGGCGGCGGCCCCCCTCTTCGCGCAGTGGCTGCTGCAGCTGGCGCGAAAGTCGGAGAGATCATGCTGACCGCAGACGAACAGGCTATGTTCAATGCCGGCATGCAGCTCTATGACACGAATGGCGGGTCGCCGACTGTGCAAGTTCGGACGCCCGTGTACGACAGCCGCGTCGCGCCCACCTCTTTCAGTGCAATGATCTCGGCAGCGTCCATCCAGGCGGCTCCACTCGCAGATCCACCAGCGACTTATCCGATGAATGCCATGGATGCTGTGACAACACCAGCCTGGCGTGAGGCGGCTATTACGAAAACCCTGTCTTACGACAATCTCGGGCCTATCCGATTCGTAGGAGAGACCCTTCGCGTTCTAGTTACCGGCTTTTCCCAAGCCGTAAACATCGCGAAGCTTCCGAGTCCCTTCAGCATCGTAAGCACAATTCCCTTCCCCGATGGTTCGTATATTCTCGTCAAATATACCTACCAAGACCACGGCTACACGTACATCCCTGGATCTGGGCGAGACGCTGCAGGAAACGTTATCCCCGACGCGCAGAAGGATATCGTGAGCCCCGATCAAGGTTACCAAGCCTACATCTATCCGACTGGCGCACTTGCGTCTGGTCCGGGTGGTGAAATGCTCGGACACCTCAACAACTTGGGCGTACGCTGGATCGGCTCCAACTCTCCGCCGGTGTATGTCGGCTTCCGAATCGGCTGTTCCTACACTCCTACAGGTGCACAATGCCAAGTGAACTCCCTCGCCCCGTAGAGCGAGAATCTGAGCGTCCGATCCACGGAAACGCCATTCTCTTCCGGGCATTCTTGATCCTTACGATGAGCTCTGCCATTTGGATGCTGGCCGGACTTTCGATTGGAAGGGGCGCCAAGGGCGCTCTTGTCTGGCCGTACATCATTCCATCCCTGGTCTTCATCGCGCTCATCGTTGCCTATAGAGCGAGAGTGCGGAATGCGGGATGGTTCACCAATAAGCCACGAACGCTGTCCCTGCTTACTCTGTCTTGGATCGCCTGCGCAGTGGGGCTCATTCTTTCGGTCGCACCCTTCTGAGCACTGAGCCCTTCCGTCGTTATGGCGGCGGGGCTCACATCTTTTGGTGGGCCGAGCCCTAACCCACAATTGCCTTCTCGCCTGAATCAAGTGGCAGCTCGGCCTTTTCGGGCCAGGCGGAGGCCCCCGGCTGGGGCAGCAGCGCTCGCACTTGGCCCCAGGTCTCCAATGCCCGCCGGCGGAGCCAGCACCAGCTGCTCCAGCTGCTGGTTCACGGCATGGCGCCAGGCCACGATCGCGCGTGCCTCCAGCCGATACAAGCTGACGCTGCTGTTGTAGTAGCTGGCGCACGATTCGATGCTGTCATAACCGCGGGCGACGGCCTCGCCTCGCCTCGCCTCGCCTCGCCTCGCATCCATGAGAACGCCTGGTCGCGGATGGCGCGGAAGTGCTCCGGCGCGTGGCGCGCATAGCTCGGCCCGATTGGCATGGGCGTGTTGCGCTCTTTCAGCCAGACCTGGTACTCGCCCCACAACCAGGTGCCCTCGGAGATCCATGACTGGCGCTCTCCAACGCCATGCGTGCGATCAGCTCCAGCGGATCCCGCCCTCCGCCCTTAACCATGAAGATCAGCACCAACAACGACAGCGCCACGCAATCTGACGACGTCCTGATTCCGCTTGCCAAGGTCGAGAAGAAGTGCGGCTTCTCCAAGACGAGCATCTGCCGGATGATGAATCGAAGAACTTTTCCCAAGCCGGCCAAGCGCGCAGGCCGCAGCGTGCGCTGGCGGAACTCGGAAGTGCAGCAGTGGGTGCGCAACGAATGGCCTGCTCAGGCACGGGCGCAGGTACCTAGTGAAATGTATGCACCAAGTAGGCACCAAATGTGAAAGGCACAGGATGCCGTTGCCTTTGAAATGGCGTAAGTCATTAAGTGCAATGGTGGGCCCACCAGGATTCGAACCTGGAACCAAGGGATTATGAGTCCCCTGCTCTAACCGTTGAGCTATAGGCCCGGCGCAGCGCCACAGTGTAGTGGACGCCGCGCTTAATCGGCTACCCGGCAGCAGCAAGAGCCTCAGCAACACGCCCCAACCGCTTCTCCGCCGCTTCCGCGAGCCACGCCTGTCGCCGCAGGTGGGCGTGAAACAACCCCACCGTCCTCCTGGCCTCTTCCAGCGCCTTCTGGTTGCCGCCACTCAAGCCGGCAAGCAATCCAGCCCCCGACTGCGTCAGCAACGCCAGTGTTGCTCGCCGGGCGAATCCCAGCGGGTCATCGCGCTCATCGCGCATCACGTCGTCCCAGTCCAACAACGGCGGGAAGTTGCAGTCCTGCGCATCCGATCCACCCCTGCCGCACGCATCGACAACCATCTTCAGTTCCATGCTCACTCTCCTACGATTTGTCGAACCTGTTGCGCCTCCTGTTGAGAGAGGCGACCGGGTGCTTCAACACGGTCGTAGGGCCGCCCGCAGCTTTTCCCCTTGCGGGGTCTTGTATGGCTGCGCGCCACCCGGCCAGAAACCCTTGGGCTCACCGGGATGGCGAGTGATGCGGTTTGACCTTGGATTGCCTGCTGTTGCGGCAGACAGTCCGCCTACGAAGGTGTGTTGAGCACCTGAGGGGGACTGTGTGGAAGCGAAGGTAGTGGTTTCAATTGGCGAATGCGACATGGCCATGCCAGTCACACACAGCAGGAAGCACACAGCATTGAGCCACCTGGATTTCCGCTGGATGGTCTCCTGCTTCGCAGCGCAGTCCTCAACAATCCTCAGGCCAGTTGCGTCACAAGGTGCAGCAAGCAACCGACACTCATTGAGAAGATCTTCCGGATACGTCATCGCGAACAGCAGCCGAGCATGGCTCGGCTCTTATCTCTTCCGACTCTGGCACCTTAGGTGCCGAGAGCCCGGCGCGGACGACCGTTCGGCTCTAGGTCTTTTCGATCGCTCTGTAGCAAGGATCTCCGCGCCGGTTTCTCCCTGATCCGCCCGAACAGTTGATCGAGCTGGCACTCGTACTGATAAGACTGGGCAAGCGGGGGGAGCTCTCGACCCTGTCAGCCTAGCGGAGTTGCCTCATGTTTGGGATCGGGATCGATGTCAGCGGCGAGAATCTGGATGTGGCCGTCCATGAACAGGCCTTCCGTCAGTTCAAGAACAACAAGCGGGGCTGGGCCAGTCTGATCAGGTGGCTGCAGCAGTGGCCAGCCAAGCAGGTCGTGCTGGAGGCCAGCGGCGGCTATGAACAGAAGGCGCTGGACGCCTTGCACGGAGCTGGATTGCCGATGGTGCGGATCAACCCGGGCCGTGGCCGCAGCTTCGCCTCAGCCACCGGGAAGCAGGCCAAGACCGATCGCATGGACGCCATGGTTCTGGCTCACATGGCCGACGCTCTCAAACTGACCCGTTACGTCCCGCCAGCGGCCTGGCAGCGCCGTCTGGGTGAGCTCTGCCAGCGTCGGCGACATCTGGTGCAGATGCGCGTGAGCGAGCATCAGCGCATGCGCGCGTTCAGCGAACCCAGCCTGATTTCCATGCTGAATCAGCATCTGCGCGAAATCCAGAGGAACATCAAGCAGCTCGATTCCATCATCGCAGCGCTCCTTGCCGAGCAGGATGGATGGCGTGACTTTGCCAAGCTCAAAGGCGCTGGCCCGGTGCTGTTGGCAACCCTGGCCTGCGAGCTACCGGAGCTGGGAAAGCTCAGTGGGAAAGCAATCTCGGCCTTGGTGGGGGTTGCCCCCATGAGCCGCGAAAGCGGCACTTGGAAAGGACGACGGAGCATCACCGGTGGCCGCGCCGTTGTACGCGAAGCGCTCTACATGGCGGCGCTGACCGCCAAACGCTATGAGCCCCGGCTCAAGGAATTCTTTGAATCCCTCGTCAACCAAGGCAAGCCGGGCAAGGTCGCTTTGGTCGCGGTAATGCGCAAGATGCTGGTGATCCTCAACGCCCGCAAACGGGAAGCGGAGGCCCAGATGGCCTCCGCCTGACAAGACAGTTGCTACAGAACGCACAGGCGCCCACCAAAGAAAAACCCCGCACCAGGCGGGGTTTCTCTCAACGCTTCAACAGCCGCTGGAAATCAATCGATATCCAGGAAGCTGCGCAGCTGCTCCGAGCGGCTCGGGTGACGCAGCTTGCGCAGGGCCTTCGCTTCGATCTGGCGGATGCGCTCGCGGGTCACGTCGAACTGCTTGCCGACCTCTTCCAGCGTGTGGTCGGTGTTCATGTCGATGCCGAAGCGCATGCGCAGCACCTTGGCTTCCCTCGGGGTGAGGCCGGCCAGCACGTCACGCACGGTTTCAGACAGGTTGATGTTGGTGGTGTTCTCGATCGGGGACTCCACGTTGGTGTCCTCGATGAAGTCGCCCAGATGGGAATCCTCGTCGTCGCCGATCGGGGTTTCCATCGAGATCGGCTCCTTGGCGATCTTCATCACCTTGCGGATCTTGTCTTCCGGCATGTCCATTTCCTTGGCCAGCTCCTCCGGCGTGGCCTCGCGGCCGTACTGCTGGAGCATCTGGCGGGAAATGCGGTTCAACTTGTTGATCGTCTCGATCATGTGCACCGGAATACGGATGGTGCGCGCCTGGTCGGCAATCGAGCGGGTGATCGCCTGGCGGATCCACCAGGTGGCATAGGTCGAGAACTTGTAACCGCGGCGGTACTCGAACTTGTCCACGGCCTTCATCAGGCCGATGTTGCCTTCCTGGATCAGGTCGAGGAACTGCAGGCCGCGGTTGGTGTACTTCTTGGCGATCGAGATCACCAGGCGCAGGTTGGCCTCGACCATTTCCTTCTTGGCCTTGCGCGCCTTGGCTTCACCGTAGGCCATGGCACGGCTGATTTCCTTCAGCTCTTCCAGGTCCAGCTGGGTCAGCTTCTCGATGTCGATCGTCGCCTGCTGTTCGGCGATGATCTGGTCCTTCACTTCGCGCAGCGCCGAAGACCACTTCTGCTTGCGCTTCAGTGCGTCTTCCACCCATTCCAGGTTGGTCTGGTTGCCTTCCCAGGAACGGATGAAGTCCTTGCGCGGCATGCGGGCGGTAACGGTGGCCAGGTTCAGCACGCGGCGCTCATGCGACTTGATGTCGGCCATGGTGTCGCGCAGCTGCTTGGTCAGCACGTCGGTCAGCGGCAGCGGCAGCTTCAGGGTGACGAACACCGCCGACATCTCTTCGCGCAGGCGCGGCAGGTTCTTCTTGTCGCCCTTGGTCGCCGCCTTCTTGAAGGCGTTGAAGGCATCGCTCAGCGCCTGCATGCGCGCGGCGACTTCCTCCGGGTCCGGACCGGTCGGTGCGGCTTCTTCATCGCCACCCTCGACATCATCGTCCTCGTCCTCGTCGCCATCGGCGTCGGCATCGTCGCTGTCATCAGTGGCAGCCGCGGCCGGCGCCGGGGCTTCGTCCGTCAGGTCATTGAAGCCGACGATCACTTCGGCCAGGCGCTTCTTGCCTTCCTTGTGGGCTTCGTAATCGGTCAGCAGCGATTCGACCGAGACCGGGAACTGGCCCAGCGCGGCCTGGACCTGCGAAAGGCCTTCCTCGATGCGCTTGGCGATGGCGATTTCGCCTTCGCGGGTCAGCAGCTCGACGGTACCCATTTCGCGCATGTACATGCGCACCGGGTCGGTGGTACGGCCACCTTCGGTGTCGAGCGCGCTCAGCGCGGCGGCGGCTTCTTCGGCCGCGGTGTCGTCGACCTCACGGTTGCCCGTGTTGCCGTCGTTGAGAAGCAGGGTTTCCACATCCGGCGCAACTTCATGGACATCAATGCCCATGCCGTTGATCATGCCGATGATGTCTTCGATCTGTTCCGGGTCGACCATGTCGTCCGGCAGATGGTCATTGACTTCGGCGTAGGTCAGGTAGCCCTGTTCCAGGCCCTTGCTGATCAGTTGCTTGATTTCGGATTGGGCAGGACGTTCGTTGGCCATGTAGTGCTCGCGCCACCGGCTAGGGAGAAATAGGGAACGTAGCATTATACCAGCCCGGGGCCCCGCCTGCCGGGCGGTGGTCCCGCAGGCTCAGGGCCTGAGAAGGAAGGTCACGGGACCGTCATTGACCAGGCTGACGACCATATGGGCACCAAATCGGCCCGTTTCCACCCCCGGGGCGTGATTTTCACGGCAGATCTCGACAAATCGATTGAACCCGCGTTCAGCCTCGTCCGGCGGCGCCGCCGTGGTGAAACTCGGCCGCATGCCCGAACGGGTGTCGGCAGCCAGGGTGAACTGGCTGACCAGCAGCAGGCCACCACCGGTGTCGCGCAGCGAGCGGTTCATTTTCCCGGCCTCGTCGGCGAACACCCGGTAGCCCAGCAGGCGCTCGGCCATCCGCCGCAGCTGGGCCTCGGTGTCGCCCGGCTCCATGCCGACCAGGGCCAGCAGGCCGGGGCCGATCTGCCCCACTGCCACGGCATCGACGTGGACGGCGGCCTGGCTGACACGCTGGATCAGGACGAGCATCGCGGGCTTCCAATGAACAGGGGCAGCCACGATAGCAGCGCCCTTGGCTAAACTGGCGGCGATGAATCCGCACCGCAAAGCCCGGCTGGTCTACCGCGCCACCACCCTCTTCGCCCGCCTGCCCTGGCCGCTGCTGCGGGGGTTCGCGCGCGCCTTGGCGTGGGCCTGGATCGCCCTCGATGCCCGCGAAAGCCGTGTTACCCGGCGCAATCTGGAGCTGGCCTACCCCGAGCTGGACGGCCCTGCACGCGACCGCCTGCACCGCGACCTGCTGCGCTCCACCGCGCTGCAGGCCATCGAGACCCTGCGGCTGTGGAGCCAGACCCCGGCCGACAACCTGCGCCTGCACCTGAAGCAGCGCCACGGTGAAGCCCTGTACGACGCGGCGCTGGCCAGCGGCAAGGGCGTGATCGTGGCCGCCCCGCACTTCGGCAACTGGGAGCTGCTGAACCAGTGGCTGGCCTCGCGCGGGCAGATCGCCATCGTCTACAAGCCGCCGGAGGACGAGGCCAGCGACGCCTTCCTGCAGCTGGTGCGGGGCGGCCAGAACGTGCAGCAGGTGCGCGCCGAAGGCCCGGCCGTGCGCCAGCTGTTCAAGGTGCTCAAGGACGGCGGTGCCACCGGCATCCTGCCCGACCAGCAGCCCAAGGCCGGCGACGGCGTGTTCGTGCCGTTCTTCGGCGTGCAGGCGCTGACCATGACCCTGGTCAACCGCCTGGCCGAGCGCACCGGCGCGACCGTGCTGTATGGCTGGTGCGAGCGCATCGGGCCAGACATGGCGTTCGCCCTGCACATCGAGCCGACCGACCCGGCCGTGGCCGATCCAGACCCGCAGGTAGCGGCCACCGCGCTCAATGCCGGCATCGAGCGCATCGCCCGCCGCGATCCGGCGCAGTACCAGTGGACCTACAAGCGCTATACGCTGCGGCCACCGGGCAGCGGCGAGGAAGACCCGTACGCCACCGAGGAACATCCGCACTGACGGCCGCCTGCGACCGCTGGCCGCAGCACGTTGAATACGACGCTGGCGCCCCCATAGAGACTGCGATGTCCGCCTCCCCCGGTCCTGCCATGCCTGCTTCCTCCCTGTTCGGCGATCCCGCCGCGATCCGCTGCGAACGCGCGGTGGCCGAACTGCGTGCCGGTCGCCCGGTGCTGCTCCACGATGGCCAGGGCCAGCGCCTGGCGGTGATCGCACTGGACAGTGCCACGGCCAGCAGCTTTGCCGCCTTTGCCGCTGCCGCACGCGAACGCCATTACCTGTTCCTGACCGCCACCCGGGCCCGCGTGCTTGGCGTGGAGGCCGCCGAGGGTGCGCGCCTGCCGCTGGCCGGCGTGGCCTTCGATGCCCTGCCCTCGCTGGGCTACCTGCGCGAACCGGGCCCGATGCCGGAAGGCTGGAGCGCGGGCGACGACTTCGATGCCGGCGCAGTGGAACTGGCCCGCCTCGGCCTGCTGCTGCCAGCGATGGTGGCGGTGCGCCTGGACGCTGGCGACGCCACCTTCGACGGTGCCGCCGAGGTGGCGCTGTGCGATCTGGCCGAGGGTGCGGCGCACGCCGCCCACGACTACGAACTGGTCGCACGTTCGCCCGTGCCGCTGCGCGATGTCGGCATGACCACCTTTGCGGTATTCCGCGGCGGCGTGGCCCAGCGTGACCAGGTCGCGATCATCGTCGGCGAGCCGGACCTGTCGGCGGTGGTGCCGGTGCGCGTGCACTCTTCATGCCTGACCGGCGACCTGTTCGGTTCCCTCAAGTGCGACTGCGGCGACCAGCTGCGGCGCGGCCTGCGCAAGCTGAAGGAACTGGGCGGCGGCGTGCTGCTGTACCTGGACCAGGAAGGCCGCGGCACCGGCATCGCGGCCAAGATGCGCGCCTACGGTTACCAGCACGACGGCCTGGACACCATCGACGCCGATGCGCAGCTGGGCTTCGGCGCCGACGAGCGCCGTTATGGCAGCGCGGTGGCGATGCTGCGCGGCCTGGGCATCACCCGCGTGGCCCTGCTCAGCAACAACCCGACCAAGGCGCAGCGCCTGCGCAATGCCGGCATCGAAGTGCTGGACTGCATTCCGGTCACCGGCGAGATCACCGCCGAGAACGAGCACTACCTGCGCACCAAGGCCGACCGTGCCGGCCACATGCTGGATGTGGACGCGCTGATCCAGGCTGCCCAGTAACGCGGTCGACCTGCTACCGTCTGCGCGGTGCGGCGCCCGCCGCCACCGCCCGCCCTGCTGCCTGACGGAGCCCGCGTGACCGACGCCTCGATTCCTGCACCGCCTGCCACCGAGTGGCAGGCACTGCCGCAACGCGCCGCGCGCCTGGCCGCGCTGGAAGGCGCCTTTGGCGGCCTGTTCGTACCGGGCCTGCCGCTGGCCGCGGCCGCATGGTTCTTCGAGCTGCCCGGTGGCCTGTGGATCGCTGCGGCCGGGCTGCTGCTGGGTATCACCTTCGGTGCATGGCTCGGCCATCGGCGCTTGACCCGCACCCGCTGGCGGCTGGACGCGCAGGGCCTGGGCCTGCGCCGTGACCTGATGTGGCAGCTGGAAACGCGCATCCCGATCTCGCGCGTGCAGCACCTGGACCTGCGTCGCGGGCCGCTGGAACGCCGCGCCGGCCTGGCCACACTGATCGTGCACACCGCCGGCACGCGCATGAGCGCAGTCACCGTCAGCGGCCTGGACCAGGCCGACGCCGAACGCCTGCGCGATACGCTCGCGCACCAGTTGGACCAGGACGCCGACGCCCTGTGAGCCAGCCGCCGCCCCTGCCCGCACCGGCGCCCGCCGATGGCGAGGACCATCGCCTGCACCCGTGGTCGTGGCTGTTCGTGCTGCTGATGCAGCTGCGCCACTACCTGCTGCCGCTGGTCGCACTGCTGGTGTTCGGCCAGCGCGGCGATCGCGATCCGCTGTGGGCGCAGCTCATTCCATTGTCCGCGATCGTCGTGCTGGTCGTGGTCTCGGTGCTGCAGTACCTGAGCTACCGCTACCGCATCGGCAGCGATGCGATCACGGTGCGAAGCGGCCTGCTGGCACGCAACCGCCGCGAGATTCCATTCGCGCGCATCCACAACGTGGAAGTGCGGCAGAACCCGTTGCACCGCCTGTTCGGCGTGGCCGAACTGCGCCTGGAATCGGCCGGCGGTGCGCGCCCGGAAGCCGAGATGCGGGTGCTGAAACTGGATCAGGCACTGGCCCTTGAACGGCTGGTGCGACAGCGCGGTCAGGCACCGCAGGCCGCCGATACGATCGCTGCGGCCGACCTCGCCGACCCGGGCGGCGAACAGGTACTGCTGCGCCTGTCGAGCTGGGACGTGGTGCGCATGGGCCTGCTGTCCAACCGTGGCTGGGCGCTGGCGATCGCCGCGTTCGGTGTGTTGTTCCAGACCGTGCCGCGGCCGGTGATGGACGATGCCATCCAGCGCGGCGGCCGCGAAGCCTTCGGCTATGCCAGCGACCTGCACCCGGGCGTGGCCGGCGGCGCCCTGCTGCTGGCCGCGGCCCTGTTGCTGGGCTGGATGCTGCTGCGCATGCTGTCGGTGGTGTTGACCCTGCTGCGCTACCACGGCTTCACCCTGAGCGAGCAGGAACGACGCCTGACGGTCTCGGCCGGCCTGCTCAGCCGCACCCGCAGCAGCGTGGCGCGCCGCCGCATCCAGGCTTGGACATTACGCGAAGGCACCCTGCAGCGCTGGTTCGGCCTGCGCCAGCTGCGCATCGACAGCGCTGCCGGCGGCCCCTCGCGCGATGAGGACCGCGCCCTGCGCGAACTGGCGCCGCTGGCAACCGGCGAGCGCTGCACGCAGCTGGTGCAGCACCTGCTGCCGCAGCTGCACTGGCCGCCGGCGCAGTGGCAGGCCGTTCCGCGGCGCGGGTGGTGGCGGTTGTGCCTGGGTGCACTGCTGCTGGCGCCACTGCTGGCCGCTGCAGCCTACTGGCGCTGGGGACCGTGGGGCCTTGTGGTGCTGGCCTGGTTGCCGATGGCGCTGTGGGTCGCGCACCAGCAGATGGCGCGCATGGGCTGGTATCTGGACGCGCACTATGTGGCGGTACGCGGCGGCTGGTGGAAGCGCTGGTGGCGCTGGGCCGAGCTGGACAAGGTGCAGGGCCTGCGCCTGCACCGTTCGCCGCTGGACAAGCTGCTGGGCACCAGCAGCCTGCAGTTGGATACCGCTGGCGCACATGGCGATGTGGCGCTGACCCTGCATTACCTGCCACAGGCCCAGGCGCAGCAGGTGATGGAGCAGCTGGCGGCCGCGCTGGCAAGGCGCAAGCTGCGCTGGTGAGGCGGTCATGTCACGCGCATCCACGCATGGCGTGGATCTACCGGACATCACTGTGTGCGTGGACGCCCGACGGTAGAGTCGACTGACAGTCGACTATCGCGCGCAGCGCGGGATTTTCGCGACCCGAGAGAAGAGCAGTCGACTGACAGTCGACTCTACCCGGGCGACGCCGTCGCCCCCCCCCGTCACCGTTGCGACGGCCCCCAGTACCCCAGGTCCTTGCGGATCTGCAGATCACGTACCCAGCTGCCGAACGGTTTGCGCCGCAGCGCGCCCATTTCACCGGACAGGAAATCCTCGGTGGCGGTGATCACCCGCTCGCTGGACAGGCCATCACGGTAGGGGTGGATGGCATCGGCGTAGCGCACGATCTCCACCCGCAGCGCGGCATCCGGGTGCAGCGCGCGTTGCAGCATCGCCGGCAGCTGCGCCGGGTCGTCGAAATCGATCATGTGCGGCTTCGGCACGCGGTTGCGGAAGGTCACCACCGGCTTGTGCTGGACAATGAACTCCGAAACGATCGACGAGGTGTCCGACACCAGCACGTCGGCGGCACGCTGCGCGGCCATCACCTGTTCCGGCTCGATGAAGCGCGCATTGGCACCGGCCAGCGCGCGGTAACGCTCGAACAGTTCCGGTGCGCACTTCGGGTGCAGGGTGAGCAGCCAGTAGCGTTCACCCGCGGCGATGTCGGCGGCGATCTGCGCGTGCAGGTGCGGGGCCGCGCTGAGCCGCTCGGTGAAGGTTGAACCGAACAGGACTACCGGGCGATCCCCTGCGGGCGCGCGCAGCGCGGCACTCTCACCGCCGTCATCGCGGAACAGCGGGTCCAGCTTCGGCCAACCGGTCTCGGCCACCGCGAAATGGCCCTGCAACCTGGCGATCTCGCGGAAAGGCGCAGTGGTGGCCGGTCCCTGCGTGCAGTACAGGTCGAACATGCCGCGCACCCGGAAGTGGCCGCGTGCGCTGTCCCGCTTCTCCACGTTGAAGCCGTGGAACAGCTGCACCTTGGCCCCGGACAGGAAGGTCGGCACCCAGTTGGCGGCGCTGAACACCGCCCGCGGGCGCATCGCCAGGGCCTGTTTCAGGCCCACCGTGGGCACCCCCGGCAGGCTGCCGCCGACGGCACCGCCTTCGAACCAGGCGGCCACCTCCTGCCCTGAGGCGTGCAAGGCCTGCGCCAACGGGGCGAGAATAGGCAGCGCATAACGCTCCGTCGCAAACAACAGGTAACCGGCCATCATGTCCTCCACGACCGCTCCCATCGAACGGCCTCGCATCTCGGCGTGCATTATCGCGTTCAACGAGGCCGGGCGCATCGGCGACTGCCTGGCCTCGCTGGCCTTCTGCGATGAGATCGTGGTGGTGGATTCGCAGTCCACCGATGCCACGGTGGCCATCGCCGAGGCCGCCGGCGCGCGCGTGCTGCAGCGCCCGTTCGATGGCTTCCGCAGCCAGAAGGCGTTCTGCGTCGAGCAGGCCCGCCACGACTGGGTGCTGTGCCTGGATGCCGACGAGCGCGTCAGCCCGGAGCTGCGCACCGCCATCGAGCAGGCCCGCGACGGTGGCTTCAGAGGCCATGCCGGCTACCGTTTTGCGCGCCTGTCGGAGTATTTCGGCAGGTTCCTGCGCCACGGCAACGCCTACCCGGACCGGGTGATGCGGCTGTTCGACCGCCGCCAGGGTGGCTGGCGCGGCAAGCGCGAGATCCACGAGGCGGCCAGCGTCGATGGCAGCGTCGGCACCCTGCGTGGTGATCTCATCCACTACCCCTACCGCTCACTGCAGCAGCAACTGGCCAAGACCGAGAAGTACGCGCGGATGATGGCCGAGCACGAGTTTGCGCGTGGCAAGCGGGCCACGCTGGGCAAGCTGGTGCTGGCGCCCGCCTGGCGGTTCTGGCGCGGCTTCGTGTTCCGCGGTGGCTTCCGCGATGGTTGGCACGGCCTGGTCTACGCCTACGTGCGCGCCAACTACGTGCGGCAAAAGACCATCATGCTGTGGATGCTGGGCAACGGCCAGGCGGTCGCCGACCCGGCGCCACCGGCGGAACGGTCCTGAGCCTGCTGTGTCACACTGGCCGCGCGTTGCCTGAAGATCCCCCATGAAAATCCTGTACACCAACTTCCACTACGGCGACGGTGGCGGCCACACCACGTACATCGTTTCGCTGGCACGTGCGCTGCATGGCCGGCACAGCCTGCATGTTGCCGCCCCCGCCGACAGCCGCCTGCTGCGCACCGTTGCCGCGGAGGGGATCGCCACCGCGCTGCCAATGGCCTTTGGCAGCGGCCTGCCGACCCTGCCACAACAACTGGCCGAACAGCGCGCGTTGCGCCGGCTGGTGCGCGATGAAGGCATCGATCTGGTCCACGTCAACGGTGCCCGCGACCACCGCTTCGTGATGCAGGGCCTGTTCGGCATGCGTCGCCCCCCGATCGTGCTCACCAAGCACAACAGCAAGCCCACCAACACGCTGGGCAACGCCTTCCGCGCGCGCTGGGCCACCGACCGCGTGATCGCGGTCTCGGCGCACACCGGGCGCCTGCTGGAACAGGGCCCGTACCGGCGCTGCCCGATCGATGTGGTCCGCAACGGCGTCGACCTGGCCCACTACGCACCGATGCCGGCCGAGGCCGGGCAGGCGATGCGCCGGCAATGGACGCAGGACCCACACGCGCTGGTGCTGGTCAGCAATGCCGGTACCGACGACTACAAGGGCTGGATCGACCTGGCCCAGGCCATCGCCCTGCTGCCGGATGCGGTGCGTCCACATGTGCACATGGCCGTGGCCGGCCACCTGCCCAGCGCGCAGCAGCGCGAGCAGGTGCAGGCACTCGGCGAGACCGCCGCGCAGGTGCACTTCACCGGCCTGCTGACCGATACGCGGCCGCTGATCGCCGCCGGTGACGTTGGTTTCGTGCTGTCCAATGACGTCGAGACGATTTCCTTCGCCTGCCGCGAAATGATGGCCAGCGGCAAACCGATGCTGGTCAGTGATTTCGCCGGCCTGCCGGAAAACATCGAGCAGGGCGTCGACGGTTGGGTGGTGCCCACCCGGGATGTGCCTGCCATCGCGGCACAGGTGCAGGCCCTCTACGCGCAACGCCAGTCGCTGCCGGAACGGGGCGCGGCCGCACGCCGCCATGCACTGGCCGAGTTCGGCCTGCAGACCTTTGCCGATGCGACCCTGGCCAGCTACGAGGCGGCGCTGGCGGCGTCCTGATCCGTGCTGCGCGGCTCGGACAGGGCCAGCAGCAGGGCGACCCAGGCGGCGTAGAACGCGGCGGTACGCATGTCACGCAGCATCATTTCGGTGAAGCCGAACACCGCAAACGCCACACAGATGCTCAGCCCCGCCGCCGCATACAGCCGCGATCGCTCATCGCCCTGCCACAGCCGCGGCAGCAACACCAGCGCGGGGGCAAGGTACACCAGCACCAGGCCGAGCCCCCCCAGCACGCCGTAAGTCGCCAGGAAGTACAGCAGGTCGTTGTGGGTCTCGCCGAAATCGCGCGCGACCATCGCCGAGACCTTGCCCTGCTGGGCCAGCCGCTCCAGTTCCAGACGGAACCGATCGCCGCCCCCGACACCGAACAACGGCTGCTCACGGATCATGTAACCGGCTGCCGTCCACAACTGCAGGCGGATGCAGACCGACGTGTCGGCCAGATGGTCGGCACTGCAGTCGCCGTACTCGCTCACGCCGGCATCGATGCGATCACGCAGCGCGCCATCGTGCGTGGCGATGATGCCCACGCCGGCCGCCAGCACCAGGCCCAGTACGATCTTCATCCGGCCCAGCCGCCGCCCCATCACCAGCAGGCCGATCAGCAGGAAACAGGGAATCGCCAGCAGGCCACCGCGGGTCTGCGTCCACAGGAAGGCAATCAGGCCCAGGATGCCGGTCAGCAGCTTCAACGTAGCCTCGATCCGGCGGAAACGGGTCACCGGCAGTCCCAGCGACAACAGGCTCAGCGCGCCGAACAGCAGGGTCAGGTCACCATAGGTCACTGCGTTGAACTGCTGGGTGGCGGGCCGCACACCGGTTTCCAGCGTCAGCCAGCCGATGATGACTGCTGCCGCCCACACCGCCGGCAGGGTGCCCAGCAACGCGCGCCCCAGCAGCCTGCGCGGCACCCGCAACGCCGCGAACAGGATCAGCAGCGTCGACAGCAGGCGGGCTGCTTTCTCAACTTCCGATCCCTTCCAGATACCGTGCACTGCCAGGCTGGTCAGCACGCCCACCAGCATCACCGCCATGCCGGCGCCCATCCAGGCATAGCGCCTGGCCGAGCCGGGCAGCAACGGCGGCGTTGCCGACGGCATCAGCAGCAGGATGATCGACAGCAGGATCGCCAGATAGAAGCCCGCACTGCCGCCTTCCATGGTGATCATCAGCAGCGTCGGCAATGCGCCCAGCACCACGACGTAGGCGCCGGCCAGCAGACCCGTCAAGCGGGAGATAGGCGGGGAAAGCGGGATCACGTGGTGCGGTCAGCAGTTCGGTAGTGGAATACCGGCACAGCGCCGGGAGCATTACTCATTCTAGGGCAGACCGGGTCCCGGAGTGGTGCAGGCCGGTGATGTGGTCGCTTGTCCGTTCAGTCCTCTTCGGGAGGGCCCTGCAGGCGGTACTCGCGCTGCAGCTCCGCCAGCGTGGGTACGCAGGTCCCGCTTACCGCCGCAGCGGGGACCAGCCACCAGCGGCGTCGATTGGAGATGCCCGCCATCGCGGCACGCGAACGGTCGATGCAGCCCTGCATGGCATCGTCATTCACCAGCAGCCAGCGCCGTTCGGGGACCAGGCGCTGCCAGCGCACCGCCGCCTGCAGCTGCGCATGCCAACGGTTGTCGAAGCCGAATGTCGCTGCCGGGCGGTCGGCCATCAGCAGGTTCTGCTCCTTCCAGGCCACCAGCCCCAGCTCGGCGTCGGCCCCCAGCCGCGTGCCGACCTCGCGCATCAGGCCGCGCGCGGAGCTTGAATCATTCAGCAGCGGATACCCGACCAGGCCATACAGCACCCACGCCATGGTCAGGGTCGAGACCAGTGCCAGGTGGCCGCGTCGCCAGCCAGCCACGATCAGGCTCACGCCGCCCCAGAGCCCCATCGCCAGGATCGCCCATGCCAGCGCATCGGTGGCACCGGGCAGCAGCCCGCGCCCATGAGTCAGGCGGATCTCGAACCCCGGATCGCCCAGCAGGGCCAGCCCGCCGACCAGCGCCAACCCGGCCGCCAGCACGGCGCTGAGCGCGGCGAGCAGCCCCTGCACATCGCGCCGCTTCAACAGTCCGGGCAGCAGCGGTGCCAGCACCAGGCAGAACATCGGCAACGCTGGCAGGATGTAGACATCGCGCTTGCCCTGCGGAATCGAGAAGAACAGCACGACCAGCAACCACCAGGCCAGCGGCAGCAGATAGCGCGGGTCGCGGCGGCGCAGGCGCCGGCGCCAGGCGGGAATCGCCCATGGCAGCGCCAGCAATGGCGGGATCCACATCGCGGGCATGACCCCGAGGAAATACCACCATGGCTGGTGGTGGTCCCAGGAATGGGTGTAGCGGCGGGCCGTCTGCCGGAACAGGATGTCGTTCATATAGGCGCGGTACTCGTCCGAACCGGTGGCCCAGCCCGCCGTCAGCATCGGCACCAGCCACAGCGATACGGCCAGCAGGAACGCGAGCGGCGCCAGCCAGAAGCGCACGTCCTGTACATTCAGGCGCACCCGCGGCCAATGCAGCGCCGACGCCAGTGCGGCCGGCACGATCATCAGCAGGGCGAGCATGCCTACGCCCTTGGTGATCACCCCGATGCCGGCGAAGAACCAGCCCAGCCACCACCAGCGCCAGCTCGGGCCCAACAACAGGTGGCGCAGCAGGCCATAGTTGGCCAGGGTGATGAACAGCACCAGCAGCGGATCAATCTGCGCCTTCTTCGCCTGGAAGGTGAACTGCAGTGCGAACAGCAGCGCCCATCCGGCGTAGAGCCCGACCCGTCGCGTCCACAGCCGCCGGCCCAGATCGACCACGCACCACAGCGTGCCCAGCGCGGCCAGCAGCGAAGGCAGCAGGAACGCCACGCGCCAGTGGCCGACCACGCCATAAAGCGTGGCCTGCCACCACATCAGCATCGGGGGCTTGTCCGAATACAGCTCGGTGCCGCGATGCGGGAACAACCAGTAACCGCTGTCGACCATCTGCCGGGCCACCAGCGCGAAGCGTGGCTCGTCAGACGGCCACGGATCGCGGAGACCGAGACCGGCCCCCAGCACCAGCAGGGCCATCACCACGAACAACCACGTCTGGCGCGACGCGTTGGTTTTCAGCATGAGGCTCGAAACGGCAGCGGGGTCAGGCTGCTTTTAGCAGACGCGCGTAGAAGA
The DNA here is from genome assembly GCF_047497515.2 of Stenotrophomonas maltophilia. Classification (GTDB taxonomy): domain Bacteria; phylum Pseudomonadota; class Gammaproteobacteria; order Xanthomonadales; family Xanthomonadaceae; genus Stenotrophomonas. The sequence goes on from NZ_JAXAXL020000006.1 coordinate 173,992, forward strand.
AACCGTCAGCATCGTTGTCACCGGGCAGTCGCTGGCGTGCCACGCCTTCGCAATCCACGCCGAATGCGTCACCCAAGGGCTGGGCCACGGCGTCCGGATGCCACTTCAGGAACGCGCGCACCTGGTCGATGTTCTCGGCGCGCAGGATCGAGCAGGTGGCGTACAACAGCACGCCGCCTGGGCGCAGCATCGACCAGCAGGCTTCCAGCAGGCGCGCCTGCACGCCGACCAGTGCATCGATGTCCTCGGCTCGGCGGTGGAACATGACATCGGGCTGGCGGCGGATCACGCCGGTGGCCGAACACGGCGCATCCAGCAGGATCGCGTCGAACGGCACACCATCCCACCACGCGCCCGGGTCACTGGCATCGGCCACCAGGGTCTGCGCATGTTCACCGACGCCGGTACGGGCATAGGTGTCACGGGCGCGCGCCAGGCGGCGCGCATCGATGTCCAGCGCCAGCAGGCGCAGGCTCGGATCCCGCTCCAGCAGGTGCGCCGACTTGCCTCCGGGCGCCGCACAGGCATCCAGCACGCGCGACCCGGCCGCAGGTGCCAGCGCATCGGCGGCGCACTGCGCCGACAGGTCCTGCACCGACAGCGCGCCCTCGGCAAAACCGGGCAGCTGGTTCACGGCGACAGGGGTGGCCAGACGCAGTGCATCGGCGCTGAGCGTGCTCGCTTCGGCAGCAATGCCGGCCTCGGCCAGCGTCGCCAACGCCTTGTCGCGACCGCCGTGCTGGTGGCTGGCGCGCAGCCACAGCGGTGCCGGCTGCAGGCTGGCCGCGAAGATCGCCTCGGCCTGGGTGGGCCAGTCGCGTTCAATCGCATCAGCCAACCATTCCGGGAATGCATCACGCGCGGGCTGCTCCGGGAAACCTTCGCGCTGCGCGCGGCGCAGGATCGCGTTGACCAGGCCAGCCTGACGCTCGCGGCCCAGTGCGCGGGCAGCATCGACCGTGGCCGAGAGTGCGGCATGCGCCGGCAGCTCCAGCACATCCAGCTGGGCGAAGCCGACCATCAACAGGGTGCGCAGGTCGGCATCACGCGCCGAGAGCGGCTTCTGCATCCAGCCCTGCAATGCCGCGTCATAGGTACTGCGACGACGCAGCACGGCGAAACACAGTGCTTCCAGCAGCGCACGGTCGCGGCTGTCGGCCAGCTTCGGCAGCGCCCAGGCCAGTTCGGCCTTCAGCGAGCGGCCCCGGGTGAATACCTGTGCCAGCACGCGCGCGGCCAGCATGCGCGTGGCCGCACCCGGCGCCGCCTTGGCGATGGAGAAATCGTTCTGCTTCGACACCGCTTATGCCCCCACGCGCAGGTCGCGGCGAGCGTTGAGGTAGTCGGCGGCGGTGATCGCCTTGCCGCCTTCGCGCTGCAGTACGCGCAGGCGCAGCACACCCTGGCCGCAGGCAATGTCGATGCCGTCGCGACCAGCGGCCAGCACCGTGCCCGGCGCCCGGCCGTGGGCCTCATCCAGCGCCACCGCACCATGGATGCGCACGCGCTCGCCGGCCAGCGTCGCCTCGGCGATCGGCCACGGATTGAACGCGCGCACGGTGCGCGCCAGCGCAGCAGCGTCCTGCGCCCAGTCCAGCTTCGCTTCGGCCTTGTCCAGCTTGTGCGCATAGGTCACGCCCTGCTCCGGCTGAGGCCGCGCGATCGGCTTGATGCCGGCGCGCAGCAGGCCCAGGCCATCGGACAGCACCTGCGCGCCCAGTTCGGCCAGCTTGTCGTGCAGCTGGCCGCCGGTATCGGTGGCGGCAATCGGCAATTCCTGGTGCAGCAGCACCGGGCCGGTATCCAGGCCCGCTTCCATCTGCATCAGGCAAACGCCGGTCTTGGCGTCACCGGCCTGGATCGCACGCTGGATCGGCGCGGCACCGCGCCAGCGCGGCAGCAGCGAGGCATGCACGTTCCAGCAACCGTGGGTCGGAATGGCCAGCACCGCCTTGGGCAGGATCAGGCCGTAGGCCACCACCACCATCAGGTCCGGCTGCAGGTCGCGCAGCTGCCGCTGGGCGGCTTCGTCCTTCAGCGACTCCGGCTGGAAGACCGGGATGCCACGGGCCACGGCCTCGAGCTTGACCGGTGAGGGCGCCAGGCCCCGGCCTCGCCCGGCCGGGCGGTCCGGCTGGGTGTAGACCGCCACAACCTCATGGTGGCGCGCGGCCGCGCGCAGCGACGACACCGCGAATTCCGGCGTACCGGCAAAGACAATCCTCATGGCTACCCCACTTGCAGGATGGATTCGTGCAGGAAAAAAAAAGGCGCCGTCGGCCGGCGCCGTGCAGCCCGCGCGCGTCGCGCAGGCACGGGCCACCCGAGGGGTGGCCCGGATGGGCGATCACGCCACGTGCTTGCGCTGCTTGGCCAGCTTCTTGCGCACCATCTCGCGCTTGAGCGGCGACAGATAATCGATGAACAGCTTGCCGTCCAGGTGGTCCATCTCGTGCTGGATGCAGGTCGCCAGCACTTCGCCGGCTTCCAGCTGCTGTTCCTGGCCGTTGCGGTCCAGGTACTTCACGGTGATGGTGTCGGCGCGGGTCACGTCGGCGAAGATGCCCGGCACCGACAGGCAGCCTTCCTGGTACACCCGGCCCCCGTCCTTGGCGACGATTTCCGGGTTGATGAACACATGCGGTTCATTCTTTCCTTCGCTGACGTCGATGACCATGAAGCGCTTGTGCACGTCCACCTGGGTGGCGGCCAGGCCGATGCCCGGGGCGTCGTACATGGTCAGGAACATGTTGTCGATCAGTTCCTGGAAGGCCGGCGTGGTGACTTCGGCGGCTTCGATCAACGCGGCCTTGGTACGCAGGCGCGGATCGGGGAACTCGAGAATGGGGAGGAGGGCCATGGCTGTTTCCGGATAGGGGGCCGGCACGCCGGCATACGTCGCAGATTCTAGCTCCAACGCTTGCCTTGCGCCCCGGTTTCTGGACTATAGTGCGCTGACCTGTTGGGGAATCAGGGCTTCACACCTATGTTGCTTCGTTTTCGTACGGTCGTCGCCGCGGCGATGCTGACCGTGGCTGCCTATGCTACCGCCGTGGAAGTGAATGGCGGGCACCCGGACACCTATGTGGTCCGAAAAGGGGATACGTTGTGGGATATCGCCGCACGTTTCCTGCAGAAGCCGTGGCTGTGGCCGGAGATCTGGCAGGCCAATCCGCAGATCGCCAACCCGCACCTGATCTATCCCGGTGACGTGCTCAGCCTGGCCTATCTGGACCGGGTGACCGTGGCGTCGAAGCCCGGCCCGCGCCAGGATGCCCCGATCGACGCCATTCCGCTGGCCCAGGTCGAGCCGTTCCTGAAGCAGCTGAGCGTGGTCGACAGCGTCCAGCAGCTGCCCCAGGTGGTCGGCCTGGAAGAAGAACGCCTGCGCGCGACCAGTGGCCACGCCGTCTACGTGCGCCTGGCCGAGGCCCAGCTGGGCCAGCGCTGGGCCGTGGTCCGCCCGACCGTGCGCTACGCGCAGCCCAAGCCGACCGAAGACCTGACCGCCAACGGCGAGGTCACCCCGGGCAGCGGCAATCTGTGGCGGGACTACAGCGCCCCCAACGCCCGCCGCGGCGTGCTCGGCTACGAACTGGCCCAGATCGCCACCGGCACCATCACCCGGACCACCAGCGGCAAGGTCCAGGCATCGACCCTGGTGCTGGACAAGAGTGAAGGCGGCCGCGAAGTCCGTGTCGGTGACCGGCTGGTTCCCGTCGAAGCCAGGCCGTACGACCTGCAGTTCGTGCCGCATGTACCGGCGGCCAGCATCGAAGGCGTCGACGTCCGCGTGCTGGCGGTGACCGACATGTTCACCGCAGGCGGCCCGCGCGACGTCATCGCGATTTCGGCCGGACGCGCCCAGGGCGTGGACAACGGCACCGTGTTCTCGCTGTGGCGGCCGGGCCGCCATGTGGCCGACCGGATGAAGTATCCGACCTCGTCGCGCGCCGACGATGCGCTCGCCGGCAGCGTCGGCCGGGTCGTGCTCCCGGACGAGTACGCCGCGCATGCGATGGTGTTCCGCACCTTCGACAACGTCAGCTATGCGCTGGTGATGCAGGGCGTGAAGCCGGTGCGGGTGGGGTACAACGCGCTGCATCCGGATGCGAAATAACGGTTGCCGGGCTACCCCGGCCGCCTCAGGTAGTGCCGGCCGCTGGCCGGCAGACGCCTCCGGCAAATCCTGACACGCACATCCGAAGGCGCCCTAGGGCGCCTTCGTTGTATCCGGCCGATAGTGGGGAATGACCAGACATGCGGATGAGGCGCTGCTGCGCCTGGTGATGGCGGGCGGCGCGCTGGCGCCACGACGTGCGCTGCTGCAGAGCGGGGAAGATGCCGAGGCGGCCATCGCGCTCGACGTCGCCGGATGGCGTGCACATGGCTGTACGCCGGAACAGTGCGCGGCACTGCAGCGCCCCGACCCGGCGTCGTGGGCAACCGCGCTGCGCTGGCTGCAGGACGACCACCATCACCTGTTGGCCTGCACCGACCCGGCCTTTCCGCCGCCTCTGCTGGATGTTCCGAACCCACCGCTGGCACTGTTCGTGGCCGGCGACCCCAGCCTGGCCTGGCGGCCGTCGGTGGCGCTGGTCGGCAGCCGCTCGCCGACGCCGGGCGGCCGGGCGCTGGCGGCGCGCTTTGCCGGCTGCTTCGTCGAAGCGGGCCTGGCCGTGACCAGCGGGCTCGCGGCCGGCATCGATGCGGCCGCCCACCAGGCCACGCTGGACGCCGGCGGCTGTACCGTGGCGGTCATCGGCACCGGACCCGACCGGGTGTATCCGGACAGTCATGCCCGGCTGCAGGCCCGGATCGTCGCCGAGGGCGTGCTGCTCAGCGAATACCTGCCGGGCACGCCAGCCCGGCCCGGCCACTTCCCGGCGCGCAACCGATTGGTGGCCGGGCTGGCGCTGGCCACGGTGGTGGTCGAAGCCGCGCAACGCTCCGGCGCGCTGATCACCGCACGGCTGGCCGCCGAGGCCGGCCGCGAGGTCTGCGCCCTGCCCGGCTCGGTGCTCAATCCACGGGCGGCGGGCTGCCACCGGCTCATCCGCGAGGGTGCGGCGCTGGTCGAGCGCGCCGAAGACGTGCTGGAGCTGCTGGCCCCCACGCTGCGCCACCAGCTGCCGGCCTTGCAATCGCGGCTGTCCACCCCCACTGAACAGGCACCGCCGGCATTCCTGCCGGCGCGCTGGGCCGACGACCCTGACTACCAGTGCTTGTGGCGGGCCCTGGACCACAACCCAAGCGGTATGGATTCACTGATCACGCGTTGTGGATTGACGACGTCACAGGTGTCCTCCATGCTGCTGGCCATGGAACTGGCGGGAATCGTGGTGTGCGTACACGGCCGCTACTGTCGAACTCCCTAGTTTCTTCACCTCCACAGCGTCGCGCGACGCAGGCCGAGGGGCAATGAAAGAGAGCATCCTGGACGTACTGCTGTACCTGTTTGAACACTATTTCAGCGAAGATGCGGACCTGATCCGTGACCGCGATTCGCTCCAGAACGGCCTGATCCAGGCCGGTTTCAGCCCAACCGAGATCAACAAGGCGTTCGACTGGCTCGACGCCCTGGCCGCGCAGCGGCCAAGCATGGCCCAGGCCCGGGTCGATGGCCCTGTGCGCATCTATCACGGCCCCGAGCTGGACAAGCTGGACGTGGAATGCCGCGGGTTCCTGCTGTATCTGGAACAACACGGCATCCTCGACGCCGACCAGCGCGAACTGGTGCTGGACCGGGCCATGGCCCTGGACCAGGACGAACTGGACCTGGACGACCTGAAGTGGGTCGTGCTGATGGTGCTGTTCAACCAGCCCGGCTCCGAAGCGGCATATGCCTGGATGGAAACGCAGATGTTCATGGACGAGCCAGAACCCCTGCACTGACCGTACACTTGGGGGCATAGCGCATTCAGGAGCGTCCCCGTGAGCGAGTGGTTCCATGCAGAAGGCAACCGGCAGCAAGGCCCGCTGCCGGCGGAACAGTTGGTTGAGTTGTTCCGCAACAACCAGATCTCCCTGGATACCCTGGTCTGGCGCGACGGCCTGGCGCAATGGCAGCCGTTGCGCACGGTGGTCGACGAACTGGGCCTGATCGTGCCGGCGCTGGACGTGCCCGCAGCACCGGGTGAGCCGGAACCCGAGCCGGTACCGCCACCGCCGCAGCCGCCGGTGCTGCCGGCTTCCACGCCCTACACCACCCCGCCATCGGCGGCCGCCCTGCCGGCACCGAAGAAGAAACTGTCCGGCTGCGCGCTGACCGCCATCATCGGCGGCGGCCTGTTGCTTGTGCTGGTGCCGGTCATGGCGATCCTTGCCGCGATCGCGCTGCCGGCCTACAACGACTACACCGTGCGCGCCAAGGTCGCCGCCGCAGCCGATGCCCTGCACCCGCTGCAGGGCCAGGTGCAGCATTTCGCCGATGAGCAAGGCCGCTGCCCGGGCGCCAACGATGCCGGCTTCCCGGCCGCTGGCGACTTCACCCAGGTCGGCCTTTCGGCGGTGAACATCGGCCGTTTCAACAACGGCCACTGCGGCATCGAGGCGACGCTGGCCATGCCGGGCAAGAGCATTGACGGCGATCTGCTGTGGCTGGAATACGATCGCGACAGCGGTCGCTGGGAATGCAGCGGCGAAAGCGACGACAAGTACCTGCCCACCGCCTGCCGCGGCTGAGCCGCAGGCACGCGGGCAACTCCAAGGACGATCCAACAGGGAATATGCGATGACTGAGTGGTATTACGCAGAAGGACAGCAACGCCAGGGGCCCTTGCCGGTCGAGGAGATCCGCCAGCGCTTCCAGCGCGGCCAGCTGAGCCTGGACTCCCTGGTCTGGCGCGAAGGCATGGCGCAGTGGGCGGCATTGCGCCAGGTGGTCGACGAGCTCGGCCTGCAGACCCTGGCCGATGCCAGCACGGCCACCCTCAGCGGCGGTTTCGACCTGCGAGGCGACTATGCCGCCATCGACAATGGCACCGCGCCGCTGCCGGGCACCGGCGCGCTCAGCAGCTCGCCCTACAGCGCCCCTGCGGCGGCCGGTGGCGCTGGCCATGGGCAGCCGGTGGTGGGCGGTGAAGTGGTCTACGCCGGCTTCTGGAAGCGCGTGGCGGCCTACATGATCGACTACTTCGTGCTGGTGATCCCCGGCGCCATCATCGGCGCCATCATCGGCGTGCTGCTGGGCGCCGGCATGGGCGCGGCAGGCAGCGGGGAATCGGCCATCGAAGTGGTCGCGCAGGTGACCAGCGCACTGATCAACTTCGGTATCGGCATGGCCTACTACACCTGGTTCCATGCCTCGCGCGGCGGCGCCACGCTGGGCAAGATGGCGGTCGGCATCAAGGTCGTGCGCAGCAACGGTGAGCGCCTGACCCTGGGCCGCGCATTTGGACGTTACTGGGCCATGCTGCTGAGCAGCTTCACCCTCGGCATCGGCTTCCTGATGGCGGCCTTCACCGAGCGCAAGCAAGGCCTGCACGACATGATCTGCGACACCCTGGTGGTCGATCGCTGGGCCTACACCGACCAGCCGCAGCTGCAGCGCCGCGAGCTGGGCACGGTCACCGTGCTGGTGCTGGTGGTGACCGCGCTGCTGGCGCTGGCAGGCCTGGTGCTGCTGGTGGCCGCGGTCGGCTTCATTGCCAAGATGGCCTCCTGAACGGCCATCCTCACGCCTGGCTGCTTGACACGGGCTGGCCGGGCGTGATTCCTCTAATAAGGTGAAACCTGAACGCCCGGCACATTACCGGGCGTTCAGCTTATGGATTTGCGCGTGGCCGCTTCACTAATGCGGCCGTTTGCTCCACCCTAGCGGCCCCTTCCCCACGGTTCGCCCCACAGACCCTCCTGCCATGCCCAAGCACCTGCTCATCGTCGAATCGCCGGCCAAGGCCAAGACGATCAACAAATACCTCGGCAAGGACTACACGGTCCTGGCCTCGTATGGGCATGTGCGTGATCTGATTCCGAAGGAAGGCGCGGTCGACCCGGACAACGGGTTCGCCATGCACTACGACGTCATCGACAAGAACGAGAAGCACGTCGATGCGATCGCCAAGGCCGCCAAGGGCGCCGACGACATCCTGCTGGCGACCGACCCGGACCGCGAGGGCGAGGCGATCAGCTGGCACATCGCCGAGATCCTGAAGGAACGCGGGCTGGTCAAGGACAAGCCGATGCAGCGCGTGGTGTTCACCGAGATCACCCCGCGCGCCATCAAGGAAGCGATCAGCCAGCCACGCGCGATCGCCAGCGACCTGGTCGATGCCCAGCAGGCGCGCCGCGCGCTGGACTACCTGGTCGGCTTCAACCTGTCGCCGGTGTTGTGGCGCAAGGTCCAGCGCGGCCTGTCCGCCGGCCGCGTGCAGAGCCCGGCGCTGCGCATGATCGTCGAGCGCGAGGAAGAGATCGAAGCCTTCATCGCCCGCGAGTACTGGTCGATCGCTGCCGAGTGCGCGCACCCGTCGCAGCACTTCAACGCCAAGCTGATCAAGCTGGATGGGCAGAAGTTCGAGCAGTTCACCATCACCGACGGCGACACCGCTGAAGCGGCGCGCCTGCGCATCCAGCAGGCCGCGCAGGGTTCGCTGCACGTCACCGACGTGGCCAGCAAGGAGCGCAAGCGCCGCCCGGCGCCGCCGTTCACCACCTCCACCCTGCAGCAGGAAGCCTCGCGCAAGCTCGGTTTCACCACGCGCAAGACCATGCAGGTCGCGCAGAAGCTGTACGAAGGCGTGGCCATCGGCGATGAAGGCACCGTCGGCCTGATCTCGTACATGCGTACCGACTCGGTGAACCTGTCGCAGGATGCGCTGGCCGAGATCCGCGACGTGATCGCCCGTGATTACGGCATCGCCTCGCTGCCGGACCAGCCCAACACCTACCAGACCAAGTCGAAGAACGCCCAGGAAGCGCACGAAGCGGTGCGCCCGACCTCGGCACTGCGTACCCCGGCCCAGGTCGCGCGGTTCCTGACCGACGACGAGCGCCGCCTGTACGAGCTGATCTGGAAGCGCGCGGTGGCCTGCCAGATGATTCCGGCCACGCTCAACACGGTCAGCGTCGATCTGTCGGCCGGCAGCGAGCACGTGTTCCGCGCCAGCGGCACCACCGTGGTCGTGCCCGGCTTCCTGGCCGTGTACGAGGAAGGCAAGGACAACAAGAGCGCCGAAGACGAGGACGAAGGCCGCAAGCTGCCGGCGATGAAGCCGGGCGACCGCGTGCCGCTGGAGCGCATCCAGGCCGAGCAGCATTTCACCCAGCCGCCGCCGCGCTACACCGAAGCGGCGCTGGTGAAAGCGTTGGAAGAGTATGGCATCGGCCGTCCCTCGACCTACGCCTCGATCATCCAGACCCTGTTGTTCCGCAAGTACGTGGAAATGGAAGGCCGCAGCTTCCGCCCGTCCGACGTCGGCCGTGCAGTCTCCAAGTTCCTGTCCAGCCACTTCACCCAGTACGTGGACTACGACTTCACCGCCAAGCTTGAGGACGAGCTCGACGCGGTCTCGCGTGGCGAGGAAGAGTGGATCCCGCTGATGTCGCGTTTCTGGGAACCGTTCAAGGAACTGGTCGAGGACAAGAAGGAATCGGTCGACCGCGCCGAGGCCAGTGGCGCGCGCGAGCTCGGCACCGATCCCAAGACCGGCAAGCCGGTGAGCGTGCGCCTGGGCCGTTTCGGGCCGTATGCCGCCATCGGCAGCACGGCCGAGGACGCCGAGGAGAAGCCGAAGTTCGCTTCGCTGCGCCCCGGCCAGTCGATGCACACCATCTCCCTGGAAGACGCGCTGGAACTGTTCCTGATGCCGCGCGCGCTGGGTGAGGACAAGGGCGAGCCGGTCAGCGTCGGCATCGGCCGCTTCGGCCCGTTTGCCAAGCGTGGCAGCACCTATGCGTCGCTGAAAAAAGAAGACGACCCGTACACCATCGACCTGGCCCGCGCCGTGTTCCTGATCGAAGAGAAGGAAGAGATCGCGCGCAACCGGATCATCAAGGAATTCGAAGGCAGCGACATCCAGGTGCTGAACGGCCGCTTCGGCCCCTACATCAGCGACGGCAAGATGAACGGCAAGATCCCCAAGGATCGCGAGCCGGCATCGCTGACCCTGGCCGAAGTACAGCAGCTGATGGAAGAAACCGGCAAGCCGGTGCGCAAGGGCTTCGGTGCCAAGAAGGCCGCCGCAAAGAAGGCACCGGCCAAGAAGGCCGCGGTGAAGAAGGAAGCGGCCCCGAAGAAAGCCGCAGCCAAGAAGGCCCCGGCCAAGAAAGCGGTGAAGAAGGCGGCAAAGAAGGCGGTAAAGAAGGCCGCCGCAAAGAAGTAGATCCACGCCATGCGTGGATGCTCTGCCACGCCATGCGTGGGTGAGGGGTGTGCGGACCAACGGTCCCCCCCCCCCCC
>NZ_JAXAXL020000006.1:184403-191769 GCF_047497515.2 Stenotrophomonas maltophilia
GGGGGGGGGGGGGGGGGGGCCCCCCCCGGCCCCCCCCCCACCACGGTCCGCACCCGCCAAGGTCCGCACCCGCCACGGTCCGCACCGGCCAACGGCCGGCACCACCGGGCGGCACCGTTCCACCCTATCTGCACGCTGCAGGGGGATAATGAAGGCCCACGTCGGGCCGGTCCCTGCCATGAAAGAACTCACCCTCGACTCTGCTGTCGCCACGCTCCGCGCGGGCGGCGTGATCGCCTATCCGACCGAAGCGGTCTGGGGCCTGGGCTGTGATCCTTCGCACGAGGCGGCGGTGCACATGGTGCTGCGGCTGAAACAGCGCCCGATCGAGAAAGGCATGATCCTGGTCGCTGCCGATCTGGCCCAGCTGGAAGGCTGGGTACGGCTGCAGGCGCTGCCCGACGCCCGCCAGCGCGCGGTGCTGGCCAGCTGGCCCGGTGCCAACACCTGGATCCTGCCGGCCGGCCCGCGTGCCAGGTCCTGGGTCACCGGCGAGCACAGCGGGATTGCGGTGCGCATCAGCGCGCATCCGCTGGTGGCGGCCCTGTGCCGTGCCTGGGGTGGCCCACTGGTCTCGACCAGCGCCAACCTGGCCGGTGAACCGCCGGCGCGCCGCCGCGAAGAGCTGGACCCACGCCTGCTGCGCCTGCTGGACGGCATCCTGGATGGCGAAACCGGCGGCCTGGCCCAGCCCACCCCGATCCGCGACGCGCTCAGCGGCAACGTGCTGCGCTCCTGAGCGGCCGATTGCACTGCACCGGACAATCGCGCACCCTGCGGTCATGAACGTGCTGCGCACCGCCCTGGGCCTGTGCCTGCTGCTGCCCTGGACCGCACCGGCGGCCGAGGATGTGCGGGTCTACCGTTGCGTCGCCAGCAACGGTGCGGTCGCCCTGCAGGACAAGCCCTGCAACAGCGGCCGCCAGCAGGTGCGCGACCTGCAGCGCCCGCGTGATCCAGCGCCACGGGTGGTGCGCAGTGATGCCACGCCCGCGCCGCCGGATGCGCTTCCGGCGATGCGCGATCGCGAAGTCCGCCACGTCTACATCCAACCGCCGCAGCCGATGTACGAGTGCGTGAGCGACGACGGCCAGCGCTATACCAGCGACAACAACGAAGGCAATCCTCGCTGGGTGCCGTTGTGGACCAGCGTCTGGCTGCCACACGGGCATCGTGGCCCGGCCTACCCGGGTCCGCGCCCGGCAGTCGGCACACCGATCGGTCCAGCCATGGGCGACGGGGTTGGCCATCGCCCGCCCGCCGTGGGAATCGGCGTGCAGGTCCCGGCCGGCAGCGTGCTGGTCCGCGACAGCTGCCATGCGCTGCCGCCTCAGGAGGTCTGCGCGCGCCTGCGTGATCGCCGCTGGGAACTGGACCGCCGCTACAACAGCGCATTGCAGAGCGAGCGCACCGCCATCAGCAACGAACAGCGTGGCATCGACGCACGCCTGTCGCGGGACTGCCAGCGCTGAGCGCAGCCCTGCATCGCAGCCTGTACGCTGTGTGCATGAACAGATTGATCTGGTTGGCCCTGGCGTTGCTGCCCGGCACGGCACTGGCCGAAACGGGCGTGGTGTACCGCTGCACATCCAGCAGCAGCGACGTGCCGACCCTGCAACGTACACCCTGTCCGTCCGGCAGCAAACAGCAGGTGCTGCGCGTGCCCGACCCGGCCAGCGCGCAGCCGGCAGCGCCCACTCCGGCCCCGGAGCCCGCTCCGGCCGCCGTTGGGCCGCCGGCCACCGCGCCGGCCGGCCCCGCTGCGCCTGCTGCCCCAGCAGGGCCACGACGCGCGGACGAAGGCCGCACCATCATGGAAGCGGGAATGGTGGAACGCGAAGGCGGCAACCAGATCCTGGACAGCGCGACGCTGCGCCGTGATGCCGACACCCGCGCCCAGGCGGGCGACGGGCCGCCGAAGCCGCCGCTGCCGCCGATCTTCCAGTGCATCGACGGCCAGGGCGGTAGTTATCTGCACGAGTACGAGACGTCACCCGGCCGCTGCGAACCCATGACCGTGCAGGGCCTGGGCGGCGTCACGCCGATGAACGCCGCCGGCTGCGAAGTGGTGCGCGACCGCTGCGAGGAGCTGCCTGAAGCACAGCGCTGCGGCAGCTGGCAGCAGCGCTTCCGCGATGCACGCGGCCGTGAGCGATTTGCCACGCCGGAGAACCGCGACGCCGCGCGCGGTGAACGCGAACGGTTGCAGGGCGTGCTGGAGGCCAGCAACTGCCCGGTACCGGGGTGACAGCCACCGGTAGTGCCGGCCGCTGGCCGGCAACTGCAATCATCTGAAGATCCCGAGGTAGCCGGCCAGCGGCCGGCATTACCCTCGAACGCTCAGAACCCGTAGCGCAGGAAGCCGCCGTCCACCGCGATGCATTCGCCGGTGACATAGCTGGCCGCCGGCAGGCACAGGAAGCCGACAGCGGCGGCGACTTCCTCCGGCTCGCCAATGCGGCGCATCGGCGTGCGGTTGATCACTTCCTCGTAGTAATCCGGGTCCGACAGCGGACCGGACGTGCGCCGCGTGCGGATATACCACGGCGCCACCGCATTGACCCGGATGCCATCCTCAGCCCATTCCACGGCCAGGTTGCGGGTCATCTGGTGCATCGCCGCCTTGCTCATGCCGTAGACCACGCCGCTGCGCACATGGGTCAGCCCGGACACGCTGCCGACATTGACGATCGACGATGACGCGTGGCGTGCCAGCAGCGGGTGCGCGTAGCGCGACAGCTCGAACGCCGAGAACAGGTTGGTCTCGAAGATCTGGCGCCATTCGTCTTCGGAATATTCCGTGGCCGCCTTGCTGACGTTGCCGCCGGCATTGTTGACCAGGATGTGCAGGCCATCGCTGTGGTCTTCCACCCAGTCCAGGATCTGGCGGCGGTCCTCGTCATCGGCGACATCGGCAGCCAGCGCGTGCACCTGCATCTGCGGATACACGTCCAGCAGCTCGTCGCGTGCCGTCTCCAGCATGTCGATATCACGCCCGACGATCATCAGGTCGGCGCCGAAGCCGGCCAGTTCGTGTGCAATGGCCAGGCCGATGCCGGCGCTGGCGCCGGTGATCAGGGCGGTCTGGCCGTCCAGGCGCCACCGTTGCTGGGTCATGTGTCCTCCGGGGCCGCGCCCGCTGTGTTTCGATGCGGCAAGGATACGCGCTCACGGCCGCCGCCTGCCGGGGGTGCGACACTGGCACGCAAGCCCACCGCGGAGAGCCGCCATGCGCATCCTGACCCTGTCCTCGTCCCTGCTGGCCACCGTGCTGCTGGCGGGCTGCCAGCGTCCACCGGCACCGAACCCGGAGAAGCCACCGGTACCCAAAGCGATGACGCGTGCGATGCATGAGCCGCTGGACCGCGCCAGGAGCGCGCAGAAGGCCATGGAAGACACCGCCGCGCGTGAGCGCAAGGCCGAAGCCGACGCGACACAGTAACCCGCAAACGAAAACGCCCGGCCGAAGCCGGGCGTTTCCCGTAGAGCCACGCCATGCGTGGATGGAGCGGTGCCGACCAAGGTCGGCACCCACCAGAGCAGGGCAATGCCAGCCAGCGGCCGGCACTGCCGCAGATCGGTAGATCCACGCCATGCGTGGCCGTACCAGTAGATCCACGCCATGCGTGGATAGGCGTTCCGATCAGAACCCGCAGAAGCAATACGCCAGCGCCTTCACCGGCGCACCGTTGCCCTTCTCGCGGGCTGCGTTCTCGACGAAGCGCAACTGCGTGTCCACTTCCGGCATCGTGCGGGCCAGCATCATCCGCGCCATGCCCGAGTCGGACAGCATCCAGGCACCGGCACGGCTGCCGGCGAAACCGCTGACGAACTGCGCGAACGGCGTCGCCGCCTTCTCGATGTAGCGCACGCGGTAAGCGTCGGCCTTGCCCAGCTTGGCGCGGCTGGCCGCATCGGCCACGGCGTCCTTCAGGCCACCGAAGGCGTCGACCAGGCCACGTTCCTTGGCCTGCGCACCGCTCCACACGCGGCCACGGGCCACTTCATCAACGGCCTCGACCGGCTTCTTGCGCGCGTCGGCGACGCGACCGGTGAAGTCGGCGTAGCCCTTGTTGATCACCGTCTGGATGACCTGGCCCACCGCCGGGTCCATCGGACGGGTGACGTCGAAGGCACCGGCAAAGCGGGTGGTGCCGACGCCATCGGTGTGCACGCCGATCTTGTCCAGCGCGCGGCTGAAGTTCGGCACCATGCCGAAGATGCCGATCGAACCGGTGATGGTCGACGGATCGGCGTAGATGCGGTCGGCGTTCATGCTGATCCAGTAACCACCGGACGCAGCCAGATCGCCCATCGACACCACCACCGGCTTACCGGCGGCCTGCAGGGCCACCACTTCGCGGCGGATCTGCTCGGAGGCGAACACTTCACCGCCCGGCGAATCGACGCGCAGCACCACGGCCTTGACGTTCTCGTCGTCGCGCGCGGCGCGCAGCAGCGCCGAGGTCGACTCACCACCGATACGGCCGGCCGGCAGGTCACCGCCGCTGATCTCGCCTTCGGCCACCACCACCGCCACCTGCGGACGCGAGTCCACCGGGTTGCGGCGTGCATCGAGCAGGGCCAGGTAGCGGCCGAAATCGACGTTGCGGAAACCGCCGTCGGCATCCTCGTCGGCCACGCCGCGCTCGATCATCAGATCCTCGAATTCCTCGCGGGTCTTCAGCGCGGTCACCAGCTTCTGCTGCAGGGCGAACTTGGCCAGGTCACCACCGGCGGCGGCGATGCCTTCCGGCAGCGTGTCGATGCCGGCAGCCAACTGTGCCGGGTCCAGGCGACGGGCCTTGGCGATGTCGGCCAGGTAGCGCTGCCACACGTCGTTCATCCAGAACAGGTCGGCTTCCTTGGAGGCCGGCGACGCCGCATCGAGCACGTACGGCTCAGCTGCCGACTTGTACTCACCCACCTTGAACAGGTGCACGTCCACGCCCAGCTTGTCCTGCAGGCCGGTGCGGAAGTACTGGCGGTAGCGCCCCAGGCCCTCGAGCACCACCGACCCCATCGGGTCCAGGTAGACCTCGTCGGCCTGTGCGGCCAGCAGGTACTGCGACTGGCCCATGCTCTCGCTGTAAGCCACCAGCTGCTTGCCGGACGCGCGCAGGTCCTGCAGCGCCGCGGCCACTTCACGCAGCGAGGCAAAGCCCGACGGCTGCAGCTTGTCCAGCTCCAGCACCACGCGCTCGATCTTCTTGTCTTCCTTGGCCGACTCGATCACCCGCAGCAGATCGCGCAGCTGGATTTCTTCGGCACCGTTGTCGCCCACGGCCTTGGCCAGCGCGCGGCTGACCGGATCGGCGCTGAACTGCTCGACCAGGCGGCCTTCCGGCGCAATCACCAGGGTGGTGCGGTCCTGCAGCGACTTGCTGGCACCGGCCCCCATGCCGGCGGCGATGACGAACAGCACCAGCAGCAGGAACAGCAGGCCGAAGAACACCAGGTTGAGGATCAACCGGCGGGTGAAGTTCATGACGTCCCACAGCCCGATGAAGAAACTGGCGACGGGGTTGCGACGCGCCGGGGGCAGCGGGGGCACGGTTTGATTCATGGAGCGCTCCGGATGGCTTCTTGCCGTGGTACCAGCATAGCCGGTGCCGCGTGATGCGGCATCGGACACAAGTCAGGGGATCGCCCGCCACGGATCACCCGGGCGGGCGCGCAACGTCAGGACAGCATCGACTGGCCGACGCGCAGGCTGCTGCGGCGCAGGCGCCACCCCATCAGGATGGCGGCAGCGGTCAGGCCAACAATCAGGCCGATCCACATGCCCTGCGGGCCCATGCCCAGGCCAAGGCCGAGCCCCGCGCCGAGCGGCATGCCCAGGCCCCAGTACGCGAACATGGCGATGAACATCGGCACGCGGGTGTCCTTCAGGCCGCGCAACGCGCCGGCCGACAGCACCTGGATGCCATCCGGGAACTGGAAGGTGGCCGCGTACAGCAGCAGGGTCGAGGCCAGGCCGGCCACGGCCAGGTCGTTGGTGTACACACCGACGATGGCGTCGTGGCCGAACAGCAGCACTGCCGCCGACAGCGTCTGCGTGCCCATGATGATCGCGTAGCCGGCCCACGCCGCGCGGCGCACGCCGAAGCCATCGCCGCGGCCGACCGCATGGCCGACGCGCACAGTGGTGGCCTCGGCCACGCCCATCGGGATCATGAAGCACAGCTGCGCGACATTGATCGCGATCTGGTGCGCGGCCGCCTCGTTGGCGCCCAGGCGGCCGATCAACAGTGCGGTGACGATGAACAGACCGCCTTCCATCAGCACGGTGATGCCGATCGGCAGGCCGGTGCGCAGCAGTTCCCAGATCGCCTTCCAGCGCGGCCCTTCGAAGTGCGAGAACAGCTGCAGGTGGGCGAAGCGCTTGGTGAACCACAGGTAGGTAGCGAAGGCGATCGCCTGCAGCCACATCATCACCGCCGAAGCGATGCCGAGGCCTTCGGCGCCCATTTCCGGGAAACCGAGCTTGCCGTTGGCCAGCACATAGCCCATCGGCGCCAGCACGAACAGGCCACCGAAACCCAGCAGCATGGTCGGCAGCGTCCAGTGCATGCCCTCGCTCAGGTAGCGCATGCAGAAGTACAGGGTCAGCGCCGGGCCGCCCCAGCGCACCGCGTGCAGGAACGCGGTCGCGCCCGGCACGATGTCCGGTGCGATGCCGAAGGCCGGCAGCAGCGGCGGCACGACGGTGAGGAAGGTGAACATGATCAGGCCCAGGCCCAGCGCCAGCCACAGTGCCTGGCGGAACAACGGGCCGATCTCGCGCTCGCGGCCAGCGCCGTGCAGCTGCGACACCGAGGCGGTGAGCGAGATCAGGGTGCCGATCGGAATCAGCATCGGCAGCCACAGCAGGGCGGTACCGATGGTCACCGCAGCCAGGGTCGCGGTGGCGTGGTGACCGGCAATCACGTTGTCGACGAAGGAGATCAGACCGGTGGACACATGGCCCAGCACAAGCGGCAGGGCGAGCAGACCGGTGGCGCCGACTTCCTTGCGGAAGCGCGGCGTGGAGGTTGCAGTAGACATAAGGTGCTTGACGCGAACTACGGTTGCGCGCGAAGGGCACAGGCACCGGGTTGCGGTCGGTCATCTTACGCGTGCAGCGCGCGCATTCCCATGACACGGCGTGAATGCCGGGTCCCGGCAGGCCTCGCTGCGGTAGAGTCGACTGTTGGTCGACTGCGCTTTGGGTCGACTGCACTTCATACAGAACCGCGAAACCCCCGCGCTGCGCGCGGAAGTCGACTAACTGTGTAAACCCACCACGTTGTTCAGCGGGATTCTGGAAATAGGCGGTTGGCTGCCGATCCCCATGTGGGGTCGGTGCCAGTTGTAGTGATGCAGC
>NZ_JAXAXL020000007.1:0-39325 GCF_047497515.2 Stenotrophomonas maltophilia
GGTATGGCCGAGGACCGTGCAGCGGCCATACCCAGGTTCTTCTCGGCCTGGGCCACCGCTTCCAGGCTGCGGCCGGCCAGCGCCTCCTCCAGTTGCCAGCGGGCGCGCGGCACGGCGGAGAGGCTGCCTTCAATGGATCGCGCGACCTCGCGGAACTCCTCCCATACCTCGGGCGTCAGTAGCAGCAGTTCTTCGTCGGCCACGTTCAGCAGCGCCGGTGCGCTGATCTTGCCGGCAAGCTCCAGCGTGGCGCCTTCGCCGGGGCCGCTCACGACGGCATGCATCTTTACCGGCACCACCGGCACCAGGCGCGGTTGCCCGACGACGCGCGGCTCGGACAGCGCGCTGCGCAGCTCACTCTGGCTGCCTGGCAGGGTGAACACCAGCCGCAGATCGTGCTCGCAGAACAGGCGCGGGGTCATCCCCTGCCTATCCGTTACGCCACGGACCGGCCGCCCGTGCACGTCGAGGGCGATCACCTCAGTTCCATCGCGGTCGCGGCGGTAGCCCACAAAGCCGGCCTCCGGCACCGGTGTCGGCGGGCTCTGCCGCTGCAACTGCAGCTGGTGGAACGGCCGCAGCCGCAGTCGCCGCACCTGCAATGCAGGCCGCAACGACGCATCGGCATGCGGATCCTCGCTCCACGGGCCCAGCTGCACAGGCTCGTGGCAGTCCGGGTGCAGCAGCGGATCGGTCCACTCACCGCTGACGTCATCGCGGACCTGCAGTTGGTATCGATGCTCACTCTGCGGCAGGCGGGCGCCCTGCCCGGCTCCGGCAGCTGCGTCCGGCACGCTGCGCCGCGGCCACGGCAGCTTCAGGCCAGCCGGCCCGGCGCCGGGGTGCGGCCAGCCTTTGCGCCAGTTGGGGAGCGCCGGTGGTGCCGGGGTCTGCACACGCTCCGGCAGCGTTACTAGATCGGTGTCGCCGTGAGTGTCGGTCGTGCCGGAGGCCACGACGGCGAAGCCATGCAGTACATCGCGGATACGGTAGGTGACGTCCGCGCAGGGCACCACGTTGCCATGACCATCATGGCGGAACAGCGTGAACTTTCCAGAACTCATGTACCAGATTCCTTTCTTCTGACCCGCTCAGCTGTTGCCTGCGTCGCGCAGGTAGCCTTCGTGCCGTTCGTCATCCACGAACAGGCCCACCTTCTCCGGGCCATCGGTGACGACCTCCCCGGTGAGTCCGTCGCCGTCAGTGTTTCCGCTCAGCCAGCGGCCATCAGGTAGCTGCATCGAGTAGGCCGCCCCCACCAGCGGTGCACCGGCGTGATCGCGTACAAGGAAGCGGACACGGCAGGGTGCGGCGCCCAGCGTGTGCAGCGAATGCATATCGGCGGCGACCCGTGCACCGACTTGGCGCACTTCTTTGCACAGGACCCTAGCAATGGGTTGAAGGAGAGAAAATCAGAATGTTACGAATGCGCACAAGAACGGCTAGATAGCGACATTTCATCGCGGATTCGGGGGTCGGATCGCATCACAGAACATTAATCAACAGCCGCCAAGCACGCTGATCGCGACAGAGTGCCGGGATATACAGCCTCGACGGCCGGGCAAGACTTGCCAACCACGAACGCTGCGGGAGCGGAGGGTACCAATTGCTGTGCTGGGTGCGGCTACCACTTCCTGTGGTGGGTGCGGACCTTGGTCCGCACATCAGGCACAGGGCATGCCAACCAAGGTTGGCATCCACCCATAGGCGGGCTCCGCGCCCACCTGTCCCGCTCAGAACGGGTCGCTGCCCAGCCGGATTTCCACGTTCAGCAGCGAGCACAGCGCCAGCATCGCGTCATCGTCGCGGGTCAGCGCCATCACGCCGGTGAAGCCATCGCTGCCGGCATCCACGCTCCACAGCGTGTAGTTGTGCTCGCGCAGGCGGTCGAAGGCGGTGGACATCAGCTGCACGCCGTCCAGGTCTGCGGCGAAGTCCTCGTCGTCCAGGTCGCCGCCCCAGTCCAGCTGCAGGTTGAAGCGCGCCGACAGTTCGTTCACTGCCGACTGCAGCGATTCCAGGTCATCGCGTTCCACCTCGAAACCGGACTGCCAGGCAATAGCGGTGAACAGCGCCGGCACCCAGTCGCTGTCCGCTTCCAGCGGCTGCCCGTCCTCGGCCAGGTGCTCGCGCCAGCGGTTGAACTGCTGCAGCGCCAGCTCTTCGTCGCCCGGGTTGATCAGCACCAGCAGGTTCCAGACCCGCGCCTCGAAATCGTCCTCGTCGAAATCGTGGGCGTCTTCCTCGAAGTCGAAATAGTCGCTGTTGTCGGGCATCGCGGGTACTCCTTGGGGCAGGCCGGCATTCTACGGTTTATCCTGTGTCGCTGAAGTCGGCCGTGGTGGCCGTCACTGTGAATGAAGCGATGAGCGAGACCCCTCCCGACCACCTGGCGATCAATCCGGCCAGCCCCTTCCATGATGCGCAGGCGCTGGAGCGCGGCGTGGGCGTGCGTTTCAACGACGTCGAGCGTGACAACGTCGAGGAATACTCGGTCAGCGAAGGCTGGATCCGCGTGCAGGCCGGCAAGGCCCGCGACCGCCGCGGTAACCCGATGACCATCAAGGTCAAGGGCAAGGTCGAGGCGTATTTCCTGGATCAGAAGCCGGAGTAAGGGCTGAAAGGTGTGTGGACCAAGGTCCGCACCCACCCGGCGGATCCTGGGGTCAGATCCCTTTCCTGCGGAAAGGGACCTGACCCCGATCGGCATACCGGTCATTCGCGCTTGCGCGACTCCAGCAGGTCGAGGTTGCGGATCAGGCGCCGCGAGATCTCATCGGAGATCACCCCGCGCCGGGTCAGCCGGAACAGTTCCTCGCGCTCGGCATTGAGGCCGGCGCTGCGCAGCTGTCGGTAGCCCATTTCCATGCGCCGCACCTTGTCCGGGTCCACGTCGGGCCCATCGCTGTCCCGCTCCAGGTGCCGCTGGTAGAGCAGGCTCACCCGCGAGGCGGCGTCGTTGTAGAGCTGCACGTTCTCGGTGTTCTGGTTCATCACCAGCTGCTGGCGCATGCGTTCGACCCCGGCCAGCGCCGCCTTCGACGACAACCGGCGTGCCAGGTCCTCTTCCTTGCGTTCGCCCGAATCCGCCGGCAGCTGCAGGCCCTTCAACAGCTGCGGCAGCGCGATGCTGGCGCCCAGCAGCGAGAACAGGATCACCGATGCGGCCAGGAAGATCACCAGGTCGCGCGCCGGGAATGCACTGCCATCGGGCAGGAACAGCGGCAGGGTCAGCACACCGGCCAGGGTGATCGCACCGCGCACGCCAGCCACCGAGGTCGCGACCACGATGCGCCAGTTCGGCGCCTCGCCCCGTTCCAGGCCGCGGCGGCGCGCACGCAGCAGGTTCCAGCGCAGCGACAGCCATACCCACAACAGGCGCAGCGTGATCAGCGCCAGGTTGATCACCACCACGTACACCAGCAGCCACCATGCACTCTGGTGACCGCTCTCGTTCATGGTGGTGGTGGCGCGTTCAACGATGCCCGGCAGCTGCTCGCCCAGCAGCACGAACATGATGCCGTTGAAGCTGAACTGCAGCATGTTCCAGACCCCGGCGCGCTGCACGCGCATGCTGCCGGAGACACGGCCGGTCAGCTCCACGTAGCTCATCGCGATACCGGCGGCGACCGCGGCGAGGATGCCCGACGCATGGATTTCTTCGGCCAGCAGGTAAGCCGCGAACGGAATGAGCAGGTTGACCAGCATCGCGGCACCCGGCTCTTCGCCGAAGCGGCGCCACAGCCAGCGCTGGAAGGTCGATACGCCCAGGGTGACCGCCACGCCAACCGCCAGGCCGGCCACGGCCACCCACACGAAGGTCAGCGAGGCGGTGGCCAGCGAGAAGGTGCCGGTCATCACCGCCGCCACCGCGAAACGGAAGCAGACCAGGCCGGACGCATCGTTGAGCAGCGACTCGCCTTCCAGGATGTGCATCAGGCGCTTGGGAATCGGCGCCTTGGAGGCGATCGCACCGACCGCCACCGGATCGGTGGGCGACACGATCGCCGCCAGCGCGAAGCACACCGCCAGCGGCATCACCGGAATCAGCCAATGGATCAGGAAGCCGGCGCCGATCACGGTGAACACCACCAGGCCGAACGCCAGTTCCAGGATCGCGCCCTTGTCGCGGAACAGGCCCTGCTTGGGGATGCGCCAGCCATCGAGGAACAGCAGCGGCGGCAGGAACAGCAGGAAGAACACTTCCGGCTCCAGCGCGTGGCCGCGGTTGAACACCCCGGCGATCACCGCGCCCAGGCCGATCTGCACCAGCGGCAGCGGCAACGAGAACGGCAGGACGCGAACCAGGTAGCCGCTGGCGACAACGGCCACCAGCATCGCCAGGACGACTTCGATGGTATGCATGCTTCTTCCAGGAAGCGGCGCGCGGGGAGGCGGGGGGCCAGCGCCGGAAACCCGGGAAAAACTACCACATGCGGCTTCAGCCGCGACGACGGGCGACGCTGCGCGTCATCCCCGGGTCATGCCGTTCCATCGAAGCGGTACAGATCCATGGCCAGGAAACCGGCATCGACGCCGGCATCGATGCGGCGTGCACCGAAGCCGCCCTCGCCTGCCGCGCCCATCGCGAAGAACAGCGGTAGCAGGTGCTCGTCGGTCGGGTGCGCGCGTTCGGCGAATGGCGCTTGCCGCCGGTAGTCGAACAGGGCCTGGCGATCATCGGCGGCCAGCCGCTGCTCCACCCACTCGATGAAGGGGCGCACGTACGGCGCTTCCTTGCCGTCCTGGTAGTCGCCCCAGTCGTGCAGGTTGTGGGTGATGCTGCCCGAGCCGACCAGCAGCACGCCCTGCTCGCGCAGCGGCGCCAGCGCGCGGCCCAGCGCAAACTGGTGCTCGGGGCCGAGCAGCGGCTGGATCGACACCGGCACCACCGGGATATCGGCCTGCGGGCGCAGCAGGCGCAGCGGCACCCACGCGCCGTGGTCGAGGCCGCGCTGCGGGTCGATGGCCACCGGCAGCCCGGCAGCGGCGATGCGGCCGGCCACCTCTTCGGCCAGCGCCGGATCACCCGGCGCCGGGTACTGCAGTTCAAACAACGCGCGCGGGAAGCCACCGAAGTCGTGGATCGTAGGCGGCTGCGGATGCGCACCGACCAGCGGCTGCCGGCCCAGCCAGTGCGCCGAGGCCATCACGATGGCGCGCGGCGTCGGCAGGTCCTGCGCCAGCTCGGCCAGGCGCATGCCGACCTGGCCCGGATGCAGGGCGGTCATCGGCGAACCATGCGAGATGTACAACGAAGGCAGGCGGGACATGGAATTCTCCAGTTGCAGGGTCAGGCGGCGATCAGCGCGAACGCAGGGTCCACTTGCCATCGCCGACCAGGAACAGCACCACCAGCGCCAGCGCCCAGAACGCCGGGTATTCCCAGCCGCCGCCGGCATTGGCGAAACCGAAGCCGTTGGCACCATGCACGGTGACGATGGTGCCCAGCAGCAGCGGCACGCCGACCAGGCCGACCCAGCGCGCGTAGATGCCCAGCAGCAATGCGGCGGTGATCACCAGCTCGACGCCGATGGTGAGGTAACCGAGTACCCCGGGCAGGCCCAGCGACTCGAAGAACGCCGCCGTACCGGCCGGGGTGAACACCAGCAGCTTGGTCAGCGCATGGACCAGGAACAGCACGCCCAGGGCCAGGCGCAGCAGGGTGGCGCCATACGGGGCCAGCCGCGAAACAGGGGCGGTCGGGGTGTGAATGGGGAAACACCTTGAAAGGGAGTGAGCACAGGTTATTGCGCCTTCACGGGCCGATAAATACGATCGGTTGACCGTATTTATTTCAAAAGGCGCAACAATGGACACTCTCGACGCGATGCGGGTATTCGTGGCGGTGGTCGAGCGCAACGGCTTCAGTGCCGCCGCACAGGCGCTCGACATGTCCACCGCCGGGGTCACCCGCCAGGTCGCCGCGCTGGAGAAGCGCCTGTCCACCCGCCTGCTCCACCGCACCACGCGCCGGGTCAGCCCGACCAGTGCCGGCGCCGCCTATTACGCCCAATGCGTGCGCCTGCTGGCCGAGTTCGACGCACTGGAAGCCAGCATCGGCGCGCAGGCGCTGGAACCCTCCGGCACGCTGCGCATCAACGCACCGGTCAGCTGGGGCATCGCCCGTCTCGGCCCACTGCTGGCCAGCTACCGCGAACGCTTCCCGCAGGTCGAGCTGGACCTGGCCCTGTCCGACCGGCTGGTGGACATGGTCGAAGAAGGCTACGACGTGGCCATCCGCATCACCCGCGAGCCCAGCCCGACGCTGATCGCGCGCCGCCTGGGCCAATCGCGGGTGAGCCTGTGTGCCGCGCCGGCCTACCTGGCCGCGCGGGGCACGCCGCAGACGCCGCAGGAGCTGCAGGCACACGCGTGCCTGAGCTACAGCTACTGGGCCGCCGGTGACCACTGGCCGCTGCAGGGGCCCGGCGGTGAAGTGAAGGTGGCGGTCAGCAGCCTGCTGCATGCCAACAACGGCGATGTGCTGCGCGAAGCG
This sequence comes from Stenotrophomonas maltophilia, assembly GCF_047497515.2. Lineage (GTDB taxonomy): Bacteria > Pseudomonadota > Gammaproteobacteria > Xanthomonadales > Xanthomonadaceae > Stenotrophomonas. The sequence goes on from NZ_JAXAXL020000007.1 coordinate 6,500, forward strand.
GCGATCGCCGGCATGGGGGTGATCCTGCAGCCGGATTTCCTGCTGGAAGACGCATTGGCCGATGGCCGCCTGGTGCGCGTGCTGCCGGCGTGGGAGGCCTCGCCGATCGGCATTTTCGCGGTCTACACCAGCCGCAGCCACCTGGCACCGAAGGTACGCAGCTTCATCGACCACCTGGTGGAGGCCGGGGTGTAGCCAAGTCTGGCGTTTGCCGGCCAGCGGCCGGCACTACCGTCATGGTTCGGCCGGCAGATGCGAAACCCGCTCAGGCCACCACTTCATCCAGCGAATCGATGATCTGCTCCAGCGGCGCCGGCCGTCCCAGCAGGTAGCCCTGCACCTGGTCGCAGCCGTGTGCGGCCAGCCAGTCCAGCTGCCCCGGCGTCTCCACGCCTTCGGCGATGATGGTCAGGCCCATGCTGTGGCCCAGCGACAGCAGCGCGCGGCAGATCGACGCATTGCGCGGATTGGTTTCCACGTCCGCCACGAAGCTGCGGTCGATCTTCAGGATGTCCAGCGGCAGGTGCTGCAGGTAGGACATGCTGGAGTACCCGGTGCCGAAGTCATCCAGCGATACGCTGATGCCCTGCTCGTGCAGGCGCTGCATGGTCTGCATCGCCTGTGCCGGCTTGCGCATCAGGCTGCTCTCGGTCAGCTCCACGTGCAGCGCGCCGCGGGCCAGCCCGAACTCCTGCTGGGCGCGGGTGAACTCGGCCACCAGGTCACTGTTGAAGAACTGCACCGCCGAGACATTCACCGCGATCGGCAACTCGCCCCACCCGGCCTCGACCAGCCGACGCTGCGCCTTGGCCGCTGCGCGGATCACCCAGCGGCCCAGCGCCAGGATCAGCCCGGTCTCCTCGCACAGCTGGATGAACTCGTTGGGCGGGATAAAGCTGCCATCGGCCTGCGGCCAGCGCAGCAACGCCTCCAAGGCCGCCGGGCTGCCGTCGCTGGCGTGCCGGATCGGCTGGAAGTACAGCTGGAATTCGTTGTCGATGGCGGCATGGATGCGCCCGGCCAGGCGCAGGCGGTCGGCCAACCGCGTGGTCACCGCCGCATCGAACCACACCACCACGTTGCCTTCCGCACGCGCTGCGTGGGCGGCCTGCGCGGCCATGCCGATGACCTGCTCTGCGGAGTGGCCGTCGCCCGGCACATGCACCGCCACGCCCACCCGCGGCTCGAACTGGTGCAGCGAATCCTTGCCCCGCATCGGTGCCGACACGATCTGCAGCAGATCATCCAGCACGCGCTGGGTATCGTGGCCGGTCCCGATGGCGAACACGAAGTCCTCCGCCGGCTGGAACGCCAGCGTGCCGCAGCGCGCGCCCAGCCCACCGAGCCGGGTCGCCATCGACTGCAGCACCGCATCGCCGATCTCGCGGCCCAGCGTATCGGCCACCAGCTGCAGGCCACGCAGCTGCACGAAGGCAATGGTGTAGCCCTCGTCCTGCTCGTCCAGCTGTTCGGTCAACGCACGCACGTTGAGCAGGCCGGTGGCCGGGTTGTGCCGCGCCTGGTAGGCCAGGTCGCGCTCATAGGCCAGCCGTTCGCTGACATCCTCGGCCAGCACCAGGCACGCTGGCTGGCCATCGAAATCGAGCTTGGACAGGTGCGCGCGCACTTCGAACACACTGCCGTCCTTGCGCCGGTGCAGGCGCACGGTGGCGTCCTGCAGTTCGCCCACGCGGGCCTTGGCAATCGCACCCTTCACCTCGTCCCAGCCTTCGCGCGGACGGATGTCGAGGATGCTCATCGCCAGGAATTCCTCGCGGCTGTAGCCGTACTGGCGCACCGCGGCGTCGTTGACCTCGATGAAGCGCAGCGTGTCCGGGTCGAATACCCAGAACGGCGCCGGGTTGCGGTCGAACAGCAGGCGGAAGCGACGCTCCACTTCGCTCATCTGTTCGCGTGCCTGGTAACGCTCGCTCAAGTCGGTCAGCGCACCGATCATGCGCCGCTCGCTATCGTCCACTTCCACCCGCTGCCCGCGCGCACCGACCCAGCGTACCTCGCCACCGGGCAGCACCAGGCGGAACACCTGGTCGAGCACGGCACCGCCGGCGAACGCCTGGTCGAAGGCCTGCTGCAGGCGCAGGGTGTCATCGCGGTGCACGCGGGCGAAGAACTCGGCCACCGGCAACGCATCGGTCTGCACGCCGAAGATCTCGCGCGCCAGCGGCGACCAGCGCAGCAGTGCGGCGTCCTCGTCCACGTACCACGTGCAGACGCGCCCGACCTGGTGGGCCAGGCGCAGTTCGGCATGCCCGGCCTTCAGTTCCTCGGCCATCGATTGCTGGCGGCGGGTGGTGCGCCGCACCGCGTACAGCAGCACCAGCAGCACCGCGATGTAGGCCAGCACGATGGCGATCGACGCCTGCAGGTAGGGCCACCAGGGCGCCAGTACGTCTTCGTCGGCCAATCCAATCTGCACCGCCAGCGGGCTGCGGTCGAGGGTGCTGATGGTGGTGATGCGCGGCACGCCATCGACCGCACCGGGCAGGCTGCCCAGTTCGACCACCGCCTGCGTACCCAGCAGGTCGCGGCGCGGCAGGGTGTAGCGTCGCCCGACCGTGCCATGTGGATCGGGCACGCGGGCCAGCATGTAACCCTCGGCATCGCTGATCGAGACCAGGCCATTGGGGCCGACGTCCAGGCCACCGGCAATGCGTTGCAGTTCGGCGCAGCGCAGCCGCGCCAGCAGCCAGCGATCATCGGCCATCGGCAGTGCCAGCGGCACCACCCAGCTGCCATCGCTGGCCCGCAACGGCGGCCCGATGTACAGCGCACTGCCCTTGCCACGCCGCTGTGGGTCGGTCCACAGCGGCAGCTGCAGGTCGCCCTTGCCGGCGGTCAGCGCGCGCCCATAGCTGTCCAGCACCACGATGCTGTGCAGCTCGGCATGCCGGCGCAGCACGCCGCCGATCGCGGCATCAAGCAGGGCGGGCGCCTGTGCCGGAACACGTCGGAACAGTTCGGCGGCATCGCCGGCAATGCCCGACATCGCCCGCTCCAGGTTGCGCAGTTCCAGTGCCAGCAGGCGCTCGCTGCCCACCGCCAACGCACGGCTCTGCCGTTGTGCGGCCTCCAGCCGGCGCTGGTGGTCGTTGACCAGCATGGTGGCCAGGCCGGCCACCAGCAGTACACCCAGCAGCACGCCGCCCCAGGTGATGGCGCGCAGCGGCCGGGCCAACGCGCGTTTCAGCGCGGGCATCGGTCGATCTTCCTTGGGCAGTCGGCTGGCTTCATGCGCGAACGAATCCTCCACGTCCCCGACCTCAACGGCCGGCGGACGCCATTCTTGACGCCTGACCCGACCCCGCATGGCCACCTCCCCGTGTCCACGCAGGGCTCCAGTGGCCAGCATGCACCACGCCGGTGACGGCGTGAAGATCGATTCCGCGCGTTCAGCCAGATCCTGCACAGGACAGGCCACGCCCCGGGACGGCCAGCCGGGCCGGGGCGGATTAGACTTGGGGTTTTCCGCTGCAAGAGAAGTCGCATGTCCAAGCTGCGCCGTCCCACCCTGGCACTGGCCATCGTTGCCAGCCTGTCCCTGGCCGCCTGCGATCGCCCCGCCGATCCGGCCGCCGGCACTGCTGCGCCGGCCGAGGCCGCGCCTGCCGCAGCCAAGCCGATGCTGGGCAGCTTCGGCTTCGACGCCAGCGGCATGGACCGCAGCATCGCCGCCGGCGATGACTTCTTCGGCTTCGCCAACGGCAGCTGGGTGAAGAACACCGAGATTCCGGCCGACCGTTCGCGCTTCGGCAGCTTCAACGTCATCGCCGAAAAGACCCTGGCCGACACCCGCGCCATCCTCGAAGGCGCTGCCGGCAACACCCAGGCCAGCGGTGACGACAAGCTGATCGGTGATTACTACGCCGCCTACATGGACGAAGCGGGCATCGAACAGCATGGCACCGCCCCGCTGCAGCCGCAGCTGAAGGCGATCGAAGCGATCGCCGACAAGGCCGGCCTGGCGCGCGCGCTGGGCGGCGACATGCGTGCCGACGTCGACCTGCTCAATGCCACCAACTTCTACACCGACCGCCTGTTCGGCCTGTGGGTGTCGGTGGACATGCTGCAGCCGGACCGCACCGCGCCCTACCTGGTGCAGGGCGGCCTGGGCATGCCCGACCGCGACTTCTACCTGGGCGATGGCCGCATGGCCGAACTGCGCAAGCAGTACCAGGCCTACATCGCGCAGATGCTGCAGCTGGCTGGCGTCGCTGACCCGGCCGGCAAGGCGCAGCGCATCCTCGCGCTGGAAACCAGGATCGCGCAGGCGCATGCCACCCAGGAAGAAACCAACGACGTGACCAAGGGGGCCAACCCGTGGACCCAGGCCGACTTCAATGCCAAGGCACCGGGCATGGACTGGAATGCCTTCCTCGATGCGGCCACGCTGGGTGACCAGCAGGACTTCATCGTGTGGCAGCCCAAGGCCGTGGCCGGCCTGTCCAGGCTGGTCGCCACCGAGCCGCTGGAGGTGTGGAAGGACTACCTCGCCTTCCATGCGCTGGACCGTGCCGCCGCCTATCTGCCGAAGAAGTTCGCCGATGCCCGTTTCGCCTTCCATGGCACTGCGCTGAGCGGCACGCCGCAGCAGAGCGATCGCTGGAAGCGTGCGGTGGATGACGCCAACCACGCCGTCGGCGAAGCCATCGGCAAGCGCTACGTCGAGAAGCACTTCGACGCCAAGACCAAGGAACGCGCGGACGAGATGGCGAAGAACATCATCGCCGCCTTCGCCAAGCGCATCGACGCGCTGTCGTGGATGTCGCCGCAGACCAAGGCGCATGCCAAGGCCAAGGTCGCTGGCCTGACCGTGGGCATGGGCTATCCGGAAAAGTGGCGTGACTACAGCGGCCTGGAGATCCGCCGCGATGATCCGCTGGGCAATGCACAGCGCGCCGAGCTGTTCGAGTACCAGCGCAACATCGCCAAGCTGGGCAAGGCGGTCGACCACAGCGAGTGGGCGATGCTGCCGCAGACCATCAACGCGATGAATGTACCGCTGGAGAACCGCCTGGTGTTCCCGGCGGCGATCCTGCAGCCGCCGTTCTTCGACGGTGCCGCCGACGACGCGGTGAACTACGGTGCCATCGGTGCGGTGATCGGCCACGAGATCAGCCACGGTTTCGACAACGCCGGTGCGCTGTTCGATGAGACCGGCAAGCTGCACAACTGGTGGACCGCCGAAGACCTGAAGCAGTTCAACGCCGCCGGTGATGCGCTGGCCGCACAGTTCAGCAGCTACGAGCCGTTCCCGGGCGTGCACGTGAACGGCAAGCTGACCCTGGGCGAGAACATCGCCGACGTGGCCGGCCTGGGCACGGCCTACGACGCCTACCAGCTGTCGCTGCAGGGCAAGCCGGGCCAGACCCTGGAAGGCTTCACCCCGGACCAGCGCTTCTTCCTCGGCTTCGCCCAGGCGTGGCGCAGCAAGAGCCGCGAGCAGGCGCTGCGCAACTCGCTGCTGACCGACGTGCATGCACCCGGCCAGTTCCGCGCACTGACCGTGCGCAACATCGACGCCTGGTACCCGGCGTTCGAAGTGAAGGAAGGCCAGAAGCTGTACCTGGCGCCGGACAAGCGGGTCAAGGTGTGGTGATGTAACCGGAACGGGCGCCGCAGGGCGCCCGTTTCATTTTCCGGCCCCGCTCTGGTGGGTGCCGGCCCTGGTCGGCACGGGGCAGGAATCCACCCATGGGGTGCATCTACCTTCGGCTGGTGGCAACCATCAGCAGAGCGCTCGCAGCCAACACCGCCGCAGCCCACAGATTGGCGTGCAGCCCGATGCTGTCCAGCAGCCTGCCTCCGCCCCACGCCCCCAGCGCGATGCCGATGTTGAACACACCCACGTACAGCGCGGTCGCAATTTCAACCGCGTGCGGCACTGCTTTCATCATCCAGCTCATCAGGCCGACCGACACACCGCCGTAGGCCAGTCCCACAGCAGCAGCACCGCGATGCCCCCGGCCGGCGTGCCGCCCATCCACAGCAGCAACAGCGGCGTCAGCAGCAGGCCCGCTGCGATTGCCAGCAGCGCGCCACGCGGATGGCGTGCGGCCAGTGGCCCGGCAACGAAGTTGCCGATGATGCCGGCTAGGCCATAGGCAAACAGCAGCCCGCCGATCCACGACGCATCCACGCCCGATACGGACGTCAGCAGCGGACGCACGTAGGTGAAGGCGATGAAGTGCCCGGCCACCAGCAGTGCGGTCAGCCACAGGCCCTGGCGCAGGCCGCGATGGCCAAGCTGCTGCACGAACTGCATCGGCTGTACCGTGGTCGCAACCGGCAGCGCGGGGACCACCCGCAGGTGCAGCAGCATCACCGCCGCACTGAACAGCGCCATCGCCACAAACGCACAGCGCCAGCCCAGCGCGTCGCCGATCAATGCGCCCAGCGGCACGCCCAGCACCGACGCCGCAGCCACGCCGCCGAAGATGATCGAGGTGGCCAGGCCGATGCGGTGCGCGGGCACCAGGCGTGCGGCCAGGCCGCCGGCGATGGCCCAGATGCCGCCCATGCAGAACCCCACCAGCACGCGCGCGGCCAGCAGCCAGCCGATGCTGGGCGCCAGCGCGGAGGCGATGTTGGCCACCATCAGCAGGCCGAGCAGCGCGCACAGGATGCGGCGGCGATCGATGCCACCGGCAGCAATCACCACCAGCGGTGCGAACAGCGCAGCCAACAAGGCCGGCAGCGAGATCATCAGGCCGGCGGTACCGGTGGACGCACCGAGCGCCTCGGCGATCGGGGTCAACAGGCCGACCGGCAGCATTTCGGTGGTGACCACCGAGAACGTGGCCAGTCCGACCGCGGAGACGGCCCACCACGGATGGCGGACACGGGGCGCAGCATGCGCAGGTGAAGCAGCACTCACGGGAGGATTCCTTCAGCGGAGAGAGCGGGAACAGGCCTGCGCAACGCATGCCAGGCAAGCAGCGCGACCAGCAGCACCACGGCGCCCGCCACCAGCGCGACCACGAAGCCGCTGCGCGCGCCACCGGCATCGACGCTATGCCCGGACAGCGCTGCACCCAGCGCAACGCCGACGTTCAAGCCGGCCAGCAGCCAGGTCATGCCTTCGGTAAGCCGCGATGCGGGCACGCGCTGTTCGACCAGCGACATCGCCACGATCATGGTGGGCGCGAAGAACAGGCCGGCCAACAGCACCGCTGCAGCCAGCGCCGGCAGCGTGCCGGCCCAGGGCAGCGGCAGCGTGGTCAGCGCGGTCGCCGCTGCACCCAGCAGCAACAGGCGCGGCATCGGTACCTGCAGCTTCAGTGCACCGAACAGCAGGCCGGCGGCGCAGCTGCCCAGGGCATAGGCCGAGAGCACCGCACTGGCTGCCAGCGGTTGCCCGCGCTGTTCGGCGAACGCCACGCTGCTGATATCGACGGTGCCGACAATCACGCCCATCGCCAGCATCAACAACGCCAACAGGCGGATCTCCGCGTGCCGCAGCAGCGAGCGCGAAGGCAACGCGGCCTCTTCGTGGGGTTGCGGCGGCGGCTCGGTGCCCCGTTGCAGCACCAGCGCGGCCACGCCTACCACCAGCAACAGGGCCGCCGCCAGGACCCCGGCCTGCGGCCACACCGCCACCGACAGCCCCACCGACAGCGGCGGCCCGGCAATGAAGGTGACCTCATCGAACACCGTCTCCAGTGAGTACGCGGTCTGCAACGCCGGGCGGCCGCGATGGATCGCGGTCCAGCGCGCGCGCACCATCGCCGACATGCTGGGCATGCAGCCGGCCATCATCGCCGCGCCGAACAGCATCGCGTCCGGCGCCGCCATCACGGTGCAGGCCAGCAGCAACAGCAGGCCGGTCGCGCTGGCCGCGGCGGCCCACGGCAACACCCGAGCCTGGCCGTGCCGGTCGACCCAGCGCGACACCTGCGGCGACAGCAACGCGTAGGTCAGCACGAAGGTGGCCGACACCGCGCCGGCCAACGCATAGCTGCCGCGCAACTGCGACAGCAGGGTGATGATGCCGATGCCGGTCATCGGCAGCGGCAGGCGGGCCAGCAGCCCAGCCAGGGCAAGCCCGACCGTGCCCGGGGCAGCGAACAGGTCGCGATAAGGGGTGGCCATCAGGATCTCCAGAGCGGTGACTTGCCTAGCGCGCGGGGCGCCACGACAATACATACAGAGCGTATGAATAAGAGGCTACATTCATACGCGCCGTATGTAAATAATCATGCACTGCGTATGTAAGGAGCTCTGGATGGTCCGCCGCACCCGCGCCGAGATGGAAGAAACCCGCGCCAGCCTGCTGGCCACCGCCCGCCGTGTGTTCAGCGAGCACGGCTATGCCGCCACCTCGATGGATGACCTGACCGCGCAGGCCGGGCTGACCCGTGGCGCGCTGTACCACCACTTCGGCGACAAGAAAGGCCTGCTGGCGGCGGTGGTCGCCCAGCTCGACGCCGAGACCGACCGGCGCCTGCAGGCGATCAGCGACAGTGCCGACGACGCCTGGCACGGCTTCGTGCAGCGCTGCCGCGCCTACCTGCAGATGGCGCTGGAGCCGGAGATCCAACGCATCGTGCTGCGCGACGCGCGCGCGGTGCTGGGCGGCGCCTCGCCGGAATCGCAGCGGCACTGCGTGCAGTCGATGCAGCACCTGATCGAACGGTTGATCGCGCAGGGCGTGATCACGCCGGTGGATGCGCAGGCGCTGGCGTCGCTGATCTACGGCAGCCTGGCCGAGGCGGCGTTCTGGATTGCCGAGGGCGAGGATGGCGATGCGCGACTGGCGCAAGCGACGGCCGCGCTGGAGATGCTGTTGCGTGGGTTGAGGTCGGCCGGATAACGCCCCTGCTCGCAGGACGTGGATCTACGGTGCATGCCCGCGCTGTTGGCAGCGCGCGCGGGTCGGCATCCACCCGCCGGGTTGCGCGGTCGGGCCCGATTCCAGGCAATCACCGCGCCGATGGCCGGTCTGCGTGCTCAGCCGCGGTTTCATGTGCGGCCGCAGCACGTTTCACCCTGCGACATCCTGTCGCAGGCTGTAACTGCGATGCTGCGATGCAGCAACATTCACCCATTCAGACAAAACCCTTACCGCGCTTGGCATTTCGCCCATTGCACGGCTCGCTGGAAGTGCTAGAACTGAACCCGCCACACCGTCCAATGCTGATCGACGCACGTTCCACAAGGAGCCAGCCATGATTGCTTTGTTCAAGGGTTTGGGACTACTGCTTCGCGACAACGAGCTCTACAGCAGCCCGTTCGAAAAACAGGTTGCGCACTGGCGCAGCCTCAGCGAGCAGCAGATCCGCGATGAAGTGGCTGTGCTGGCCCAGGCCAAGTGCCAGTGGCTGATCGCCTCGATCGTCGGCTGGCAGGCGGCCTCGCTGCTGATCCTCGGCCTGATCACCAACTACCTGTGGCGCGACGATTACCACATCACCTTCACCCGCGTGGTCGTGGTGTTCGGCTCGTGGATCTCGATCCTGTTCGTGATCTGGTTCATGGCCAACATGTTCGACCGGACGGCCGGCTTCGAGCGCTGGATGAAGGCCTTCAACAGCCGCGCCCGCATCAGTTCCAAGGCCGACAGCGTCGAGCATGTGGCCGAGGCGCTGGACCTGGCCGAACACTACCCGGAAGTGCTGGACTACAAGCAGGCGGTCACCGCCAGGCGCGAGCTGCGCCACGAGGACATCCGCATCATGACCGAGATCGGGCGCATGAAGCAGCACTCCGAACTGGTCGGACGCCTCAACCATGTCGGCGAGAACGAGCATCACCACGACCTGACACTGCAGCCTGCCTACTGACCCTTCGGGAAAGCGGGGGGACCCACAATGCCACCGTGCGCGATCACGGTGGCATTGTTCTTTCAGCAACGCGCATCGATCACATGCCGCGGAACAGGCTCATGAACGGTTGGCTGACCACCAGCGTTTCCGCACGCTGGCGCAGGCGCAGCACACCGCGGCCGGTGTCATCGCGGCTCACCGCCGCCACCGCTTTCATGTTGACGATGGTGGAGCGGTGGATCTGGCGGAAGTGCTGCGGATCGAGCACGTCCAGCAACTCGCGCAGCGGCGTGCGCAGCAGGCTTTCGCCGGCGGCGGTGACCACGGTGGTGTACTTGTTGTCGGCACGGAAGTAGGCCACGTCCTCCAGCATGATCAGCTGCGTCTCGCGGCCGTTGCTGGCGGTGATCCAGGCCAGCGGCGGACGCTCCGCGCCGCCCTGCGATGGGCCCAGCCGCTGCAGCAGGCGTTCAAGCACGGCATCGTCCTGGCGTGCCGATGGCAGGCGCGACAGGATGCGTTCGCGGGTCGCCAGCAGGCGCTCGTCGCTGACCGGCTTCAGCAGGTAATCCATCGCGCCCTGCTCGAATGCATCGATGGCGTACTGATCGTAGGCGGTCACGAATACCACCTGGGTGCGCGGGCTCAGCTCGGACAACGCACGCGCCACTTCGATGCCGCTGATACCGGGCATGCGGATGTCGAGGAAGGCGATATCCGGCTGCTTCTCGGCCAGCTGCTCCAGCGCGCTGGCGCCATCCTCGCATTCGGCCACCAGCGTCAGCTCCGGCCACAACCGGCGCAGCTGCTCCACCAGGGATTGCCGCAGCAGTTCTTCGTCTTCGGCAATCAGGGCTTCAAGCGGCATGGCTGCGCTCCTTGTGCGACTGCGGCAGGGTCATGGTTGCAGCCACGCCGCTGGGGAAGTTGGCGACGATCGCCACACCGGCCTGCTCACCGCAGGTCAGGCGCAGGCGCTCGCGCAGGTTCTTCAGGCCGATGCCGGTGCCACTGGTGCCCTGGCCGAAACCGAGGCCATCGTCGGCCACGGTTACCGTCACGTGGTCATCGAAGCCGCGCGCCAGTATCCAGATCGTGCCACCGCCGGGCTTCGGCTCCAGGCCGTGCTTGATCGCATTCTCCACCAGCGTCTGCAGCGCCATCGCCGGCAGGTGCACGCCGTGCAGTTCATTGGGCACCTGCACGTCCACCGACAACCGTGCCCCCATGCGGATGCGCAGGATTTCCAGGTAGGCGCGGGTGCGTTCCAGTTCCACGCCCAGCGTCGATACCGACTCGTCCACCTGCGGCAACGAACTGCGCAGGTACTGGATCAGGTGGCCCAGCATCTGTTCGGCACGCGCCGGATCGGTGCGGGTCAGCACCTGGGCGTTGGCCAGCGAGTTGTAGAGGAAATGCGGTTCCACCTGCGCATGCAGCAGGTTCAAGCGTGCCACCGACAGTTCCTTCTCGACCTGGGTCTGTTCGGCGGCGGCCTGCTCGTCGCGACGCTGGTCGGCCACGCGGCGGCTGATCGCACGCGTCACCGCCTCGGCGTTCTCGTAGTTGCTGCCTTCATCCAGCGCCAGCAGGTCGGCCCACCAACCGGCATCGGGCTCGAACAGCAGGGTAACGGTGCTGGTGCCCTGCCCCGGGGTGACCGTGGCCAGCACGCTGTTGCGCTTGATCGCCAGGCGTGCCGGCAGGTTCCAGCGCGACGGCTGGCGACCGTTCCACAGATCCACGCGGCGCACGTACGCGCGCACCTGCAGGCTGCCGGCCGAGCTTTCCACCTCTTCCACCCGCGGCAGTTCGGCGATCGCCGCTTCCACCACGGCGTAGGCCTGGCCCGCATCCATCGGCAGTTCTACCTGGCGACGCTGGCGCCCGGACAGCGTGGTCGAATCCAACCGCCCCGCGACCAGCCAGACCCGGCGCACGTGGGTGATCGCGCTGCCCAGCGCGGAAATCATCAGGAACATCGCCAGCAGCCCGAACACCCAGCCCGGGCCATCGTTCATGCCGCTGAAGATGCCGCTCCAGACCATGCCGGCGACAACCAGCGCGGCGGCCCAGGCCAGCAGGTGGCGAATGAGGAGAGAGAGGCTGGCGAACACGGCGGCGCCTTGGAGGAAGGGGGTGAGCCGAGCATAGGGCGGCCCGCCGGGCAAACAAGCGGGCTGCGACGAAGGGCCGGAAAGCGGGGATGGAAGCGGTTCTGGTAGTGCCGGCCGCTGGCCGGCTCCCCGTCACCTCCGCACGCTTCCCAGGGTTGCCGGCCAGCGGCCGGCACTACCGGGGAGGCGCCGGGCGAACCCGGCGCCCGGCCTTACTTGCGCTGGTCGGCGCTGGCGTCACGCACGGCACGGAACGACTCGTCCTTGCTCCAGTTCGGCCAGCTGCGCGAGTTGGCCAGCTGGTTGCCCAGCGTGTACAGCACTTCCAGGTCGCGGGCGGCACCGGCAAACACCCAGTCCGGCTGCCATTCGTCGCCCTGCTGGTGGTAACGCTTGGCGGTGTAGTCCTCCGAGGCCTTCTTGCCTGCGGCCACGCCACCGTCCACCCAGTCCTGGCCGGCCGACCAGGACAGCGCCGGCACGCCGCGCTTGGCGAACGGGAAGTGATCGGAACGGAAGAACAGGCCTGCTTCCGGCTTCGGGTCCGGCGTGTAGCGGATGTCCCAGCCCTTGGCCACGTCCTTCAGCTGGTCCAGCAGCTCGAAGCGCGCCGCACCGTAGATGCCGAAATCACGCGACGGGCCGAACGGCGCCATGCCGTCCATGTTGATCACCGCCACGGTCTTTTCCAGCGGATACAGCGGATGGGTGGCGTAGTACTCCGAACCCAGCAGGCCCTTCTCCTCGGCGGTGACCGCCAGGAACAGCACGGAACGCTCGGGACGCTTGGCCTTGGCGAAGCCGCGGGCCAGCTCGATCAGCGAGGCGGTACCGCTGGCGTTGTCCAGCGCACCGTTGAAGATGCGGTCGCCACGTGCGTCCGGCTCACCCACGCCGATGTGGTCCCAGTGCGCGCTGTAGATGATCGTCTCGTCCGGATGGCGCGTGCCTTCCAGCCGCGCGGCGACGTTGTGCGAAGTGATCACTTCGGTCTTCACCGCGTACTTCGCATCCAGGCTGGCGCCGTTCAGCACCACCGGGGTGAAATCGCGCTGCTGCGCCTTCTTCTTCAGCGCCTCGAAGTCCTGCCCGGCCGAGCGGAACAGCTCCACCGCCAGGTCGCGCTGGATCCAGCCTTCCAGCAACGGATGGCTCCCGGCGGGGTTGTCGCGCACCACGTCGAACATGGTGTTGGTGTTGGACCCGGCCACGGTGGCCCAGCCGTACGAGGCCGGTGCGGTCTCGTGCACGATCAGCACGCCCAGCGCGCCCTGGCGTGCGCCTTCCTCGTATTTGTAGGTCCAGCGGCCGTAGTAGGTCATGCCCTTGCCGTCGAAATCGCCCTGGCCGGTCTCGAAGTCCGGGTCGTTGATCAGCACGACGGCGATCTTGCCCTTCAGGTCCACGCCCTTGAAGTCGTCCCAGTTGCGTTCCGGCGCCTTTACGCCGTAGCCGAGGAACACCAGCGGGGCCTTGCTGATATCGACGTTGTTGGCGCCGTTCATGGCCGCACGCACGGCAATCTGCTTGCCCTGGTCAAGCGCGATGGTCTTGCCGCCCTGATGCAGCGCCAGCTGCGGGGTGCCGACGATGTCGCCCTTGCGCAGCGGCACGGCCTGCGTCCACAGGCGCTTGCCATCCTTGAGGTCGCCGCCGGGCTGCAGGCCGGCATCGGCGAACTGCTTGCTGAGATAGGCGATGGTCTTCTCTTCGCCGGCAGTGGCCGGCGAGCGGCCTTCGTAGGCGTCGGAGGCCAGTTCCTTGACGTCGGCGGAGATCCGCGCGCCATCGAATTTCGGGGTGGCCGCCATCAGTGCGCTCGACACTGACAGGGCCAGAAGGCCCAGTGCTACTCGCTTCATTGCTCTCTCCAGCAGGGAAATCCCCCCGGAGTGTAATGGGATTCGGAAAGACGGGGTCAGATCCCTCTTCCTACGGGAGAGGGATCTGACCCCGATGATCATCCCGGTCCTTGAGCGCGCGACAACAGGTGCTCGCGTTCGCGCGCGTTGCCGGTCAGCGCGGCGGCGGCGGCGAAGGCTTCGCGGGCATCCTCGGCCCGGCCCAGCTGCTGCAGCAGTTCGCCGCGCACCACGTGCAACGGCGCGTACTCCTGCAGGCGGGGCTCGACCAGCAGCGGCTGCAACTGCGCCCACGCCGCGAACGCACCATCGCTGCGCAGCACCGCCACCACCCGGTTCAACGCCACCACCGGCGAAGGCTGCACCTGCAACAGCTGTGTATACAGCGAGGCAATGCGCGGCCAGTCGGTCTCCTGCGGACGCCGCGCGGCGGCATGACAGGCCGCGATGCACGCCTGCAGCACATAGGGGTCCTGATCGCCGCCGGCGGCCAATGCACGCGCCAGCAGCTGCTGCCCGCGCTCGATCTGCAGCCAATCCCAGCGCGCACGTTCCTGCTGGTCCAGCAGCACCGGCGCGCCCTGTGCATCCACGCGTGCCGCCGCGCGCGAGGCCTGCAGTTCCATCAACGCCAGCAGGCCCAGCACCGGTGGCACCGGCAACCGGTGTGCCAGGATGCGGGCCAGCCGCAGCGCTTCCTCGCACAGGGCCGGGCGCATCCAGTCATCGCCGGCACTGGCCGCATAGCCCTCGTTGAACACCAGGTAGATCGCTTCCAGCACCGAGGCCAGGCGCTCGGGCATCGCCTCCGCGCGCGGCACCTCATACGGCACCTGTTTCTGCGCCAGAGTGCGCTTGGCGCGCACGATGCGCTGGGCGATGGTCGGCTCAGGCTGCAGGAAACCCCGCGCGATCTCGGTGGTGGTCAGGCCTCCGAGCAGGCGCAGGGTCAGCGCCACCCGCGCATCGGCGGGCAGCACCGGATGGCAGGCCACGAACATCAGCCGCAGCAGGTCGTCACCCAGGTCATCTTCCAGTGCCTGGCTGTCATCCGGCGCCGGCAACGGTGCCGGATGCAGTTCCTCACCCCACTGCGCATGCTGCTGCGCTACGCGCTGGTGCTGGCGCAGCACATCGATGGCCCGGTTACGCGCAGTGGTCATCAGCCAGGCTCCGGGATTGTCCGGGATACCCTGCCCCGGCCAGCGCTCCAGCGCGGCCAGCCAGGTGTCCTGGGCCAGCTCCTCGGCGCGACCGACGTCGCCACCGAGCAGCCGCGCCAGGCGCGCGATCAACACCGGCGACTCCATCCGCCAGAGGGTTTCCAGACGCTGCGTCAGTGCGGGATCGTGCATGTGCCGATCACAGCATGCACGCCCGGCACGCACAAGCGCGGCGCGATGCTCAACCCGGTTCACCCTCCATGTGCGCGATTTCCCACAGGTGCCCATCCAGGTCCTGGAAACCGCGCTGGTACATGAACCCGTAGTCGCGTGCCGGCTGCGGCTCGCTCGCACCGGCGGCCAGCGCCTTGTCCACCATCACGTCCACCGCCTTGCGGCTGTCCGCCGACAGGCAGGTGATCACCTCGGTGTGGCTGCGTGCATCGGCGATCGGCTTGGTGGTGAACTGCTTGAAGAAAGGCTGGGTCAGCAGCATCACGAAGATGCTCTCGCTGATGACCATGCAGGCCGCATCGTCGTTGGTGAAGGTCGGATTGAAGCTGTAGCCCAACGCGGCGAAGAAGGCCTTGGACGCGTTCAGGTCCTGCACGGGCAGGTTGACGAAGATCATCTGCGGTTGCGGTGCACTCATCGGTGAAGCTCCTTGTGGATGAAAACAGGTAGGGGATCAGGGCTGCTTCATGCAGTTGACCATCCACGGCTTGCCGTAACGGTCGATCAACATGCCCCAGCGATGCGCCCAGAACGTTTCGGCGATCGGCATCTGCACATGCCCGCCTTCCGCCAGCGCCGCGAACACACGCTCGGCTTCCTCGACACTGTCGACATCGACATTGATGGTGGTCGAGCCACCGTCGCCGCCGCCGGGGCCATCGGCCGCCATCAGGATCGCGCCGCCGATTTCCAGCTGGCTGTGCGCGACGTGGTCGAGGGTCTGCGCCGGCATTTCATTGCAACCGGGCATGCCATCGGACGGTGGCATGTCGCGGTACTTCATTTCCGAGGTGACCTGGCCGCCGAGTGCCTTGGCATAGAACGCCATCGCATCGTGGGCCTGGCCGCTGAAGCCGAGGAAGGGAATCAGTTTCATGGCAGTACTCCGGTGTGTAGGTCAAGGGTCGTGCCGGGTCATGCCCGGCGGATGCGAACCAGATTCGGATCAACCTTCCAGCTGTGCACGCAGACGCTGTTCCTGCTGCTGTAAGTCGGGGGTGAAGGCTTCGCCGAAGTCTTCCGCGGAGATCAAGGGACGCAGTTCCAGCGTGCCGCCACTGCCGAACGGTGCGCGGCTGGCCCATTCCACGGCGTCGTCCAGTGACCGTACGTTCCACAGCCAGAACCCGGCGATCTGTTCGTTGGCGGGGCCGAACGGGCCGGCCTCGACGCGGGGTGCACCTTCGCCGAAATGAATGCGACGGCCACGCTGGGTGGCGTGCAGGCCTTCACCGGCCAGCATGATGCCGGCCGCCACCAGTTGTTCGTTGAAGGCGCCCATTTCGGACAGCTCCTGTTGGCTGGGCATGCGCCCGGCTTCGGAATCGGCGTTGGCCTTCACGATCACCATCACTTTCATTGCGGTCTCCCGTGGGGACGCGGGGTGCGTGCCCTTCACTGGTACAACGAACCAGGGGGCTGGGAATCGACACGTTGTTGAGAATTTTTTTATTTCGCGAAAGGCGCGCCTTCGGCGGGAGTCGGCGAACGGCGGAGCCCCTCCGTGGTGGTGTGGGTGGGTCGCTGGAAGCTGGCTTCCTGTGGGTGGGCCGGGCGGGTGGGTAGGCGGGGCGGGGGTGTCCGCGGCATGGATGCCGCGGCCAAGCCCCCATGGGTGAGGGCGCTTTGCTCGCGAAGCACTGCTTCGCAAGCGCCCGAACGCACAGCCGCCAGCGGCTGGGCCGGACCCCGGCGGGGGGTTTACGGCGTCCCCCGACCCGCCTACCCACCCGGCCAACCTCATGAACTCTGCTTCGGCCTTCACCACGGAGGGGCTCCGCCGTTCGCCGTCTCCGCCGAAGGCGCGCCTCCCGCGCTGCAACATGCCCACGCGCAGACCTGCGCCATCATGGGCACCCCGCCCGCGCCAGGACCGTGCCATGCAGCAGTACCTGCTTCTGATCTACATCGAGCCTGCCCTGCTGCAGGCGCTGCCCACCGAAGAATTCAACGCCTTGATGCGCGATTGCCTGGCGCACGCCGACAAATTGCAGGCCGAAGGCACGCTGCTGGCCGCACAGAAGCTGCAACCAGTCGATACCGCGCAGACCCTGCGCGTGCGCGAGGGCCACAGCCGCGTACTCGATGGCCCGTTCGCCGAAACCCGCGAACTGCTGGCCGGCTTCAACCTGATCGTCGCGCGCGACCGCGACGAAGCCATGCGCATCGCCCGCGACTTCCCGTGGGCGCGCTTCGGCAGCATCGAGGTGCGGCCGCTGGAAGACATGGACGCCGAGCGCGAACGTTGCGGCGCCCCCGCCGCCGCTATGGCAGCAACCGCACCCTGATCTCGCGCGGGCCGATGCCTTCGTTGCCGCTGTAGTCGCGCACGCTGGCACGCACGATGTACTCGCCTGGCGGCAGTGCCGCCGGTTGCCAGCGACCGGTTTCCATCAGGCCGTCACGCACGGTGTTGGTGGCCAGGTAACGGAACCGGGTCACCGCGCTGCCATGCACGGTGATGCCACTGTCCGGTGCGTAGGCCACGCGCACCGCCTCCATCTGCGGCGGCATGCGGTTGAACACGATGTTCCAGCGCGGCTGCTCGTAACCCTGCAGCGGCTGGCCGCCGCCATCAAGGATCTGGTAGCCCACCTGGTACATGCCCAGCCTGCGCCGCGGCAGGTTGTTGTCGACCTGGTCCCAGGCTTCGACCACGATCTGCACGCCACGTCCCTGACGCGCCACCATCACCACGCCATCGGCGCCGGCAGCCATCGGCTGGTCGTTGTCATCCAGCAGCGCCACGTCGGTGATGCGCGGTGCGAAGTGGTCCGCGTAGTTGTGGAAGCCCAGCGCCACCGCATTGGTCTCGAAACCGCCAGTGCCCACGGCCAGGTGCACGTGGGCCTGGTTGTTGATGCTGCCCAGCCGGTCGCCGACATGGATGCGGGTGCCGCGCCGTACGCGCATCCGCTCCAGCGTGCCCTGTTCGTCGTACAGCGCCTGCCAGCGCGCGTCGAACGGTTCATCGCGTGGCGTGCGGCCGACCCGCATGTGGATGTACTTGAGGCGATCCACCGCCAGGCCTTCGGCCTGCCCACCCAGGCTCCACGCCGCCACCGGGCTGCTGATCTTGCCGTCGGCGATGGCCAGTACGGTCTGGCCGACATCACCGCGCACGTCGAATCCCCCGTGCACGTGGTGGCGGCTCTCGCCCTTGAAGTTGCCGCGCACTTCGCCGAGCGTGCCGACCACTTCGTGCCAGCCGTCCTGCGGCGCCAGCGGCCAGCGCCCACCGGTATCGGGCAGCGCGGCATCGGCGGCCGGGCCGACCATCGCCGGCGCGGGCAGCTCGCCCACCGGCAGTGGGCGCAGGCGGTGCAGGCGATAGCTGGCAGCGTCGGCCACCAGCACGCTGCCATCGGCATCGATCGCCAACCCGCTGGGGCGGGCCAGGCGCGGCAGCCGGCCGTTGCCGACCAGCGCGATCTGGTGACCCTGCGGCGTCAGCTGCACGATGCGGCCATCGAGATCGCCCACGTACACCACGCCGTCATGGGTGGTGGCCAACGAAAGCGGGCCGTTGATCACGCCACCGGCCGCGACCAGTGTGCTGACCGTGCCATCGGCGCCGACCCGGCGCACCGCATTGTTGAAAAGATCGGCCACCAGCAGCGCGCCGTGTGCGTCGAAGGCCAGCGCCACCGGCGTATCGAAGCGCGCGGCGGCGCCCACGCCGTCGGCCAGCCCAGGGCGCTCGCCGCCGGCCAAGGTACGCACCGTGCCATCGGTGCCGATCACCCGGATGCGATCGTTGTAGGTGTCGGCCACGTAGACCTGGCCCTGCGCGTCCACCGCAACGCCCATCGGCGCATCGAAACGCGCCTGCGCGGCGGGGCCATCCAGGTAGCCCTGCTCGCCACCGGCCAGCGTGCTCACCTGGCCATCGATGCCGATGCGACGGATCGCATGGTTGCCGGTGTCGGCCACGTACAGGTTGCCCTGCGCGTCGGCGGCGATGCCCGACGGCGTATTGAAGCTCGCCTGCAACGCCGGGCCGTCGACGCGGCCCTCGCCCTGCCCGGCCACGGTTTCAACACGACCATCGGGCAGGCGTCGGCGGATGCGGTTGTTGTCGCCGGCATCGGTGAAGTAGACGCTGCCATCGGCGGCGCGCAGCAGGCCGTACGGATCGGCGAAGCGGGCCTGCGCGGAAGCGCCATCGCGATCACCGGGATGGCCATCACCGGCCAGTACCTCGACCTGCGCGGTCCAGGCCAGCGGTGTCGGCGCCGGGCCTGCCGGTTCAGCTGACGTGTGCAGCGGGGTCTCCCACCACGTTGCCGCCAGGGCCACTGCTGTTGCCAACGCCACGCCCGCCGCCATCCATTGCCACCGTGCCATCGTGCTGCGCCGCCCTGCCTGCTGCCTGAAGAGGCACCGACAATAGACGCTGCGCGCGCGATGCGCCACGGCCGATCGTGCGCTGGAGCAGCAGAGTTCCATGCGTCGCGCTTGTCCTCGCCCGCCACAGCGGGTTCAATGTTGTTCCCACGGATGGAGATCCTCCATGCCCCGCTTCGCCCCCTTCGCCGTTCTGCTGCTGGCGGCACTGAGCAGCGTCCCCGCCTCGGCATCGATCACGGTGGCGCAGCAGAAGCCGTCCATCACCAGCGACGCGGCGCATATGGCCTACGCCACGCGCTGGGGTGAAGCGATCCAGCAGTCGCGCAGCGGCAATACGCTGGGGGCGCTGCTTGCCATGGAACGGTTGATGGAGGATCCGCTGCTGGATGACTTCGACGCCGAACGCCAGGGCCGTGCCGCGCAGGTGGCCGGCTGGACGGCAATGGTGCAGAAGAAGCCGGCATTGGCGCGTCGCTACCTGCAACGCGCACAGCAGGTGCTTCCCGACGATACGCAGATCCTGCTGACGCTGGTATCGCTGGAGCTGTCCGAGAACCAGCCTGCAACGGCCACGACCTACCTGGTGCAGGCACTGAAGCATGCCGACGCGCCGCTGCCGATCGATCGCCAGCCCATCAACTACCTGCAGTACCGCCTGCGCTACCAGCCGCAGCAGCGCCTGGCGCTGTTGCAGGCCCTGTTCGACAACGGCTGGAAGAGCGGTGGCCTGGAGCCAACCGGCATGTGGTTGACGCTGGCCACGCTGCAGGCCGAGAACGGTGGCGGCGACGCGATTCCGGCCACGCTGGCCCGCATCGACAGTCCGGCCGAGATCATCCAGCTGCGTAGCGACAAGCGCTTCGACCGCTACATCGACCGTGCCGATCCGCGCTTCGATCCGGTGCAGGTCGCGCAGAAATATCTGGACACCCTGCGCGTATCCGGCCTGCTGGACCGCAAGTTGGACGCGCGCATCGCCCAGTTCAGCGTCACCCTGCTGATGCTGGACCGCAATGAGGAAGTGCTGGCACTCACCGACGGCATGGCGCGTGCGGCGGCCGAGGGTGAATCACCGTCGGCGGAGGAGGCCGAATGGGTGGCGTGGCTGCTCAACAGCCGGTTCAGCGCACTGCGCCGGCTCGGCCGCACCGACGATGCCCTGGTGGCGGCGCAACAGGCCGCCCGCATCGGTGCACTCGGCCCGGACGGTACCGAGCACCAGTTGAATGTCGGCTTCCTGTTCACCTCGCTGGGCCGCATGCAGGACGCAGCACAGGCAGTGAGTGACCTGCCCGGATTGGGCGGCTATGGCAAAGCGGCACAAGCGCTGGTGCAGTTTGCCGCCGCCCGCGAGCGCGGCGATGCCAAGGCGATGGAGACCGCCCGCTCGGTGATCCTTGCCCAGCGCAACGACGCGCGCCTGTTCCATCGCGAGATGCTGCTGGACGAAGGCAACCTGGATGGCGCAGCCGTGGTGCTGATCGAGCAGCTGCGCTCACCCATGGATCGCGGCGAGACACTGGCCAGCCTGCAGGACATGCGCACCTATCCGTCACTGCCGGGCGACATGAAGATCGATGCGGCCTGGCGTGCGCTCAAGCAGCGTGCCGACGTGCAGGCCGAGGTTGCCCGCGTCGGCCGCATCGAGCGCTACGAACTGGTCAGCTCCTCCACCTCGCGCTGAGCGGGTGTCCTGTGGAGCCGAGCATGGGCTCGGCTCTACACCGCCCGCCTAGCGCGCCGGCACTTCGGTACGGATGCCCATCGCCTCGCGGTAGCGCACGTACAACGCCATCACCTTGTCCACGTAGGCCAGGGTTTCGGCATACGGCGGCACGCCCTTGTAACGGGTCACCGCACCGATGCCGGCGTTGTAGGCCGCTGCAGCCAGCGGCCGGTCGCCGTTGTAGCGGCGCAGCAGTGCGCGCATGTAGCGCGCGCCACCGTTGATCGACTGCTGGGGCGAGAACGGATCGCTCACCCCGTATTCCTGCGCGGTATCGGGCATCAACTGCATCACGCCCTGCGCGCCCTTGCTCGACACCGCCAGCGCATCGAAGTTGCTTTCGGCGTGGGCGATCGCGCGAAGCCAGGCGTCGTCGACGCCGGTCGCCTTGGCGGCGGCCTTGAACTGCTTGGCATGCTGGGCCAACTGCGGCGTGCCGACCTTGCCCAGCCCTTCGTGGGCGGGCTCACCCGGTGGCGTGGCCACGGTGAACTTCAGGAACACCCGCGAACCCGGCAGGTTGCGGGTGGAATAGACCAGTACGCCGTCCTGTTCGCGCTCGTACAGCACACCGCTGAACACGCCCATGTTGCCCCACAGGTTCGGGGTCTGGATGGCGTTGTCGTCGATCTCCTTCGGCGTGCAGCGCGAGCCCGGTTCCGGCGCGGTGGCGAGGCTGACCGTGTTGCCCTGCACGCAGCGATAGACGGTGCGCGCTGTGGCCAGCCCGGGCCAGAGGCTGGACAGCAGCAACAGCGCGATGGCGGCAGGGCGGTTGAACATGGCGGCCGGATCATCCGGCCGCAGCCGCTAACGCCGGGTGAATGGGGGTCGGCAGGGCTGCGCCCTGCACCTGCGGTAGTGCCGGCCGCTGGCCGGCAACCTCAACAGCAACGGCAACGGCCGATTTCCTGCGAGGAGGCGGGGTGGGTCCGGTTGCGGGGGACGCTGCAAGTACGTCCATGTAAGCTCGGTCGCCGCATCCATGCGGCTCACGCCCCCACAACCGGACCCACCCCACCTTCGACAGTTTCCTGCGACGGACAGTAGATCCACGCCATGCGTGGATGAAACTTCCTGGAAACAGTGGATCAATCGATGGAACGCAGACGTTGGATTACTTCGCCGTCCTCCGCCGCACCCAATACCCCACGCCCAGCAGCACGAACCACGCCGGGCTGGCGATCAGCGCCTGGCGGGTGTCGCCCTGCAGGCTCAGCAGCACCAGTACGCCGGCAAAGAACACCAGGCAGGCCCAGCACATGGCAACGCCGCCGGGCATCTTGAAGATCGACGCGGCGTGTCGCTCCGGGTAGCGGCGGCGATAGACCATGTAGGCCACCAGGATCAGCGACCAGACGAAGATGAAGAGCACGGTGGCCAGCGTGGTCACCAGAGTGAAGGCGGTCACCAGGTTCGGGATCAGGTAGATCAGCAGGGTGCCGCCCAGCAGGCACAGGCAGGAAAACAGCAGCCCGCGCGCTGGCACCGCGGCGCGTGACAGCCGCGACAGCCCGCGCGGTGCGTGGCCTTCCTCGGCCAGGCCGTACAGCATGCGGCTGGTGGAGAAGATGCCGCTGTTGGCCGACGACGTCGCCGAGGTCAGCACCACGAAGTTGATCAGGCTGGCCGCGGCGGGAATGCCGGCCAGCACGAACAGCTGCACGAACGGGCTCTTGTCCGGCACCACCTGCCGCCATGGGGTGACCGCCATGATCGCGATCAGCGCCAGCACGTAGAAGATGATGATGCGCACCGGGATCGAATTGATCGCCTTCGGCAGGTTGCGCTCCGGGTCGGCGGTTTCGGCGGCGGTGGTACCCACCAGCTCGATGCCGACGAAGGCGAACACCGCGATCTGGAAACCGGCAAAGAAGCCGACCAGGCCCATCGGGAACATGCCGCCGTCATTCCACAGGTTCGACAGCGCCGCGGTGTGGCCACTGGGCGAGGTGAAGCCCCATGCCACCAGCCCGGCACCGGTGATGATCAACGCGCAGATCGCCACGATCTTGATCAGCGCGAACCAGAATTCCATCTCGCCGAACAGCTTCACCGTCACCAGGTTCAACGCCAGCAACAGCAGCACGCAGGCCAGTGCCGGTATCCAGGCGTCCAGCCCAGGGAACCAGAACTGCGCGTAGGCGGCGATCGCGATCACATCGGCGATGGCGGTCACGATCCAGCAGAACCAGTACGTCCATCCGCAGAAGAAACCGGCCCAGGGACCGAGCAGGTCGGTGGAGAAATCGATGAAGGATTTGTACTGCAGGTTGGACAGCAGCAGTTCGCCCATCGCGCGCATCACGAAGAACAGCATCGCGCCGATGATCAGGTAGACGAAGATGATCGACGGGCCGGCCAGGCTGATGGTCTTGCCCGAGCCCATGAACAGGCCGGTGCCGATGGCACCGCCGATGGCGATCAGTTGCAGGTGGCGGTTGGACAGGCTGCGGCGCAGGTGCTCGGGGGGCGTTGCGGGCTCGGTCATGGGCGCGGGAAAGGGCGGGCGAAGCGTTCGAAGGTAGTCCTCCGCAAGCCGGAGCGCCAGCGCCGGACGGTCCGATTACGTCAATGCGGGCCGCTTTCATCACAATGTGACGAAATACCGGTTCCAGCCCATTCCGCCCGGCCCGGCGCCATGCTCAGATAGCCGCACCTGCCCAAGGACCGGCCCGACCATGCGCCCTGCCCCGCCTGCCTCGCTGGAGCCCCGGCCATGAGCCGCCTGCGCATCATCATCGGCGGCACCGCGCTGGCCCTGCTGGCCGCCGCCGTGCCGATCGCGGTGATGGCCTATGCCACCTGGGATCGTGCCGTCAGCGTCGAACAGCAGCGACTGCGCGACATCGCCGGACGCACCCTGCGCCGCTCCGACCAGTCCTACCAGGAGGCGCTCGCCGCGCTGAAATCGGCCGAGGCCGGCGCCCACGTTCCCTGCAGTGCCGAGCACATCCGGCGCATGCAGACACTGGTGATGACCACGCCTTCGGTCGACCAGATGGGCTATTTCGAAGGCGGCAAGCTGCGCTGCACCTCGTGGGGCGTTTTCCAGTCCGATGTCGACCAGCCCAAGGCCGACCACGTCACCAGCGACGGCGCCGGCATCGCGGTGGACGTGCGCCCGGTCGCCAGCGGACGCCGGCAGATGCTGGCCATCCTGTATGGCTCCTACGACGTGCTGGTCGATCCACGTCGCTTCGTCGACGTCATCGTCGACCCGCACGTGCGCTTGGCGCTGGCCAGCCCCGACGGCCGCCTGCTGGCCAAGCAGAGCGGCGTCGACCCGGCACTGCTGCAGGCCCTGCTGCGCGCACCCGGCGAAGGCCTGGACCAGAACACCCTGTATGCCACCGCGCGCAACGAGGAATGGCTGGCGATCGCCACCACGCCGCGCACCGCGCTGGCGTCGACCTTCCATCAGCAGGCCTGGCTGTTCGTCCCGCTCGGCCTGCTGCTGGCCGCTGCCGGCGCCGGCCTGGTGATCTGGCTGTCGCGGCGCCGGCTGTCGCTGCGCGGCGAACTGGCCACCGCCATCCGCCGCCGCGAGCTGTACCTGCACTACCAGCCCATCATCGAGCTGGACACCGGCATCTGCGTCGGCGCCGAAGCGCTGGTGCGCTGGCAGCGCCCGGACGGAACCCAGGTCCGCCCGGACCTGTTCATTCCCCTGGCCGAAGAGACCGGCATGATCGCCGCCGTCACCGACCTGGTGATCGAGAACGTGGTGCGCGACATGCGTGACCTGCTGGTGGGCGACCGCAGCGCGCACATCGCGATCAACCTTGCTGCCGAAGACATCAGCAGCGGCCGCGCCCTGCAGATGATCTCCAAGCACATGGCCGGCAGCGGCATCCTGCCGCAGCAGATCTGGATGGAAGCCACCGAGCGCGGCTTCCTCGATCTGGACCGCGCACGCACCATGCTGGCGCAGGCCCGTCGTGCCGGCCACAGCGTGGCCATCGATGATTTCGGCGTGGGCTTTTCCAGCCTGCAGTACCTGGAGCAGCTGCCGCTGGATGCGTTGAAGATCGACAAGTCGTTCATCGATGCGATCGGCACCGAGAGCGCCACCAGCCCGGTGACCCCGCACATCATCGACATGGCCAAGGAACTGGGGCTGTGGGTGGTAGCCGAAGGCGTGGAGACCGAAGCGCAGCTGGCTTACCTGCACAGCCGCCATGTGGAATTCGGGCAGGGCTGGCTGTTCTCGCGGCCGCTGCCGCGCGACGAGTTCGTGGCCTTCCACCACAAGCGCCAGCAACGCTATGGCGCCGCACGCGAAGACATGCAGAACCCGCGCAGCGTGCCGATCGAACGCGAAGCGGTGTAGATCCACGCCACGCGTGAATGGCATGGACCCTGGCAATGCCGGCCGCTGGCCGGCACTGCGCCCTCATCGATCGCCGCCTATTCCCACGCCTTCGGCCGCGCCAGCAACCACGCCGCTGTCACCGCCA
This sequence comes from Stenotrophomonas maltophilia, assembly GCF_047497515.2. Classification (GTDB taxonomy): domain Bacteria; phylum Pseudomonadota; class Gammaproteobacteria; order Xanthomonadales; family Xanthomonadaceae; genus Stenotrophomonas. The sequence continues at coordinate 32,194 of NZ_JAXAXL020000007.1, forward strand.
GCAGCAACAACGGCAACCACCCCAACCGGCTGGGCCCGGCAGCCTGCAGCAACACGCCGCCTGCTGCCCCGCCCGCGGCGATGGCCAGGTTCCAGCCGGTCACCAGCATCGACTGCGCCAGGTCCGCGGCGGCCCCGGCCCGGCGTGCCAGCGCGGTCTGGAACAGGGTCGGCACCGCGCCGAACGCCACGCCCCACAGCACCGTTGCCAGCAGCAGCGGCGTCGCCTGGCCTGGCCACAGCAGCAAGGCCAGCACCGGCAGGATGAAGCCGATCACTGCCGCCCACACCAGCGTGCGCAGATGGCGGTCCACACCCCAGCCCGCGATGCCGATGCCGGCAATGGCGGCCACGCCGAACGCCAGCAGCAGGCGATCCAGCCACGCACCGGCACCGGCGTCCACCGCCAGCGGCTCGATGTAGGTGTACAGCACGTTGTGCGCCAGCACGTACAGCGCCATCACCGCCAAGGCACTGCGCACGCCGGGCAGGCGCCATACCGTGCCCAGCGTCAGGCGCTGGCCGGTGCGTGCGGCCGGCAACGCCGGCAGTGCCCAGCGCGCGTACGCCAACAGCCCGATGCCAAGGACGCTCATCAGCGCGAATGCCCAGCGCCAACCAATCTGCTGGCCGAGCAGCGTGCCCGCCGGAACACCCAGCGACAACGCCAACGGTGAACCGACCATCGCCACTGCAATCGCGCGGCCCTGCAGCGCCGGCACCACCATGCGCGCGGCATAGCCGGCCACCAGCGACCACAGCAGGCCCCCGCTGACACCGGCCAGGAAACGTGCCGCCAGGATCAACGGGTAGCTGCTGCTCAGCGCGGTCAGCATGTTGACCACCACGAAGCCGGCAATCGCCGCCAGCAGCAGCGGGCGCCGTGGCAGGCGCTGGGTCAACGCGGTCATCGGCAAAGCGGCCATCACCGAGCCCAGCGCATACACGCTGACCAGCTGCCCCACCGCTGCATCGCTCACGCCGAGGCTTTCGCCCATCGGCCGCAGCACGCCAGCGGGCAGGGTCTCGGTCAGCAGGGTGATGAAGCCGCCGCCTGCCAGCGCCAGCAGGCCCGCCCATGGCAGGCGCGTGGCCTCACCCGCCGGGCTGCCCGCATCGATCGCATGACCGCTCATCGCACGGCCTCCAGATCGGCGTACACCGCATCGCGCAGTTCATCGACGAACGCACCGTCCATGCCCTCATAAAGGGTATTGGTCAGCGCCACCACGCTCAGGCCGCGCGCGGGATCGACGAACCAGCTGTGCCCATAGGCTCCGCCCCAGCGCCACGTGCCCACGTGCTGCGGCGTGCCACTGGCCGCCGCATCATGCAGGACCGCAAACCCAAGCCCGAAACCCCAGCCGGCCGGTTCCGGCGGCCCCTGTTCGCCGAGCTGCGGCGTGCCCATCTCGGCCGCGAGTGCGGGCGGAAGCACCTGCGAGGCCTGCACATCACGCAGCGCCTCCAGCACCGCCATCACGTCATCGGCGGAACCGACCAGGCCCGCGCCGGCCGATGGGAAGCGGCTGGCATCGGTGGCGCGTGCAGGGCTGTACTCGATGCCCACCGTGCCCTCGAAGGGCGCCACCACGTCGCCTTCCTGCAGCCGCTGCGGTTGCGGCGTGCCGGTCACATACGGCGTGGCGAGGCGCGCGTAGTCGGTGGTCGCGAACGTGGTATCGCGCAGGCCCAGCGGTACGGCCAACAGACGCGCGAACAGCGCCTGCAGGGTTTCACCCGTTGCCGCTTCGGCCACTGCGCCGGCCACATCCACGCCCAGCGAGTACAGCCACTGGCTGCCCGGTTCAAACAGCAACGGAACCTGCGCGATGCGCCGCACGTTCTCGGCCAGGGTCAGCGGGTTCGCGTCCATGCCATCACTGACGCCGGCCCGCGCGTAGGGGCCGTCCGCATCGGCCTCCAGGAAGCGGTAACCCAGCCCGCTGCTGTGGCTGAGCAGCTGGCGCAGGCTGATCGACGGTGTGCGGCCGTCGGCCAGCGCCGGGCGGAACTGCGGCAGCCAGCGCTGCACGGGCGCATCCAGGTCCAGCGCGCCTTCGGCCACCAGCCGCAGGATCACCGTGGCCAGCAGCGGCTTGCTGACCGAAGCCAACCGGAACAACTGGTCGCGGCGCATCGGCATGGACGACTCACGGTCGGCCAGGCCGGTCGCACTGGCATGGCGCAGCACGCCGTGCTCGCGCACCAGCACGACCGCACCGACCAGGCGTTGCGGATGAACCTGCTGCAACAACTGCTGCACCGACGGCAGCACTGGTGCGGGTACAAGGGAGAGGGCGGCGTTCATCGCGGTGTTCCGTGGGGAGAGACCCGCCACGTTAGGCAGCCCGCCGCCGTGCAAAAAGCCGGTTGGCGCTCCGCGCATCATGGACCGCACAGTCCGCAATCGGCATGATGGCCGGAACCGCAAGGCCGTAACGGCCTCCCGCTGCCCTGCCAGTTTCCTCGCCCACACGCCCATGTCAGTCCTGGACAACCTCGCCAACCTGCAGACCTTCGTGCACGCCGCCGACACCCGCAGTTTTGTCGAGACCGGGCGCCTGCAGGGCATCTCCGCCTCGGCGGCCGGCAAGTGCGTGGCCCGGCTGGAGCACGCACTGGGCGTTCGCCTGTTCCATCGCAGCACCCGCAGCATCACCCTCACCGCCGAAGGCCAACTGTTCCTGGCGCGCTGCCGGCGCATTCTCGACGAACGCGATGCCGCCCGCACCGAGCTGGCACAGCCGCATGCGACCCCACGCGGCACGCTGCGCATCAGCCTGCCGCTGGTCGGCGACCTCACCCTGCCGCTGATGGCCGAGTTCATGGCCGCGTATCCGGACATCCGCCTGGACCTGGATTTCAGCGATCGACTGGTCGATGTCATCGAAGAAGGGTTCGACGCCGTGCTGCGCGTCGGCGAACCCAGCGACTCGCGCATGAATGCCCGGCGCCTGGGCGTGTTCCCGCGCCGCATCGTGGCTTCGCCGGAGTACCTGCAGCGCCGCGGCATTCCGCGCACACCGGCAGCGCTGATGCAGCACATGCTGCTGCATTACCGCTTTCCCAGCAGTGGCAAGCTGGAACCGTGGCCGATCCATTGGCCCGACGATGAAACGCCACAGGAGCTGCCGGTACACATGGTCGCCAACACCATCGAGGCACGCGTGGCGCTGGCACTGCGCGATATCGGCCTCGCCTTCGTGCCGGTGCATTCGGTCCGCGCGGCGCTGGACGACGGCCGGTTGGTCACCGTGCTGGACGAACACGTGCATTCCTGCGGCACCTTCCACCTGCTGTGGCCCTCCGGCCGCCACGTGCTGCCGAAGCTGCGGGTGTTCATCGACTTCGTCGGCGCACGCCTGGAAACCGTGCCGTAGGCGCGATTGACCCGGCCATTCAGCCACCGCCGCTATACTGTCCCCTCATTCCTCCCAGAGGCTCGCGACCCATGCGCCATTGATGCCGCCGTCTTTCCAGCAGACGGCCTGACTCTTCCCGCCCCTGCGCGCAGGGGAGAACCCGGCATCCATGGAGGTCGCATGACCCCGTATTCCCTCACGCTCGATCGCGTGTCGTATCGATTGGCCGACGGCCGTCCGCTGTTTTCCGATCTGTCCTTTTCCTTCGAACCGCTCGCCACCGGCCTGGTCGGTGCCAACGGCGCCGGCAAGAGCGTGCTCGCGCGCCTGCTGGCGGGCCGCCTGCCACCCGACAGCGGCCAGGTGCGCGGCAGTGGGGGTGTGTTCCTGCTGCCCACCCCGGGCTACCCACCGGCCGGCACCGTCGGTGAACTGGCCGGCGTCGGCGACGTGCTGGCCGCGTTGGCCCGCATCGAAGCCGGCAGCGTGGACGAGGCCGACTTCGCCCGCGTCGGTGATCGTTGGGACCTGCGTGAGCGCCTGCAGCAGCATTGGCTGGCGCTAGGGCTGCCCGGCGATCTCGATCACACCCAAGCCGCCGCACGCCTCAGTGGTGGCCAGGCCATGCAGGTGGCGCTGTCCGGTGCCTGGGCCAGCGGCGCAGACTGGCTGATCCTGGACGAACCCAGCAACCATCTTGATGCGCGCCATCGGCAGCACCTGTACGAACAGTTGCAGCAGTGGCGCGGTGGCCTGCTGGCCATCAGCCATGACCGTGAACTGCTGGAACAGATGCAGCAGATCGTCGAACTCGACGCAGGCGGGCTGCATCGCTATGGCGGTCCATGGCAGCACTACGCCGCGGTACGCGACGCCGAACGCGAGGCGGCCGCTGCCCAGCTCGACCATGCGCGAGCGCAGCACCGGCAACAGCAACGCAGCGCGCGCGAGCAGCACGAACGCCAGCAACAACGGCAGGCCCGCGGCACCCGCGATGCGAAGCAGGCCAACCAGGCGCCGATCCTGCTCGGCCGGCAGAAGCAGCGCGCCGAAGCCAGCCACGGCCGCGCGCAGCAGGTGCAGGCCGAACGCCTGCAGGCCAGTGCCGATCAACTGCGCGCAGCGGCCGCTGCGGTTCATGCCGCGCCGGAGCTGGCGCTGTTTTCCGGTGAAGGGGAACGCGGCAGCGCGCGCCTGCTGCAGGCGCCATCGCTGGTGTTGCCGCATGGCTGCAGTGCCCCGTTGCAGCTGGACATCCGGCGCGGCCAGCGCATCGCCGTGGTCGGCGACAACGGCAGTGGCAAATCCACCCTGCTGCGCGTACTCGCCGGTCAACTGCCGGCACGCGCGGGCATTGTGCAGCGTCATGCGCCACTGGCCCTGCTCGACCAGCAGCTGCTGGGGTTGTCCGGCGAGCGCAGCATCCTCGATACCGTGCAGGCGGCCAATCCCGCGGCAGATCCGGGCGAACTGCGCACACGGCTGGCCCTGCTCGGGCTGGATGCACAGCGCATCCTTCGCCCCTCCGGCAGCCTCAGTGATGGCGAACGGGTAAAGGGTGCGCTGGCCAGTGTGTTGTATGCCGATCCCGCGCCCCAGCTGTTGCTGCTGGACGAGCCGGGCAACGCGCTCGACCTGAGCGCATTGCGGGCACTGGAAGAACTGCTGGCCGCATGGCTCGGCGCCTTGGTGATGGCCAGCCATGACCGGCACCTGCTGCAGGCCTTGCGGCCCACGCAGGTGCTGCAGGTCAGCGCCGACGGCTGGCAGTGGCGCGACCGCCTGTAGATCCACGCATGGCGTATCGATATGGGTAGTGCCGGCCGCTGGCCGGCACATCACCAACCGTCAATGCGCGCTCACCGCTTCCACACCGGGAACGCCTGCGGCAGCTGCTGCCACAACAGCGGCCCGGCGCGCAGTTCGTGGTCGTTGAGCAGGCACGCGTCCAGTTCCGCACGCACCGCACGCTCATCCATGTGCACGCCGATCACCACCAGCTCCTGCCGGCGGTCGCCCCACAGCGGGTGCCACAGGCGCTGCATCGCCGAATGTGCCGCCATGTCCGGGAATTCCTCAAGGCCCGGCAGCGGCGCGCTCCAGCACTCGGCCTGCTGCCGCGCCCAGCCCAGGTCACTGTAGGGCAGCGGCGTCGGCGGCAGCAGCGGCGTGGTGTCCTCCTGCCCGGCGCGCACGCGCTCGCGCGCGGCGTACCAGAAGCCCGCCGCCTGCGTGCGCGTCGCCGCACCCACGGTGTTCAACTCGCCCACCCAGTCCATGCGGTTGGCCAGCCAGAACCAGCCCTTGCTGCGGATCACGCCCGGCATGCCCGACTGCAGCGCGCGTGCAAACCGCGCGGGATGGAACGGACGCCGCGAACGGTAGACGAAGCTGGCGATGCCGTATTCCTCGGTTTCCGGCGTGTGCTCACCGCGCAGCTCCTTCACCCAGCCCGGTGCACGTTGTGCACGCTCCATGTCGAAACGACCGGTGTCCAGCAGCTCGGCCAGCGGCACATCGCCGAAGCTGGACAACAGCAGCTTCGCATCGCGGTTCAACCCGCGCAGCACCGCCAGGGTGTCCTGCAGCACTTCGTCGTCCACCTGGTCGACCTTGCTGACCACGATCACATCGGCGAATTCCACCTGCTCGCACAACAGGTCGACCACGCCGCGATCATCATCGGGCCCGGCCTGCTGGCCACGCTCGGCCAAGCGCAGGGTCGAACCGAAATCGGCCAGGAACGCGCTGCCATCGACCACGGTCACCATCGTGTCCAACCGCGCGATGTCGCTGAGGCTGAAGCCATGCTCGTCGCGCACCGCGAAGGTGGCCGCCACCGGCATTGGTTCACCGATGCCGGTCGATTCGATCAGCAGGTAGTCGTAGCGGCCGGCATCGGCCAGGCGCCGCACTTCCTGCAGCAGGTCATCGCGCAGCGTGCAGCAGATGCAGCCATTGCTGAACTCCACCAGCGTCTCTTCGGTGCGGCGCAGCTCGGCACCGCCCTCGCGCACCAGCTGCGCATCGATGTTGACCTCGCTCATGTCGTTGACGATGACCGCCACGCGCAGGCCCTCGCGGTTGCGCAGGATCTGGTTGAGCAGGGTGGTCTTGCCGGCCCCGAGGAAGCCGGACAGCACAGTGACCGGAAGGCGACGGTCGGCGCGGGAAACAGTGTTCATGTCGGAGCGGGTTGGCTGCGGAACGGAAATGTTACTGTATAACACTTGTCAAGCAAGGAACCTCCCCCGATGAAGTCGCCCTCTGCCGCCCTGCTTGATGCCGGCGCGGTCGCGCTGTCCAGCCTGTGCCTGCTGCACTGCCTGGCACTGCCCCTGCTGGCCGCCGCGCTACCGATGTTCGGCGCCTGGGCCAAAGCCGAGTGGGTGCACCTGTTGTTCGTGGCCATCGCCCTGCCACTGACCGGCTACGCGCTGTGGCGAGCGGAGCGTCGTCGGCCGCTGCCAGTGCTGGCCTGGGCCACCGCCGGCATCGGCCTCGGGCTGCTGCTGGCCGGCGCGCTGGCGCTGCCCTCGCACGACTGGGAAACCCCGCTGACCGTCACCGGTAGCCTGCTGCTGGCCGCAACGCATCTGTGGAACGCACGGCACCGGCACCGGTAATGCCCGCCGCTGGCCGGCAACCCCATGAACGCCGGACATACCCGGTAGTGCCGGCCGCTGGCCGGCATCCCCATGAACGCCGGACATACCCGGTAGTGCCGGCCGCTGGCCGGCAACCGCATGAACCCCGCCGCCACCTGAC